>NZ_BPQS01000027.1 GCF_022179385.1 Methylobacterium longum | reverse complement strand
CTATCTTCACGGGCCGGAGGGGCCGCGCTGGTACACGTTCGACGCCCGGCACAACCGCCCGCGCATCGGCCGCATCGTCATGGCCCGCGGTCGCGACGCCACCGACTGCGCGCTCACGACGAGCTTCGGAACCGCCCAGCTCATCCAGTTCGATGTTCACACCGACGCGGTGCACGACACGCAGGATGCTCTCGCCCAGGCGGCCTGAACCGAGTGGCCTTGTGCCGACAAGCCGGCGCGAAGTCCGCGCTGGCCACGCGGCGGCGCGTGAGCCGCGAGGCCCCACGCCGAACCCATTCGGGCGCGGCTCGGAATGCTAAGCGATCTTGGCCGCCTCATGGATGGCCGGGGCGTCGTTGTCCTGGTGCAGGAAGGTGGGGTCGAACTCGGCCACGGTCACCAGCTCATCCCAATCCTCGATCGTCAGGACGCCGCCCGTCAGAGTGACCAGCTTCCGCTGACGGAGCGTGCGCAGCACCCGGTTGAGGTGGACGCTGGTGAGGCCGAGGGCGTCGGCCAGTTCCGATTGCTTCGGCGCCAGCGGACAGCTCGGCCCGGTCGCTAGGCCCACGACCCGTTGCCGGAGATACAATTCGCAGAACACGTGCGCGACACGGCCGAGGGCCTGCCGCCGGCCCAGGCTGGTGATCCGCTCCCGGTAATGCGCGGCGTCGATCAGGGTGTCGCGCCACAGGGCGTCCGCGAGGTCGGGATGGCGCCGGAGGACCGGCCGGAGCTCGTCGTGCGGGATGAATGCGATGACGCAGGCCGTCAGGGTGGCGAGGTTGTGATCCATCCGGTGCAGGTGCAGGCTCTGCAGGTCCGGCATGTCCCCCGCGACGTAGAACGACAGGATCTGTCGGTCACCGTCGGAGAGGGCGGCGTAGCGGGAGACCCAGCCCTGCAGCACGAGACAGCAGTGCGACGGCCTGTCGCCGAACCGGGCGATGTCGTGGCGGGCGGGCAAACTCCGGACCGTGTGCGGCAGGCTGAGGAGCGCGCTGCGCTCGGCCTCGCCGAGACGCGTGATGCTGTCGAGCTTCCGCGTCAGCATCTCCATCGGCATGGTGTGGGCGGTCGGCATCGGACGTCAGGCCTCGATCCACGCGCCGGGTACCGGTCCGGGAGTGTGGCTGCCATCCGGGCAGGAGCCGAATTCGAAGCGCGGCACGTTCTCTTCCCCCAACCCGTCGCCGGACCCCCGCGCCAGCGAGCCGCCCCCGGACCGAGACGGTCTTCGCGGGGGCACTGAGCGGATCCGGGACATGCTCCGTCAGGCTGGCGGACCTATCGCGTCCGTTCGATCCCCTGCAAGACTGGCACGTGGCCGCGGCGCAGTCACGCGGTCCCGCACCGAAAAACCCTTTCGGTTGAAGTCGCAGGGCCGTTGCTGTATGGCACGCGGGTCTTTCCGGACCCGCTCGCGCGCGCTCGTCATCTGGCGCGGCCGCCGAGCCGCCGGCTGGACCGCCCTCGTCATCCGTATCGACGCGTCGGCAAGCCGGATCCTGCGGGACCGGTCGCCTCTCCCGGGAGATCCAAGGGAGCGGCCGCGGCGAGCGGGGGTGCGTGCAACGCGAGCCGCCGACGCAACGGGCCTCCGCCGGAGGCCGTTCAGGAGACAGAATGACCGCTGGTACCGCTCTGGGGCGCAGCCCGAGCCGCGACGATTTCGCCGCCCTCCTCGAGGAGAGCTTCCTCGAACACGAGATCACCGAAGGTTCCGTCGTCAAGGGTCGCGTCGTCGCGATCGAGAAGGACGTGGCCGTCATCGACATCGGCGCCAAGACGGAAGGCCGTGTCGCGCTGAAGGAATTCACCGGCCCCGGCCGGGAAGGCGAGCTGAAGGTCGGCGACGAGGTCGAGGTCTACGTCGACCGGATCGAGAACGCCCTCGGCGAAGCCGTCATCTCGCGCGACAAGGCGCGCCGCGAGGAGAGCTGGGTCAAGCTCGAGAAGTCGTTCGAAAACAACGACCGCGTCACCGGCACGATCTTCAACCAGGTCAAGGGCGGCTACACCGTCGACCTCGACGGCGCCGTGGCGTTCCTGCCGCGCTCGCAGGTCGACATCCGTCCGGTCCGCGACGTCACCCCGCTGCTGGGCACCCCGCAGCCGTTCCAGATCCTCAAGATGGATCGCCGCCGCGGCAACATCGTCGTGTCGCGCCGGACCGTGCTTGAGGAGAGCCGCGCCGAGCAGCGCTCGGAGCTGGTGGCCAACCTCGAGGAAGGTCAGGTCATCGACGGCGTCGTCAAGAACATCACCGAGTACGGCGCCTTCGTCGATCTCGGCGGCATCGACGGCCTGCTGCACGTCACCGACATGGCGTGGCGCCGCGTGAACCATCCGTCCGAGGTCGTGACCATCGGCCAGACGGTCAAGGTCAAGATCATCAAGATCAACCACGAGACGCACCGCATCTCGCTCGGCATCAAGCAGCTGCTCGCCGATCCGTGGGAGGGCATCGCCGCCCGCTACCCGGAGGGCGCCAAGCTCAAGGGCCGCGTGACCAACATCACCGACTACGGCGCCTTCGTGGAGCTGGAGCCGGGGATCGAGGGCCTGATCCACGTCTCCGAGATGAGCTGGACCAAGAAGAACGTCCACCCGGGCAAGATCGTCTCCACCTCTCAGGAGGTTGAGGTTCAGATCCTTGAGGTCGATCCCGTCAAGCGCCGCATCTCGCTGGGCCTCAAGCAGACCCTGCAGAACCCCTGGGAGGGCTTCGCCGAGAAGCACCCGGTCGGTTCCGAGGTCGAGGGCGAGGTCAAGAACAAGACCGAGTTCGGCCTGTTCATCGGCCTCGAGGGCGACGTCGACGGCATGGTCCACCTGTCGGATCTCGACTGGAACCGTCCCGGCGAGCAGGTCATCGAGGAGTTCAAGAAGGGCGACATGGTCCGCGCCCAGGTTCTCGACGTCGACGTCGAGAAGGAGCGGATCTCGCTGGGCGTGAAGCAGCTCGGCGGTGACCCCTTCGCCGAGGCCGGCGAGATCAAGAAGGGCCAGATCGTCACCTGCGAGGTCATCGAGGTGAAGGATGCCGGCGTCGAGGCGAAGATCGTCGACACCGACATGCAGACCTTCATCCGCCGGGCCGAGCTGGCCCGCGACCGCGGCGACCAGCGCCCCGAGCGCTTCGCCGCCGGCGAGAAGTTCGACGCCCGCGTCGTTCAGTTCGACCGGAAGGCCCGCCGCGTGCAGGTCTCGATCAAGGCCCTCGAAATGGCCGAGGAGAAGGAGGCGATGGCTCAGTTCGGTTCCGCCGATTCCGGCGCCTCCCTCGGCGACATCCTGGGTGCCGCCTTCAACAAGAAGCGCTCCGACGACGAGTAAGACACCGCCCTCCGCCGCCGGGCCTGTCCGGGCGGCGGAGCCGAGGGTTTGAGACCCGCGCCGGACCGACGTCTGGCGCGGGTTCTTTTTTGCGATCGGCAATCCCAGGTTGCCAACGGGGCACCTCCGGGCGCGTCGACCGGTCCCGGCGCGACAGCGACAGGCCGCCCGGTCATTTTCTTCGCCCGCCCCATATCCACGCCCGCGGTAAATGCTCTAGAACACCGGCCTTGCACGGTTCGGACCGAGCGAGCCGAAGGAAACCAAAGACTTGCCGCACGCGGGACGTTGCTCCCGCACCCCGTCGAGGGGCCGGCAGGGGGCTTCAGGGGAAGGCACAGCATGGCAGCCGACGCCGAACTGCTGATCGACCGGCGGCGCCTGCGCCGCAGGTTGTCTCTCTGGCGCGTGCTCGGCGTCGGCGGCCTGATCGTTGCGGTCGGCGCCCTCGGTTACCGGGTCCAGACCGGCGCGGAAGGTGGCTTCGCCGTGCGGCCGCAGATCGCCCGAATCTCGGTCTCGGGCTTCATCGCCGGGAGCGAAGCGACCGCCAAGCTGATGAAGCGGGTCGGCGACGCCGATGCCGTGAAGGGCGTGGTCGTCTCGATCAACTCGCCCGGCGGTACCACCACGGGCTCGGAGGAGATCTTCCGCAACCTGCGGGCGCTCGCCGCCAAGAAGCCGATCGTCGCCTTTGTGGACGGCACAGCAGCGTCCGGTGCCTACATCACCGCCATCGCGGCCGACCATATCGTGGCGCGGGAGACGAGCCTCGTCGGTTCGATCGGGGTGCTGTTCCAATACCCGGATGTCTCGGGTCTTCTCGACAAGGTCGGGGTGAAGGTGGAGTCGGTGAAGTCGTCGCCGCTCAAGGCAGAGCCGTCGGGCTTCACTCCGACGTCGCCGGAGGCGCGCGCCGCCCTGGCATCCGTCGTCGGCGACACCTTTGCGTGGTTCAAGGACCTCGTGGCCGAGCGCCGTGGCATGGATCCGGGTCAGCTCAACACCGTCGCGGACGGCCGGGTCTTCAGCGGTCGCCAGAGCGTGCCGCTGAAGCTGGTGGACGAACTCGGCAGCGAACGCCAAGCGGTGGCGTGGCTGGAGAGCGCCCGCGGCGTTCCGAAGGATTTGCCGATCAAGGATTGGAAGCCGCGGTCGGAGAGCGACTTCTCCCTCTGGTCGGCGGCCGGCATCGGCGCGGACCTCCTGGGCCTCGAAGGCCTTGCGGCGCGGCTCCGGACCGTGGGCGCGGAGGCGCAGGCCGCCCGCGGCGGGCTGCTCGCCCTGTGGCGCCCGGAACCCTGAACGACCGCCCGCAGCCCGCCCCGATCCCGCGAGAAGACCGGACGCCATGATCAAGTCGGAGCTCGTCCTCAAGATCGCCGAGCAGAACCCGCATCTCTACCAGCGCGACGTGGAGATCCTGGTCAACGCGATTCTCGACACCATTTCCGACGCGCTGGCCCGCGGCGACCGGGTGGAGCTGCGCGGCTTCGGCGCCTTCTCGGTCAAGCGCCGCGAGGCGCGCCGGGGACGCAACCCCCGCACGGGTGCCGCCGTTGCCGTGTCCGAGAAGGCGATCCCCGTGTTCAAGACCGGCAAGGAGATGCGCCAGCGTCTCAATGCGGCGGGCATCGGCGAGAGTGCCTCGGCGGCCGAGTAGGAAGGGTTCGTAAGCGCGATGATCCGATTTCTGAAGAGCCTCGTGCTCCTGCCGATCGCGGCCTTGGTGATCCTGCTGGCGGTCGCCAATCGCGCCCCGGTGCAGCTCTCCTTCGATCCGGTCAACCCGGACGCGCCGGTCTTCAGCGTCGGCCTGCCGCTCTACGCGATCCTGTTCGGCGCCGTGGCACTGGGCATCGTGGTCGGTGGCATCTTCACGTGGCTCGGTCAGGGCAAGACGCGGGCCCGGGCGCGCTACCATCGCCGCGAGGCCGTCCGCTTCGAACGCGAGGCGACGCGGCTGCGGACCTACGCGCCGGAGAGCGAGACGGCGGGCCCCTACACGGTGCCGAATACCGGTCGGACTGCCCTGCCGGCCCCGCGGTAACGGGGCCCGGGCGCGCCTCGAGGTCCTAGCGCGCGACTCGCGCGGCGGCCACGAAGGCGGCGATCTTATCGGCGTCCTTCGCCCCGGGGGCCGATTCCACGCCGGACGACACGTCGACAGCGCCGATCCCCGTGCGGGCCAGTGCCTCCGCGACGTTGGCGGCATCGAGGCCTCCCGACAGCATCGTGCCGGGCGGAAGAGCGGCGCAGCGCAGGAGCTCCCAGTCGAAACGACGGCCGTTGCCGCCGGGCAGGGCCGCGTCCGGCGGTGCCTTGGCATCCAGGAGGATCCGATCGGCGACGGCTGCGTAGGCCGGCAGCACCGACAGATCCGCACGGGTCCCGATGCCGAGCGCCTTCATCACCGGCCGGCCCGTGCGGGCACGGATCGCCGCCACGCGCTCGGGGCTTTCCCGCCCATGGAGCTGGATCAGGTCCGGATCCACCGCCGCCACGGCCGCGGCGACCAGGGCGTCGTCCGGGTCGACCAGCAGGATGACCCGCTCCGCGCGCCCACGGGCGAGATCCGACAGGGCCGCGGCCCGCGTGAGCGCGACATGCCGCGGGCTGCGCGGAAAATGCACGAGTCCGATCCAGTCCGCTCCGGCCTCCAGGGCTGCGGTCAAAGTCGCTTCGGTGCTGAGCCCGCAGATCTTGACGCGGGTCGGGGTGACGGACTCGGAGGCCATGGGCGTCCTATAGCGGATCGTGGGCCGCCGATCAGTCCCCTTCGACGGCGGCCTTGGGGCGCTCGGATCCCGTGGTCAACCGCCATGCGGTGAAACCGCCGCGCCGGCTTCGGTACCTGTCCGGACACCGAGACGCCGGAACGGCGCTGCCCGGGCCGGTGGTGTCGATTCGATGACGTCGAGGTCGCGCTAGTACAGGGCCGGCACCGAGACGTTCGGTATCGGGAAGCCGCTGAAGACGAGCTTCCCGTCGACCAGCCGCAGCGGAGGAAGCGCCTTCAGGGGCGTTGTGTCGGTCGACGCCTCTGCATCCGGGCGTCGACCGAGGCCCAGCAGCCCACCGACCAGCTGCCCGACCAGGGCGCCCCTCTCAGAGCCGAAGCGCTGGCCGACGATGCTGCCGATCAGCGCGTCCACGCCGGCGGCACGGAGATCGATCTGGCCCGCCGGACGGTGGGCATTGTCGAGGGCAAGCGTGCCTTTGGCCTGCACGCGCTGCGCACCCTTGGCCAGCGAAAGGGCCGTCAGGTCCAGGGCACCACCGGCTTGCCGCCAGCGCTCCAGCTCGCGCGCGACGGTTCCGGTCCGCAGCACGGTGGCCTGGGTGAGGGTCGCGTCCAGGGCGAGGTCGGCGGGATCCCGGGTGGCGGTGAGGGCGTCGAGCTGCGGCGACGCGGCCTGGACGAGACGCAGGCTCACATCCACGGCGCCCGCCGCTTCGTAGCGGCCGGGCGCCGGTCGCGCGTGTACCTCCAGATGCCGGCCGGAGACCGCGATCGGCCCCGGCTCGGCGCCGGTCACCGTGACGTTGGGCGCGTCGATGACGGCGGAAGCCCGGGTGAACCCCTCGGCCGCACCGTGAAAACTCCCCTGGAAGGCCTTCCACGAGGCGTCGCCGGTCAGGTCACCCTGCTCGACGTGGAAGGGCCCGGCGCTCTCGAACACGACGAGACGGGGCTGGTAGATCTGGGCGACCGCGGTGCTGGGCCCGAGCCGGAAGCGTCCGTCGACCCGTTCGAGGGTCACTGCACTGCAGCGCAATTCGATGCGGAACGGGTAACCGCCGAGCGAGCGATCGGCGCAGGTCCAAGTGCGGCCCGCGGCCGCCTCTCGGGCGATCCAACCGTCGATCTCGTCGGCCGTCCGGGCTCGGATCCAGAACCAGGCGGCGGACCAACCTACGACCACGATCGCGAGCAGGACGTACGGCAGGAACAATCCAAGGCGCGAGCGACGCGCCCCCGATCCCGGCGACGCCTGGGCTGTGTCCTCCGACCGCGTCCGTTCCTGCACCATGCGTTCCGCTCCCCGACCAAGCCCCAACAGGGGCCGCGCGGCTTCGCATGAGGCCACGCAAGGGGCGAAACTGGGGCAGCGCCGCGCCCGGTCACGGCCGGGGCGTCGATCCGCCCCGCGCTTCATCCCTGACCGGGGACCGGCGCTCGCCCCGCGGGACGACGCGCCTCCACCATCGTCCCGATCAGACCTGGGCCGGCTCGATGGTGTCGATCTTCAGATCCTCGACGATCGCCACCCGCTCGGCATCGTTCTCGGCGAGGCGATGCACGTGCATCTCGGTGGCGCCGCCGCGACGGACCCGGTCGAGCCAAGTGCGCCGGAGATGGTCGCGCGGGCTCTCGCTCGAGCTGGCGACCGACAGCATCTCGGCGATGCCGGTGTCGTCCCGGCGGACCGCGATCACCACGGCCTCGGCCATCTCGTCGAGATCGAAGCCGCCGGCCGAATGGACGCCCACCACGTAGCGGCGGCCGGAGCGGCCGCGCCATGCAGAGAGCGGCAGCGCGGGAGACCCGCGCAGGCCTGCGGTCGTCTTGAGGCGTTCTTCACGCACATCCTGCCTCCGGCTGCGATCGTCCTTCAGGTCGCGAAGCGCGGCCGACCAGGACAGGGCTCTTCTGTTCGCCATTTGTTCCAAATTAGCGTGTGATATCCACAGGCGTCAAGGGCGACGTTCCTAAGGGAGGATGTGGGTATTGCGCCCGTTATCCACAAGCTGGATCCACCCGTGACCCGTGCGATGCCGGCCGCCGCGCAGCCGGAACGGATCAGCGGCGCGCCGAGGCTTCTGCGACCGCGCCGGCGCGGAGCTCGACCCGCCCGCGCTGGACCTCGTCGACGAGGGCGGCGGAGGCGGCTTCCAGGCGCTCCTGCGCCAAGGCCTGAAATTCCTGCCGGGGCAGGCCCGGGGGGATCGGGGGCAAGAACTCGATCACAGCGGTTCCCGGCCGGCGCACGAGGCTGTTGCGCGCCCAGAACAAGCCGGTGTTCAGCGCCACCGGCACGCACGGCACGTTCAAGGCGACGTAGAGGTGGGACAGGCCCTGCTTGTAGGCTGGTGCCGCCCCGACCGGGCGGCGGGTGCCCTCCGGGAAGATGATGAGCTGGCGTCCGCGCCCGATGGCCGCGCCGGCGGCGGCGTTCATCAAGCTCATGGCCCGGGTGCCCTTGGAGCGATCGATCGCCACCATGCCGCTGCGCGACAGGTACCAGCCGATCAGCGGGATGAGCAGCAGTTCCTTCTTCAGGACGTACGCGAAGTCCGGCAGCACCGTGCAGAGGGCCAGGGTCTCGAGCGCCGACTGGTGCTTGGCCGCCACCAGCAGGGGCCCCGGGGGGATGTTTTCCATACCGCGGAACTCGACCCGTGTGCCCGCCACGACCCGGAGCAGCCAGAGGGTGATCTGCCCCCAGGCGCGGGCCAACCCCATCACAGACCGTCCGGAAATCAGCGTCGGCAGGCCGACGACCGCCAGCACCGTCGTGGCCGCATAGAAGCAGATGTTGAAGGCGAGGGAGCGGAGGGCGAGCATCGGATTCCGAGTCGTTACGGCTTTCCTGTAGCGCGCCCTTGGGCCCGCGGCCAAGCGCGACCGCAGTTGAAGGGTCAGGCCCCGCCGGCGACGCGATCGTTCCGCCTGTAGCCCGCGCCCCGTCCGGCGACCAGCCAGTAGACCAGACCCGCGCTCGCGCCGACGGCGAAGAGGATCACCGTCAGGCGCGCCTCGGCGGCCAGGAGCGCGGGATCCCGAGCAGATCCGGACCGCATGGCACCGCGGGTGAGCCAGGGGAGGGCGGCCGTCAGCAGGCCACAGCCCGCGCCGTACCAGAGCAGGCCACGCCGCCCGAGGACTTCGCCGGCCAGACCGACCAGGGCCGGCGGCACGACCAGCAGGACGAACAACGCCTGGGCCAGACCGGCGATGAAGAGGATGAGCCCCTCCGGTGGCAGTCCGGCCGACAGGTCCGACAGTGCCATGTCGAGGCCGGCGAGCGCGCCGCCGGTCAGCCACGCCTGCGCGGCCGGGTCGATGAGGAGTGCCGACACGAGCACGGCGGACCCCGTCGGGACCGCGAGCAGCAGGGCAAAGGCTCCGAGGAACAGGCGGCCGAGGGCGTGCATCCCGCAAGCCTCTACACCGGTCGGCTCGGCTCGTCGCGCGAAAGCCGCGCCCGATCCTCGTGGATCCGGCGCGGCTTCAAAGGGTCGGGTGCCTCAGCCGTGGGCGGGCGCGGCGGTCCCGTGGTCGCCGGGCGTGTGCTTCTTGCGGAACCGGCCGAGCCAGAGCGAGAAGTGGCGGATCACCACGTAGAAGACCGGCGTCAGGAACAGGCCGAAGAGGGTCGCGCCGATCATCCCGAAGAACACCGCGGTGCCGAGGGCCTGGCGCATCTCGGCGCCGGGGCCGGTGGCCACGACCAGCGGCAGGGTGCCGAGGATGAACGCGAAGGCGGTCATCAGGATCGGACGCAGGCGCAGGCGGCAGGCTTCCACCGCCGCATCCACCGGCCCCCGGTGCTCCCGCTGCTCGATGTCGTGCGCGAACTCCACGATCAGGATCGCGTTCTTGGCCGCGAGGCCGATGAGCACGATCAGGCCGATCTGGGTCAGGATGTTGTTGTCCTGGCCGCGGAACTGCACGCCCGCGAGGGCGGCGAGCACTCCGGTCGGCACCACCAGCAGGATCGCCAGCGGCAGCGCCCAGGACTCGTACTGCGCGGCGAGAACCAGGAAGACCAGGAGAACGCCCAGAGCGAAGACCGCACCGGCGGTGCCGCTCGCGGCCTTCTGCTGATAGGCGATCTCGGTCCAGTCGTACGCGTAGCCGTCAGGCAGCGCCTTCTTGGCGAGCGCCTCCATGGCGTCGAGCGCCTGACCGGTGGAGATGCCGGGCTTGGCCACGCCCTGTACCGGAACCGAGTAGTACAGGTTGAAGCGCTGCACGATCTGCGGCCCGGTCACGTCGCGCACCGAAGCGAGCGTGCCCATCGGCACCAGGGCTCCCGTGGAGGAGCGCACCTTGATCTGCGAGATGTCCTGCACGGAGGTTCGGAACGCCGCGTCGCCCTGCAGGCGCACCTGGTAGATGCGGCCCAGCGTGTTGAAGTCGTTGACGTAGGTGCCGCCGAGATCGGCCTGGACCGACGAGAACACGTTGGCGAGCGGCACGTTCAGCATCCGCGCGATGGTGCGGTCGATGTCGAGGAAGAGCTGCGGCGTCGAGTTGTCGAAGGTCGTGAAGACGCGCTGCACGTCTGCGCTCTGGTTCGCGTGGGCGATCACCTCGCCGGCCGCCGCCATGAGCGGGCCGATGTCGGAGGATTGGCGGCTCTCGATCTGCATCTTGAAGCCGCCGCCGCTGCCGAGACCGCGCACGGGCGGAGGCGGGATCACGATGACCCGGGCTTCCTGGATGTCCGAGGTCGCCTTGAGCACGTCTCCGGTGATCACCGCCGCACTGCGTCCTACCTCCGCGCGCTCCTTCGCGCCCGTGAGGGTGAGGAACATGACGCCGGCATTGGTGGTGTTGGTGAACGTCGCCCCGTCGAAACCCGCGATGATCACCGCGTTGGCGACGCCGCTCACCGTGCGGGCCTGCTTGGCCGCGCGCAGGATCACGTCCGTGGTGCGATCGAGCGATGAGCCGGAGGGGAGCTGCACGACGCCGATCAGGTAGCCCTGGTCCTGGTCCGGGATGAAGCCGGTCGGCGTCGTCTGCGCGAGGTGCAGCGTGGCAGCGATCACGCCGGCATAGACCAGAAGCATCACGCCGAGGCCCACGATGCCGCCGGTCAGGACGCGGATCGTCCGGCCGTAGGCATCCGACGTGGCGTCGAAGGCGCGGTTGAACCCGTTTGCCAGCCAGGCCACGAACCGCGTCAGGAAGAACTTCGGCTCCTTCCGGGAGTGGTGCGGCACGAGGAGCAGCTTGCACAGCGCCGGCGAAAGGGTGAGCGAGTTGAAGGCCGAGATCAGGGTCGAGGCCGCGATGGTCAGCGCGAACTGCTTGTAGAACTGGCCCGAGATGCCCGGGATGAACGCCGTGGGCACGAACACCGCCGCCAGCACCAGCGCGATGGCGATGACGGCACCGCCGACCTCGTCCATCGTCTTGTGGGCCGCATCGCCGGCGGAGAGACCCTCGGCCATGTTGCGCTCGACGTTCTCCACCACCACGATGGCGTCGTCGACCACGATGCCGATGGCGAGCACCAGCCCGAACAGGGTCAGGTTGTTGAGCGAGAAGCCGAAGGCCGCCATCGCCGCGAAGGTGCCGATCAGGGACACGGGAATCGCGATCACCGGGATCAGCGCCGTGCGCCAGCTCTGGAGGAACACCAGCACCACGATGACGACGAGGCCGACCGCCTCGAACAGCGTCTTGTAGACCTCGTGGATCGATTCCTCGATGAACTCGGTCGGGTTGTAGGCGATGCGGTACTCGACGTCCGGCGGGAAGTTCTTCTTGACCGTCTCCATCACCTTGCGGACCGACGCGGCCGCGTCGAGGGCGTTGGTGCCCGGCCGCTGGAACGCGCCGATGCCCACCGCGGGGGTCTCGTTAAGGAAGGAGTTGGTCGTGTAATCCTTCTGGCCCATCTCAACGCGGGCGATGTCCTTCACCCGGACGAGGCGTCCGTCCTGCGCCTTGATGATCACCTCGGCGAATTGCTCGGGCGTCTTGAAGCGGGCTTGCGACTGGACGACAAGCTGGAACGCCTCGCCCCTGGCGGCGGGTGGTCCGTTGAGCTGACCGGCCGCGACCTGGACGTTCTGCTCCTGCAGCGCCGTCGTCACGTCCGTGACCGACAATCCGTAGGCGGCGAGCTTGTTGGGATCGACCCAGATCCGCTCCGCGTACTCGTTACCGCCGAAGATGGTGATGTCGCCCACGCCGTCGAGGCGCAGCAGCTCGTCGCGGATGTTCAGATAGATGTAGTTGGCGAGGTAGTTCTGGTCGTAGGTCTTGTTCGGCGAGAGCAGGTGCACGACCAGCATCAGGTCGGGCGAGGCCTTGCGCACCGTGACGCCGAGGTTGCGCACGTCCGGCGGCAGGCGCGGCTGCGCCACCGACAGCCGGTTCTGCACCAGCACGTTGGCGATATCGAGGTTGGTGCCGACCTTGAAGGTCACGGTCAGCAGCATGTTGCCGTCGTTGGTCGACAGCGACGTCATGTAGAGCATGTTGTCGACGCCGTTGACCTCCTGCTCGATCGGCGTCGCGATCGTGGCGGCCACCGTCTCGGCGTTGGCGCCCGGATAGGAGGCGCGCACGGTCACGGTCGGCGGCACGATCTCGGGATACTGCGAGACCGGCAGGCTCTCGTAGGCCACGAAGCCGAGGATCAGGAACACGATCGACGTGACGGACGCGAAGATCGGCCTGTCGACGAAGAAATGGGCGAAACGCATCGGTCAAACCTCTGAGGCCCGCCGGTCTCCCGGTCGGGGCCCTGCGTCGTCGGTGCGGGGCGCGCCAGGTGGCGCGCTCGGAAGCGGTCGCGATGAGCCGCTCGGGCTCACGTCTTGCTCGGCGGCAGCTCGACGGTCTCCGGCGTCACCTTGGCGCCGGGCCGGATACGGGAGATGCCGTTGACCACGAGGGTCTCGTCCCCCTTCAGCCCGGACTGGATCACCCGATAGCCGTCGACCTTCGGTCCCAGCGTCACGTCCTTCTGCTGGATCACGTTGTCGGGACCGAGCAGGTAGACGATCCGCTTGTCCTGGTTGGCGGCCACCGCCTCGTCGGGGATCAGCACGCCCTGGTACGGCTTGGTCGCGGGCATCGAGACGATGCCGAACAGGCCGGGCTTGATGAACAGGTCGCCGTTCGGGACGGTCGCCCGCAGCAGGATCGTGCCGGTGGCCGTGTCGACCCGGTTGTCGACGAAGTCGAGGCTGCCCTTGCGGGTCGGCTTCGCCTCGCCGGACAACGCGATCAGGATCGGCACGCCCTTGCCCTGCTGGGTCTGACCCATGCCGATGCCGAGGCTGTTCTGGTACTTCAGGAACGACTTCTCGTCGACCGTGAAGCTGAAGTAGATCGGGTCGAGGGACACGATCGTCGTCAGCATCGTCTGGTCGGCGCTGACGATGTTGCCTTCGGTGACCAGCCGCCGGCTGATCCGGCCGTTGATGGGCGCCTTCACCTCGCTGAAGTCGTAGTTCAGCTGGGCGTTGTTGAGGGCCGCCTGGGCGCTGTCGACGTCGGCCTGCGCGGTCTGAGAGGCCTGCCGGCGCTGGTCGGTGACCTGCTCGGAGATGTTGCCGCTGCGGGACAGGGTCTGGGCGCGCTCGAGGTCCGTCTGCGAGAAGGACTGGCGCGCCTTGGCGGAGGCGAGCGCCGCCTGGGCCTGCTCCAGCGCCGCCTTGTAGGGCCGGCGATCGATGACGAACAGGAGGTCGCCCTTCTTCACCGTCTGGCCGTCGGTAAAGTTGATCTTCTCCAGGTATCCGGTAACGCGAGCCCGGACCTCCACGTACTCGATCGCGTCGAAGCGGCCGGTATACTGGTCCTGCTCGACGATCTGGCGGACCACGGGCTTGGCCACGGTCACCTTGGGCGGCGGGCCACCCGGTGCCTGTGCCCGCACGGGTGTCGCGAGCGGACCGGCCACGAGGCCGGCGGCCAGTGCTGAGATCACGGTGAGAAGGCTGGGAAGCCGGCTGCGCATCGGGTCCTGCTGTCCGTTGGCCGACCCGTTGGTCGCGCCGAGCTTGACGATTGTTCCGCCGCTGGAGCGCCGTAACCCGCGGGAAACGCTGTTGCTTGTGCGCGAGCGCACATCACGGCGTCGTGAGCCGGATTGAACCGCTGGGTTACTCGACCGGTTCGCCGGACCCGTACCAATCCTTGAAACCGCCCTTGTAGTGTTCGGCGATGTCCAGTCCGGCGTTCTGGGCTGCCATCAGCGCGTGAACCGAGCGGACGCCCGACGCGCAGGAGAAGACGGGCCGCCGCCCATCGTGGGCGATCAGCGCCCCGACCGCTTCGGGATCGAATTCCGACAGGGGATGCGAGACGGCACCCGGTATGTGTCCGGCAGCAAATTCATGCGCTTCGCGCACGTCGATGATCAACATTGACCCGTCGCTGAGCCCGCGCTTGATCGTATCGCGATCGAGGTCGACCACCTGCATTGGCAGGATCTCCGTTCAGCCCAGGCCCTCGCCAGCCCTGTGGGCTGACGCGTTTCCTTATTCGTCAGGCCGAAGGGGTGCAACTTGCTGCGTCCCGGCGAGGGGACGCGCGGCTCCGCTCAGAGCGCGTCCAGCACGGGCATCACGGATCCGAAATGCGCCTTCCAGCCCGGCGGCTCGTATCCGTCGAGCCGCCCGATCAGATCGACCCGCACGGGCGAGGCGGGACGCGCCAGCGCCTCGATCGTCGCCGTCCAGCCGGGGCCGTCGAGAGGATCGTGAAACCGGGCGAAGCGTCCGGCGATCTCGCGATGGACCGGCAGGTCCGAGGCGACCACCGGCAACCCGCAGGCCGCAGCCTCCACCACCGGGATCCCGTAGCCTTCCGCGAAGGAGGGCATCAGAAGGGCGGTGCAACTGCGCATGAGGGCGGCGAGTCCGTGGGTGGACAGACCGGTGGCCTCGATCACGTGGGCCACGACGCCGGGGCAGCGCTCGAGCATGTCGATGGCGCTCTCGGCCTCCCAGCCGCGCCGCCCGACCACGACGAGGCGGGGCGTAGAGGCACCGTGCCGCTCGGCCAGGCGCCGCCAGATCTGAAACAGCAGGAGGTGGTTCTTGCGCGACTCGATCGTCCCGCACACCAGGAACGTCGGCCGGTTGGGGTGGAACCGGGGCCCGGCCCGCCCGAACGCCTCCTCGACGCCGAGGTGGCCCACGGCCACCGGCGGCCGGCTGAAGCCTTCGGCGGCGAGATGCTCCAGGGTCAGGCGGCCGGTATCGGCCGAATTCACCAGGATCGCGGCCGCATGCCGCCCGATCGTGCGCAATCGTGCCCGGTGGCGGTCGGCTTCGCCGGAGCGGCCGTATTCGGGATGGGTGATCGGGATCAGATCGTGGACGAAGAACGCGGCGCGCACGTCCCGCCGCGTATACAGCCAATCGAACCGGCCGGGGTTGTCGAGACGCAGGTGCGAGGTGTGGAGATAGAGCGCATCGCGCGGCAAGGCGGCGATCGGGCTGCCCCGCAGGGCCATGTCGGCGGCGGTCCGCGCCTGGATCCGGCGCCGCTCGGCCGCGCTGGCCTGCGGGGGAGGATCCTGCCTGGACCTGCCGCCAACCCCGGCCCCGGCGGAATCGCCGCAGCGCGTGGCCAGCCGGTGATAGACTGGGTCCGAGGCGGCCTCCCGATCCTCCACCCAGCCGGCAGCCACGGCCTCGACGATCGCCAGCGCCCGGGCGCGGTCGAGGACGCGTGGGCCGAACGCCGTCGACACCACGCCGAAAGCTGGACCGGGCCGGCCCAGGAAGACGCGGGCGTAGGCCAGGTCGACCCGATCGATCCCGGAGGGGCTCGGGTGGCGCAGGCGCGTGACGAGGCGCGTGAGATCGAAGGCGATCGGTCGGTCTGTCATGATCCTGAAGCGAGGCGGCTGCGGCCGTCTCCCTATCGAGCCGAACCCGCCATTGCCAGCGTGCCAGACCACGCCACGGGGCTTGCACAGGCGCGGCGCGACGGCTAAGAGCGCCGAGCCCGCGTGGCGTCGGAGTGTAGCGCAGCCCGGTAGCGCACCTGTCTGGGGGACAGGGGGTCGTCGGTTCAAGTCCGGCCACTCCGACCATTTCACCACCGCGGCCCGGGCCGGAGCATCGGCGGGGCCGGTCCATGCGTGAGCCTGCTGCATATTATCGTGCCGGGTGATCGGTGTCGCCGGACGCTCCGTCTTCAGTGGCCAGCCGGCCGGGTGTCAGCGTTCGCCGGCACGGAGGCGTCTCGTCGTTCACGATCGCGCTGCCGAACGTGCCGGGGGCCGCCCCGATGCGCGCGGCCGCATGATACGCCCCACGCAGTTCCCATGCGCGAGACGGTGCCGGCATTCGCCGCCGTCTCCGCTCGAACCCTGCCGATACCGGCGCCCGCGCAGAGGCTCCGAAGGGTTGAGGTGGCGCGCGCCTGACGGGCGCCGTCAGGCATCTTGAAGTCAGCATCGCGCGGCGCACCGCGGTGACCGGAACCGGCATCGCGAACTCGGCGACAGGCGGGGTCACGACGCACCCGGACCGGACAGTAGCAAGCGGGCACGGCGGCTTCGGCGGGGCGGCGGCTGGCCAGCCGTGTCCCGGCGCGCCTCACGCAGCGGGCAGTTCCCGGCCCGAACGCGGAGCATCATGGAACCGGCATGATCGCCGCGCGGGACGATTACGGGCAGCGACAGCGCAACCATAGACTGCGCTCAGATGATCGAAGGAGCAGTTCAGGACATCATATTAAGTCCGCTTAAACTAAGAACCGAACCCGAATTATCGGAAGAGCACCGTTCGTCGAGTCTGGAATTCACTGCCTTTTAGCATTTCCCGTGCCTTGCTCACGCGCTGGAAACCGGAAACAACACATGCCGAGCGAGACGTCGACCACCTGGGGACGCGGCGAACTGTACGAGACGCTGTGCCTGCTCGTCATCGGCGTCGGCATCTGGTTCGTGGGCGTCACCCTCGGGACATTCGACACCTTGCAGGGCTTCATCGTCAGCAACAGCCTCAACGATCTCCTGATGCTGGCCGCCTGCATGGGGTTGGCCCTGTGCGGCGCGAGCGTCCGCAAGTCGATCCTCCTCCGCCGGCTCATGCTGGAACGGAATGCCGCCGCCGCCCAGGCCGAGGCGATCGCCCGGCACGATGGCCTAACAGGACTGGCCAACCGGCGCCGCTTCATCGACGCGGTCGAGTGGTCGCTGATCGCGGTGAACACCGGCTCCTCGGCGGCGGTGCTGCTGATCGACCTCGACCGGTTCAAGCCGGTCAACGATCTCTACAGCCACGCGGCCGGCAACGCGGTTCTTTGTGCGGTCTCCGAGCGTCTCCAGCAGCTCCTTCCAGCCGGCGGCGTCGCGGCCCGGCTCGGCGGGGACGAGTTCGCCATGCTGGTTCCGATCGAGCACGGCAGCGAGGGCCTGATGCGCCTCGCGCAGGCTGTGATCGCCAGCATCTCCGAGCCGGTCTCGTGGAACCAGAACGATCTCAAGGTCGGCGCAACGGTCGGCGTGGCGGTCGTCTCGGCCGATCACGCGGACGCCGACGCGGTGCTGCACGCGGCGGACCTCGCCATGTATCAGGGCAAGAAGGACGGCCGCGGCAACTACCGGTTCTTCCGGAGCGCCATGGACGAAGAGCTGCGCGCCCGCGCGCGCTTGGAGACCGAACTGCGCGTCGCCATCGAGACCGGCGCCATCGAGCCCTATTATCAACCGGTGGTCGCGCTGCCCGGGCGGGAGATCATCGGCGTCGAGGTGCTGGCCCGCTGGCGCCATCCGACCCGCGGCCTCGTCAGTCCCTCGGACTTCATTCCGATCGCGGAAGAGACCGGCATGATCGCCGATCTCAGTTACAGCCTGATCCGCCGCGCCTGCCTCGACGCCCGGGCCTGGTCGCCCCACCTGATCCTGGCCGTGAACATCGCACCGCATCAGTTCCAGGATGCGTGGCTCGCCGAGCGCATCCTGGCGATCCTGACCGAAACCGGCTTCCCGCCGCAACGCCTCGAAGTGGAAATTACCGAGAGCGCGCTCATCCAGGATCTCGAGGCCACGCGCGCCACGCTCCTGTCGCTTCGGCAACTCGGCGTGCGGATCGCACTCGACGATTTCGGCACCGGCTATTCCAGCCTGTACCACCTGCGCGAGCTGAAGTTCGACAAGCTGAAGATAGATCGAAGCTACGTTGACGCGATCACCATGAGCGACGAGCGCGCCAAGCTGGTCGACGCCATCATCAAGCTCGGCACGAGCCTGGGCCTGTCGACCACGGCCGAGGGCATCGAGACGGATGCGAGCCTGGACTGGCTCTCCGACCAGGGCTGCCATTTCGGGCAGGGCTACCTGTTCGGTCGGGCCATGCCGAAGGCGGAGATCGATGACATCCTGGGCGTGGACAGCAGCGCCGGTCGCCGGCCGGCCCAGATCGAGGAGCTGGCCGAAGCGTCGTAGGGCCTGTCCGTCCGGACGTTCTTGTGACCGGTCGCGTGCCCAGCGCGACCTTCAGCGTGGCTCCTTGTAGGCAGAGCCGTCGGCGGCGTGCAGCGGCTTCTCCACGAAGCGTCCCTGCCGCGGAACCGCGACCCGGTCGAACTCCGCCGCGAGGGTGTTGAGCGCCCGGCGCATCGCCATCCCCTGCAGGGGCCGGCCGTGACCGGTGATCACCCGTTCCGGCTCGAGGGCGGACAGCGTCCGGACCGAGTTGCGCGCCGCGTCCCAATCGATCGTCAGGTACATCGGCGGTCCGTGCAGCTCCGGCTCCTGAACCGCCACCGCGTAGACCGATTCCTGCGCGGTCGTCACGAAGGCGTCGCCGACGATCAGCGTGCGGTCGGCCTCTCGCCAGAGCGAGACGTGGCCCGGTGCGTGGCCCGGGGTGTGGATCCAGCGCCAGCCCGCCATGGGCGGCACCGATCCATCCTCCGGCAATGTCCGCAGTCGGCCCGACACGTCGACCGGTTTCGTCGGGAAGAGCGGCGACAGGCGGCCGAGAAGCCCGCCCCCGACGCTCGGGTCGGCGGTCGGATAGGCGGCGCTGCCGTCGAGATAGGGACGCTCGAGGGCGTGCGCGTAGACGGGGACGTCCCACGCCTCGGCCAGATCCTCCAGCACGCCGACATGATCGAAGTGTCCGTGGGTCAGCACGATCGCGGCCGGGCGGGCATCCGCGCCGAAGCGAGCCTCCGCGGCAGTCCTGATCGCGCGCTTCGAGCCCATCACGCCCGCGTCGACGAGGACCCAGCCGCGGTCCCCCGCCCCGGGTGTTCCGACGAACACCACGTTGACGAGGACATGACGTTGATAGGCAACATCGTCGGTGATCGCGTGGGTCGCGTCGTCCCGCACGGCGTCGGCCCGCGGATCGTCCGCGCGGGCCCCGGGGTCGACGGGGATCTGCTGGGCCATCTGCGGCGTCTCCCGTGCCGGGTATCGAAGGGGTGAGGCGGCGCTCCCTACGGCGCGTCCCGCCCGTCGGCAGCCGCATCGGCTCGAGATGCCGGTCCGCCCGTCTTCGGCCAACCGGACTTGCCGGGGCGGGTTCCCCGGACGGCCCGGCATCGCACCGGCCGAGACGCACCCCATATTGCGGGCATCGACGCTCCGTCCCAGGTCACAGCAGCCTCGAATCACAGCATGGCACCGAGCCCGCTCGCCCTCATCGCCTCAGCCGCCCTGATCGCCGCGGTCGCCGCCGGCACAGGCGCGATCGTCGTGCAGCAGGGTTCGCAGTTCAGCCATCCGCGCCGAGTCGGCGGCCCCTTCACCATGTCGGATCTCGACGGCCGCCCGGTGAGCCGCGCCGATCTCCTCGGCAAGCCCACCGCCCTGTTCTTCGGGTTCACCCACTGCCCTGAGGTCTGTCCGACGACGCTGGCGACCCTGTCGGGGGCGCTCGGCCGGATGGGCCCCACCGGGGACCGCCTCAACGTGGTCTTCGTGACGCTCGATCCGGAGCGCGACACCCCCGAGACCCTGCGCGACTACCTGACCGCCTTCGATCCGCGCATCCGCGCCTTCGTGGGCACACCCGATCAGGTCGCCCGGATGGCGGATGCCTACCACGTCGCCTACAAGCGCGTGCCCACCCGGAACGGCGACTACACCCTGGAACACTCGGCCACCGTCGCGCTGTTCGACAAGACCGGCCGCATGGTGGGTGAGATCGGCTACGGTGAGGACGAGGCGCGGACCCAATCCAAGCTGATCACGCTGGCGCTGCCCGGCCAGTGCGCCCAAGGTGGCGGCGCCAACCTCTGGACGACCGACGGGAGTTCGGACGCCTGCGGCCCGCGGAGCTGAGACCCACGGGTGAGGGACGGCTGGGCCGGGACCCGACCGGCTGCGCCGCGGAGAGCAGTACTCAAAGCAGGCTTTACGGCGAAGCTCCGGTCACGGTTGGGGATTGGCCATACTCCCGACGCATTCCACCTGCTCACAACTCTGAATAGTCGAGCTTGTGCAACGTGCCGGCGACCGGCAGCGTCAGCTCGGCGCTCTGGTCGACAGGCGCGCGCCGGTGCGTCCGCCGGACGCCGCGGAACAGGGAAAGTCCGGGGACATGCGGATCGCAGGTTGCAACGCCGAAGCCGGCGCGAGGGACGGGGACGCGCGGGACGGACGGCCTTCGGCGCTCCTCAACCGCCGCTCATTCCTGGTCGGCTCGGCGTTCGGGGTCGGCGCCCTCGGGCTCGGGGGCTGCGGGACATCCGACAGCTTGATCCTCGCTGAAGCGGCGAAGATCTACGGTCCGATGCCGAATGAGAAATTTCCGATCCCCGCGGCTGATGTCAGCAAGGTCAACCCGAAATACTACCGCCGGACCGTAGCCTACGACACCAAGGAGGCGGCCGGCACGATCATCGTCGATCCCGCCAACTTCTATGTCTACCGGGTCGAGGGCGACGGATCCGCCACCCGCTACGGCGCCAATGTCGGCCGCCAGGGCTTCCTCTGGAACGGGGACGCCTATGTCGGCCGCAAGTCCGAATGGGCGACCTGGACGCCGCCGAAGGAGATGATCAAGCGCCAGCCCGAAGCGGCCAAATACGCCCGCGGTATGCCGGGCGGCCTCGAGAATCCGCTCGGCGCCCGGACCCTGCATCTCTACCAGAACGGCGCCTACACCCTCTACACGATCTACGCGAGCAGCGATGCCGAATCGATCGGGACCGGCATCACGAGCGGTTGCGTGGGGTTGCTCAGCCAGGACATGATCCACCTCTACGCCCGCACGCCGGTCAAGACGAAGGTGGTGGTGCTGCCCGCGTAGACGGCCCGTGCCGGGATCGCCGGCCGGTCCGGACGAACCGTTGGCTTGCCGCCGCAAGTCTGCTTAGAGGCCCCGCGGGTCACGGGACCCGTCCGTCACACCGGGGCTCCAGCTTGATCACGCGCCGTGTCCTGACCGCCCTCGGGCTCCTCGCCCTCGCGCCGCTCCCGGCGCCATCACGGGCGGCCTCGGGTGGGCCGCGCCTCGCGCCGCCCGAACCCATGGATCTCGAACGGCTCAAGGACCTCGCCCGAAGTCTGCGGGACCGGCCCCACGCGCCCCCCGCCGAGGCGCCGGCCGCGAAGGCCCTCGATGCCCTGACCTACGGGCCGCTGCAGGAAATCCGCTACCCGCCCGGCCACGCGCTGTTCGCCGACAGCCCGTATCCGGTGACGTTCTTCCATCTCGGCAATTTCTTCCGCCATCCCGTGAAGGTCTACGCCCTCGAAGGCGGGCAGGCCCGGGAGGTGCTGTACGCCCACGACCTGTTCACCTACCCGGCCGGCAACCCGGCCAAGGACGTTCCGGACGGCGCCGGCTTTGCGGGCTTCCGGTTCCAGAAGGTGCCGGCCGGCCAGCCCGGCGACGACGGCGACTGGCTGGCCTTCCTGGGCGCGTCCTATTTCCGCGCCGCGGGCGACGGCGAGCAGTACGGCGCTTCGGCCCGGGGCATCGCCATCGATACAGCACCGGGCCCGGGCAAAGCCGAGGAATTCCCGGTCTTCACGCGCTTCTACGTCAGCCCGGCGGAGGAGGGCGCCGTCACCGTCCTGGCCCTGCTGGAGGGGCCAAGCCTCACCGGTGCCTACCGGTTCGTCGCCCGCAAGGCACCGCACGTCGTCATCGACGTCGCCTGCACCCTTTACATGCGCAGAACCGTCGAGCGGTTCGGCGTCGCGCCGCTGACCTCGATGCTGTGGTACTCGGAGGGAACAAGCCGGTTCCTCGCCAGCGACTGGCGCACCGAGGTCCACGATTCCGACGGGCTGCTGATGCGGACCGGTGCGGGCGAGCTGATCTGGCGGCCCCTGAACAACCCGCCGCGCCTGAGCGTCAGCGCCTTCGCGGACCGTTCGCCCAAGGGCTTCGGCCTGCTCCAGCGCGACCGCACCTTCGATCACTACATCGACGAAGGTTTCGAGGAGAATCGACCCGACATCTGGGTCGAGCCGCAGGGAGACTGGGGCCAGGGCAGCGTTCAACTCGTGGAGATCCCGACCCATCAGGAGACCGACGACAACATCGTCGCCCTCTGGGCTCCGGCTGAGCCGCCGACAGCCGGGACCGATCGCAGCTACGCCTACCGCCTGCGCTGGACCGTCGCGGAGCCGGTCGCCACGGATCTCGCCCGCTGCGTGGCGACGCGCGCCACCAAGGGTTCCTGGCTCGCCGAAGCCGAGCGGCGGCCGGGGCGGGCCAATCTGGTGCGCCAGTTCGTGCTGGAATTCGAAGGCGCCGCCCTGTCGGGTCTCGACCCGGAGAAGGCTGAGGTCGCCCTGACGCTCTCGCGCGGGAGCGTCGAGGAGGTGGGCGCCACCTGGGCACCCTACGGCAGGCCAAGTCCCTGGCGGGTCTTCCTGAAGGTCTACGCCGAGGGTCCGGAGCCGGTGGAGATGCGCCTGCAGCTCAGGTCCGGCGGCCGTCTTCTCTCCGAGACCTGGGCCTACCGGTACGACCCGGAAGCCCCCGGAACGGTCCTGTGAGCGGCGGATTCGGCGCATTGCCGGGACTGTTCCGCGCCCGGTAGAAGCCTCGCCCCAGCCCCGTCGCGTCCGAGGCCGTCATGAACGGCGAACAACCATCCGGCCCGCAGCCTCCGAACCTGCCCGAAGTCCTGACGCGCCTGCTCACGGCGCCCAAGGGCGCGATCTGGCCGACGCCGGAGGATCGCCACCGCCCGCGGCCCGGCCCGCAGAGGCCGCGCCAGCCGAGCCGGGCGGTGCTGGGTGTGTGGCTGTGGGTGATTTTCTACAACCTCGTCGGTTTCGCGATACTGGCGACCCTATGGCAGACGATGCAGTAACCCGATGATTCGATTTCGCTTCCCACCCGCGCGTTCGGCCCGCGTGGCCTTCGCGGCGCTGCTCCTGTTGGGCGTCGCGGCCCCCGCGACCGGAGGGACGGCCGGCGACGCCCTCAACGCAGATGACGGGACGGGAGCCGTGAAGGTCTGCGCGCCGGTCGCGATGCCGCGCTGGCGATCGATGACCCCGGTGCCCAAGACCTGGACCTTCCTGGACTGCATGGGCTTCTCGGGCGAGATGGGCGCGAGCCATTTCCAGCTCGGCTGCTTGTTCACCAACGTCACGCCCCACGCGCAGAAATACGCCTGGGGGCCAGTGGTGCAGATCGAGAAGTCGGCCCTCGGCAAGTCCCAGGCGCCCATGCCGAATTGCGGCTGGTAGCCCGTGCCGGATCAGTCGCCCGCGACAGGCCAGTCGAGATCGAGGGCGAGGCGGGCGCGGAAGACCACGCGCCCGGTCGCGTCCCGGACCTGCGCCTCCAGGCGCAGATCGGCAGGCGCGATGGCAGGCAGGTGCCGCGGTCGGACCCGGACAAGGTCGTGCGCGGCCTCCACCAGCGCTTCGGCGGCCGAGTGACACGCCTCCCGCTCGCCGACAAAGTCGAGCCCCTCGTCGTCGCGGGATAGACCCTGGCCGTCTATGAAATCGGTGAAGTAGCGCACGGCGCAGGACCTCACGGGCAGGTCAGGAGCGTGGGCCGCGGCCCGACGCCTGTCGCTAACCTGTGTAAAGGACTCGGCCGTGCAGTCAGGCCTGGGCGCAGCCCGTCCGACTCCGGGCAAGCTTGGCCTTGATGGGGCATGGCGGAACCGGCGCGTCTCCAGACTTTCGCTGAGAGATTGTCTAAAAGTGTACGATGCACAAGGGATGTTGTGAGCGGACACCCGGCACGCGCAGGGGCTGAGGCTAGGTTCGCCCACGACGCCGAAGGTTGCGACGGCGGTTCACTCGGTCGAAGCGTCGATGTTCACACGTCCCGCCGTCGGGCGTCGAAGGTGGCATCTCCGCCGCGTGCCGCCTGAAAGAACAGGCGTCCGCAGATCGTCTCGCCCGGGTCGAAGCAGTGGGGCGATGCCGGACCGGCGGTCGTCGACACGCCGACCTGATCGCGTCCCGCGGAGCGCGCAAGGGGCCGATCAGGCGCTCGTACTCGGCCTCTGCACGCCCGTAGTCTGACCGGCCGCCCACCCAGCTGCGCACGGCTGAGGAGCCGGATCCGCCCACACCGAGCCGGGACCAAGCGGGCCCCCTCCAGCGCGTGGATCGCCACCGTCGCCTGAGGCCTGCGCACGCCCACCCTGATCGACAGAAATTCATGGATGACGGAGATATCGTCCTCTTCCTTCCGATCGTGGTGCATCCGAAGCCAGCATGCGAGCCGTTCCTCGCCCGGTGCTCCCGCGCAGGCGACGGCCGTCTGCCCGATCTGCCTCAGGAAGGTCGGGGCGGCGCGCGGCAGGAGCATGTGCAACGATTCGCGGGTTTCGGCCGCCAGCAGGGCGGGCGCGGAAATCCGTCGGCCGTATCCGGTGACCCGCATGAAGATCTGATCGCGAACCGAGTCGGCGCCTCGCATCAGCGCGGGGACAGTCCTGCCGTTGCGGCCGAAGAGTTCGACCTCGATCCGACCGCCTGCCGCCAGAGCTCGAAACCAGCGAGCACAACGGGTTTGATGACGACGGCGTGCGGGTTGGTCTCGGCCGGTTTCACCGGCACCAGGCCAGGGGGAAGGTCGACTGGCTCGCAGTGCGGTTCGAGCCGTGCGCCGTCGGTCCGGAAAGGGCAGCACGAAGGCGGTTCTGATGGGCCATCGCGGTGCGGTGTGCGCAGCGGCGGACCCGCGCGTCGGCCCGGCCCCACGCTTCGAAGGCGTTCGCCGAGCCATGATCGGAACGTCAGGGGAATGCGAGCCTGTACTGCTCTCGCCTTCGGGAGCGTCTGGAATCAAACTGTTTCAGCCGCCTGAATGTGGCGGGTTCCCCAAGCAACACCGTCCACAAGTCGCGACCCTCGATCCAAAGCTTCGTTAAGTGCGTGCACCCATACCGTTCAACTGCAGCGTGGAGATGTGGCCCCGGCGCCACGTGAGCCCCCATTGCAGGGTTCGCTCTGTCCAGGGGCGCCGAGGTGCTTTGACGTGCGCCACCGATCGGTCTAGAGATCTGAATACACGACAAGCAAGAACCGTGCCGAGCGGGTGTGGTTTCTGCTGACAAACCGTGTCGGAAAGGCGATCGGGGCTTCGCATGAGTTTGGTGCAACGGCTGGAAGTGCGTCAGGGCCAAGCCCTGGTGATGACGCCGCAGCTCCTGCAAGCAATCAAGCTCCTGCAACTCTCACAGCTCGACCTTGCCGCTTATGTCGACGCCGAGCTGGAGCGGAATCCGCTGCTCGAGCGCGCCGAGGCCGAGCCCACGAACGCCTCCGAGGCTGCTGGAGATCACGGGGACGAGGCCGGCTCGGACGGCTTCGAGACGGCGGAGCCCGAAGCGTGGCTGTCCACCGACCTTAATCCCAGCCGGAGCGAGATCGAGAGCGATTTCGACACGCGGCTCGACAACGTCTTCCCCGACGAGTCGCCGGTTCAGGCGCGGGAGGCTGCCGGGGGCGACATGCTCTCGCTCACGCCGCCCCCGTACGGCAGCACCGGCGGGAGCTTCGACGCCGAGGCCCCGGATTTCGAGGCGACCCTCACGGCCGAGACCTCGCTGCGCGATCACCTGGCCGGCCAGCTCGACCTCGCGACGCGCGAGCCCATCGAACGGCTCGTCGGCGGCTTCCTGATCGACGCGGTCGACGAGGCCGGCTACCTGCGCGAGACCGTGGAGGGCGTGGCCGAGCGGCTCGGCGCCGATCCGGCACTCGTGGCCCGGATGCTCGGCGTCGTGCAGAGTTTCGACCCGCCCGGCGTCGCGGCCCGGGACCTTGCCGAATGCCTCGCGATCCAGTTGCGCGAGCGCGACCGGTTCGATCCGGCCATGCAGGCGCTGGTCTCGCGCCTCGATCTCGTGGCTAAGCGCGACTTCGCCGCGCTCCGGCGGCTCTGCGGCGTGGACGACGAGGATCTCGTCGACATGCTGGGCGAGATCCGCCGCCTCGATCCCAAGCCCGGCCGGGCCTTCGGGTCGAGCGCCGTCGAGGTGCTGATCCCCGACGTGTTCGTGCGGGCCGCGCCGGACGGATCCTGGCTGATCGAGCTGAACGGCGAGGCCCTGCCGCGGGTTCTGGTCAACCAGAGCTACTACGCCCGCGTCGTGCGCGGCGCCTCGGCCGAGGGCGACAAGGCCTTCCTGTCGGAGGCCCTGCAGAACGCCAACTGGCTCACCCGCTCCCTGGAGCAGCGAGCCCGCACGATCCTCAAGGTCGCCACCGAGATCGTGCGCCAGCAGGACGGCTTCTTCGTCCACGGCGTCACGCACCTGCGCCCGCTGAACCTCAAGACGGTGGCCGAGGCGATCGGAATGCACGAGTCGACCGTCTCGCGGGTCACCTCCAACAAGGCGATCGGTACGAGCCGCGGCACCCTGGAGATGAAGTACTTCTTCACCGCGGCGATCCCCGGGGCGGCGGGCGCGGCGGCCCATTCCTCCGAGGCGGTGCGCCACCGCATCAAGCAACTCGTCGATGGCGAGGCGCCCAACGACGTGCTCTCCGACGACGCGCTCGTGCAGAAGCTGCGCGGGGAGGGGGTCGACATCGCCCGCCGGACAGTGGCCAAGTACCGGGAGTCGCTGCGGATCCCGAGCTCGATCGAGCGCCGTCGCGAACACTTCGCCCACGTTCCCGCCCACCAGGCGGCCGTGGCTCTGCGCTGAGATCCCGGCCGGGCTTGCGCCGAAGGCCGGTCCGGCCCATCCGTGGCGCCGGATCACGACGCCTGGACCTGCGATGACACCGACCGGAACGCCCTCGCGCAGCCTCACCGCCATCGTGCTTGCGGCCGGGAAAGGCACGCGGATGCGCTCGGACCTGCCGAAGGTGCTGCACCGGATCGCCGGGCGCAGCATGCTCGGCCATGTCCTGGCCGCCGTGCAGGCGGCGGGCGCGGGCCGGATCGCCGTCGTGGCCGAGCCCGGCCGCGACGACGTCGCCGCCGAGATCGCGACGGCGGCTCCCGGCGCACGGGTCTTCCCGCAGGCCGAGCGGCTCGGCACCGCCCATGCCGTCCTGGCCGCGCGGGACGTGCTGGCCGATCCGGACGACGACGTGGTGATCGCCTTCGGCGACACGCCGCTGGTCACCGCCGAGACGTTCCTGCGCTTGCGCGCGCCCCTCGCCGACGGCGCGGCGGTCGCCGTGCTGGCCTTCGAGACCGCGACGCCAACGGGCTACGGCCGCGTGCTCACCGAGGGCGAGCGCGTCCTGGCAATCCGCGAGGAGAAGGACGCGAGCGCGGCCGAGCGCGCCGTGACCCTGTGCAACGCCGGCCTGATGGCCCTCGCCGGGCGGCACGCCCTGGCGCTGCTGACCCGCATCGGCAACGACAATGCCGCCGGCGAGTATTACCTTCCCGACGCGGTGGCGCTGGCGGCGGCCGACGGCCTAGCGGTCGCCGTGGTGCCGGTGGACGAGGCCGAGGCGCAGGGCGTCAATGACCGGGTGCAGCTCAGCGTCGCGGAAGCCGCGATCCAGGCGCAGCTGCGGCGCACCGCCATGCTGGGCGGGGCGACCCTGATCGCCCCCGAGACGGTGTTCCTCAGCCACGACACGCTGCTGGGGCGCGACGTGATCGTGGAGCCCAACGTCGTGTTCGGTCCCGGTGTGCGGGTGGCCGATGGCTGCACCGTGCGGTCCTTCGCGCATCTCACCGAGACCAGCCTGGAGGCGGGCGTCCGGATCGGACCGTTCGTGCGGCTGCGGGGCCACGCCGTGCTGGAGGCCGGCGTGGAACTCGGCAATTTCGTCGAGCTGAAGAACGCCCGGATGGGCGCGGGCGCGAAGGCCGCGCACCTGACCTATCTCGGCGACGCGGAGGTCGGCGCCAAGGCGAATATCGGCGCCGGCACGATCACCTGCAATTACGACGGCGTGCTCAAGCACCGGACCATGATCGGCGCGGGCGCCTTCATCGGCTCGAACACGGCGCTGGTCGCCCCGGTCACCGTGGGGGAGGGGGCCTACGTGGCCTCGGGCTCGGTGATCACCGACGACGTGCCGGCCGACGCCATGGCGGTCGCCCGCGGAAGGCAGGCGGTGAAGCCGGGCTGGGCCAGGGAGAAGCGCGCGGCTCTGCAGGCCGAGAAGGCGCGGCGCGCGAAGGGCTTGTGACGCCCGGCCGGCGGGCCTCGCACGGGGGCTGGCACTGCGCCACCCCGATCCGGTACAAGTCACGCTTGGGCCCGCGCTGAGCGGGACGGCCCGGACCTTGCGCAGCGCCCTCGCGCGGCCATCCGGGCGTCGAAGCGAGAGACAGTTTCATGTGCGGCATCGTCGGCATCGTCGGGCGCGACGCGGTGGCGGGGCAGGTGATCGAGGCCCTGCGCCGGCTCGAATATCGCGGCTACGATTCCGCCGGCATCGCCACCTTGGAGCATGGCCGATTGGCGCGTCGGCGCGCCTCCGGCAAGCTCGTCAACCTGGAGGCCAAGCTCGATCAGGAGCCGCTGACCGGCACGATCGGCATCGGCCACACCCGCTGGGCGACCCACGGCCGGCCCAACGAGACCAACGCCCACCCGCACGCGACCAAGCGGCTGGCCGTCGTCCATAACGGCATCATCGAGAATTTCCGCGAGCTGAAGCAGGAGCTCGAGGCCGACGGGGTCGTGTTCGAGACCGAGACCGACACCGAGGTCGTCGCCCAGCTCGTCAGCCGCAACATGGACCGGCAGATGGGGCCCGTGGAGGCGGTGGCCGCGGCCCTGCCGCGGCTGCGCGGTGCCTTCGCGCTGGGCTTCATCTTCGCGGGCGAGGAGAACCTGCTGATCGGCGCCCGCCACGGCGCGCCGCTGGCGATCGGCTTCGGCCAGGGCGAGACCTATCTCGGATCCGACGCCCTGGCCCTCGCCCCGTTCACCGACGCGATCACCTATCTCGACGAGGGCGACTGGGCGATCCTGTCGCGGAGCGGGTCCGAGATCCGGGACGCGTCGGGCGCCACGGTCGAGCGGCCGCGCCAGAAGATCGCCACGCAGGCCTACCGGATCGATAAGGGCGAGTACCGCCATTTCATGGCGAAGGAGATCCACGAGCAGCCCGAGGTGGTGGGCCGCACGCTCGCCCACTACGTCGATATGGCGCAGGGCCGGGTCATGCTGCCGGAGGCGCTGCCCTTCGACTTCGCCAAGCTCAGCCGCGTCTACATCACCGCCTGCGGCACGGCCTATTACGCGGGCCTCGTCGCCCGCTACTGGTTCGAGCAGGTGGCGCGCCTGCCCGTCGAGATCGACGTCGCCTCCGAGGCCCGGTACCGCGAGGCGCCCCTGGAGCGCGACGGGCTGACGCTGGTCATCTCGCAATCGGGCGAGACCGCCGACACCCTGGCCTCGCTGCGCTACGCCAAGAGCCAGGGCCAGCACACCCTGAGCGTGGTCAACGTGCCGACCTCGACCATCGCGCGGGAATCCTCCGTGGTGATGCCGACCCTGGCGGGGCCGGAGATCGGCGTGGCCTCGACCAAGGCGTTCTCGTGCCAGCTCACCGTGCTGCTGTGCCTCGCCATCGCGGCCGGCCGGGCGCGGGGCACGCTCGACGCGGCCGGCGAGCGGCGGCTGGTCGACGCGCTGATCAAGGCGCCGGGCCTGATGGCCGAGGCGCTGACCCACGAATCGGCGATCGAGGTGCTGGCCCGGGAGGTCGCGAAGGCGCGGGACGTCCTCTATCTCGGCCGCGGCACCAGCTATCCGATGGCGCTGGAGGGCGCGCTGAAGCTGAAGGAGATCAGCTACATCCACGCCGAGGGCTACGCGGCGGGCGAGCTGAAGCACGGGCCGATCGCGCTGATCGACGAGAGCGTGCCGGTGATCGTCATCGCGCCGCACGACGCGGTGTTCGAGAAGACGGTGTCGAACATGCAGGAGGTGGCCGCCCGCGGCGGGCGCATCGTACTGATCGGCGACGCGAAGGGCGCGGCCGAGCACGGGCTCGACACGCTCGCGACCTTCACCATGCCGGCGGTCAACGCCACCGTGGCGCCGATCGTGTACGCGGTGCCGATCCAGCTGCTCGCCTACCACACGGCGGTGTTCATGGGGAAAGACGTGGACCAGCCCAGGAACCTCGCCAAGTCGGTCACCGTGGAATAGGCCCACGGCGTCGTATGCCCGCGATCCGCTCCCTCACGGCGCCGTCCTCGCGAGTGGGATGCGCCCGACGTGCCCGCGACGAGGCCCCCCATGACCGCACGTGACGCCGACGTCCTCCACTGGCTCGACGGCCAGGAGGGGGCCATGCTGGCCCTCCTCGCGGAGCTGGTGAACATCGATTCCGGCTCCTACGACAAGCCGGGCGTCGACGCGGTCGGCGCCCGCATCGCGGCCTTCCTGGCCGAGCACGGCGTTCCGGTCACGACGGTCCCGGTCGAAGGCTACGGGGACGCGCTGAAGGCTCAGGTCGCCGGGTCCGGAGGCGGCAACCGGCCGGTCGTGCTGATGGGCCACCGCGATACGGTTTTTCCGAGGGGCGAGGTGGCGCATCGCCCGTTCCGCATCACGGAGGGCCGCGCCTACGGGCCGGGCGTCGCCGACATGAAGGCGGGCCTCGTGATGAACGCCTTCGTGCTGGCGGCCTTCCACCGGACCGGCGCGCCGGTGCCGCTCATCGGCCTGTTCACCAGCGACGAGGAGATCGGATCGCCGGCCTGCCGACCGATCATCGAGGAGACCGCGCGCGGCGCCCGGGCGGTGCTGAATTCCGAGCCGGGCCGGCCCACCGGCAACGTGGTGACCGGCCGCAAGGGCGGCGTGTTCATGCACCTCGAAATCGTGGGCAAGGCGGCCCATTCCGGCGGCAATTACGCGGACGGGCGCAGCGCGATCGGTGAGCTTGCCCACAAGACCATCGCGTTCCACGCGATCACCGATCTCGACCGCGGCACCACGGTGAATGTCGGGCTCGTCGCGGGCGGCCAGTCGGTGAACACCGTGGCGCCCCGGGCGACCTGCGAGATCGACCTGCGCTACGTCACGCCGCCCGATCGCGGGGCAGCCATGGGCCGGATCGCCGCGATCGTGGAGCGCTCCACGGTGCCCGGCACGACCGCGCGCCTGACCATCAAGGGCGAGTTCCTGCCGCTGGTGCAGGACGAGGCCTCGCGGACCCTGTTCGAGACCTACGCGCGCGTCAGCGCGCGGCACGGCACGCCGGTGGAGGGCGAGTTCGCCGGAGGCTGCGCGGATTCCGGCTTCACCGCCAGCGTCGGTTGCCCGACCCTCTGCGCCGTCGGACCCGTCGGCGGGAAGGCCCATTCGCCCGACGAGTACCTGGAGGTGGCAAGCCTCGTCCCCCGGGCCCGCGCGATGGCCGAGACGATCGCGGCTTTGGCGGCGGGCTGATGGCCCGGGACACGTGCAGGGGCTTCGGTCTCGCAGGGGCTTCAGTCTCGCAGGGGCTTCGGTCTCGCCCGCCCGTTTGAACCGCAGACCGCCGTAAATTTCGGATCCCGTCGGCCGATACAGGTCACCGATGACGGGGAGGGGTTCTTCCCCGGCTACTACCTGTACTCTCCGAGCCGGGCCGATGTGCCCTGTGTACCCGGGCCGTCACCGACCATGTCGGTGCCCCCCACCGCGGGCGGATCCGGCCGCGGTCGATCGGCGCCCTTAGTCCCGCAGGGCCGCCATCAACCGGAGCAAGAAGTCGTCGAGGGCGGCCTTGTCGATCCAGCGCAGGACCGCCACGAGGTCGCGCTCCGGATCGCACCAGATCACGTTGTTGCCCGCTCCGAGCGCGCTGAAGGCGGAGGCGGAAAGCTGCGGTTTGGCGGTCGCCCCGCGGTTCAGCCACCAGAGATAGCCGTAGCTGTCGAGGGTGGGGGAGGGGGTCAGCATGGCGCGGATCCAGCGCGCCGACAGGAGCTGCCGTCCGTCCCAGGCCCCGCCCCGGGCGATGAGCAGCCCGAACCGGGCGTGGTCGTCCGTCCCGATGAACAGGCCGCCGCCCCAATGGCCGCCACCCGGCACAGATTGCATCCGTACGCCGCCGGCCTCCACCCAGGCGGTGTCGTAGCCCTGCCAGGCCCAGTCCTGGGACGCGCCGATCGGGTCCATGATCCGGGCGCGCAGCACCTCCGGGAGCGCCCGGCCGAAGAGGCGCATCAGGCAGTAGGCCAGAAGGTTCACCCGCACGTCGTTGTACTCGTAGTAGGTGCCCGGCGGACGCAGGGCCCGCTTCTCCCCCTTGCGGCTGTTGTCGGCCCGGGGGCCGATCTGCCGGAAGTGGTCGACCTGATCGGATTTGCCGAACAACGTGCCCCGCCACTCGCTCGATTGCTGCAGCAGGTGGCGCCACGTGATCGCGCCGTTATGCGGCCCGTCGAGGAGCGGATCGGGCACGCTCGCCCGCACCGGCGCATCCACGTCGGGGATCAGCCCGTCGTCATGGGCGAGGCCGGCCAGCACCGCGAGGTAGCTCTTGGCGATCGAGAAGGTCATGTCCGGACGGCGCGTATCGCCCCAGGCGGCGACGCGGCGTCCGCCCTTCAGGATCACGCCGGCGGGTCCGCCCCGCGGGCGCACCGGACCGGCGATGTCGCTCCAGGGCCCGCGCTCGTTCCACTCGACGATTCCGACATAGCGCCCATCGGGATAGTAGAGGCTGCGCGGCCACGCGCTCTCGCTGGCCTCGGCGAAGGCGACCGCTCCGGCGAGCCGCTCGGCATCGAATCCCGCCGCATCCGGATCCTGCTCCGCCCAGACGTCCGTCGGCCAAGTCGCCTCGATTCCCTCGGTCACACGCGATCTCCTGACGGCCGTCCCCGTCGCCGCACATGCAGGGGCCGCGCCGTGGGGATCCGGGCAAGTAGGGCGAGGACCCCGGCCCGGCAGGGCCTCGGCGGCCGGCCGAACATCGTGATCGCCCATGCCGATCCCGAGGGGTTCGCCCGGCGACTCTACGGAGCCGGCGCCCGCCTCGTCCTCGACGGGCGCATCGGAGGGCTCTGCGGTCGCCCGTCGCAGAGCACGCATCTCACGTCAGGGCCCGGACCGGGTCTCGGTCGTCCCGCACCATGAACCATCTCGACGCGATCCGGCGCAACTTCGGGCGCTGCCTCATTCCGGCCCTGTGGGCTCATGTTCCTGCCGTTGCCGCCGCCGAAGCGCTCCTGGGCGGCGGGCTACCGCCCCTGGCACCGGTCGTCGCCGCGGCGATCCTCGCGGGAACCGTGACGCTCCTGTGGCTGAATGATCCGGTCGGGCCGGCCACCCAGATCGTCAGCGGGTTGGCCCTGATCGGCATGGCGGCAAGCCTTCTCACCGTCTTCACCGGTCATCGCTGGCAGATCGACTTGCACATGTCCTTCTTCGCCTGCCTGGCCGTGCTCGTCGGATGGTGCGACCGGCGCGTGATCCTCGCGGCGACCGCCGCCATCGCGATGCATCACCTGACCCTCGACGTGGCGATGCCCGTGCCGCGGTGGCCGTCGTGAACGGGATCGTGCGCACGGTCGCCGAGGCGGCGGCCGGCACCGTCGAGGCCACCGGGGCGACCGCCGGCAGCGTGCTGGCCTCGGCCTCGGCGCTGTCGAACCAGTTCGACCATCCGGGGGCCGAGGTCGAAAGTTTCCTGGCCTCCGTCCGCGCCGCCTGATCAGACCTTGCCGGTGAAGCGCGCGGCGCAGCCCGGATGGGCCGCGACGAGATCCGCGCCGCGCGCGCGCCCCAGGACCATGCAGGCGGTCGACAGCCCGTCGGCGAGCAGTCCCGTCGGCGCCGTCACCGTCACCGAGGCGAGGCCGGGCGGGGACCGGCCCGTCGCCGGGTCGAAGATGTGGTGGTCGGTGCGGTCGTCCGAGAAGCGCATGGCGTAGTCGCCCGAGGTCGCCGCAAAGCCGGCGAACGGGGCGATCACGGTGGCGACGACGGCGGGGTCGCGGGGATCGGCGAGTCCCAGGCGCCAGGGCGTGCCGTCCGGATGCGAGCCGGACGCGCCGAACTCACCGGTATCCACGAAGGCATCGCCGATGCCGCGCGCCCGGAGCGCCGCCATCACCTGGTCGGCGGCGTAGCCCTGGATCAGGGCGTTCAGGGTCAGCGCCGTTCCGGGCTCCAGCACGATGCGGTCCGTGCCGAGATGCACGCGCCGCCAGCCGACCTGCGCCAGGGCCGCGCGGAGGGCGCCAGCCCCCGGTCGCTCGCCCCGGGCGGCGGCGCCGGCCCAGACCGGCCAGAGCGGTTGCACGGTGGGGTCGAAGGCGCCACAGGTTTCGTCCGCGAGGGCCAGGGCGAAGCGCAGCAGGGCGACGAGGTGCGGATCGGGCGCCTCCAGGATGCCGTCCCGGTTGAGCCGCGCCAGGGCGCTGTCGGCCAGGAACAGGCTGGCGGCCGCCTCCACGGCGCGCATCGTCGCGAAGCCGTCGCTCAGCGCGTCCTCGACCGCGGAGCCGTCCGGCCCCGCGGCCGTGAGCGCCACGGTCGTGCCGAAGGCGAGGCCGGCGCGGGTTCGCAGCGTCAGCCCCCGCGACGCCGCGGAGGCGCAGAACGCCGCGATTCCGCCGAACCCGGCGAGTCCGGCAGCCCCGATGAGGACGTGGCGGCGCGCGGGGGTGAAACGAGCCGGCGCACTCATCCGACGGTCACCGGCCGGGGCGCGGCGCGGTGCGCCCGCTTGCGCGCCACCACCTGCGGCACGCATTGCTCGGGATCGTGGATGATCGTCACGCACTCCATGCACTGGAAGCACTCGGCGTAGTCGATCCGGCCGGAGGGCGCGATGGCACCGTAGCGGCAGCGGACCTTGCAGAGCTGGCACGGTGAGCCGCACTCCGCCCGGCGCGGGATCCAGTCGAGGATCCGGGCTCGACCCAGGAGGGCGAGGCCGGCGCCCAGAGGACACAGGTAGCGGCAAAACCCTTTGTAGACGAAGAGGTTGAGAACGAGCAGGCCGGCCGCGTAGGCGACGAACGGCCAGGATCGCACGAAGGAGAGGGTGATGGCCGTCTTGAACGGCTCGACCTCCGAAACGGTGTCCGCGAGGGGCGATCCGGCGGCGGCGGCACCGAGAATGCCGACGAGCACGACGTACTTCACCGGACGCAATGCCCGGTCGAGGCGCGCCGGCACCGCGAGCTGCCGGATGCGCAGCGGTCGCGCGAGCAGCGCCACGAATTCCTGCAGCGCGCCGAAGGGGCAGAGCCAGCCGCAGAAGGTGCCGCGTCCCCAGGCTACCAGCGCGGCCAGCGCGAAGACCCAGAGCACTAGCGAGGGCGGGTCATAGAGCAGGAAGGCGAGGTCGTGGCTGACGGTAGCGGCGCGGACGAGACCGACGAGGGTTACGATCGAGAGCTGCGCCTGCGCGTACCAGCCCACGAAGCCGAGCGTCAGCGCCAGGAAGCCCAGGCGGAAGAGGGCGAAGCGGCGACCATCGGCCACCAGCCCGCGCTGGCGGCTCAGGACCGGCACCAGCACCGCGAGCATCAGCCCGATCAGCCCGAGTTCGGGGCCTCGGGCCCGCCACGGGTCGGTCCAGTTCGGCCCGTCCTCCGGGCGGACGCGGGTGAACAGGTCGGCGGGGAGCTTCGTCTCGACCGGGAAGGCCCGGGCGATCTTCTCCGACAGGATCTGCCCGCGCTCGCGGACGATGGTCTCGGCCAGGACCCAGGCAGCGGACGGATCGAAGCCGGCGGCCTGATCGATCCGCAGGATGGTCCAGGGACCGGGCGGGAGACCCTCGGCGCGGCCGGCGTCGCGGCGCTCCACTGCCATGTCGCGGGCGTTTACGATCAGGCCGCCCTGGCCGACGGCCAGCCGTTCGGGCACCGCGCCCAGCACGAACCGGTCGCCGATCGGGTTCTCGGGCGCGTCCTCCGGCCCGGCGCTGATCACCATCACCGCGTGGTTGCCGGGGCCGAGCTCGCGCATCAGCGCGTCGTACCGGACCTCACCCAGCAGGTTGCGGCCGATCGTCGGCACGTTGAGATAAGCAACGATGAGGTCGGTCAGCACCGCGTCGGGGCGCCCTTCGGCCCGATCCTCCACGCCGGTTCCCTTGAAGGCCGACGCGGCGTGAGCGTTCGTCACCGTCAGCCGCCCGACCCAGCCCCGGGCCACGAGATCGGCCAGGGTGAGAGGCTCGTAGAGGTCAGCCCTGGCCTCGACCTTGAGGCCGACATTGGCGGCGCCGAAGCCGAGCTTCGCGCGCGCCACAGCGAGGGCGGAGGCCAGGATCGACTGGTTGATCACCCGGGTCGAGGCGGTGGCCATGGAGATGCCGTCGACGGTGGTCTGCGGCGCGGCACCGGCGGCCCGGGCGTTCGGTCGGCCGACCCGGATCGCCTGCCGGGCCGAGAGGCCGGCATATTGCTCCACGAAGGCGAAGAGCGGCTCGGAGCCGAGGCCCTCGAGGAAGACCGGCTCGTGATGCGCGATCACCTTCACGTCGCGGAAGGTGCCGTCGGGCGCCAGAGCGATCAGCAGGTCGGGGGGCGTGCCGCCGAAGCCGGGGATCGGCGCGAGATCGACCGATTCGAAGGCGTAGGCGAACACCTCGTAGGCGCCGGCCTGCTGCTTCAGGATCGGCCAGACCGGGAGCCGGTCGTCCTTCTCGCCGACCACCAGCGGGGGCGGGAAATACTTTTCGAGGGCCGCGCGATCGAGTTGGCCGGCCCGGGCCGAGAGGGTCGGCAGGAGCAGGACGAGCAGAAGCAGCGCGGCGCGCAGGAGCATAACCGGACCCCGGCCGCCGCCCACCGCGGTCCGGAGCGCGGGTGGGCTCGGAGGCGTTCCCCTCCGCATCGGCCGGACATCCTCCCGGCTTCCGCCGCCGGCTGGGGGGGGCACACATCCCCGTCGAACACGGACGCTGACGGCGGAACGCGACGGGTCCCCTCTCCCGCATCGAAACGGGGCCCCGCGCTCCGTCCCGCCGCCTCGGCGCCAATGCCGATGGATGGATCGGATCGCCTCTGCGGAGGCGGGAGATGCCACCGTGCGGGACTGCGGAAGCCTCACGGCGCCGCACCGGCGGCGCGCCCGTCCGGTGCCTGCGCCGCCGTCATCGGCCGCGCCGCCGCGCCCCAGGGAAAGCGGCCGACCTTCACGGTCTTGATCGGCTTGAACGTCTCGGCGTCGATCACCGTCACGTCGCCCGAGACGCCGTTGGTGGTGAAGAGCCGCGTACCGGCGGCGTTGAGCGCGAGCTGCCAGACCCGGCGGCCGACCAGGATGTAGCTCTCGACCTGGAAGGTCGCGGTATCCACGACCGCGACTCGATCGGACGGACCGAGAGCCACGAAGGCGTGGCGACCGTCCTTCGACATCTGGATACCCACCGGCTGGATCCGGTCGGGCGCGATTCCCTTCACGGCGAACGCGATCGTCTCGGCGACCTTGCGGGTGGCGACATCGATCACCGAGACGGTTCCGCCGATCTCCGAGGAGGCCCAGAGGCGCGTCCCGTCCGCCGAGAACGCCGCGAAGCGCGGCCGCTGCCCGACCGGCGTGGCGTCCACCGCCTCCAGGCTCCTCGTGTCGATCCAGTGGACCATGTTGGTGGTTTCGGAGGTGGTCACGGCGGTGCGGCCGTCCGGGCTCACCGCCACACCCTCGGGCTCGATGCCGACGTCAATCTGCGCCAGGACCTTGCGGGTCTGCGCGTCCACCACGGTGGTGGTGGCGTTCTCCTCGTTGGCGATGAACAGCGTGCGCCCGTCCGGCGCCAGCGCGAACTGCTCCGGATCCTCGCCTGAGGGGAGGTTGTGCCGGACCTCGCCGGTATCCGGGTCGATCACCTGCACGGCGTCGGAATCGCTGGCGCAGACGTAGAGCGCCCGCCCGTCCTTCGAGAAGGTCAGCCCCCGGGGCCGCCGGCCGACCGGGAAGTTGCGCATCACCGCGAAGCTGTCGCCGTCGATCACCGAGACGGTGTTGTCGCGCTCGTTCGTGACGAAGATCTCCTCGGCCTGCGCCGGGGCCGATAGGCAGAGCAGGAGGGCGATGGGGGCGAGCCAGCTCATCCTGATGTCCCCGAGAACGCGCGGCAGGCACTCTCCGGCTCGTCAAGGCCGAGGGTGTCGAGTTCCGTGCGGTGGTGGAGGTAGCCCTCGATCGGCGCCGTCGCCGTGACGGCCCCGGGCCAGAGCAGGAAGACCGGCTGGCGCAGCTGCCCGTCCCAGGCGCGGAAGCTCAGCGGCCGGCCCTTGAAGCCGCCGACCTCGAAGCCGGGCGCCGCCAGGGCGGCGCGGACCGTGGCGGGATCGGTGCTGCGCGCCTTCACGGCGGCCTCGCCGATCGCGTGCACCGCCATCCATCCGGCCCAGTCGACCGGCCGCATCGGCCGCCCGGCGATCTTCCGGAACCGGCCCTGGAGCTGCACGGCCGCCCAGGCCTCCACGGGCCGCCCCCAGGCGGCAGGCGAGAGCCCCTGCGTGCCAACGACCGGCCGGGGCGCGGCGGTGTTGTAGTTCAGGCTCGCTCCGAAGGCGCCGGCCTCGTCGGCCACCGCCACCACATCGTGCTCGGGCCCGCGGGTCGGCAGGGCGAATTCGCGAAGCGCCGTGTCGCGGACATCGCCGCCCTGCGGGTCGTAGCGGGACTCGACGACGATGCGGGCCCCGAATTTCCGGGCGCTGCGCTTCAGCGCCTCGGCGTAGAGCGCGTCCCCGGGCGCCGGCCCGGTCACCAGCAGGATCCGCGACCAGCGCTTGAACGCGAGCAACTGCACCAGCGCGTCGGTCAGCATGGCGCGGGACGGCAGGACGTGGAGCAGGTTCCGCCGGCAGTCGGCGTCGCGCAGCCGCGTGTCCGGGGCGGCGATGTTGAGGAGCACGCTGCCCCGCGCCTCCGGCAGGTCGGCGAGGGCGAGGACGTCGGCGGCCGGCGCGTTCAGCACCACGAAGCGGCGGTCGGCGAGGTCGCGGAATGCCTGGCGGATGTCGTCACCCGGCTCGATTACGCTCGCGTCGAGCCCGAAGCTCAGGCCGAGGAACCGGCCCGTGGCGTTCGAATCCCTCAGGCCGAGTTCCACGCCCTTCGCACCCTCGTCATCGGGGATCGGATCCTCGTTGTTGAGGGGTACCGGCCGCTCGACCCGCCGCTCGAGGTAGTGGATCGTGAGGGGTGGCCCGGCAACCGGGGTCACGGCCTCGGCCGCGGGGGCCTGCGCCAGGCTCGCGAAGGCGAACGGCAGAAGCAGTGCGGCCAGGGACCGTCCGCACGTCCAGACCCGCCGCGCACCGGGGGACACCATCCTCGCCCGTCTCCTCACATCCCCGCGGTTCTGTTCGTTGCCGCGGATCCTACGGGCTTGATGTTGCGTGCCGATATTGGACCAAGGTGCACCCATCAGTTTTGATGCAGTGCAACACAAATTGTGGATGGACATAACCCAGTCGAACCGTACCAAAGCATAATGGGTCGGGCGCCCGGACCTTGCTAACCGTCGTTCAAAGACGACGGGAGGCGGCGGATGCGCAGGATGAAGACGGCGACGGGGGGCGTGCTCGTGGCGCTCGGACTGGCTGTCGGAGCCGGCAGCGCCCTCGGGCACGGCGACGTTCAGCCCCAGCCGGTCAAGACCGACGGGCTGAAGCCGCTGGGCACCGAGTGGGTCACCGAGAACCCCTACAAGGGCGACGCGCACGCCATCTCGATCGGCGCCTCCGGCTTCAACCAGAACTGCGCCCGGTGCCACGGCCTGGAGATGATCTCCGGCGGCCTCGCTCCGGACCTGCGATACCTGCCGCAGGGCAAGGAAGGCGACGAATACTTCGTCGAGCGCATGAAGCACGGCGCGGTGATCAACGGCGTGACCAAGATGCCGGCCTTCGAGGGGATCATCTCGCAGGAAGGCCTCTGGGCGATCCGCAGCTACATCGAGTCGAAGCATGAGGAATAGGGCGCAGCTCCTCACGGCCTGCGGGCTCGTGCTGGCGCTCCGGTTCCAGCCGGAGGCCGCCGCCCGTCCGCTCGATCAGGTCGTCGCCGACGGAACGCTGCGGGTGGCGGTCTACGGCGACAACGCCCCGTTCTCCGACGAGGTGAAGGGCAAGCCTCAGGGCATCGACGGCGACCTCGCCCGGGCCATCGCCGAGACGCTCAAGGTGAAGCTCGACCTGCGCGTGGTCGATGCCGGCGAGAACGTCGACGGCGACCTACGCCTGAATCTGTGGCGCGGGGATCTGGCGGGAACGCCGCTCGCCGACCTGATGCTGCACGTGCCCACCGATCGGCAGCTCGCCCTGCGCAACGACCAAGTGTTCTTCACGGCCCCGTATCTCGAGCAGGAGATCGCCTTCGCGTACCGGAAGGACGCACTGGAGGGTTTCGACCGGCTGGATGACATCGGCGACCGGAGCGTCGCCCTGGAGGGCACGAGCGCGGCCGACTTGATGCTGCTCACCGCGCAGGGCGGCCGGTTCCGCCCGAACCTGAAGCACTACAAGAGCTTCGAGGAGGCCGCGAAGGCATATCTCACCGGCGAGGCCCCGATCCTGGCCGGCACCCGGGCGGCGATCGAGGCGGCCCTGTCCGCCGCCAGGGCGCCGAAGGACGACAATCCGATCGCGACCGTTCCCTCGACAGGTCTCGTCAAGACCCGTTGGGAGATCGGCGGCGCGGTGCGCACCGATTCCCGGGATCTCGCCTACGCGGTCGGAGACGCGATAACGGCGTTGAAGGCGAACGGCCGCCTCAAGGCGATCTGCGAGACCTATGGCGTCAGCTATACGCCGCCGAAGGGGTATTGAGTCGCGCTTCGGTGGCGACTGACGACGACACGGAAAGGGCGCCGATCGATCCGAAACTCCGACCCATCCCCTCCCTGCCGAGATGCGGCGCAAGCCGCCTCGAAGGAGCCCCCCGGAAGGCGTCGCGATCCCTGGAGCCCTCCTTCGAGGCCGCGCTCCGCTTCGGCACCTCACGACAAGGGCGCGGTTCGGGGCGCTGCTGATGCCGCAGGCGTTACACGATCCCGCAAGGCCACACGCCGCCGCTCCGGGCTAAAGCCGGGATCGACGGCGATGTCCATTCTGTTAAATACAGTCTAATCGCCGGACCAATCGCCGACTCATTGGACCAATGGCCAATAAGACTTCTCTGAGAACATCGATAGCCTCTGTTTTCAAGGGGGCGCCCCGCGACTCGTGCGGATCACGCCGAAACCCGAATGCTCCGGCCGCACGGACCGGAGTCGAAGACGGAGGATACGTCATGAGAATGCGGACCCGGTTTCTCGCCGCGGTGGGCGTCGCTGCCCTCGTGGCGGCCGGCGCCCTCCCGGCCATGGCCGAAGGCGTCACCGAGCAGGACATCATCAACGACGCCAAGACGCCCGGCGACGTCGTTACCTACGGCCTCGGGCCGCAGGCGCAGCGGTTCAGCCCGCTGAAGACCCTCAATCGCGACAACATCAAGAGCCTCGTCCCGGCGTGGTCGTTCTCCTTCGGCGGCGAGAAGCAGCGCGGCCAGGAGAGCCAGGCGCTGGTGAAGGACGGCATCATCTACGTGACGGGCTCGTATTCGCGCATGTACGCGATCGATTCCCGCACCGGCGATAAGAAGTGGGAATACGACGCCCGCCTGCCGGAGGGCATCCTGCCCTGCTGCGACGTGGTGAACCGCGGCGCCGCGCTCTACAAGGATAACGTCTACTTCGGCACGCTCGACGCCAAGCTCGTCGCCCTCAACACCAAGACCGGCAAGGTGGTCTGGCGCAAGGACATCGACGACTTCAAGGCCGGCTACAGCTACACGGCCGCCCCGATCATCGTGAAGGGCAAGATCATCACCGGCGTGTCCGGCGGCGAGTTCGGCGTGATCGGGCGCATCGAGGCCCGCGACGCCGAGACCGGCGAGGTGGTGTGGAAGCGCCCCGTGATCGAGGGCCACATGGGCGAGCTCAACGGCAAGCCCTCGACCATGACGGGCAAGGTCAACGAGTCCTGGCCCGGCGACATGTGGAAGTTCGGCGGCGGCGCCACGTGGCTCGGCGGCACCTACGACCCCGAGACCAACCTGATCTACTTCGGCACCGGCAACCCGGGCCCGTGGAACTCCTGGCTGCGGCCGGGCGACAACAAGTGGACGTCCTCGCGCCTCGCCCTCAACCCCGACAACGGCGAGATCGTCTGGGGCTTCCAGACCACCCCGCACGACGGCTGGGACTTCGACGGCGTCAACGAGTTCGTGCCGTTCGACCTGAACAAGGGCGGGAAGACCATCAAGGCCGGCGCCACCGCCGACCGCAACGGCTTCTTCTACGTCCTGGACCGGACCAACGGGAAGTTCATCTCGGCGACGCCGTTCGTCGAGAAGATCAACTGGGCCAAGGGCATCGATGAGAACGGCCGCCCGATCTACAACGAGGAGAACCGGCCCGGCGACCCGAGCAAGGCGACCGGCGACGACAAGAAGGGCAAGTCGGTCTTCGCGGTGCCGAGCTTCCTCGGCGGCAAGAACTGGATGCCGATCGGCTACAGCCCCGACACCAAGCTCTTCTACGTGCCCTCCAACGAGTGGGGCATGGATATCTGGAACGAGCCGGTGAACTACAAGAAGGGCGCGGCCTATCTCGGCGCCGGCTTCACCATCAAGCCGGTCTTCGACGACCATATCGGCTCGCTCAAGGCGATCGACCCGGCCTCCGGCAAGGTCGTGTGGGAGTACAAGAACAAGGCCCCGCTCTGGGCCGGCGTGCTCACCACCGCGGGCAACCTCGTCTTCACCGGCACGCCCGAGGGCTTCCTGAAGGCCTTCGACGCCAAGACCGGCGAGGAGGTGTGGAAGTTCCAGGTCGGCACCGGCGTGGTCTCCTCGCCGATCACCTGGGAGCAGGACGGCGAGCAGTGGGTCGGCGTCGCGGCCGGCTGGGGCGGCGCGGTTCCGCTGTGGGGCGGCGAGGTGGCCAAGTCGACCGCCGGCATCAACCAGGGCGGCAGCTTCTGGGCGTTCAAGCTGCCGAAGACGGTGGCGTCGCGCTGAGGCGCACCGAAGAAAGCGTGCCGGTTCCGGATCGGGCCGGCACGCTCAGGCCTCGGGGCGCAACGGCGGCCGTCTCAACACCCGCTTGCGCCCCGGGGCTGCTTCCATCACCTTTCGGACCTCCCGCCCGCGTTTTCGGCGGATCCTGTGAGGATCTCGAGCGAAGGACCGAGGTGTCCGTGCATCTCCTGATCGTCGACGATCATCCCCTGTTCCGTGACGCCCTGGCGGCCACGATCCGCCTCGCGCATCCGGATGCGGTTCTGCACGAGGCCGACGGGATCGAGGCGGCGTGCGCAGTCCTCTCAGCGAACCGTAACATCGACCTGACGCTCCTCGACCTGTCGATGCGCGGCGTCACCGGGTTCGACGGTCTGATCACCATCCGGGCGAGCTTCCCGCGCATCCCGATCCTGATCGTGTCCGGCCACGAGGATCCGCGCATCGTGCGCGAGGCCCTGCAGCACGGCGCGGCCGGGTTCGTCCCGAAGGCGATGGACAAGGCGACGCTCACCCGGGCGATCACCGAGGTGATGAGCGGCGCGCTGTTCCTGCCGCCGGGCTTCACCGAGGCCAGTGCACCGGCGCCGCGGAGCAAGAAGGCGCCCTTGCCCGAACGCCTCGCCCGGCTGACGCCTCAGCAGCTGCGAGTGCTGATGATGATCCGGCAGGGCAAGCTCAACAAGCAGATTGCCCACGAGCTTCAGGTCGGCGACTCGACCGTGAAGGCGCATGTGTCCGAGATCCTGCGCAAGCTCGAAGTGATCAGCCGGACGCAGATCGTGATCGACACGGCATCCCTGGATTTCAAACAGATCCACAACACGCATCCCGCCTGACGCCTCCGCCGTCCTGACCACGCGGCGCGATACGATCCGTGCCGTCGTGAGGAACGAGTCAGCGTGATCCAGGCCGAGCGACATCGATCAGCGTGGCGCCGGCTGGAGCGCCCCCGTGGGGTCGCGACGGCGGCGGCTGACACCACGCCGAGGCACATGCCTTCGATGCTGCACGCCCGTCTTTTGAGGCGAAGCCATTCGTTGACCGCAACTCTGCTCCCGCGCGGTGCCGCCTCGTCATAATCGATATGATGCTATCTATCAGCATGCAATCCGATTGACCTGCGTCTCGATTGGGCCCTCGCGGTGGTGGACCGGACCGTGACCGACATCGACGATCCGAATACGCACGAGAAGCTCCAGCAGGCCGTGACGCACGCCCTGCTGACGACCGGCCGGCACTGGCGGCGCGCCGCCAACACCGTCGCCGAGGCGCATGGCCTGTCCGACGCGACCGCGCACCCGCTGATCATCATCGGCCGGATGGCCGAGGCGCCGCGTCAGAACGTCCTGGCGGACGCAGTCGGCATTGAAGGCCCCTCTCTGGTCCGCCTGATCGATCAGCTCGCCGCCGCCGGGCTGGTGGTGCGCCGCGAGGATCCATCCGACCGTCGCGCCAAGGTGCTGGGCCTGACCGCCCGCGGCCGCCAAGTGTTCGAGCGGATCGAGGCTGAGCTCTCCACCCTGCGGGCGCAGGTTTTCGCCGGGGTCAGCCGCGCCGATCTCGAAGCGAGCCTCCGGGTCTTCGCAGCACTCCAGCGCCACGGCCGCGCGGTCGCCGGGCTCGCGCTGGAGCCCGCGTCGTGACCCTGCCCGGATGGCGCGACTGGGCCTTCGCGCTGAAGACCTACGCGGCGGCGATGCTCGCCCTATACCTGGCGCTGTGGATCGACCTGCCCCGGCCCTACTGGGCACTCGGGACCGTCTACATCACCAGCCAAGTGCTCTCCGGAGCGACGCGCTCGAAAGCCGTCTACCGGGTCTGCGGCACGGTGCTCGGCGCGGCGGTGAGCGTCGTGCTGGTGCCGAACCTCGTCAACGCGCCGATCCTGCTGAGCCTGGCGGTGGCGCTCTGGGTCGCGGCCTGCCTCTACGTCTCGCTCCTCGACCGCACGCCCGCGAGCTACCTGCCGATGCTCGCCGGCTACACGGCCGCGCTGATCGGCTTTCCGGCGGTGGACGATCCCAACGCGATCTTCGACACCGCCGTCGCGCGCGCCGAGGAGATCTCGCTGGGGATCCTGTGCGCCAGCCTCGTCGCCACGCTCGTGATGCCGCAATCGGCCGCCCCGGCGATCATCGACCGGCTGAACCTGTGGCTGGCCGAGGCGCGAGCCTGGATCCAGGGTGCCCTGGCGCCGACTGGGGCGCCGGAAACGCGCGACGCCGAGCAGGCCAAGCGCTTGCGCCTCGCGTCGGACGCGATCGGCCTCGACGCCCTCGGCCTCGCCCTGCGCAACGAGGCCACCGGCTCGGAGGGGGCCGCGAAGGCCTGCGCGCTGCTCCGCCAGCACATGTTGATGGTCCTGCCGATCGCCGCCGCCGTGGCGGACCGCGTGGCGATCCTGGAGCAGGCGGGCGCGCTCCCGGCCCGCGCCCGGGCCTTCCTGTCGGACCTCGCCGTGTGGCTCGCCGACGACCGCGACGACCCGGAGGGCGCCGCGGAGCTGCGCGGTCGGATCGACGGGTTCGAGCCGGTCCTCGGACCTGCGCCGGACTGGACCGCATTGCTACTGGGGAGCCTGGCGGTCCGTCTGCGGGACGTGATCGACTTGCGGCAGGACCTGCGCGCGCTCCGCGGCCACGTGGCCGCCGGCACCGCACCCACGGCGCCGCTCGCCTTCGCGTACACGGCCCGGGTGCGGACCATCCGCCATCGCGATCACGGTCGCGCGGCGTTCTCGGCCCTGGGCGTGTTCGTCGGGCTGCTGGCCTGCTGCGCCGTCTGGATCGCCACCGGCTGGCCCGACGGGTCTGCGGCGCCGATGATGGGGGCGGTCGCCTGCTGCCTGTTCGCCGCGCAGGACGACCCGGCGCCGCAAATCCTCGGATTCACCAACTCGGCGATCGTCGGCGCCCTCGGCGCGGGATTCTGCCTGTTCGCGGTCCTGCCGCTCGCCACCAGTTTCGAGATGCTGGCCCTAGCGCTGGCGCCCGCCCTGATCCTGTGCGGCCTGATGATGACGCAGCCGCGCTTCGCCCCGATGGGCATGGGCGCGGCCCTCAACGGTGCCACCCTGCTGGCCCTTCAGAACGGTTACAGCGGCGACTTCGCGCCCTTCGCCAACGGGGTCGTCGCGTCGGTGACGGGAATGTGGATCGCCGCCGTGGTGACCCGGCTGATCCGCTCGGTCGGCGCCGGGTGGAGCGCGCGGCGGCTGGTGGGGATCAACCGGCGCAGCCTCACGGCGGCCGCGGACGGGCGCGGCGCTGGGCACGGCCTCGAACTCGCGGCCCTGATGCTCGACCGCGTCGGCCTGATCGCCCCGCGTCTGACAGCACTCCCGGCTGAGACCGCGGCGGCGATGGGCGACCTGCTGGCCGACGTGCGGGTGGGCATCAACCTCGTTGAGGTGCGGCGGGTGCGCCGACAGCTGCCGGGGGCGGCTCACGCCGCCGTCGACCACCTCCTGGCGATGGCGGCCCGCCAGTTGCGCGATCGGACGGACCACGGCGACGCCGATCTCCACGCCCATCTCCTCGCCGCCCTCGACGGAGCCCTCGATGCCGTCGCGGGCGCCACGGCGTCGCCGGAGCGCCGAGCCGCCCTGATCGGGCTGACCGGCCTGCGCCGCGGCCTGTTCCCCGACGCGCCCGCCTATAGGGCCGCGACCGTGCCGGACGACCGGGAGATGGCGGCATGATGGGCGAGATCGACCTGTACGGAGTGTTCGTGCCCGGCCTCGCCCTCTGGATGGCCATCGCGTTCGCACTGAGCCTGCCGCTGCGCCGCCTGCTTGCGGCGGCCGGCTTTTACCGCCTCGTCTGGCACCGGCCGCTCTTCGACCTCGCCCTCTACGTCGTCCTGCTCGGCGGCGTCGTGACCCTCGCCCACCGGACCCTGCAATGACCGCCGTTCTCTCCGTCCTCGGCCGCCTCCTGGTCACCCTCGGCATGGTCGCCGCGGCGCTGATCGTCGGCCTCGGCCTGTGGGACTACTACATGGAGGCACCCTGGACTCGGGACGGTCGGGTGCGCGCCGACGTTGTGGCGGTGGCGCCCGACGTGTCCGGCCTCGTCACCGAGGTGCTGGTGGAGGACAATCAGGTCGTGCGGACGGGCGACATCCTGTTCCGGATCGATCCGGACCGGTTCCGCCTCGGGCTGCGGCAGGCGGAGGCGATGGTGGAGGGCCGCAAGGCCACCGCCGAGCAGAATGCGGCCGACTACGCCCGCTACAGCAAGCTCTCCGACGCGGCGGTCTCGCAGCAGAAGGTCGAGGCCGCCAGGGCGGCCGACCTGTCCGCCCAGGCGGCCTACGAGCAGGCCCGGGCCGACCGCGACCTCGCCAAGCTCAATCTGGAGCGCTCGGCGGTGCGGGCCTCGGTCAACGGCCGGATCGCCAACATGGAGCTGCGGCCGGGCGCCTACGTCACCACCGGGCGGGGCGTGATGGCGCTGATCGACCGCGACACGGTGCGGATCGAGGGCTACTTCGAGGAGACCAAGCTGCCGCGCATCCGGGTCGGCGCGCCGGCGACCGTCCAGCTGATGGGCGAGGACGGCGTGCTCCGGGGCCGCGTGGCGAGCATCGCGGGCGGCATCGGCGAGACCGGCCGCAGCGACGCCACCAACCTCCTGGCCAACGTCAACCCGACCTTCTCGTGGGTGCGCCTCGCCCAGCGCATCCCGGTGCGGATCACCCTCGACGGCGGCACGGCGGATCCGCGGCTGGTGAGTGGCCGGACCGCGACGGTGTCGATAGCGCCCGCGGCGGGCGCGGAGACCCTGCGCTGGCCTTGGATGGCGTGGCGCGAGGCGCTCGCCCGCTGAGACGGCGGCCGAACCATCCCCCGGCACCCGGGTTGGCCTGACACGACGAATCAGGAGGTCCCCATGACGAAGACGATCCTCGCGCTGGCCACGTCCCTCGTGCTCGCTACATCGGGCGCGGCGCTGGCCCAGGCTCTGCACACCGGCGGGAGCGACCGGGGCAACGTCAACAAGTCGGGCGCGGTGGGCGGCACCGGCACAGGCAGTGCGGAGCGCACCGGCTCCACCGGCTTGGCGCCCGGTACGAGTGGCGGCCCGCGCGTCAGCACCCCGGGTGCCGCCGGTGGCAGCAGCATGGGCAACGGCACCACAGGCAGCGGCGCGGCACCGAGCGGTCGGTAGGCCTCGCGGTCGCTTCGGAGCAGCCCGCAGGTGGCAGCTTGCGTGGCGAGCCCGGAGAGCCGTCGCAAGCACCTCTTCATCCCGGGCCACGCAACGGCGCCCGGAATTCGGATCCGTCGACGCGATTTCTATTGCACCGTCGGCGGATCTGGCATTCGGACGCCCCGGAAGGACGCTGACACTCAGCGCAAGGGCGCCGGGGCGAGCGTCAGGCGCCGAGCCCGCCCACGCACAGGTACTTCGTGTTCAGGTAATCCTCGATGCCCTGATACGAGCCCTCGCGGCCGAGGCCGGATTCCTTCACGCCGCCGAAGGGCGCCACCTCGGTGGTGATGATCCCCTCGTTGATCCCGACCATGCCGTATTCCAGCGCCTCCGCCACCCGGAAGGTGCGGCCGAGGTCGCGGGTGTAGAAGTAGCAGGCGAGGCCGTACTCGGTGTCGTTGGCCATGCGGATCGCCTCGGCCTCGTCGCGGAACCGGAACAGCGGCGCCAGGGGGCCGAAGGTCTCCTCGCGGGCCACCGCCATGGCAGGGGTGGCGCCGGTGATCACCGTCGGCTCGAAGAACTGCCCGCCGAGCGCGTGGCGGTGGCCGCCCGCGACCACCCGGCCGCCCTTCTCGACGGCGTCGCGGATATGCGCCTCGGTCTTCTCAACGGCCGCCATGTCGATCAGCGGCCCTTGCGCGACGCCGTCCTCGAAGCCGTTGCCGACCTTCAGGCGGTTGGCGGCCTCGGCCATCTTCTCCGCGAAGGCGTCGTAGATCCCGTCCTGCACCAGGAAGCGGTTGGTGCAGATGCAGGTCTGGCCGGAATTGCGGTACTTGGCGAGCATCGCGCCGGCGACGGCCTTGTCGAGGTCGGCGTCGTCGAACACGATGAAGGGCGCGTTGCCGCCGAGCTCCATCGAGACCTTCTTCACCGTGTGGGCGGCCTGCTCCAGCAGCACCTTGCCGACCTCGGTGGAGCCCGTGAACGTGATCTTCTTCACGAGCGGGTTGCCGGTCATCTCGGCGCCGATCGCCCGGGCCGAGCCGGTGAGGATCGAGACCGTGCCGGCCGGGAAGCCGGCGCGCTCGCACAGCACGCCCCAGGCGAGGCCCGAGAGCGGGGTCTGCGAGGCCGGCTTGATCACGATCGGGCAGCCGGCGGCCAGCGCCGGGGCGATCTTGCGGGCGATCATGGAGGACGGGAAGTTCCACGGCGTGATCGCCGCCACCACGCCGACCGGCTCCTTGGTGACGAGGATCTTGCGGTCGCCCCAGGGGGAGGGGATCACGTCGCCGTAGACGCGGCGCGCTTCTTCCGCGAACCAGAGGACGTAGGCCGCCGACATGGCGACCTCGCCGCGGGCTTCGGTCAGCGACTTGCCCTGCTCGGCGGTGAGGATCTGCGCGAGGTCCTCCTGGTGCTCGGTGACGAGCGCCGCGAGCTTGCGCAGCAGCACGGCGCGCTCGTTGGCGGTCTTGGCGCGCCAAGCCGGGTAGGCCGCGTGGGCGGCCTTGATCGCTTGGGCCGTCTCCTCGGCGCCGGCACTCGGCACCCTGGCGATCAGCGCGCCGGTCGCCGGGTTGGTGACGTCGATGCTGCCGGAGCCGGCCTTCGACCATGTGCCGCCGATCAGGCAGGACTCGACCAGCAGGGCGCGGTCCTTCAGGGAGAGGGTCTCGAACTCAGGCATCCAACGGTTCCTTCGGCGGCTGCGGCATGTCGGTTTCCGACATTACCGTCCGCGGCTTGAGGGGCACGCTCTGGGCCGTATTCCTCGCCTGCGCCTCGGCTTTTGTCTCGAAGACATGGGGAGCCAGATCGCGGCTCGCCAACGAGGCGCCAAGTTTCAATCGCAAGAACGCGCTCGTCGTATACCGGGATGCGGTCTCGTAATAGCGGTTTTCGAGGTAGGCGATCGCTGAGAAGTAGGCGTCGCTCACCGTCGGGTCGATCTCGAACCCGTCGTAGTTCGCGATCAGGTGGACCTTGCGGCCGATCTCCTGGCAGGCGCGCTCGTATTCGCGGCGCACCAGCTCGACATCGTCGATGGTCCGGACCTGGAAACCTTCGAGGTTCGAGAACAGGATGTTGCGCTCCGGATCGTAGCTGATCCGCTCCGCGAGCGAGAGCCCGAGGAGCCAGGGCTCCAGCGCCATCACGGCCTCGCGGAACAGGCGCGGATCCATCGGCTTCGGGTCCTGCACGATCGGCGTGAAGCCCATCTGGCCGAGGATGTCCCGCGCGATGTCGATGCCCGGCGCGACCTCGATCAGCTCCATGCCGGCCCGCGTCCGGCGGAACACGCAGCGCTCGGTCACGTAGAGCACCGGCTGACCACGCTCGGCCGCGTAGGACCCCGAGAAGGTTACCTGCTCCACCGCGCCGACGAACTTGCGCGAACGTCCCTCGGCGAGGATCCGGATGCCGCCATCCTCCACCGCCACCTTGAGGCCGTCGGCCGTGAAAGTCCCGGCGAAGACGAGGCTCTTGGCGTTCTGCGAGATGTTGATGAACCCGCCCGCGCCCGCGAGCCGCTTGCCGAAGCGGCTGACGTTGACGTTGCCCTCCGCGTCGCACTGGGCGAGGCCGAGGCAGGCGAGGTCGAGGCCGCCGCCGTCGTAGAAGTCGAATTGCTGGTTCTGGTGCAACACCGCGGCCGGGTTCAGGGCGGCGCCGAAATCGAGACCGCCCTGCGGCAGGCCGCCGATCACGCCCGGCTCGGCGGTGAGCGTCAGGTACTTGAGCACCCGCTCCTCGGCGGCGACCGCCGCGACGCCCTCGGGCATGCCGATGCCGAGATTGACCACGCCGCCGGGTGGTAGCTCGAAGGCGCAGCGCCGGGCGATGACCTTGCGGGTGTCGAGCGCCATTGGGGCGATCCGGTCGAGCGGCACGCGCTGGCGGCCGGTGAAGGCGTGGTTGTAGGGCGTGCCGTAGGTCTGGCGGTGGTTCTCGGGCTGGCTGAGCACGACGCAATCGACCAGCACGCCCGGCACCTGCACCTCGCGTGGGTTGAGCGAGCCAGCCTCGGCCAGCCGCTCCACCTGGGCGATGACGAAGCCGCCCGAGTTCTTGGCGGCCATGGCGGCGGCGAGGTTGTCGAGGGTGAGCGCCTCGCGCTCCATGGTGATGTTGCCGGCGGGGTCGGCGGTGGTGCCGCGGATCAGCGCGACGTTGACCGGGAAAGCCTTGTAGTGGAGCCAGGATTCACCGCCGAGCTCGACCACGCTGACGAGGTCCTCGCGGGTCACGGCGTTGAGCTTGCCGCCCTCGAGCCGCGGGTCGACGAAGGTGCGCAGGCCGACCTTGGTGATGTGGCCGGGGGTGTGGGCGGCGATCTCCCGGTAGAGGTGCGAGACCACGCCGAGCGGCAGGTTGTAGGCCTCGATCAGGCCCTCGACAGCCATCGCCCCGAGCTTCGGCACGAGCGCCCAGTGGCCGCCGACGACCCGCTTCACGAGGCCCGGAATGGCCAGCTGGTTGAGGCCGCGCTCCTTGCCGTCGCCGGGGGCGGCGGCGAACATCAGCCCGAGCCCGTGCGGGCCGGTGCCGGATGTGAAGCGCCGCGCCAGCGCCAGGATCAACTCGTCCGGGGTGCCGATCCCGACGAAGCCCGACACCGCGACCATGTCGCCGTCCTGGAGGATGGCGATCGCCTCGTCGGCGCTGACGATCTTGTTCTTCAGGCTGCCCATGGATTGGTCCTCGGCGCCCGGAATGCGCGCCTCTCCCGCGCCCCCGTGCGGGGGAGGGCGGTCTCCGGAGCGGGTCGGGAGAGGGACGCGACGGTGAGGACTGGAACCCCGAATGTCAGGTCGGCCGCGCCCCTTCCTGTACCCGGGTCCCCCAGTCCCGCCCCCTGCCGATGCAGGGGCGACCCTCCCCCGCAAACGGGGGAGGGGAGGGACGTCGCGCCCGTCTCGGACCGATGAGCGACCATCCTACCCCCGCTTGCCGAGCCAGTCGGCGATGCCCGAGCCCAGCAGCTTCTGGGCCTTGCCGCCGACGAAGACGCCGACATGGCCACCAGGCAGACCCATCTCTGTGTAATCGCTCGTGCCGATCCGGCCCTTCAGCGCCTGCGAGGTGGCGGGCGGGATGATGTGGTCGTCCTGCGCGAAGACGTTCAACACCGGGCAGGTGATCCGCTTCAGGTCCACCGTCCGGCCGCCGAGCTCGAAGGCGCTCCGCACCAGCTTGTTGTCCTGGTAGAGATCCTTCAGCCACTGCTTGGCCGCCTCGCCGGGATGGTCCGGACGGTCGGCGATCCACTTCTCCATGCGGAGGAAGTTCAGGAACTTCTTCTTGTCGTCCAGGGCGTCGAGCAAGTCGAGGTTGTACTTCGTCATGGTGCGCATCGGCGTCATCATCGAGAACACCGAGCCCATGAAGGCGCCGGGTAGGGTGCCCTGCGCGTCGATCAGCCGGTCGACATCCTCGGGCGTCAGCGAGCGCGTCCAGACGTTGATGAAGCCGTGGCCGGCGCGGGCGTCCCGGGCATCGGCGTGGAAGTCGATCGGCGTGATCGTCAGCACCATCGCGTTGACGGTCTCGGGATAGAGCGCCGCGTAGCAGGTGGTGAAGACGCCGCCCTCGCAGATCCCGAGCAGGCTGATCGTCTCCCGCCCGGCCGCCTCCTGGATGAAGGCGACGCACTCGGCGAGGTAGCCGTCGACGTAATCGTCGATGGTGACGTAGCGGTCGGCCCGGCCCGGATTGCCCCAGTCGACCACGTAGAGGTCGAGGCCGAGATTCAGGAGGTTGCGCACCAGCGAGCGGTCCTCCTGCAGGTCCGCCATCGTGTAGCGGCCGATCAGGCCGTAGACGATCAGGACCGGCGGCAGCCCCCGACTCTCGGCGAGGGGCCGGTAGCGGTAGAGACTCACCTTGTCCTGGCTCCAGACCAGATCCTTCGGCGTGGTGGCGATCGCGACATCCGCGTCGCGGACCTCCGCGAACAGCTTGGCGCCGGCACTGATGCGCTGGCCGAGGGTGCCGACCTCGGCGAGCATCTCGGCCGGGGTCAGGGCGAGCGGCGCGGCCGGCGCCTTCGGGGGCTCCGGGTTGGAGCTCTCCGGGGTGCGGCTCTCCTGGTCAGCCATGGGATTCCTCCGCGGCGCGCGCGCCGTCCGCCTTGGCTCTGGCCGCGCGGCGCTCGCGGCGGAGCGCCCGCACCTCGCGGCGCAGCTCGGTCAGGCTCTTGTGCACATCGTCGAGCTCGGCGCGGGTCGGCTGGCCGTAGAACTCGGACAGGAAGGCCGCGACATCCTGCTGGGCGAGCCGGAGGTCGGTGGAGGCCCGCAGCACCGTCCGCTGCGAGGTTAGGAACTTCTCCGAGCGCTGGACCTCCAGCAGGACCGCGTTGGCGGTCTCGATCCAGCGGGTCATCATGTCTCGGGCGGAGGCGAAGCTCTCGCCGCGCTCGGCGCGGGCATTGGCTTCCTGGGCGAAGGTGCCGGCGGCGCGCGTCCAGGCGTCCAGCATCACGGCCTGGTGCTCGCTCTGCGCCCGCCGCAGGCTCGCCCAAGCGGTGAACAGGGCCGCGTAGCGCCGCTCCGTCTGCCACAGATCGGCGAGCTGAGGTCCTTCGGCCATGCGGGTGAGCGCGGCGTCGAACTCGCCCGAGCCGCCGAGCCAGGCCTGGGGATCGAAGATCCGGGCCAGCACGGCGCCCGCGGTCGGGTCCGGCGCGCCGGGGCCGCCCTGCAGCGACGCCGTCAGGGTCTGGGACAACGCGGTCGCAGAGGTCCAGGCCTCGGTCAGCTTGGCCTGCGCGGTCGCGAGGCCGGAGAGATCGGCCGCCGGAAAGGTCGGCCAGCCGAAAGTGGGGGCTGACTGCCCGGCGCCGGGGGTAAGGAAGCCCGCGCCGGCCCGGGTCCAGAACTCGCCCATCGCGCGGAACGCGTCGAACTGGTCCATGCTGGCGTTCCTCCCGGCCGTTCCGGCCCCGCGATGCCGCAGAACGTGTCGTCAGCGCACGGGCTCGATCGCCCGTCGCGCAAACCCTTGATCGCTCCCGCCCTGAACCCTCATCCTGAGGTGCCGGAGCGCAACGGAGGCCTCGAAGGAGGGCTCCAGGGACGGCAGCGGCTTCTGGAGGGCTCCTTCGAGGCGGCTTCGCCGCACCTCAGGATGAGGTCGAGAATGGCGAGACGCGCCCTCACGCCGCCGGGCGCGTCTCACCGAGGGCCTCGGCGTAGATCGCAAAGGCGTCGTCGTAGGTGACCTCGCGCGGGTTGTTCACGAGGAGCCGCGTCTGCTTCATCGCGTCGGTGGCCATGCGCTCCAGGTCCTGCCGGGCGACGCCGACCTCGGCGAGGGAGGCTGGCACCTTGCAGTCGCGGCAGATCGCGTCGAGGCTCTCGACGAAGCGCTTGGCGGCCTCAGGCTGCGGCAGATCCGCGGCGGCCGGGTCGAGGATCGGCGCCAGCTCGGCGTAGAGTCCCTCCGCGTGGGAGAGGTTGAAGCGCATCACCCCCATCAACACGAGGGCGTTCGAGAGCCCGTGCGGCACGTGGAAGAGTGCGCCGACCGGGTAGGCGAGGGCGTGCACCGCCGCGACCGGCGCGTTGGCGAAGGCCATGCCGGCCAGCATCGAACCGAGCAGCATGCCGGAGCGCGCCTCGAGGTTCTTGCCGTCCGTGCAGGCGGTGCGGATGTTGGCCGAGAGCAGCGCCAACGCCTGCTTGGCGAGCTGGTCGGAGATCGGGTTCTTCTTGTTCTTGCTGGTGAAGGCCTCGATGGCGTGGACCATGGCGTCGATGCCGGTGGCGGCCGTCACGTGGGACGGAAGGCCCAGCGTCAGCTCCGGGTCGAGCACCGCCCAGTCGGGCAGGAGCTTCGGGGCGACGACGCCCTTCTTCTCGGTGGTCGGCGTCGTGACGATCGAGATCGGCGTCACCTCGGAGCCGGTGCCGGCCGTTGTGGGTACGAGGATCAGCGGCAGGCGGTCGCCCTTGGCGAGGCCGACGCCGTAGATCGCGTCGAGCGGCTCGTCCGACTTGGCGAGGTAGGCCACGAGCTTGGCGGTATCGAGCGCCGAGCCGCCGCCGATCGACAGGACGAGATCGGTCCCGAGCTCCCGGGCGCGCCTGGCTGCCGCCTCGATCACCGTGGAGGGCGGGTCGGCAACTACGTCCTCGTAGACGTCCAGGGTGACGCCCGCGGAGGTCAGAGCCGTCTCGGCGGCCCGGGTCAGCCCGGCGCCGCGCACGCCCTTGTCGGTGACCAGCAGGACGCGCTTGGCCCCGAAACTGCCGACGATCTCCGGCAGCTTCCGGGAGGCGCCGGCCTCGAACAGCACGTTCGGCGTGGTCTGGAAGGTGAACGGATTCATCGCGCTTCCCTGTCTTGCATGCCGAGTCTCTGCGAGGCCAAGGTCACTCGGCGGGCTCGAAATCCTTCACCTTCGCGCGCAGCTCGTCGACCAGCACGCGGGTGTTCTCGGAATAGTCGATCGGCACCGCCACGAGGTGGACGCCGCCCGCCGCGAAGGCCCGGTCCAGGGTCGGCACGAGGTCGTTGACCGATTCGACCCGGTGGCCGGTGGCCCCGTACGACTTGGCGTAGAGAACGAAGTCCGGATTGTTGAAGGTCATGCCGTAATCGGCGAACTTGTCGACGGCCTGCTTCCAGCGGATCATCCCGTAGGCCGAGTCGTCGAGCACCAGCACCACCAGATTGAGCTTGAGCCGCACCGCGGTCTCCATCTCCTGGCTGTTCATCATGAAGCCGCCATCGCCGCAGACCGCCATGACGCGGCGGTTCGGGTAGAGCATCGCCGCCATCATGGCCGAGGGCAGGCCCGCGCCCATCGTGGCCAGCGCGTTGTCGAGGAGCAGCGTGTTGGCGACGTAGGTCCGGTAGTTCCGGGCGAACCAGATCTTGTACATGCCGTTGTCGAGGCAGACGATGCCATCCTCGGGGATCACCCGGCGCACGTCGCGCACGAGGCGCTGCGGGGTCACCGGGAAGCGATCCTCGCCGGCCCGGTCACCGATATGGGTGAGGATGTGCTCGCGCAGGTGCAGCAGCGCGCCGGCGTTGGGGAGCTTGCCGTCGAGCTTCTCGGCGAGCAGCTTCAGGGTCGGTCCGAGATCGCCCACCACCTCGGCGTCGGGGTAGTACACCTGCTCGACGTTGGCCGGCATGTAGCTGATGTGCAGGACCTTCTGGTCGGCCTGGCCCATGAAGAAGGGCGGCTTCTCGATCGTGTCGTGGCCGATGGCGATGATCAGGTCGGCCCGGTCGATCGCCTCGTGGACGTAGTCGCGCTCGGAGAGCGCCGCGGTGCCCATGTAGAGGTCGGTCCCGCCCGCGACGGTGCCCTTGCCCATCTGGGTGGTGAAGAACGGGATGCCAGTGCGCTGCACGAAGCCGCCGAGCTCGCCGGTGGCGCGGGGGCGGCTCGCGGCGGCGCCCAGCATGATCAGCGGGCGCTTGGCCTTCAGGATCATGGCGGCGGCGCGCTCGATGGCGGCCGGGTGGGCGACCGGGATATCGATCGGGTGCGAGGGCACCAGATGAGCCTCGGCCTGTTCCGAGGCGATGTCCTCGGGCAGCTCCAGCAGCACCGGTCCGGGCCGCTCCTCGGTGGCGACCCGGAAGGCGTCGCGCACGATGCTGGGGATCGAGGAGGCCGAGACGATCTGCCGGGCCATCTTGGTGATCGGCTTCATCGAGCTGATCACGTCGACGATCTGGAATTTCGCCTGGCGCGAGGACAGGATGCCCTTCTGTCCGGTGATGATGATCATCGGCATGGCGCCGAGATGGGCGTAGGCCGCGCCGGTGGAGAAATTGAGCGCGCCCGGGCCCAGCGTCGAGAGGCAGACGCCGGGACGGCCGGTGAGGCGGCCGTGGGTGGCGGCCATGAAGCTCGCCGCCTGCTCGTGGCGGGTCAGGACCAGCTCGATCTTGGAATTGCGCAGGGATTCGACGACGTCGAGATTCTCTTCGCCGGGGATCCCGAAGATGCGGTCGACGCCCTCGTTCTCGAGGGCCGCCACGAGTAGATCTGAACCCTTGGGCATGCGAAGTCTCGCTGATGCAACGGCGCGCCCGCGATCCCGGTCCGCTCCTGGCCCGCGCGTCGAGCGGCCTCCAACGGAACGGCACGGGACGAAGAAACGCTTCCCGAATAGCGGTTCGTTAGAGGGCCGGCCCGTAGAGCGGTCAAGGGCCGCGCAGGGTCGGAAAGTCACAGAGCCGGGCGGATGCTACCGTATGGAAGTCTGCCCGGTGCCGGGATGACGTCCGTAAGGTCGAGGCGGTCCGGCGCGCACGGATTGGTTATCGATGGACCGCCTGGAAAGCGACAAGACAGCGCCGGATGACGGGGACGCGCATGCCTCGGCCGCGGCATCGGTGCTCGCACCGATCGCCGATTTCCCCCGCATCGACCTGCGCGCGGGGGTCGAATCCTGGGACAAGCGCCGCCACGCCGGCAAGCGGCTGCGCGCCGAGGTGCCCCACGCGGCCCAGGCCGTGCTCAAAGCCGATTCGGACCGGCCGGACCCGGTCGACCTGATCGAGGCGGCGCACGAGGGCCGCCAGCCGCACCTGCTCCCGCTGCGGGTCGCCCGGATGGCGAGTTCGCCCTTCGCGTTCCTGCGCGGAGCCGCGCCCGTGATGGCCTGGGACCTGTCGCGTGGCCCCCGCAGCGGTATCGACGTCGTGATGAACGGCGACGCCCACATCGACAATTTCGGCCTGTTCGGCACGCCCCAGCGCGACATCGTCCTCGATCTCAACGACTTCGACGAGGTGACGATCGGCCCCTGGGAATGGGATCTCAAGCGCCTTGCGGCCGGCCTCGCGGTGGCCACAGCGGATGCCGGCGCGACGGCGGGGGAGCGGCGCAACGCCGTCATGGAGGTGGTCGCCGGCTATCAGCAGACGATGCGGCGCCTTGCGCCGCAGGGATCGCTGGACGTCTGGTACCAGACCACGCGCGCCGATACCCCGCACATCGCCGGTCTGCGGATGGACATGGAGGCCCGGGCCGTGGTGCGGCACGCGGTGGACAAGGCCCGGCGCCGGAACAACCGCAGCCTGCTCGGGCAGGTCGCGGAGCGGCGCACCGACGGCAGCTGGCGTCTGCAGGCTGATCCGCCGATCCTGACTCCGGTCGACGAGGCGACGCGCGAGGGCGTCGTCACCGGCCTGGAACGCTACGCCGAGACCCTGCCCCGCGAGCGCCGCTTCATGCTCGACCGCTATCATGTGGTCGACGTCGCCCATCGCGTCGTCGGGATCGGGAGCGTCGGAACCCGTGCCTACCTCGCGCTGCTGTTCGGCAATTCTGACGCCGACGCGCTGTTCCTGCAGGTCAAGGAGGCGGTCCGCCCCGCCCACGCCCCGTACCTGCCGGGCATGCCCGCACCCTATGCGGGGCACGAGGGCGAGCGCGTGATCTACGGTCAGCGGCTGCTCCAGGCGGTGGGCGATCCGCTCCTCGGCTGGACCAGCATCGCGGGGCGGCCGTTCTACGTGCGGCAGATGAAGAACCTGAAGGGCGCGCTCCCCCTGGCGCGGATGTCCGGCGCGCCGCTGCTGACCTTCTCGTACGCCTACGGGGCGCTGCTCGCCCGCGCCCACGCCCGGACCGGGGACGCGGCGGCGATCGCCGGCTACTGCGGAAGCGGCAAGCATCACGACCTCGGCGGCGCGATCGCCGACTGGGCGGCGGCCTATGCCGAGCGGAACGCGGCGGATCACGCGCTCTTCCGCAAGGCGATCGATCACGGGCGCCTTGCGGCGGCGGACGATCCGTGCCTGTGACGCGACCCCTCAGATCACCCCCTGGACCGGCGCTTCGCCGGCCAGCCGCACCAGGAGGTCGCGCAGCCAGCGATGGGCCGGGTCGCGGTCGTAGGAGGCGTGCCAGAGCATCGACACGGCCACGTCGTCCAGGGGCACCGGCACGGGGCTGACGCTGAGCGCCAGGGCACTGGCGAAGGCGGTGGCGAGCCGCGCATGCATCGTGGCGATCACCGGCGCGGCGCGGACCATGAAGGGCACGACGAGGAACCGCGGCGTCGTCACCGCCAGGGTACGCGAGCGGCCGATACGGGCGAGCGCGTCGTCAACAACCCCGTGAGCGGTCTCGCGCAGGGATGTCAGGACATGGGGGAATCGCAGGTAGTCGTCGAGCCCGATCGGCGGATGGAGGCCGATCAGCGCGGCGTTGAACAGCACGACGTAGCTGTCCCGGTAGAGAAGCCGCTGTTTGTGGTGCAGCTGACCCTCGGAGAACAGCCCGATGGCGAGATCCACCCGGTCGGCATCGAGCTCGTCCAGGATCCGGGTCCGGTCGATCGAGCGCAGCAGCAACCTGATCCCGGGAGCCTCCTGGCGGAGCTGCGCGATCAGTCGCGGCCCGAGGAGCGCCTCGACGCTGTCGGGCAGGCTCACCGTGAACGTCCGCGCCACGGTCGCCGGATCGAAGCGATCCTCCCGATGCACCAGCGCCTCAACCTGCCGGAGCGTGGCGCGCAACGGCTCGGCGATCTTGAGGGCCCGGGGCGTCGGCCGCATCCCGTCCGGCGCCCGGGTCAGGAGCTCGTCGTCGAACAGGCGGCGCAGGCGGGCGAGGCTCGAACTCATCGCCGACTGGCCGATCCCGACCCGGGCGGCCGCCCGGGTGACGCTGCGTTCGTCGAGCAGCGCGTCCAGGGCGACCAGCAGGTTCAGGTCGATCCGGCTGAGATCGATATGGTCAATGGCCACGGGCGTCACTGTCGCTTGAGCTCGCCGAGCTATAGCAACATCCACGGCCAGCGGCGTGCGTTAGCGGGCCTATCCAACCACGACCTCGGGATGCGGTCGCGGGTGGGAGGTTCCGGACCGGACAGACCTCAAGCCGGCAGCGGCTCTCGCGGCTCCGTATGGTCGAAGAGGCGCGGCGGCGGGATCTCGTCCCGGGCCCCCATCCGCGCGACGAGGTGATCGGCGACACGCAGCGCGTTGGCGATGATCGTCAGGGTCGGGTTCACGGCGCCGATCGACGGGAAGAAGCTGGCGTCGGTGACGTAGAGGTTGTCGAGTTCGTGCGCCTTGCAATTCCGGTCGAGGACAGAGGTGGCCGGATCGTCGCCGAACCGCAGGGTCCCCGCCTGGTGCGCCGTCCCGCCGATCGGGACGTTCTTGCCGAGGTAGAGCGATCGGTCGAACAGGTGCGGATGGATGTCGGTGAAGCTGCAGATGGCGCGCAGCTTCTGCCGGAGCCGCTTGTGCGCTTCGACGTTCGTCTCCGTGAGGTCGAGATGGACCTTTCCGTCCTTATAGTAGACCCGGTTCTGGGCCAGCGGCACGTCCTCCGAGGTCAGCCAGAAATCCACGGAGTGCTTGGCGATCCAATCGAAGGGTTTGTCGGGGAACCATTGCAGGAAGCCCGGCAGGCCCTCGCCGTGGATCTGGACGCCGTCCGACTTGCCGACCATCTGGATGTGACCGAGGGGGAAATCCCAATCGTCCGTCGGATCCGGATCGCCGAAGTAGAAGTCGTTCAGACCGAGGGTCTTCTGGAAGCGCGTCGGATTCGGCGTCTTGGAGATTGCCAGCACCGTCGAGTTGTTGTGGCGCATGTAGTTGCGCCCAACCTGATCCGAACCGTTGGCGAGACCGTTCGGATGCCGGTCGCTGGCCGAACGCAGGAGCAGCAGTGCCGAGGAGAGGGCGCCGCAGGCCACCACTACGATGTCGGCCGAGGCCTCGAAGGGCGCGCCGTCCCGGCTGCCGGCGACGCCGGTGACGGTGCGGCCTGACGGATCCGTCACGAGCCGCTCGATGTAGGTCCGGGTCAGGAGCGTCAGGTTCGGGCAGTCGCGCAGGGCGGGATCCACCACCATAGTCTGGGCGTCGGACTTGCCGTTGGTGGGGCAGGGGAAGCCGTCGAACGATTCGCACTTGATGCAGGGCGAGGTGGAGATGGCCCGTCCGTCTTTCTCCACGAGCCGCACGCCCACCGGCAGGTGGAACGGGTGATGTCCGGCCGCCTTCAGGTTGTCGAACAGCTCCTGGATCCGCGGCTCGTGGGAGACGGGCGGATGCGCGTAGGGCTTCGTCGACCAGGGCTCGGTGGGGTCCTCACCGCGCAGGCCGTGGACGTGGAACAGCTCCTCCGCGGCCTGATAGTACGGCTCGAACGTGTCGTAGCCCACCGGCCAAGCCGGCGCGATACCGTCCTGGTGGCGGATCTCGGTGAAATCCTTCTCGCGCAGGCGGAAGAGGATTGAACCGTAGAATTTGGAATTTCCACCGACATAGTAATGCAGCCCAGGGTGAAAGCTCTTGCCGTCCGAGGAGTACCAAGTCTCCGTGGCCTGGTAGTAGCCATCGACGATCACCGCCTGGCTGTCCCAATTGCGCGGCTCGCGCAGGAGGTAATCCCCGCGCTCGATCAGCAGGATCCGCTTGCCCGTCTGCGCGAGACGCCACGCCATCGTCCCACCCCCGGGGCCGGAACCGACGATGATGACGTCGTAGTGCTCACCGGACATGTGCCGTCTCCGTTCGGGTCTCGGTCCAGGCAGGCAACTCGCGAGTCGCGGTTCGGATCATGCCCCCGCTCCGTTTCGTGCACACCCGTTGTCAGGCTCCGACGCCGCGCTGACCGCAACCACCAGTTAAGCGCCTTTCCCAACGCGACCTTCAGCTTCAGCTGCGATCCTGTTTGGACCGGCCCCCGCCGGGGAGGCAGGCATGATCGAGGATATCGCGCTGGTCCTGGCGCTCCTGGTAGCGGCGATCCTGGCGCTCGGCCGCTGGCGTTCGCGCGGCGCGCTGTACGACGAGAACGAGGCCGAGCGGCTGCAGGACCGCATCTGGCGCATCAGCGAGAGCGAGGACCGCTACCGCGCGCTGGTGGCCGCCACCACCGAGATCATCGTCCAGCGCGATGCCCGCGGGCGCATCACCTACGCCAACGACGATTTTGCCCGCCTCCTCGGCCGCGAGCCCCTCGACCTGCTTGGCTCCCAGACGGATCTCGAGATCCTCGACCGCAACACCGTCGAGATCGGGCAGGACGGGGTGCGCCGCATGGAGGCGCAGGTCCGTGCCGCGGACGGTCGCGTGCGCTGGTTCGCCTTCGTGGAGATGCCGGTGGCGCACGGCGACGCGATGCATTGGCTGCGTGCCGGCCGCGACGTGACCGCCCGGGTCGAGGCGATCCGCAGCCGCAACGCCGCCCTGGAGCGTGCCGAGTCGGCGAGCGTGGCGAAATCCCGCTTCCTAGCGACGGTGAGCCACGAGATGCGCACGCCGCTGAACGGGATCCTCGGCATGGCCGATCTCGTGCTTGGGACCGACCTCAACCCGGAGCAGCGCACCTACGTGGAGGCGGTCCGTACCAGCGGCCAGGCGCTGCTCGGCCTGATCGACGGGGTGCTCGACTTCTCGCGGATCGAGGCCGGACGCCTCGACCTCGCGGCCGAGCCGTTCGACCTGCCGGTCCTCGCCGAAGGCGTGGTCGAACTCCTGGCGCCGCGGGCGCAGGACAAGGGGATCGAGATCGCCCTCGACGTCGCCGAGGATTTCCCTGCCGCGGTGGTGGGCGACGCCGACCGGGTGCGACAGATCCTGATCAACTTGGCCGGAAACGCCATCAAGTTCACCGACCGCGGTGGCGTGGGCGTCACCCTGGGCTTCACCCGTACCGCGGACGGTGGCGAGGTCGTGCTCGCGGTGGCTGATACCGGACCGGGAATCCCGGAGGAGCGGCTCCCCATCCTGTTCGAGGAGTTCGAGCAGGGCGACGGCAGTTCGAGCCGCAGCCACGAGGGCACGGGCCTCGGGCTCGCCATCACCCGGCGTCTCGTCACCCGCATGGGCGGCCGGATCGAGGCGGATTCGCGCGTCGGGCGCGGCTCGACCTTTCGGGTCGTGCTCCCCCTCGCGGAGAGGGACGGCGCAGCGCACGACAGGCGCGTTCCGCTGCCGCCGCTCTCCGCCCGGCGCTGTCTGATCGTGGCCGATTCGCCCTTCCAGGCTCCCTACCTCGCCCGCCTCCTGTCCCGGGCCGGGGCGGCGACGGTGATTGTGGACAGCCTCGACTCGGGCCTCGACGCCCTCTCCGGCGCCACGTTCGACGTGGTGCTGGCCGACCGGGCACTCGGCGACGGGGTGGTGCGGCAGATCGCGGACGCCGCGCATGCCTGCGGGGTACGCACCAGCCTCGTACTGCTCTCGCCCTTCGATCGGCGCGGCTTCGGCTCCCCGGGTGCCGCAGGCTTCGACGGCTACCTGATCAAGCCGGTCCGCCCCCGCTCACTGTTCGAGCGCCTGCTCGCGCCGGCCGCGACGCCGGAGAGTGCGACCGCACCACCCGCGGCACCGCCGCGGACCGGCTGCGGGATGCGGGTGCTTCTCGCCGAGGACAACCCGATCAACGCGTTGCTGGCGACCCGGGCCTTGGAGCGCCTGGGCGCCACGGTGGTCCACGCGGTGGACGGCGTCGAGGCGCTGGAGCGGCTGCAGGTCGAGGGGCCGTTCGATCTGGCGCTGATCGACGTCCGCATGCCCCGCCTCGACGGCCACGAGACGGCCCGTCGCATCCGGGCGGCCGAGTCCACCGGTACCGGACGGCTCCGCCTCGTCGCGCTCACGGCGAATGCCGGCCGCGAGGACGAGATCGCGGCGCGGGAGGCGGGATTCGACGGGTTTCTGGCCAAGCCGCTCAACCTGAAGCTCCTCCCCCCCTTGCTCGAGCGGCAATCCGCACAGGCGGCCTGATCTTGCTCGGTCGCGCCGGCAACCCGTCAAGGCGGCGGCGACGGGTTCGCCACAGCGGGTTGGGAAGGCATGCGTGACCAGCACCAGATCCCGCCGGGCGCTTCGTGCCCTCCACGCGCGAAGCCTCGGGGCCACCACAGGGATCTCGGGTGACGCGAGGCCGGTCGGCGCGGCGCTCCCGTGCATTCGCCGAAGCGCCCGATCCGACCCGCGTTGACAGCGGGGCGCATCCCGCGCCAACAGAGCGTCCATGTCGACAGCCCACTCCCCGTCGCCCGCACCGCGCTCCTCGAGCGGCGCGCTCGCCGCATGGGGCACGGCAGCCCTCGTGATCGCCACAGTCCTCATCGGAGCACTGGCGCCGACGCGTCATAGCGCGCCGGTTCGCGCGGTCGCCGAGGATCCGGCCTGCCTGGAATGGACCGACGGCTGCACGGTCTGCCAACGCCTTGCGGCGGGCCCGGCCTGTTCGCTGCCCGGCATCGCCTGCCAGCCCGCGGCGCCGCACTGCCTCCGCCGCCGCGACGGGTGAGCTTGGGCCACCCGGTACTGACGCGCCTCGCGGCGACACCACGGCGCCGGCGAGGACTACGCGGGATCGCTTGGCGCCGTTCGCACCATTCGCGCAGACGATGGCGAAGGCGATGCGTCCGGGGGCGCGCAGCATGAGTCCCTTCATGCCGCGCCTACGCTTCGCGCCGAGCCCGAACGGGCGGCTCCATCTCGGCCACGCCTACTCGGCGCTGCTCAATGCAGACCTCGCTCGCCGCATGGGCGGCATCTGTCGCCTCCGGATCGAGGATATCGACCCTGCACGCTCGAAACCTGACTTCATCGATGGGATTCGAACCGATCTCGCGTGGCTCGGGCTGACCTACCCGGAGCCGGTGCGGCATCAATCCCGGCACATGGCAGCCTACCGGACCGCCCTCGAGAACCTGATCGCCCGGAGGCTCGCGTATCCCTGCTTCTGCTCACGCGGGCAGATCCGAACCCGGGTCGCGTCCGGTGCCGTGGGTGGCGAGCGTTCCTGCGATCCCGACGGCGCACCGCTCTATCCCGGCACCTGCCGCAACGGCGATCCCGGGGCGGTGGCCGATCGCATTGCCCACGGGGATCCGCATACCTGGCGCCTCGACGTCGCGGCCGCCCTGCGCTGCGCCGGCGCCGCGCACGGCTACGTCGCCTTCGACGACTCCGGCGAGCGCCGGGTCGGTGCCGATCCGGCGCGCTGGGGGGATGCCGTGATTGCCCGGAGGGACGTGCCGACGAGCTACCACCTCGCGGTCGTCCACGACGACGCCGTGGAGGAGATCACGCACGTGGTCCGCGGCCGGGACTTAGAGGCGGCGACCGATCTCCACGTGCTCTTGCAGGCCCTGCTTGAATTGCCCCAGCCGCGCTACCGGCATCATTCGCTGATGCGCGACGCCGGGGGCGAGAAGCTCGCCAAGTCGCGCGGCTCGCAGACCCTCGCCGACCTTCGGCAGGCCGGTGTCACGCCGGAGGCCATCCGTGCCCGCCTCGGCTTCGCCTGAGACGGACGCCGGCGCGTCAGCGCACGACCGCGTCGCGCTGAGCGATCGCCGTGGCGCTCTTCGATTTCTGCATGGTGGCGTCGATCTGTTCGCGCTGGCGCTTGAACTCGGCGAGCATTCGCCCGTCGAGCTCGCGGCCGCGCGGGACACGGATCTTCATCGGATCGACGAAATGGCCGTTGATGATGACCTCGTAGTGCAGGTGCGCGCCGGTCGACAAACCGGTGGACCCGACATAACCGACGACCTGGCCCTGCCGGACCTTGACGCCCTCGCGGATGCCCCGACCGATCCGGGACATGTGGTTGTAGGTCGTGACGTAACCGTTGACGTGCTGCAGCTCGACCCGGTTGCCATAGCCGGAGGTCATTTCGGCGCGGATCACCACGCCGTTGCCGGCGGCCATGATCGGCGTACCCACCGGATTCGACCAGTCGACCCCGGTGTGCAGCTTGGCGTAGCCCAGCACCGGATGGCGTCGGTAGCCGAAGCCCGAGCGCATGATGCCGTCCGCGATGGGCTTGCGCAGCAGGAACTTCTTGAGCGAGCGCCCCTGCTCATCGAGGTAATCGATCGTGCCGTCGTCCGGGGATTGAAAGCGGTAGACCTTGCGGGTCTCGCCGCCCAGCGTCAGCGCGGCATAGAGCAGGTCGGGCCGGTCGGCACTGGCCTCGTCCTCGTAGGTGTAGAACACGTCCAGACCGTCGCCGCTGGCGATACGGCGCTGGAAGTCGAGATCGTAGCTGAAGACCCGGACGATGTCCTCGACGGTCGCGCGTGGCAGGTCGTGCCGCGCGGCGGTCTCGTACAGGCTCTGGTAGAGCCGCGGGCCGGATCCGGCATCCTCGTCCTCGTCCTCGCCGGCCTCGGCCTGGGGCTGCGCCTTGGATGACGGGGTGTCCTCGGCGGGGGGCGCCACCGAGACGAAGGCGCCGCGATCGTTGAGGGCCGCGATTCCCTCGATGCCGGACTCGCCGTAGAGCACCACGCGCGTCACCAAGCGCGGATCGCCAGGCCGGGGCCCGGGGGCGATCTGCACGCGCATCGGCTGGCCCTCGTTCAGGGCGGCGATGCGCGCCTTGCCGCCGAGCGCCGCGACGATGCCGCGGATCGCCTCATCGTTCGCCAGCCCCGTGGCCCTGAGCGTACCCTCCAAGGTGTCGCCGCGCTTGAGCGCGAGGTCGCGCTCTTCCACGAGCGGCGCCTCGTTGGGCTTCAGCTCGACCTTGGAGACCTTGGTGACGTTCTCGGGTACGACCAGCACCTCGATGGATTTGAACGGGTTTGCCTCCTTGGCAACCGCACCGTCGCCGGCGGCGCCCTGCTGCAGCGTGCGCGACAACAGGATCTGCGGGGCGATCGGGATGGCGGCACGGCGCCCGGCTTCGGCGGCGATGCGGCGCTCCTCCTCGACCTGAGCGGTAACGTCGTCGTCGCTGAGCGCCGGGGCGTTGGCGTCGACCGGCGCTTCGAGGAGATCGCGCTTGACGACGCTGACCTCCGCGCTCGGCGTGTCGGTCGCTTCGGGCGCACGCTCGAGGGGCTCGTCCGAGACGAACTTCATGGGATCAAAGCGCGGCGGTTCGCTGGCGTAGACGCCCGTGGTCATGGACAGCGGGGCGCTGAGGCGGACGAAGGCCTTCGCCTTGATGATCTCGCGGTCGCCGAGCCGGACCGTCACCGGCGCGCGGAAACTCTGCTTGGCAGAGGCGATCATCAGGTTGCGCACCAGCCGGTCGCCCTTCCGGGCGATATTGGCACCGCTCTCGCTGGGTTGAGGCCGGGCCACCACGACCGCCTTCTCGGGGATCGCCGCGAACGACACGTCACCCTGCAGGGAAACATGGAGCGCCGCAGCGATGAGAGCCGCGCCGGTCAAGCCGGTCAGTGTGCTGGCACAGAGCCAGCGCAGGTTCACGGCGCGCCGATCGATCTGGCTCGTGGAGGCGCCGAGATGGTCCAGCGGCGCCTGCACCCCGTGGGCCGGGGCAAGAGCCGCCACGTCGCCGATCTTGAGTCGCTCGCGCTTCACTCGAAGGCCCTGAAAAGACGCTGGTGACCGGATCCGCCGACCGGATCTACCATGCCGGGCGCGATCCCGCGCCCGCTCGAACCATCTCACGAGGCAGGGTGTCGAGATTGAGGCGTCGCGACGGGCTCATGGCTCCCAGCCGCCCGCGCGCACCACGCCGAGCGACCCGACTCGGCAGACCGCGGAAACGCAGGAAAACTTTTTGCAGACGGCTGTTGACGGGTCGGAGCGGTGGATCTATACCCCGGTTCATCGGCGCCGGCCGCGGAAGTGGACCGGGCGCTGAGCCATCTTCTGACAAGCGGCGGGACTGGCCGGCGAAGTAGCCGGGTGGTCCTCTGTTTGCCTGTGATGAGCCCCGGGGTTCCGGGGTGTTCTTTGACAAGTTGGATTGAGGAAGGGAGACGCGGGCGGCGTTTGTCCTTGCGGCCAAGCTTTAGGGCTTGGCGTGAGAGACTTGTGCCGATCTGTTGTTCTTCTTTCTGAGCTCACCGACGGGTGTTGAGCGCTGTGAAGCGTCTGGCACTTGGTCGATGTGAGGCTCCGTCTGAGAATATATGTGATCGGCCAGATCAATCTCTTCAACGTGAGAGTTTGATCCTGGCTCAGAGCGAACGCTGGCGGCAGGCTTAACACATGCAAGTCGAGCGGGCCCTTCGGGGTCAGCGGCGGACGGGTGA
>NZ_BPQS01000026.1 GCF_022179385.1 Methylobacterium longum | reverse complement strand
GACCCTGGCGCTCGCCGACAGCGAAACCGTCGGATCCCTCGCCGGCCAGGGCCGCGTCGCGCTGGGCGCCGCCCGCCTCACCGCCGGCGGCGACGGAACCTCAACCACCTTTGACGGAACCCTCGACGGTACCGGAGGCCTGACCAAAGCAGGACCCGGAACCCTCACCCTCACCCGCGCCAGCACCTTCACCGGCGGCACCACCATCGCCAGCGGCACTCTGCAACTCGGCGATGGCGGCACCAGTGGCAGCCTCGTGAGCGATATCGCCAATGCCGGCACTCTGGCCTTCAACCGCGCCGATGATCTCACCTACGCCGGTACCATCTCCGGGACCGGTGACGTGACCAAGCTCGGCACCGGCACCCTGACGCTGACGGCTGCCCACGGCTTCGCCGGGCCGGCCACCCTGGCGGTTGGCGGCCTCAGCCTCACCGCCACCGCCAGCCTCGTCGCCCCGATGTCCACCCGGCCCCACACCACCCTGGTCAACGCCGGAACTCTGGCCGGCGGCCTCACCAATGCCGGCACCGCGCTCAACGGCGGCCTGATCAGCGGCGGTGTCGTCAATCTCGGCGGCTTCACGAATTGCGGGACGATCACCGGCGCGGTCGCGAACACCGGCACGCTCACGACCAGTGGAATCTTAGTCGGCAGCCTCGCCAATGCTGGTCAGGCAGCCAACAGCGGCACTGTCACGGGCGGAGCGGGCAACACCGGCAGCCTGTCCAACAACGGCGCCATCGCGGGCGGCGTGTCGAACAGCGGCACGCTGGTCACCAGCGGCACCGTCGCGGGCGGGCTGACCAACACCGGCATCGTCACGGCCAGCGCCGGCCGCATCGACGGCGCCATCCGCAACGACGCCGGGCTCTTCACGGTCTCAGGTGCTGTAGCCAGCGACGGCACCTTCGCCAACGCCCTCGGCGCGACCCTCACGGTCACCGGCGCCTACAGCCTCGCCGGGCCGCTCGCCAATGCCGGCGCCGTCACGGTCGCGCAGACCGCCAGCCTGACGGCGCCGGCGGGCCTCGGCAACGCCGGCCTGCTGGCTAGCGATGGCACCCTCACCACCGACCTCGCCAACACCGGCACCGCCCGCCTGTCCGGCCAGCTCAACGGTGCGGTGACCAACACCGGATCCCTCATGTTGACCGGCCCGCTCGCCGGACTGACGAGCCTGACAAATGCCGGTCCGCTCGATCTCGGCGGCACCACCTTCACGGTCGCAAGCCTCGCCGGCACGGCCTCGGGCGTGATCGGCAACGGCTCACTCACCGTCACGGGGTCGGACAGCACCACCTATGCCGGCGCCGTCCTGGAGAGTACCAGCCCAACCAGCGTGACCAAGATCGGGTCCGGCACCCTCAGGCTCACCGGCACCGGCCGCTTTTCCGGCCCGACCACGATCCAGGGCGGCACTCTCTCGCTCGACGGCTTCTGGGCCTCCCCCGTGACGGTGGCCGCCGCCGGGACGCTGCGCGGCATCGGCACGATCGCGGCCCCGGTCGCGGTGGCAGGCGCGCTGCGGCCGGGCAACTCCCCCGGCACGCTCACCGTGCTCGGCCCTGTCGCGTTCACGTCCGGCAGCCGGTTCGGCCTCGACATCGACGGGGCGGGTACCGGTACCGGCGCGGGCAGTTACGCCCGCCTGCTGGCGCTCGGCCCGACCGGCACGGTGGCGGCCAGCGGAACCCTGGCGCCGGTGCTGCGCGGCATCACCGGCAACGCCAGCAACAGCTTCACCCCGGCCATCGGCCAGCGCTTCGGCGTGCTGACCGCCCAAGCGGGGCTAACCGGCTCGTTCGCAGGGCTCGCCCAGCCGGGGTCGGGACTGCCGGCGGGCACTCGCTTCGACGCACTCTACCGCGCCACCGGCCTCGACCTCGTGGTCACGCCGGGCGCCTACGGCACGCTCGCCGGGCTCGGCCTCCGTCAGACCGGCAACGCCCAGGCAGTCGGCGCGAGCCTGGACGTCGCCCGCCCGGTTGCCGGCAGGCGGCCGGACGCGGCGCAGGCGCGGGTGTTCGACGCGCTCTACGCGGCCGGGCCGGCCACGCTGCCGGCAAGCCTCGCGAGCCTGTCGGGTCAGGCCTACGGCGACGCCGTGATGGCGGATCTCGCCGAGCGCCGACTGGTGAGCGACACGATCGACCGGCATCTGCGCGGACAGGGTGGCGGCGCGGCCGCGTTCAGCGCGGGCGATCCGGGGCTCGGCCCGAACCGCTCCGCCCTGCAGCTGCGCGGGGCCGCGGCGGCTCCCGACCAGCCCCTCGCTTCGGGCGAGGGCCGGGTTTGGTCGGATGCGCTCTACGGGTTCGGATCCCGCGCCGGCGACCGGGCGGCCGCGGGGGCGGTTCTCGACGCGGGCGGGCTGCTGCTGGGCGTCGACCAGCAGGTCGGATCCGGCAACGGGGCCGCCACGCTGGTGGGCGGCGCGTTCAGCTACCTGCGCGAGACCGGCACTGCGAAGGGCCAGGGTTTCGGGCTGGGACGGACCACCGCGGACAGCTACGGCGGCACGCTCTACACCAGCATTCGTCTCGGTGCGCTGATCCTACGCGGCACGGCGGGTCTGTCCTGGGCGGATGGGCGGATCGACCGGACGGTGGCGCTGGGCTCGAGCGTGTCGCGGGCGAGCGGCTTGGTGTCGGGCTGGGGCGCCGGGGTCTCGGGCTTTGCCGGCCACGCGCTGCGTACGGGCCTAGCGGTGGAGTTCGTGCCGGAGGTGGGCTTCAGCTTCGACCGTCTGACCCGGGCGCTGATGGCGGAGCGCGGCGGCTTGACGAGCCAAAGCTTCACCACTGCCGGCCTCGACGGGGCGCGCGCCCTGGTGGGCATGCGTCTGGCGAGCCTGGAGGTCGAGGGCACGGCGGGCCTGCGGCTGGAGGGCCGAGCCTACTGGGCGCACGAACTGGGCGATACTTTCGCGGCGGTGCGCTCGAGCCTGTTCGGTGTGCCGCTCGCGAGCCGGACGAGCGCGCCCGGCCGAGACGGGGCGGTCCTGGGGGTGAACCTAGCCGGCCCCGTAGCGGAGGGCGTGATGCTATCGCTGAGCTACACCGGCGACGTCCGGCCCGGCGCCAACGTGCAGGTCGTCTCCGCCGGGTTGCAAGTTCACTGGTGACGGGGGCGGGAAGCGCATGCGTGAAAGCCGGCAGAGCAACCGGTTGGCGCATCCGATGTGCTCCACCCTGCCCCGCTGTGCGTGAGCCGGGTCGCATGGACCGAGGCACCCTGATGTAAGCTGGAGGAGGACGGGCTTGGCCGCCCCGAGAACCACGGCCTGGGAGGTTGGATCGGAGATTGCAGCCCCCAGCACACAGCTCCCGTGCCATTATCGGCTACAATCAGGGAGGCGCGGCCGGACCGGGCCCTGACGATGATGAAGCTTCCTTACCCGCGGCATGCCCCAGGCCGGGTACGACCGCAGGCGGGCGAGGGCACGAAGGCGCGCGGCTGTACGATCAAGCCTGCTGCGCGTTGGGCGACTTCGCTGGCGCCGATTCCGATTAAGCCGGCCCGTGGACGCGGGGGCTCCTGACCCGCCGCAGCCTGGCAGACGGGGAGCGTGCCTCCTTCACGACCTAATACCTCGCCAGCACTCCGATCGCGACCCAGGTGGCGGTCGAGGTCCAGCGCTTAACGATCGAGGACGCATTCGAGACCGCTAAGACCGAAGTCGGGCCCGCTCGCAACGAGACCCGCTCCCGGCACGGCTGGCATCGACACGTCAGCGTGGTGATGATGACCTCCGCCCTGCCGGCGGCAATCCGCCCTCACGCCAACGCGCCGCCCCCAAGAAACCGAGCCCGGCCGATGCTGCGCGCTCACTGATCCGCTGGTCAGTCCGGGAGATCCGCCGCATCGCCGTGCGGCCGGCGCAGCGGCGTCTCCAGCCCGCGCACGTCTTCGCGTGAACGCTCTGGCGACGCGGGCATCAGGCGGCCGCCCGAAACGCCCGTCTCCCATGCCGAGCGTCAGCGAGCAGAGAACGTCGGCGCCGTAAGCCCAGCGCAACAGGGTGCCGGTGGAAAAGCCAAAAAGCGCAACTGAAATGTGAGAGCCAGAAGGTATCCCGTCTGACCAAGACCGAGCAACCGACTGAATCGCTCGGTCGCCTGATTTGAGGCCGCGCGGCACTGGAACAGTTCAGTACCATACAGATCTGGGCCAGCCCTAGAAATTGAGCCACAGTCGTGCGCCCGGTCTACGTAACTTTCCGTTGCCCTTCTCCCGCGAGAGGCAACCTAAAATGGGCAAAACGCGGTCGATGCCCCTTCACAGCGTCGCTCATATGGCTAAGCTTCGATCAGGCCGCGCTCACTTCTGAGCTTGGTCTGTAGAGGGTGAGTTGATGCAAGGGCGTTTCTTGTTGTCGGCCGGCGCGGCTGGCGCGATCATCGTACTGAGTTTGGCTCCTACGCCCTCTCACGCGCAAAGCGCGGGCGCCGTATTCGGCGGCTTGGCCGGCGGCGTCCTCGGCGGCGTCATCGCCGGCTCGATTGCCGCGCAGGCGGCGCGTGAGCGCCCCGTCGTCGTCTACGCCGCGCCGCGCCGTACCGTCCGCGTCATCCATGAGGTGCGGCGTGTGCCGGCTCCGCGGCGGAAGGTTGTTCGTGCGAACCGTCAGCCCATGCAGCCGGCCGCCGGCCCCACGGGAGCGCAGGTGGTGAACGCGTCGGCAGACCCCTTCGCCTCGCCGCGCGGCAATGCTACGACCTCGGTCAACCAAACGCGCTGAGACCCAGTTCCAAGTCGCACGCGGATCGACGCGCATGTCCCGAATGAAGATTGTCCCCGCTATTCTGGCGGTCGTCGGCGTGGCTCAACCCGCCGCGGCCTCGCCCGCGCCCCCGAAGCTGACGGTCGACAAGAGCTTCGGCAAGGTCGCGGGCTGGTCCATCGGCTACAGTGAGAGCCTCGGCGGCTGCCTGGCCGCGGCGAGCTACGGCGACGGGACGACGCTGTGGTTCGGCTTCAACGGCGCCCGCGGTGCGTCGTACCTGGCCCTCACCAACGCCAAGTGGCGTTCGCTGGAGGTCGGCGGGCAGTACGAACTCTACATGATCGCGGGCCGCCAGAAGTGGCACGGGACGTTCATGGGCTTCGAGCGCGGGGACGCGCACGGTTTGTATCAGGCGGGGCTGAAGGAACGTTTCGTCGCCGACCTGTCCGAGTCCGGCAGCATCAACGTGATCTTCCAGGGGCGGCAGATCGCCGTCCTATCCCTTGTCGGATCCACCGAGGCTTTCGACGCTGTCATCGGCTGCCAGAAGGACGTGACGACGGCCGCCGCGAAGGCGGAACCCGAGCCGAATAATCCGCGCAAGCTCGAAACCGGCATGACCAGCACCGGAACCGGCTTCTACGTGTCGGAACGCGGGCACCTGCTCACCAACAACCATGTGGTGGAGGCGTGCTCGGACTTCTCCGTGCAGCAGCCCGGCCACACCGCCCTGCGGGCCCGTCTCGTGGCCCGGGACGCCGCCAACGACCTCGCGGTGCTGACCACCGATTTTCCGCAGAAGGTGGTGCCGCCGCTCTCGATCCGGGCGCGGCTCGGCGAAAACGTCTACGTCTACGGGTATCCGCAGAGCAACGTCCTGGCTTCGACGGGGAATTTCACCATCGGCAGCGTGACGGCGACCGCGGGCTCTGGCGACGACACCCGCAAGATCCAGATCTCGGCACCGGTCCAACAGGGCAACAGCGGCGGCCCGGCCCTTGATCAGTTCGGCAACGTGATCGGGGTGGTACAGTCCAAGCAGGTCGCGTTCGCCTCCGGCGACGTGCCGCAGAACGTCAACTTCGCCATCAAGTCGACGATTGCCCTCAACTTCCTGGAGGCCAACGGCGTCGACGCGCCCATCAACGTGCGCATGACGGATCCGATGGACGGGGCCGCAATCGCCGAGAAGGCCCGCGACTTCACGGTCCAGATCACCTGTCATTGAGCCTCCGCCGCCCGGAACGCGGCTGTGTTCCGGCCGGCGGAGGCTTTCGCGGCGCTGCTCCGCGCTCGGGTAAACCGAGCGCGCGTGTGGCGGCCTTGCCACGGCATGCGGCCATCATCCTGAGGTGCTGCGCACAAGCTGTCATGCGGGTGCTTTAACCACTTCAGATTGTAGATGCATTAACCCGCAAACACGTAGATAGAACAGCAGCCGTGTTGAGGGGTAATCTGGTGCTGTCCCCGAGTATACCTGTCGCTAACAGGCCTATATTTGCGGTAGATCTTGCATTTACCGTGCTGAGCGGTGCGATGTGCTGCGGGTCGTCCTCTGCCCGGGACGGCGATATAGATATGGGGACCATCGAGTCCTGCGACCATCTGGCGAGCGCGCCGTGGGATCCTGATGCGCCCGACGCGCAGCGGACCATCAACTTCCGGGAACTGCGCCCCACCGCGGCCGTCGCGGCGTGCCGGGCGGCGGTCGCCGAGGCCCCGCGTCTGCGCCGGCTCCATTTTCAGCTCGGCCGCGCCTACGACCGGCGGGGCGCCAACCAGGATGCCTTCGAGGCCTATCGGCGCGCGGCCGAATTGGGCAGCGGTGCGGCCAAGGTCAACATCGGTATCCTCTACCAGCAGGGGCAAAGGTTCGAGAAGAGCGAGGCGAAGGCGCGCGCTTGGTTCCGTGACGCCGCCGAGACGGGCATCCCGGAGGGGATGTACTGCTACGCGGTCGCCCTCGACAACGGGATCGGCGGTTCTCCGGACGCGGCGGCGGCTAGGACTTGGTACGTGAAGGCCACCGAGCGCGGCACCACGAAGGCGCGCGATGCTCTCGTGCGTCTCGAACTCGACGGCACCGGCACGGGGCTGCGCTGTGATTAGCCGGCGACCGCGGGCAGCGCGGGCGGTGCGGTCATGACCGGCGCCACGCGCTTCGTCGCCAGCCGGACGCTGGCCGGACTGGATGCCGTACGCTCCGATGACCGGCCGGTCATAGAGGCCTATGACCGGCTGCGCCGGATCCTGCGCCAGCACGGCGGTGACGCCGCTGTCGAACTCTTCGCCGAGCCGGTCATCTCGCGCAGCAACGGTGCGGCCCCGGCGCGCGTGGACTGGTACACGAATCTCGATGGCGCGATACGGCCGCTGGCCGATCTCGATCCGGAGAATGCGGCCCAGCTCAGGCACCGCCTCGGCGCCGCGCTGGCGGCGCTGGAGCCGGTGCTGCGGGACCGCGAGGCGGGGGCGTTCACGGCGATGTGCCTGAATCTCGCCGGGCCTTCCGCCGTTCTGGCGGTCGGGCACGCCCCGCTCCTCGTCGACTGGGGCTTGCTCCCTCAGGGATTGACCGCGGACGAGCGCGGGCGGGTGCGCCATCACGCAACGACGCTCGGTGGGCTCGCCCCCGAGCACCTGCCCTATCCGCCGGTCGACCGTCAGGACTGGGCCGCCCGCTTCAAGCCGGCCGCCTCGGTCGGCCGGGACAGGCTGCCCGAACCGCGACCGCACCTCGGTGTTGCCGCGCTGCTGGCCCGGCGCGGTGGGTCCGCGCCGGTCGTCGCCGCCGCGACCGCGGCGGCTTTGGTCACGCTCTCCTACGTGCCGGGTGTTCTGGTCTTCCCGCCGCTGCCCCGGACGGTCTCGGCCGAGTCCAGGGCCTTCCAGACGGCCTGGCTCGACGGCCTGCGCCGCCGGCGCGATGCCCTCGCCGCGGCGGAAGGCTTCGCCTGCCCACGTCTGCGGACGGAACTCCCCGCGCTGGTTCCGCAGAGCCCCGCAGGCGTGCGCCTGCCCGCGGATCCGGCCGCCCCGCCCGCGGCCCGCGCCGCCGTCGAGCCGTCGTTGTCGTCGGCGGAATCTGTTCGACCCGGCATGGCGGCCACCGACGGGCTCGTTGAGCGGCTGGAGCGCAGCACGGTCCTTGTCCTGGCCGGCGACGCCACCGGCTCGGGGTTCTTCGTCGCGGACGATCTCGTCGTCACCAATCGCCACGTGGTCGAGGGCGCCTCGACGCTGATGATCGCCGGGCGGCACGCGGGCGTCGTTCCGGCGCGACTGGTGCAGGTCGGCGCCCCGGGTACACTCACCGACTTCGCCCTGCTGCGCGTCCCGCCGCGCTCGGGGGGGCGCCCCCTCGCCCTCGCGAAGCCGGGCCGGCCGCTGACGCCGGTGGTCGCGGCCGGGTTCCCCGGGCTCTATCTCGGCACCGACCCGACCTTTGCGCGCCTTCGGGACGGCGACGCCGCGGCGAGCCGCGACTTGGTCCCGGTGGTCCAGACCGGCGTGGTCAACCACCTGCAGCGCTACGACGAGGCCGCGGTGACGCTGGTGCTGCACGGGGCCGAGATCGCGCCGGGCAACAGCGGCGGCCCGCTCGTCGACTACTGCGGCCGCGTCGTCGGTGTGAATGCCTTCGGCCGCACCGACGACCGCATGCCGGTCACCGCGCGCTATGCCCTGGGCGCCGACGGTCTCGCGGCGTTCCTAGCGGGCGCCGGCGTGACCGCAGCTCTCGACGACCGCCCCTGTGATCTCCAGGCGACGCCCCGCCCCGCGGCAGCCGCGGCAGCGGAGCCGGCCGAGGCGACCGCGACGATGCCGACCCAGGCCCCGGCCGCGCCGGCGGGCCAGACGGCTCCGCGGCCTGACGCGCGAACCGCCCCGAGGCCAGGGCGCGACGCCCGGCCGCCGGCTCGTTGAGGGGCCGCCGTTATGTCCGCGACCACGAAGCTCACCGAGACGGCGCGCCTCGGCCTCGACCCGGTCAATCCGAAGCTCGCGCAGCAATACGAGCAGCTCGTCGACCTGTTAGCGCGCCGTCTGACCCCGGCGCACGCACACCTGTTCGCCGAACCGGCCCCCATCGCGGTCGCCGGAACCGGACGTCCCGGCTTCGCGTGGTTCGCCGCGGTCGACGGCGACGCCCGACCCGTGACGGCACTCGATCCCGCCGCCGCCGGGACGCTTCGCGAGAGCGCGGCCCGTCTGGTCTCCGAGATCACCGCCTTCGCAGCAAGCCTGGAGCGCGAGGGCGAGGCCTCGCGTGACCTCGCCCGGCTGCTGCGGGACGCGCTCGTGGTCCCGGACACCGACCATCTGTGGTCGGTCGACGGTCAGCCGGTCTACGTGGCCTGGGGCTACCGGCGCGCCGGCTCGGACGGCCCGGCCATCGCGCGCGGCGCCGCGATCACGGCGAGCGCCGCAGCGGTGGAATCTCCGGCCAGTCCCTGGAGTGAGCCGTCGGTGCCGCTTCCCGACACGGCCGGAGCAGCCGCGTCGCGACCCGGACCCAGGCTCCCGCCCGCGCGGCGGCCTTGGCTCGCACCGATCCTCTGGCTCGTCTTCGTGCTGCTCTGCGGCGTTCTGGCAGACCGGCTGCTGCGCGCCTGCGCCATCGGTGATGGCGACTGGCCGGCGTGGATGCAAACAGTCCTTCCCGATCATTGCCCGGCGCCGTCGATGGCCCTCGATCCCGACGGCAGCGCGGTCCTCGCGACGATTCAGACCACGGATGACGCCGTGCGGGCCGCCGAACTCGCCCTCACGCGCCGGGCGCTCACCTGCGACGCGAGTTGCCCGGTGCCGCCACCGCGCCGGGCCGCGCTCGAGGCTCCGCAGGTGATCCCGCCGGACCTCGCGCGGCGTCTCACCGGCATCGAGCGCGGACAGGGTCTCGAACTGACGCTCGCCTGGGAAGGCGCGTCCGACCTCGACCTCCAGGTCGTCTGTCCGGACCGCACACGGATCAGCTTCGAGCACCGGGCCTCTTGCGGCGCCCGCCTCGTGGCCGACCAGAACGAGAAGGGCGGGAGCAGCGCCAGCCGACCGGTGGAGCACGTGATCTGGGACAATGCCCCCGCCCCCGAGGGCCGCTACGGCGTCGAGGTCGGGCTCTTCGCGCGTCACGGTGAGGCCCGGCCGGAAATCCCATTCCAGGTCATCCTGTCCCGCCACGGCGAGGTCGTCGAGCAGCGCGCGGGCCGGATCTCGGCGGAGCGCGTCGGGCAGGCCGTGCTGTCTTTCGATCTGCCGATAGCGCCCCCATCACAGAGCGGCCCCCAGGCCCCGAGCGGGAACGCCGCCGTGCCCTGACCGCTCCACCGCCGAGATTTGCCCCCCGACCCGCCGCCACGCGTCACACGAGATCCGTCTCCCGCGATGTTCGTCGATCCCGTCTCCTTCGGCCCCACGATCCGGCTGGTCCCGCACAGCGGCGTTCAGTTCGTGGAGTACGCATTTCACATCGACACGGTCGGGCGCCTGTCCCGCCGCTTCGTCGAGCGCGCGGTCACGGGCACGTCCCAGGGAGACGGGCGGCAGACCTACCGTCTGCTCCCGACCTGGAACGAGGACGACCCCGGCGCCGAGGCGGTCGAGACCGCCCGCGGTGACGACCGGGAATACGCGGTCGGCGAGCGCGGCGCCCTTGAGGTCTTCCTGGAGAAATGGACCCCAATCCCGATGCTGCGGGTCAAGGCGGGCGTCGAGGGCGGCGAAGAACTCGACCTCGGACCGACCAATTGGGCGCGTGTGCGGATCGTCGAGGTCGCCGACCGCGCGCCGGACAGCCCGATCAGCCATCGCGCGATCTTCGCCTTCGATACCGAACTGCTGGAGCGGCGCCCCAACCGGCCCTACACGGCGCCCTGCCTGGAGGATGCCGCCAACGAGCACGAGTTCCGCTTCGCCCATCGCTTCCGCGACATCGGCTGGTTCCTGGGCGCGGCCGGCGAGGACGAGGAAACCCGCCGACTGACCGGCTTCCAGGAATGGGTCCCCGCCTGGCTGCTGGAGCAGTTCCGCGAGTTCAAGGCAGCGCAGCGGCCGGACCGCCCCCTGCGCGATACGGATTTCCCGAACGCGCTCGAGCACTACGCCCGGTATCTCGTATTCCTCGAATACTTGCAGATGGCGGTCCGGCCCCGGACCCTGCGGCTGACCGATACGGTGACGGCAGAGCCGGCGATCCGGCCGGTCACGGTCGACCTGATCCTCGATATCGGCAACAGCCGCACCTGCGGGATCCTGATCGAGTCTCACCCGAACGAGGATCGAGTCGACCTCAACAACTCGTTCGTGCTGCAACTGCGCGACCTGTCCGAGCCCGAACAGGTCTACACCGAGCCGTTCGAGAGCCATGTCGAGCTGTCGCACGCCCGGTTCGGGCGCGATCACCTCTCGCGCCTTTCGTCGCGCCCGCGGGCGTTCTTCTGGCCGAGCCCCGTCCGCGTCGGGCCCGAGGCCAGCCGGTTCCGCGAACTCGCGCAGGGCACCGAGGCGGTGGGCGGCCTGTCGAGCCCGAAACGCTACCTGTGCGACGTCCGACCGGTGAACCAGGAATGGCGCTTCCCCGACCGCGACTACGGGGCCGACGGCACGAGCCCGCTGATCGACCGCACGATCCGGCAGTTCGTCAACAGCCGCGGTGACGTCATCGCGCAGCTCGACGCCGACAGGAAGCGCTACGGAATCCGGGTCCTGCCGGACGACCGTGTGGGCGCCTCGCGCCTGACCTTCTCGCGCTCATCCTACTTCACCTTCATGGTCGCCGAGGTGGTCTGCCACGCCCTGTCGACCATCAACAATGCTGGTGTGCGGGAGCGGCGGCGCACGAAGGACGCACCGCGCAAGCTGCGCCGGATCATCCTCACCCTGCCGCCCGCCATGCCGGTGCAGGAGCAGCGGCTGCTCCGATCCCGCGCCGAGGGAGCGGTCAAGCTCATCTGGCAGCTCATGGGCTGGGCCGATAATCCGCCTCCGGGCCTGACCCAGCCCGAGGTCCACGTCGCGTGGGACGAGGCGAGCTGCGTCCAGTTCGTCTACCTGTACGGGGAGATCACTCAGAAGCTCGGCGGCGCGGTGGACGGCTTCCTGCACCTCGTCGGCCGCCCCCGGCCGTTCGCCGAGCCCGACACCGTGCCCGGCCCCGAGATACGTCCGGAGCCGTCGGTGCGGATCGCCAGCATCGATGTCGGTGGCGGAACCACCGACCTGATGATCACGACCTACTACGCGGAGGGCAACCGGGCGATCAAACCGGTGCAGAACTTCCGCGAGGGGTTCCGGATCGCCGGCGACGACATCCTCAAGCGGGTGATCGAGCGCCTCGTCCTGCCCACGATCGAGGCGGCCCTGCGTTCGGCCGGGCATCCGGATCCGCACGCCCTGCTGCTGGAGCGCTTCGGCGGCGATCGCGCCAACATGGCCGAGCAGGAGAAGCATCTGCGGCGGCAATTCGTGTCGCGGGTGCTGGAGCCCATCGGCCTGCGCATCCTCGGCGACGTGGAGGCGGGCGCCGAGATCACCGCGCGCCCCTTCGCCGAGTTCTTCCCGGAACGCGGCGGTCGGATCCTGCGCCGCGCGCTGCCACAGCAGCGTTTGCTCGACTTCCTTGAGATCCCGGCCCGCGCCGGCGGTGCTGCGGATTTCGCCCTGACCGACTGCGTCTTCGAGAGCCGCGCCGACGTGGTCGGGGCCTGCGTGGTCGCGACGCTCGACCTCGTCCTCGACAACCTGTGCGAGGCCGTGCACGCCCTCGATGTCGACGTGGTCCTGCTCTCGGGCCGCCCTTCTCGGCTCCAGGCCTTCGTCGACTGCCTCGTCGACAAGCTGGCGGTCTCGCCGGACCGGATCGTGCCGCTCCACCAGTATCAGGCCGGCACGTGGTACCCGTTCCGGGAGCGGGACAACCGCCGCATCGGCGACCCCAAGACCACCACGGCGGTGGGCGGCATGCTCTGCGCGCTCGCCGAGGGCCAGCTCACCAACTTCACCCTGTTCACCCGCCGCCTCGCGCTGCGCTCCACGGCCCGCTACATCGGCGAGCTGGAGCTGAGCGGCCAGCTCCGCGACGCAGGCTTGGTCTTCCGCGAGGTCGACCTTGATGCGCCGGCCTCGGCCCGGCGCCAGGGGCCGGCGATGAGCGCGAAGCTCCGGTACTACGCGCCGATGCGCCTGGGATACCGGCAATTGCCGGTGGAGCGCTGGATCGCGACACCGCTGTATCGGTTGCGGATGCGCGCCGGCCAGGAGGCGACGCAGCTGCGGCTGCCCCTCGAGATCACCTTGGAGCGCAGCGGCGACGGCCGGCCCGACGATGAGGGACCGGATGCACTGCTGCGCTCCGAGTCGATGAAGGAAGAGTTCGAGATCACCGACGCCTACGACGCGGACGGCCTCGACGTCAGACGCAAGATCGAACTCGTGCTCGATACCCTGGCCTCGGAGCAGGGATACTGGCTCGACACCGGCATCCTCGCCCTGGATTGAGATCACGCATGTTGACCGAACACCTGGCGCAGGATTGCAGGAATACGGGTCGTCTGGCCGAGGACGCCGAGCAATGGCTCGGCGACGAGGCCAATGCCGGCGCGGTCGGACGCGAGCGTGCGGATCTCATCCGCTATGTCCGGAAGGCGGCCAACCGGGCCGAGCGGCTGGCACGCGCGGCGGCACGGCCGATGTGCGCGGGCGTGTTCGGGCCGAGCCAGGCGGGCAAATCCTACCTGGTCGAGGTCCTGGCGCGTCCCGAGGACGGTGCCCTTCGGGCCCGCTTCGACGGGCACGACCCGGTGGACTTCCTGGCGGAGATCAACCCGATCGGTGAGAAGGAAGCGACGGGGCTGGTCACCCGCTTCACGGCGGGTGCCGGTGCGGGGACCGCGGCCGGGCGGACGCCGGCCGGTGCACCGGTCCGCCTGCGGGTCCTCAGCGAGGTCGATCTCGTCAAGGTCCTGTGCAACACCTTCCTGCACGATGGCGACGCCACCAAGGAGACACCGCCGGGCCCCGAGGCCCTCGCCGCGCTGCTGGCGGACCTGAAGGCGCAGGCGCGCCCCGGCACGTCGCGCTTCGGCGACGTCGATATCGACGATCTGCAAGACTACGTGCGCGACCAAGCGCGGGGCACGCGGCCTCTCGATGATCTCGCCCGCTACTGGGATGAGGTCCGCATTTTGGCCGGGGGCCTCGATCTCGACGGGCGCGCCCGTCTGTTCGCGCCGCTCTGGGGCGGGCACGCGGCCTTGACGGGCCTCTACCGTCAGCTCGCGGAGGCGCTGGAACGCCTCGATCATCCGGAAGAGATCTTCGCGCCGCTCGCCGCGCTGGTGCCGCGCGAGGGCAGCATCCTCGATGTGGCGACCCTGGCGGGTCTCGGGGCGGCACGTTCGGACGACACCCTGACCGTACACGGAGTCGGCGGCAGGACCGTCACGCTCGCCCGTGCCACGGTGGCGGCGATCACGGCGGAGCTGCGCATCGAGATCGCCGACGCGCCGCGCGCCTTCCTGCAGGAGGCGGACCTGCTCGACTTCCCCGGCGCTCGCAGCCGGCAGAAGGTCGATCTCGCCCATTTCCTGACCGCGCACCCGGACGCGCTGAAGGAGACCTTCCTGCGCGGCAAGGTCGCCTACCTGTTCGACCGCTACGTCGCCGAGCAGGAACTGACCGCGATGATGCTGTGCGTCCGCCCCTCCAACCAAGAGGTGGTGACGCTGCCCGACCTCGTGGAGCGATGGATCACGCTCACGCACGGGTCGAGCCCGGAGGCGCGGGCGCAGCTGCCGAACCTGCTGTTCCTCGTGCTCACGTGGTTCGACAGCCACTTCGTCGACAAGGCCGGGGACGTCGGCCAGGATGCGGGCCTGCGCTTCCGCAACCGGATCGAGGCCTCGCTGCTGGGCTTCTTCGGGAAGGCGCACACGTGGCCGCGGCAATGGACGCCCGGCGCGCCGTTCCGCAACACCTACTGGTTCCGGAATCCGAACTACCCGGCGGAGTCGGTGATCCGCTACGACGGGCGGCGCGAGGTGGCGTTCCTGCCCGAGAAGCAGGATCGGCTCGCGGAGCTGCGCGCCGGCTTCGCCGGCCTGCCGGAGGCGACAGCGCATTTTGCGGATCCGGGCCGCGCCTTCGATGAGGCCCTTCGCCTCAACGACGGCGGCGTGAGCTACCTTGTCGAGAACCTGTCGCGGGTCTGCCGACCGGCGCTGAAGGCGCAGCAGATCGCTTCCCGGCTGGAGGCCCTGCGCGCCGAGATGCGGGAGCGGCTCGCCCGCTTCCACGTCGCCCTCGACATCGAGACGCGGCTGGGCGAACGGCGCGAGGCGGCCGGCCAAGTCTTCGACGCGCTCGATGCGGTCGTGGCGGCCGGCCAGTTCGGTTCGCTCCTGCGGACGCTCATGGTGGATCCCGCAATGCTCACGCACGCCCTGCACGGGGCGGAGGGAGTGTCCCTAGAGGCCGCGCTTCCCGTCGCGGCACCGCGCATTGCCCGTCCCGGCGCGATCCCGCGACCCGGCGCGGCGCCGGTGCCCCGAGTCGAGCCCTCGAACCCGGGTGGTGACCGGGAGCGCGCGATGGCGCGGGCCGTGGTCGCCGCCTGGATCGGGAGCCTGCGCCGCACGATCGAGACCGAGGGCTTCGCGCGCCGCTTCGCTGTCCCGCTGACCGCCATGGAGATCGTGGTCAGCGAACTGATCATCCTGGCCCGCCGCGCCGACATCGAGGGTGGCATCGCGGCGGACCTTCGGAACTTGGCGACCATCGAACGTTCCGAGCAGTCGACGGTCAAGCTCGCCCTGATCGCTGCGACCCGCCTCAACCGGCTGACCGGCAGCCTCGGGTTCAATCTCATTCCGCCGGTCGGCGAGCGTCCCTCGATCCAGGACGAGGCGGGTGATCGAGTCGCGTTCGCCCAGCGCCCGGTCAGCTACGATGCCCGCAGCGTCGGGCAGGCCCCTGCGACCTTCGCTCATACCTACGCCACCGACTGGTTCCACGGCTTCTACCGGATCGTCGAGGACAACGCCAAGAGCGCGTTCGGCGTCACGATCGACCTCGCGCAGAACGCCCGGATCGGGGCGATCCTCGCCGGACTTCAGGCGCGCGCCGCCTGACCGCCCCACCCGCTTGCTCCGTCCTGCCCATGAAGCCTTCGCCATGACAATCCGCATTACCGAGGACGAGGACGAGCCCGGCGGCTACGCCTTCATCGATCTCGGTGGCCCGCTGCAATCGCCGCTACTCTCGTTCCGCCGGCAGGATACCGAGCCCCGGCATCTCGGCGCCGAAGGCTGGCAGCCGGAGGTCGCGTGGCTCACGCCGCTCGCGGTGACGGAGCGGGACGGCCGGGCCTTCGCGCGCTTCGGCCCCAACGTGGTGGACCGCATCGAGGAGCTGATCCCGATCGAGATCGTCGCGCAGGACGGCACCTCATTCGGCGTAGTCGCGTGGCCGTTCATACCGCCCGCGCCGTCCGGCAGGGGCATCCTCGCCGGCCTCCCGGCCGCAGTCCCGGCACTGCCCCGAGACGGGACCTGCGGTCCGGCCGTGGCGACCGTCGAGACCGTGCCGCTCCTGGAGCCGGCTTCGCCGCAGGACGCCGCGCCTGGGGCTCCGCTAGCGCACGAGCCGCCCGCACGGAAGAGCCGGCTGATCTGGCCGATGGCCGCGCTGATGCTCCTCGCGCTGGTCGCGGGCAGCGGCTATCTGTACCGCGACCGGTTGCCCGACATCCTGGCCCGCCAGGATGCGCCGCCTCAGGAGCCGAGCCCGCCGCCCGCTCCTCCCCAGCCCGACCCCCCCGGCTGACGGCCGCCGAGTTGCGGCATCGCTATGCCCGTCTCATCGACGAGCGCGCGCCGGCCGGCGCCTTCCTGGCGCTCGGCGAGACGGCACTCGCCTCCCGGCAAGGGAGCACGGCCTTCCGCGCGTTCGAAGAGGCCGATCCGGTCACGAACGCGGATGCGGCCTGGCAGCTCGCGCGCTTCTACGACCCCGGCAACGCCGACGTCGCGCACCGCGAGGCGGCGCGACCCGACATCGTGCGAGCCGCCTACTACTACGCCCTGTGGCGCAACCGCTCCCCCCGCCACACCGAGGCGCTCCGGGCGCTGTGCGAGGGCAATTCCACCGGCGACCGCCTCCGGGCGATCTGTCGTCCCTGACCGCCCCGACGCGCTCCACGATAACCGTCCGCTTGCGAGTTTCAACCCTCCGATGCCGAGGATCCCTGTCATGGCCCAGCCCGCCCGTACCGGCCGCCGCTGGAGCTGCCTAGCCGTCGCGACCGCACTCGGTCTCGCCGCCGCCACCGCCGGGCACGCGGCCTCGCCTGGCCTCACGATCCAGGCCGCCGCCGCGCGCAGCAGCGCCGTCACCGGGCAGCGGATCGCGCTGCTGATCGTGCCGCAAGCCTCGGCATCCGGCGGCCGGGCGGCGACGGCCCACGCCGACGAGGAGGCGTATCGCAAGCGCCTGCGCGACATCGGCTTCGAGGTCTGGACGGTCGGGCCCGCCGACCGCCCGCAGCTGGATCGCGGATTGCGCGAGGCGGTCGGCCGCCTGCCGGAAGACGCCCAGGTGGCGGTCTTCGCCCTCGGGCCGAGCATCGGTGGCGCCGACGATATCTATCTCATGCCGCAGGACACTCCGTCCGATGCCGGACAGCGCCCGAGCCTGCTCGACAGCGAAGGCGTGCGGCTGAGCGACGTGCTGCGCCGCATCGCCAGACGTCGGACCCGCGAACTCGTCGTCGTGATCGACGAGTGCCAATCTGCGGCCGGTGGGCGCTGCGACTTCGATGCCGCGGCGGGAAGCTCCGGCGCGAGCCTCATCGGCGGAGAACGTGCCGGCCGCCGCAATGCCTCGGGAGGACCGCTCGCGGGCCGGGCCTCGCTGCGCGATCCCATGCTCGCCGCAATGGCGCAGGAGGGCGAAACGTTCCTGCAGTCGCACGAAACACTGAAGCGGGGCCTATCGGGCAGTGATCTGGAGCCCCGAGCGAGCGGTGCGCTCACCACGGCGTTCGCCTTCATTCCGCAGGGGTTCTTCGCGGGCCTGCGGACCGAGTGCAACAAGATCGACCCGAATGCCGAGCCGGCCGCGCTACGCGGAGCGAACCTCGATCCCGCGATCCGCGGCTGCGAGGCGATGACGGGGACCTATCCCTACGCCCGTCCCTTCGAGGACCGGCTGCAAGCGGGGCGGGAGCAGCGGGCGTATCAGCGGGCGATCGCATCCTGCGACGATCCCACGGCCACCGCGAGCTAAAGCACGTCCTATCCGGCGGGACGCTTCCGCACCCTTGTCGACACCTTCGCTGTTGAATGCAGCCGCGGGCGGGATCGCCAGGACGAGGCCCGGCGCCAGCAGGCGGACGAGGCCCGGCGTCAGGAGGAGGACAGGCGCAGACGGCAGGAGGAGATGGATCGGCAATGGGCGGACGCCCGACGTCAGCGGGAGCAGGACGAGCAGCGCCGCGCGGAGGAGGAGCGGCGCCAGCGGGAGCTGCAGCAGCGCACCACGGTCGGGAGCGCCTCCGGCTGGACGCTGAACTACTCGACCAGCCTGCTTGAGATCTCGCCGCTGGCCAACGACCAGTACGATCCGCAGAAGCAGACCTACACGACGATCTGGCACTCGCGCCAGCACGGCGCGCAGGTGGTGATGTACGTGCAGGTCAGCCCGAACGAGCGCTGCGGCAGCGCGCAACAGTTCATCACGGAGCAGATCCGGCCGCGACGCAGCCAGATCGGCCGCGCGCAGGAGGTCAACACGTCGCCGGTTCGCGCCGGGTTCGTGCTCGAAGGCCGCGGGACGGCGATCGCGCAAGGTAGCTTCGACGACAGAAGCTACTACGACTTCGCCACGATCCGCCGCGACGACCGCAGCACGATCACGAATATCGGGGGGCGCTTCCCGGCCGAGTTCAGCGACCTGTACCGTGCTGAACTGCTGCGCATGATGAACTCCATGCAGCTGCCGAGCCGAGATATCTTCAACGACCGCTGCAGCTGAGCACGATGAGCCGCCCTAGAAACCGGAAGCAGGACTGGTCGGTCATGCGCGCACCACGACTCGCCCTCGCCGCCTGTGTGCACGCCGGACTGATGGCGGCGATGGTGTTTGCAAGCTCCTCCGCTCGGGCCGATGCCGCCCAGGATTGCCGGACCGGGAGCCCGGAGACGCGCGTCGGCGGATGCGGTCGCCTTTTGGCCGAGGCCCGGACACCGAGGCAGCGCGCGATCGCCCTCGATGGGCGTTGCTGGGCGAACATCGACCGTGGTGCGTTCGCGGAGGCTCTGGCCGATTGCAACAGCGCCATCCGGGCGGACGATCAGTACCCCTACGCCTTCCACAATCGCGGGATCGCCTATGCCGGCCTGCAGAACCCGACCGCCGCGATCGCCGACTACAACCGTGCGCTGGCGATGCGGCCGACCTTTTCGAATACGCTCATCAACAGGGCGAAAGCTAACATCACCCTCGGAAACACGCAGGCTGCCGTTCGAGATTACGAAGAGGCTCTTCGTCTGAAGCCTGACAATGAGGAAGCCAGGAACGCCCTCAATCTCCTGCGCGGGGCCGGGAGCACCTTGCCTTCACTCAACGCCGCCAATTCGCTCTGTGGCAGCGTGGGATGCAATTAGTACTCGCCCGGCACGCTCAGCTGCCTTAAGTACTGGCAGACAGATACTCTATTTGAAGCCAATCCGATCTCTCGAAGGTCTTCAGACCCGACGATGACGACATCTCCCGTCGCGGTCATTCGGCAACCCATTGACTGCCGCAGGAAGTGCGCGGCCAATATGTGACATAGGACACCGGCGCCGGGCTCGCCGACCAGCTCGCACACAGAAAAACGAATGTCCGATCGATGTCCGCGCCGAGACTATTGCTGCGCGCGCAGCGGGCTGGATCGAGACGGAGTCGAATGGCCGGTTTCACGCCGGTTGGCGATACGGCATGGCGTAGTCTGGTTGGAAGCCGTGGGTTCGCTTCGGAGATGGTCAGCCGGAAACGCGGATGGTCCGCGAGCGACCCAATCCCGCCGTATCGGGCGGTGCTTCCCGTCCCCAGACCCGGGGGTTGAGGCGTCGAGGAGACGTCCCGAATGGCTTCGGCACGACAGAGGAACTTCTCACGCCGGACGGGTATCGAAATCTCAGCTCGCCACGGCACGGCTGCGGTTCAGGGAATGACGCGGCATCGCTCGCGCACGATCCGCGCCAAGCCTGAAGTTCGCATCGCCGCGCAGAACCCGCACCACTCCGCGCTGGAAGTCGACGCGGTGGTCCGGGCGGTTCTCGACCGCATCGCTGAGGCTCTGGCGGATGGCGATCGGGTCGAGTTGCGCGAGGTCGGCGCGTTCTCGGGACGCGCGATCGAGCCGCATATTGGACGGGACCCACGCACGGGCGAGGGGGTCCGCGTCGCGGCCAAGCGGCACGTCAGCATCAAATCCCGCGAGGGCATGCCCGCCCAGCTCAATCGAGGCGACGTCAAACCTCAGGCCGAGGCAGCGCAGCGCCAGCGGGCCTATCGATCCCCGCGCCGCGCACCTCCGACGTCGCCTGCTGCCAAGCTTTCACTCGGCGCTTTCGAGCGCCTGCGACAAGCCGAGCCAACCCTTCAGCTTCGCAGGCAAAAGGCCGCCAGGGCGCTTCGTCGCCGGTTTAGCTGAAGCGCGGACAGTATCCAGCCGGCCTGCCGCCTCCTCCAGGCCGAGCGGATCGACTTGCCGCCCGATGGCGAGCGCGCCTTCCAGAGCCGCCAGACCGCGCTGGAAGTCGAACTGACCCGGTGCGGGTGAGAACAAGTTGTCGCTGTTGAGGTAGGCATCGATGTAGCGCTCCCGCTCGCGCTCGACTTCGGGTGTGTCCGCACAAGCCAGGCGCGTCACGAACGGCATCAGGCGCTGACGCTGCGCATCCGTCGCATTGTCGTTTAAATGCATCGCGAGCCCGCAGATTGGGCGCGAGAAGCAGGCCGGCATCGCTTTGACAGAACCGACACGCTGATAGGGGAAGCCGCATGCCAAGACGGCCGCTTCGTTGATGCAGGTGCCGCCGTCAGGACCGGGAAACTTGTGCGAACCCCGGAGAAGCTTCCAGTTCAAAATGTGACTGAAGTCGCTCATGGTGGCCAACTCCGTAGCCGCCCCCGGCCTGAGCCTCCTCCCATGCGGTCAAATCGTCAACCGCTTCCCGCGATCTGGAACTGCCGAGCTTACCGGCGTATCAGCCCGCATGGCCAAACGCGTGAAACAACTGCCTCAGGACCGAGGCTTCGTCCTGTTCGACGCCATCTTCGAGGATGGCAGTCGTGCCTCGAACCGGCGCGTGCCGATGGAGATCCTAGGCGGTTTGGACGGCGACGATCCCGCCCGACAGCTCATTGAGCAGCAGGAGGCTGAGATCGCTCAGAAGGCCGGTCGGCCGCCACGGGCGATCCAGAGCCTTGTGCGGGCCGCCAAGCCGGAGCCGAAGCCGGTCCGGGAGTGACACCGAGTATCTGAGACGGACAATGTACGGCCAAGTGCCCGGCGGAGCAGAGGAAATATGTTCTTCGGCAGGCACATGCGGGAAAGGGGCGCCGGGCGCCATCGTTGACGAGGACGGCGTCTACCCCAAGTCCTGCTCGCCGGGTCACCCCCGGTGGCTGAAGGACTCCATGATGTCAAAACTCCTAACGCTCGCTCTGACGGGCCTGCTGGCTGCTGTCACAAGCGCGCAAGCAGCACCCAAGGTCGAGCGCCTCCGCGGCACGATCGAGGCGGTCGCGGGCGGCGGCTTCACGCTGAAGACCCTCGACGGCAAGACCGAGAGGTTCGCGCTCGATCCCGAGGCGAAAGTCTCCTGGGTGGTGCCAGCGAAGCTCGATCAGATCACGGACGGCGTGTTCATCGGGACCGCCACGAAGGGCGAGCCTCCGGTGGCTTTGGAAGTGGTGCTGTTCCCTGAAGCGATGCGCGGCACCGGCGAGGGCCACTACGACTCGGATATGATACCGGACACGACCGTCGGTGGAGGGCAGGTGAAAAGTGCCATGACCAACGGAACGGTTAAGGCCGCAACGTCCTCGACAGTGCCGGAGGCGCCTCGGGTGAAGAGTGCCATGACCAATGGGACCGTGAAGGCGAGCGGCGGCGGGTCGGAGCGCATGCTGACGGTGGATTACGGCAAGGGCCAGTCCATTCGGATCCTGGTGCCAGCCCAGGCGCCAGTGGTGACCTTCGAGCCGGCCAATGCGTCCGCGCTGTCCGCTGGTGCCAAGGCGTTCGTAGTCGCTGCCCGCGGGGACGACGACAAGCTCACGGCGCGCCGCGTCGCAGTCGGCAAGGACGGGCTCACTCCTCCCATGTAGAAAAGTATGTCACGTCGAAGTCTCCTCGATGCAGCAGCGTCGCCCGTACCCGGGCGACGCAACCCGGTTCAGGCGTCCCCGCCGGCAGGGCGCCGATCGCCTCGTGGCGTACCGGCCAGCACCGGGCGAGCAGGCGCATCAGCTTACAAGTCAGTTACAAGCCAGCCCAATCTCAGCCATTTCCGTCGAGACTGAAACTTATCGGCCGCTCGATGCGTCACGACTCCAGTATGCGTGCGATTTTACCGCATTTGGAGCCTCTTATGCGACGTTTGATACTGATTTTCATGACGTTTTCTGGTCTGATGACCCCAGCTTTAGCCGAGCATTCGCAATCCGGGCGAGATCCAGTCCAGGCAAGAACTGACATCAACAGCGATGCGAAAGCCAGAGAGACGAAGCAAGCCCTTGAAAGAGCCAGGGAACGGCAGAAGGCCGTTGACCAGCATAACTCGGATCTGTGGGGACGCTGGACCTACGCTGTTTGCGTCGGCTGTGGTTGGACGCCGAAGAATGTTCGGATCGTGCACACCAATCCTTCACGCGTCCTGATCGGCATACCGGCCGCGGACGATGATGCGCGTGACCGCGCTGGCATACGCTTCAGAAGCTGAAGCCCTCGCATCACGCACGCTTCAGCAGGGCGAGGAGCAATGTGCCGGCCGCCGCGATGACGTGGCCGCGTCCCCGCCGGAGCGGGATGGTGACCACCGGCTGCGGCTCGGCCGCCACCTCCGGCAGCACGGGCTCTGCCACCCCGGTCTGGCGGTCCCGGTCGTCCCCGCACGTCGAGACGACTCACGAGCCGGTGCCGCTCTCGAAAGCTGCCAGGGCTAGCTCGCCGTCCGTGGGGTCCAAAACCGCTATGATGCGGTCCGCCGCGTCGAGAGCCGTCCCGGCCACCACCTCGAGGCTAGCGCGGAGCGCGGCCCCGATCCGTGGCGCAAGGATCTCCAGAGCGGTCGGCTTCGAACCCGAGGTAAAAGACAACAGCCTGACGAAGCGGACCGGCATCATCGCGACGATCAAGGCGCACAACTTCTCGGCGAGCAGCTAGGATGCGCCTCGCCACTTTGGTTCCGACACTTCCGACCCTGAGTAGGTCGGCATCAATTACAATTACCCCCGACACTCATTGACATCTCTGCGCCGTTGATTATTGAATATTACTCATAATATGTATCCGAAACAGGCATTTAAGGGATATATTCTGATGAAGACAATGCCTGAGTATATAGAAGCGGCCTATAGACTCCTCGAAGATGTTTGGGCCGATGCCGTGGAGTCAAACATCACGGACAATCTCGATTTCTCTTTCCCCGACTGGACACCCGACGAGCGGAAAGATTTGCTCATGCTATGCGCGGCCCTCGCACTTTGTGAGGCTCAGGGCGCGCGGGACGTTACCGCTGAGGCCGAGCGGCGTGGCCTCGAGGTCGCCGACGCCGCTCGGCTCACGAGTAGGCAACTTCTACGTTTCCTGAAACGCGAATCGTCTGCATCCGACGCGATCTTCGAGCCCATCCGTGTCCTAGACGGTGTGCAGGGTCTCCACCCTAGGCGCAGCAATTCACCCAGCCGTTATGGAGATTGAGCGGGGAACACCGTTCGCCGCAAACCGCTACCGGAGTACGGCCGGCGAACGCCATCAGCGGGGATGATCCGATCTATCTCGCGTCACAGTTGTTCTGATCGGTGGGACTGTAGCCTCCTACGTCCCTGTGAAGCCGGGTGCGCGGCTGGGCTTCGGTTGAGTAGGAGGACAACACGACGCGCGTCAGGCGGAGCCGGAAGGACCACAGTGAGCCCAGCAACCGCACCGCCCGATCGCTTGGCTGAGGTCCGCCGTCTCACGGCAGCTCTGATCGATCAGGTGCTCGAAGCGCAGCTTGTAGGTCGGCCAGTTCCGCAGGAGCAGAGTACGGCACTGATCAAAGCCGCCTTCTTCCTACGGGCGTGCAATGTGCCGTGGTGGCCGATGCTCGCCCAGGCACTGCATGGCTTGGGTCGTGACGTTGAAGAGGCGGCTCCAGAGCCGGATGCGGGAGATGAGCCGCTGCAGGATATCGACCAGCAAGGACTGACAAGCTTCCTCTCTCAGCTCTGGTCCGAGAAGGGCCGTTTGTGACCGCTGGCCCGGAGTTCATTCCCCAGAACGGCAGCACGGTCGAGACCCGGTTCCGGGAGAGGAAGGGCTCGCGATGGCGGTACTGGCCTACAGCCCGGCTTTCCTCCTCCGCTCGACCGGGTCGCATGCCGCCACGATCCGGCGGAGTGTGATTGTTGCGGCCGGGTCGGCAGACGAGGCCACCGAGCAGGCTTGGTTCTATCGCGACGGATTGCCGACGGAATCCGTGTGCTCTGCGACGCTCACGGATGCATCGGGAGCCTTGATGGGGCCGGAACAGTACGGCAGCGAACCAGGCTTGAAGCTGCATCGGGAGGATCAGGCTTGATGGTCGGCGCTTCCACGGAACAACTCTCCGAGGTTCTGCGCCTGTGCACCGCGCTCGCATACCGGGCCCTCGACGCAAAGATCTCCGGACGGCCCTTGCCAGCGGCACAGAGGATCGCGCTGGCGAAGGTCTTGCGCCTTCTGCAGGATCACGGCGTGGAGTGGCCGCCGCTTCTGGCGCAGGTGCTTCAGGAGCTGGACAGGAAAGCGGCCGCGCCCGAGCCGACATCTCAGGTCGAGCCGCTGGAAAGCGTCGATCTCCAGGGTCTTTCGCTCTTCTTCGCCGGTTACCGCACGAAGGATCAGCCGTAACCTGCACCGTCCAGCGACCGGCACCCGGCAGCAACGACGTGCTGCTCGCTGGCGACCCCGTCGCGGTCCTTCTTCGGATCGCGTCTTGCTGCGCCGGAATGGCTCGGCTTCCGGCCACTTTGTGAGGCCGCGGCCTAGGCGAGCGGATGAAGGCGATCAGAGGCCGTGCGCCGGCCATCGGCGTGGCATTTGTGCTGGTAAGTGTCTAGCGCGCTCTCGAGGCTGCGCTGCAGTTTTGAGAGCGAAAGGGATGATGCTGATCACCAGGCGCGAGCAGTTGCCGCACCGGGGCCGCTGGAACAACGACCAGTGGATCCCCTTCCCTTCAGGCTTAAGCACCTGGAGGAACCATGTCCAAGATCCTGAAGATCGCCACCGCCGCCACGATGCTCACGCTGTCAGCGAGCCTGGCTGTTGCTGCGCCGTGCAACGTCGGCACGACGACGAATGCGGCCACCGGGAAGGACAGCAGCTCGAATGTCGATGGGGGCTCGACCGCCAAGGTGACCCCCGGCGCCAAGGCGGAGTCCCCCGGCACGGTCGGCGCCATGACCAACACGGGCGCCGCCATGAAGGATGACGGCTCGAAGAAGGCTCCGGAAGGTCAGCCCGTGAAGCCCGGCGCCGACAATTGCTGAGCCTGCACCAGCAGACTCGGACCGTTCAGCTAGGGATCAAGGCATGAGCAATATGAAGCGGGCTATGGACGTCTATTTGAACGGGCTGCGCAATCAGCACGCGGTCGAGACACAGGCGATCGGTACGATTCAGAATGAGTTGCCTCGGATGGAGGGCTATCCGGACCTGCACGCGAAGATGAAGGCAGACCATGAGCGGTCCGTCACGCAGGCTGCGCGGCTCGACGATCTTCTTGAGAAGCACGGATCCAAGAAGTCGATACTCAAGGAGGCAGTGACTGGTGCCGTCGCGACAGTGGCGGGCTTCACTCATGCCGGTGCGGGTGACGAAGTCTTGAAGAACGTCCTCGCTGCCATCGGCTTCAAAGCCTACGAGATCAGCTCCTACAAGGTGTTGCTCGCGTTAGCTGACGCGGCTGGCGCCAGCGACGACACGTCGGTGCTCGAACAATCGATGCGGGAAGAGCAGGACATGGGCGATTGGCTCGGGAGCAATCTGCCCAACCTTGTTCATGCCTATCTTGAGCAGAAGCCTGTTTAGGGCTGTACCTATCGACCCCACCAGCCCGTGATCCGATCGGGCGGTGGGGCCGAATGTGCGGGCGACAGATCTTGATCAGGCTGCCTTGCGGCCCTCCGCGGCGCTCTTGATTGCAGCTCCTGGACGACCGAGGCCAATGGCCTTGGCGAGGGCGGAGCGCTGCGCAGCATAGCTCGGCGCGACCATCGGATAATCGCTCGGTAGCCCATAACGGTCGCGATAGCTCTTCGGGTCGAGACCGTGGCTTGTGAGGTGCCGCTTGAGCGTCCTGTAGGTCTTGCCGTCGATGAAGCTGACGATGCCATCCTCGCGGACCGACTTGCGGATCTGGGCCGAGGTCAGCTTCTCGACGTTCCTGGCCAAGGCAGTCCCGCTCGTGCTGGCATCAGAGCTCAACCCGGCTACCGCGTCGTGCACGGTCTGGATCAGGTTCGGAAGCTCAGAGGCTGGAACCGGATTGTTCGAGACGTACGCCGCGACGAGTTCGCCAGCCAGTTCAATGAAGTTCGCGGTGCGCCCGAAATTCTCTGGTATCAATTTATTCCTGCCATCGTTCTATTGCTCGCGCCACTATACGGAGCATGCTGCGTACATCATGATTTCCTTGACGAAATCAAGTCTCAGGCGCATGATTTCGCCATGCGGCGCGTACGCGCCCTTCGATTGCTGGAACAGGCGTTGATACGCGGCGCGTGCGGGACGCCAAGAAAGATCATAGCCGGCGAGCTATCGGATCCTCGCGCTGATCGGCAGCACGAGGGCGCTCCTGAGCTTCACGCACCGGCGGCTCTGCGAGCGGACCCTGCCAGACACCTTCTTCTGTCACGATGATGTCCATAGGAACGTCGTGCGGCTGCGGGTAAATAGTCGCGAGCCGGGCAAGGTCAAAGCCGACACCGATGACCCGTGGCCTCATCGACTTGGACGCGATGGTCCGGTCATAGAAGCCGCCGCCATATCCCAGGCGGTACCCCGCCTGATCGAAGCCGACGAGCGGCGCTATCAGAACGTCAGGATCGACAGCTGCGCCTTCAGCGGGAACGGGTATGTTCCAGACGCCGCGGGTCATGCGGTCACCTGGCGACCAGTCTCGAAACTGAAGCGGGCGCCCCTTCTCCACGACGACCGGAAGCGCCAGCCGTACGCCCGTTCCACGCAGCGGTGTCAGAAGGGGTCTGGGATCGAACTCGCCTCTGAAGGGCCAGTAGAGTCCGATCGATATTCCCGATGCCCCCGGTAGAGCGGCTCGGAGTGCCCGCTCGATGCGCTCGCTCCAGGCCGCGCGGTCCTGGGCAGAGATGCTGACCCGCCGCTCGATGAGAGCGGCGCGGGTCTCCCTTCGCCACTGCCGCACGCGCGACCAGTCGGACGCGGCTTCTTCGGAAAGGTACGATTCGGAAAGCTGAGGCTTCGCCCCCAGGCTGACGAAGTCGGGGCTGAGCTCATGCATGAGGCAGGGTGGAGAACTGTACGCGCCGAACTCAGGAAGGTCGGGAACCGCAGAATCCGGCGACATCTCAGGCAGCTTGGTTGAACGCCCAACCATGATGAGCTCCCGCGCTACGATCGACCCGCACGACTCCCGGTGTCCTTGAGCAAACGCTTCCTCAGCACCTTGAGTTCGGTGAAGCGGATCGCATCACCGCGACACTGCCGGCCATCATCCCCTGCTCGTCTCTGCGCGGCACGATGGTGGCTCCAGCGCGATCAGCTGCCCAACCTTTCAGAGGCTCCAGAAGGACACGCGAGCGCCCTCCGTTCGGGCGTGATGATGGCGGGCGATCAATCGACAGCCCTGGTCCTCTGGTAGAGCGCCGGTCGATTCCCGACCGGCCCTCGCACTCGCCTGGACCGGATCAGCGCGTCGCGGACGGGCCGGCGCTCGGGAAGAACAGCTGTTCGCCGCCGACCTTGTAACCCGCGATCGCCTGCTGCCCCTCCGGTGAGACAAGCCAGTCGATGAAGGCCTGTCCCTGCTTCGCCTTCACGCCAGGGTGCCGATCGGGGTTCACCAGCATCACGCCGTAGGGATTGAACAGGCTCGAATCCCCCTGGACAAGGATGACCAAGTCGGCGCGATTCTTGAACGCGAGCCACGTCCCCCGGTCGGCGAGGATGTAGGCGCCAAGGGCTGAGGCCGTGTTGAGTGCGGAACCCATGCCCTGGCCCACATCCCGGTACCAAGGGCCTCGCACGGCCGCGAGATCGACGCCCGCCTCCTTCCAGCTGCGCAGCTCGGCGCTGTGGGTGCCCGAGCGGTCACCGCGCGACACGAACGCCGCCTTGCTGGCCGCGAGCTTGGCGAAGGCCTCACGCACGCCCAGGCCGCGCACGCCGGCCGGGTCGGAGGCCGGGCCGATCAGCACGAAATCGTTGTACATCACGTCGTACCGCATCGTCGCGACGCCCTCGGCGAGGAACTTGTCCTCGGCCGGACGGTCGTGGACCAGCACCACATCGGCATCGCCGCGGCGCGCCGCATCGAGCGCCTGGCCCGTGCCCAGAGCCACGACCTTCACGTCGATCCCGGACGTCTCCCGGAAAAGGGGGAGGATGTGTTTGAACAGGCCGGACTGCTCGGTCGAGGTCGTCGAGGCGACGACGATGGAGCTCGGCTCGGCGTCGGCCGACGGCATGAGGCCAGTCGCGCTCAGGAGCGCGGCCAATCCCAGCGTCAGGAGGCGGCGACGAAAGGGGTCCACGGCAACTCCCCAGCGAGATAGGCCCGCGACTCGGACGTGCGGGGCGAGAACAGGATCTGGCGGGCTGGACCATGCTCGACGGCGCGGCCGGAGGCCAGCACGATCACCGTGTCGGCGAGGCGTGCCACCTGCCCGAGATTGTGTGAGACGAGCACCACCGTTGTGCCCGCCCGTGCCATCGCGGACACCAATCCCTCAACGATCTCGGTCGAGGCTGGGTCGAGGTTCGCGGTCGGCTCGTCGAGGAGCAGCAGGTCCGGTCCGACCGCCCAGGCGCGGGCCAGCGCCAGCCGCTGCTGCTCGCCGCCGGAGAACCGCGTCGCGGCATCGCGCCCGCGCTCCGACAGGCGGACGCGGGCGAGCGCTTCCTCCACCCGTGCGGCGCGCGCGGGACGAGGCAGGCCTCCGAGAGCCAGGGCGATGTTCGCGGCCGCGGTTGCGCGGATCAGCGCCGGCCGCTGAAACACGAAGGCCCGCCGGTGCGGGCCGACCTGTACCGTTCCGCCGTCGGGCTGCAGGAGCCCGTCGATGACCCTGAGGGTGACGCTCTTGCCCGCTCCATTCGGGCCGATGACGGCCGTGACGCTGCCCGAAGCGATCTCCAGGTGGAGATGGTCGAGCACCGTTCGCCCGTCGAGGGACAGAGTCACGTCCTGGAGGCGGATGGCCGGCGTCGCGCTCATCCATACACTCGCGCAGCGTGCCGGCGGAGCACGGCCACGGCCACGTTCACCACCAGAACGAGGCCGATCAGCACGAGGCCGAGCGCCAGGGCGAGGCTGAGATCGCCCTTCTGGGTCTCCAGTGAGATCGCCGTCGTCATCGTGCGGGTATACCCGTCGATGTTCCCGCCGACGACGAGGACCGCCCCGATCTCAGAGATCGCCCGGCCGAACGCGGCGAGCGCCGCCGTCACCAGGGAGAAGCGTACGTCGTAGATCATCGCCCCGGCCTGACGCGGTGCGGAGAGCCCGAGGGAGCGCAACTGCTCCCCGAGATGCACCCGGGCGTCGGCGACGACCTGCTGCGTCAGGGCGGCGACGAGCGGCGTTGCGAGCGTCGCCTGTGCGGCGATCATCGCGCCGGGGGTGAACAGCAGGCCGAGCGGTCCGAGCGGACCGGAGCGGGAGAGAACGAGGTACAGCACGAGGCCGACGAGCACCGGCGGCAGCCCCATGAAGGCGTTGAGTAAGCCGACCGCGGCCCCGCGTCCGGGAAAGCGGGCGACAGCCAGGAACGCACCGAGGGGTATGCCGAGCACGAGGCCGATGCCGACGGCAGTGAGGCTGACACGCAACGACAGCCACGCGATCGCCAGCACGTCACGATCCAGGCTGAACAGGCGGGATAGGATTTCCTGGAGCGTCTGCATCATGCGCCCGGGCTGGTCCTCGGGAATGGGACGGGGCGGATGGCGAGATCAGCCGATGAATCCGACCTCGAAACGCAGGTTCGGCCGAATGGACCTGTCATACCTACCAGAGAAGCGCGTGCGGAGAGTCGGTGAGCATATCGCCCGGGGCGACCGTTGTCGTGTCGTCGGGAGGTTCGACGAGGCCATCGCTCTCCGTCAGGGATGTGCGCACACCTGCCCCTTCGCGCGGGAGCTTGCTCGCCACGGGGACGGCGTCGGTGCCGCGCTCGCGGCTGACCGGCACGTGATCTCGCCGATCCGGCTACTTCCGGTACTCGAACGCGGCGTACGGGCCAAGATGCTGGGGTCTCGGTCAGGCCGCCGGGCCGGGCGAGGAGCGGCCGCATCACGAAGAGCAGCGCGACGTGAACCGCGACCGGGTTGCCCGGCAGCCTGCTGAGCAGCTTGTCCACGACCTGCCCGAGGGCGATCCGCCGCCCCGGCCTGATCGCGAGTCGCCGGAGGGCCAGCCGTCCCAGCGCCTCGACTGCCGCCGTCACGCGGTCCTGTTCTCCCATCGAGATGCCGTCGGAGGTCAGACCCCGGTCATGGCCGATGCCGGCCGCGTCCAGCCGGGCCTTCAGGGCGGCAAGGTTGTACCGGATCGGGCGCGCGACGGCAGCCGCGGCGGTCGGCTCGACCGAGCAGGTCAGGCCGTCGATGAGGGCATCCGTGTCCTGCAGGGTCGCAGCTTGAAAACAGTTCACGAACCTGGGAATCCGACCTACGCCCGGAGTGGGCGCGTGTGGTTCACACAGCATCGGCCGAGGATGCCACCCACTCACCGACATGGTGGGGCAACCGTGGCGGATCACTTGCGGGCCCGTGGACGAATAAGCTGGTCGACCGCTACCCCGAGCGGACGGAGCGCGAGCCGGAGCGTTCAAAGGCGGTGGCTGCCGCCCTCGTGTTCGTGGAGCGCGGGAGCAGGCTTGGGAGATCCAGTCTTCGATGTCGTGAAACGGGGGATAATAGGGGTTCACGGTGCCGACCCTTGATCATCGAACCCGGATGGCGCATCGCCGCCACGATGATCCGAAATGCGTCCTCGGCGCTGATCCCGCTTCGGGAGGCGGCGAACCTGCTGAGCGATGAGGCTGCGCCCGTCGCCCCCGCGACCGTTGCGCTCGCAGCGGCGCTCGGACGCATCGCGGCAGGCGCGATCGTCGCGCCCTCCGCCGTGCCGATGAGCATGACGGCCATGCGAGACGGCTTCGCGGTCGAGGCCGCTTCGGTGGGAGGCGCGTCGGCCTACGCGCCGATCTTCCTGGCGCGGCCACCACCATGGGTCGAGGCGGGACAGCCGATGCCTCCCGGCACCGATGCGGTTCTACCCCCGGAGGGATTTGCGGACGGCATGGTCGTCGCGGACACCGCCACGCGGGAAGGCGTGTGCGGGGCGGGCGACGACGTCGCTGGCAAAGAGAGGTTGATCGAGGCGGGCACCCAGATCGAGCCGCTTCACCTGCTCGTCTTGGAAGCGATCGGCCTGAAGGCGGTAGACATCCGTCAACCCCTCCTGCGCGTCGTCACCGCGGGGGCGTCCCACCTCGATACCGTGTCGCCCCTGCTCGGGCGTCTGATCGCCCGGGCCGGTGGGGCCACGGAAGCCGTTCGCGCCCAGGGCGTCCGGGACATCGGCGAGGCCATCCGGGGCGGCACGGCGGACGCGGTGCTGGTGGTCGGGGGAAGCGGGTTCGGACGCTCGGACCACAGCGCGGCGGCCCTCGCCCTCGCCGGAGACGTCCGCGCGCACGGCATCGCCATGCGGCCCGGCGAAACCACCGCCGTCGGCTCCGCAGCCGGCAGGCCGGTTCTTCTGGTACCCGGACGTCCCGAGGCGGCGCTGGCCGGGTTCCTGGCACTCGGCCGTCCTCTCATTGCGAGGCTCACCGGCGCGCCGGACCGCCCGCTCCGGCGGCATGTCCTCGTACGGAAGATCGTCTCGGCGATCGGGTTATCCGAGGTCGTCTTCGTCCGAAGCGTGTCGGATGGCGTCGAGCCACTCGGCGGAGCCGGCCTTCCGCTCCGTCGGTTGGTACAGGCGGACGGCATCATCGTGGTCGAGCCGGAAAGCGAAGGCTTCCGGGCAGGCGAGGAGGTGAAGGTTTGGCCCCTGTGAGCGCCGACGCGGACCGGGACGAGGCGGCGCATTTCGCCGAGCGTATCGCCGCGGCCTCAAGCCAGGAGCAGTTTCTCACGGTGATGAGTCGGGACGACGCGCTCGCAAGGTTCCGGGCGGCGGTCCCGCACACGCTCCTGCCTTCCGAGACCGTGCCGTTGGAAGACGCGCTCGGGCGCGTGCTCGCCCGCGACGTCGCGTCCCCAAGGGACGTTCCACCCTTCGACCGTTCCCTGGTGGACGGGTTCGCCCTGCGCGCCACCGACACGGAAGGAGCCGGGCCGGCGAGCCCGCGGCGTCTCACGCTGAACCGCGAGATCCTTGCTTGCGGCGTCGCGCCGACCGTCGTCGTCCGGCCGGGAACGGCGACGCCGATCTCCACCGGCGGCATGATCCCTCGGGGCGCCGACGCCGTGATGATGGTCGAGCACTCGGAGTTCGACGCCGGGAGCCTCGCCGTCGACGTTCTGACCGCGGTTCGGCCGGCGCAGTTCGTGGGATATGCCGGGGCTGACATGGCACGCGGCGAGACGGTGCTGCGCAAGGGAACGCGGATCACCGCCCGCGAAATCGGCATGGTGGCGGCGTGCGGCCTGGCGGCCGTCGACGTGACGCGACGTCCGCGCGTCGCGGTCCTGTCCACGGGGGACGAGCTGGTCGCACCGGGCGAGCCCCTGCCCGAAGGCGCGATCTACGACTCGAACGGCGCGATCATCGCGGCCGCGGTGACCGAGAATGGCGGGGAACCGCTTCGGCTCGGGATCGTGCGCGACGATGCGGCCCTCCTCGAGGCAGCCCTCCGATCCGCCCTTCGGGACAGCGACCTCGTCGTGCTCTCGGGAGGCACGTCAAAAGGGGCCGGCGACGTCTCGCACCGTGTGCTGCCCCGCCTCGGCGAGCCGGGAATCCTGTTCCACGGCGTGGCCCTGAAGCCCGGGAAGCCACTCTGCGTGGCGGTGGCTCAGGGAAAGCCGATCATCGTCCTGCCGGGGTTCCCCACCTCCGCGATGTTCACCTTCCACGACTTCGTCGTTCCGTTCGTCCGGGCGCTTGCCGGGCTGCCGCCGCGGGAGGACGAAACGATTGCGGCGCGCGTCTCCCAACGGGTGCCCTCCGAGCTTGGCCGCACCGAGTTCGTGATGACCTCGCTCGCCCTCGGTCCCGAGGGGACGATCGCCCTGCCGCTGCCGAAGGGCTCGGGTTCGGTCACCGCCTTCTCGCAGGCGGACGGATTCTTCGCGGTTCCAGCCGCGCGCGCCGGCGTCGAGGCCGGCGAGGACGTCGCCGTGGTTCGCCTGGGCGCCGGCGTTCGGGCGCCCGACCTGACGGTCGTCGGCAGCCATTGCATCGGTCTGGACCGGGTGGTCGGCCTGCTCGCCGAGCGGGGCTACCGCGCCCGCACCATCTGGGTCGGGTCGGCCGGCGGCCTCGCCGCCCTGCGACGCGGCGAATGCGATGTCGCCGCCATGCACCTCTTCGATTCCGAGACGGGCCGGTACAACGCCCCGTTCCTCGCCGAGGGGATGTCCCTCGCGCCCGGTTGGCGCCGCCTCCAGGGCGTCGTGTTTCGCCGCGGCGACGCCCGGTTCGAAGGTCGGGAGGCCGCCGACGCGGTCACCGCCGCGCTGTCCGACCCCGACGCCGTCATGGTCAACCGCAACGCCGGATCGGGCACGCGTCTGCTCGTTGACGGGCTGCTGAACGGTGCAAGGCCGGCGGGGTTCTGGAACCAGCCGCGTTCGCACAACGCCGTCGCCGCGGCGGTTTCGCAAGGCAGGGCGGACTGGGGCGTGGCCATAGCAAGCGTCGCGGATGCCTATGGGCTCGGCTTCCATCCGTTGACGGAAGAGGATTACGACCTAATGTATCGCGAGCGCGCGAAGGGGATGCCAGCGCTCGCGGCATTCCTGAGCCTGCTGGGCGAGCCCGAGACGGCCGCAGCGCTGCGCGATCTCGGCTTCTCGCCCGCCGCGAAACCCTCGTGACGAGCGCAGGGCTCGCCGGCCTCGTCGCGGCCGGCGTGACCCCGACCAGCCCGGTCAAGATCGCATGAGCCCGCATCCGCCGGCCCGCGATGCGCGGGACCTGCCTCGGTGGAACGAAACGGGGAATCCTGTCGCTCGCCGGGATGCTCGACGATGCCGTTTCGCGTAGGGACGCCTGCGAGGCGCTGGGGTCTCCATCGAGGCGGTGGGCATTGGGCGAGGACACGAGCATCAGTCTGAGGATCGAGCTCGGCTCGGACACCTTGCTGGGACCGGGCAAGGTCGCCCTTCTGAGCGGCATCCGCGACACCGGCTCCATCGCCGCCGCAGGGCGCCGGATGGGCATGAGCTACAAGCGAGCTTGGTACCTCATCGATACGCTGAATAAGGCGTTCCAGGAGCCGCTCGTCTCCGCAAGCAAGGGCGGACGCAGCGGTGGCGGCGCGACCCTCACGAACACGGGCACCGCCATCCTCGAGAGTTACCTGCGCATGGAGCGGCTCGCCTCGGAGGCCGTGGCGGGTGAACTCGACCTTCTCGCTTCGCTGATGAAGCCCGATTCCTAGAATCGAGGACGGCGCTCGGAGGAGCGCATCGATCGGGAGCCGATTCTTGAGGCCGTGCCTCGGCCCGGTAGTCCTCAGCTCGGTGCCGGCGAGCCTGCCGCATCCGGCGCTGCCCGCCGGATCATCCTGATGTCCACCGTCAAGGCCCGGCGGCACGCCTGAGCGCGCCGCCGGAGGTCCACCGCCTACTCGGCGGCCATGGGCGTCGCGTGGACGGCGGTGGCCCGGGCCGCGCAGAACTTGAACTCGGGGATCTTGCCCATGGGATCGAGCGCCGGGTTCGTCAGCAGGTTGGCCGCAGCCTCGGCGTAGCAGAACGGCATGAAGATCATGCCGACCGGCACGTCGCGGTCGGAGCGCACCTTCAGGTGGACGGCGCCGCGGCGCGTCTCCAGCTTCATCGTATCGCCGGGCTCCAGCCCGAGCCGGTAGAGCTCCTTCGGGGCCATGAAGGCGACCGCCTCTGGCTCCAGCGCGTCGAGGACGCCGGCGCGCCGGGTCATCGAGCCGGTGTGCCAGTGTTCCAGCACGCGGCCGGTCGATAGGACCATCGGGTAGTCGTCATCCGGCAACTCGTCCGGGGGCACCACGGCGGCCGGGACGATCTTCGCGCGCCCGCTCTCCGTGGGGAAGCCGGCGTAGAAGATGATCTCGTTGCCGGGCTTGTCCGGCGCGTCGACCGGGTAGGTCACGGCGCCCTCGCGCTCCAGGCGCTCCCAGGTGATGTTGTTGAACGACGGCATCACCATGGCCATCTCGCGGAAGATGTCGGCCGGGCCGCCGTAGTTCCAGGGCAGACCGAGGCGCTTCCCCAGTTCCTGGATGATCCACCAATCCTGCCGCGCGTCGCCTGGCGGCGACACCACCGGCTGCGAGATCTGCACGCGACGGTCGGTGTTGGTGAAGGTGCCGGCCTTCTCCGCGAAGGCGGAGGCCGGCAGCACCACGTCGGCGTGGAAGGCGGTTTCCGTCAGGAACAGGTCCTGTACGACGAGGTGGTCGAGCATCGCCAGGGCGTGACGGGCGTGGTTCAGGTCCGGGTCCGACATCGCCGGGTTCTCGCCCTCGACGAACATGCCCTTGATCTCACCGGCGTGGATCGCGCGCATGATCTCGACGACGGTGAGGCCCCTCTGCGGATCGAGCTTCTGACCCCAGAACTCCTCGAACATCTCCCGCACCGCGGCCTTCTCGACCGACTGGTAGTCCGGGTAGACCATCGGGATCAGTCCGGCGTCGGACGCGCCCTGGACGTTGTTCTGGCCGCGCAGCGGATGCAGGCCGGTGCCGGGGCGCCCGATCTGCCCCGTGACGAGGGCCAGAGCGATCAGGCAGCGCGAGTTGTCCGTGCCGTGGACGTGCTGGCTGATGCCCATGCCCCAGAAGATGATCGAGGACTTGGCGCGGGCGTAGAGCCGGGCGACCTCGCGCAGGGTCTCTGCGTCGATGCCGCAGACCGAAGCCATCTTCTCCGGCGTGAACTCGACGATCTTCTCCTTCAGCAGCTCGAAGTTCTCGGTGTAGCCGGCGATGTACTGCTCGTCGTAGAGCCGCTCCTCGATGATCACGTTGAGCATCGCGTTGAGCATCGCCACGTCCGAGCCGGGCTTGAACGCGAGGTGCTTGTAGGCGTGCCGCGACAGCACCTGCCGGCGCGGGTCCATGACGATCAGCTTGGCGCCGCGCTGCTTCACCGCGTTCTTGAGGAAGGTCGCTGCGACCGGGTGGTTCACAGTCGGGTTGGCGCCGATCACGATGATAACCTCGGCATCGAGCGCCGCCGAGAACGGCGCCGACACGGCGCCCGAGTTCAACCCCTCCATGAGGGCGGCCACCGACGAGGCGTGGCACAGCCGCGTGCAGTGGTCGACGTTGTTCGAGCCGAAGCCGAGCCGCACCAGCTTCTGGAAGAGGTAGGCCTCTTCGTTCGAGCCTTTCGCGGAGCCGAAGCCGGCGAGCGCCTTGGGGCCATGCGTGTCGCGCACCGTCTTGAGGCCGCCGGCGGCGCGGTCGAGCGCCTCCTCCCAGGTCGCCTCGCGGAAGTGCGTCCACGGGTTGGCCGGGTCGACCTGGTCGTTGGCGTCCTTCTTGACGTTGTCCAGGCGGATCAGCGGCGCCGTCAGGCGGTGGGGATGGTGGACGTAGTCGAACCCGAAGCGGCCCTTCACGCAGAGCCGGTTATGGTTGGCCGGCCCGTTCACGCCCTCGGCGTAGACGATCTTCTCGTCCTTCACCTTGTAGGAAACCTGGCAGCCGACGCCGCAATACGGGCACAGCGAGGTCACCTCGCGGTCGGGGTAGACCGTCCGGGTATTGTGCTCGGCGTCGAGATAGGCGGACGGCATCAGCGCGCCGGTCGGACAGGCCTGGACGCACTCGCCGCAGGCCACGCAGGTCGAGCCGCCCATCGGGTCGTCGAAGTCGAACACGACCTTGGTGCCAGCCGAGCGGTAGGCCATGCCGATGACGTCGTTGACCTGGACCTCGCGGCAGGCGCGGACACAGAGGTTGCACTGGATGCAGGCGTCGAGATTGACGCTCATGGCCGGGTGGGTGAAGTCGCCGGTCCAGCGCTCGGCCGCAGGGAAGCGGCTCTCGGAGACGTCGAGGAAGTCGGCCTGCACCCAGAAGTGCGACGTCGGGTCGTGCGAGGTCTCGCGCTCGGGCTGGTCGGCCACGAGCAGTTCGAGCACCATGGCGCGGGCCTTGGTGGCACGCTCGGTCGCAGTCTTGACCTTCATGCCCACGCCCGGCGTGCGCTTGCACGAGGCGGCCAGCACCCGCTCGCCCTCGATCTCGACCATGCAGGCGCGGCAGTTGCCGTCCGGACGGTAGCCGGGCTCGGGCTTGTGGCAGAGGTGCGGGATGTGGGTGCCGAGGCGCTTGGCGACGGCCCAGATCGTCTCGCCGGGACCGGCCTCGACCTGCTGTCCGTCGAGCTCGAACGCGATGGTCGCGGGTGCGGTCGGCCGCTCCGTCAGATCGTGCAGTCCCGACGGCTCCGGTGCCGCCTGGCCGCCCGCCTTCGCGCCTTGCGAGTAGGAGCCGCCGGCCTCCGGCTTCGAGCCCTGCGCGGGACCGCCTGCATCCTGCAGCCCGTCGGCCCGGATCTCGGACTTCTCGGTCTTGTCGCCGTGCTGTTCGGGGGCGTTGCTCATGCGGCCGCTCCTGGCTCGGACATCGGGATAGGGTTCGCTGGCGCCATCGGTTGCCTCACTCGGCAGCCGCGGCGCGCGGCGCGGGGAAGAGGTCCGGGAAATACTTGATGACGCTGCTGAGAGGGTTCGAGGCGGCTTGGCCGAGGCCGCAGATCGAGGCGTCACGCATGCACTGGGACAGCTCGCCCAGGAGTTCGGTGTCCCAGACGCCCTGCTCCATCAGGATGCGGGCCTTCTGGGTCCCCGAACGGCAGGGGGTACACTGCCCGCAGCTCTCGTCCTCGAAGAACCTCATCAGGTTCAACGCGGCACCGCGCACATCGTCCCGTTCGGACAGGATCACGACGGCGGCGGAGCCGATGAAGCAGCCGTACTTCTCCAGCGTCCCGAAATCGAGCGGGATGTCGTTCATCGACGCCGGCAGGATGCCGCCCGACGCGCCGCCCGGCAGGTAGGCCGCGAAGGTGTGGCCGTCTGCCATGCCGCCGCAATACTCGTCGATGAGCTCCTGGATGGTGAGGCCGGACGGGCCGAGCTTCACGCCCGGTTCCTTCACGCGCCCCGAGACCGAGTAGGAGCGCAGGCCGACGCGGTCGTTGCGGCCGTGGCTCTTCCACCACGCACCACCCCGCTCGATCAGGTCGCGCACCCAGAACAGCGTCTCGATGTTGTTGATCAGCGTCGGGCGGTTGAACAGGCCGACCTGGAACGGGAACGGCGGCTTGTGCCGCGGCAGCCCGCGCTTGCCCTCCAGGGACTCGATCAGCGAGGACTCTTCGCCGCAGATGTAGGCGCCGGCGCCGCGGCGCAGGTGGATGCGCGGGCCGCCCTCGGGGAGCTTGGCGATCTCGCGCGTCAGGATCTCGCGGGAGATGGGATACTCGTCGCGCAGGTAGATATAGACCTCCGGCGCCTCGACGACGTGGGCGCCGATCAGCATGCCTTCGAGGAAGCGGTGCGGGTCGGTGTTGAGGTAGAGCTGGTCCTTGAAGGTGCCGGGCTCGCCCTCGTCCCCGTTGACCGCCATCAGCCGGGGCCCGGGCTCGCCACGCACCGAACGCCACTTGCGTCCCGTCGGGAAGCCCGCGCCGCCGAGGCCGCGCAGCCCGCCGTCGTCGAGCACCTTCAGGATGTCGTCGACCGGAAGCTCCCCGCTGCGGAGCCGGTCGAGGGTCGCGTACCCGCCGGCCGCCCGATAGGCGTCGTAGTCGACGTAGTCCGGGATGTGGGCATGGGTGTCGCCGGCCTCGACCGCGGCCCTCACGGACGCGAGATCGGCCTTGTGCAGGAAGTTGTGCCCGACCTCGACGGCGGGCGCGTGGTCGCACAGGCCGACGCAGGGCGCGCGCACGACGCGGACGGCGTCGGAGGCGAGTTCCCGCTGGAGCGTCTCCAGCAACTCGTCGGCGCCGAACATCGCGCAGGTGATGCTATCGCAGACCCGGATGGTCAGCCTCGGGATGGAGGCGTCACCCTCCTTCACGACGTCGAAATGCGCGTAGAAGGTCGCGGTCTCGAACACCTCGGCGAAGGCCAGGGCCATCTCGTCGGTCAGCGCCGCCAGGTGCTCGGCGCTGATCTGGCCGTAGGTGTCCTGGATCAGGTGGAGGTGCTCGATGAGCAGGTCGCGCTGGCGCGAGCGGGAGCCGAGAAGCTCCTCGATCTCGACCTTCGCCCGCGGCTCGACCTGGCGCCCCTTGGGTACGCTACGCGCCTTGTTCCGCCCCCGGCCGGGATGCGAAAAGTTCCTGACTGTCCCCGGTGCCTCACTCATGCGGTATCTGATTTCCAACTTCTGGGGCGGGTGGTCGCGGCGTCCTGCGGTCCGGTCGGGGCCTACTGGCCGCCGAAGGCCCGGAGCGGCTGGCCGGCCTCGGATCGATGTTTCATCACGACGGCTCCCGTCGCCTCGTCCAGGGACGTGACCCTGGGCCCGACGACGGAGCGGAGTTCGATCTCGAACGCGTCGAGGGCGCCGTTCAGGCGGTCCATCAGGGTGTTCGGGGCGTCTTCGGCCGGGGAGTCGACCGCTTTCGCGAGCGCGTCGCGGACGCGCCCGGCGAGCTCCTGCGTGAGCGGCGGTTTCGCGTCGGCGCAGTACGCGTCCGTCACGATGGCGGCCCAGTCCGCCGCAGGGGATGCATCGCCCATGCTCATGCTTGCGCGATCCAGGGGAAGTCGACGTGGTGCATGGCGTGCCCGTTCGGGTCCGTTGGCGTGGCGTTCGCCCGTGGCATGCCACATGGCAGCCGTTATAGCGGAGGTGTTATATCGTTTTTGAAGTCGTTTCAATTTGCGTAGGGCGGGGGTCACGCGCCGCGGCGACATGGCTGACGCTTGCCCTGACTGGTCGAGCGAGGCAGTGGAGACGTCGCGGGGGAGGCGGTCAGTGGTGTCCGGTATGCGCGTAATCGGACTTGCCGGGTGGAGCGGCGCTGGCAAGACCAGCCTCCTGATCCGGGTCATCCCCGTGCTCGTCGCCCGCGGTGTGAAGGTCGCGACCATTAAGCACGCCCACCACGACTTCGACACGGACCAACCCGGGAAGGACTCCCACGAGCACCGCAAGGCGGGAGCGAGCGAGGTCCTGGTCTCGTCGGGCCGCCGGTGGGCCCAGGTCCACGAACTGGGGGACGAGCAGGAAGCGACCCTGGGTCAGCTCCTGCGACGGATCAGCCCCTGCGACCTCATCGTCGTGGAAGGATACAAGCGGGAGCCGATCCCCAAGATCGAGGTCCATCGCGTCGACAACGGCCGCCCGCCCCTCCATCCTCTGGACGCCACCATCGTGGGCATCGCGAGCGACGTCGGATTTCCGGCATCGGGCCTTCCCGTCGTAGATTTGAACGACGCGGAGGCGGTGACGGGGCTGATGCTCGACGTGGCCGGTTCCTTCGAAGACGTCCTCGGGAGGCTCTAGCCGAATGGCCCAGCTCAGCGATGACTGCTTCGCGTTCGGCGGCCCCCTGATGACGATCGAGGACGCGCACGCGCTGTTCGGCGAGCGACTCGAAGCGATCGTCGGCACCGAGGACGTTCCCGTCTGGGACGCCGACGGACGCATCCTGGCCGAGGATTGCGTTGCGCCGATCAACGTCCCGCCGTTCCCCAACTCGGCCGTCGACGGCTACGCGGTCCGCTTCGCGGACCTGCGCGCCTCCGACTCGACGGTTCTGCCGGTCGGCGCGGTCGTCGCGGCCGGCGGCTCGTCGGAAGGCGTGTCGGTGGCGGGCTCGGCCGTCCGGATCTTCACCGGAGCCCCGATGCCGGCGGATGCCGACACGGTCTTCATGCAGGAGGACGTCCACGTCCTGCCCGACGGCCGGGTGTCTCTGCCGCTCGGGTTGAAGCGCGGCGCCAACAGCCGCGACGCTGGCGAGGACGTGGCGAAGGGCGCGCCGATCATCGCGGCCGGCCGGCGTCTCCGGCCGCAGGACTTGTCTCTGGCGACCGCCGTCGGCCTGCGCACGTTGACGGTCCGCCGCACCCTGCGGGTCGGCGTGTTCTCGACGGGCAACGAGCTCGTCGAGCCGGGGGCGCCCTTGAGGCCGGGCGCGATCTACGACTCGAACCGCATCCTGCTGCTTGCTCTTCTCCGGCGGATGGGCGTCGCGGCGCGTGACCTCGGCGTCATCCGTGACGACCCGGCGGCACTCGCGGTGAGGCTCTCGGCGGCGGTCGCGGAGCATGACGTGATCCTCACGTCGGGCGGGGTGTCGACCGGCGACGAGGATCACGTGAAGACCGCCGTCGAGACCATCGGGCGCCTCGTGTTCTGGAGGCTGGGGATCAAGCCGGGACGGCCGGTCGCGATGGGCATGATCGACGGCAAGCCGTTCCTGGGCCTGCCGGGCAATCCGGTGGCTGTCTACGTCACCCTGCTGTTCGTCGTGCGGCCGCTGCTCGCCCGGCTCGCCGGCGAGGCTTACGCGCCGCCGCGCGGGTTCACCGTCAGGGCGGCCTTCTCCTACCGGAAGCGAGCCGGCCGCAGGGAGTTCGTCAGGGCCAGCCTCGCCCGGGACGCCGACGGCACCTGGCAAGCCCGGAAATTCCAGCGCGACGGCGCGGGCATGCTGTCATCGCTCACCGAAACCGACGGCCTCGTGGAGTTGGAGGATAGCCGGATCGAGGTCGCGCCGGGCGACATCGTGCGGTTCCATCCGCACGAAGCCCTCTGGTAGCGAGGCCGTCCTCAGAGCCTCACCGGCCGCAGACGGCGCCCCGAGCATTGCCGGGCTCCCGCTTCCGTTATATCAATCCTGCTATATCGCTTGTGATTGGCCGTACGAACGGCCGCTCGGTCGGCGGGCTTGGTCAACGATGTTCGATGGTGTCTGGCGGAGCCAAGCAGGCGCGGAACTTCGCCTCCTCCAGATGGGCGAGGCCGTTTCCGGGACCTACACCGCCGCCAATCCCGGCCCTGCGCAGACGCATCGAAGCCGCATCCTCGTCGGCACGGCCGAGGGCGACATCATCGGCTTCGTGACCAGCACGTCGTCACCACAGGAAATCACGGCCTGGACCGGGCGTCTCGTCCGCGCCGACGAGAAGACGGCCGAGGAGATTCATGCGGTCTTCCATGCCGTCGAACGGTGTTCGCAGCCGAAGGCCGTGGACGGTCACATCGCGCTCGAAACGACCATCTTCTCAAAGGTCGAGAACGCATGCTCATGAAGGCAGGGCCGCTTCCATTCCCGATATCGTTCTGAGGAACGGGGGAATTGGAGCGACGAGCGGTCGGGCGACGATTGTCGACGAATATCGGCCTTCCGGTTCGTTCTGCATGCCGTCATCCCCGTGTCGGGTGCGGAGATGGCCGATCGGGGCCGGTAGCCTCCGCTCACGGGATATCCCCACAGCCCGCTGAATGGCCGGGATGGGCGCAAAGCCGAACGACAGGCTTTTCTCCCGTCAACAATTCGGCGTGGCGGAGTCTGGCCGGAAGCCGCAGGGTTGCTTCGGTGAATGGTCAGCCGGAAGAGCGGAGGGTCCTCTCGCGACCCCAATCGGGCGCTCCAGCGACGGCGCGAGCCTCCTGAAAGCCAGGCGGGCCACGGTGCAGGCGAACCCGCCGGGCACCGCGGCCGAGCCACCCGTCCGCGTTCCTGTCGATCGACGCTGGCGCGTTGGATGTGAATTCGGAATGTTACCCGAAGCCGCCATTCGCTGTGCTTGCGACGTTTTCGCACTCAGCAGACCGCACATACCCCTTCGGGTTGCCCTATCAAGGTGCGCCTATACAACACCCGTGCTTGTATAAGCTGGCTGACTTAGGATTTGGCTCGTTGGGTGCGGACGACACGACGGCCGAATGGCGCACTCTCTGTGCGCCGATGTACGAGATCAGTCCGACCACACCATCCGCCCCGCTGCCTTTCGGCAGCAACATCACGTACCAGATCGGCGACCTCGTCACCCAGCGTTCGCAACTCTCGACCCAGCGGATCCAACGGGACCGCCGGCGCGTCGACGCTGGTCCAGACCACTACATGGTCCAACTTTATCGATAAGGAAGGTGGCGCGCGTCGGCACCTGGCTGACGCTGAAGGAGATCACGGCCGGCGAGTGGGTGTGCACCACTGACTGCACATCCGGGCGTACCCGACAGATGGCGCTGCGGATGAACCGCTCGAGGAAGACCTGACGGCCCCTCGCATCGACCGGCTCGCCGGCGCGGTCGGACTCCAGAATGTCGTCGCGTCGGACCAGCGCCGGCGCCACAGTGCGCGACATCAGGAAGTGATCACGCCGCGTGGGATGCCGATGCCGCTATGTCCAGAGCCATCCACCACGCCTTGATCAGTGAGGATGTGGTTGGCCCCGACGAGCTCCTCGATCCCGGCATCGAGGGACGGGGCGGAAGTCGGCGTGGGTTGATGGACGTAGGTTTGTCCGCACCACGAACTGAGCAGCGTGCAGGCGCCGGCAGATAACCCCAGAGGTGTGATTCTCACCGCTTTGTCTCCCCCCGCCCAAGTCGCGCGCTGTGACGGGGCAGCGGTGATCCCGACAATGGCGTGAATGCGGACGAATGCCGCTAGAACAGCGGCCTTCCGATGCCGGGCTCGGCGGCAAGGATGCTTGCCGATAGCCCCGACGCACCCTCTCTCAGGGCAACAACACCGCCTGCACCAACTGGACGACGGCATCCCGTGCCGGTACCGTCGCGACCCTCTTGCGGCCGACATGGGCTCCTGTCGCCGCGCAAGAGTCCGTACCGGGCTTGTGAGGCTGGCCTACCGCAGCTTGAGAGCGTGCCCGCGTCGCTTTCTGCCATCCTGCAATGGCGGGTGCTCTGCGCATTCGGGAACGCGACGGGCCACGGGCTGGTGGGCGTGTCGAAGCTGTGCCGCGCACCGGGATTCTCCGTCAGCGCGACATCTGCCCTATCCGGAAGCGCCGTGGCGGCGCCGAAGCGCCAACGGGTGGATGTGCCAGAGCCCCACGAGAAGGCCGAGGGTCAGGATCGCGGCGACCACGCCCGCCCCGTTCGATGCGACGACCTTCGCCACCACGACGCCCAGATCGGCCGAGATGCCGAGCGCGAGCGTCACGCTCGCCGCCAGCAGGAAGCGGCTGCCCAAGGCGTGGAACTCGGGCGTGTCCTCGCCCGCATAGACGATGCGGTGGTAAGCCGCCGGCGCCATCAGCCAGACCACCGTCAGCGCCAGGAAGCCGAGGGCCACCAGGTGCACGACCTTCGTAGCGAAGGCCAGCTTCTCGAACGCCTCCGAGAAGGTGATGACGAGCTGGAAGCCCAGCAGCGCCTGGGCGCCGGGCAGGATCACCCGCGCCTCGGTCAGCATCTGCGTGATCTTGGTCTCCAGCGAGGTGTGCTCGTGCTCGGGTTCGCGGTCGGTCATGATGCGCTCCCGTTCCCCGACGCTTCGTGCCTTCAGCGCCTCCAACCCGTACCAGAACAGGAGGGCGACGCAGCAGGAGAGGAGACCGGCGGCGGCGCCGGGGCCAAGCCCCAGCACCGGTTCGACGGCGAGGTACAGGTCCGCCCCGAGCGCCCCGGCGAACGGCGCGAGCGCGAGGCCGGCGCAGCGCCCGATCACGCCGAGAAGGCGCTTCGTGTCCCGTCCGCCCTCCACCACCCGGTGTTGGACCGAGGGCGTGATGAGGACGGCGATTGTGAGCGTGATGAGGCCCAGGGCGGCGACCCAGACGACGCGGTCGTGGAACCGCAGCCTCTCGAAGGCCGGGCGGAAGGCGCCCTGGAGCTGGAAGCCCAGCAGGATCTGCGAGCCGAGGATCAGGATGCGGGTCTCGTCGAGGCCGACCTTCACCTTCTTCGACAGGGACATACGCGACCTGGTCCAAGGGAGGCGGGATGCGGCAATCGGCAACCCCCATGCCGGGTTCCGTTCCGGGACGCTCGGGCGGCCTAAGCCGCCGCCGCAGGCGACTGCGCGTCCACAGCCGGCTTACCCCCCTCGCCACGAACAACCGATCCAGAATTCGCCGCGCCACGCCCGTGCCACCCTTCAGGCCAAGCTCGACAAGCTCATCCGGTCGAGCGCGGCCCGGAACCGCTGCATCGGCATCGAGACCCCCCGAGGAGGAGTTGGACGATCTTCGGCATGGCTGCGAGACGCGCGCCCGGGTGGGGGGCTGGACGACGCCCGGCAAGCGGCCAAGGAAGCAGAGGCGCGAGCCGACGAGAAGGGGGCCCGCGTCGCGCGGATCCGCTAGGGCGACCGGCAGGAGCCGAAACACGGCCTCTTCCCCGGACACCCGCTTCCCCTCGCGGCAAGCCCCGCGCCTGGCTCTTCGGTTAGGCCGTGCCGTTGCCGCCCGTGGCTCCGTAGACTTCGCCGGTCACGTAGCTCGCCTCCTGGGAAGCCAGGAAGACGTACACCGGCGCGAGTTCGACCGGCTGGCCGGGGCGGCCGAGCGGCACTTCCGAGCCGAACTTCTCGACCGCATCCTGCGGCTGGCCGCCCGAGGGCTGCAGGGCCGTCCAGAACGGACCGGGCGCGACGGCGTTCACGCGGATGCCCTTCGCCACCTGCTGCTCGGCCAGGGCCTTCGAGAAGGCGACGATGCCAGCCTTGGTGGTGGCGTAGTCCAACAGAATCTGCGGCGGGTTGTAGGCCACCATCGAGGCCGTGTTGATGATGGAGGCGCCCGCCGGCATGTGCGGCAACGCTGCCTTGGTGATCCAGAACATCGCGTAGAGGTTGGTCTTCAGCGTCCGGTCGAACTGCTCGGCCGTGATGTCGCCGATGTCCTTCTGGTTCGTCTGCTTGCCGGCGTTGTTCACCAGGAGGTCGAGGCCGCCGAGGTCGGCGACCGCCTTCGTGACCAGCGCCTCGCAGAACACCGGATCGGTGATGTCGCCCGGCAGCAGCACCGCCTTGCGCCCCTCGGCCTCGATCAGCTTTGCCACCTCCCGCGCGTCCGGCATCTCGTCCTCGACGAAGCTGAGCGCCACGTCGGCGCCCTCGCGGGCGAACGCGATGGCGGCCGCGCGCCCGATGCCGGAATCAGCGCCGGTCACCAGGGCCTTCCGACCGGCGAGGCGCCCGTGACCCTTGTAGCTTGTCTCCCCGTGGTCCGGCTTCGGGTCCATCGCCCCAGCGAGGCCGGGCGCCTCCTGCGGTTGACGTTTGAACGGCGGCTGCGGGTACTGGGTGCGGGGATCCTGCATCCTGAGGCGCTGATCGGCGGCGTCGGTCATGAAGCTGTCCTGTCGCGCCGCCTTCGAACGGGACAGCTCGTGCGGCTCGCGTGTCGGGTGATGCTGTCCGGGGTCCCTTGAAATGGACGCCGCCCCCGGATGTTCCGGCGCCTGCGGCCATGTGGACGCCGTCGAGGGCTCCCGTCAGGCCGCTTTGCCCCGCCTGTTCCCGAGTGCGGCCATGGCCTCGTCGGCAGCCCTTTGCCCGCTGTCGTGGGCACCGTGAGCGGTCGTGAAGTCGAAGGGATGCGTCGCCTCGCCCGCGAAGAACAGCCGGTCCTCGAAGGGCTGGGCCAGCCGCGCCCGCGCCTGGGATCGGCCCGGCAGAGCGCAGCTATACGCGCCCCCGATGGAGGCCATCCGGCTCCAGGAGGTCGCCGCGAGCGGTCGTATCGCCGAGGCGACGTCGCTGCCGAACAGGGCTGCCAACTCGGCCGAGACATGGGCGAACCCTGCGGCCGGGCCATCCTCCTTCACGATGCGGGCGCCGTCGCCCCCGAGGAACGCCTCGATCACCGGCCATCCGTTGGGTCGGATCGAGTAAGCGGCCGACCTCGCGTCGTGGAGGTTGCCGTACGCATGCGTGTCCGGCTCGAATGCGGAATCGCGCCCGATCTCCAGGAAGAGCTTCTCGTTGCAGCCCAGCGGCAGCGCGGCAGCCGCCTCGCGCCAGGGATCGACTCCGGCGGGAAGGCGGATCGCGTCGCCGGCCAGGACCGCAGTCGAGACTGTGAGGATAGCGGCGCCGGCACGGACGACGCCGGCGCGGGTGGTGACGGCGACGCCGTCCGCTGTCAGGTCGATCTGCTCCACGGGGGTGGCGAGCCGCAGGGCCGTAGAGGACGGCAGGCTGGCAGCGACCAGCGTGCCGTAGCCGAGCGGCAGGTTCCAGTTCCGCCCCGTCGAGGCATCATCATAGGCGAGGTAGTCCGCGGCGGAGATCCGCTCGGGTGCGACGCCACTCATGAAACCGGCGATGGCTCGCACGTAGGCGTTCCAGGGGACGCCGGGCTCAAGGGCATCGCTGGCTTGGTCGCTGCCCGAGGCGACGATGCGGAGCCGCTCCTCCCAATCGCCGTATGCATGCCGCGCCGCCTCCTGGTCATCGACATCCTCGGCAATGGAAGGGTGCGCCTTCGCCCATGGCGGATCGCCCCGGTCGACCGGGAAGCCCGATGCCTCAGCGACGCCGACCCATGCGTTGCGGTCGCCCGAGTGGAGCCACTCACAGCCGAGGTCGAGGGGGTAGCCCCCGAGATCCTGCGTGTACGCGCGGCCTCCGAGACGCGACGACGCCTCGAGAAGCAAGGCCGCTGTGCTGTGGGCCGCAAGCCACCGCGCGGCGCCGATGCCCGCGGCGCCTCCCCCTACGATGATGACGTCGAATTCGCGGCCCATGGAGCCAAGGTGAGGACGGCCGACACGGCTTCCAAGGCCGGTGCGGCTGTAGCCCGCAATCGGGAGGGATCAATCCCGCTGGACGCCGCCGATCAGGCAGAGACCTGAGCGAATCGATCCTGAACCTCGATTGCTGGCAGGGTTGGCGCCCGCAGGATCAGCGACCGGTCGCCCTCGGCAGCCTCGTTCGCCCCGTGATCGAGGGAGACGAATTCGAGACTTCCACCGGCCTTGATGGTGAGCAGATGGATGTCGTCCTGCCGAGCGACGTCATCCGGCTCAGTCACCACGAACCGCCACCCGGCCTCGTGCCGACCGGCCAACGCATCGAAGCTGGCGTCAGCGTTCCCGAAAACCTTTCCGCGGGCATCCCGGCTGACGCCGGTATCGGCGTGCAGCAGGTGATTCTCCGAGGGGGCGATCTGGTAGACGCGCTCGCGACCGATCTCCGGAGCGAGCCTCGTGCACACGAGGGCGTTGTAGAGATCGTCCCGGGTCGCCGCGAGCAGGTGATCCGGAGGATGGTCGGCCATCCCTTCCTCGGCGTGCCGGGACAGGAGTTCGGCCTGGAGTGTCGGCACGCGCGCCTGCCGTGCGGCCAGCATGGCACCGGGGTAGATGTCGATGATCACGACCGGCACGCCAGCCCGGTGCAGAGTGATGACGAGATCGCTCGCCCACGGCGATGCCCCGACTACGGCGAGCCGCTGGGTATCGGCGGCAGTCGACAGGCCGAACCGGCGGGCGAGCGGTCCGAGAGAGAAGCCGTGGGCGAGCACGGTCGCGACGATGACCGCGAACACGGTGGGCTGGATCAGGTCGCCACCGGCATACCCCGCCTCGCTGAGCCGGGGACCGGCCAGCCCCGCGACGGCGGCCGCGACGATGCCGCGGGGCCCGATCCAGCCGACGAACAGGCGCTCCCGCCGGGATAGGTCGCTGCGCAGCGTGGCCAACCAGATCGCCGCCGGGCGAACCACGAACAGGATCGCGGCCGTAAGCCCGAGGATCGGCACGGACAGTTTGCCGAGGACCGCGAGGTCGAGGTCGGCGGTCAGCACGACGAACAGGCACGACACCAGCAGGACGACGAGGCTTTCCTTGAAGCGGCGGAGTTCGGCCAATCCGGGCACGTGCCGGTTCGCGAGCGCGATGCCGAACACGGTCGCGCCGATCAGCCCGGCCTCGTGCATCAGGAGGTTCGGCACGACGTAGGCGACCAGCGCGAGCGCGAGCAGCACTGGCGTCTTCAGTGTCTCCGGGATCTGGTCGCGCCGGAACGCCCAGGCGACCAGGACTGCCGAGCCGACACCGAGGGCGCCGGCCACCAGCACGCCCTCCGCGAGGTGAAGCGTCAGTGCGGTGGCCGGATCCTCCCCGGCGCCGTGGGGCACACCCACCAAAATCTCGATGACGACCGCGGTCAGGATCGCGCCGACGGGATCGTTGACGATGGCTTCCCACTTCAGGAAGGCGGCTGAACGCCGTTCCAGGCGGGCATGGCGCAGGAGCGGCAGGATCACGGTCGGCCCGGTGACGACGAGGATGGCGCCGAACACGGACGCCGGTCCCCACATCATCCCCCCGATCAGGTGGGCGGCGAGCGTGCCCAGGACGAAGTTGATGGGCAGGGCGAAGGCCGTGAGCCGGAGCACCCCCTCGCCGGACGCCCGCAACTCGCGGAAGTCGAGCGCGAGGCCGCCCTCGAACACCACGATGGCCACGGCCAAGCCGATCAGGGGTCGTAGGTTCGGTCCGAAGTCGTGCGTGGGATGCAGCAGGCCGAGTACGGGCCCGACCAGGAACCCGAGCGCGAGGAGGAGGACGATGGCCGGGATGCGCAGCCTGGCGGCGAGAACCTGGGCGGCGATGCCACCACCGACGACGCAGAGGACCGCCGTGGCTACACCGTTTTCCATGCAGACGCTCCGGACCAGCATCCGGACCTACCCCCTGGCAGCCGAACCGGGACCTAATGATGGGTGGGGACAGTCGCGCCGTTTCGCCCCCGACTGGCGGCTCACCATGCGTTCCACGGCCAATCGAGTGGCACCGCCACGGTTCCCGTTCAAGCGGTGCACCCGTGGACGCAGCGACTGGGTCACGCGCCGATGATGACCGTAAGCCGCCCCAATCGCCATGAAGGCGACCTTCGATCTTCGCTGGCATCGCACGGCCGGGCCCTGAGGGCGCCTGTGCGATGCGTCCGACGGCCGGCGCCTGAGTCGATGTGCCTGTTACGTTATCAACGCCATGGCAACGCCTCAGCTCTCCGACGGCGCGGGACACCGCGTTCGCACGCAGGATGAACGGCTCCGGGTAGGCGACCATCGTTTGGGCGCCGGTGATCGCCCCCCCCCGAACACCGTCCCGACGCGAGCCGACGTCCCCTTCGGAGATGCCGCCGAGGGCCACCGGATGACTGAGTTGGGCGCGAAGCCGACCATCCGGTTTTGAGCGGCAGTACGAGCTGCTCCAAGCGCATCCCACCCCTTCTGCTCCGCAATCATTGTGGCGCGACGCGCTTCGGGAACCGATCGGGACCGACGGCGACCCAGCGTACTTCGTTGCTGGCTTCGTCGTGATTAGGCGGATCAACCGGACTGCCGTGGCCCTGTCGAAGGAGATCGCCTGCCCGATTGGGTGGACAGGAGATCGCAGCACCCCGCGCGATGCGTTCTCGTCGCAAGACGGTGCGCACGTCCACTCACCCGCCGGGCCGCCGGCGCTTCCAGCCGGCCTGTTACGGCTGCAACGCCGCGTATGAGCGCCGTGCTGGGCGGCAGGAACAGAACGGAGCGGGCCGCACCGTGGAAGCGGCTCATCCGCCTCTCTGACATACGGATGAGGCGGGAAACCATGGCGTCAACTATCACGTGGCTGGTGGTTCAGACCGAGCCCTCTCGAGACATGATCACCTACCGCGGTTCTTCCTTCGCGGCGCCGATATTCGCTGCGTTGGTAGCGAGCGTTTTCTCCAGCGCTCGCGCGTGAACAGCATATTACTTAATCTCAAGCTTGAGCCTGCGCTCAGCATACCGCGCATTGTCGGCGCACGTGAAAAAGGCTCTTGGTCGTAGCCTCTTTGGTGCTGGTAAGTGTCTGAACAATCTGGTGAGCGCGCTGGGACTCGAACCCAGGACCTACAGATTAAAAGTCCGTTGCTCTACCAGCTGAGCTACGCGCTCGCGTCCCACACCCGCCTGCTACAGCCTCGCGGGGACGGCGCGTCCGCAATAGGTGAGCGGACCCTAAGGGTCAACACGAGGCGCCGCGGCGACGCTCAGGACATGCTGCCCCGGGCGCGCTCCACGATCGCCCGGGCCTCGTCGAAGGCGGCGTTTGCGTCGAGGTCGGTCGTGTCGAGCCGGATCGCATCATCCGCCATGCGCAGGGGCGCGGCGGCCCGGGACGCATCGCGCGCGTCGCGGGCCTCGATGTCGGCGAGAATCACCGCGAAGTCCGCGGTCTCGCCCCGGCCTGCGAGTTCCAGATGCCGCCGCCTGGCCCGCTCCTCCGATGACGCGGTGATGAACAGCTTCACGCCCGCATCGGGGCAGACCACGGTGCCGATATCGCGTCCGTCGAGGACGGCGCCCTGGGGATCGGTGGCGAAGCGGCGCTGCCATGTGAGCAGGCCGGCGCGAACCTCCGGCACGGCGGAGACCCGCGACGCCGCCTCCCCCATCGCGCGCTCGCGCAGGCGAGGATCGTCGAGCCGCTCGGCGTCGAGGGTGCGTGCGGCCTGGGCAGCCGCGGCGTGATCGTCGAGGGAGCGGCCGGCGTCGAGCAGCGCCAGCGCGACGGCTCGATAGAGAAGCCCAGTATCGAGGTGCGGCAGTCCGTAATGGCCGGCCAATCTCTTGGCGAGCGTACCTTTGCCCGAAGCGGCGGGACCGTCGATCGCGATGAGAAGCGGCATGCGGATCACGCTCCGATCCGGCCGCCGAGGGCCTGCATGCTCGGCAGGAAGCTGGGGAAGCTGGTCGCGATCATCGCGCCATCATCCACCGTGACCGGATCGCGCGTCGCGAGCCCCATCACCAGGAACGCCATGGCGATGCGATGGTCGAGATGGGTCGCGACGGTGCCGCCGCCGGCGGCCGCCGCCCCGTCCCCCTCGACCACGAGGTCGTCGCCCTCGACCGTGTGGCGAACGCCGTTGGCCGCAAGCCCGGCCGCCACAGCCGCGAGGCGGTCGGATTCCTTGACGCGCAGCTCATGCAGACCGTTCATCCGCGTACGCCCCTCCGCGAAGCTCGCCGCGACCGCCAGCACCGGATACTCGTCGATCATGGCAGGCGCGCGCTCGGCCGGAACGTCGACGCCCTTCAGACGGCTCGCCCGCACGCGCAGGTCGGCCACGGTCTCGCCGCCCTCTTCCCGCTCGGCGACCCGCTCGATCTCGGCCCCCATCTCGAGGAGCGTGGTGATCAGGCCGGTGCGCAGCGGGTTCATCATCACGCCTTCGATCACTACGTCGGAACCGGGCACGATCAGCGCGGCCACCAGCGGGAACGCGGCCGAGGACGGGTCGGCCGGTACCACCACGTCGGTGCCGCGCAGGGTGGGCTGCCCGGTGAGCGCGACTTTGCGGCCGTGACCGCCCGGACCGTGCGGCTCCACGCTGACCGTGGCGCCGAACAGGCGCAGCATGCGCTCCGTGTGGTCGCGGGTCGCCGCCGCCTCGATCACCGTGGTGATCCCGGGGGCGTTGAGCCCGGCGAGCAGCACGGCGGACTTGATCTGCGCCGAGGCGGCCGGGGTCTCGTAGGTGATCGGGATGGCCTCGTTCAGGCCGCGCAGGGTCAGGGGTACGCGTCCGCCGGGGGCTTCGGCCAGGACCTGCGTGCCCATGCGGGTCAGCGGGTCCAGGATCCGGCGCATCGGCCGCGAGCGCAGGGAGGCGTCGCCGTCGAAGGTCGCGGTAACCGGCTGGCCGCCGACGACGCCCATCATCAGCCGCGAGCCGGTGCCGGCGTTTCCGAAGTCGAGCACCGTGTCCGGGTCGGTCAGGCCGCCGATGCCGACGCCGCGCACCTGCCAGCGGCCCGTGCCAAGACGCTCCACGGCGGCGCCGAGCGCTTTCGCGGCGGCGGCGGTGCGCAGCACGTCGTCGCCCTCGAGCAGCCCTTCGACTCTCGTCTCGCCTTCGCTGAGCAGCCCCAAGATCATCGCCCGGTGCGAGATCGATTTGTCCCCCGGCGGCCGAAGGCGCCCCCGCAGGGGCGCTCCCGGCGCGGCGGTGAGGGGCTGGGGAGGCGAATCGTGCGACACGGGACGTCCGTTCGGGCTCGGGATGGACCTGGATCCGGTGCGTCGCGCGGCGTCGCCGCGGCACTGCAATCGGACCGTGAATTCGCCGCGCGGTTAACACGCGTGATGTCGCGCGTCATCCGCGGGCTCCGCGGGACCGGACCGGGCAGAGGCCGTGCGCACCCGCTCGATTGACAGGCGCAGCGCCCGCGACTAACGGGGCCCCTCCCCCAAGACAGCATTGACGACGAGGTGTCCGCCCGTGGCCCGACCGGAACTTGGCTTGAAGCGCCAGTGCATGAGCTGCGGCGCGAAGTTCTACGACCTCGCCCGCGACCCCGCCGTGTGCCCGAAATGCGGCGCGGTCTATCAGGCGGTGGCGACCAGCAGCCGTGCGGCGGCCCCCATCGTATCGCGGGCGCCGGTCAACAACGACGATGAGGACGAGACGGACGAGAAGGGTCCGGAGCTCGTGTCCCTCGACGAAGTCGAGGCCGCCGAGGACGAGGCCGATCCGACGCCGGAGGACGAGACCTCCGAGGATGGGGACCAGGCCGACGACGACACCTTCCTCGAGGAGGAGGACAGCGGCGACGACGACGTGTCCGATCTGATCGACGGCGACATCGAGAACGACGAGGAAAGCTGAGGCTTTGACCGCCTCTCCGACGAGACCCCGGAAAATCGCGAAAAAAAGGGGTTGAGTCCGCGGCGGGAGCCGCCTATAGAACCGCCCTCGCCGGACGCCAGCCGGACCGGCGAGACACCGCGGACCCCAAACCGCGGCGGATAAAGTGGGGCCTTAGCTCAGCTGGGAGAGCGCTTCCATGGCATGGAAGAGGTCATCGGTTCGATCCCGTTAGGCTCCACCATCCTCCCCCTTCGCGGCCGGTTCCGGCGCGCACGAAGGGTGCATCTTAGACCTTCAGACGCAGACCAACGTCCCCGGCGACCACTGCGGGCTTTGTACCGCTTGCGGCGAGCCACATCAGCGGGTCAGGTGCCCGAGCGGCAGCGCGGTGGTGTACTTCACCTGACCCAGGGCGAAGCTGGAGCGGATGTTGGCCACACCGGGAATGCGCGTGAGGTGGTCCAGGACGAGCTTCTGGTACTGGCCGAGATCCTCCACGACGACCCGCAGCATGTAATCGGCCTCGCCGCTCATCAGGTAGCACTCCATCACCTCGGGTCGGCTGCGCACCGCCGCGTCGAAGGCCTGGAGCGCCGCCTGAGTCTGTTTCTCCAGGGAGACGTGGACGAAGACGTTCACGGCGAGCCCCAGGCTCAGCGGGTCGACCACGGCGACGCAGCCCCGGATGATGCCCGCCTCCTTGAGGTCGTTGACCCGGCGCCAGCAGGGTGAGGTCGAGAGACCGACCTGCTCGGCCAATTCCGCGATGCTGATCTCGCTGTCCTGCTGGAGGCGCTCGAGGATCCGCAGGCTCGCGGCGTCGAGGGTTGCCGGGGGCTGGGCCATGAACGCACGCTCCGCTTGCCTCGGATCGATCACGAGCCGGGCATCCTCCACCGGCCCCGGCCGGGGAACCGTTTGCCGCGAAACGGCCGTCCCCCGGTCGATTGATCCCGCATTCGGACCGCGGAAGCAAACAATCGGTATGTTGCCCCTCGGGGATGTCCGTATGATCCCGCGCAACAGGGGAGCCCGCGCCGATGAACGCCATTCCGCCGAAAGCCACCATCGCGCGGTCCGCCGAGGTCGATCACGACCCGGCCGAGACGCAGGACTGGCTCGCCGCCCTGGAATCGCTGTTCCGCACCGAGGGCGCGGCCCGGGCGCGCTTCATCCTCGACCGCCTGGAGCGGCGCTCGAAGGAGATCGGCATCCTCGACGAGGCGCTGCCCTACTCGCCCTACCGGAACACGGTCCCCCTGGAGAAGCAGCCGCGCTATCCGGGCGACCTCGACATCGAGGAGCGGCTGACCTCGATCATGCGCTGGAACGCGCTGGCCATGGTGGTGCGCGCCAACATGGCCTACGGCGAACTCGGCGGCCACGTGGCGAGCTACGCCTCGGCGGCGGAGCTGTTCGAGGTCGGGTTCAACCACTTCTTCAAGGGCGGGGCGGACGGAGATCTCGTCTACTTCCAGCCGCATTCGGCGCCCGGCGTCTACGCGCGCGCCTTCCTGGAGGGACGGCTCAGCGACGAGCAGCTGAAGCATTACCGCCAGGAGATCGCGGGCGACGGCCTCTGCTCCTACCCGCATCCCTGGCTGATGCCCGATTTCTGGCAGGTCCCGACCGGCTCGATGGGGATCGGACCGATCCACGCGGTCTATCAGGCGCGGTTCATGCGCTACCTCGCCGACCGGGGACTGGCCGACACGTCCGGCCGGCACGTCTGGGGCGTGTTCGGCGACGGCGAGATGGACGAGCCCGAGTCGATCGGCGGCCTCGCCCTGGCGGCCCGCGAGAACCTCGACAACCTCACCTTCGTCATCAACTGCAACCTGCAGCGGCTCGACGGTCCGGTGCGCGGCAACGGCCAGATCATCCAGGAGCTGGAGAGCCTGTTCCGGGGCGCCGGCTGGAACGTCATCAAGGTGCTGTGGGGCTCGGAGTGGGACGGGATCTTCGCCCGCGACACCAACCACGCCCTGCTGCGCCGCTTCGCCGACACCGTCGACGGCAAGTACCAGACGCTGGGCGCCAAGGACGGCGCCTACAACCTCGCCCACTTCTTCGGCGAGGATCCGGAGGTGCGCGAACTCGTGGCCCACATGTCGGACGCCGACGTGGATCGCCTCAAACGCGGCGGCCACGACTTCCGCAAGCTCTACGCCGCCTTCGCGGCCGCCAAGACCACCAAGGGCCGCCCGACGGTGATCCTGGCCAAGACCAAGAAGGGCTACGGCATGGGCGGCGCGGGCGAGTCGCGCATGACCGCCCACCAGGCCAAGAAGCTCGACGTCGACGCGCTCCGCGCCTTCCGCGACCGCTTCGCCCTGCCGCTCACCGACGCGCAGGTCGAGGGCCTGGCCTTCTACAAGCCGGCCGAGGACGGGGCCGAGATGCGCTACCTGCGCGAGCGCCGCGAGATCCTCGGCGGCGTGCTGCCGGCCCGCCGCCGCACCGCGCCGACCGTCGCGGTACCGGCGCTCTCGACCTATGCGGGCTTCGCGCTGGAGGCCGGCGGCAAGGAGATGTCGACCACCACCGCGGTGGTGCGCCTGTTCGGCAACCTCCTGAAGCACAAGGACCTTGGGCCCCGCGTCGTCCCGATCGTCGCCGACGAGGCGCGGACCTTCGGCATGGCCAACCTGTTCCGGCAGGTCGGCATCTACGCGCCGCAGGGCCAGCTCTACGAGCCGGAGGATGCCGGCTCGATGCTCTACTACCGCGAGGCCCGGGACGGGCAGCTCCTGGAGGAAGGCATCACCGAGGCCGGGGCGATCTCGTCCTGGACGGCGGCGGCCACGTCCTACAGCGTCCACGGCCTGTCGATGCTGCCGTTCTACATCTACTACTCGATGTTCGGCTTCCAGCGGGTCGGCGACCTGATCTGGGCGGCGGCCGACCAGCGGGCCCGCGGCTTCCTGATCGGCGCCACGGCGGGCCGCACCACCCTCGGCGGCGAGGGCCTGCAGCACCAGGACGGGTCGAGCCACTTGGCGGCGGCCGCGATCCCGAACTGCTGCGCCTACGATCCGGCCTTCGCGTACGAGATGGCGGTGATCGTCGACCGCGGAACCCGCGCGATGATGGAAGAGGGCGAGGACGCCTTCTACTACCTCACCGCCATGAACGAGAACTACGCGCAGCCCTCCATGCCGGAAGGGGTGGAGGCCGGGATCCTGAAGGGCATGTACCGCCTGTCGGGGCCGGAAGCCGGGCCGGGGACCGGAACCGCCGCCATCCGCCTCCTCGGCTCAGGCGCGATCCTGCCGGAGGTGATCGCGGCGGCCGACCTGCTCGCGCGGGACTGGGGCGTCTCGGCCGAGGTGTTCAGCGTGACGAGCTTCAGCGAACTGGCCCGCGACGCCCGCGAGGCCGAGCGGCAGGCGATGCTCAACCCGGAAGCCGAGGCACCGGTCAGCCACGTGGCGGCGCTGCTGCCGGGCACGGCGCCGGTCGTCGCGGCGACCGACTACGTCCGGGCTTACCCGCAGCTGATCGCGTCCTACGTCGGCGCGCGCTTCGTCGCGCTCGGCACGGATGGGTTCGGCCGCAGCGACACGCGCAGCGCGCTCCGCCGCTTCTTCGAGGTGGACCGCCAGCACGTGGTCATCGCCGCCCTGCACGCCCTCGCTGAGGCCGGTACGGTGCCGCGCGCCACGGTGTCGGACGCGATCGGCCGCTACGGCATCGCGACGGACGCGCCCGCCCCCTGGACGATCTGAAGGCGGTGACCCCACGCAGCGCGCCTCGCAGGAGCCCGCCCGCCGGCCGCGCGGTCCCCGGAGGGCTCCTGCGAGGCCTCCGCTCCGGCACCGCGGGATGAGGGGGCGGAACGAAGACACGGCAGACCGTCGCACGGGGTCCATCCGCAACGGCCCGCGATTCCCGCGCCTGCCCGGGCGCAAACAGACCGCCACGACCTTCCAGAAACCGGAATTCCACCCCATGAGCGCCGCGCTGCAGATCGCCCTCCCGGACATCGGCGACTACCGGGACGTGCCGGTCATCGAGCTTCTGGTGAAGCCCGGCGACCGCCTCGCGGTGGACGACCTGATCCTCAGCATCGAATCCGACAAGGCCACCATGGAGGTCCCCTCCCCGGTGGCCGGCATCGTGCGCGAGTTGCTGGTCGCGGTGGGCACGAAGGTGTCGGAAGGGACGCCGATCCTGACAGTCGAGCCTGCGCAGGGCGATGCTTCGGCGGCGGCGGGCGCCCTTCCGCCCCCCTCCGAGCCGGGTGGCGCTTCCGTCGGCGAGAATCGGGAGAGGGGAGCCGGGCGCCCGGAAGAGGCGGGCCCGGCGGGCGGGTCCCCGCCCGGCTCGGCCCCGTCGTTCTCCGCCCCCGACCCGGTTCCCGCGCCGCCCTCCCCCGCCGCGGGCGGAGGGAAGACCGGTGCCGCGCCCGGTGCCGCGCCCGGAGCCGAGCCCGATCATCCGATCCCCGCGACCCGGGGCGACGTGCATGCCAGCCCGTCGGTCCGCCTGCTCGCCCGCGAACTCGGCGTGGGCCTCGACGGCGTGCCGGCCACCGGGCCGAAGGGACGGATCCTGCGCGAGGATGTGCACGCCTTCGTCAAGGCGGCGCTCGCCGCGCCCGCCCGTCAGCCCGTCGCCGCATCCGGGATCGGTGCCGGCCTGCCGCCCTGGCCGCAGGTGGATTTCGCCAAGTTCGGTCCGGTGCGGCGCGAGCCGCTGTCACGCATCCAGAGCCTCTCGGGGGCCAATCTCAGCCGCAACTGGCTGACGATCCCGCACGTCACCAATTTCGACCGGGCCGACGTCACCGAGATCGAATCGTTCCGCGTGGGCCTGAACAAGGAGCCGCGCACGCCCCCCGCCCGGGTCACCATGGTGGCGTTCCTGATCAAGGCGGCGGCCTCGGCGCTGCGCGCCCATCCGCGGTTCAACACCTCCCTGGAAGGTGGCGACCTCGTGCTGAAGGACTACGTCCATGTCGGCTTCGCGGTGGACACGCCCAAGGGCCTGATGGTCCCGGTGGTGCGGGACTGCGACCGCAAGGGACTGATCGAGATCGCCACCGAGATGGCCGAGATGGCCGAGAAGGCCCGGGCCGGAACCCTCGCGGGCTCCAACATGCAGGGCGGCTGCTTCTCGATCTCGTCGCTGGGCGGGATCGGCGGCGACGGCTTCACGCCGATCATCAACGCCCCCGAGGTCGCGATCCTGGGAGCCGCGCGCTCGCGGACGGAGGCGGTGTGGGACGGCAAGGCCTTCCAGCCGCGCCTGATCCTGCCGCTCAGCCTGTCGTGGGACCATCGCGTGGTGGACGGCGTCGCCGCCGCCCGCTTCCTCGGCCATGTGGCCTCGGTCCTCTCGGACCTGCGCCGCGCCCTCCTGTGACCGCACCCCCCATGCCCGAGACCATCGACATCCGCGTGCCCGATCTCGGCGATTACGCCGACGTCCCCGTGATCGAGATTCCGGTCACCCCCGGCCAGTCGATCGCCAAGGACCAGACCCTGCTGATGGTCGAATCCGACAAGGCGACCCTGGACATCCCCTCCCCGGTCGCCGGCCGCCTCGTGGAGATGCTGGTCGGCCTCGGCGACACGGTCTCGGCCGGCACGCTCGTCGCCCGCCTCGCGGCCGAGGAGCCGGCGGCGCAATCCCGCGCCCAGCCCGGATCGGGGACCGGGCAACCGGTCCCCGCGCCCGCGACGGCGGCCCCGCCGCCCGGCGAGGGCGGCGGCCCGTCCTGCGACGTGCTGGTCGTCGGCGGCGGCCCCGGCGGCTACGCGGCCGCCTTCCGGGCGGCCGATCTCGGCCAGCGGGTGATCCTCGTCGAGCGCGACGCGACGCTCGGCGGCGTCTGCCTCAACGTCGGATGCATCCCCTCGAAGGCGCTGCTCCACGTGGCCGCCGTCACCGAGGAGGCCGCGCGCCTCGCCGCGCACGGGATCAGCTTCGGTGCCCCGACAATCGACCTCGAGAAGCTGCGGACCTTCAAGGCCGGGACGGTGCGCCGCCTCACCGACGGGCTCGCCCAGATGGCGCGCCAGCGCAAGGTCGAGGTGGTCCGCGGCACCGCGCGCTTCACCGGGGCGTCCACCGTCGCGGTCGCGCTCCACGCCGGCGGGGAGCGGAGCCTCGCCTTCGCCCGCGCCATCGTGGCCGCGGGCTCGTCCCCGGTGGCCCTCCCGATGCTGCCGGAGGATCCGCGGATCGTGAATTCGACGGGGGCGCTGGAGCTGCCCTTCGTGCCGAAGCGCCTGCTGGTGATCGGCGGCGGCATCATCGGCCTGGAGATGGCGACCGTGTACAGCGCCCTGGGCGCCCGGGTCGACGTGGTCGAGCGCCTGCCGAACCTGCTGGAGGGCGTCGACCGCGACCTGGTGGCCGTCTGGATGAAGCGCAACGCGCACCGGTTCGACCGAATCCTCACGGGGACCGAGGTCGTGTCCGCGACGGCCGGTGCCGACGGCATCGCGGTCGCGCTGGGGGGCGAGGCCGAGCCGCAGACCTACGACCTCGTCCTCCAGGCGGCGGGCCGGCGCCCGAACGGCCCGGGCCTGGGGCTCGAAGCCGCCGGGGTGGCAGTGGAGAACGGCTTCGTTCCCGTCGACGCGCAGATGCGCACCGGCGTGCCCCACATCTTCGCCATCGGCGACCTCGTCGGCCAGCCGATGCTCGCCCACAAGGCCGTCCATCAGGGCCACGTCGCCGCCGAGGTGGCCGCCGGCCACCGGGCCGGCTTCGACGCCGCCGTGATTCCCTCCGTGGCCTACACGGATCCGGAGATCGCCTGGGTCGGCCTCACCGAGACCGCCGCCAGGGCGGCCGGCCGGGCCGTGGAGGTGGCGCGCTTTCCCTGGGCGGCCTCGGGGCGGGCCATCGCCAACGGCGCGGAGTACGGCCTGACCAAGCTGCTGTTCGACGCGGGGACCAAGCGGGTCGTCGGCGGCGCCCTCGTCGGCCCGAGCGCGGGCGACATGCTCGGCGAGATCGCCCTGGCCATCGAGCTGGGGGCGGACGCCGCCGATATCGGCCGCACGATCCACCCGCACCCGACGCTGGGCGAGACGATCGGCCTGACCGCCGAAGTCGCCCTCGGCCTCTGCACCGATCTCCCCGCCCCGGCGCGTCGGGCCTGACGCCGTGCGGATCGAGGCCCCGCCCGATCCCCTCCTCGGGGTGTGCCGCCGCGCGGGGGGCTCCGCCGAGCCCGGCGACGCCACGCGATCGGTGCCGGCGCGCCCCGGCCATCTCGACCGCTCGGGTTTTCCTGGCTAAATCTCGCGCACGGCCGCACCGCGGATCGAGAATCGTCTCGACCCGCGCGTATCGCCGGGCATCGACGCGGCGGCCGCCGTGCTGAAGCCGGCGCCGCGTTCGGGAGGATACGTGTCGAGATGCCGTGGCGCTGCGGACGGTCGCTCCAACGTTCGGCCTCGACTGGGCTTCGACTTGATCGGGCCCTCCGCGCGGCGCGGAAAAGCTTGCCGGGCCGCCTCCTGCTCGCCGTTTCTCTGTCGGCGCTGGCGGTGAGCGCGCCGCGCAGTGCCCTGGCGCAGGCTGCGCCCGCCCGCGAGGCCGCACCCGAACCGCGCGACGACGCCTTGATCGCCGACTTGAGGAGCCGGATCCTCGCCGCGCACAGCGCGACCTTCGCCCTCGAGAGCTGGTGCGCCGACCACGCGCTCGCGGCCGATCCGCACCTCGTCGCCGAGCGGCTGCCCGTCCCGGACAAGCCGCTCTCCGTCGCGCAGCGGGCCCGGCTGGCGATCGGCCCGGACGAGCCCGTGCGGTACCGGCGCGTCCGCCTCGCCTGCGGGGACCGCGTCCTGTCGGAGGCGGACAATTGGTACGTGCCGGCCCGGCTGACGCCCGAGATGAACGCCACCCTGGACGGCACCCGCACGCCCTTCGGCCGGGTGGTACGCTCCCTGGCTCCGGTGCGCAGCACGGTGGCGGTCCGCGGCCCGGGCCGCGGCGCGGAGACGGGACCGACCGACCCGCTGTTCGAGGTCGACGCCGTGCTATCGACCGGCGCCGGGCAGCCCTTCTGCGAGGTCGTGGAGACCTACCTGGGCAGCGCGCTGCCCCGGGCGTCCCGCTGACCGACACGATGACCTGACAACGGGAGGAACAGGATGCGTTTCACGGTACGTCCCACGGTTCTGGCGGCGCTGGCGGCCGGCCTGCTCTGCGGCCCGGCGCAGGCCGCCGACCCGTCCGGGACCTGGCTCACGGAGACCGGCACGTCGCGGGTCCGGATCACGCCCTGCGGCGGCGGCTTCTGCGGGACGATCGTGAGCGCCCCCGGCAAGGGGCTCGACGAGAAGAATCCCGATCCGGCCCAGCGCACCCGCAGCGTCGTCGGCATCCAGATCCTGAACGCGCCGCAGGCCGACGGCGGCGGCTTCTCGGGCTCGCTCTACAACCCGAACGACGGCAAGACCTATTCCGGCTCGCTCAAGCTCACGGGCGCCAACTCCCTCGAGGTGGCGGGCTGCGTGATGAGCGTCTTCTGCAAGCGGCAGACCTGGACGCGGGTGAAGTGATCCCCCGCGGCCACGATGCTGGCCAGGGCGCTGGCCACGCTGCTGGCCACGCTGCTGGCTAGGGCGGCCCGGCCGCCCCCGCCTCAGGCGGCCTCGGTCAGGGCCTGCTCGACGGCGTCGAGGGCCTCTTCCGCACCCGCGCCGTTGGGACCGCCGGCCTGCGCCATGTCGCGGCGGCCGCCGCCGCCCTTGCCGCCCAGCGCCCCGGCGCCGGCCCGCACGAGGCCGACGGCGTCGTAGCGCGCGGTCAGGTCGTCGGTGACGCCGACCACCAGCCCAGCCTTGCCGTCCGGCCCCACGCCGACCACCGCCACGATGCCGGAGCCCAGGCGCTTCTTCTCCTCGTCGACGATCGGCTTGAGGTCGCGCATGTCGAGCCCCTCGATCACCGAGCGGCGGAAGGCCACGCCGCCGATCTCGGATTGCCGCGCCCCTGAGCCCGGGCCGCCCTCGCCGCCCATGGCGAGCTTGCGGCGGGTCTCGGCGAGTTCGCGCTCCAGGCGGCGGCGATCCTCCATCAGCGCCGTGAGGCGGTCGGGCGCCTCCGAGACCGGGGCCTTGAGAATGCCGGCGAGGGCCGCCAGCGTCCGCGCCTCCTCGGCGCGGTGGCGGCGCGCCGCGTCCGCCGTCAGCGCCTCGATGCGGCGGACGCCCGCGCCCACGGCGCTCTCCGCCACGACGGTGATCGCCCCGATATCGCCGGTGCGCGCCGCGTGGGTGCCGCCGCAGAGCTCGACGGAGAAGGTCTTCGGCCGGCCCTGGGCGGCCTCGCCGTCGACCGGCAGCCCCATGGAGACCACCCGCACCTCATCGCCGTACTTCTCGCCGAACAGCGCCCGGGCGCCAGACGCGATCGCGTCGTCCACCGCCATCAGCTTGGTCACCACGGGGACGTTCTGGAGCAGCACCGCGTTGGCGATGTCCTCGACCCGGGCGAGTTCGTCCGCCTCGATCGGCTTCGGATGGCTGATGTCGAAGCGCAGGCGGTCGGGGCTGACCAGCGAGCCCTTCTGGGCGACGTGGTCGCCCAGGACCTGCCGCAAGGCCTCGTGCAACAGGTGGGTGGCCGAGTGGTTGGCACGGATCGCCCTGCGGCGGGCGTTGTCGACCTTCAGCTCCACCGGCAGGTCGAGGCTCAGGCGCCCCTCCTCCACGGTCACGTGGTGGACGAACACGTCGCCGAGCTTCTTCTGCGTGTCGGTGATGCGCGCCCGCACGCCCGGCGCCAGGATCAGGCCGGTATCGCCGACCTGACCGCCCGATTCGCCGTAGAACGGCGTCTGGTTGACGAGGACGAGGCCGGTCTGACCGGCCTCCAGGCTCTGCACCTCGGCGCCGTCGCGCAGGAGCGCGGTGACGATGCCCTCGGCGGTCTCGGTCTCGTAGCCCAGGAACTCGGTGGCGCCGACGCGCTCGCGCAGCCCGAACCACACGGTCTCGGTGGCGGCCTCGCCCGAGCCCTTCCAGGCCTCGCGGGCCGCCTGCTTCTGGCGCTGCATCGCCGCCGCGAAGGCGTCGGTGTCGACGCCGATGCCCCGGGCCTTGAGGGCGTCCTGGGTCAGGTCGAGGGGGAAGCCGTAGGTATCGTAGAGGGTGAAGGCGGTGTCACCCGAGAGCTTGTCGCCGTCCTTGAGGTCGCGGCTCTCGGCGTCGAGGATCGACAGGCCCCGCTCCAGGGTGCGCCGGAAGCGGGATTCCTCCAGCTTCAGGGTCTCGCCGATCAGGCTCTCGGCCCGCATCAGCTCGGGATAGGCCGGCCCCATCTCGCGCACCAGGGTCGGCACGAGGCGGAACATGGTGGGCTCGCGGGCCCCCAGGATCTCGGCATGGCGCATGGCCCGGCGCATGATCCGGCGCAGCACGTAGCCGCGGCCCTCGTTGCCCGGCAGAACGCCGTCCGCCACCAGGAACGACGCGGCGCGCAGGTGGTCGGCGATCACCCGGTAGGAGGCCATCGTCGCCGGCTCGGGCGCCCGCGATACCGCGTGCGCGACGGCATCGATCAGGGCGCGGAACAGGTCCGTGTCGTAGTTGGAGTGCACGCCCTGGAGGATCGCCGCCATGCGCTCCAGGCCCATGCCGGTGTCGATCGACGGCCGCGGGAGAGGGTTGCGCGAACCCGGCTCCAGCTGCTCGTACTGCATGAACACGAGGTTCCAGAATTCCAGGAACCGGTCGCCGTCCTCGTCGGGGGAGCCGGGCGGGCCGCCCTGGAGCGCGGGACCCTGGTCGATGAAGATCTCCGAGCACGGGCCGCAGGGGCCGGTATCGCCCATCTGCCAGAAATTGTCGGAGGTCCCGATCCGGATGATCCTGTCCTCGGAGAAGCCGGCGATCTTCTTCCAGAGGCCCGCGGCCTCGTCGTCGTCCGCGTAGACGGTGACCAGCAGCCGGTCCGACTTGAGGCCGAACTCCTTGGTGATCAGCGTCCAGGCCAGCTCGATGGCGCGGTCCTTGAAGTAGTCGCCGAACGAGAAGTTGCCGAGCATCTCGAAGAACGTGTGGTGGCGCGCCGTGTACCCGACATTGTCGAGATCGTTGTGCTTGCCGCCGGCGCGCACGCATTTCTGAGCGGTCGTCGCCCGGTCGTAGGGGCGCTTCTCCATCCCGGTGAAGACGTTCTTGAACTGCACCATGCCGGCGTTCGTGAACATCAGTGTCGGATCGTTCTTCGGCACGAGGCTCGACGAGGGCACGACCTCGTGCCCCGCCTTCGCGAAGTAGTCGAGGAAGGTCGACCGGATCTCGTTGACGCCGCTCATCAGGGCTGACTCTGGCAGGACACACGGGGAAAGGGCGGCCGCGCGCTTCCGCGCGGCACCCGCATGGCGCCCTCTTAAGGAGGGATCCCGCGCGAGTCACGGGCGGCCCGCCGCGAAATCTCCCCGGGACGCCGCAACTCGGCCACAAGCGCGGCCGTGTTGTCGCCACATCTGTCAAGCGATGGTGTGTCCGTAGCGCCGCAGCGGCGTGTGGAGAGTCGGGATAACGATGCAGGGCCGCACGGTCGGATCGCCGAGGACCATCACCGGCAACCAGCGCCATTTCGGCGCCCGCCATGCCGACGTGATCGCCGCGCAGCCCATGCTGGGCCGCGCCCATGGCAGCCGCCCCGCGCTGTTCCGCTCCCTGCTCACGGTGTCGCTGATCGCCGGGGGCCTCAGCGCGGCCCTGATCGGATCGGGTGTCGATCTCGGCAAGGTCGGGCTGTCGACGGCGGTGTCCACCGCGCAGGCCGCGACCGAACTACCGATGCCGCGCCCGCGCATCCACACCGTCGCCCTCGCCACCGATACCGATCTGGAGCAGACGCCGCTGCGCGCCTCCGCCAGCTTCGCCGCGGTGCACGACCTCGACACCGATATCGGCTCCAACACGGTGGACCGGGTCTCGTACGACTTCCTGCTGTCGGAGAGTGCGGCCGGCGACCCCAACGACATCCTCGAATTCGGCCCGATGAAGATCCGGCGCCACCTCGTGCAGACGATCGTGCGGGCCGCGCAGGCCGTTCAGACCGATCCGGTGCTGCTGATGGCGGTGGCCGACAAGGAGTCGAGCTTCGTCACCGCGGTCCAGGCCAAGACCTCGTCGGCCACCGGCCTCTACCAGTTCATCGAGCGCACGTGGCTCGGGGTGGTGCGCGACTTCGGCCCGAAATACGGGCTGGAGAAGGAGGCCGCGCTGGTCACGGCCGACGCCAACGATCGGCCGGTGATCACCGACGCGGCCGAGCGCGCCCGCGTTCTGGAACTGCGCCGCGACCCCTACCTGTCGGCGCTGATGGCCGGCGAGATGCTCAAGCGCGACGCCGGCCGCATCGCCCAGCGGATCGGGCGCGAGCTGACCCTCGGCGAGGTCTACCTCGCCCACTTCCTGGGTGTGGATGACGCCGGAGAGTTCCTCGCCAACGTCGTCAACAAGCCGGCCGCCGCCGCCGCCGTGCTGCTTCCGGGACCGGCGCGCGCCAACCGCTCGATCTTCTTCGCCGCCGGGCGCTTCGTCGGGCGCGGCCGCCATCGGAAGCCGCTGAGCCTCTCGGTGGCGCAGGTCCACGAGAAGTTCGAGGCGATGATGAGCACCCGCGGCTCGCGCTATCAGAACGTCCGCGCGGTCTCCGGCATCATGGCTTACGCGGACGCCGAGACCGGCCTCGCCACGCAATAACGCTCCCGAGAGGCCAGGCGGGATTCGGATTTCCCCGCGCAACCAGGGGCGGATTGCCGACTTTCCTCCCCAGGCGCCGCGTTCTGCATGTCCGTGACTGTACGACTTCGGGGGGAGTCCTTGAAAAAGCACCAGACGAGCGCACCCCTGCCGCTCACCGATACGCTGTCCCCAGGCCTTCCGCTCGATCAGATCGGACGGACACTGGCCTCGTTCTACGACAACCTCGTCACCGAGGGCGTGCCCGAGCACCTCGCCGCGCTGGTCCGCCGCGTCCGCCAGACCGAGGACGACGCGTCCGCCCGGCACGAGCCGCCGGTCGTGACGCTCGAGGCCGAGCCCCCGCGCCTCGCCCTCGTGGTGGAGGACGATCCCGAGATTCGCGCCCTGGCCGAAACCCTCCTGGAGGAGACCGAGCTCAACGTGGTCGGATGCGACAGCGCCGAGGCCGCGCTGTCGGTCCTGCAGGCGCGCGGCGGCGACGTGGCCCTGGTCTTCGCCGATGTCCGCTTGGCCGGTCAGATGGACGGGCTCCAGCTCGCCCGCGCGGTGGCGACCCTGTGGCCCCGGGCGCGGCTGGTGATCACCTCGGGCCACGGCCTGCCGCGCCCCGACCTGCCGGCCGAGGCCGTGTTCATCGCCAAGCCGTGGCGCCCCTTCGACGTGCTGGTCGAGGCTGAGCGCGCAGCCGCCGAGTCGGCTCCGCCGGTGATCTGAGGCGCTTGCGCCGCCATCGCCCTTCGCCGCCGTCTTGCCGGGACGGCGGCGCTGTTCACCGGGGTCGAACGGCGCGGGCCCCGATCGCGAGTGCGCCGCGCCTCCCCGAAAAGACCGGATCGCCGGATTTTCCGGCCGTCGGTCGGCCGCGCTGGGCCCGCCCCTTGCATGGCTGGTCTCCGAGTCGGTGACAGCCCGGAGCCCGAGAAGTTGCCGATCCTGTCCGTCCGCCACCGCACGGTCTACCGGTACCGGCGCCCGGTCGCCTTCGGAGAGCACCGGATCATGTTCCGGCCGCGCGACAGCTACGACCAGCGTCTGATCGAGGCGACGCTCGACGTCACCCCCGAGCCGGCCTCCCTGCGCTGGATGTTCGACGTGTTCGGCAATTGCGTCGCCGTGACGACCTTCGACACCCGGGCGGAAACGCTGACCTTCGCCTGCGGCATCACCCTCGAACACACGCCGGAACATGCGCCGGTCTTCCCGCTCGCGCCCCACGCGACCCACTACCCGTTCGGATACGGCGCGGAGGACATGCCGGACCTCGCCCGTTCCATCGAGCGGCAATGGCCGGATCCACACCACGATATCGACGCCTGGGCGCGCAGCTTCCTGCCGGTCCAGGGGCGGATCCCCACGCAGGATCTGCTGGCCGCCATGACGCGCAGCGTCCGGGCGAACTTCACCTACCTCGCCCGGTCCGAGAAGGGCGTGCAGGATCCGCTGACCACCTTGCGCAGCAAGGTCGGATCCTGCCGCGACTTCGCGGTGCTGATGATGGAGGGGGTGCGGGCCCTGGGCATGGCCGCCCGGTTCGTGTCCGGCTACCTCTACAATCCCCGGAACGACCGCGCCCGCCACGTGGGCGGCGGCTCCACCCACGCGTGGCTGCAGGTCTATCTCCCGGGTGCCGGCTGGGTGGAGTTCGATCCCACGAACGGAATCGTCGGCAACCGCGACCTGATCCGCGTGGCGGTGGCGCGCAACCCCGCGCAGGCCGTGCCGCTGCACGGCTCCTTCTTCGGTCTCGCCAGCGACGATCTGGGCATGCGCGTCGAGGTCGACGTGATCGCCCTGCCGGCGGACGCGACGACGTCCCGCACCGCGCAGGGGCCTCCCCCCGATGCGGCGCGTTGAACCCCGGGATTCTGAACGAGCGTGCGTGGCGTCTCCGCGCGGAAGGCGACAGGGCAAGGTGGCCGCGATGAAGATCAGGACGGGTTTCGATATCGCCTTCACGCTGTCGCAGCCGACGCCGATGATCCTGATGCTCAGCGTCCATCCCTCGCGGTTGGGGGACGTTCTGACACCGCAGGTGATCACCTTCGATCCGCCCCTCGAGGCGCGCGAATACCGGGACGGCTTCGACAACATCTGCCACCGCCTCGTCGTGCCGCCCGGGCAGGTGACGATCTCGGCGGATTTCACGGTCGCGGATTCCGGAACCCCCGATCCGGTCGTGCCGGAGGCGCGGCAGATCCCGGTGCAGGACCTGCCGGACGACGTCCTCATCTTCCTCCTGGGCTCGCGCTACTGCGACACCGACAAGCTCTCGCAGACGGCGTGGTCGCTGTTCGGCGGCGCTCCGGAAGGCTGGGCGCGCGTCCAGGCGATCGTCGACT
>NZ_BPQS01000025.1 GCF_022179385.1 Methylobacterium longum | reverse complement strand
CGTGCACTCCGCCGCGTAAGCCTGGCAGAACGTCACCCAGGCGGCGAGCGGCTTGGCGTCCCCCTGAACCCGCGCACCCGCCTCCGTCGGAAGGCTCGCCAGCGTCTGTGCTTGCGCGGCGGCCGTGAGGCCGAGCAGCGCCGCAGCGCCGGCCACCATCCCCCGAACCGTCCTGAGAAACCCCGCGCTCATCGCACCCGCCCCCGTTGTTGAGGCCAAGATTGCGCCGCAGAGCCTCCGCGGCGCTGAAGCGGATGCGCGCAATTTTACCGATTCGGGGGTGGGGGCCGGGTGACGCGCGACAGCGTCGACGGGGGGCTTGAGAAGCCGCGCGAATCCGTGGCTTCAGTTTCGGGAAGCGGAAACCTTGAGGATTCGTTCGGGGCCTGGGGCGCGTCACGAAGGCGGCGCCGGCCCCGAAGAAGGCCGCGCCCGCGTCCATCCGGCCAGCCGGTCTGCCCCGGGGCCGGCGCACGGCCGCGCACCCGCTCCGCCGCCCCGGCCATCGCTTCTACGGCTCGGCGACAACCGTCCGCGCCTCGTCCGTCGCCCGAAAAACCTGCGTGATGTGCTCAGCGAGATCGCGCGTGCCCAGCGCGGAGGTCTCGGTCATCGGCCCGGATTCCCGCCACGGCGGCCCCGGTGCCGGGGCCCGTCACCCCGCGGTCTGGTCGAGCTTGCGCTCCGCCTCGCCCTTCAGTTCGGGGAAGTCCGCCTGCGTGTAAGCGCGGCCGCGATGCGGATCGTCGGTGACGCCCTCGTGCTCCAGGCGGCGCAGCTGCACCCGGCGGATCTTGCCCGAGATGGTCTTGGGCAGGTCGGTGACGAATTCGAGCCCCCGCAGGCGCTTGAACGTCGCCAGCCGCGCGTTGGTGAAGCGGAAGATGTCGAGTGCCGTCTCCGGTCCCGACGAGGCCCCCGCCACCAGGGACACGTAGGCCTTCGGGATGGTGTGGCGCATCGGATCGGGCACCGGCACCACCGCCGCCTCGGCCACCGCCGGATGCTCGATCAGCACGCTCTCCAGTTCGAACGGGCTGATGCGGTAGCCCGACGATTTGAACACGTCGTCGGCGCGGCCCACGAAGGTGTAGCAGCCCTGGTCGTCCACGAAGGCGACGTCGCCGGTGTGGTAGAGATCGCCCCCGGCCCCCGACAGGTTGCCCTGGCCGTCGTCGTAGCCCTGCATCAGGCCGGCGGGCCTGTGCGCCCCGAGCTCCAGACAGACCTCGCCCTCGGAAGCCGGCTGGCCGTCGATGTCGAGGACGCGCACCCGGTAACCCGGCAGGGGCCGGCCCAGCGCCCCCGGCACCACCGGCTGGCCGGGCGTGTTGGCCATGAGCGCCGTGGTCTCGGTCTGGCCGTAGCCGTCGCGGATCGTGAGACCCCAGGCGCCCTTCACCCGCTCGATCACCTCCGGGTTCAAGGGCTCGCCCGCCGCGCAGACCTCGCGCAGGGCGAGAGTCCGACCGGTGAGATCCTCCTGGATGATCATCCGCCACACGGTCGGTGGCGCGCACAGCGTGGTGGCGCCGGTGCGTTCCAGCTGCGCCAGCAGGGCGGCGGCGTTGAACGGCGCTTGATTGATCACCAGGATCGTCGCCCCGGCATTCCAGGGTGCGAAGAATGACGACCACGCGTGCTTCGCCCAGCCCGGCGAGGAGACGTTGCAGTGCACGTCCCCGGGCTGCAGCCCGAGCCAGTACATGGTCGAGAGCGCCCCCACCGGGTAGGAGCGGTGGCTGTGGCGCACGAGCTTCGGCTTCGCCGTAGTGCCGGAGGTGAAGTAGAGGAGCATCGGGTCGTCAGCCCCGGTCGGGCCGTCCGGTGCGAAATCGTCCGGGGCCGCGGACGCGTCGTCGTAGGCCGCCCAGCCCTCGGTCGCGGCCCCGGTGACGAGGCGGATGGCGTCGCCCGTGTCGAGCCCGGCGAACCGCGCGATCTGTTCCGTCCCCGCCACGATGGCCCGGGGACGGCCGCGGGCGAGGCGGTCAGCGAGTTCGTCGGCGGTGAGCAGGGTGGTCGCCGGGATGACGACCGCGCCGAGCTTCATCGCCGCCAGCATGGTCTCCCACAGGGCCGGGACGTTGCCGAGGAGCAGGAGCAGGTGGTCGCCGCGCCTCAGGCCCTGCTGCCGCAGGTGATTGGCCACCCGATTGGAGCGCCGGGCGAGCTCTCCGAAAGTGAGGCACTGCTCGGCGCCGCTGCCGGCCTCGACGATCCGGAGGGCGGCCCGGTCGCGGCTCTCGGGGCCGGCGAGCACCGCGTCGAACCAGTCGAGCGCCCAGTTGAACGGCACCGGGTCCGGCCACGCGAAGGCCGAGACGGCGGCGGCGTAATCGGTGCGATGGGCCAGCAGAAGGTCGCGGGCCTCCCGGAAGCTCGGCATGGTCGTTCCCCTCCCCGTATCGTGGTCTTGGCTGCCCGTCCCGTTCGGCCGAGGCGGGCCGCATTCAGGTGTTCTCGAACCGGGGCGGCCGCTTCTCCACGAAGGCAGCCATGCCCTCCTTCTGGTCCTTGGTTGCGAACATCGCGTGGAAGACCCGCCGCTCGAACCGGATCCCCTCGGTCAGCGTGGTCTCGTAGGATCGGTTGACCGCCTCCTTGGTCATCATCGCGATCGGGAGCGACATCGACGCGATCGTCTCGGCGGCCTTCAGCGCCGCGTCGATGAGCTGATCGGCGGCGATCACGCGGGAGACCAGCCCCGCGCGCTCGGCCTCGGCGGCGTCCATCATCCGGCCGGTCAGGCACATCTCCATGGCCTTGGCCTTGCCGACGAACCGGGTCAGCCGCTGGCTGCCGCCGATCCCCGGCATCACGCCCAGCTTGATCTCCGGCTGGCCGAACTGCGCCGTGTCGGCCGCCAGGATGATGTCGCACATCATGGCGAGCTCGCAGCCACCGCCCAGCGCGTAGCCCGCCACCGCGGCGATGATCGGCTTGCGCACGGCGACGAAGCGGTCCCAGTCGGCGAACCGGTCGCCCGCGTACATCTCCGCATAGGTGGCGTGCTGCATCTCCTTGATGTCGGCGCCGGCCGCGAAGGCCTTGGCCGAACCGGTGATGACGATGCAGCCGACGCCCGGATCCGCGTCCGCCGCGGTGGCCGCCCGGATCACCTCGCGGGTGAGCTGCGCGTTGATGGCGTTGAGCGCCTTCGGCCGGTTGAGGGTGATCAGCAGGACTCGGCCGCGCGTCTCCGTCAGGATCGTCTCGTACGGCTCGCTCACGACTCGCCTCCCTGCCCGCGAAGCATAGTGATGATCGCGGAAAAGTCCTCTCCCCCGTGGCCCGCGCCGTCGAACAATCCGTAGATCTGCGCGGCCTCCGCGCCCAGCGGCGTGGCGGCCCCGGAGGCGAGCGCCGCGGCCTGGGCGAGCCGGAGATCCTTGAGCATCAGCGCGGCGGCGAAGCCCGGCTTGTAGCCGGTGTTGGCCGGCGAGGTCGGCACCGGTCCCGGCACCGGGCAGTAGGTGGTCAGCGACCAGCACTGGCCCGAGGAGACCGAGGCCACGTCGTAGAGCGCCTGATGCGACAGGCCGAGCTTCTCGCCCAGCGCGAAGGCCTCGCTGACGCCGATCATCGAGATGCCGAGGATCATGTTGTTGCAGATCTTCGCCGCCTGACCGGCGCCGGCCTCGCCGCAATGGAACACGTTCTTGCCCATCGCCTTCAGCAGCGGCTCCGCCTTCGCGAATGCGGCTTCGGCGCCGCCGGCCATGAAGGTCAGCGTCCCGGCCTTCGCGCCGCCGGTTCCCCCCGAGACCGGCGCGTCCACCGACAGGCAGCCCCGGGCCTCGGCGAGGCCGTGGGCCTTGCGGGCGCTCTCGACGTCGACGGTGGAGGAATCGATCAGCAGGGTGCCGGCGGGCAGGGCCTCCGCGAGCTGCGTCCAGACCTCGACCACGTGCCGCCCGGCGGGCAGCATGGTGATCACGACATCCGCTCCGTCGGCGGCTTCGAGGGCCGAGCCCGCCACCGCGATCCCCGCGGCCCGGGCGGTGTCCAGCGAGGCCGGCACCAGATCGAACCCGCGCACGGTGTGGCCGGCCCGCACGAGGTTGGCCGCCATGGGCCCACCCATATTGCCGAGACCGATGAACCCGATGGTCTGCGCCATCCCATTCCTCCCCATTGCATCACGCGGGACCCCGGGTCCCGCCCCTCGACCGCCCGTCCCGCCGGCGCCCTCATCCTGAGGCGCCGGAGCGTAGCGGAGGCCTCGACGGAGACCTCCAGCCGGCCGCGCGATCCCTGGAGCCCTCCCTCAGACCCGGCGATGCGGGCCCCTCAAGATGAGGCGGCGGGTGGGATCAGGCGGCCCGTCATCAGATCGCGCCCGTGCGCGACTCCGCGAAGACCGGCGCCGCCCGCGCCTCCAGCCAGCGGGCGATCCGGGCGGGATCGACCGCGTCGAGGGTGGGCGGGTTCCAGCGCGGCGTCTTGTCCTTGTCGATCACGGCGGCGCGGATCCCCTCGCGGAAGTCGCCCTCGTCCAGCAGCGCCAGCGAGGCGTGGTACTCGCGCTCCAGGCAGGCCTCCAGGTTCGCGGAGCCGCGGCCGAGGCGCAGCAGGCACAGCGTCAGGACGAGGCTCGACGGCGCCTTGGTCAGCAGGGTCGTCCGGGTCGCGGCCGCGAAGTCGGAGCCGTCCGCGTCGAGGGCGGCCAGGATCTCGTCCACCATGTCGAAGGCGAAGCAGCGGTCGATCCGGGCCCGGTGCGCCGCCAGGGGCGGCGCCCCCGGGTCCTGCGCGAACCGGGCGATCAGCTCCCGTACGCCCTCGTGGCCGGCATCCGGATCGAGCGCCAGCAGGGCGTCGATCAGGTTGGGCAGCTCGGCGGACGGCACCTGAGCGTCGGCGAGCCCGCAGAAGATCGCATCGGCGGCCCCGACCGGCTCACCGGTCAGGCCGAGATAGGTGCCGATCTCGCCCGGCGCCCGCGGCAGCAGCCAGGTGCCGCCGACATCCGGGAGGTAGCCGATGCCGGTCTCCGGCATGGCGACGCGGGAGCGCTCGGTGACGATCCGGTGGGCGGCGTGGCCGGCGAGGCCGACGCCGCCACCCATGGTGATGCCGTCCATCACCGCCACGAAGGGCTTTTCATAGGCGGCGATCCGGGCATCCAGCCGGTACTCGTCGCGCCAGAAGGCCTCCGCGAAGGCGGTGCCCTGGCTTTCGTACAGGCCGCGCAGATCGCCCCCCGCGCAGAGGCCGCGCTCGCCCTCGCCGGTGAGCAGCACCGCGGCGATGCCGGGATCGGCGGAGAACTGGTCGAGGGCCTCGTCGATCGCCAGGACCATGCCGTGGGTCAGGGCGTTCAGCGCCTGCGGCCGGTCGAGCCGCAGGCGCCCGAGGGCGCCGACACGCTCGACGATCACGTCGGTCATCGGCGGCCCCCGGTCAGCGCGCGGGCGATGATCATCCGCATGATCTCGTTCGTGCCCTCCAGGATCTGGTGCACCCGAAGGTCCCGGACGATCTTCTCGACCCCGTACTCGGCGAGGTAGCCGTAGCCGCCGTGGAGCTGGAGCGCCTGATTGGCGACCTCGAAGGCGGCGTCGGTGACGTGGCGCTTGGCCATGGCGCAGAGCTGCGTCGCGGCCGGGTCCTTGGCGTCGAGCGCGCCGGCCGCGTGGCGCAGGAAGGTGCGCGAGACCTCCAGGCTGGTCGCCATGTCGGCGAGCCGGAACTGCAGCGCCTGGAAATCCATGAGCTTCGCCCCGAAGGCGCGCCGGTCGCCCATATAGGCGAGGGCCTTGTCGAGGGCCGCCTGCGCGCCGCCGAGGGAGCAGGCGGCGATGTTGAGGCGCCCGCCGTCCAGCCCGCTCATGGCGATGCGGAAGCCCTGGCCCTCCGTGCCCAGGCGGTTGGCCACGGGCACGCGGCAGCCGTCGAAGCGCACGGCCCGGGTCGGCTGGGCGTTCCAGCCCATCTTGCGCTCGTCGGCGCCGAAGGAGAGGCCGGGCGTGCCCTTCTCCACCACGATCGCCGAGATGCCCGCCGGGCCGGCCTCGCCGGTGCGGACCATGCAGACGTAGAGGTCGCTGGCACCGGCACCCGAGATGAACTGCTTCTCGCCGGAGAGCACGTAATGGTCGCCGTCCCGCTCGGCGCGGGTGCGGAGCGCCGCCGCGTCGGAGCCCGAGCCCGGTTCGGTGAGGCAGTAGCTGGCGATCCGCTCCATGCCCATGAGCGACGGGATCCAGCGCCGGCGCTGATCGTCGTCGCCGTAGGCGTCGATCATCCAGGCGCACATGTTGTGGATCGACAGGAACGCCGCCACGGTCGGGCAGCCGGTGCTCAGCGCCTCGAAGATCAGGGTCGCGTCGAGGCGCGAGAGCCCCGAGCCGCCGACATCTTCGCGGACGTAGATGCCCGCCATGCCGAGGGCGGCCGCCGCCCGCAGGGTCTCGACCGGGAAGGTCTTGTCCCGGTCCCAGTCGAGGGCGTGCGGCGCGATGTGCTCGGCCGCGAAGCCGAGGGCCATCTCGCGGATCGCGGTCCGGTCCTCGTCGAGCCCGAAACTCATGGGCACTGCCTCCGAAGGTGCAAACGAGCCTCCCTCCCCCTCTGCGGGGGAGAAACACCCCCGCGTCGGCGGGGGTCGGGAGCGGGGAGCGGCGCTTCCGTGAAGGTCGCGGCGGGCGCCGGAACCCGCACCGTCGCGCTGTTCCCCTGCCGCCGCGTCATCGCGCGGCCCCTATCCCCCTCCTCCGACGGGCCTGCCCACTCGGGACAAGGGGGATGCCGATCTTGGGCAGACCCAGGATCGGTCGGGGAAGGGTTTCGGCCTACCGCATCGTCGGGATGGAGAACTCCGCCCCGCTCTTGATGCCGCTCGGCCAGCGCTGCGTCACGGTCTTGGTCTTCGTGTAGAAGCGGATCGAGTCCGGCCCGTGCTGGTTCAGATCGCCGAAGCCCGAGCGCTTCCAGCCGCCGAAGGTGTGGTAGGCGATCGGGACCGGGATCGGCACGTTCACGCCGACCATGCCGACGTTCACCCGGGCGGTGAAGTCCCGGGCGGCGTCGCCATCCTGGGTGAAGATCGCCACGCCGTTGCCGTACTGGTGGGTCGAGGGCAGCGCCAGCGCCTCCTCGTAATCCTTGGCCCGCACCACCGAGAGCACCGGCCCGAAGATCTCCTCCTTGTAGATCGTCATGTCGGGCGTCACGCGGTCGAACAGCGAGCCGCCCATGTAGAAGCCGTTCTCGTAGCCCTGGAGCTTGAAGCCGCGGCCGTCGACGGCGAGCTGCGCGCCCTCGGCGACGCCCTTGTCGATGTAGCTCGCGACCTTCTGCACCGCTTCCGCCGTGACCAGCGGGCCGTAATCGGCCGAGCCGTCGTGCGACGGGCCGATCTTGAGCGACTCGACCCGCGGGATGAGGCGCTCCATCAGCCGGTCGGCGGTCTGCTCGCCCACCGGCACCGCCACCGAGATCGCCATGCAGCGCTCGCCGGCCGAGCCGTAGCCGGCGCCGATCAGCGCGTCGACCGCCTGGCCCATGTCGGCGTCCGGCATGATGATCATGTGGTTCTTGGCGCCGCCGAAGCACTGGGCGCGCTTCCCCGTCTCGGCGGCGCGCACGTAGATGTACTCGGCGATGTGCGAGGAGCCGACGAAGCCCACCGCCTTGATGTCCTCATCATCCAGGATGGCGTCGACCGCCTCCTTGTCGCCGTTGACGACGTTGAGGATGCCCGCCGGCAGGCCCGCCTCCAGGAAGATCTCGGCGATGCGGATCGGCACGCTCGGGTCGCGCTCGGACGGCTTCAGGATGAAGGCATTGCCGCAGGCGATGGCCGGGGCGCATTTCCACAGCGGGATCATGGCCGGGAAGTTGAACGGCGTGATGCCGGCCACCACGCCGAGCGGCTGGCGCAGGGAATAGACGTCGATGCCGGGGCCGGCGCCTTCCGTGTACTCGCCCTTGAGCAGGTGCGGGATGCCGCAGGCGAACTCCACCACCTCGACGCCGCGCTGGATGTCGCCCTTGGCGTCCGGCACGGTCTTGCCGTGCTCGGAGGCGAGCAGCTCGGCCAGCGCGTCGTTCTCCCCGCGGATGAGTTCAAGGAAGCGCATCATCACGCGGGCGCGCTTCTGCGGGTTGGTCGCCGCCCAGGCCGGCTGGGCCGCCTTGGCGTTCTCCACGGCGGCGCGCATCTCGGCCTTGCTGGCCAGAGCGACCTTGGCCTGGACCTCGCCGGTCGAGGGGTGGAACACGTCGGCGAACCGCCCGCTCTCGCCGCCGACATTCCGGCCGCCGATGTAGTGCCCGATCGTGCGCATGCGCGCCTCCCTGTGATGTGGCGTTCGATTTTGGCGCACCCTAACAGGATCCCTTGAGCGATAAAGCCAGATGCGCTTACAGCCGCTGTGCATCGATGCACAGCGGGAGTGCGGTCATGGCCAGGACGGGGCCCAACTGGGACGATCTCCGCTTCTTTCTCGCGGTGGCGCGGACTGGGACCCTGAGCGCAGCGGGGGCGCGCACCGGCACCGAGCACACCACGGTCGGGCGCCGGATCCGCGCCCTGGAGGAGGGCCTCGGCGCCCGCCTGTTCCATCGCAGCAATCTCGGCTACGCGCTCACCGAGGACGGGGCGAACCTGCTGGGCGTCGCCGAGGCCATGGAGAGCGCGTTCCTCTCAGCCAGCGCCGCCACGGAGGCGGCCCAGGCGGTGTCGGGCACGGTGCGGATCGGCGCGCCGGACGGGTTCGGCAGCGTCTTCCTCGCGCCGCGGATGCACCGGCTGACCGCCCGCCATCCGGAGCTGGAGGTGGAGATCATGGCGACCGCCCGGATCTTCAGCCTGTCCAAGCGCGAGGCCGACATCGTGATCAGCCTCTCCGGCCCGCAGCAGGCCCGGGTGGTGGCGCGCCGGCTCACCGATTACCGGCTGCTCGTCTACGCGGCCGAGTCCTATCTCGCTGCGGCAGCGCCGATCGCGGAGCTCGCGGACCTGCCGGCCCATCCCTTCGTCGGCTACATCGAGGACATGCTGTTCACCCGCGAGCTCAACTACCTCGGGGCGCTCGGCCCCGCGGTCACGGCCCGCCTGCGCTCCACCAATCTCCTGGCCCAGGTCCACGCGACGCTCGGGGGCGCCGGCCTGTGCATCCTGCCGGCCTTCATCGCGGCGGCCCATCCGGGACTCGTGCCGGTGCTGCCCGAGGCGGTCTCGCTGACCCGCTCGTTCCACATGCACATCCACGAGGACCACCGGAAGGCGGCCCATATCCGCGCGGTGGCGGGGTTCATCGCCGCCGAAGTGAAGGCCGCGGGGGCGCTGTTCGCCGGGCCGGCGGTGTAAGCGGCGGCGGTTTCGCCCCGCGGTCGCGCGCCTTAAGATCGGCCGTTCCGGCGCACCATCAGAGGCGCCGGGTGGGAGAAGCAAGACATGGTCGCCTCGATCGCCCTGCCCCGGCTGATGCGCGTCGGCGCCGGCGCCTCGCGGCTGCTGCCGGAGGTGCTCGGCCAGCTCGGCCTGTCGCGGCCCTTCGTGGTCACCGACCCCTACCTCGCCGGCAGCGGCCGGACCGACATGCTGCTCGAACGGCTCACCAGCGCGGGGGCGCAGGCGACGATCTTCTCCGAGACCGTGCCGGACCCGACCGTCGCCTCCGTGGAGGCGGCGCTCGCGGCCCTCCAGGCGGGGGATTTCGACTGCGTGGTCGGCTTCGGCGGCGGCAGCCCGATGGACACCGCCAAGGCCGTGGCGGTGCTCGCCCGCCACGGCGGCCACATGCGCGACTACAAGGCGCCGCGCCAGCAGGACGAGCCCGGACTGCCGATCGTGGCGATCCCCACCACCGCCGGCACTGGCTCCGAGGCGACTCGGTTCACCATCGTGACCGACGAGGCCTCCGACGAGAAGATGCTGTGCATCGGGCTGGCCTACCTGCCGGTGGCCGCCCTGGTCGATTATGAATTGACCCTCACCAAGCCCAAGCGGCTCACGGCCGACACCGGCATCGACGCCCTCACCCACGCGATCGAGGCCTATGTCTCGCGCAAGTCGAACCTGTTCTCGGACGGGCTGGCGCTCCAGGCGATGGGCCTGATCGCCCCGAGCCTGCGCCGGGTCTGGACCGATCCGGGGGACCGGGCGGCGCGCGAGGCGATGATGCTCGGCGCGACCCAGGCGGGCATCGCGTTCTCCAATGCCTCGGTCGCACTGGTCCACGGCATGAGCCGGCCGATCGGCGCGCATTTCCACGTGGCGCACGGGCTCTCGAACGCGATGCTGCTGCCGGTGGTCACGGCCTTCTCGGCGCCGGCCGCCATCGACCGCTACGCCGCCTGCGCCCGGGCCATGAAGATCGCCGGCCCGGACACCGACGACCGCTCCGCAGTGTCGGCCCTGGTGGCGGAACTGGAGGCGCTGAACGACGACCTCGACGTGCCGGGTCCCCAGGAATACGGGATCGACCCGGCCCGCTGGGAGGCGCTGCTCCCGACCATGGCGGCCCAGGCGCTGGCCTCCGGCTCCCCGTCCAACAACCCGGTGGAGCCCAGCGCCGACGAGATCGTGGCGCTCTACCGGCGCGTCTGGGCGGCCTGAATCCGGCGGCCCGTCGACGGGTCGGAAGCGTCATCCATCGCGGGCGGAGCGAAGCGGGACCGCCTCGCTCCGCCCGCGATGACGCGGGGCGTGCGCCCGCCTACTTGGCCGCCGTCAGCGGGCAGCCGCTCTCGGCCGGGGAGGCGAAGGCCTCCTTGCCGGGGACGGTCGAGATCAGCTTGTAGAGGTCCCACTCGCCCTTCGACTCGGCGGGCTTCTTGACCTCGAACAGGTACATGTCGTGCACCATGCGGCCGTTCGGCTGCACCACGCCGCCATGGGCGAAGACGTCGTCCACCGGCAGGGCCTTCAGCTTGGCGTTGACCGCGTCGGTCTCGTCGGTGCCCGCCGCCTTCACGGCCTTGAGGTAGGACAGGACCGCCGAATAGGTGCCCGCCTGGATCATGTTGGGCATCCGGCCGGTGCGCTTCATGTAGCGCTGGCCGAAAGCGCGGGTCTCGTCGTTGGCGTCCCAGTACCAGCCCTCGGTGAGCGTGAGGGCCTGTGCCACCTTGAGGCCGAGGCCGTGCACCTCCGAGAGGGTGAACAGCAACGCCGCGAGCTTCTGGCCGCCCTCGACGATGCCGTACTCGGCCGCCTGCTTGATCGCGTTCGAGGTGTCGAGCCCGGCATTGGCGAGACCGATCACCTTGGCCTTCGAGCCCTGCGCCTGGAGCAGGAACGAGGAGAAGTCCTGGTTGGAGAGCGGGTGGCGGACGCTGCCCACCACCTTGCCGCCGTTGGCGGTCACCACCCGGCTGGTATCGGCCTCCAGCGCCGAGCCGAAGGCGTAGTCGGCGGTGAGGAAGAACCACGTGTCGCCGCCCGCCCGCGTGAGCGCGCCGCCGGTCCCCACCGCGAGCGCCCGCGTGTCGAACGCCCAGTGGTAGCCGTACGGCGTGCAGGCCTTGCCGGTGAGGTCGCTGGTCGCGGCCCCGGTGGTGATGGTGATCTTCTTCTTCTCCTTGGACAGGCCCTGGACCGCCAGCGCCACCGAGGAGGTGGTCAGTTCCATGATCGCGTCGACGCCGTCGCGGTCGTACCATTGCCGGGCGATGGCCGAGGCGATGTCGGGCTTGTTCTGGTGGTCCGAGGAGAGAATCTCGATCGGCACGCTGCCGATCTTGCCGCCCATGTCCTCCACCGCCATGCGGGCGGCCTCGACCGAGCCCTGACCGCCGTACTGGGCGTAGAGTCCCGACTGGTCGTTGAGGACGCCGATGCGGATTGCGTTGTCCGAGAATGCCTCCGCGCCGGCCCCTTGCGCGGCGGCCGATCCGGCGCCGAGCGCCGTCCCCGCCAGAGCCGCCGCCACCACCGCGCCGCCGAATGTCCTGATCATGTCTCCCCCCGGTTCGCCCGAGCGCCCGCTTCTGAGGCGGATCCGACGTCACGATAGAACACGAACGGGTGAGTGGCCACGGCCACGCTCGGCCGAACGCTGAAGGATCGGGCCGGTTGTGACGTGCGGTCGAGCGGCGGCCCGTTTCCGGACCGGTCGAGCGTGGCGAGGTTATAATACCTTAACCATAAGTACACGAATCCGCGGGCAAGTTCAGGCCATGGACGGCAATTCAGCCGTCTCCGGCGTGTCCTTGCGATGAACCCAGCCCGTCTCGCCGTCCTCGGCATCGCCCTCGCGGCGGGCAGCGGGGCGGCCTTCCTGATGAGCGGCGGCGATCCGCCCCCGCCGACGCCACAGCCGACGGTCGAGGCGCCGCCGGCGCCGATGACCGACGTGCTCGTGGCCGCCACCGACATGCCCATGGGGCAGGTGCTGCGCGCCGCGGACCTGCGCTGGCAGGCCTGGCCGGACGCCGCCATCGCGCCGGGCTACATGACGCGCAAGCTCAATCCGAAATCCCTGGACGAGACGGTCGGCGCCTCCGTGCGCTCGAGCTTCCTGGCCGGGGAGCCGATCCGCGCGCAGAAGCTGGTCCGCCCCGAGAGCGGGTTCATGGCGGCGATCCTGCCGCCCGGCATGCGCGCGGTCGCCATCGTCACCGACAGCCGCGGCACCAACTCGGCGGGCGGCTTCATCCTGCCCAATGACCGCGTCGACGTGATCCGCATCTTCCGCGACGACGCCAAATCGCGGGCCGCCAACACCGACGTCCAGTTCTCCCAGACGATCCTGACCGACATCCGGGTCCTGGCGATCGGCCAGCTGATCCAGGAGAAGAACGGCACCAACGTCGTCACCGGCGAGACCGCGACGCTCGCCGTCACGCCCGCTCAGGCCGAGACCCTGGCGCTCGCCCAGAAGGTCGGCGCCCTGTCGCTCGCCCTGCGCAGCCTCGCCGATGCCGGACAGCCAGCCGAGGCCCTGCCGCAGGCCGAGACGTCCGATGCGCAGACATCCGAACCCGCCTTGACCGTCGTGCGCTTCGGCGTCGCGCGGCAGCAGACGCCGTGATGGCCATGACCGCACAGCTGCCCCTCCCCCGACCGGCTCGGCACGAGGCCGACCGGCGACGGCGCCGCCGCGCCGCCGCCCTCGCGCTTCTGGCCGCGGTGACGACGCCGGCGCTGGCCCAGGAGCGCTCGACCCTCGGTCCGGCACCGGTGCTGACGGTCGGCGCCGCCGAGGCGGCCTCGACCCGCAAGGTCGAGCTGACCGCCGGCCGCTCGGTGATCGTCGACCTCCCGCGGGACGCCAAGGAGGTCTTCGTCGCCAACCCGGCGGTGGCCAACGCGGTGGTCCGCTCGACCCGCAAGGTCTTCGTGATCGGCATGGCCGACGGCGCGACCTCGATCTTCATCATGGACGCCGAGGGTCGCCAGATCGCCGCCCTCGACGTGACGGTGGCGCGCGACCTCAACCTCGGGACCCTGCGCGAGCTGCTCAACCAGAGCATTCCGGGCGGCCGCTTCGACGTGCGCTCCTCGGGGGCCTCGGTGCTGCTGTCGGGTTCGGTGAACGCATCGGCGGATGCCCAGCAGGCGATCGACATCGCCAACGCCTTCGTAGGGCTGGGCGGCGCCGGTGCGGCGGGGGCGGCGGGCGCGGCGAGCGGCGGCGTCGCGTCCGGCGCGCGCGGTGCCGTGATCAACAACCTCACGATCCGCAACAAGGATCAGGTGATGCTCCGCGTCACCGTCGTGGAGGTGTCGCGCAACGTCCTGAAGCAGTTCGGGATCAACATGACCGGCAACTGGTCGGCCCTGAACCCGCTGGGATCCGCGGCCTCGCCCGCGTTCAACAACAACCTGCCGTTCCCGATCAACACGGACTTCCCGCAAGGCAACCAGATCCAGGCCTCCGTGAGGGCGGGCGGCTTCTCGCTCCAGGCCACGCTGAAGGCCTTCGAGCAGGCAGGCGTCTCCCGGATCCTGGCCGAGCCGACGCTGACCGCGATCTCCGGTGAGGCCGCGAAGTTCCTGGCCGGCGGCGAGTTCCCGGTGCCGTCCTCGGCCTCCTGCGCGGTGGGCGGCGTGTGCACCCCCGGCATCACCTACAAGCCCTACGGCGTCGCCCTGTCGTTCACCCCCGTGGTGCTGGCCGACAACCGCATCTCGATCCGCGTCGCCACCGACGTGACCGAGATCGATCCGCAGCAGAGCTTCGACTACGTCGTCGGCAACTCCACGATCGCGGTCCCGGGCACCCGGGTGCGCCGCTCGGAGACCACCGTCGAGCTGCCCTCCGGCGGCGTGATGATGACGGCGGGCCTGATCCAGCAGGTCAACCGCCAGGCGATCTCCGGCCTGCCGGGCCTGATCAACCTGCCGATCCTCGGCGCCCTGTTCCGCTCCCGCGACTACCAGCGGCAGGAGACCGAGCTGATGATCATGTGCACCCCCTTCATCGCCCGGCCCATGGAGCAGAAGCAGGTGAGCCGGCCCGACGACAACTTCGTCGACGCGACCGACGGCCAGGCCGTGCTGCTCGGCCAGATCAACCGCCTCTACGGCCGGGTCGGCCCGGCCGCCGCCGCCGCGGCCCCGCTCGGACGCACCTACCGCGGCCGCGTCGGCTTCATCGTCGAGTAAGGCCCGAGGACCGGATCCATGACCCGACGTCACCACCCCACCCTGCCCCGCCTCGGCGGCCTCGTCGCCGCCTGCGCGCTGGCCACCCTGGCGGCGGCCTGCAAGAGCGATCCCGCCACCACCGGCGAGATCACGGTGTCGGATTACCGCGCCCGGCACCCGATCGTGCTGGCCGACGGCACCCGCAGCCTCGACGTGTTCCCCACCGGCATCGGCCATCTCGACCCCCGCCAGACCGCCGACATCGACGCCTTCATGCTGGAATACCGCCGCTTCGGCCGCGGCGTTCTCCTGATGGAGGTGCCCCGGGGCGTGGCTCCGGCCGTGGCCCCCGCCGTCGAGCGGACGGCGGCGGCCTTGCGCGGGCTCGGCGGCCAGAACGGCGTCGGCACCCGCGAGATCGCGGTGACCGGCTACGCGGTGGCGGCGCCGAGCCTCGCCACGCCGATCCGGCTGAGCTTCCAGCGCATGCAGGCCAAGGTGGCCGACCAGTGCGGGCTGTGGCCGCAGGATCTCGGCACCTCCAGCTTCCAGGTCGATTACAGCAACCGGCCGAACTGGAACCTGGGCTGCGCCATGCAGTCGACCGTGGCCGCCCAGGTGGCGGATCCGGTGGACCTCGTGCGCGGCCGGCCCGAGGGCCGGATCGACACGGTCAAGCGGGTCCGGGACATCGGCCAGTTGCGGGACGGCAAGGATCCGTCAACCACATGGCGGCAAGATGGGCAGACGGCCGTCAAGTCCCAGGTCGGTCAGTAGAACTGGCTCGCCCAGGCCCAAGCCCAGGCCCAGGCCCAGGCCCGCACCCAAGCCCACGCCGAACCCCGAACGCGAACCTGAAAGCGCCGTCATGGCAGACCTGTCCGAGACAACCGAGCGCACGATCGCCCCGGTGCCCCGGATCACCATCCAGGCCTTCTGCGAGACCGGCGAGACCGCCGCGATGATCGAGGGGGCCGCCCTCGACCGGCGCATGCAGAAGGCGCAGGTCAAGGTCCGGATGGGCGGCGGCGCCGCAGCGATCGAGGCCTACCGGCACGCGCCGACGCCCAACGTCATCATCCTCGAGACGCAGGGCCAGCGGTCCAAGCCGGTCGAGTGCCTCGACGCCCTGGCGGAGGTCTGTGACGAGGGCACCCGCGTCCTGGTGATCGGCCACCTCAACGACGTGACGCTCTACCGCCAGCTGATCCAGCGGGGGGTCTCCGACTACCTGATGGCGCCCGTCGACCCGCTGACCCTGATCGCGGCGATCTCCGACCTGTTCACCGCCCCGGGCGTGAAGCCGGTGGGGCGCACGGTGGCGGTCTACGGCGTGAAGGGCGGCATCGGCGCCTCCACGGTGGCGCACAACTTCGCCTGGGCCGTCGCCCGCAACCAGGGCGTCCAGACGGTGATCGCCGATCTCGACATCGCCTTCGGCACGGCCTCGCTCAACTTCAACCAGGATCCGCCGCAGGGCATCGCCGAGGCGGTGTTCGCCCCCGAGCGCCTCGACTCGGCGCTGGTCGAGCGCCTGCTGTCGAAGTGCAGCGACAACCTCAGCCTGCTCTCGGCGCCCGCCAGCCTCGACCGGACCATCGACCTGTCGGAGCCGGCCTTCGACGCCCTGATCGAGTACATGCGGGCGAGCGTCCCCTGCGTGGTCCTGGACGTCCCGCACCAGTGGAGCGCGTGGTCGAAGCGCGTCCTCACGGCGGCCGACGAGATCCTGATCGTCGCCGGCCCGGACCTCGCCTGCCTGCGCAACACCAAGAACCTGCTCGGCGCCCTCCGGCACGGTCGCCCGAACGACCAGCCGCCCCGGATCCTGCTGAACGGCGTCGGCGTGCCCAAGCGGCCCGAGATCGGATCCGCCGAGTTCGCCAAGGCCCTGGAGGCCCCGATCGCGCTCACGATCCCCTTCGAGCCCGCCCTGTTCGGCACCGCCGCCAACAACGGCCAGATGATCGCCGAGATCCAGGCCGGATCGAAGGTGTCCGACCTGTTCAACGACTTGGCGGCCGCGACGCTCGGACGGCCCGAGGCCCGGCGCGGGCGCCAGAGCCTGCTCGAGCCGCTGCTGGCCAAGCTCGCCAGCGCCAAGCTTCCCGGCCGGAAGGCCTCGTGATGCGGCGCTGCGACCAGGATCCGGCCCATGTTCGGTAGGCGACAGACCAGCGGCGCGACCCCGGCCCCGCCGCCGGTCCCGCAGGCGCGGACGGTCGCCGCCGTCCCCGCCCCGCGCGAGACGGCGGTTGCCCCCAGGCGGCCTGAGCCCACGGTCCCGGTCGTCGTGGAGACCGTGCGGTCCGAGGACTATTACCGCACCAAGAGCCTGATCTTCGGCGCCCTGATCGAGGCGATCGACCTCACGCAGCTCTCGCGCCTCGACGCCGAGACCGCCCGCGAGGAGATCCGCGACATCGTCACGGAGATCATCGGGCTCAAGAACATCGTCCTGTCGATCGCCGAGCAGGAGGAGCTGCTCGACGACATCTGCAACGACGTGCTGGGCTACGGTCCGCTCGAGCCGCTGCTGGCCCGCGACGACATCGCCGACATCATGGTCAACGGCGCCAACCGGACCTTCATCGAGGTCAACGGCAAGATCCAGCTGACCAGCGTGCGCTTCCGCGACAACCAGCAGCTGATGAACATCTGCCAGCGGATCGTCAGCCAGGTCGGCCGCCGGGTCGACGACGCCTCGCCGATCTGCGACGCCCGCCTGCCGGACGGCTCCCGCGTCAACGTGATCGCCCCGCCGCTCGCCATCGACGGCCCGGCGCTCACCATCCGTAAGTTCAAGAAGGACAAGCTGACCCTGGAGCAGCTCGTGCGCTTCGGGGCGATCTCGCCGGAGGGCGCGGAGGTCCTGAAGATCATCGGCCAGTCGCGCTGCAACGTGGTCATCTCGGGGGGGACGGGCTCGGGCAAGACCACGCTGCTGAACTGCCTCACCGCCTTCATCGAGCACGACGAGCGGGTCATCACCTGCGAGGACGCGGCCGAGCTGCAGCTCCAGCAGCCGCACGTGGTGCGCCTCGAGACGCGCCCCCCCAACATGGAGGGCCAGGGCCAGGTCACCATGCGCGACCTCGTCAAGAACTGCCTGCGCATGCGGCCCGAGCGGATCATCGTCGGCGAGGTGCGCGGACCGGAGGCCTTCGACCTGCTCCAGGCGATGAACACCGGCCACGACGGCTCGATGGGCACGCTCCACGCCAACAGCCCGCGCGAGTGCCTGTCGCGCATCGAGTCGATGATCTCGATGGGCGGCTTCACGCTACCCTCGAAGACCCTGCGCGAGATGATCTGCGGCTCGATCGACGTGGTGATCCAGGCCATGCGCCTGCGCGACGGCTCGCGGCGCATCACCCACATCACCGAGGTGCTCGGCATGGAGGGCGACGTCATCACCACGCAGGACGTCTTCCTCTACGACATCGTCGGCGAGGACGCGAACGGGAAGCTGATCGGCCGTCACCGGTCTACCGGGATCGGGCGGCCGAAATTCTGGGAGCGCGCCCGCTACTACGGCCTGGAGCGCCGCCTCGGCGAGGCGCTCGACGCCGCCGAAGTCGTCGACCGAGACTGAGCGCGGACCCGCCCCATGCTGGACCTGGCCGTTCCCGCCGCCTCCAACCTGCCGATCGCGGCTGGCCTCCTCGGCATCGCGGCCGCCGCGGTGGCCTACGTGGCGATCCTGCCCCTGCTCAGCGGCGAGCGCCGGGCGAGCAAGCGCCTGAAGTCGATCGGCGTCTCCGCGTCGGGGGCGGCGATCCGGGGAGTGACCATCAACCGGCGCGAGCAGGTCGCCAAGACGCTGAGCGAGATCGAGGCCAAGGCGAAGGGCGCCACGAAGGCCAGCGTCGAGCTGAAGCTCGCCCGCGCCGGCCTCGCTTGGACGAAGAGGACCTTCTACATGGTCTCGGCCGTCTGCGCCGGGGTCCTGGGACTCCTGCTCTTCGTGATCACCGAGAGCCCGTTCGTGGGCGCCGCCGCCGCCTTCGCGGGCGGCTTTGGCCTTCCGGCCTGGCTGCTGCGTCGCCTGAGGCTCAAGCGCATCGCGAAGTTCAACAAGGAACTGCCGAACGCCGTCGACGTGGTGGTGCGTGGCATCCGCACCGGCATTCCGGTGGGGGATTGCTTCCGGATGGTCTCGCGCGAGGCCGAGGAGCCCGTGCGCAGCGAGTTCAGGACCGTCGTGGAGACCCAGGCGCTCGGCCTGTCGCTGGGCGAGGCGGTCTCGCGCCTGTTCGAGCGGGTGCCCACCGCCGAGGTGAACTTCTTCGCCATCGTGATCAACATCCAGCAGCAGTCGGGCGGCAACCTGTCGGAGGCGCTGAACAACCTCTCCGTGGTGCTGCGCGACCGCGCCAAGATGCGCGGCAAGGTCCAGGCGATGAGCATGGAGGCCAAGGCCTCGGCCTCGATCATCGCCTGCCTGCCGTTCGGCGTCGCGGGCATCACCACCCTGACGAGCCCCGACTACATCTCGCTGCTCTGGACCACCGACATCGGCAAGATCGCGCTGGTCGGGGCGGCGATCTGGATGTCCATCGGCATCTTCACCATCAAGAAGATGATCGCCTTCGACTTCTGACAGCCTGTTCGACGCCACCCCCTCCATCGGAGCGCGCTCACGTTCGGCGGATCTTCCGTCCCCACCCCATCACGAGAGGCAAGCGGCGGACGGGGGGCCCATCCAGGCTTCGGCCGCGCTTCGGCAACTCGGGCTGAGCGGGGAGGATCGGGGCCGGCCCCGGATCGCAGGACATCTCGCCAAGCGGGCCACGACGCCCACCCGTCACCGGATCCCGAGTCATGATCGATGCCATCGCGGAGAAGCTGTTCGATCCCCGCTTCATGGGGATGCTGCTGACCTCCGTGGCGGCGGCCGCGACCGCCTTCGCGGTGGCGCAGCCCTTCTTCGAGACCGACAAGCTCGCCAAGCGGATGAAGATCGTCAGCGACGAGCGCGAGCAGATCCGGCGGCGCGAGCGGGCCCTGGGGGACCGGACCATGAGCCGCGCGACGCTGCGCGTCGCGCCGAAGGCCTACATGAAGTCCATCGTCGAGCGGTATCACCTGAGCCGCTGGCTCGGCACCGACACGGCCAAGCGCAAGCTGATGATGGCGGGCTATCGCGGCCAGGGGGCGGAGACGGCGTTCCTGTTCTTCCGCCTCGTGGTCCCGGTCGCCACGGTGATCACCGCCCTGTTCTACCTGTTCGTGCTAGAGGCGATCGACGCCTCCGTCCTCATGCGGGTCGCGCTGGTGATCGCGGCCGCCTACGGGGGCATCAAGGCGCCGGAGCTGTTCCTGGTGAACGCCGCCAAGAAGCGGCAGGTCGAGATCCGGAAAGCGTGGCCGGACGCCCTCGATCTCACGCTGATCTGCGTGGAATCCGGTATGGCGATCGAGCACGCCTTCCGGAAGGTCAGCACCGAGATCGCCACCTCCTCGGTGGTGCTGGCCGAGGAACTCGCCCTGATGACCGCCGAGATGTCGTTCCTGCCGGAACGGCGCCAAGCCTACGAGAACCTCGTGCTGCGCACCGGGCTCGATCCCGTCAAGGCCGTGGCCACCGCGCTGATCCAGGCCGAGCGCTACGGTACGCCGATCGGACAGGCGCTCCGCGTGCTGAGCCAGGAAAGCCGCGACCAGCGGATGAACGAGGCGGAGAAGAAGGCGGCGGCCCTGCCGCCCAAGCTCACCGTCCCGATGATCCTGTTCTTCCTGCCGGTTCTGTTCGTCGTCATCATCACGCCGGCCGTCATCCAGATCATGCGGACCCAGTGACGGCGCGGGACAGCACCGAGCGGCGCGGATCCGTCGTTCAGCGGATCCGGCCGGGGCGGGTCGGCTCGAACACGATCCGGCGGTGATAGGTACACCAGCTCTTGCCGTCGGAGACCGGCGCGCCGCAGCAGATGGCCCGGTCGTTCGGCTCACCGATGATGTATTTGCAGACGAAGGCCCCTGACTGCGCGAAGGGCACGCGCAGGTCGGCCGACGGCTCCTGGACGGTCTCGGCATCGCCGATCTGGGACATGCGGACGAGTTGATTCATGGTGCTGATCGGCTCAATAACCATCCTGCTCGGTGGGTGCGGATGCCCCGGCAGACAGAGAGGGTGAAACGCTTCTCGCTCGGGCGGCGACCCCGTCTCGCGTCCTAGAGGAGCGGCGTCCGGGGAAGCGCGCGCGCTGCCGGCCGCGGTGGCCGACGCGATCGGCGTCATCGTGTTGTCGTAACTGGGGTTACGGCGTTTTAAAACAAGACCAACCTGCATTGGGCGCATCGTACCACGGTGCGGGGTGCGTAGCTCATCACGATCTACGGGGCCTGGATTGCCATTCGGCAGCCCTGACGAAACCGCGCGAACGCTCCGGATCGGCCACGACCCGCAGGTGCAACCCGGCTCGACCTGTGATTTGGTGCACGCCCTCGCGAACAGAGCCGGACCTGTCCCCATGGCCCACGCGCCCCTCGTGTCCCCCGACTGGCTGCACGACCGCCTCGCCGCCCCCGACATCGTGGTGCTCGACGCCTCGTGGTACCTGCCGACCGCCGGCCGCGACCCGGAGGCCGAGTTCCGGGCCGCCCACATCCCCGGCGCCCTGCGCTTCGACCTCGACGCCATGAGCGATACCGAGTCGAGCCTGCCGCACATGCTGCCGCGCCCCGAGGTGTTCGCGGCGCGGATGCGCGCGCTCGGCGTCGGCGACGGCATGCAGATCGTGGTCTACGACGGCCAGGGCCTGTTCTCGGCTCCGCGGGTCTGGTGGATGCTCAAGGCCTTCGGCGTGCGCGACGCGCTGGTTCTGGACGGCGGCCTGCCGGCCTGGGTCGCGGCGGGCTACCCCACCGAGGAGGGCGAGCCGCGCCCGCGTGAGCGCCGGCACTTCACCGCCCGCCTCGATCATGGCGCCGTGGCCGACGCGGACGACGTCGCCCGCGCCCTGGAGACCGGTTCGGCCCAGGTGGTCGACGCCCGCTCGGGCACGCGGTTCCGTGGCGAGGAGGCGGAGCCGCGGCCCGGCGTCCGGCCCGGTCACATGCCCGGCGCCTGCAACCTGCACTACGCGGCGCTTCAGCGCGACGGGCGGATGAAGAGCCCGGACGAGTTGGCCTCCGTCTTCGCCGAGAACGGCGTCGATCCGGCCCGGCCGATCGTGACGACCTGCGGCTCGGGTGTGACTGCGGCGATCATCGCGCTCGCGCTGGAGACCTTGGGCCACCCGGCCCGCGGCCTGTACGACGGCTCCTGGTCGGAATGGGGCGCCGATCCGGCCCGGGCCGTCGCGACCGGCGCGCCGTAGAAGTGGGTTTCCGAGGGCGACGACCCCGCAGCGGGTGATCAGGGCGAAGCCCGCCGGCGGGGCTGCGCCCCGCACCCGCGAAAGGTCCCGGACCGTCCGGAACCGCGACCTACGCCGCCCGCACGGCGTGGCGCTTGTCGGCGGCGCTCCACTGCATCAGGCCGATCATCACCGCGATGGTAGCCACGTAGACGAGCCCCTGCAGGGCTGTCGGCCGGTCGGTGTAGCCCACCAGCGCGTGCAGGATGCGGCCCGGCCAGGAAGTCTCGGCGATCAGGCCGGAGCTGTTCCAGAGGGTGTGGCCGAGGATGTCCACGACGCCCGCGTTGGCCAGGAACTGAGCCGCCTGCGCGGCGAGCCCCGCTGCCAGGAAGATGATCAGCACGCTGGTCACCGAGAACACGTAGCGGCTCGGGATGGAGGCGAGGCCGAAATAGGTCACCGCCGAGAGGAGCGCGCCCGCGCCGATCCCCGCGAAGGCGCCGAACTGGATGTCGGCGCCGGAAGTGCCGGAGGCCACGAGGCCGTAGAGGAACAGCACCAGTTCAGCGCCCTCGCGCAGGATCGCGGCGCCGATCACGATCGCCAGGGCGGCCGCCTCACGCTCGCCCGAGCGCACCGCGGCGCCCGTCGCCCGCAATTCACCCGCGAGTTCCTTGCCGTGCTTGCTCATCCAGGTGTTGTGCCAGATCAGCAGCAGCACCGCGACGATCAGGACCGCGGCGTTCAGGATGTCCTGGCCGCTGCCTTCGAAGGCGTCGGAAATCTTCTCGGCGAACAGGGCGACGACGGCGGCCCCCGCCAGCCCGCCCCCGATGCCGAGCAGGACCCAGCGCATCCGTCCCGGAATGCCGCGGGTCGCCGCCAGCACGATGGAGATGATGAGGCCCGCCTCGATGACTTCGCGGAAGGCGATGACGAAGGCGCCGATCATGGCGGTCTCCAAGATTGCGAGAGGTTGCGAGAGGTTGCGAAGCGTCGCGCGAACCGCGCTACCAGATCCAGAACAGGAGCACCCAGTTGGCCACCGACAGGGTGGCGGCCCCCGCGATGCAGGCCGTGGCCGCCGCCCGACGCAGGCCGCCCGCGCCGAGGCCTGCGACCCGCCACGCGAGCCAGACGCTCCACAGGCTCGCGCCCGCGAGCAGGCCGGCGCGCATCTCCGCCACGTAGGGGACCACGATGCCGTCGCCGCGCAGGAAGGTGACGGTGAGGGCGGACAATCCCAGGAAGACGCCGCAGCCCGCCACCGGGATCAGCGTCTGGGTCAGGTGGTGAAAGCGCCGGAGCGACCAGCCGCCGAGCGCGACCGTCGCGAGCGCCACGATCGCCGACAGGGCGAGCCCGAGGATCACCGTGGCGGCGCCGATGTAGGCCAGAAGCAACCCGCCGTCGAGGAGGGTCATCACGTCGTTGCGGTCGGGGTAGTTCGTCAGCACGAACCAGGGCGCCGAGTGCTCCAGGGGCCACGTCGTCCCGTGCTCGATGAGCCACGTGGCGGCCCATTGCTTGGCCTCGACGTACCAGGGGCTCGACGACCACTGGAAGGCCCCCACCGCCAGCGCCAGCATGCCGAACAGGATCAGCATGGACTGGTCGAGGCTGGGCTCCTCGCCGGCCACGTGCACGATCTCGTGGTTGGGGGAACGCAGGGCGAGGCGCACGGCGCCGCGATGGCCGCTGCAGCGCCCGCACATGTGGCAGGCCCCCGCGCCGCGCATCGTCTTCACCGGAACCAGCGGGGCACAGTTGAACGCCTCCGCACCCCGGACGGGCTTGGGCGAGGCCGCCCAGGCAGCGCGGTCGACCTGGAAGCTGACCGGGGCGAGCTTCGACAGCACCGCGAAGACGCCGTTGACCGGGCAGAGATAGCGGCACCAGACCCGCTTGTTGCGGCCGTAGAGCAGGCCGACCACGATCGCCGCGACCGTCGAGCCGCCGAGCACCGCGAGGACCGGCTTCGGGTAGCCGTACACGCTGGTCATCTGCCCGTAGACGGTGGTGCCCGCGAACGCCACGAACGGCCAGCCCTGCCACGTGATCCAGCGCGGCACGGCGTAGCCGCGGCTCCAGCGGCTGGCGAATTCGCTGAGCGCCCCCTCGGGACAGAGGACGCCGCACCAGGCCCGGCCGACCAGCACCATGCTGACCAGCACGAAGGGCCACCAGATCCCCCAGAAGGCGAACTGGGCGGCGAGCGTCAGGTTGGTCCAGAGATGGGCGGCGTTGTCGGGGAGCGGCAGCAGCGCCGGCACGATCACCAGCACGGCGTAGACGGCGACGATCAGCCACTGCACGGCGCGGATCATCCAGCCGTACCGCCGCAGCCAGTCGCCGAACCGGGCGAGCCGCAGGTCGATCGCGGCCCGGCGGGAGGGGAGGCGGGCGAGCGGGAGGGAGCCGGGCGCTGTCGTCGACGCGCTCATTTGGCCACCAGGGTCGCCTTCGCCTCCGGATGGAAATCGTCGAACACCTGGTAGGTGCCGGGCTCGACGGTGCGGAACACGATCGCCGAGGTCGAGCCGGCGGCGAGCGCCTTCTCGCGCTTCAGCTCCAGGCTCTCGAACTCCACGGGGGTCTGGCCCGTGTTCGAGATCTCCAGCTTGAACCGGGTGTTGGCCGGGACCTCGATCACGGCCGGAAGGATCATCCCGTCCCGCATCTCGACCTTGATCACCGGCATATCGTCCGCGCGCACCGGCGCGGCCGCGCAGGCGGCGAGCAGCGCGAGGGCGAAGCGGGCGGAACGCGGCAGGCGTGTCACGGCGACCTCCGGGATCTCAGTAGGCGCCCTTCTTGCCGACGCCGGCGAAGGTGAAGTCCTGGGTCACGTCGAAGGGCTCGAACCACGGCCCGACCCCCGTCTCCTTATCCACGTGGCGGCCGAAATGGCTGGCCTTGCCGGGCGGCGCGACGGTCACCTTGAGGCGGTAGCGGCCGGGACCGAAGAGCTTGACGTTGTCGCCGTAATGCGGCCCGTCATTGGCGACCATCGGCATCAGCATGCCGGCCACCTTCTGGTCGGTGGCCTTGTCGCCGTCGAGCTTCACCGCCTCGAACCGGACGTCGAGGGCTGGAACCCAGTCGCCCTCCGCGAAGCCGTTGCGGTTGTCCTTGGCGGCCCGGATATCCGTCTCGAGGTGGATGTCCGACTGCGCGGCCTCGCGCATCATGCCGGGCGGATCCATCTCGATCGGCTGGAGATAGACGGCGGCGACCTCGAGGCCGTTCCGCGTGACGTGCGGGCCGATCGGCACCTCCTTGGCCATCGCTGTCCCGGCGAGCGCGAGGAGCGAGGCCGCGGCGAGGCCGCGGAGAATCGGGGGGACGTTCAAAGCACGCATGGAAGCGGACATAACGGCTCACACGCGAAGTTCAAACTCGAATCGCAGCGCTCTCAAATAATAACAATTCTAATCTGCGATTTCGCACTGACGACCGGCGCGTAATTCGAAGCATGGTCGTGCAGACTTCCTACTATCAGCCGCCCTGACGAAGATGTTCGCCATCTCGCGGCGGTCCGAATCTTGACCAATCCATCGGGGCCGTGTCGTCATGTCACTGCCATGCCGCGGCGCCAGGATGGGGAGCGGGATCGAAGTGCCGGGCAGATCGCGGCGTTTGGCGGAACGAGCTGTGCCCCGGCAGAACCCGTGCTTGCTTAACGGCCGGCCCCGTCTTAGCAAGTGCTATACTTTTGCCGTGAGTCGGATGAGAACCCGTTCCGTGACCCTGGCCCACGTCGCGGTCCTCGCGCTGACCGCCTCCCTCCTCGCCCCCGTCGCCGCACGGGCGGCCGATCCTGCCGCCCCGCCGGCCGCGGCGGAGGGTCCGGCCTACGCCGACTGGTCCGGCGGCTATCTCGGCCTGGAGGGTAGCGCCGGAGGATCCTATGGGGCCTACAATTTCGGGCCCACCACGATCGGCGGCCGCCCGGTCCCGGCCTTCAAGAGCGGCGATTCCACCGGCCGCAGCGACCAGGGGCGCGACGCCACCACGGCGGCGGGCGGCCTGTTCGGCGGCTGGAACTGGCAGAGCGGGCCGTGGGTCTACGGCGTCGAGGCCAGCCTCGACGCGGCGAACCTGAAACGGCCGGTTCCCTCGACCATCGCGGGCTTCGGCTACGCGGACGTGGACCCGGCCTTCAACGTCGTGCGCGCCAAGACCGATCTCTACGGCGCCCTGCGCGCCCGCCTCGGCTACAGCTTCGACCGCTACCTGATCTACGGCGCCTTCGGGCTCACGGGGGCGAACGCGCGATTCCTCGCGTCCTACCCGAACCTCGACGTGGGGGGCCAGAACGCGGCCCGGCGGGAACTCGGCTATGTCGGCTTCACCCTGGGCGCGGGCATCCAGTACGCCATCACCGATCACCTCGCCCTCGGGATCGACTACCGCTACATCGATCTCGGCGGCAGCCGGCGCTTCACGCTGGGCGTCGTGCCCGGCGATGCGGGCGGCCCGGTCACCAGCCGGGCGAGCTTCACGTCCAACCAGCTCTTCGCCCGGCTGATGTGGTTCCCGGAGGGATTGAGGGCTCCGCCGGATCCGGACGAGACCGCCCCGCACGATCCCGACAACGGCGACACCGGCCGCTTCTCGCTGCACGGGCAGACGACTCTGATCGCGCAGGGGGTGCCGGGCTTCCGCTCACCCTACGCGGGCGCGCAGAGCCTGGTCCCGCATCAGGCCCGGCAGACGACGACGGCTACGATCTTCCTCGGGCTCAAGCTCACCGACAGCACCGAGATCTACTACAATCCCGAGTTCAGCCAGGGCTTCGGCCTGTCGCGGACGCTCGGCGTCGCGGGCTTCGTCAACGGCGAGGCGCAGAAGGCCGGCGCCCCGTTCCCGAAGCTGCGCTCGAACCGCTACTACGTGAAGCAGACGATCGGGCTGGGCGGCGAGACCGTGGAGGTGCCGGACGGGCCCAATCAGGTCGCCACCCGCTACGATTCCGAGCGGATCACGCTGATCGCCGGCAAGTTCGCGCTCGGCGACTTCTTCGACGGCAACGTCTACGCGCACGATCCGCGGGTCGACTTCTTCAACTGGTCGCTCTGGGGCGCCTCGGCCTGGGACTTCCCGGCGAACCTCCCCGGCTTCACCCAGGGCGTCTACGCCGAGTACAACCGGCCGGAATTCGCGATCCGCGCCGCCTACACGCAGGTCCCCAAGGAGCCGTCGAGCGACGTCCTCGACCCGCGGGTGTTCCGGCGCGCCGGACTGAACGCGGAGTTCGAGCAGCGCTACGTGCTCCCGTGGCTCGACCAGCCGGGCAAGCTCCGCCTCGGGCTGTTCTCGAACGTGGGGGTCTCGGCCAACAACCGGTCGGTGGTCACCCTCACGCAAATCGGCGCCTTCGACGACATCAACGACGCAGTCGCGGCGACGCGGCGCCCCCGCCGCAAGACCGGCGGCTACATCAACCTGGAGCAGGCGCTCACCCCGGAACTCGGACTGTTCGCCCGCGCCAGCCTGAACGACGGGCGGACGGAGAACATCTCCTTCACCGACATCGACCAGAGTTTCTCCGGCGGCCTGTCGCTGAAGGGCAAGGCCTGGGACCGGCCGGACGACACGGTGGGCATCGGCGCGGCGATGAACGGCCTCTCGCCCTCGCACCGGGCCGCCTTCGCGGCGGGCTATTTCGGGCTGCTCGTCGGCGACGGGCGGCTCAACTACGGCACCGAGCGGGCGCTGGAGACCTACTACGCCCTGAACCTCACCAAGTTCGTGACCCTGACCTTCGACTACCAGTTCGTGAACAACCCGGGCTACAACCGCGACCGCGGCCCCGCCCACTTCTTCGCCTCGCGGCTGCACGCGGATTTCTGAGCGCGGTGCGGTCAGTCCGCCGCCTCAGTCACGGTCGCCCCGAAGATGTCCTCGAACGCCGCCCGGAGTTGCATGTCGACCTCCGCCATGCTCACCGGCAGGCCGAGATCGACCAAGCTCGTCACCCCGTGCTCCCGGACGCCGCAGGGTACGATCCCGTCGAAATGCGTGAGATCGGGCTCGACGTTCAGGCTGATGCCGTGGAAGCTGACCCAGCGGCGCACCCGGATGCCGATCGCCGCGATCTTGTCCTCGACCCCCGGGCCCTTCTCGGGACGGCGCACCCAGACGCCGACCCGATCCTCGCGGCGCTCGGCGCGGATGTTGAAGGCGGCCAGCGTCTCGATCAGCCACGCCTCCAGGCTCGCCACGTAGGCGCGCAGGTCGCGGCTGCGCCGGCCGAGGTCGAGCATCACGTAGGCGACCCGCTGACCGGGGCCGTGATAGGTGTACTGCCCGCCCCGCCCCGTGGCGTGGACCGGGAAGCGCCCGGGCGCCACGAGATCGGCGGGCCGTGCCGACGTCCCGGCCGTGTAGAGCGGCGGGTGCTCCAGCAGCCAGACGCATTCCGGGGCCGCGCCGCGGGCGACCGCCTCCGCGCGCGCCTCCATCCAGGCGACGGCCGCCGCGTACGCCACGGGTGCGTCGCTCACGCGCCAGCCCACCGGCCCCGCGGCCGGATCGGAGCCGGTCTCCTTCGGGAAGGCGTGGGGGCTGACCGTGAGGCGCGGCGCGTTTACCAAGGGTTCACCATCCTGCGGCGATGGTCGAAGCCTTCACCATCCGCGACCGGCGGTTGCAAGGTTCCAACTGCAAGACGGGATGACGAACGGTGGCGGTCTTCGAGACCCTGAAGGTCGATCTGACGGTGGTGCTGGGCCGCGCCCGCATGCCGCTGCACATGCTGTTGCGCATGGGCCGCGGCGCCGTGATCGAGCTCGAGGCCAGCGACAGCGACATGGTCGAGATCCTGGCCAACGATCACCCGATCGCCCGCGGGCAGATCGTGGTGACGGGCGACCGCATCTCCGTCGAGGTGACGGAGCTGATCCGCAAGGCGGCCTCGATCGTGGAGCCCGGCGCCAGCATCGGCGACGGCGCGGCCTCGCTCCTGGAGACCGGCTACGATCGAGCGTGAGCGAAACGCTTGTCGGCGGCGGGGCGATCTGTTATCCGCTGCGCCGCGCGACACGACGGCGGCCCCGGGTTCTCCCGCGGGGCGCACAAGTCGAGCGAATGGACGGGTCTTCGCGTCCGATGCGGCCATGGCGGAATTGGTAGACGCGCTAGCTTGAGGTGCTAGTCCCGCGAGGGGTGGAGGTTCGAGTCCTCTTGGCCGCACCAACCTTTTCTCGAACAGCGAGACGAGGTTCGGTGCACGACTTCGGAAGTGGCCGACGCGCTCCGCGCAGCCCTGTCCGACGCATCCGACACACACACCATCCGGCAAGCGATCAGGTGATCGAGCCCTTCGGCCGTCCGGCCATGGGCAGCCCCCGCAGGATGGATCGCGACTCCGGCATGATCGCGGGGTGCGATCAACGCTCATGTGTTCAGCGTCGCGCGGCCTAGTCCCCTCCGCTCCCGGGTATCCGATACGGCCGCCGCAGCCTCGGGTCTGTTCTCGGGTCTGTTCTCCGGCCTCTTCCCGACCGAAGCGGACCCGGCCGCCCGATCGACGCAGGACAGCCGGCGGGGGCGGATCGCCGCAGATCTCCGGCAACCGCGCAGGCGCTCGTCCCAGAACCTCTGATGGGTCTCGGCACGCCACGATCCGTCTTCGTTGCAGCCGTGCGGATCAGCACCGCCACGAAGACAGCAACGATGGATCCTGGCCGTTCACATCTGCCAGGGAGATCACCGATGGCGAACCGCGTCGTCGCTTCTGTGAAGTCATGGCTTGCCGGTGCGCGGACCAGCCGCGATCTGTGCCGCCTCGACTGCCGGTGCCTTGAGGATATCGGTCTGGATCCCCGGGACGTGACCGCCGGCATCAACCGGACGAGGCACCATCCCTCCTGGGACGACGACGCGCGACGCCAGGTCTGGATCGGACCGCGCGGGGAATATTAGGGCCGGAGCGGATCTCGACGCCGGCGCGCGGCGGGTCGGCACGCCTCATCTTCGGTTCGCGCCTCCGCGCTCAGCGCGGGAGAGCGGGATGCCGGAACCACCCAGGACAGCCTGGGGTTTATGTCGGACCCCGGATCCGCAACGCCTACGAACAGAGTGCCTATGAGCGCGCCGGTAAGATCATTTCTCGCCGTCGGGACCGCCTTCGCCGCAGGAATCGCGGTTACCGCGGCCTTCGTCGGCGGCCGGCCCGAGCGGCCGCAGGTCGAGCCGGCCATGACGGCCGGGCCGTCCGCGACCGGGCAGGCCCCGAAGGTCGCCGATCTCGCGTCGACGTCCCGCGCGGCCGAGACCGCACCGCTCGGCAAGGCCCCGGCGGCCACGGAGACCTGGGTCGACCCGACCCGGCAGCGCGCTGCGGCACCGGCCCCCAACCCGCCGCTGCCCCCGCTGGTGTTCCACGTGGAGCGCAGGAGCGAACCGGCGAAGGATCAGGCGGCCCGGGACGGCACGGGAGCGGATGAGGGAGACGTGCGTCGAACCGCTGTCGTCCCGCCGCCGCGCCGACCGACCGCGTCCGAACTCCTGGCGAAATCCGGGCCCCGCCGCGAACCGGCCTCCGAGACTGACACGGCGGACGCCACCCGGGAATCGCGGGCGCCGGCGCCCAAGCCTCAGGCGCCGCGGCAGACGGCCAACGCTCAGCACAAGGCCGCAGGGTCCCGCGTCGCGTCGTCGGACGCGAGCCAGGACGACGTCCGCCTCGTGGCCCCGCGGCAGTCGCGCCAGATCTACGTCGCGCGGCGGGACGACGTCGACCCGCCGTCAGGGTTTTACCCGCCCCGGCACGTCGAGGTCGTCGACCGCTACGAGCGGGATGTCGAGGACCGGCCTTCCGTGGTTCGACGCAGAGTGACCGCTGCCGAGGCCGGTGGTGTCCTGCGCTGGCTCGACCATCCTTGAGCCTTCCCTGTCCGAGAGCAGCGAGGCTCGCATGTTGAATGTCCGGGGATTGGCGATCGGCGCGACCGTCGTCGCGTGGGCGAGCGCGGCCAGCGCCCTCAGCCCCGAGGACATGCGCGAGCGCACGGCCGCCATCGCGAGCCGTTACCTGCAGATCTGGTCCTCCAACAACGTGAGCCCGGTCTCGGACGTACCCTACATGTACGGGCGGACGGTCCAGTTCTACGGAAAACCGTATAGCCAGGCGGACCTGCAGGCCGAGAAGCAACGCGCCATCGCGCAATGGCCGGTGCGACAGTATGCACACCGCCCCGGCACGATGCGGGTCATCTGCAACGTCGAGGCCCGCAAATGTGCGGCGCGGTCCACCATCGACTTCACGGTCGCCAACCCGAACCGAGGGACCAGAAAGAGCGGTTCGGCGAAGTTCGATCTGGGCGTCAGCTTCGCGGGTCCGCGCCCGGTCATCCTCTACGAGGGCGGGAGCTTGAACAGGCGGCGCGGCCCGCAGGGCGCCTCCGGTTTCCAGGAGTGACCCGAGCCGGAACTCGGCGGGAGCCATCGAGTCCGGAGCGCGGCGGCGGGCCCCGCAGGGGGCGGTCGGCCGGGTAGAAATCTGGTCCGGCCCGGCAGCGCGCGTGTCAAGACCACCATCCGCGCCAGTGCTGATTAAGGCAAACGCGCGAAGACCGGAGGACATGCTGGAACTGGTCGGTCTCACCGGCTAATCTTCGGAAAGCGACGGGCCAACATCGCTGTCTTCGTTCGTACGAACCTTGTGCCCCGCGTGTCGGAGCTGACCGTGAAGAAGATCCTCGTCGCCGCGGCCCTCCTCCTGGCCGCCACAGGTGCCTACGCGGAGATCCAGCTGCACGAGGAGGGGCGCCCCGTCGCCAGCACCGCGATTCGACCCGGGATCGCCGCCTTCAGCCCGTCACCGATCCCAGCGGCCTGGATAATCTCGGGCAATCCCGTCACCGAAGCCGCCAAGGTCTCCGAGGTCCATGACGGCAGCGCGCACGTCTATCTGTGGCGCACCACGGCGAGCACGTTCCGGTGGACCCATCAGGCCGATGAGATCATCACGATCCTGGAGGGCGAGGTGTTCATCACCGACGCGGACGGCCAGCGGCATCACCTCAGCCAAGGCGACGTGGCGCATTTCCCGGTCGGGTCGGTCCAGCTCTGGGAAGTGCCCAGGAGCCTCCTGAAATCGGCGATCCTCAAGCATCGCAGCCCCACCCTGGTGGAGGCGTCCCTGCGCTGGATGCGCCGAGCCCAGGCCTTCGTCACCGGCTGAGCCCCTCGGGCGCCGCACCGGATAGACGCCGTTCCGCCCGGTGGTCGAGCCACGCGTCGGCGGATGCCGTGCCATGCGCGGGCTCGCACCGCGGCGAGTTGACTTCGCAGCCGCACAGCCGCATATCGGCGGTGCAGCGTCAGCGGCCGCCATGGCCCGCTTGAGGGGGCTGCGTGACGGATCGGGCGCCTTCCGGCGTGATCCGGCCCCCCTCTTCATAACGTGCATGCACCCGAGCCGCCCCATCACGCGGGCTGCTCCCTGCCAACGGACCGACCCGAACACGGCACCGCTCGCGACGAGAACGCGAGGCGCCCGGTCGGTCCTGCTGCATCGGATACATCCTTGACCCAATTCACCGATTTCGGCCTCGCCCAGCCCGTGCTGCGGTCGCTCAGCGAGGCTGGCTACGTCGCGCCGACCCCGATCCAGGCCCAGGCGATCCCGCCGGCCATGGCGGGCCGCGACCTCTGCGGTATCGCCCAGACCGGCACCGGCAAGACCGCGGCCTTCGCGCTGCCGATCCTGCACCGCCTCTCGCTCTCGGACCGCCGCCCCCCGCGCCGCGGCTGCCGGGTGCTGGTGCTCTCGCCCACCCGCGAGCTCGCCAACCAGATCGCCGAGTCCTTCTCGGATTACGGGCGCCACCTGCCGTACACCAACACGGTGGTGTTCGGCGGTGTCACCATCAGCCGTCAGGAGCGGGCGCTGGCGCCGGGCGTCGACATCCTCGTGGCCACGCCGGGCCGGTTGATCGACCTGATCGAGCGCCGCTCGCTGACCCTCGAAGGCGTCGAGATCCTCGTCCTCGACGAGGCCGACCAGATGCTCGACCTCGGCTTCATCCACGCCCTCAAGCGCATCGTGAAGATGCTGCCGCAGAAGCGCCAGAGCCTGTTCTTCTCGGCCACCATGCCGAAGAACATCGCCGGCCTCGCCAGTCAGTATCTCACCGACCCGGTGCAGGTCGCGGTGACGCCCGTCGCCACCACGGCCGAGCGGGTCGACCAGCAGGTGATCTTCGTCCACACCGGCGCCAAGCAGGCGCTGCTGGGGCACATCCTGCGCGACCCGGCGATCGAGCGCGTCCTCGTGTTCACCCGGACCAAGCACGGCGCGGACCGGGTGGTGCGCGGCCTCGACAAGGTCGGCATCGCGGCGGCGGCGATCCACGGCAACAAGAGCCAGCCCCAGCGCGAGCGGGCGCTGGCCGCCTTCAAGGACGGCTCCAGCCGGGTGCTGGTGGCCACCGACATCGCGGCCCGCGGCATCGACGTCGAGGCCGTGAGCCACGTGGTCAATTTCGACCTGCCGAACGTGCCGGAGAGCTACGTTCACCGGATCGGCCGCACGGCCCGGGCGGGCGCGGACGGCCTCGCCATCTCGTTCTGCAACGACGAGGAGAAGGCCTACCTGCGCGACATCGAGCGCATCACCCGGCAGAAGGTGCCGGTGGCGGGCTTCCCGGAGGGCTTCAACCCGCCGTCCCGCCAGGAGGCCGCCGACATCGCCCGCGAGGAGGAGCGCCGGCCCGAGCGGCAGCAGCGTCCCGGCGGCGGGCGCCCGGGCCAGCGGCCCCGGCAGCAGCAGGGTCGTCCCCCGCAGGGGCGGCCCGAGGGCGGACGCGGGTTCGGCGGCCAGGGCGCACCCCGGCAGGGACGGCCCCAGGAGGGTCGGACCGACGGCCGCAGCCAGGCCCCGCAGGGGCGCGAGGCGCGCCCGGACAGCAGGCCGGCCCGGCCGCAGGGTGAGCAGCGTCCCAGCCAGGGCCGCCCGAACCGCGACGGACGGCCCCAGCGGGCCGACGCCCGTCCGCGCAGCGGCGGTGGCGGTGGCGGTGGCGGTGAGGGCCGCAACATCGGCTGGCTGGAGCGGGCGCCGCGCTCCTGAGCCGACTAACACGATCTGACCTGTGAAGCCGCCCGGGACGCATCCATCCCGGGCGGCTTCGCGTTTGGAGGGGAGGGTCGAGCGCGACCTCGGGCTGGCACCGCCGGTCGCCGACCTCGACGCGTCGTCCCTGCGCGCGGTGTGGAGGTATCCAGGTCGCGCCGCCGCACCGCCGAAGGCGGGCGGGATGCGGGACGGCGGAATTCCTGCCCCGTAAGCCGCAGGGGCAATCTTTTCCTGATGGCCCCCCGATCCCATCTCGTCCGGATTGGACAGGGAGCCTCCACCATGCGGTTCGAACTCTACCGGGACGCCAAGGGCGAGTGGCGCTGGCGTCTGCGGGCGCGCAACGGCGAGGTGGTGGCGGAATCCGGCGAAGGTTACGCGCGCCGCGAGGATTGCGAGCACGGCATCGCGCTCGTCCGACAGAGCGCCGAGGCCCGCATCGAGGACATGACCACGAAGATCGCCTGACGCGGCGGGCCTCAACCCGCGATCAACCCTGTTCGCCACTCCGTAGCGGTTACGCTGCAACGCTTGGGCTCACCCACGCGTTGCAGCGTTTCGGACCGGTCGGAAGGCCTCGCTTCCCGTGCGGTTCGTCGTCACGACGTAATGACACAAGGGAGTCGAGACCTTGCAGAGGAAATTCCTGCTCGCGGCCCTGCTGGTGCTGGGCTTCGCGGCCGTCGCGCCGGAGAGAGCGTCCGCCGCGCCCATCGGTCCGGGGCTCGCCCTGCCGGCCGATGCCGCACCCGCTGCAGCGACCGAGAAGGCCCAGTACTATTACCGTCGCCGTTTCTACGGCCCGCGGCCCTACTGGCGCCGCCCGTATTACGGCCGTCGGTTCTACGGCCCGCGGCCCTACTGGCGCCGTCCGTATTACCGCCGCCGGTTCTACTACTGAGCGCGCGGCCTTGATCGGCCCGGCGGCTTCTTCGAGCCGCCGGGCTTTTTCATGCCTTGATTCGGGGTGCGCGAGGGCGCCCCATGCGTTATTCTGCATGGGACGGGATGGACGACGGGAGATCGACCCACCCGGGAGGACGCCTGATGAACGATATCGCGCAGCGCGCCGAGCCTTCGGCGGCGACGCAAGACCTCTGGCAATTGGTCCCGCTCGAATGCATCCTGAGCGCCGTCGCAGTCCTGGTGGCGGCGGGGCTCAAGCTCGCCGGCTTCCTTCCCTGACGGCGCGAGGCGGGTGGATGGACGGCATGCAGCACGTCGGACCCTCAGCGGGGGCAAGTACCCCCCCGCCCCCGGAGGTCGATCTGCCCCGGGGTGACCTGACGGTGCGCACCATCGCCATGCCGGCCGACACCAACGCCAACGGCGACATCTTCGGCGGCTGGGTGCTCTCGCAGATGGATCAGGCCGGCGGCATCGCGGGCGTCGATCGTGCCCAGGGCCGGGTCGTCACCGTGGCGCTCGATGCCATGACCTTCATCCGGCCGGTCCGGGTGGGCGACGTGCTGTGCGTCTACACCCGGGTTTCGCAGGTCGGCCGGACCTCCATGAAGATCGAGGTCGAGGCCTGGGCGCGGCGCTTCTGCACCCAGGTGCGCGAGCGGGTGACGCAGGCCACCCTGACCTTCGTGGCGATCGACGAGGCCGGCCGGCCGCGGCCGATCCCGCCGGCCGTCCCGTCGCCGCCCGCGGCTACTTGATCACCCCGCAGGCGACCCGGTCGCCGGCGCCGCCGATCGGCTGGCTGGTGTGGTCGTCCGGGTTGGCGTGGATGATCAGGGCCGAACCGTCCCCGTCCTTGAGCCCGCCCTCGCCGTTGAGCGGCGTCTCGCTCGACACCTCGGCCTGGGCCGAGCCGTCCTGCGCGGCGTAGAGGTTCGGCAGGTCGCCCTCGTCGGGGCCCTCCGGGTTGAGCAGGCCGTGCTTGCTCTGGTCGTGGTTCACGTGCGCCTTGGAATTCTGGAACTTCGCGTCGGAGCAGTCGCCGACCGCGTGGAAGTGCATGCCGTGCCAGCCGGGGGGCAGGCCGCCGGGCTGAATGGCCACGCGCAGGACCAGGGCGTTCGCCCCGTCTCGGATCGTCAGCGTCCCGATCGCGTCGCCCTTGGCGTTCTTGATCGGCGCCTCGTAGGTCTCGGGAGCCTTGGCAGGCTCCTTCGAACCCTCCTTGGAGGGCTCCTGCGCCAGGGCGCCGCTCGCGGCGAGGGTCCCGAGCAATGCGAACAGCGGCAGGGTACGGGTCATGCGGTGGCTCTCCTGTACGGCCCGGTCTAGTTAGGGAGCGTGCCGCCCTTCGACAGGGCCGCGCCTCCGAACCTCGACCGCAGCTCTGCCGGAACCGCGCTTAATTCTGATGACCCGAGACCGGCCCATAGCGGACCGCGCCGCGACCGGTGCCCCGCCCCCCCGACGCGCCGATCTGTTCCTGGTGGAGCAGGGCCATTTCGAGAGCCGGGCTCGGGCGCAGGCCGCGATCAAGGCCGGGCTGGTGCGGATCGACGGGCGACCGCTCACGCGCGCCTCGGAGCCGGTCGCCGCGGGGGCCCGCGTCGACGCGGCTCCCGCGCATCCCTACGTCTCCCGGGGCGGGCTCAAGCTGGCCGCCGCCCTGGATGCCTTCCTCCTGGATCCGCGCGGCCGCACCGGCCTGGACGTCGGCGCCTCCACGGGCGGGTTCACGGACGTTCTGCTCGGCCGCGGCGCGCACCATGTCCACGCCGTGGATGTGGGACGGGGACAGCTCCATCCCCGCCTCGCCGCCGATCCGCGCGTGACGAACCTGGAGGGCACGGACATCCGCGGCCTCGACCCGGCGGCCCTGACGCCGCGTCCGGATCTCGCGGGCATCGACGTGAGCTTCATCGGCCTGCGCCTCGTGCTGCCGGTCCTGCCGGCCTTGCTGGCTCCCGGCGCGGAGCTCGTCGCGCTGATCAAGCCACAATTCGAGGCCGGCCGGGCCCGGGTCGGGCGTGGGGGCCTCGTGCGCGATCCGGCGGTCCATGCCGAGGTCTGCGCCGCGGTGCGGAGCGCGCTGGAGGCGCTCGGCGCCGCGATCCTGGGCCTGGTCGATTCGCCCGTGCCCGGCGGCGACGGCAATGCCGAGTTCCTGATCGGGGCGCGGTTGCCGTGAGATGCCCGGGAGCGGCCGGATCGCCTAGAGTCGTCGGCGCGATGCCGATGCGACGCCGGATGCGACGCCGATGAGATGCCGGTGAGATGCCCATGAGCGATGCCCCCAACGAGACGGTCGCGATCCGGGAACTCGGTGCCCGGGGCGACGGCATTGCGGAGGGCGGGATCCTCGTCCCCTACGCGCTGCCGGGGGAGCGCGTCGCGATCCGGCCGGAGGGCCGGCGCGCGGAGCTGCTCGGCATCGAGCAGGCCTCCGCCGACCGGGTCGAGCCGTTCTGTCCCTACTACATGCGCTGCGGCGGCTGCCGGACGCAGCATCTGGCGCGGCCGGCCGAACTCGCCTGGAAGCGCGGCCTCGTCGCGCAGGCCCTGTCTCAGGCCGGGCATGCCGTCGACCCGGCGCCGACCGTCGATGCCCACGGCGCGGGCCGCCGCCGCATCACGCTGCACGTCCGGGAGATCGACGACCGGGCCGAAGCCGGGCTCATGGCGGCGCGCAGCCACGCCCTGGTTCCGATCAATCATTGTCCGATCACCGTGCCGGCACTGCACGCGGCGCCGGAAATCGCGCGCCGCCTCGCGGCGCCCCTGGGCCACGGCCGCAAGCCCCTCGACGTCGCGGTGACCGCCACCGATCAGGGCCTCGACGTCGATCTGCGCGGTCATGGCCCGGTGAGCGGAGGCGTCAGCGCCGCCCTGGTGCGGATCGCCGGCGCCCTCGGCCTCGCCCGGCTGTCCCTGCACGGCGAGCGCCTCATGGAGGCCGAGCCGGTCTCGGTCACCGCCGGCGACATCCGCCTCTACCCGGCCCCCGGCGGCTTCCTGCAGGCGACGGCCGCCGGGCAGGCCGTGCTCACCGAACTGACGCTGGCAGCCCTCGGCCCGCGGGTGCGCCGCGCCGCCGATCTGTTCGCGGGCTGCGGGCCGCTCACCCTGGCGATGGCAAGAATCGCGGCCGTTCACGCCGTAGAGGCGGACGCGGCCGCGCTCGCCGGCCTCGACCGGTCCGCCCGCGCGGCCACGGGCCTGCGCCCGATCACCAGCGAGCGCCGCGACCTGTTCCGGCGGCCGCTGCTGCCGATTGAACTCGACGTCTTCGAGGCTGTGGTGTTCGATCCGCCCCGGGCCGGCGCGGATGCCCAGGTCCGTCAGCTCGCGGCCTCGCGCGTCCCCCTAGTGGTCGGCATCGCCTGCGACGCCGGTACCTTCGCGCGGGACGCGGCGACCCTCGTGGCCGGCGGCTACCGGCTGGAGGCGGTGACGCCGGTCGACCAGTTCCGCCACGCGGGTCACGTCGAGATGGCCGGGATCTTCCGCCGCGCCGCCACGCGGCGGCGATGACCCACGCAACCTGCGGCCACGTTTCGCGTTTTCACGACGACTGGAGGTCCACATGACCCGCGGATGCCTTCGCCCCCTCGCGCTGGCCGCGCTGAGCCTCGCCCTGCCGGGCGCGCTCGCGGCGCAGACCGTCGCGCCCGACCAGACCGGCACCGGCGGCGGCCCGGCCTCGACGATCACGGCGCCGAACACCAACAGCTACGGCGTGACCAAGCCGCCGGGCACGTCGCTGGGGCCAGGCGAGGTGCCCTCCCGCGAGGAGCGGCGCCGGGAACGCGCCCTGACCGACCAGATCGATCGCAGCATCTGCGACGGCTGCAACTGACGCGGTGCGCGGCGGGTTCGTCGGCGCGGCCGACGGCCCGTTCCTGTGCGCGGATCACCCTGGATCGGGCCGTGACGACGGAGGGACCCTGCGTCGTCGCGCGTGCGCTCCGGAATGTCACGGAAGCGTCAGAAAACACCGCCACATCCGCGCCACAGCTTGCGTCGGGACTCGCGGTGCCGGATGCGGGCTGAGCCCTGCGCCGCTTCGCGTCCGTTCCGCATCCGAGACTCGTTCGTGATCTTCATCCACCAGCCCGCCGTCGGCGCCGGATCCACGCAGCTTGAGCGGCGCGTGGTCAATCTTCAGGACACGATCCCGGAGGATACCGTCTGGCTCGACCTGATCCGGCCGAGCCGCGAGGAGGAGCTCAAGGTCGAGGCCTTCGCGGGCATCGAGGTGCCGACCCGCGAGGAGATGAAGGACATCGAGCCTTCGGAACTCCTCTACGTCGAGGAGGGCGCCCGCTACATGACCGGGCGGGTGCTCTCGAAGGTGAGCGACTCGGAGGAGCCGGGGCTCGCCGGCATCACCTTCATCCTGCGCGGCAACCGCCTCGTCACCGTGCGCTACGAGGAGCCGCAGGCCTTCCGGATGTACACGCAGCGCGCCGGCCGCTCGATGGGCAACGGCAGCAGCGCCTCGACCTCCGGGGAATCCATCCTGGCCGGGCTGATCGAGGCGGTGATCGACCGGGCTGCGGACGTGCTCCAGCTCCAGGGCGAGCGGATCGACCGCCTGTCGGGGAAGATCTTCGAGGTGCAGGAGGATCCGTCCGCCCGCAACACCGCCCTTCAGGACACCTTGCGGGCGCTCGGTCGGCACGGCGACCTCATCTCCAAGCAGCGCGAGAGCTTGGTCTCCATGGAGCGAATCCTGCTCTCGCTGTCCGCGACCTACCGGACCAACAAGGCGCCGCGCGACCTTCGGGAAGACGTGCGCTCGACCCTGCGGGATCTTCAATCACTGGAGGAGCACGCCACCTTCCTGAACAACAAGATACAGTTTCTGCTCGATGCAACACTCGGGCTCGTCAACCTCGAGCAGAACAACATCATCAAACTGTTCTCGGTGATGGCGGTTGTCTTCATGCCACCGACCCTGATAGCCTCGATCTACGGCATGAATTTCAAGTCTCTTCCCGAACTGGAGCTGCCGTACGGCTACCCGATGGCGCTGGTCATGATGGTCGTTGCCGCCATATTTCCCTACTTCTTCTTTCGATGGAAGAAGTGGCTCTAGCACTAGTCTTTATCCAAGAGCCGAGAAAGAATTAAGGGATCTCTGGGAAAAAGCGCGAGCTTGAAGGCGCGGCAGGCCCGCGAAGACGGAAGCTCCCATGCGATTCTCTCTCAAGACGGTCCTCTCCGGTGCGATCGGCCTGCTCGCCCTCGCCGCCGCCGGCCAGGGGATCGCCAGCGTCGTGACCCTGTCGGAGATCGAGGGGAATGCGACCGAGATCTCGCGGCAGGCCCTGCCCGCACAGAACCAGGCCGAGGCGATCGGGACGGCCGTCCGGGACGCGCGCCTCAGCCTCTACCGACTGGTCGTGGCCTCCCCCGATGCGGCGGCCCTCGACAGGAACCAGACCGCGCTGACCGACACGCTCGGGGCGCTCTCCGACCTGCGCCAAGCCTTTCAGGAGCGCCCGACTGCTCCCCGCGAGCGGGAGACCTACGAACGGTTCACCACGGCCTGGAACGCGTATCAGAACGTCCAGCTCCAAGTGGTCGAGCTGATGATCGCGGGCGACCAACCGGCTGCCCTCGCGCTGGTGCTGAATCCCGCGACGGGCGCGCAGAACGACGCGGCGGTCGCCAGCCTCACCGAGACGATTGCCTCCGCGCGGGCGCAGACGGAGGCCAACGTCGCCGTGACCGTGGCGAAGGCGACGCGGGCCAAGCTCGTCGCGCTGGCCGCTACGGTGATGGGCCTCGCGGTCGCCGCGGCGGCGATGCTGTTCGCGATCTTCGGGATCGCCCGGCCGATCGAGCGCATGACCGGAACCATGGGTCGCCTCGCCGAGGGTGACGAGACCGTGCCGGTTCCGCACACGGGGCGCGGGGACGAGATCGGCGCGATGGCGGCCGCCGTGCAGGTGTTCAAGGACAACCTGATCCGCAGCCGCGCCCTGGAGCGGGACACCGCGCTGGCGCGCGAGGGCGCCGAGACGCAGCGTCGGCGTGCCGTCCACGCGATGGCCGGATCCTTCGAGGCCGCCGTCGGCGGCGTGCTGGCACGGGTGTCGGACGCCGCCCTCGGCCTGCGCGCGGATGCCGAGGCGATGTCCGGCACGGCCACGCACACGGCCGAGCGCGCCGCGACGGTGTCGGGCGCCGCGCAGGAGGCGGCCCAGCACGTCGGCACGGTGGCGGCGGCGGCCGAGGAACTCGGCGCCTCGGTCCAGGAGATCAGCCGGCAGGTGGACGGGTCCGCCGACCTCGCCCGGGGCGCGGTGGTCGAGGCCGGGCAGACCGCCAGCCTCGTCCAGGAGTTGAGCGCGGCGGCGGGCCGGATCGGGGACGTCGTGCGCCTGATCACCGATATCGCCGGCCAGACGAACCTGCTGGCACTCAACGCCACCATTGAGGCCGCGCGGGCCGGCGCGGCCGGGAAGGGATTCGCGGTGGTCGCCGCCGAGGTGAAGCAGCTCGCCGCCCAGACCGCCAAGGCCACGGGGGAGATCGCCGATCAGGTCGGCCGCATCCAGGGCGCCACAGGTCAGACCGTGGGGGCGATCGACGGCATCGCGGCGCGCATCCGCGAGATCGACGGGGTGGCGACCTCCATCGCGGCCGCCGTCGAGCAGCAGGGCGCAGCGACCCGGGAGATCGCCCGCAACGTCGCCGAAGCGGCCGTCGGAACCGGCGCGGTCACCGGCACCATCGACGCGGTGGCGCGGGCCGCCGATGCCACCGGCACGGCCGCCACGCGGATGCTCGCCTCGGCGGCGAGCCTGTCGGACCAATCCACCGAGCTGCGCCGGGAGATCGACACGTTCCTGGCGACGGTGCGGGCCGCCTGACGGGCTCCTTCCGGGCGTCCAACGCGGCGGTGTGAACGCTTCGGCCCCTCCGGCTCCGTCCGTCCTCACGCGCCGGGCGAAGCGCCTCGCGGCGGAGCGGTCTGGGCGGGCGGGGCACGGTCCGGATGTCCTCGCTCCGCCCGCCAGGGCGGCGGACCCGGGCCCTCACCGAAACCGGCCAGAGACGGCAAGGCCGCCGGGGATGCGCTCCCGCGGCGGCCTGTCGACCCGTCCGATGCGCGCTGGTTTCAGGCGACGGCGGCGAGGTGCTTCACCTCGGCCCGGGCTGCCACCTTACCGACCGGTGCCGCCTTGCCGCCGCTCTCCACCTCGGGGAGCAGGATCGGCGGCTGCACCCAGCGGCCGGCGTCCAGTTCGGTGATCCGGCCGTTGATCTCGCGGATGACGTAGCGCGAGAACGGGTAGACGTGGAGGTAGATCACCATGTTGGTGACCACGGCCTCCAGGGCCGCCGGGTTGCGGCGGGCGGTCTCCAGGAACACGCTCCAGAAATGCTTGGCGAGTTCCGGCCGCCGCACGGTCATCCGCCAGCAGACGCGCAGCAGCGAATAGAGATCGTGGACGACGTGGCGCCAGTTCAGCTTCTGGGCGGCGAATTTCGGCCGCTTCACGCGGCTTGCGACCACCCGCACCCGGTCGAAGAAGTTCGCCGGGTCGTAGATCTCCTGCAGGACGTCGCGGTAGTCGGCCAACACGTCACGCTGCGGGCGCAGGGTCACGAAGTTGATCCCCTGCGTGCATTGATCGCCCTGATCGGCGGTGGTCGCCGCGTAGTTCTCGTAGAGGCGGCCCTCCTTGCGCAGGCGGCGCGAGAGCTGCGTGTTGGGCAGCGCGTAGAGCAGGCCGACCATGGCGATCGGGATGCCGGTCTGGCTGATGCAGAGCGACATCGCCTGGGCGATGCTGTCCTTCTCGGTGTCGAAGCCGACGATGAAGCCGGCGGTGACGAACATGCCGTGCTCGTAGAGCTTGTGCACGCTGTCGGCGATCGACCGCTTGGTGTTCTGCTTCTTCTGCGTCTGGATCAGCGTCGCCTCGTCGGGCGTCTCGATCCCGGTGAACAGGGCGAAGAAGTTCGCGTCCCGCATCATCCCGAGCAGCTCTTCGTCGTCCGCGAGGTTCAGCGAGGCCTCGGTGGAGAACTTGAACGGGTAGCCGTGCGCCTCCTGCCACTGGATCAGGTGCGGCAGGAACAGCTTGATCGCCTTCTTGTTGCCGATCAGGTTGTCGTCGACGAAGTCGACATGGCCGCGGTAGCCGAGGCCGTGGAGCCGGTCGAGTTCGGCCAGCATCTGCGGCGTGGTCTTGGTCCGCGGGGCGCGGCCGTAGAGCTCGATGATATCGCAGAACTCGCAGGTGAACGGGCAGCCGCGCGAGAACTGGACGCCGATGTAGAGGTAGTGGCTGAAGGTCAGCAGGTCGAAGCGCGGGATCGGGCTCTTGGTGACGTCGGCCTTGAACTTCTCGGCCGTGAAGCGGCCGCGTCGCTCACCCGCTTCCCAGGCGGCCACGAACGTGTCGAGGATGCCCTCGGCCTCGCCCAGCACGAGGAAGTCGGCCCTGTCGTAGACCTCAGGCGTCGAGGTGGGTGCGGGACCGCCGACGCAGACCGGCGTGCCGAGCGCGACGCACCTGTCGATCACGACGAGGCAGTCCGGCTCTTGGGGCAGCATGCCGCCGGTCATCACGAGATCGGCGGCCTGGATCTCGGCGTCGGTCAGGTCCTCGCAGTTGCGGTTGACCAGCGTCACCTGCCAGGCCGGCGGCAGCATCGCGGCCAGCGTGATCAGCCCGAGCGGCGGCGCGGGGGCGCGGGCGCCCTGCAGCTCCATGGCCTCCTTGAAGTTCCACATGGAGTTTTCGTAGAACTTCGGGAACACCATCAGCACGCGCGGGGCCGTATTCGCATCCGACATGCCAGCTTCCCTCGTTCACGCAGGCGGCCCGAATCCGCGCCATCGGGCCGTGCAAAGATCGCTGTCTGACTTGCGGGCGAATTGAGGCCGTTTTTCGCTCCCGCAGCACGCCTCGCCCCGGCTGTGGGATTCGACCGGGCTGTGCGGCCGGCCCCGCGCCGGATCGGCGCACGGTGAGGTCAAACCGGCGCGCGCCCTGCCGTCACGGCGCGACGCGGAACCGCTCCGGTTGCGTGCCGTCGCTGTCCGTGAAGCCGTAGATCCGCGCGAGGTCGCCGGCATGCAGGACCGACCCGGCCCGCGTGGCGACGTTCGGGTCGGCGGCCAGCGCGGCGAGCGCCCGGCCGGCATAGAGGGGGCTTTCGGTGGCGAGCCCGTCCTGGCCCAGGTCCCGCGCCCGCTCGGTGGCGACGAAACCCGGCGAGAGGCCGAGGGCCGTGACGCCGTAGGGCGCCAGATCCCGGGCGAAGGACAGGGCCAGTCGGTTGGTGGCGGCCTTGGCGGAGTCGTAGAACACGTCGCCGAGGTAGTCCTCGGTCCCGAACGAGACCAGCGCGATCAGGCCGGCGCGTGCCGCCACCATGGCGGGAGCGACCGCGCGGGCCAGCAAGAGAGCTGGCAAAGGACCCGCTTCGAGGAACCCCAGATACGGCGCGGCCGAGCGGCGCCAGAACGGCGTCCCCCAGCCGGCCCCGTCCGGGTAGCGCTCGCCGTCGTAGCCCTCGTTGCCGCTCCAGACGCTGCAGGCCGCCACGTCGATCCGGCCGAAGCGGCGCAGCACCCAATGCACCAGCGTGTCGGTGGCGCGCTCGGAGCGGTGGTCGCAGAGATAATGGTGGCCGCGCCCGCCCGCCGCATCGACCATGCGGGCCGTGTCCTCGATCGATTCGGGCCGCAATTCGGTGCGCGCGCCCGTCTCGCTGGACCGGGCGGTGACGATCACGGTGGCCCCCGCCTCCCCCAGCGCCCGGGCGAGCCCCCGCCCGACGCCCCGCGACGCGCCCGCCACGAGGCAGATCTTCTGCGACAGGTCGGGCGCGCTCACGCCGAGGCGGCGGGCTTCGACCGCGACAGGAAGGCGGCAAGCCGCTCCTGGGACTCGGGCGAGCGCAGCTGCACGTCGAAGGCCTTGGCCTCCGCCTCAAGGGCCGCCTCGACCTGCGCCTGATCTCCGCGGATCAGCGCCCGCGAGGCCGCCAGCGCCCCGCGCGGCAGGGCGGCGAGGCGCGTGGCCTGGGCTATCGCCTGCTCCACCAGCATGTCGGCCGGCAGCACCGCGTTGACGAGGCCGAGCACCTGCGCCTCGTCGGCCTCGAGCGGCCGCGACAGAAGCAGCAGCTCGGTCGCCTTGAGCCGGCCGACCCGCAGGGGCAGCAGGTAGCTCGATGCCGCCTCCGGCACGAGGCCGAGTTCCACGAAGGGCATGCGCAGCCGCGCCGCCGGACTCGCGTAGACGAGGTCGCAGTGCAGGCAGAGCGTCGCGCCGATGCCCACCGCGATCCCGTCGACCGCCGCCACCATCGGGGTGCGGGTGCGGGCGAGTTGGCGGATGAACGACAGGGCCGGGGAGGCGCTGAAGCCGTCGCCCGCATGCCCCATGAAGTCGGCGAGGTCGTTGCCGGCGCTGAACATGCCGGGCTGACCGGCGAAGACCACGGCGCCGACCGCGCCCGAGCCATCGGCCTCGACCAGGGCCTCGCGCATGGCGTCGTACATCGCGCCGGTGAGCGCGTTCTTCTTCTCCGGGCGGTTCAGGGTGATCAGGCGGACGCCGCCCTGGAGATCGTCGATCGCGACGGTATCGGCCATGGTCGCCCTCCTCAAACCGCCAGCGCCAGGGCGGCGTCGTCCGTGAAGGCACCGCCCGCCACCACGGTCTGTTCCAGGCCTTCGGCCGCGGTGAGCAGGTTCTCGGCGTAGAACCGCGCCAGCGCGATGCGACCGGCATGGGCCGGGTCGGTCCCGCCGGCCTTCAGGGCGGCGCTCGCGGCGAGCGCACTCCGCGCGAGGCACGCACCGCCGAGCGTCAGGCCGAACAGCCGGAGGTACGGCGCTGCCCCGGCCAGCGCCGCCTCGGGCCGGTTCGAGGCGAGCGCCGCGAGCTGGTGGCTCGTCGCCCGGTCGAGGCTGCCGATCCCGTCCCGAAGCCGGGCCGCCATATGGCCGAAGGCGGGCTCCCCGGCCTTGAGCAGCCCCTCGGCGGTCCGGCGCATCCAGGCGATCTGGGACCGGACCGTGGCACCACCGTTCAGCGGCAGCTTGCGGGCGGTGAGGTCGATGGCCTGGATCCCGTTGGTGCCCTCGTAGATGCCGAGGATGCGGGCGTCGCGCATGAGCTGCGCGGCGCCGGTCTCCTCCACGAAGCCCATGCCGCCATGGACCTGGACGCCCAGCGAGGTCACCTCGTTGGCGAGATCGGTGGAGAAGGCCTTCGCCACCGGCGTCAGCAGCGAGGCGCGGTCCAGGGCCGGCCGTCCTTCAGCGCCCTTCGACGCGTCGAGGGCGGCCGCGGTGAGGTAGCAGATGGCGCGGGACGCGGCCGTGTAGGCCTTCATGGTGAGCAGCATCCGCTGCACGTCGGGATGCGCGGCGATCGGGCTCGCCGCCTCAGCGCCCCCCAGGGCCTTACCCTGGCGGCGCTCCTGCGCGTAGGCGAGCGCCCGCTGGGTCGCCGCCTCGGCGACCCCGACGCCCTGGAGGCCGACACCGAGCCGCGCCGCGTTCATCATCGTGAACATGCAGGCCAGGCCCTTGTGCTCCTGGCCGATCAGCCAGCCGGTGGCGCCGCCGTTGTCGCCGAAGGCCATGGAGCAGGTCGGCGAGGCGTGGATGCCGAGCTTGTGCTCGATGCCGGAGCAGCGCAGGTCGTTGGCGGTCCCGTCCGGCAGCACCTTCGGCACCAGGAACAGGGAGATGCCCCGCGTGCCGGCGGGCGCGTCCGGAAGCCGGGCCAGGACGAGGTGGACGATGTTGTCCGCCAAGTCGTGCTCGCCGTACGTGATGTAGATCTTGCTGCCGGTGATCCGGTAGGTGCCGTCTCCCGCGGGCTCGGCTCGGGTCCGCAGCAGCGCGAGGTCGGAGCCCGCCTGCGGTTCGGTCAGGTTCATGGTGGCGGGCCATTCGCCCGAGACCAGCTTCCCGAGGTAGCGTTCCCTCAGCGCGTCGGAACCGTGGGCCGCCAGCGCCTCGATGCCGCCCTGCGTCAGCAGCGGGCAGAGGCCGAAGGCGAGGTTGGCGCCGTTCCACATCTCGGTGCAGGCGGCCTCGATCAGCTTCGGCAGGCCCTGGCCGCCATGCTCGGCCTCGGCCGAGAGCCCGTTCCAGCCGCCCTCCGTGAAGGTGCGGTAGGCCTCCCGCCAGCCGGGCGGCGTGGTCACGCGCCCGTCCGCGAAGGGCGTGCCGTGGCGGTCGCCGATCCGGTTGAGCGGCGCGATCACGCCGGCGGCGATCCTTGCGGCCTCGCCGAGAATCGCCTCGGCGTCGTCGGGATCGACCGCCTCGAGCCCGGCCACGTGCCGGAGGGTGAACAGCATCTCCGGGACTGGGGCGCGGTAACTCATAGGATCCTCCCGTCTTGCGGCCCGCCCGCTCGTTCGACCCGCGGCGGGTTTGACCGCGCCCGCGCACCGGCGCTAGGGCGGACCGAGGATAGGCGCGCGGGTTTCGCGCCGCCACCACCCCGGAGACGGCTTCCCGCATGAATGATCCCGGGTCAACGGTCCCGGCCGCGACCCGGTGGCTCGACCCCGACGCGTCCGGCCTTGCGGAGGCGGCCGCGCTCCTGCGGGCGGGCGGCCTCGTCGCCTTTCCCACCGAGACCGTCTACGGGCTCGGCGCGGATGCCACGGACGCGGCCGCGGTGGCGCGGATCTTCGCCGCCAAGGAACGGCCGCGCTTCAACCCGCTGATCTCCCATCTTGCCGCGGTGCGGGCGGCCCTGGCCGAGGGCGTCTTCGACGCGCAGGCGCGCCGACTCGCCGAGGCCTTCTGGCCGGGTCCCCTCACGCTGGTGGTCCCGGCTCGCCCCGGCACGGCAATCTGCGATCTCGCCCGCGCCGGGTTGCCGAGCGTCGCCCTGCGGGTGCCGGCGCATCCGGTTGCCCAGGCGCTGCTGGCCGATGTCGGCCGTCCGGTGGCGGCGCCCTCGGCGAACCGGTCGGGTCGGGTCAGCCCGACCCGGGCCGCGCACGTACTCGACGACCTCGCGGGCCGGATCGCCGCGGTGCTCGACGGCGGTGACACGCCGGTGGGCGTCGAATCGACCGTGGTGGCCTGTCTCGGTGGTGTTCCGCGCCTGTTGCGGCCGGGGGGGGTCACCCGTGCCGCCCTGCGCGACGTCCTCGGTCTCGACCCGGCCGCCCCCGACGACGCGGATCCCGGACGGCCTGCCGCCCCCGGGATGCTCGCTTCGCACTACGCGCCCCGGGCGCGGGTGCGCCTCGACGCCCGGAGCGTGACGGCCGACGAGGCGGTGCTGCTGTTCGGAGAGGGGCGCCCCTCGGGCCACGAGCAGGCCTGCGCGGTCCGGAATCTCAGCCCGGCGGCCGATCTGGCCGAGGCGGCGGCCCGGCTGTTCGGAGCCTTGCGCGACCTCGATGCTTCGGGAGCCGCCACCATCGCGGTGGCGCCGATCCCGTCCGAGGGCCTGGGCGAAGCGATCCGCGACCGCCTCGCCCGGGCCGCCGCCCCGCGCTGACGGCGAAGATTTTTTTCGCCATCCGCGGAACGGACCTGTCTGCCGCCCGTTTATTGATCACGAAGGCCTTCTCAGCCCCCATTGGCCTTTTCCCCTTCAGGCTCGGAGCAATCCGAGCCTTTTTTCTTGGGCGCTGCTGAGGGAGGGGTTTCCCGTCAGGCGAGCTTGGCGGCGATCCCAGCGACGTGGCGGCCCTGGAAGCGGGCGCCCTCCAGCTCCACGGCGCTGGGCTGGCGCGAGCCGTCGCCGTCCGCGATGGTGCTGGCACCGTAGGGCGTGTTGCCCTTGACCGCCTCGACCCCGGCCTGCCCCTGGGAACTGTAGGGCAGCCCAACCACCACCATCCCGTGGTGGAACAGCACCGTGTGGAAGCTCGTCAGGGTCGTCTCCTGGCCGCCGTGCTGCGAGGCGGTGGAGGTGAAGACCGATCCGACCTTGCCGACCAGCGCACCCTTCATCCAGAGCCCGCCGGTCTGGTCGATGAACTGCTTCATCTGCGAGGCCATGTTGCCGTACCGGGTGGGCGTCCCGAAGATGATCGCGTCGTAATCGGGGAGTTCGGCCACGGTGGCGATCGGCGCCGCCTGATCGAGCTTGAAGTGATTCTGCCGGGCCGCTTCCTCCGGCACCAGTTCCGGCACGCGCTTCACTACGGCCTCGGCGCCGGCCTCCCGGGCGCCCTCGGCGACGGCGTAGGCCATCTGCTCTACGTGCCCGTAGCTTGAGTAGTACAGGACCAGAACCTTGGCCATGGGGTGATTCTCCCGCGTGCGTGACGATGCGCCGGCCGGATCACCGGCGGCGCGGTGCTCCTCCATGACGCGTTTCGCTGCTTGCAAAAATGCCCTCTGGTGCAAAACTGGGTTTGCACCAGAGCAAGGATACCGTCGTGCCGCTGGATTGGGACGAGTTCCGTTTCGTTAAGGCGGTGTCGGATTGTGCGGGGTTGACGGCCGCCGCCGCACGGCTCGGGATCAACCATTCCACGGCCTTCCGCAGGCTCTCGGCGCTCGAGGCCACGCTCGGAACGCGGCTGTTCGACCGCCTGCGCACCGGCTACGTGCCGACCGCCTGCGGGCGGGCGATGATCGAGGCGGCGACCCGGATCGAGGACGACATCACCCGGTTCGAGCGGGTGGCGGCGGGCCGCGGCGACACGCCGTCGGGCGAGTTGCGCGTGACCGCGCCGGCCGGCTTCGCGTCGAACCTGCTCATGCCGATGCTGGCGTCGTTCGGTGCGCGCTATCCGGACATCCGGATCGCCCTGATCCTGTCCGAGGACGCCCTCAACCTGTCGCGGCGGGACGCCGACGTGGCGATCCGGGTGACCCGCGACCCGAGCGAGACCTTGGTCGGGCGCCGGCTCGCCGCGGTGGCCTGGGCCGTCTACGGCCTGGCCACGCGCGACTACGGCGACTTGGCGGTGGAGGACTGGGTCAGCCCGGGCCCGAGCGTGGCGGGAGGCTCGTTCACGCCGTTCGTGGCGGCGCGGGCGCCGGCCGACCGGATCAGGCTGCGGATCAACACCGTCACCGGGCTCGACGCCGCGATCCTGGCAGGCCTGGGCGTCGGCCCCCTGCCCTGCTTCACCGCCGATGCCGATCCGGCGCTGCGCCGCCTGTCGGGTCCGCACCCGGAACTCGGCGCCGACCTCTGGGTGCTGACGCATCCGGATCTGCGCCACGCGGCGCGGGTCCGGGTCTTCATGGAGCATGTCGCGGAGGCGATCCTGCCGTTGCGGCCGCGCTTCGCGGGCGGCTGAACGGGCTCAGCGGATCTCGACCAACTCGACCTCGTGGCCGTTGACCTCGACCACGTCGCCCACCGTCTTTCCGGTGAGCGCGCGGGCCAGGGGCGCCACGTAGGAGATCGAACCCTTGTGCGGGTCAGCCTCGTCCTCGCCGACGATGTGGAAGGTCTGGCGCGTCTCCTTGCCGGACTCGTCTTCCCGCAGCACCGTGACGGTCGAGCCGAACTGAACCGTGTCGCCCCCCTTGGCCTCCACGAGTTGCGCGGTGTTCTTCCGCGCGGCCCAGTAGCGGAGGTCGCGTCCGATCCGGGAATCCTCGGCCTTGTCGGCGGGATCCAGGGACGCGACCTCCTTCTCTAAGCGCGCGACCTCGGCCTCGATCTGCGCGAGGCCTTCCGGCGTAACGAAGTTGGTATGGGGCGAGATCGGCCGGTCGGGCAGGTTCTCGAAAGCTTCCCCGCCCTCGGGCTCTTTGACGAATGCAACGCTCATGAAGCAAAAAACAAGGCTGGAACGGCAGCGGTTCCATGCAGGCGGGATTTAACCTACCTCCACCACGGTCCGGCCCCGGACCTTGCCGGCCAGGATCTCCGCACCGAGCCGGCCGACTTCCTCCAGGCGGACGCGACTCGTCATGGCGGCGAGCTTGCCGAGGTCGAGGTCGCGAGCGAGCCGCGCCCAGGCCTCGCGGCGCTTCTTCTGCGGAGTCGTGACGCTGTTGATGCCGAGCAGCGAGACGCCGCGCAAAATGAACGGGGCCACCGAGGTCGGCAGGTCCATGCCCTGCGCCAGCCCACAGGCCGCGACGGCGCCGTCGGCCTTGGTCATGGCCAGCACATTGGCGAGCGTGGTCGAGCCGACCGCATCGATGCCGGCCGCCCAGCGCTCCTTGCCGAGCGGCTTGCCGGGCTTCGCCAATTCGGCCCGGTCGAGAATCTCGGCGGCGCCGAGCCCCTTGAGGTAATCCGCTTCGCCATCCCGGCCCGTGGAGGCGATCACGTGCCAGCCCGCCCGCGCCAGCAGCGCCACCGCCACCGAGCCGACGCCGCCCGAGGCGCCGGTGACGATCACCGGTCCGTGGCCGGGCGTGACCCCGTGCGCGTCGAGCGCCATGCAGCACAGCATCGCGGTGTAGCCGGCGGTGCCGACCGCCATGGCCTGCTCGGGGGTAAGCCCCTGGGGCAGCGGCACCAGCCAGTCGCCCTTGACCCGGGCACGCTGCGCGTAGGCGCCGAGATGCGTCTCGCCGACGCCCCAGCCGGTGAGCACCACCGAATCACCCGGCTTGTACTCGGGATGGTCCGACGTCTCGACCACGCCGGAGAAGTCGATGCCGGGGATCATCGGGAAGCGACGGACCACGGGTGACGTGCCGGTGAGCGCGAGACCGTCCTTGTAGTTCAGGGTGGAGTGCGTGACCCGCACGGTGACGTCGCCGTCCATGAGGTCGGCGTCGTCGAAGTCCCGGAAGGCCAGATTCTGGCCGGCCTCGCTCTTCTCGACCACCCAGGCCTTGAACGTCCCCATCGACACCTCCTGCGTTGGGCGGTGAGGTGTCGCCGGGACGCCCGGAATCAAGGCGGCCGGGCCGGGATCAGTACCCTTCGTAACGGCTGCCGTAGGAGAAGCCGAGACCGACGCCGATATCCGACGCGCTGGCCCCGGTGATGCCCATCGCGTCCGGGATCGAACCGACCAGCGGTCCGCCATAGGCGGCCGGACGATAGCCGTAGCCGCCGTAGCCGCCGGCCGGCACCCAGCCGGCACGGGCCGGCGCCACCAGGACTCGGCGGCTGACGCTCGCGTATTCCGGCGGGATGGTCTCGGGGATCGACTGCGCCGGACGCACCAGTACGGTCCGGGTGCGGACGGCGAAGCGCGGCGGCGTGGTGACCCAGCAGCCGATCAGCTCACCGCCGGGGCCCCGGCTCGTCTGCCAGAACCGGCCACCGGGCGAGACCATCACGCGCTCGGACACGGTGTCGTAGACCGGCGGGGTGGTCCGGTAGACCGTGCGCGGCGGACGCACCAGCACGTTCTCCTGCACGGTGTCGTAGACCGGCGGCGTGACCACGTGGCGGTAGCATTCGGTTCCGTAGCAGCCGCCGGCCTGGGCGGGTGCGGCGAGCATCAGGCCGCCCAGGGCGGCGGCGAGAAGGGCGGTGCGAGCGACCGGCGCGGTCATGGAAGTCCTCTGGTACGCGATACAGCGAGAAGCGTCGCGATGGCGGCGCTCGTCTCGACGTACCAGAGGCCAGAGTCGTTGCCCGACTCGCAAGCATTATCGGGAACGAAGGTAAAATTAACCCTTGATTTCGACTGCTTAGTCGTCGCCTACCTAGGTAGCATTGTTCTGATTAACGATAGTCTCTCTTATGAAGTCCGGCGCGGTCTGCATCGTCTCAGGTCTGGCCGGCGCGCAGCTGGTAGAAGATGTGCCGGCCGATCACGTCCATCTTGCGCAGGCGGCGTGACCAGCCCGGCCGCACGTAGTCGGCGTGGTAGTGGGTCGCGGCGCCGACCTCGGCGAGGTAGGTCCGGCCCTCGATCACCGAGCGGGCGATGCGGGTCGCCGATTCCCAGGCGCCGGCATCGGTGATGCGCAGCGACTTGCCCTCACAGGCGAAGGAGAATTGGCAGCCCATGTAGTGGTGCCGGTTCTGGTAGACGACGCCGCAGACGCTGCTCGGATAGAGGCCGCTCTTGACGCGGTTGAGCACCACCTGGGCGACGGCGGCCTGACCGGCCTCCGGCTCGCTGCGCGCCTCGAAATAGACGGCCTCCGACAGGCAGCGCTGCTCCTTGTCGAGGGATTCCGGGTCGATCAGGTCGGCGTAGCGCCGCCGCGCGTCCTCCGGCACCGGCTGGACGCTGTCCGGGCGCTCGGTGCGGATCGCGAAATCGGGCAGCGCGAGGCTGGCCGCGGCGACTTCCACGGGGATCGCGTCCGCGGGTGCCGGAGTGGTGGACGACAGGGCGACCGCCCGGGGCACCGGCGGCGTCGAGCCGTCGAAGCGCGCGGGGTCGCCGTCCTCGGTGAGATCGGCCGTTCCCGCACCCGTGGAGGCGGCGCTGCCGGCGCCGGTGGTCAGGCCGAGATCGGGGACGGGCACGAAGGCGGCCTCCGGCTCCGAATCCGGATCCCAGACCGCCGAGCCCTGGGTCAGCACGCCGCTGACGCTGCCGGTCACGTCGCCGAACAGAAGGGCGGCCCCGGACTCGCGCAGGGCGGCGGCCCGGCGGGCGAAGCTCGCGGCCGGGGGCCGCGTCGGGTTGCCCTTGCCGGCCCGCTGGACCACGGGGAACACGTGCGCGCCGGTCTTGAACTCCGCCTGGGGCGGCTCGTCGCCGAGACGGCGCAGGCCGGCACCGATCAGGAGGGTGCCGGGCGGCAGCGCCGGCACCGTGTTGGCATCGATCACGCCGCGGCGACTCGACCCGATGGCGTTCTCCGTCCCGGCATCCGCGGTGAACGACACTAGGAGGCCGAGCCCGACCATCCAGGGCGTCATGGCCGCCGAGAGCCATCGCAGGCTCGATTCCCGTCGTCCTCGTCTCGTTCCCACAACGCCAGACCCGTACTCACGCACCCGAACCGACCCCAGCCTCCCCGTTTCCAGGGTCTTTGTGCGGCCGTGCGGGATTTATCGCCCGACATGGTTGAGGGCCGGTTAAGCCGGCGGCGTGGGCGCCGTCCCGCGCCGGGCGGCGGACAGCCTCCATCCTCGTCAGGGGGTGTTCCGACGCTGCGGAGCGGCGCCCGAATCCGGAATCGCGGAGGCGCCGAGATCCTGCGGGATCGTGGTGCCAGCGACCGCCCCCGCCCGGGCCGCGGGCGAATGCCGGCGGGTCCGAGGGCGACGTGTGGCCGAGGTACCCCGGGAACGAAAAAGGGCGGCCCGAAGGCCGCCCTCTCTCCTTTGGTTCTGCCGCCTGCCTCACTCGGCCGCGGCGGGCGGAAGCTCCTCGACCGGCATCGCGCCGCTCTCGGACTGCTTCTGCTGCAGGATCATCGCGTCACGACGGCGGGCGATGGAACGGATATCCGCCACCATCGAGCCGGTGCCGGCCGGGATCAGCGAGCCCACGATGACGTTCTCCTTGAGGCCTTCCAGGGTGTCGACCTTGCCGTTGACCGCCGCCTCCGTGAGGACGCGGGTGGTCTCCTGGAACGAGGCCGCCGAGATGAACGACTTCGTCTGCAGCGACGCCTTGGTGATGCCGAGCAGGACCGGGACGCCCTGGATCGGCTTCTTGCCCTCGGACAGAAGCTTCTCGTTGAAGTCGGTCAGCTCCGTCCGGTCGATCTGGTCACCCGCGAGGATGTCCGAGTCGCCGCCGTCGGTCACCTCGACCTTCTGCAGCATCTGGCGGACGATCACCTCAATGTGCTTGTCGTTGATCGACACGCCCTGGAGCCGGTAGACCTCCTGGATCTCGTTGACGAGGTAGGCCGCGAGTTCCTCCACGCCCTTGATCGCCAGGATGTCGTGCGGAGCCGGGTTTCCGTCGACGATGTAATCGCCGAGTTCGACCACGTCCCCGTCCTGCAGGTGGATGTGCTTGCCCTTCGGGATCAGGTACTCGACCGCCTCCGAGCCGTCATGCGGCGTCAGCGTGAGCCGACGCTTGTTCTTGTAGTCGCGGCCGAACGCGATGGTGCCCGACTTCTCGGCGATGATCGCCGCGTCCTTCGGGCGCCGGGCCTCGAACAGCTCCGCCACCCGCGGCAGACCGCCGGTGATGTCGCGGGTCTTGGCCGAGTCGGTCGAGACGCGGGCCAGGATGTCGCCGGCGTTGACCTTCGCACCCGGATCGAAGCCGATGATGGCGTCGACCGGCAGGAAGTAGCGGGCGTCCGAGCCGCGGGGCAGCTTGAGCGCCTTGCCGTCCCGATCGACCACGACCATCGCGGGCTTCAGGTCCGAGGTCCGGGCCGAACCACGCCAGTCGACGACGACGCGCTTGGCGATGCCGGTCGACTCGTCGGTGGTCTCGGTCATGGACTGGCCGTCGACCAGATCCTCGTAGGCCACGAGGCCGTCGACCTCGGTGAGGATCGGACGGGTGTAGGGATCCCATTCGGCGATCCGCTGCCCGCGCTTGATCTTGTCACCCTCGTCGACCCGGAGCTTGGCGCCGTACTGCAGGCGGTGGACCGCCCGCTCGACCCCGTCCGACCCGACGACGACCACCGCCACGTTGCGGCCGGTGGCGATCAGATCGCCATCGGAGTTCTTGGCGATCGCCCGGTTGCGGATCTTGATCGTGCCCTCGAAGCTCGACTCGATGAACGACGAGTCGGCGATCTGGGCCGCACCACCGATGTGGAAGGTGCGCATCGTCAGCTGCGTGCCCGGCTCGCCGATCGACTGCGCCGCGATGACGCCGACGGCCTCGCCCATGTTGACGGGCGTGCCGCGGGCGAGGTCGCGCCCGTAGCAGGTGGCGCAGACGCCGCTCTTGGTGGCGCAGACCAGCACCGAGCGAATCTTCACCTCCTGGATGCCGGCGGCGTTGATCGCCGGCAGGTGACGCTCCTCGATGGTCTCGCCGGTCTTGACGATCACCGTGCCGTCCGCGGCCACGAGATCCTCGGCCGTGGCGCGGCCCAGGATGCGGGTGGCCAGCGTCGCCACGACCTGGCCGGCATCGACGATGGCGCGCATCTTGATGCCGTTGGTCGTGCCGCAATCCACCTCGCGGATCACGGCGTCCTGGGCCACGTCGACGAGGCGGCGGGTCAGGTAGCCGGAGTTGGCGGTCTTCAGGGCGGTGTCGGCCAGGCCCTTACGGGCACCGTGCGTGGAGTTGAAGTACTCCAAAACGTCCAGGCCTTCCTTGAAGTTCGAGATGATCGGGGTTTCGATGATCTCGCCCGACGGCTTGGCCATGAGGCCGCGCATCGCCGCGAGCTGCTTCATCTGGGCGGGCGAGCCGCGGGCGCCGGAGTGGCTCATCATGTAGATCGAGTTGATCTGCTTGTCGGCGCCGTGCTCGTCCTTCTGGACCGCGGAGATGCGGCCCATCATCTCGGCGGCCAGCTTGTCCGAGCACTTGGCCCAGGCATCGACCACCTTGTTGTACTTCTCGCCCTGGGTGATCAGGCCGTCGTTGTACTGCTGCTCGTAGTCCTTCACGAGCGCGCGGGTCGTGTCGACGATCGACCACTTGTTCTCCGGCACGACCATGTCGTCCTTGCCGAACGAGATGCCGGCCTTGAACGCGTGGTTGAAGCCGAGCGCCATGATCCGATCACAGAAGATCACCGACTCCTTCTGACCGCAGTGGCGGTAGACGGTGTCGATCATCGCCGAGATCTCCTTCTTGGTCATCAGCTTGTTGACGACTTCGAAGGGCACCTTGGCGTGCTTCGGCAGGGCGCCGGACAGGATCACCCGCCCCGGCGTGGTCTCGTAGGTCTTGATCAGGGGCTGATTGTCCGGACCGATGCCCGTCCAGCGCCACTTGATCTTGGTGTGCAGCGACACGGCCTTGGCGGCCAGGGCGTGCTCCAGCTCGCCCATGTCGCCGTAGACGCCCTGCATCGGGTTCTTGGCGTTGTCCGCCTTGAACTCGCCCGGCATGCCCTCGGCCACGATCGACAGGTAGTAGAGGCCGAGAACGATGTCCTGGCTGGGCACGATGATCGGCTGACCGTTGGCCGGATGCAGGATGTTGTTCGTCGACATCATCAGGACGCGCGCTTCCAGCTGCGCCTCGAGCGACAGCGGGACGTGCACGGCCATCTGGTCGCCGTCGAAGTCGGCGTTGAACGCGGCGCAGACCAGCGGGTGCAGCTGGATCGCCTTGCCCTCGATCAGCTTCGGCTCGAAGGCCTGGATGCCGAGGCGGTGGAGCGTCGGCGCGCGGTTCAGCATCACCGGGTGCTCGCGGATCACCTCATCGAGGATGTCCCAGACCTCCGGCTTCTCCTTTTCAACCAATTTCTTGGCCTGCTTCACCGTGGCGGAGAAGCCCTTGGCGTCGAGGCGCGCGTAGATGAACGGCTTGAACAGCTCCAAGGCCATCTTCTTGGGCAGGCCGCACTGGTGCAGCTTCAGCTCCGGACCGACCACGATGACCGAGCGGCCCGAGTAGTCGACGCGCTTGCCGAGCAGGTTCTGGCGGAACCGGCCCTGCTTGCCCTTCAGCATGTCGGCGAGCGACTTCAGCGGGCGCTTGTTGGCACCCGTGATGACGCGGCCGCGGCGGCCGTTGTCGAACAAGGCGTCGACGGCCTCCTGCAGCATCCGCTTCTCGTTGCGGATGATGATGTCGGGGGCACGAAGCTCGATCAGCCGCTTCAGGCGGTTGTTGCGGTTGATGACCCGGCGGTACAGGTCGTTGAGGTCGGAGGTCGCGAAGCGGCCGCCGTCCAGCGGGACCAGCGGACGCAGGTCCGGCGGGATCACCGGCACGACCGTCAGGATCATCCATTCCGGCTTGTTGCCGGACATCTGGAAGGCCTCGATGATCTTGAGCCGCTTCAGGAGCTTCTTGGGCTTCAGCTCCGAGGTCGTGACCGCGATCTCCTCGCGCAGATCGTTGGCGATCTTGTCGAGGTCGAGCTCCTGCAGAATGCGCCGGATGGCCTCGGCGCCGATCATGGCGGTGAAGCTATCCTCGCCGTACTCCTCCTGGGCGCGCAGGTACTCCTCCTCGGACAGGAGCTGACGCTCCTTCAGGGGGGTGAGGCCCGGCTCGATGACGCAGTACGACTCGAAGTACAGGATCCGCTCGAGGTCCTTGAGCGCCATGTCGAGCAACAGGCCGATGCGCGAGGGCAGCGACTTGAGGAACCAGATATGCGCCACCGGGGCGGCCAGCTCGATATGACCCATGCGGTCGCGCCGGACGCGCGCGAGGGTGACCTCGACGCCGCACTTCTCGCAGATGACGCCCTTGTACTTCATGCGCTTGTACTTGCCGCACAAGCACTCGTAGTCCTTGATCGGCCCGAAGATGCGCGCGCAGAACAGGCCGTCGCGCTCGGGCTTGAAGGTCCGGTAGTTGATGGTCTCGGGCTTCTTGATCTCGCCGTACGACCAGGAGAGGATCTTCTCCGGGGACGAGATCGAGATCTTGATCTGGTCGAAGCTGACCGGCGTGGCCTGCTGGTTGAAAAGGTTCATGACCTCTTGGTTCATGATCCGCTCCTTGTTGACGCCGACAGCCCCGCGCCGGGCCACCGTGTCCTGAAAAAGATCCGGCGCCGCGCCCCGCGCGGGCGCTGCTCACCGTCGTCAAATCCGGAAGGCCCTTCCCCTCCCCGCTCGACCGTGGCGGCCCGAAGCCGCCACGGGAGGTGTGGTTCTCAGATCTACTCGGCCGCGTCCGCCGGCGGCTCAAGCTGATCGTTCGCCGCCTTCTTGGAGGAGGTGAGCTCGACGTTGAGGCCGAGCGAGCGCATCTCCTTGACGAGCACGTTGAAGCTCTCCGGGATGCCGGCCTCGAAGGTGTCGTCGCCGCGGACGATCGCCTCGTAGACCTTGGTGCGGCCGGCCACGTCGTCCGACTTCACCGTGAGCATCTCCTGCAGCGTGTAGGCCGCGCCGTAGGCCTCCAGCGCCCAGACCTCCATCTCGCCGAAGCGCTGGCCGCCGAACTGCGCCTTTCCGCCCAGCGGCTGCTGGGTGACGAGGGAGTACGGACCGATCGAGCGCGCGTGGATCTTGTCGTCCACGAGGTGGTGGAGCTTCAGCATGTAGATGTAACCCATCGTGACCTTGCGGTCGAAGGGCTCGCCGGTGCGCCCGTCGTAGAGCGTCGACTGCGCCGAGCGGTCGAGCCCGGCCATCTCCAGCATCTGCTCGATGTCGGCCTCCTTGGCGCCGTTGAACACCGGAGTGGCCATCGGCACGCCGCGGCGGACGTTGTTGCCGGCCTCGGCCAGCTCCTCGTCCGTCAGGCCGTCGAGCTCGCCCGGGGAGTAGATCGCCGTCATCTCCTCCCGCAGCGGCGCGATGTCCTGCGACTTCAGATAGGCATCCACCGCCTTCGACACCTTGCGACCCAGGCCCGCAGCCGCCCAGCCCAGGTGCGTCTCCAGGATCTGGCCGACGTTCATGCGCGAGGGCACGCCCAGCGGGTTGAGCACGATGTCGGCATGCGTCCCGTCCTCGAGGAACGGCATGTCCTCGATCGGCACGATCCGCGACACGACACCCTTGTTGCCGTGACGGCCGGCCATCTTGTCGCCGGGCTGGATCTTGCGCTTCACCGCCACGAAGACCTTGACCATCTTCATGACGCCGGGGGGCAGCTCGTCGCCGCGCTGCAGCTTCTCGACCTTGTCGAGGAAGCGCTGCTCGAGGCGCTTCTTCGACTCGTCGTACTGCTTCTGCATCGCCTCCATCTCGGTCATGAGACGGTCCTCGATGACGGCGAACTGCCACCATTGCGAGCGCGGGTAGTCGTTGATCAGCTCGCGGGTGAGCGTGGTGTCCTTCTTGAAGCCCTTCGGGCCGGCCACCGGCGCCTGGCCGATCAGCACGTCCGCCAGGCGGGCGTAGGTGTTGCGGTCGAGGATCGCCTGCTCGTCGTCGCGGTCCTTGGCGAGGCGCTCGATCTCCTCGCGCTCGATCGCCTGGGCGCGCTCGTCCTTGTCGACGCCGTGGCGGTTGAACACCCGGACCTCGACGATCGTGCCCGTGACGCCCGGCGGAACCCGCAGGGAGGTGTCGCGCACATCCGAGGCCTTCTCGCCGAAGATGGCGCGGAGCAGCTTCTCCTCCGGCGTCATCGGGCTCTCGCCCTTCGGGGTGATCTTGCCGACGAGGATGTCGCCGGCGTTCACCTCGGCACCGATGTAGACGATGCCGGCCTCGTCGAGGTTCTTGAGCGCTTCTTCCGAAACGTTCGGGATGTCGCGGGTGATCTCCTCCGGCCCGAGCTTGGTGTCGCGGGCCATCACCTCGAATTCCTCGATGTGGATCGAGGTGAACACGTCATCCTTCACGATCCGCTCGGAGAGCAGGATCGAGTCCTCGAAGTTGTAGCCGTTCCACGGCATGAACGCGACGAGCACGTTCCGGCCGAGCGCCAGCTCGCCGAACTCGGTCGAGGGACCGTCGGCGATGATCTCGCCCTTCTTCACGAACTCGCCGACGCGGACGAGCGGCTTCTGCGTGATGCAGGTCGACTGGTTGGAGCGCTGGAACTTCTGTAGGCGGTAGATGTCGACGCCCGGCTTGTTGGCGTCGGCCTCCTCGGTGGCGCGGATGACGATACGGGTGGCGTCCACCTGGTCGATGATGCCGGCCCGGCGGGCCGCGATGGCGGCGCCGGAATCCCGGGCGACCACCGCCTCCATGCCGGTGCCCACGAACGGGGCGTCGGCGCGGACCAGCGGCACCGCCTGGCGCTGCATGTTCGAGCCCATGAGGGCGCGGTTGGCGTCGTCGTTCTCCAGGAACGGGATCAGCGCCGCGGCGACCGAGACGAGCTGCTTGGGCGAGACGTCCATGAGGTCGACGCGCTCAGGGCCCACGACGATCACGTCGCCGGCCCGGCGGCAGACCACGAGGTCCTCCGTCAGCTTCTTGTTCTCGTCCATCTGGGCGTTGGCCTGGGCGACGTAGTACTTCGCCTCCTCCATGGCCGACAGGTACGCGACCTCGTTGGTGACCACGCCGTCGCGCACGCGGCGGAACGGGGTCTCGATGAAGCCGTACTTGTTCACCCGCGCGAAGGTGGCCAGCGAGTTGATCAGGCCGATGTTCGGGCCTTCCGGCGTCTCGATCGGGCAGATGCGGCCGTAGTGGGTCGGGTGCACGTCGCGCACCTCGAAGCCGGCGCGCTCGCGGGTCAGACCGCCCGGGCCGAGGGCCGACAGGCGGCGCTTGTGCGTCACCTCGGAGAGCGGGTTGGTCTGATCCATGAACTGCGACAGCTGCGACGAGCCGAAGAACTCGCGCACGGCGGCGGCCGCGGGCTTCGCGTTGATCAGGTCCTGCGGCATGACCGTGTCGATGTCGACCTGGCTCATGCGCTCGCGGATGGCGCGCTCCATGCGCAGGAGGCCCAGGCGGTACTGGTTCTCCATGAGCTCGCCCACCGAGCGGACGCGGCGGTTGCCGAGATGGTCGATGTCGTCGACCTCACCCTTGCCGTCGCGCAGCTCCACGAGCGCCTTGACCACCGCCAGCATGTCCTCCTTGCGGAGCGTGCGCACGGTGTCGGCGGCATCAAGGTCGAGGCGCATGTTCATCTTCACGCGGCCGACCGCCGAGAGGTCGTAGCGCTCGGAATCGAAGAACAGCGAGTGGAACATCGCCTCGGCGGTGTCGAGCGTCGGCGGCTCGCCCGGGCGCATGACCCGGTAGATGTCGAACAGCGCACCCTCGCGGCCGGAATTCTTGTCCACCGCCAGCGTGTTGCGGATGTAGGGACCGACGTTGACGTGGTCGATGTCGAGCACCGGCAGCTCGGTGGTGCCGACGTCCTCGAGGCTCTTCAGGAGCTTCTCGGTGACCTCTTCGCCAGCCTCGGCCCAGATCTCGCCGGTCTGCGCGTTGACCAGATCCTCGGCGATGTACTGGCCGACGAGGTCCTCGTCGGTCGCCTTGAGGAACTTGGTGCCCTTGTCGGTGATCTGGCGCGCGTTGCGGGCGTTGAGCTTCTTGCCGGCCTCGAGAACGACCTCGCCGGAATCGGCGTCGATCAGGTCGACCGTGGCCTTCATGCCCTTCATGCGCTCGGCATCGAACGGCACGCGCCACTCGGTGCCGTCCCGGTCGTAGATCACCTTGTTGTAGAAGGTCGACAGGATCTCCTCGCCGTCGAGGCCCAGGGCGTAGAGCAGCGACGTCGCCGGCAGCTTGCGCTTCCGGTCGATGCGGACGTGCACGATGTCCTTGGCGTCGAACTCGACGTCCAGCCAGGAGCCCCGGTACGGGATGATGCGGGCGGCGAACAGGAGCTTGCCCGACGAGTGGGTCTTGCCCTTGTCGTGGTCGAAGAACACGCCCGGCGAGCGGTGCATCTGCGAGACGATGACGCGCTCGGTGCCGTTGACGATGAAGGTGCCGTTCTCCGTCATCAGGGGCATGTCGCCCATGTAGACGTCCTGCTCCTTGATGTCCTTGACCGACTTGGCCTGGGTGTCGGGATCGACATCGAACACGATGAGGCGGAGCGTCACCTTCAGCGGCGCCGCGAAGGTGATGCCGCGCTGGCGGCACTCGTCCACGTCGTACTTGGGCGCCTCGAAGGTGTAGCGCACGAATTCGAGAAGGGCCGTGGAGGCGAAGTCGGAGATCGGGAACACCGACTTGAACACGCTCTGCAGCCCCTCGTCGCCGCGCCCGCCTTCGGGCTCGTCGACCATCAGGAACTGGTCGTAGGACGCCTTCTGAACCTCGATGAGGTTCGGCATCTCGGCAACTTCCTTGATCTTGCCGAAGAACTTCCGAATGCGCTTGCGACCGACCAGCGTGTTGGCCATGTGACCTCGCTCCTACCCGCGTACCTCTCGCCCGGGGAAGCGTTCCCGAAAGGGACCTCCCGCACCGGGCCGCGACGCGCGCCCCGCCGGGCCGCGCCACCGAACCGAATCTCTCGCCGGCCCCTTCCGGGACCATCCGCCGAAGCGGCCTAAAGCCCGCGGGCGCAACACCCGCGGGCTCCGGTCACGACAGGCCCGAAGCGGGCCTCCGTGAGTTGACGGGCCGGAACCGGCCCATCGTCGACTTACTTGAGCTCGATCTTGGCGCCAGCCTTCTCGAGCTGGGCCTTGAGCTTCTCGGCCTCGTCCTTGGCGACGCCTTCCTTGACCGGCTTCGGCGCGCCCTCGACGAGGTCCTTGGCTTCCTTGAGGCCCAGCCCGGTGATCGCGCGGACCTCCTTGATGACCTCGATCTTCTTGTCGCCGGCGGCGGCGAGGACGACCGTGAACTCGGTCTGCTCCTCGACGGCGGCGGCGCCACCACCGGCGGCCGGGCCGGCGGCCACGGCGACGGCAGCGGCGGCCGAGACGCCCCACTTCTCTTCGAGCATCTTGGCCAGGTCAGCGGCCTCGAGCACGGTCAGCGAGGACAGGTCGTCGACGAGCTTGGCAAGATCAGCCATTTTGAATTCCTCTCAGATATCGGTTCGAACGGGTGATTTTTGAAGGGCCTCAGGCGGCCTCGTCCTTGGTGGCATAGGCCCCGAACACGCGGGCGAGCTTGGCCGCCGGCGCATTGACGACCTGAGCGATCTTCGTCGCGGGCGCCTGCACGAGGCCCACGATCTTGGCGCGCAGTTCGTCGAGGGACGGGAGCGAGGCGAGGGCCTTCACGCCGTCCAGGTTCAGGGCGGTCGCACCCATCGCGCCGCCAAGAATCACGAGCTTGTCGTTCGTCTTGGCGAAGTCGACCGCGACCCTGGCGGCGGCGACCGGATCGCCCGAATAGGCGAGCAGGGTCGGGCCCTTTAGGAGCGGCTTGATGGAGGCGACGTCGGTGCCATCGAGTGCGATGCCGGCGAGGCTGTTCTTGGCGACCTTCACGGTGGCGCCGGCCTGCTTCATCTGCGAACGCAGCTTCTGCATGTCGGCGACCGTGAGGCCCTTGTAGTGGGCCACGACGACGACGGCGCTCTGATTGAACACGCCGTTGAGCGTCGAGACGAGATCAGCTTTAGCTGTCCGGTCCACTGGGCTCTCTCCGGTTGGCGGAACCCGAATTCGGGCCCGCCGGTTGCACATGCCGCCCGGACGTTCTCTCGGCCTAGAGACCGTGAACGTCCGAACGACGCTTCGCGGCCCTGTCCCCGCGCGTGCCCCGGAAGGCCGCCTCGGGCGAGTTGGTTCAAACCGATACCCCTCCGCGACCCAGGGCCGAGGCGAGGCTTTTCGAAATTCGGTCTTCCCCGTCTGTGCAGGCGGTGGGGATTAAGCCGGCGAACCGGCACCTGCAGTCTCGGACAGGACATGGCCGGGCAAGGCTCCGCGGGGCTCGTGGCCCCTCGGATCCTGCCAGCCTTTGCCTCCCGGTTGCCCGGGCGACATTTCGAACGGAAACCGGCCGATCGGCCGTCTCCCTTAGTGACGATGAAATGCGTGAGGCGCGGTGTATAGAGCCTAGCAAGCCGCCTGCCAAGGGCCGAAGCGCGACTTTTCCGCCGCAGGCAAGGGCTTGCGGCGGAGCCGAGCCGGCCATGGTCGGCCCGGAGTCCAGCCCGGCGCCGCTAGGCCGCCTCGCGCTCCGGCGCCAGCTTGCGACGGGCCGCCTCCCACCAGCTCCGGTCGCGGGCCTCCTTCGCCTCCGCGGCCTTGGCGGCGTAGAAGGAGGCGTTGTGCTCGCCGCGCAGGGCCTCGCGGGTGAAGCGGATCAGGTGATGGGCCACGAAGCCCATGTTGAACACCGCCTCAATCTGCCCGCGCTTCAGCGCGTAGCCGGCCGCACTCCAGAACGGACGGCGATAATCCGAGAAGATCCCGACCCGCGTGATGATGTTGAAGCCGAGGATCAGCCCGCGCCGCAGGTTGGTGAAGGTCAGCTTGCCGGCGGTCGGCGTGGTGATGCGGTTCGGATAGGTCACCGCGCACTGGTGCTTGAAGCGCTCGAAGATCTTGTCCGGCTCGTAGGCATGCGCGATCGCCCGGCGCCAGCTCTTCACGACCGAATCGTGCGGGCGCTTGAACAGGACGTTCGACTCCAGGCTCGCGTCGTGCAGGAGCCGTCCCTCCCGCTCCAGCCGATCCCAGAGCGGGGTCTTGGGCAGGGCCTGGAGCAGGTTGATGGTCAGCACGGGGATGGCCGAGCGGTCGATGAAGTCGATCAGATTCTGCTCGGATTTGTCGGTGTCGGAGTCGAGGCCCAGGATGATGCCCGAGGTCACCTCGAGCCCGTAGGCATTGAGGGTCTCGATGGCCTCGTACATGGGCACGGCGGCGTTGTGGGTCTTGTCGATGCCCTTGAGGGCCTCCGTCTCCGGCGTCTCGATCCCCACGAACACCGTCATGAAGTTGGCCTGCCGCATCAGCTCGAGGATCTCGGGCTGCTTGGCCATGTTGAGCGTCGCCTCGCAGGCGAACTGGAGCGGGTAATCGTTCTTCTTCTGCCACGCCACCAGGTGCGGCAGCATCTCGCGGGTCGCCTTGCGGTTGGCGATGAAATTGTCGTCCACGAAGTAGACCACCGCCGGGTGGCCCGGCTGGCTGATGATCGCGTCGAGCTCGGCGCACATCTGCTCGGGGCTCTTCAGCCGCGGCTGGCGCCCGTAGAGCTGCGGGATGTCGCAGAACTCGCAGCGATACGGGCAGCCCGAGGAGAATTGCAGGGAGCCGATCAGGTAGCGCTTGAGCGGCGCCGCCTCGTAGGCCGGGGCCGGGAAGTCCGCGAGTGCGAGGCGCTCCTTGGTCTCTAGCACCACCTGGGCGGGCGGTGGCGTCAGGTCGGCGTCGAGGCGCGTGACCAGCTGGTCGGTGGCGTCGCCGATCTCGCCCACGTGGAGGTAGTCGAAATCGCCGTACTTCTCCGGGGCGCCCGAGACGGACGGCCCGCCCAGCACCGTGACCTTGCCGGCCGCGCGGGCGCGGTCGCGGATGTCGTGGATCTGCGGTTCCTGGATGTGCATCCCGGAGACGAAGACCGCGTCCGCCCAGGCGAAATCGGCCGGGCCGGCGCGGCGGATATTCTCATCGACGAACCGACATTCCCACGTCTCCGGCATGTAGGCCGCGATCAGCAGCAGCCCCTGCGGCGGCATGAACGCCTTGACGCCGCCCATCAGCGGGTAGGCGTGGGAGAATGTCCCGAAGGAGGGTGTGTAGGCGGGAAAGACGCACAGGATGCGTCGCTTGGAGGTGACCGTCAGGGTGCATCGCATGGCGGCCTATCTAGCACAGCTATTCGGATTGGCGCCCCCTCCGCGGTTGAGAATGGCGTGAGGCACGAAGGTTCTGAGCCGCGATTGCCGCTTGCCTCCGGGCCGCGCCCGCGATCGGCCTCGGCTGCGCCCATTCCTGTCCGCAAACGGGACCGCAAGGGATAATTCGCCGCGCCCCGGCCGGGACGCGTGGAGCGCCGTCGAGGGTGATCCGGAATCCATCGGCCCCGGCCCCGGTGCGGTGCCCTCGGCCCTGCGCACGATCGCGCCAAACCCGAGACGGGCGTGCCGTAGCCCGGTTCGCCAGGATGTCGAGGGGGACATCCGCCCTTCGAGATCCCCGCAACGGAAAACGCCCGGCCGTCTCCGGCCGGGCGCTCCGCAGGGCTGACGATCCGCCCGGTATCAGGCGGTCAGGACCGTGTTCGGCTCGACCTTCACGCCCGGGCCCATCGTCGAGGTGACGGCGATGCGCTGGACGTAGGTGCCCTTGGCGCCCGCGGGCTTCGCCTTGGCGACGGCGTCCGCGAAGGCCTTGATGTTCTCGACGAGCTTGTCGGCGTCGAACGAGACCTTGCCGACGCCCGCATGGACGATGCCGGCCTTCTCGACGCGGAACTCCACCGAGCCGCCCTTGGCGCCGGCGACGGCGCTCTTCACGTCCATGGTGACGGTGCCGACCTTGGGGTTCGGCATCAGGCCGCGCGGGCCCAGCACCTTACCGAGACGGCCGACCAGCGGCATCATGTCGGGGGTCGCGATGCAGCGATCGAAGTCGATCTTGCCGCTCTGCACGATCTCCAGGAGATCCTCGGCGCCGACGATGTCGGCACCCGCGGCCTTGGCGTCGTCCGCCTTGGCGCCGCGGGCGAAGACCGCAACCCGCACCGTCCGGCCGGAGCCGTTCGGCAGGTTGCAGACGCCGCGGACCATCTGGTCGGCGTGACGCGGATCGACGCCGAGATTCATCGAGACCTCGACAGTCTCGTCGAACTTCGCGGTCGCCCGCTCCTTCACGAGCTTGATCGCCTCGTCGAGGGCGTAGAGCTTCGTGACCTCGATGCCCTCGCGGGCGGCGCGGATGCGCTTGCCTTCCTTAGCCATGATGTCCTCCCTCAGGCCGTGACTTCGAGGCCCATGGCCCGGGCGGAGCCGCGGATCATGGCAACGGCCGACTCGATCGAGTCGCAGTTGAGGTCGGGCATCTTCTTCTCGGCGATCTCGCGGAGCTGCGCCTCGGAGATCTTGCCGACGGTCGGGCCCTTGCCCGGGGTCTTGGAGCCGGAGGCCGGCTTCTTGCCGAGCTTCAGGCCGACGGCCTTCTTCAGGAAGAAGGTGACCGGGGGCTGCTTCATCTCGAAGGTGAAGGAGCGGTCCTGATACGCGGTGATGATCACCGGGATCGGGGTGCCCTTCTCCATCTGCGCCGTCTTCGCGTTGAAGGCCTTGCAGAATTCCATGATGTTGAGGCCGCGCTGACCGAGCGCGGGACCGATCGGCGGCGACGGGTTCGCCGCGCCGGCCGGGACCTGAAGCTTCACGTAGCCCGTGATCTTCTTCGCCATGGGACTGCTCCCAATGAGAATCCGCCCCCACGCGGCCTGAAGCGCGGCGGGTCGGACGGTTGCAGGTCGCGGTGCGAGCCGTGGATCCCGGAGGCGAGGCCGGGCGGTTCTCCCGCGGATGATGCCGCTTCCTCAGGGGGGAGCGGCAAAGTCACGGCCGCCGCTCAGCGGCGGCCGGAACGTGGGGGCAGCCCCTCGGCCGCCGAAGCCCGGAGCCTCAGGCCTTCTCGACCTGGGCGTATTCGAGCTCCACCGGGGTGGCGCGGCCGAAGATCGACACGGCCACCTTGAGGCGGGAGCGGGCCTCGTCGATCTCCTCGACGGTGCCGTTGAAGCTGGCGAAGGGGCCGTCGGCGACCCGGACGGTCTCACCGATCTCGAAGGACACCGAGGGCTTGGGCCGGTCGACGCCCTCGGCGACCTGTCCCTTGATCCGCTCGGCCTCGGCGTCGGGGATCGGCACCGGCTTCGACTTGTCGGCGCCGAGAAAGCCCGTGACCTTCGGGGTGTTCTTGATGAGGTGATAGACCTCGTCGGTCAGGTCGCACTTCACCAGCACGTAGCCGGGGAAAAACTTGCGCTCGGCATCGACCTTCCGGCCGCGGCGCACCTCCACGACCTTCTCGGTCGGGACCATCACCTCGTCGAACAGCTCGGTCAGCCCGCGCTGAGCCGCCTGATCCTTGATGGACTGGGCGACCTTGTTCTCGAAGTTCGAGTAGGCGTGGACGATGTACCAGCGCTTCGACACGGTTCCGTTCAACTCCGACAAGTCCGCGGGGCCCTCCCCGATCGGCGGCGGGCCGCCCTCGGGCGCCCGCGATTCAGACGCCCAGGATGAGGCCGACCACGAACCGCAGCGCCTGATCCACCACCGTGAAGAACAGGCTCGCGGCCACGACCATCACGAAGACCATGATGGTCGTGATGGTGGTCTCCCGACGGCTGGGCCACGTGACCTTGCGGGCCTCGTCGCGAACCTGCGCGAAGAACTCGCCCGGGGTGGCGCGCTTCTGCGGCACCCGGGCCGGCGTGGCCGGCCGGGCCGGCGGCGGGTTCGCGGGACCGCGGGCCGCGCCGCGCACCAGGTCCACCTTCTTGGTCGCTTCGTTCGATGCCATGGCGCCAGTGTCTGTGCGTGTTCGGCCCCGAGGCAGAGACCGCGTCCGGGAATGCGAATGTCGGCGCCGAGGACCCGGATGGGTCCGCACCGACGGTCGCTTCAGATCTCGGATTGGGCTCGCTCTAGCGCAACTCCCCCGGCTTGTCGACCGGGCCGCCGCGCGGGATCGGGCTGAATGTCTGGCAGGAGTGGAGGGACTCGAACCCGCAACCTCCGGTTTTGGAGACCGGCGCTCTGACCAGTTGAGCTACACTCCTAGCGCACCGCCCAATGCCTCATCGCGATCCGGCTTGCAAGGGGTTGCTTGGGGTTGCGTGCGGGAAGCGATGTCGCCCGGCAACGGGAGGACGCCGCCTGGGCGTGCATCCGGGGGCGCCCCTGTCGGTACCCGTCGCCGGATCCCTGCCTTGCGCCGGCGCCGCACGCGGACGCGGGTGGATCGGTGGTGCGTGCCGGAACCCGATCCACGGGCCTCGCGCAGGAAGCGCCTCGACGTCCGTCCGGAAAAAGAACGCCGGCCCCCGCTCGAGTCGGAGGCCGGCGTCGACGATGCGGCGCGTCGCGGCGCGCCGAACCGGATCTCAGTCGTTGATGGCGGCGACGACGCCGGCGCCGACGGTGCGGCCGCCCTCGCGGATGGCGAAGCGCAGCTTCTCCTCCATGGCGACCGGCACGATCAGGACCACGTCCATGG
>NZ_BPQS01000024.1 GCF_022179385.1 Methylobacterium longum | reverse complement strand
CGCCGAGCCCCACGCCGGCTCCGCGGCCCCGCAGGACGGCGCCCGCCCGCCCGTGGCCAGCGTCACGCCGCTGTCCAACAACGCCACGATCTGCTCCTACCCGCGCTTCAACGCCAACAACACCATGCCGCTCGAGATCGACCGGCCCGACCTCGACCGCATGGCCGCCCAGGCCAACCGCGGCCGCGCCGTCCCCGTGCCCACCGGCGTCGGCTTCTGCATGTACATGACCGCCCAAGCCCTCGACGCGGTCGGCCCCCTCGACGCCGAGGCCTTCGGCAAGGGCTACGGCGAGGAGAACGACTGGTGCCTGCGCGCCACCAAGGCCGGGTTCGTCAACCTGCTGGCCGAGGACGTGTTCGTCCACCACGCCGGCCAGATCTCGTTCGGGCTCGATGAAGGCGGCGAGTACGACCAGGGCCAGGCCGCGCTTCTGGCCAAGCACCCCGACTACCCGGCCCGGATCGGCCAGTTCGTCCAGGCCGATCCCGGACGGCGCGGGCGGGCGCGCCTCGATCGGGCGCGGCTGGCCCGGCACTTCTCCGGCCGGGCGCTGCTGTTCGTCACCCACGCCTGGGGCGGGGGCATCCAGCGGCACATCGACGACATGATCGCCCAGGCCCGGGCCGAGGGCACCAGCGTGGTGCTGCTGCAGATCGACCGGACCCGCAACCTCGAGGTCCACGTCTCCTACCGCAGCCCCGAGTTCCTGTACCTGCCCAACCTCGGCAGCCTGTACCTGCCGCGCGACGCCGACGACCTCGCGGGCTTCCTGGCCGCGCTGGCGCCGCGGCTGATCCACGTGCACTCGCTGGCGGGGCTGCGCTGGTCGGCGGCGGGCGCGCTGATGGACGTGGTGGCGGGCTGCGGGGCGCCGTATGCCTGGACGCTGCACGACTACTCGCCGGTGTGCCACCGCAACCACCTGGTGCAGCCGGACGGGCGCTACTGCGGGCTGGCCCCGGTCGCGGAATGCCGGGCGTGCCTGGCCGCGGATGCGGACGGGTTCGAGGAGCCGGACCCGGGGGCGCGGCGGGCGACGTTCGGGGCCTTCCTGGCGGGCGCCGCGCGGGTGTTCGCGCCGTCCGCCGACACGGCGGCGCGGATCCGGGGCGTGTACCCGGACCTCGCCGTCACGGTCCGGCCGCACCTCGAGCCCGAGCGCGCCGTGCGCGACACCGCCCTCCAGCGGCACGGACAGATCCGCCGCATCGCCGTGCTGGGCGCGATCAGCGCCACGAAGGGCGGGCTGTTCCTGCAGGCGCTCGCCACCGACGCCCGGGACCGGGGGCTGCCGCTGCACTTCTCCATCGTGGGCTTCTCCGACCCGGCGCTGGCCGTGGGCCTGGAGGGCGTCGGCGTCGCCCAGACCGGGCGCTATCAGGGCGACCATGAGGCGCTGGACCTCGTCTGGCGGCTCGCGGCCGACCTGGTTCTGCTGCCGGCGATCTGGCCGGAGACCTACTCGTACGCGCTGACGCTCGCGCTGCGCACCGGCCTGCCGGTGGTGGCCTTCGACCTCGGTGCGCCGGGCGAGCGGCTGCGCGCCCACCCGAACGGCCACCTGCTGCCCTACGCCCTGGCCGCCGACCCGGCCGCCTTCAACGACCGGCTGCTCGCCGTCGACGTCGCGCCCGGCGGTCGCTGCGCGGTGCCGATCCGGGCCGCCGCATACGGCGACCTGATGCGCGACTATTACGGCCTGGACCCGGTGCCGGCCGGGACCCGACACCCCATCGACGAGGACGCCGCATGATCTCCGTCAACGAGGACATGAAGCAGACCATGCTTCAGCGCGGCATCTCGGTGCTGCACCCGGCCCCGTTCGGCCTGCCGGAGGACTGCACCTTCGAGCCGCCGTGCAGCATCAAGTGGATGGGCGTCGATTACTGTCTCACCATGGGGGCGTTCTCGTACGCGGTGAGTGGCTACTATTTCGGCGCCGACATCGCCCGCTACTGCTCGATCGGCGAGAGCGTGCAGGTCGGCCGCGGCAGCCACCCGGTCCAGTGCGGCTCGACCTCGCCGCTGTTCTACACGCACCATTCGGCCGTGTTCGACCGCCTCGATCCGCGGGCGGAGGATTACGAGATCTGCGGGCCCTATCTCTGGCCCAAGCGCGTGCGCATCGGCAACGACGTCTATATCGGCCACGGCGCCTTCCTGATGCCCGACATCACCATCGGCGACGGGGCGGTGATCGGCGCCATGGCGGTGGTGACCAAGGACGTGCCGCCCTACGCGATCGTGGCCGGGAGCCCGGCCCGGATCGTGAAGATGCGCTTCCCCGACGCGCTGATCGAGCGCTACCTGAAGGTGCAATGGTGGCGCTACGCCTTCTGGGACCTGCGCCAGTGCTCGATCACCGACCCGGAACGCTTCCTCGACGCCGTGGAGGAGAAGATCGCCGGCGGGATGGAGGAATACCGGCCGGACTGGATCCCGATCCAGTCCCTGGTGCCGACGGGGTGAGACCGGTCCGGATCCGGGACACGCGCGCCCGCGGGTCAGGGCCGCCCCCGCGCCGGCAGCCCCGCAGGCGCCTCAGTTCCGCCCCATCAGAAGGCGGCGCTTGTCGTGATCCGGCAGCGCCTGCCAATACGCTTCCGATGACTGGACATAGCTGAGGTCGACCGTTCCCGCCGGCGCCGTCTCCCCGCGCCCGGTGTAGTGCACGGCCCACTTGGTCTTGTAGTTCGTCGTCGCCAGCTCGGTCCGAACGATCGTGAAGTTCCTCTGGTTGATGGCCCCCCAGATCACCCGGTCGCCGGCGCCGCTCAGTTCGGGCGGCATCGTCGCCCACAAGGTCGCGATCTCGATGGCGGCGCGGCTCAGCATGACCGTTCCCGTGTCGGCGAATCGTGCACCGTCGCTCTCCCAGTCGAAAGGATCCAGGACGCTGCGGTCGAGGCGTCGCAGGAGCCTCCGGCTGACGCCGATCTCGGCGCCCGACCGGACCATCGCCCCGCGGAGGCTCGAGACATGGTTGGTCTGAAGCCAGTTGTCGGCGTCGAGGAAGCAGACATAATCGGCCCCGCTCTGAAAGGCGTGCAGGGCCCCCACCCCCCTGGCGAAGTTGCCGGCATCGCGGTGGGCCGCGGGCAGGGTGACGTGTTCGCAATCCCAGGTCGCGACCGCGGGGTTCGGGTATCCGTCCGCGACCATGATGTGCCGCGCCCTCAGGCTCTGCCGGAGCACGCTCTCATGTGCGAAGAACAGTTCCCGCGCATCCTCTCGGTAATAAGGCGTCACGGCCGCGACACTCATAGCCTGTCACCGACATCTTTTTATCTGGGCTGATTGAATACGCGCGTCTGAAGGCGCTTCATCTGATCGCCAGAACCACATGCACCCGCGTATCGCAGGTGACGGACTCCCCTCGAACGATCCGACCCGCAGAGCACGCAAATTCCCGTAACACGCGGGACCTTGCGCGAGGCTGTCCCGCCGCGCGACCTGATTGAACAGGAGCGCAACGCCCGTAGCGGGACGGATCGAGATCTCGATCGGCCGCGCAGGGCGGCGCCCGTGTCCGTTCCGTCGCGCCGACGTCTCCCAGCGTGCGCATCCGGGGCTGCGCGCGCCGGGTCCGGACACCGCGGTCGGGCGCGATCTGCCCGCCCCCGGCGAGGCCGGTGCAGGGGAGGCCGGCGCCACCGCACAGGCGGATGCGCCACCCCGCCGTCCCGGCGGGGGCAGCGCCCGCGATCCGGCGCTCACCCGGCGCTCACCCGGCGCTCACCGGGCCAGCACCCGCGCCGCCGCGGCGCCCAGCGCCCGGACGCCCAGAGCGAGGTCGGCGTCGGCGGTATCCTCCGCCCAATGGTGGCTGATGCCGCCGATCGAGGGCACGAACAGCATCGCGGCCGGCAGGATCCGGGCGACGTTCTGGGCGTCGTGGCCGGCGCCCGACGGCATCACCTGCCAGCCTCCGGGGCAGACGGCCTCGGCGGCCTCCGAGAGGGCGCCCATCAGGCCGGGGTCGCAGGGGGCGGGAACCGCCTTCGCCAGGGCCGTCAGGGTCGCGGGGCAGCGCTCGCGCCGGTTCGATTCGCGCACCAGCGCCTCCAGGCAGGCCTCCATCCGCTCGAGCACCGGCACCGACACGTCGCGGAACTGGAAGAACACCTCGGCGCGGCCGGGGATGATGCTGAAGCCGCCGGGATCCAGGGTGATCCGTCCCGTGGTCCACGTGCTGCGCGGGCCGCAGACCTTCGGGAACTCCCGGTCGATCGCCGCGAGCAGCCGCACCGCCGCGAGGCCCGCGTCCCGACGCTCCGCCATGGTGGTGCCGCCGGCATGGTCCTGGTTGCCCTCGAACACGATCCGGAACTGCCAGATCGCCACGATGCCGCTCACCACGCCGAGATGCTGGCCGGCGGATTCGAGCTGCGTCCCCTGCTCGATATGCATCTCCAGGAAGCCGCGGTAGCGGCCCGGATCGAGCCGCATCCGGGGCAGGCCGGCGAGGCCAGCGGCTTCGAGGGCGTCGCGCAGGGGCGTGCCGTCGGTGCGGTTGCGGGCGGCGTCGATCTCGGCCTCGGTCAGGTCGCCGATCGCCGAGCGGCTCCCCAGGAAGCCGCCGGAGAAGTGCCCCTCCTCGTCCGCGAAGGCGACGACGTCGACCGGCAGCCCGGCGCGGGCGAGCGCCACCCCGGCCACGACCCCCAGCGCTCCGTCGAGCCAGCCGGCCTCGTTCTGGGTCTCGATGTGGCTGCCGACCAGAAGGTGCGGGCCGGGCCCGCGATGGCGCCCCAGGACGGTGCCGATCCCGTCGATGGCGGCGTCCAGCCCGCATGCCTCCAGCCGGGCCATCAGCCAGCGGCGGGATTCCATGTCGGCGGCCGAGAAGGTCGGCCGGTGGACGCCGGTGCGGAACCGGCCGATCTCGCGCAGGGCGTACAGGTCGGCCAGGAAGGCATCGGTGTCGATCTCGGTCATGCGGAGCCCGGGTTCCGAAGGCCCGCACCGTGCAAGGCCCGTGCGCGTGGGGGACTTCCGAAGGGCCGGGAGCCCCGCAGCGGGGTATCGGGGCGGCACCCCGACGTTCGGGCGAAGCGCCCCGAAGCGCCACGAAGCGCCTCTCGGGGCGACGGCCGACCTCGGGGCGCGGCCCTGCACCCGCGAGGGGCCCCGGCCTCCCGACACCGGGCCTGGCGCTATTCCGCCGCCGCGGGCCGCCAATCCGCCGGTTGCGCGCCCGCCATCCAGGCGGCGAGGTCGGCCCGGGCCCGGTCGGTCAGCACGCGCTTCTTCAGCGCCGCCTTCTCGGGGCCGCGCAGGCGGCGGCCGGTCTCGTTGCGGGGCGCCTGCGCCAGGGGCGGGAACAGGCCGAAATTGACGTTCATCGGCTGGAACGAGCGCGGGGCCTTGGCCTCGCCATCCGCCGCCGACGGGTCACTGGTGATATGGCCGCCGGTGATGTGGGCGATCAGCGCGCCGAGGGCCGTCGTCTGGGGCAGGGGTTCGAGCGCGTCGCCCGCGGCCTCCGCCACCGCGAAGCGGCCGGCCATCAGCCCGATCGCGGCGCTCTCGACATAACCCTCGCAGCCGGTGATCTGGCCGGCGAAGCGCAAGGCGGGCCGGGCCTTGAGCCGCAGCGTGGCGTCGAGCAGCCGCGGGCTGTCGAGGTAGGTGTTCCGGTGCAGGCCGCCGAGGCGCGCGAACTCCGCCCGCTCCAGGCCGGGGATCGTGCGGAAGATCCGGACCTGCTCGGCATAGGTCAGCTTCGTCTGGAAGCCGACCATGTTGTAGAGGGTGCCCAGCGCGTTGTCCTGGCGCAGCTGCACGATCGCGCAGGCCTTGACCTGCGGGTCGCGGGGATTGGTGAGCCCCACGGGCTTCATCGGCCCGTGCCGCAGGGTCTCGGGCCCGCGCTCGGCCATCACCTCGATGGGCAGGCAGCCGTCGAAGTAGGGCGTGCCCTCCCACTGCTTGAACCCGATCTTCTCCCCCGCCACGAGGGCCGCCACGAAGGCGTCGTACTGCGCCCGGTCCATCGGGCAGTTCAGGTAGTCGGCCCCGGAGCCGCCGGGGCCCGGCTTGTCGTAGCGGGACTGGAACCACGCCACGTCCATGTCGATGGAGTCGCGATGGACGATCGGCGCGATCGCGTCGAAGAAGGCGAGGGACTCGGCCCCGGTGAGGTCCCGGATGCCCTCGGCGAGCGTCGGGGCGGTGAGCGGGCCGGTGGCGACGATGCAGGGCCCCCACTCCTCCGGCGGCAGGCCCGCGACCTCCCCGCGGACGAGGGTAACGTTCGGGTGCCGCTCCAGCGCCCGGGTCACGGCGGCGGCGAAGCCCTCGCGGTCCACCGCCAGGGCTCCGCCCGCCGGCACTTGGTTGGCGTCGGCCGCCCGCATGATCAGCGAACCGAGGCTGCGCATCTCCTGGTGCAGCAGCCCGACGGCGTTGCCCTCCGGGTCGTCGGACCGGAACGAGTTGGAGCAGACGAGTTCGGCCAGGCTGTCGGTCTGGTGGGCCTCGGTGCCGCGCACCGGGCGCATCTCGTGGATCACGGCGCGGTGGCCGGCTTCGGCCACCTGCCAGGCGGCCTCGGATCCCGCGAGGCCGCCGCCGACGATGTGGATGGTCTGTGTCATGTCTCAGAATAGCGAAGGACCGCCATCCGGATCAACGGGCGGCGGTCCTTCGAAGATTCCGTCGCGGAATCCTCGCGATGGGGCAGGCGGGGGCCGGGATCAGACGCGGGCGACGCCGCGGATCTCGCTGCGGCTGATGCCGAGATCGGCGAGATCCCGATCCGAGAGGCGGGAAAGCTGGGAAACGGTGTCGCGGTACCGGAGATAGGCGCGGACGCGGGTCAGGACGCTACGGGCGGCGGACATGGTGTGCTGTGACCTCTGCTCGGGCAGACGATGGCGCCTCGTTGCGCATCGCTGCCTCTTGTTGGTGCAACGCACATATAAGCCTGCCGCAGCGCGGTAGGAGGCGTAAGCTCAAGCATCAGACCTGCGGGATTTGCATATCGAGCTTAAGATTCCGGCAAGCATTCCGGATGGTCATACTTTGGGCGCATGCGGAACCCGCCCTCCGGACGCGCGAAGGGCGCCCCGCCGGTGGACGGGGCGCCCTCGAGAGGCGAGCGACGGGCCCTGCGGCTCAGTAGAACGGGCGCGGCCCGTAGAAGCCGTAGGGACGGTAGAACGGGCGCGGCCGGGCGTATCCGTAGCCGCCGTAATAGGCCGGCCGACGCCAGTATCCGTAGGGGCGGGGACCCCAGTTCGGGCGGCAGATGCCCCAGGGATTGGGATGGAAGCCGGGGCCGCAGCCGCCCGCCGCCTGGGCGGAGCCCGCAAGCCCCAGGCCGCCGGCGATCGCGGCGGCCACAACGAGCGCCTTCGCGCGCGGTGCGCTCAGAATCGTCATGACTGGATCTCCTCACTCACGTCCGGCGGATCGGCAGCCGGTTCCGGGAGATTGGCCGCCGCCGCCTGAACCGACGCTGAGCCAGAGGTTGTGCCTCAGACAGGCCCGCGGCGGCGCGCGGGCAACGTCGCGGGTGCAGCAAAAGTTGCGTGCGGCCGATCAGTGCAGCGAGGGCGTCCGCAGGAACCGCTCCCGGTCCCCGGAGACGAGGGCGAGCTTGATACCGCGTCCGTCCCGGCGGACGGTCAGCGGCACCCGCACCCCCGCCTCGCCCAGGGCCCAGACGCTGCGGAACAGGGCGGCGAGATCCGCCACGGGCTCGCCCGCCACCGCCTCGATCACGTCGCCGGCCTGCAGACCGCCGGACTCGGCCGGGCCGCCATCGGCCAGCCCCATCACCACGATGCCCTCCTCGCTCTCGGTGGCGTAGAGGCCGAGCCAGGGGCGCGGCGGCCGGTTCGCGCGCCCGCGCGTGGCGAGGTCGTCGAGGATCGGCGGCAGGAGATCGATCGGCACCACCATGTTGATCGGGCGCGCGCTGCCGGAGCCACCCTGCTGCAGTTGCAGCGAGCCGATCCCCAGCAGATCGCCCTCGGGGCCGATCAGCGCGGTGCCGCCCCAGTGCGGGTGGGAGGGGGCGGTGAACAGGGCCTCGTCCAGCACGTATTCCCAGTAGCCGGCGAATTCCTGCCGGGCCACGACCTCGACGGCGACGCAGCGCTGGCGCCCGCCCGCCCCGGCCAGGACCGCTCGGTCGCCGGTCTTCAGCCCGGCCGAGCGGCCGAGGGGCAGGGCCGGCACGCCGAGGTCGCCCAGCGCCTGGACGAGGCCGAAGCCGGTGGCGGCGTCGAACCCCACCACGTGGCCCGGCACCGAGCGGCCGTCCCGGGTGGTCAGCCAGACGCTCTCGGCCTCGGTGACGAGGTAGCCGATGGTGAGCACGAGGCCGTCCTCGCGGATCACCACGCCGTTGCCGGCCCGCTCGGTGCCCAGCGTCTCGGCCGTGAAGGCGCCCTCCGGCACCCGCGCCGACAGGGCGAGCACCGCCGAGAGCGCCCGGTCGAGGTCGTAGCCGTAATCCGCAGGCCTGGGCTGGGCCTGCGCGGGGATCTTCCACTCGCCCTGCGTCGCCATGATGGTCCTTCGGCTCGTTCGGCACGCGCCGGCCGGTGCCGGGCACGCGAAATCGTCTCACAATAGGACGTTCGGGCCGCCCGCAACACCCGCGGGGCCGTCGCGGCAGGCCATTGGCCGCACCGCCCGGCGCACACGAAAACACCGCCCGGCGCGGCGCCGGACGGTGCGACGTCCCGGAGGACGCTCTGTCGGAGATCCGGGATTCCCCGCCGGGCGGCGGGGAACCGGCGTCTCAGTACTTGCGGACCAGCGGGGCCGGCGGCGGGGCGGCCGGGGTCGGGGAGTAGAGCGGCACGATGATGCGGCCGAACACCTCGGTGGCCTCGGAGCGCGGCACGGACACCGCCACGTAGCGGGCCGCGTAGACCTGCGCGGTGAACTTGCCGAAGTCGTAGCCGATCAGGCCGCCGAGGGCGAAGTAGCCGCGGTTGCCGGCGGCCAGGCTGGTCTGGCTGATGTCGAAGTTGTAGGTGCCGTAGCCGATCGCGCCGATCTCGAAGTTGCCGAACTTCTTGGTCGCCGTGAGGTCGAGGTTCAGCGAGTCGGAGATGTTGAACGGACCGCGGGTGTTGCCGAAGCCGACCGTGTTGAAGCCCGGGAACTTCGCCGGCGAGTCGTAGATGTTCGCCGTCAGGTTGGCGGTCAGGTTATAGCCGTTGCCGGTGTAGCTGCCCGCGATGCCGAAGCGGTAGGTGTTCGAGGCGAGCTGCCCGAGCACCGGAGCGGCCGCCAGAGCACCGCCTCTGGTGACCAGGACGCCGCGGTCGCCGTTCAGCTCGTTGAGGTAGGTACCGCCGAGCAAGCTGACGCCGAAGTTGTTGCCGAGATCGAAGGCCCAGATGCCGCCCACGAAGGTGCCGACGTTGATCGAAATATCGCGGAGGGTGTTGGCGCCGCGGTTCTTACCGAAGGTGAACACGGTCGGCGGGGCGAGGAGGAGCTCGACGCGGCCGCCGGCGAGCACCAGCGGGGTCGACCAGACGAGGACGGGGATGTTGACGCCGACATCGACCGCCGAGGCGCCGGGCCCGACATTGGGGGTCAGGCGGTAGGCGAAGGTATTGAGCGCGTAGACGCCCTCGGGCAGGGGCGCGCCGGTGGCGAGGCCGACCTGCTCGCCCGGGATCGTGGTGGTCTGCGCCTGAGCGATGGTCGACGTCATGCCGACCGTGAGCGCGACCGCGCCGGCCGCGAGCCAGTTCTTCATCATTTTGTCATTCCTTCCCAAGGTCCCACGGCATCCGTCCCGCATTCGGCACATCCCTGCCGGTCTGCTCGCCTATCGCGGCCGCCGGCTTCGGAAGTGTCGAGCGCCCCCACGGAGCCTGCCCGTCTCAACGTCTGCGACTATTCTACAGAGACCCTCGGAAAGACAGTGGAATGCTCGCTGACAGGCCAAAACCGGCCCAACCGTTGCGCAAAAGCCTCATTTTTGCGGCGATGCAACACTATCCCCAGGCAGGAGCCTGACGGCCGTTCCGGCAAAATACCGCTGAATGGTCAAGCTGTTGCCGCCCGCGAGGTCGGGAGGATCCGGCAAGCCCGGCCGGGCGATCGCGGAGACCGCCGGGACACCCCACCGGTCCGAATCCGCGTCCGGGCCGGCCCGCGCGGGGCCCGGTCCGCCGCCGGACGGCGCGAATCAGCGCCCGAGCCGGGGCGATGGCGGCCGGCACCCGGCAGATTCTGCCGGGTTCGCTCAAGCCGCGAATCCTTGCGCGGCAGGCGCCGACGGCGCGCGCGGCTACTCGGCGGCGCTGCGGCGCGCGGCCGGCGGGGCGGGGCGCCGCTCCAGCACCTCGCGCAGGAACCGGCCGGTATGGCTCGCCGTCGCGCGGGCGATCGCCTCGGGCGTGCCCTGGGCCACCACCTTTCCGCCGCCGTCGCCGCCCTCGGGACCCATGTCGATCACCCAGTCGGCGGTCTTGATCACTTCGAGGTTGTGCTCGATCACCACCACCGTGTTGCCCTGGTCGACCAGCTCGTGGAGCACCTCCATGAGCTTGGCGACGTCGTGGAAATGCAGGCCGGTGGTCGGCTCGTCGAGGATGTAGAGGGTGCGGCCCGTGGCGCGCTTCGACAGCTCCTTGGAGAGCTTGACCCGCTGCGCCTCGCCCCCCGACAGGGTCGTGGCCTGCTGGCCGACATGGACGTAGTGCAGGCCGACCCGCTTCAGGGTCTCCAGCTTGTCGCGGATCGCCGGCACCGCCTTGAACAGCTCGGCCGCCTCCTCGACGGTGGAATCGAGCACGTCGGCGATCGACTTGCCCCGGTACTTCACCTCCAGGGTCTCGCGGTCGTAGCGCTTGCCCTTGCAGACGTCGCAGGTGACGTAGACGTCCGGCAGGAAGTGCATCTCGATCTTGATGACGCCGTCGCCCGAGCAGGCCTCGCAGCGCCCGCCCTTGACGTTGAACGAGAAGCGGCCGGGCTGGTAGCCCCGGGCCTTGGCCTCCGGCAGGCCCGCGAACCAGTCGCGGATCGGCGTGAAGGCGCCGATATAGGTGGCGGGGTTCGAGCGCGGCGTGCGGCCGATCGGCGACTGGTCGATGTCGATGACCTTGTCGAGGTGCTCCAGCCCCTCCAGCCGGCCGTAGGGGGCCGGGTGCTCCAGGGCGCCGTTCAGCTTCTTGGCGATGGCCTTGTAGAGGGTGTCGATCACCAGGGTGGACTTGCCGCCCCCCGAGACGCCGGTGATGCACGTGAAGGTGCCCAGCGGGATCTCGACGTCCACGTCCTTGAGGTTGTTGCCCCGGGCGCCGAACAGCCCGAGCTTGCCCTTCCGGCCCTTCCGCCGCGCGGTCGGCGTGCGGACCGCCATCGCGCCGGTCAGATACTTGGCGGTGAGCGAGGCCGGGTTGGCCAGCACCTCGGCGGGGGTGCCCTGCGCGATGATCTCGCCGCCGTGGATGCCGGCGCCCGGGCCGACATCGACCACGTAATCGGCCTGCAGGATCGCGTCCTCGTCGTGCTCGACCACGATCACCGAATTGCCGAGGTCGCGCAGGCGCTTGAGGGTGCCGAGCAGCCGCTCGTTGTCGCGCTGGTGCAGGCCGATCGAGGGCTCGTCCAGCACGTAGAGCACGCCGGTCAGCCCCGAGCCGATCTGCGAGGCCAGCCGGATGCGCTGGCTCTCGCCGCCCGAGAGCGAGCCGGAGCCGCGGGCGAGGGTCAGGTATTCGAGGCCGACATCCACCAGGAAGCTCAGCCGGTCGCGGATCTCCTTGAGGATCCGGACCGCGATCGCATTCTGCTTGGCCGTGAGCTTCTCCGGCAGCTCCGAGAACCAGCGATGCGCCTCGGACACCGAGAGGGCGGTCGCGTCGGCGATGTCGGCCATGGCGACCTTCACGGCCAGCGCCTCGGGCTTCAGCCGCTTGCCGCCGCAGGCGGCGCAGGGCGTCTCGCTCATGAAGCGCCCGATCTCCTCCCGGACGGCATCCGAGTCGCTCTCCTTGTAGCGGCGCTCGAGATTCGGGATCACGCCCTCGAAGGGCTTGGTGACCGTGTATTTGCGCAGCCCGTCGTCGTAGGCGAAGCGGATCGACTGGTTCCCCGAGCCGTACAGCACGATGGCGCGGGCCGTCTCCGAGAGGCCCTGCCACGCCACGCCGGTCTTGAAGCCGAAATGCTCGGCCAGCGCGTCGAGGGTCTGGCCGTAATAGGGCGAGGTCGACTTCGCCCAGGGGCCGACCGCGCCGCGCTTCAGGCTGAGGGCCGGATCGGAGATCACCAGCTCGGGATCGATCCGCATCTCGTGGCCGATGCCGCTGCAGGTCGGGCAGGCGCCGAACGGGTTGTTGAACGAGAACAGCCGCGGCTCGATCTCCGCGATGGTGAAGCCCGAGACCGGGCAGGCGAAGCGCGACGAGAAGGTGATGGTCCGGGGCGCCTCGCCCTCGGGGGCGTCGGCGAACACGATCTCGCTGAGGCCGTCGGCGAGCTCCAGCGCGGTCTCGAAGGAATCGGCGAGCCGCGCCGCGATGTCGGCCCGGACCACGATCCGGTCGACCACCACGTCGATGTCGTGCTTGAACTTCTTGTCGAGCTTGGGCACGTCGTCGATGGCGTAGTACTCGCCGTTGACGCGCAGCCGCTGGAAGCCCTTCTTCTGGTATTCGGCGATTTCCTTGCGGTACTCGCCCTTGCGGCCGCGGACCACCGGGGCGAGCAGGTAGAGCCGGGTCTTCTCCGGCAGCTCCAGCACCCGGTCGACCATCTGCTGGACGGTCTGGCTCTCGATCGGCAGGCCGGTGGCGGGCGAGTAGGGGATGCCGACCCGCGCCCAGAGCAGGCGCATGTAGTCGTAGATCTCGGTGACCGTCCCCACGGTGGAGCGGGGGTTCTTGGAGGTGGTCTTCTGCTCGATGGAGATGGCCGGCGACAGCCCGTCGATCTGGTCGACGTCGGGCTTGGACATCATCTCCAGGAACTGGCGGGCATAGGCCGAGAGCGACTCGACGTAGCGGCGCTGCCCCTCGGCGTAGATCGTGTCGAAGGCGAGGGAGGACTTGCCCGAGCCCGAGAGCCCGGTGAACACCACGAGCTTGTCCCGGGGGATCGTCAGGTCGACGTTCTTGAGGTTGTGCTCCCGGGCCCCCCGGACCACGATGACCCGCCGATCGTGGGCGCTCGCCGGCGCGGCGTCGAACAGGGCCGCCAGCTTCGCGTCGACGGCGGACTCGGCGGCCGCCTCGGGTCGGCCGCGCGTCTCGGATGCCGCGCGCGCGGGCTTGGGCTGCGATGCCGGGGCGGCGGAGGGTTTCGGTGCCTTGGACGCCGCCTTCCCGGCGCCTTTCGGAGCGGGTGCGGGAGTGGATGCCGGAGTGGATGCCGGGGCGGCTTGGGCGGCGCCGGCGCGGCTCGCGGCACGACTTCCAGCTTGGGCTTTGGCCATGAGGGCAGCGGTCTTTCGAGGCGTCGACGCAGTCGGATCGGATCCGGATCGGATTCGCGCACGGGCCAGCCGCCGCTCCGACTCATGTCGAGCCCGAGGGGGCCGACGGCAAGGTGGGGCCGGCGGGACGCAGGCCCGTCATGCGCCGCCCTTGCTAGAACGAAACGCGTACGGCGGCAACCGCTCCGTGAATGCGCGACCGTCCGCGCACGCGCCGCGATGCAACCCAGGACCGCGCCGCGCAGCACGCCAGGACCGCGCCGCGCAGCACGCCAGGATCGCGCCGCGCAGCACGCCGGAACCCTCGCAGGCGGTGCGGCCGTGCGGCCCCGGGTCGCCCCGCGGTCCTCCGCTGACGGCGGGGCCGAGCCCGGCCGCGGCCGGCTCGGGCGGCCCCGCTTGGCCAGATCCCGCCCACGGCCGGTGTTGCACCGCGGGAGCCGGGATCCCACGTCGCCGGATCCGCCCCCGGATCCTCATCCTCGACAGGTGCCGATGCCCGCGCTCGACCTGACCGCCCCGGCCGCCCCCAGCCGGGCCGACGACCGAGCCGCGAGCGCGCAGCGGCTGTCCACCCGGCTGCTGTTCCTGATCGTCGGCATCGCCAACGCCACCTGGGCGCCGCTGGTGCCGCTGGTGAAGGACCGCGCCGGCCTCGACGCGGCGGGACTGGGCCTGCTGCTCCTCACCTTCGGCGTCGGCTCGCTCCTGGCGATGCCGAGCGCCGGGGCGGCGGCCGCGCGGCTCGGCTTCCGGCCGGTCCTGCTCGCCGGGACGCTCGCGCTCGGCCTCGCCCTGCCGGTGCTGGCCGTGGGCGCGGGCCTCGTGCCGCTCACCGGGGCGCTGCTGCTGTTCGGGGCTGGGATGGGGGCGATCGACTGCGTCATGAACCTGCAGGCGGTGGTGGTGGAGCGCGCGAGCGGGCGCCCGATGATGTCGGGCTTCCACGGCCTCTACAGCCTCGGCTGCATCCTGGGGGCGCTGGTCGCCAGCGGCCTGCTGGCCGCCGGGCTGGGTGCGGGCTGGAGCGTGCTGCTCCTGGTCGCCGGGATCGCGGCCCTGTTCGCGGCCGCGTGGCCCGGCATCCTGCCGGCCGGCCGGGCCCGGGGAAGCGGCCCCGCCCTCGCGCTGCCCCGGGGCATCGTGCTGGTGCTGGGCCTGCTCTGCTTCGTGGTGTTCCTCACCGAGGGCTCGGCCCTGGACTGGAGCGCCCTGTTCCTGATCCAGCACCGGGGGCTCGATCCAGCCTGGGCGGCGCTCGGCTACGCGGCCTTCTCGGTCACGATGACGGCCGGGCGTCTTGCCGGCGACGCCATCGTGGCCCGGCTCGGCCGGCGGAAGGTCGTGATCCTCGGCGGCCTGCTGGCGGCGGCCGGCCTCGCGCTCTCGGTCGTGGTGCCGGCCTGGGAGGCGGCGCTCGCCGGATACGCCCTGGTCGGGGCGGGCTGCGCCAACATCGTCCCGGTCCTGTTCACGGCGGCCGGCCGCCAGACGGCGATGCCCGAGAGCGTGGCGGTCCCGGCGGTGACGACGCTGGGCTATGCCGGGGTGCTGGCGGGCCCGGCCCTGATCGGCTTCGCCGCGCAGGGGCTCGGCCTGCCGGCCGCCTTCCTGATCGTGGCCGCCCTGCTCCTCGGCGTGGCGGCGGCCGGGCGCTCCCTGCGGGTCTGAGGCCCCCGGTCTGAGGCCCCGGTCTGGGGCCCCGGTCGGAATCTCAGATCCGCGGCGGCGGTCCGAGGCTCAGGTGGCCGCGTTGCGGGCCATGAAGGTCGCCGGACTGCCGTCCTCCGGGTTCACGAAGACGATGTCGGTGGGCGCCCGCCGGGGCGTGTCGATCGACAGGAAGGTCACCGGCGCGCCGGACTCGATCTCCGGCATGGCGTGGACGATGCCCCGGGCGAAGAACAGCAGCTGGCCGGGGCCAAACGCGGCCACCGAGGTGGGGTCGCCCATCCAGAAGGTGCCCCGGCCCGACAGGCAGTACAGGTACTCGTCGCAGGTGGCGTGATAGTGCGGCGGGGTCGGCCGGTAGACCCGGAACACCCGGGCGCTCGCCGCCGCCCGGTCGGTCAGGTAGGTGTCGGCCAGGAGCGTCGCGGCGCTGTCGGGCAGGGCCGCCGCCAGCGCCGCCACGTCGAAGATCCCGGTTTCCGCCATCCCGTCCCCCTCACGCCGGAAAGCCTTCGAGCACGATCTTGCCCCTGGCGCGCCCGCTCTCGATCCGCGCGTGGGCGCGCCGGAGGTTCTCGGCGTCGATCCGCCCGTAATGCTCACCCAGGGTGGTGCGCAGGCGACCCGCGTCAACGAGGCGGGCGAGCTCGTCGAGGAGCGCGCCCTGGGCGGCGATGTCGGCGGTGCCGAACATCGAGCGGGTGAACATGAACTCCCAGTGCAGCGACAGGCTCTTGCGCTTGAGGAGCCCGACGTCGAGGCGCTCGGGATCGTCGATCAGGGCCAGCCGCCCCTGCGGGGCGATCAGCTCCACGATCGCGGCGAGGTGGGCATCGGTGCTGGTCGTGGAGAAGACGAGGCCCGGCGCGCCGAGGCCCAGGGCCGCCACCTCCGCCGCCAGGGGTTTGGAATGGTCGACCACGTGGTGGGCGCCGAGATCCCGGCACCATTGCGCCGTCTCGGGCCGCGACGCGGTGGCGATCACGGTGAGGTCGGTGAGTGCCCGGGCGAGCTGGATCGCCACCGAACCGACGCCCCCCGCCCCGCCGACGATCAGGATCGCCGGTGCGGCGCCCGGCACGGGCTTTCCCGTGTCGAGCCGGTCGAACAGGGTCTCCCAGGCGGTGATCGCGGTGAGCGGCAGGGCGGCGGCCTGCGCCCAGTCGAGGCGCGCCGGCTTGTGCCCGACGAGGCGGGCGTCGACGCAATGGAACTGGGCGTTCGTCCCCGGCCGGGTGAGGTCGCCCGCATACATCACCGCGTCGCCCACGGAGAAGCCCGCGACCTCCGCGCCCGTGGCCACGACGGTCCCGGCCGCGTCCCAGCCCAGCACCTTGAGGCCGCCGGCCTCCGGCTCGGCGCGGCGCCGGACCTTGGTGTCGACCGGGTTCACCGAGACCGCCTCGACCTGGACGAGCAGGTCGCGGGGGCCGGGCTCGGGCTGCGGCAGATCGCCATCGACCAGGGCTTCGGGATCGGTGATCGGCAGGGACTTGCGGTATCCGACGGCGCGCATCGTGCTCTCCTCGACCTGTCGCCACGGGAGATGCCGCCCGTCTTCACGCGCCGCAAGGACGCACATAAAACGCCCCTAGTGCCGGAAACGATACCGTCGGAGACCGCCATGCCCCGCATCCGCCGCCACACCGGCGCCTGCAGCCCCGGCTGCGCCGTCGAGGCGACCCTCCGGTTCATCGACGGCAAGTGGAAGGGCGTGATCCTCTTCCACCTGCTGGAGGGGACCCTGCGCTTCACCGAGATCCGGCGGCGGCTGACCAGCGTGACCCAGCGCATGCTCACGAACCAGTTGCGCGAAATGGAGGCGGACGGTCTGGTCACCCGGACGGTCTACGCCCAAGTGCCTCCGAAGGTGGAGTACAGCCTGACCGCGCGCGGGCGCTCCCTGGAACCGGTCATCCGCGAACTGAAGACCTGGGGCGACTTGCACGCCGCTCAGGCAGATGCCGTCCCGGACGCCGCTTGATTGTGCAGGACGGGCCGCGGGCGGCGAGGGGCGCATAACGGGTTCTTTAAGTCTTGGCCGGAGGGTGAAGCGTTTCCTGCCGGACCATCCCAGATCCTCCGATGCCCGTCCTCGCCTCGCTCCGCGCCCGCATCCTCGCGGTGGCGCTCGCCCCCTGCCTCGCCTTCGCGGGGGCGGCGGGCCTCGCGGTGTCGGACCAGTGGGCGCGGCGTGCCGAGATGGACCGGGTGGAGGGCCTCGTCGGCCTCGCCTCGCGGATCAGCGCCTTCGTGCACGAGGCCCAGCGCGAGCGCGGCGCCTCCAGCCTGTTCCTGGGCGCGCGGGGCGCGCAGTTCGGGCCGGAACTGGCGGCCCAGCGCGGACGCACCGACGCGGCCCTGGCCGGGCTGCCGGAGGCCATGGCGGGCGCCACGGGCTTCGGCCCGGTCTTCGCGGCCCGCGGCACCGGTTTCGCCGCGGCGCTCACCGGGCTCGCGGCCGAGCGCCGGGCCATCGACGCCCTCGGCCCGGGCGCGCCGCAGGCGGCCGCCTTCTACACCGGCGTGATCGGCGAGGGGCTCGGGCTCGTCCGGGCCATGGGCGGGGTGATCGATGAGGCCGGCCTCGCCGCCCGGGCGAGCGCCTACGCGGCCTTCCTGGCGCTGAAGGAGGCCGCCGGCCAGGAGCGGGCCGCCGTCTCGGCCGCCTTCGCGTCCGGCAGCCTGGACCTCGCGGCCGCGCGCCGGCTCGCCACGCTCTCGGCCGAGCAGGCGACCTATGCGGGCCTGTTCCGCGCCGGGGCCGAGGCCCCCCAGGCGGCCCTGCTGGACGCCGCCGAAGCGGCGGAACCGGCCCGGGCGGTGGCGCGGCTGCGCGCCCTCGCGCAGGACACGGTGCCGGGCACGCCCCCGGCCTTCCGCGACGCCCCCGCGTGGTTCCGCCTCGCCACGCAGCGGATCGATGCTCTGAAGGGCGTGGAGGATCGGCTCACCGCCGACCTCGTGGCCGCCGCCGGCGCGGTGCGCGCCCGGGCCGACCGGATGCTGACCCTCTGGATCGCCGGCGGCCTCGCCCTGTTCGCCCTCTCGGCCGGCCTCGCGGCCTGGCTCGGCACCGCCATCGCCCGGCCCCTCGCCCGGATGGCGCGGGTGCTGACCGCGATCGGCCGGGGCGAGGGGACGACCGAAGAGGGGACGACCGGCGCGGGGACGGAGGATCTGGCGGTTCCCTCGGGCGGCCCCCGCGAGGTCCGGGCGATCGCCGCGGCCGCGCTGGCGTTCCGCGACAGCGTCGCCGAGCGCCGCGCGGCCCGGGCCGCGCAGGAGCGCCGCGCCGCAGAGGCCGGGGCCGCCCAGCGCGCCGCCGCGCTGGGCCTCGCCGACAGCTTCGAGCGCCAGGTCGGCGGCATCGTGGCGGCGGTGTCGACGGCGGCCGGCCGGCTCGAAGCCGCCGCGCACGGGATGGCCCGGGCCGCCCAGGACACCACGGACCTCAGCCGGACGGTGGCGGTCTCGGCCGATTCGGCCGCGCGCTCGGCCGACACGGTGGCGGCGGCCACCGAGGAGCTCACCGCCTCCGTGCGGGAGATCGGCGTGCAGGTCGGGGCCTCGGCCGACCTCGCGGCCGCCGCGACCCGGGACGCGGACGGGATGGCCGGGGAGGTGCGCCGCCTCGCCCAGGCGGCGGGCAGCATCGGGGAGATCGTCGCGATGATCTCGCAGATCGCCGGCCAGACCAACCTGCTGGCGCTGAACGCCACCATCGAGGCGGCGCGCGCCGGCGAGGCCGGCCGCGGCTTCGCGGTGGTCGCCGCCGAGGTGAAGCACCTCGCCGAGCAGACCGCCCGGGCCACCGAGGAGATCGCCGCCAAGGTGGCGGAGATCACCGGTTCCACGGAGGCCTCGGTCCGGTCGATCGGCGGCATCACCGCGGTGATCCGCACCCTCGCGCGGATCGGCGCCGAGATCGCCGCCATGGTCGAGCAGCAGTGCGCGGCCACCGCCGAGATCGCGCGGACCACCGCGCAGACCTCGCAGGACACCCAGGGCGTCTCCGGCCACATGGCGGGCGTCGGCGCGGCGGCCGGCACGGCGAGCCAGGGCTCCGCCCAGGTGCTGCAGGCGGCGGCCGACCTGTCCCGGCAGGCGGCCGACCTGCGCGGGGCGGTCGACGGCTTCCTGGCCCGCGTCCGGGCCGCCTGACGCCCGGGGGCGCGAAGGGCGCGGCCCCTCGGCAGGGGCCGCCCGGCACCCGCGGCGGGTTCCGGCCGTCGAGACCGGGACGTCCTAAGCCCCGAGGCCGAGCCCGAGGAGCCGGTCGGCGTTGCGCCAGAAGGCGGCCTCCAGGGCCTCCTCGGAGAGGCCGAGGGCGCGGAAATCCGCCACGCCCTGGCCCATCGGGCGGAACGGGAACGAGGAGCCGAACAGGAACTGGTCCCTCATGAAGCCGTTCGCCGCCTCGACGTAGAGGCCGCCGCCCGGCGCGAAGGTGTACATGTCGGGCGAGACGAAGACGTTGGCGTTGCGGAACGCCACCGCCACCATGTCGGCGACGCGCGGGTAGAACCCGTGGCAGCACACGATCGGCAGCTTCGGGAAGGTCCGGGCGACCCGGTCGACCGCCAGGGGATCGTTGAGGCGCAGGTCCGGGGTGGTCGGGCCCGACATCACGAAGGCCGGGACCCCGAGCTCCTGGCACAGGTCGTAGAGCGGCATCAGGCGGTCGTCGTCGGCCGTCATGGCCTCGCGGTAGAAGCCGGCATCGAGGTTGATCCCCTTGAAGCCGAGCTCGGTTACGGCGCGCTTGGCCTCCGCGACCGCGGCCTTGCGGCCGAGCTTGACCGGATCCACCGAGGCGATGCCGATCAGCCGCTTCGGATCGTGCCGGGCGGCCTCCGCCAGCGCGTCGTTCGAGACCCGCACCCCCGGGACCGAGCGGGCGACCATGACGGCGACGTCGATGCCGGCGCCGTCCATCTCGGCGCGGAAGCCCGCGATCGTCGCGCCGCGGGTGAAGTGCTCGACCTCCCGGCTGCCGACCCGGGCGTTCAGCCAGCGGGCGACGCCGAATTCCGGCGTGCCGGGCTCGGCGCCGAAGAACCGATGCAGGAAGGTCGGACGGCTGCGCATGTCCACGACGGGCATTTCTTGTGACTCTCCAGTGCGATCGGGGATGTGGGGGGCTCCGAAGGGCTCGGCCCTTCGGCGGGGGGTCGGGGCGCGGAGCCCGGACTGGTCCGATCCGGGACCGTCTCAGTGCGAGACGGCCTCCAGGACCTTGCCGCGGGTCTCGACGCCGAGGGTCAGGACCAGCAGGGCGGCGATCAGGAAGCCGCCCGCGCCGACCTGGAAGGCGGTGGCCGGGCCGTGATCGCGCACCAGCACCGGCACGATCATCGGCCCCAGGATCGCGCCGATCCGCCCGAAGGCCGAGGCGAAGCCGGCGCCCGTGGCCCGCGCCCGGGTCGGGTACAGTTCCGGCGTGTAGGCGTAGAGGCAGCTCCACATGCCGAACATGAAGAACTGCATGACGAAGCCGGCGACGAACAGCCACGTCACCGCGACCCCCGCGACGGTCAGCACCGTGCCCCCGCCGGCATTGCCGTACAGGTAGGCCGAAGCCGCCGCGCAGACCAGAAACAGGGCGGTGGCGGGCTTGCGGCCGAGCCGCTCGAGGAGCAGCGCCGCCGCCGCGAAGCCCGGGATGCCGCCGAGGGTGATCAGGGTGACGAAGCCCACCGAGCCGACGATCGAGAAGCCGCGCTCCTTGAGCAGCACGGCGATCCAGGAATTCAGCCCGAAGAAGCCGATCAGCGCGAAGAACCACAGGCCGAAGGCCATCACGGTGCGGAGCCGGTACTCGGGGGCGAACAGGGTCGCGACGGCGCCGCGCCGCGGACCGGGGGCGGCGGCGGCCGCGGCCACCGCCGGGGCGACCGGGGGCAGGGGCCGGCCGGTGGCACGTTCCACGGCCCGCTCCATCGTGGCCATCACGGCCTCGGCCTCCGCGGCGCGGCCGGCCTCGGCGAGCCAGCGGGGCGATTCCGGCATGGTGCGGCGGACCGCCAGCACCACCAGCGACAGCAGCCCCACCACCACGAAGGCCCAGCGCCAGCCGAGATAGGGCAGCACGAAGAAGCTGATCGCCCCCGACAGGACGTAGCCCACCGCCCAGAACCCCTCCATGATCGCGATGTACTTGCCGCGCACGGAGGCCGGGACGATCTCCGAGACCATCGCCTGCGCCACCGGTGCCTCGCCGCCGACGCCGACCCCGATCAGGAACCGGCAGGCCATCAGCACGGGCAGGCTCCAGGCCGCCGCCGCCGCGAGGCTCGCCAGGCCCCAGACCACCATGGTCACCTGGAACACCGCCTTGCGGCCGAACCGGTCGGAGGCGGTGCCGGCCAGGATGTTGCCCACGAGCTGGCCCGCGAAGGTCATGGCGGCGAGCTGGCCGGCCTCGGTCGGCGTCAGGCCGAACGCCACCACGATCGAGCCGAGCAGGAAGGTCAGGAGCGCCACGTCGATCTGATCGACGAGCCACGCCGAGGCGATGATCCCGAAGATCCTCCGCTGGTAGCCCGACATCGGCAGCCGCTCGAGGCGTGCGGCGATGTCGGGGACGGCCGATCGTGCGGTCCCGGGGGGCGTCGCGACCGGGCGTTCGGCGGCTGGCGGCACGTGAGATTCCCATCCTCCGCGACCCGGATCGGCCCGGGGCGGTTCACCGCGGACCCGGTACAGCACCCCCGGCCCCGGGACCAGGGACGGCGGCGCAGCCGGCCGTTCCGGCCGGTGCGGCTCCGCCGCGGGGAGACCGGTGCGGCTCCGCCGCGGGGAGACCGGCGCGGCGGAGCGTCCCCGCAGGGGGGGCCGGGATCCGAGCGGCATCGGCCTGACAATCCGGTCATGGTCCGGTCGCTGTTCCCGCCCCGTCGCGGGACCGGATGCGGCCCGGACACCTGCGGCCCGCGCGACGGCCCCGACCCCGTGCCGACGGCAGGGGTGGTCTGCGCGAGGGAGGATCCCCGCGGGGCTGCGCGCACGTCCTCGACGCTGCCCTTCCCCCGGAGGCCGCCCTTTCCCCGCCATCGCGGTCCCGCCACGCCTCCGCCGGGGCGGCCCGTCGGCCGCCGGGGCGACAGCGTCACGTGCGGACCGCCGACCTGGAACCGCCTGCCAGCCCCGCGGCGGAACGGTTGCGGCACCCCGCGGCGATCCCCGCCCGGGTCGCCCCCTCCCAGGTCGCGCGGGTCAGCACGTCGTGGGCGGTCGCCGGCCAGGCCGCCGGGCGTCGCCCGCGCGCCGGCCGGCGACGCGGCAGTGCCGGGGGGTCTGGTGGGCGACGGTCGGTTTCCCGGCCCGGAGCCGGACTCCGCTTCCTGACCCGAGGGGACCTCACCGCGGTCGAGCCGACCCGATGAGAGGCGGGACCGATGGGACGGTTCTAGTCGGGGATCGCGAAGCCGATCGACAGGCACAGGGCCGCCACGGCGGTCAGGGCCACGGCGGCCTGGCGGATCTGGTGCCAGCGCGCGCGGCGCGCCCGCTCCTCCGGCGTGCCGCTGAGGCCGAGCTCGTCGTCGAACCCGCGCACGAAGGCGTCGAAGCTCGGGAAGGCCCGCCGCGCGAGCCACAGCCATACCCCGACGGCGAGCAGGCCGACGGCCCAGCCCCCGTAGGTAAAGGTATCGTCCAGCATCAGGCGCACGCGTCCGGCCCACGCCCCCTCGGGAGCCATTCTACGGCAGGTTGCGGACATTGCCTAGGTCGGAGCGGGAAGGCCCGCTCTCGCGGGGAGCCGGGTCGGGACGACGCGCCGGGCCGACGCGCACCGGCCCGCGGATGCCCGACCTCCACCCCGCCCTCGTGCTGGGGAGGGAGCGCGCGTGGCGCGCGTCGAAGCCCCCGGCACGTCCCCGCTCGTATCCCGCCTCCTGCCCCGGGGCGCGCCGTCCGCCGAGATCCTGGGCCGGTCGCCGGGCCGCGTCCCGGCAGCCACCCCCGCGGCAGCGGCTCAGCGTCGTCGGCGTCCGGCCGGCGCCTAGGACGTCTCCGGGGGCCCGGTCCGCCCCAGGGCGTAGAGGGTGATGGCAGCGGCGTTCGAGACGTTGAGGCTGCGGATCGCCCCCGAGAACGGGATCCGGGCCAGCACGTCGCAGCAGGTCCGGGTGCGCTCGCGCAGCCCCTTGCCCTCGGCGCCCAGGACGATCACCAGCGGCCGGGCCACGGCCAGCGCGGCGAGGCTCTCGGGCGCGTCGGAATCGAGCCCGACCCGCGTGAACCCCCGCTCCCCCAGGGCGATCAGCGCCTCGGCGAGGTTCCGCACGGTCACGAACGGCACGTGCTCCAGGCCGCCGGAGGCCGATTTCGCCAGGACGCCGGTGGCCCCCGGCGCGTGGCGGGCCGTGGTGACGATCCCGGCGACCCCGAAGGCCGCGGCGGTGCGCACGATCGCCCCGACATTGTGCGGATCGGTGATCTGGTCGAGCGCCAGCAGGAGGGCGTCGGCGGGCAGGTCGTCGAGGCCGGGGGCCGGCAGGGGCTCCGCCTCGAGATACAGGCCCTGGTGGACCGCGTCCGGGCCGAGCAGGCGGCCGATCTCGCTCGGCCGCACCAGTTCGGGGGCGATCCGCAGGGCGCCGCCGAACTCCGCCTCCAGCCGGGCCGCCGCGTTCTCGGTGGCGAGCAGCCGGTGCAGGCCGCGCGCGCCGTTGCCCAGCGCCTGCACCACCGGGTGCCAGCCGTACAGCACGGCGGATCCGTCGGCGGCGGCCCGCGGGCCGGGGGCGGGCCGGGGGCCCGGGCGGAAGCCCGGCCGGCGGGGGCCCGGGGGGCGCGGCTTCCCGCGGGGGCCCGGCGGCGGCCCGTCATTGCGGCGGTCGGTCATCGGACCGCGGTCGGGAAGCGGGGCATCGGCACGGCCTTCTTCGAGGCCCTCGCGCGGAGGGACATCGTGGGAGGCCCCGAGAAACCGGCCGCATCGGCCCGCGTCAAGGGCCTGCCGCGTGGGGCCGGGTCACGGGTTCGCGTCAAGTGGCCGCCGCGGATCCGCCCGCCGCCGGGTCGGCGCCGATGTGGACAACGCGCTCGTATTCTTTTCATTCCCTGTTCAAGACCTTCGGATCCCGGCGTCGTTCGTCAAAGCGAACGGACCGCGACGGAGTAGGAAGATTATCAGGAGGAATCTCTCAGAGAGTCAGTTCGGAAGGTTATATGCAGTGGCGAATTCGCTTGTCCGCGCAAAGCGTTGATGCCGTCTCGCGCATCCGACTCTGCGCGGATGCGCATCCGACTCTGCGTCGCCGCGCATCGGATTCTGCGCCGGGCCGGCGGATCCGCGTATCGGAGTCTGCGGGGCCGCGTATCGGATTCGGCGGCGATTCCCGCCGGACGCGGTGGATAACGGGGATGGCCCGGCCGGCGGCGGCCGTATCGAACTCTGCGTCCGGCGCGCCGCCCGGTCCGGCCCGTATCGGACTCTGCGCAGCCCGCGTCCCGGGCCGTCCCGCCGGGCGTTCTGCACCGCGCACCGCGGGACGCCCTGGGAAGCGGGGATTGCCGGGACAAGCCGGATCGGACCGGGATCCCGGCGGCCGAATCGTGGCATGGCGGGATGGGGCCGTCCTCCCGCGCGCCGGCGGGAGAGGCGGGCCGCCACGGGCCGCCAGGACGATGGGCATGCGATGAGCATCGAGGAGAAGATCGCCGGGATCCACGACCCGGACCTGCGGGCCGAGGTCGAGGCGGCCCGCGGCGGCTTCCTGTTCGCCCAGATCGTCGAGCACGTCCTGCACCGCCAGCGCGAGCGGGACGCGCAGGCCGCCCTGGTGGGCGAGGAGGAGGTTCGCCGCGCCGGGCTCTCCCGCGACCAGCGCCGCCGCGACGCCGTGCGCCTCGTGATCGAGAGCGAGCCGGCGCTCCCGTCGAGCCTGCAGCACATCCACTCGGTGCTGGCGCTCTGCGGACTGCCCTACCGGGACCCCGGCCCGGTCCGCGAGTTCTCCCGCACCTACGGGCGCAACTCGCTCAACCTGATCGCCGGGCGGATCAAGGACCCGGAGACCGGCGCGTTCACGCCCCAGGGGCTGCCCTACGGCCCGAAGGCCCGGCTGGTCCTGCTCCACCTCTGCACCGAGGCCGTGCGCCAGCGCAGCCCCACCGTGAAGGTCGCCGAGACCCTGTCGGGCTTCATGCGCGAGATGGGCTTCGCGGTCACCGGCGGCGAGCGCGGCACCATCCGCCAGTTCAAGGAGCAGCTGAACCGGCTCGCCGCCTGCTCCATGCAGATCGGCCTCTGGGACGGCCGCGACAGCGCCACCACCCTCAACGTCCCGCCGTTCCGCAGCCTCGAATTGTGGCGCCCCCGTGCCGGGGAGGGCGCCGACGAGGCCGGCCGCACCGTGCGCTTCGACCCGGAATTCTACGAGACCCTGATCCGCCACGCCCTGCCGGTGGACGTCCGGGCGGCCCGGGCCTTCTCGGGCTCGGCGCGCAAGCTCGACCTGCTGTTCTGGACCGGCTACCGGCTGCGGTCCCTCCAGCGCCCGCTGCGTCTGACCTGGACCAACCTCCACGCGCAGTTCGGGGCCGAGAACGCCTCGATCCGCAGCTTCCGCCAGGCGTTCAAGGCGGATCTGGCGCATCTGCGCGAGGTGTTCCCGCGCCTGCCCCTGGTCCTCGACGATAACGGCCTGACCCTGCACCCGGCCGATCCGAGCGCGCTGCTGGTGCCGCCGCGCCCCGCGGCGAAGAGAACGCGGGCGCGCGCCTAGGGAATACGATTCATTCCCTTAACCGTCGTGGGCGGCGGTCGGAACGGGCGGGTATTCCGTTCCCTGGGAGAACGGAATGGGGTAGGTATTCCATTCCGCTGGAGGGAACGCCGCGTGGGTCTATCGGATGTCGAGATCGAGGCGCGCCTCGCCCTGCTGCGGCGGCAGCGCGAAGCCCTCGACCGGGAGATCGCCGATCTCGTGCTCTACCTCGAACTCGGACGCCGTTTTGGGGCCGCCGGGACGGGGCTCGCGCCCGGCGACGCCGGTACCGGGCCCGAGGCGGCCTCGGGGCCGACCATCGACCCGCCGCCGGCCCGGGACGCGGCGCCGCCCGTCGTCCCGGTGGGCCGGATTCCCGCCGCCCCGGCCCGGGGACAGTCCGGCTCAAGTTCCGAGCCTCATTCCGACGCTGATTCCCAATCTCAGTCCGACGCGGGCGGGACGGATGCCGCGCGTCCTCCGGCCATTCCCTTCGCGGAGGACGCGGCCGGCGCCCGCCGCTACGGCCGCGCCCTCGTGGAGGCCGCCGGCAGGGCGATCGCGGATGCCGGCCGGCCCCTGCACGCGGCCGAGATCCTGGCGGCGCTCGTCGACCAGGGCTTCACCGTGCCGGGACGGGACCCGGTGGCGGCCCTCAACACCCGCCTGTGGAAGCGGTCCGGCCCCGGTGGTCCCCTGCGTCGGGTCGGCGAGGCGACCTACGCGTTGGCGGCCCCGGCGTGAGAGGGCCGGTCACGAGTGCGTGACGGTGCCTTGGCCGCCGGCCTCCCCGTATGGGTGACGTCCGCGGCCGCAGGATCGGCATCGTACCGGCCGGGGATGCCGGACGGCGCGGCGACGGGGATGGACGGGGCGGAATGGCCGAGATGCGCGCGGATCGCGCGGTTCCGAACGGCCGGGGACCGGTCCTCCGGCCCGGCCGCGTCCGGATGCGGGCGCGATGACGACCGCCCAGGCCCTGGCTTTCGTGCTGGGCTGCGCGGTGATCCACGCCGCGCATGCGCACGCGGAGGCCCTCACGCGCCTCCTTGCCGCCGCGGCCGTCGTGGCGGCCGTGCTGGTGCTGCTCGTCGCCTCCCTGGACTACGCGCCGGGAACCACGGGGACGTTCGACGAGATCTCGGTCTACGCGGCGTCCTGAACGGTCCGCCGCGCCGCCCGGCTCAATTGATGAGGCAGAAGCCCGCACCGGTCCCGACCCGGCGCGCCTGCGCGCACCAGGGTCGCGGCTCACCGGACGGAGCCTTCAGGGCGGCGACAGCCCGGGGCGCGCCGGGATCGACGCCGCGCAGCGCGGGATTGCCGGTCTCCGCGCGGCCGCCATCCAGGCCGCGCGGCCCGACGGTGACGCCCGGCACGGTTCCGGCCGAGGGGCGGGCCGCGCGCTCCGGTTCGTTCGCCATGACCGGCTGCGCGAGTTCGGGTGGGCTCAAGGTCGCCAGTCCGGGCATGTCCTGCGCGGCGGCGGTCCCGCACAGGACCAGGCAGGCGGCCGGAACCGCGAGAACCTTGAGCATCGACGAAGCTCCTGCCGAGAACGAATCCATCGACCGGTCCCGCACGGTGGGCCGGCCGTGGCGCCGATTGTGACGGTGGACCGTTAAAGGCGTGAAAAGATTCAGGATTAATCGAGTGCCCGGAGGGCCTGAGAAGTCACGATCCTCGGACGACACCGGAAGCCCGTTGCCACGGGCCAGCCGGGCAGGAACGACGGTGCCGTCCCGGGATGGTCGGCGGGTCGAGGGCTACGATCCCCGGGAGACGGTTGGCCCGGCCCGGCGCCGCTACCGGGCGGGTGCCGCCACCGCGGCCGCGAGGCGGTCGTGGGGAACCCCCGATCCGCCGACCACGGCCACCCGGGTCCCGGCGGCGCTGCGCCGGCTCGCCCAGTCGCCGATCATCTCCAGGCAGGTGTGATCGATGGCCGCGAGGTTGTCGGTGGCGAGGCGGACCTCGCCGCCCGTGGGCGTGCGCTCCAGCGCCGCCGTGAGGCTCGGCAGTTGCAGGAACGTCGCCGCCCCGGACAGGCGCAGCTCCGGCACGCCGGGCACCTCCGGGGCCGCCGCGTGCTCGATCCGCAGCCGGCCCTTACGCAGGCTCGGCAGAGCCTGGAGCAGGCTCAGGACCAGCCCGGTGAGCACGCCGGTGAGCAGATCCACCGCCACCACGGTCACCATCGTGGCGAGCCAGATCGCCGCCGTGAGCCAGCCGTAGCGCGCCTGCAGGTGCAGGGCGTGGGCGGGGCTCGCCAGCCGCCAGCCGGTGACGACCAGGATGCCGGCGAGGCTCGCGGTCGGCACCAGGGCCAGCAGCCAGGGCAGGGCGATGAGGAAGGCCAGGATCCAGGTCCCGTGCATCACCGTGGCGGCCCGGCTGACGGCCCCGGCCTGGACGTTGGCCGAGGACCGCACGATCACCCCGGTCATCGGCAGGGCGCCCAGCATCCCGCAGATCACGTTGCCGACGCCCTGCGCGCCGAGTTCCCGGTCGAAGCGGGTGCGCGGGCCGTCATGCATGCGGTCGACGGCCGCCGCCGAGAGCAGGCTCTCGGCGCTGGCGATCACCGCGATGACCAGGGCCATGATCAGGATCTCGGCCTCGGCCAGCCGCGCCCAGGCCGCCGCGTCCGGCAGGGACAGGCCGGACAGGAGCGCCTCCGGCACCGCGACGCGCTTGACGGCGAAGCCCCCGGTGCCGGCGACGAGACTGCCCGCCACGACGCCCACGAGCGCCCCGGGCACGAGCCGGAGCCACGCCGGGCGCAGGCGCTCCCAGGCGATCATGGCGGCGATGGTGGCGCCGCCTACAGTCACGGCGCCGGCGCGGTCGCCCGTGCCGGTGACGAAGTCGAAGAACGCGGCCGGGATCGCCACGAGGTTGTCGAGCCCGCTCGCCCGGGGCAGGGCATCGGTGAGGACGTGGATCTGGGCGAGCACGATCAGGATGCCGATGCCCGCCAGCATCCCGTGCACCACGGCCGGCGAGATCGCCCGGAACCAGCCGCCGACCCGCAGGGCACCCGCGACGAGCTGGAGGAGGCCCGCCGCCACCAGGACGGGGTCCAGCGCGTCGAGCCCGTGCGCCTGCACGAAGCCGTACACGATCACGGCGAGCCCCGCGGCCGGCCCGCTCACCTGGAGCGGCGAGCCCGCGAGGAGGCCGACCACGATGCCGCCGACGATGCCGGTGACGAGCCCGCGCTCGGGCGGCACGCCGGACGCGATGGCGATGCCCATGCACAGGGGCAGCGCCACGAGGAAGACCACCACGGAGGCCGGGAGATCCCGCGCGAGGCTCGTCCGGACGGGGCCGTCCGGCGCGAAGGCGGTGCTCAGATGTCGGTTCAGACCCTCGGGGATGGGCATGCTCAGGCGGCCTGCAGGCGGGTGCCGCCGGCGGAATCCTGCGCCACGGGCATGTCGGCCTCGCCGATCGGCCGGAAGTGCCCGCTCGCGCCATCATAGGCCAGGAGCGCGCCGGTCTCGATCTCGAAGAACCAGCCGTGCAGGCGCAGGGAGCCCTTGGCGAGGGCGACGGCGACGCTCGGATGGGTGCGCAGGTTGGCGAGCTGGACGACCACGTTCTCCAGGGCCAGGGCGTGGTGGCGGGCCTTCGGGTCCATGCCCTCGGGATAGGCCTCGCAGACGATCCGTTCGGCGGCCTCGGCGTGGCGCAGCCACGCCGCGACGCTGGGCATCCGCTTGAGCAGGTCCCGGTTCATCAGCCCCTTCATGGCCCCGCAATCGGAATGGCCGCAGACCACGATGTCGCGCACGCCGAGCGCCACCACGGCGTACTCGATCGCCGAGGAGACGCCGCCGATGACGTCGGAGGCGGGGGGCACGATGTTGCCGGCGTTGCGGCAGACGAACAGGTCGCCCGGCCCCGCCTGGGTGATGTGCTCGGGGGCGACGCGGGAATCCGCGCAGGCGATGATCAGCGCGCTCGGGTGCTGACCGTCGCGCACCAGCTGCTGGTACATCTGCCGCTGGCCGGGGAAGACGCTGCCCTGAAAGCTGGCGATGCCCTGGATGATGCTGTTCATGAGGGGGGTCCTGACGCTGGGCGGAATGGGGTGTGTCGGCGGCCGTCATCCCGGCGCGCCGCGGGGCCGACGGCGTGTCGGGCGAGGTCGCGCGAGGCGTTCCCGGCGGGCGTTCCCGGGTGACCGCCCCGGCTGAAGCCCGGGGGCCGGGGCGGCAGCGACCGCTCAGGCCGGAGCCCGGCGGCCGCTCGCGGGTCTCAGCGGGCGATCCGGCGGCGCTGCAGGGTCCCGGATGCCCAGTGGGGATCGACGAGGCCGCGGCGCGAGACCGTGGCCCCCGCGCTGTCGTGGAGCATCGGCGCCCCGAGGAGCTGCCCGGTGCCTAGGCGCTGCGAGTGGAGCGAGCGCGGGTCGTGATAGGGATCGCTGACGTAGGAGCTCATGTGGCCGCCGCCGGCGACCTGGCGGCTTCCGCCGCCGCCCTCGCCCGCCTGGGCCGTCATCGGCAGGGCGAGGGAGCCCGCCAGGAGCCCCAGCACGAGGCCGCAGGTCGGCCCGAGGGCGGGGCCGGAGCGAGCGGCGGTCGGGAGGTGCCGTATCTTCGTCATTGCGCGTCCTCGCTTGTTCGTCAGGCGGGCCCGGGACGCCGCATCCCGGGCCGCTGAGCCGGACATAAGCGACAGTGCGCAAAGTTGATGTGCGTATTGACACAGTAAAGATACGGATATTTTAATCCTTTGTCTTTGTTTGACTTGGTGCGTGCGCGCACGTCATGATCGCCATGCGGCCTCGACCGCGGGATTAAACGGCATCGGACATGACGTGCACTCCCCGCGCGGTCCGGGGCACTCGCAGTGCCGGGGCGTCCGGGCGGCCGGGGCAGCCGGTCGCGGCAAAGCCTTCGCGCGCCGCGCGGATGCCTCTCAGGCCCGTCCGGCCCGGATGCCCTGCGGCGACGCGCCGGTCTCCGCCGGAGGGGCGGGCAGGGGGCTCACCGCCACGTAGGCGAAGCCCGCCGCCTCGTAGGCGAGGTCGGCGGTGTTGCGCCCGGCCAGGCCGCGTTCCAGCAGGCGGGTGCCGAAACCGCTCCGCGAGGGGCGCGCCACCGGGGGGCCGCCGCGCTCGCGCCACGTGATCCGCAGGATCGGGCCGTCGGGACCGGCCGCCCGCGTCCAGGCCAGCGCCGCCCGGCCCCCCGGAACCGACAGGGCGCCGTGCTTGACCGCATTGGTGCACAATTCGTGCAGGATCATCGTCAGCGCGAGCGCTCCCTCGGGGGGCAGCCGCAGCTCGGGACCCTCCAGGGTGATGCGCGGCGCCTCGCTCTGGAAGGGTCGCACGGCCTGATCGGCGATGCCGTGCAGGTCCGCGCTCGCCCAGCTCTCGCGGGTGAGGATGTCGTGGGCGCGCGACAGGGTCAGCAGCCGCGCCTCGAAGGCATCGCGCCCGGCCGCGGCGCCGTCGATGTTCTTGAGGCTCTGCGCGGCCATCGACTGCACGGTGGCGAGGGTGTTCTTCACCCTGTGATTGAGTTCATCGATCAGGAGCCGCTGGGCCTGCCCGCGCCGGGCCAGCTCGTCGGCGGCCGCGTCCAGGGCCTCGGCGATCATCGTGCCCTCGCGCACGAGGGAACGGGGCAGCGCGGGCAGGGGCTGGTTGCGGCCCAGCGCCCCGGCCGCCCCCGCCAGATCCCGCAGCGGGCGGGCGATCAGGCCGGCGAGCAGCCACGCGAGCAGCGCGGCCGCGAGCGCCACTGCGCTGCCCGCCGCCAGGATGTTCCCGCGCAGGGCCGTCGCCGAGGCCAGGGCCCGGTCGGCCGACTGGCGCACCACCACCTGCCAGCCGAGGCCGGGATAGTCGCGGTAGCCGGCGGTGCGCGCCTGGGCGCTGAGATAGGCGGGGGCGCCGTCGGGCCAGGAGCCGACCCGGCTGGTGCCCTGCGGATCGAGGGGGCGCCCGTCCACCGGCACGTCCCGGGGCAGGGCCCCGCCCTGCAGGGCGGGCGGCCCCAGGAGGACGGCGCCGTCCCGGGACAGGATCAGGATCTCCGCCCCCTCGCGGTGACCCCGGAGGGAGCCTTCGAGGGTGCGCGCCATGTCGCGTGCCCAGGTCCAGTCGAGATGGGCGGCCAGCACCCCGACGAGGCGCCCGTCCGCCCCCCAAACGGGGGCCGCGACGTCGAGGAGACGCAGGGGCTCGCGCGGGGTCGCCTGGCGCGGGGCTGCCTCACGGGGACCTGCTTCGCCGGGGGCCAGCGCCGCCTGCAGGAGCTTGGCCGGATGCACGTCCCCCACGAAGGGCGCCGCGCGGCCCGCGCGGAAATAGTCCCGGCCGGCGACGTCCGCGCCCTCCAGCGCGCCGGTGCTGGTCACCGCGACGCGCCCGTCCGGGTCGATCAGCCCGATGATCGAGTAGGCGGGGTAGGTCGCCTGCATCCGCTCCATCAGGGCGCGCTTGGCGGCCGTGCCGGCCGCGGGATCGCGCAGGCTGTCCGAGGCGGCGGCGATCTGGATGTCGCGCCAGCGCTCGAACATGCCGAGGTCGAGGCTCCGCGCCATCTGGCCGGCGATCTCGGCGAGCTGGCCGCCGACCTCCGCCTCGAGCCGGCGGGTCGCCTCGCGGCTCACCAGGGCGGCGAGCGCCAGGGTGGCCAGGAAGCCGAGGGTGCCGAAGCCCAGGGCCAGCACGACGCGCAGCCGCGGCGCCGCCGGCCGGCGGCGCGGACCGCCCCGCCCCGGGAGGTCGGTCGATCCCGCGGGGTCGGCCGGGATGGCCGCCGAAGCGGGGCCGGGCGGGGATTCCGATCGCGCGACCGCCTGCATCCGATCTCCCGCGGATCCGGGCCGCCCCGCCCCAGCAGACGGTGCCCGCCCCGCCTTCTCAGCACGCGCGGCAGGCCTCAGCAAGACAGTTTCGAGACTCGGCGGCACCTAACACTATCGAAGGTTGCAAAACGGCACCTGGTCTCTCCGGTGCCGGGCTGGTCAGAAGCCGGGCCAAGCCCCCGGAATCGTGCCGCCGTAACCCCAGCCGGTGAAGGGCGGGGCCGCCACCCGCTCCCGCGTCGCCGGCGGAAGGGCCGGTGAAAGGGCCGGAGGGAGAGCCTGGGGTGGTAGGGCCCGGGGGATCGGCCGCGGATCCTGCCGGGAAAGCCCGTCCCGCCGCGCGGCCTCGGCCCTGCGGGCCAGGGTCCGGTCCATGTCGGTGGCGGCCGGCGGATGGTGCCGCCCGGGCTGGGACCGCCCCGGCTGCGGCCCCGGCTGCGCCCGAGCCGGGGAGGCCGCCAGCGAGGCGAGGGGCAGGGCGAAGGGCAGGGCGAGGGGCAGCGCCAGGGGGACAAGCAGGGCCGCGTGGATCGGGGTCGGACCGGCGCGCATGGTTCGGGCTCGACGGTGAGGGGGCTTCCGCCGGCAGCTACGCCGGAACGAGGCCGCCGGTTCCGGGAACCGCCCGCGCGGGGGCGGGCGCCCCCGCGGCAATCTCGGGTCCCCAGGCCGCCGAAAACCCCGTAGAAGGCCCGAGGTCCCCACCCGAGACGACGCGAGCGCGAACGGCCCATGCCAGAGCCCGAACGGACAGAGCCCGCGCCGAATGCCGGCCCGCACGACCCGGTGGCGCTCCTGAGGACGCTCGTCGCCTTCGACACGGTGAGCGCCCGCTCGAACCTGCCGCTGATCGACTGGGCGGAGGCCTATTGCCGGGACCACGGCGCCGCGGTGGAGCGGGTGCCGGATCCGACCGGGCGGAAGGCGGCGCTGCTGGTGAGCGTCGGCCCGTCCGAGAGCCGCCCCGGCTACGTGCTCTCCGGCCACAGCGACGTGGTGCCGACGGAGGGCCAGCCCTGGACGTCGGACCCGTTCCTCCTGCGCGAGGCGGACGGGCGGCTCTACGGCCGGGGTACCTCCGACATGAAGGGGTTCCTGGCGGTCTGCCTCGCGCTCCTGCCCGAGATGGTCGAAGGCGTGCTCACCACCCCGCTCCACATCGCGATCTCGTACGACGAGGAGGTGGGCTGCCTCGGGGTGCGGCCGCTGATCGCCCGGATGCTGGAGCGGGTACCCCGGCCGCTCGGCTGCTTCGTGGGCGAGCCCACCGGGATGGAGGTGGTGGTCGGCCACAAGGGCAAGTCGGCCGCCCGCCTCACCTTCCGGGGCAAGGCCAGCCACTCGGCCCTGGCGCCCGAGGGCGTCAACGCGGTGGAATACGCCGCCCGGTTCATCGAGCATGTCCGGCTCTCCGCGGAGGCGCTCGCCCGGGACGGTGCCCGCGATCCGCTCTACGACGTGCCGCACACGACCGGCCTGTCGAGCGTGGTCCGGGGCGGCACGGCGCTCAACATCGTGCCGGATACCTGCAGCGTGGAGTTCGAGTACCGGGCGATCGGCGCGGACGACGCCGGGGCGCTGGCGGGCGCGGCCATCGCCTACGCCACCGACACCCTGGCGCCGCTGATGCGGGCGGGGGATCCGGCCTGCGGCGTCGCGGTCGAGCCGCTGATCGACTATCCGGGCCTCGACACCGATCCGGACGCGGCGATCGTGACCCTGGCCAAGCGGCTGGCCGGCCGGAACGGGCACGCCAAGGTCTCGTACGGCACGGAAGGCGGGCTGTTCGAGCGGCTCGGCGGCGTGCCGGCCGTGGTGATCGGGCCGGGCTCCATCGCCCGCGCCCACAGGGCCGACGAGTACGTGACCCGCGACGAACTCGAGGCCTGCGCGACCTTCGTGCGGCGGCTGATCCGCGATTGCCGGGGCTGAGGTCCCGGCTTCGAGAGGTCGAGACCCTTCGCGATTGCCGGGCAGAGCCCCGCCGGACGGGCCGGGGTCCTGTGGAAACCCCTATGTCCGCGGGCGCGAACCCGCCCTAGATGCGCGAAGGGCCGCCGGGGCCGGGTCGGAGTCATCTTAGCCGCATGGCCAGCCTCAGCGTCGCGATCGCGTTCGGCGTCCGCCTACTCCTCGTGCTGCTGTTCCTGCCGTTCAGCGCCCTCGACAAGATCCTGAACTTCAGGGGCGCCGTCGGGCAGGCCCGGGAGGCCGTGCACGCGACCGCCGCCGCCACGGCGCTGATCCTGATGGGGCTTGCCGTCGAGATCGGGATGTCGCTCTGCATCCTCACCGGGACCGCCGACCGGGCCGCCGCCTTCGTGATGGCCGGCTATTGCGGGGTCACGGCGCTGCTGTGGAAGCAGTTCTGGGTGCCGGGCGACTTCTGGACCGGCGGCCAGGGCCGCGCGCTGTTCTGGGACTTCCTCAAGAACTTCGCCCTGGCGGGCGGCTTCCTGCTCATCACCTTCGGCACGGGCGCCGGGACGGTCGAGAATTTCCTCGCCGACCCGCTCGGCTCGACCCATCCCTACGCGACCGTCGACCCGTCCCGGCCTTGAGCGCTCTCCGCCGGGGGCAGGCCGGTTCGGCGGAGGAGCGCGTGTCTGACCGAGGGCGGGCTTCTCAGCCCTTCGGCACGGTGGCCGCCATGGAGGGCCGGCGCTCGAACGCCCCGTACCATGCCGCGAGCGCCGGGCGGCCCGCCCGCCACGCGAGGTCGGGGAAGCGCAGGTCGAGGTAGCCCAGCGCGCAGGCCATCGCGAGGGTGCCGATGTCGAGGGCCGGCCCACCGTCCGCGTCGCCGCCCACCAGGGTCTCGAACCGGTCGAGCGCCGACCGGATCTTGCCGGTCTGGCCGGAATCCCAGGCGTCCCAGCGCTTTTCCTCCGGGCGGAGCACCCGCTCGTAACGGGTGAGCAGCGCCGCATCGAGCAGGCCGTCGGCGAGGGCCTGCCGGGTCAGCGCGTCCCAGCGGGCGGCACCCTCGGGGAACAGGCGCGGCCCGGCCGAGAGGCCGTCGAGATACTCGCAGATCACGCGGCTGTCGTAGAGGGCGGTGCCGTCCTCCAGCACCAGCGCGGGGATCTTGCCCAGCGGGTTGTGGGCGGCGACCTCCGCGGAGGGCCCGGTCGGGGAAGCGCCGGCCACGATGACGGCGAGCCGGTCGATCAGCCCGGTCTCGTGGGCGAGGACCAGCACCTTGCGGGCATAGGGGGAGGCGGGGGAGTAGAGAAGCTTCATCGGACCGTCCCGGTTGATCGTGGCGCCGCGATTAGGGCGCCGGGACCTTGCACCGATGCCGCGCCGAATCCAGACCCCGGCGGCGCGGCGCCGGACGGTCAGACCTTCCGCGTCATCCGAGAGCCCGCATGCACCGCCCGGCTCCTGCCGATCTTCCGGGGGCGGGCGCGCCAGGCCAGGAGAGCGGTCGCCACCCGGTCCAGGAGCAGCATGCACAGGCTGCCGACGATCGCCAGCACGCAGACGGCCCCGATCAGTACCCCCCAGATCCCGGGGGCCGGGATGATCATCAGGCACAGGAGGCCGAACACGGCCGCGCCGGGTATCCACTTCGCCATCGCGCCATCCGCCTGAAACCGACGAGGATCATGCGTCGACAGATCCTCTGCGAGGAGATTCAATATTGCTGTATTCGTTGCTGAGAGCATAAGAATTCGCTTTTATCAGTAAATCGGCCTCTATTTTTTGGTTTGCGTTCCGTGAACGGAGCCCGCGGGTCGTCGCCCGCGCGGATGCGGATGCGGATGCGGATGCGGATGCGGATGCGGATGCGGATGCGCCCCGGACCCTGCGCCCCGGCTGCCGCGCCCCGGTCGCCCCACGGTCGGAGCGGCTGGCGGGGAATCCCCGCCGGTGACAGTGCGCAGCCGCTGTCCGCGGAACGGGCAGGGTGCCGGGAATCCGGGCTTCTCCCGGGCGGCCGAATCGGCGTATCCAGGGATTAGCCCATCGCGACGATGCGGGAGAGACCGGGATCTTCCCAACCAGAGGGGGACCCGGCGCCGACGGAGCAACCGCCCCGGAAACTCTCAGGCACCGGAACCGTGTCGTCAGGGCGATCTGGAGAGCGGTGCAGCGGGCGAGCCCGTGGGCACCCGCCGAAGGGGACGTCCGCGGAAAGGCCTCGCCAGGGCCGGAAGCGGATCAAGCTCTCAGGCACCGGGACAGATGGGGCGCGCAACCGGCCGACCGCTTGAGGCGGCCTCCACGCGTCCTCGTTCCGGAGTCCCACCCATGACCCACATCGCCGTGATCGGCGCCGGCATCACCGGCGTGACGACCGCCTATGCGCTCGCCCAGCGCGGCTACCGCGTCACCGTCCTCGACCGGCAGCGCTACGCCGCCATGGAGACATCCTTCGCCAATGGCGGCCAGCTCTCGGCCTGCAACGCCGAGGTCTGGAACAAGCTCTCCACGGTGATGCAGGGCCTGCGCTGGATGATGCGCCGCGACGCGCCGCTGCTGATGAATCCCAAGCCCTCCTGGCACAAGCTGTCCTGGATGGCGGAGTTCGTCCGCGAGATCGCCCATTACCGCGCGAACACGGTGGAGACCGTGCGGCTGGCGCTGAAGGCCCGGGAGGCCCTGTTCGCCATGGCGGCGGCCGAGGGGATCGATTTCGACCTGAAGACCCGCGGCATCCTGCATTTCTACCGGGACCGGGCGAACTTCGAGAAGGCCACGGCCGTCAACGCCCTGCTGCGGGAAGGGGGCCTGGAGCGCTACGCCGTGACCCCGGAGGAGATCCGGGCCATCGAGCCGACGCTGGCCGGCACCTATCACGGCGGCTACTTCACGCCCTCGGACGCCACCGGCGACATCCACAAGTTCACGCGAGGTCTGGCCGCTGCCTGCGCCCGCAAGGGCGTCCGCTTCATCCAGGACGCCGATGTCGCGACGATCACGTCGGGGGAGGGGGGCTACGCCGTCGGCTGGCGGCAGGCTGGGCATCTCACGGGTCATGCCGCCGAGGCGCCGCAGAGCCTGCAGGCCGACGCGGTGGTGATCTGCGCGGGCTGCGCCAGCCGGCACTTCGCGGCGATGCTCGGCGACCGGGTCAACGTCTACCCGGTGAAGGGCTACTCGATCACCGTGAACCTGCTGACCCCGGAGGCGCAAGCTGCGGCACCCGAGGTGAGCATCCTCGACGAGGCGGCCAAGATCGTCACGAGCCGCCTCGGCGACGAGCGCCTGCGGGTCGCCGGCACGGCCGAGTTCAACGGCTTCAACCGCGACATCCGCCACGACCGGATCCAGCCGCTGGTCGACTGGACCCGGGAGCAGTTCCCGCGTGTCGACACCGACCGGGTGGTGGCCTGGAGCGGCCTGCGCCCGATGCTGCCGAACATGCTGCCCAAGGTCGGCCGGGGCCGCCGGCCGGGGGTGTTCTACAATACCGGCCACGGCCATCTCGGCTGGACCCTGTCGGGCGCCACCGCCGAACTCGTCGCCGGGGCGATCGCCGCCGAGCACGCCCCGGAGCGGACCCTCCTGCCGCTCGCGGCCTGAGTCCCGGGTTTCCAAAGGGCTTGCAGCCCTTTGGCGGGTTTCGGGGCGGAGCCCTGACGCACATCGCGGCGCGCGGTCCCATCCCCGAGACGGGGGGCGCGCCGCCTGAGATTATTTTGTATTCTCTTTCCGAGCCGCCCCGGAAACCGAGCCGCGATGCCCTCATTCGCCGCCTATCTCGACCCCGCCACCGGGGCGACCTACCCGATCGAGACGCCGCGCTGGCGCTCGGAGACGGGCGGGCCGCTGATGATCACGGATCTTCCCGGCATCGATCGTGGGGAGATCGATACGGCCGAGCGCTCCCTCTGGCGCTACGCCGCCGCGCTGCCGGTGGCCGTCTCGGATCCGGTGACCCTCGGGGAGGGCTGCACGCCGCTGGTGCGCCGGCCCTGGCGGGGCGGCCACGCCCATTTCAAGCTCGAATGGTTCGCGCCCTCCGGCAGCTTCAAGGATCGCGGCGCCGCCGTGATGCTGTCGATCCTGCGCCAGCAGGGGATCGGCGCGGTCTTGGAGGATTCCTCCGGCAACGGCGGCGCCGCGGTGGCGACCTACGCGGCCGCCGCCGGCATGCGGGCGAAGATCCTGGTCCCGGCCTCGACCTCGCCGGCCAAGACCGTGCAGATGCGCGCGGCGGGCGCCGAGGTCGAGCTGATCCCCGGCTCTCGCCAGGACACCGCCGACGCCGCCGTGCGGCAGGCGGAGGCGATCTTCTACGCCAGCCACAACTGGCAGGCCCATTTCCTTCAGGGCACCAAGACCCTCGCCTACGAGCTCTGGGAGGATCTGGGCTTCCGGGCGCCCGACAACGTCATCATCCCCTGCGGGGCGGGCAGCAACATCCTCGGCTGCGACATCGGCTTCTCGGAGCTGCTGCGCCGGGGCGAGATCGCCCGCCTGCCGCGGCTCTACGCCGTGCAGCCGAGCCATTGCGCCCCCCTGCATGCGGGCTTCGAGGCCGGCGCCGACGACTTCGTGCCGGTCACCCCGCGGCCGACCCTCGCCGAGGGTGCCTCGATCGCGCAGCCGGTGCGCGGCCGTGAGGTGCTGGCGGCGCTCCGCCGGTCCGGCGGCGGCACCGTGGCGGTCTCCGAGCCGGCGATCGAGACGGCCCTGATGGAGCTCGCCCGATCGGGCCTCTACGTCGAGCCGACCTGCGCGATGGCCGCGGCCGCGCTCACCGACCTCACCGCGCGCGGCGCGATCCGGCCGGAGGAGACCACCGTGGTGGTCCTCACCGGCACCGGCATCAAGGCGACGCCGCGCATCGCCGAGCTTCTGGGTCCCACCCCGTGACGCCGACCCGCTGACCCGATCCCGAGGAGACACTCCATGCGCAACAACATTCCCGCCCGCGTCGGCATGCCGGTCGAGGAGGTCGACACCCCCTGCCTCATGGTCGATCTCGACGCGTTCGAGCGCAACGTGGAGAAGCTCGGCAGCTTCATGAAGGCGCACGGCCTGCGCCACCGGGCACACGCCAAGACGCACAAATCCTCCGACATCGCGGTGGTGCAGATCGAGCGCGGCGGCGCCTGCGGCGTCTGCTGCCAGAAGGTCAGCGAGGCCGAGGCGCTGGTGAATGCCGGCATTCGCGACGTTCTGGTCTCCAACCAAGTGGTCGCGCCTCAGAAGATCGAGCGCCTGGCGGCCCTCGCCACGCGGGCGCGGGTGCTGGTCTGCGTCGACGACCTCGGCAACGTCGACGACCTGTCGGCGGCGGCCGTCAAGTACGGGGTCACCCTCGAGTGCCTGGTCGAGATCGACGTCGGCGCCGGCCGCTGCGGCGTCGCCCCGGGGGAGCCCGCGGTGGCGATCGCGCAGCGGATCGCGGCGGCGCCGGGCCTCGCCTTCGCCGGTCTGCAGGCCTACCAGGGCAAGGCCCAGCACGTGCGCGACTACGACGAACGGAAGGCCCTGATCCAGACGGCGATCGACGAGACGCGGCGCACCGTGGACCTGCTGAAGGCCGAGGGCCTGAGCTGCGACATCGTCGCGGGCGCCGGCACCGGCAGCTTCGCCCTGGAGGGCGGCAGCGGCGTCTACAACGAGCTGCAATGCGGCTCCTACGTCTTCATGGACGCGGATTACCAGCGGGTGAAGGACGCCGACGGGCAGCCGATCGCGGAATTCGAGAACAGCCTGTTCATCGTCACGGCGATCATGAGCAAGGCGAAGGCCGATGTCGCGATCTGCGATGCCGGCTTGAAGGCGCAGAGCATCGACAGCGGCCTGCCGGTGGTGTTCGGCCGGGAGGATGTCGCGTACATCAAGTGCTCGGACGAGCACGGGGTGATCAGCGATCCCGGCAACGTGCTGAGGCTCAACGAGCGCCTGAAGCTGATCCCCGGCCATTGCGACCCGACGGTCAACGTCTACGACTGGTACGTGGGCGTGCGGAACGGCCGGGTCGAGGCCGTCTGGCCGGTCACCGCCCGCGGCATGACGTTGTAACGGGATTCCAAAGGGCCGAGGCCCTTCGGCGGGGTGTCGGGGCGGCGCCCCGACATCGGGCTTGGTCCGAAAGCAGGGCGCCGCCCTGCACCCGCAAAAGGTCCAAGACCTTTTGAACCCATGACTTTGGAGGTCTTCACACCATGCGCTTCATCTCGGAAGAGGAGTCCGCCGCCCTGGTCGACCACGCCATGGCGTTCGCGGCGGCCCGGGAGGCGCTGATCGCGGCCGTCGCCCCCGGCACCACCCTGTTCCCGGCGGTGCTCGGGCACGGCTCGGAGCCGGCCAACCGGTTCTCGATCAAGTCGGGCTCCACGGCGACCTATGCCGGCCTGAAGGTCGGCTCGTTCTGGCCCGGCAACCCCGACCGGGGCCTGCCCCGGCACAATTCCGTGATCCTGCTGTTCGACCAGGCGGTCGGCCGGATCGACACGGTGATCGAGGCGGGCCGCGTCAACGCCTACCGGACCGCCGCCGCCGACGCGGTGGCGGCGAGCGTCCTCGCCCGGCCGGATTCGACGGTGCTCGCCGTGTTCGGGGCCGGGAACCAGGCCGCGTTCGAGTGCGCGGCGCTCGCCCGGATCCTGCCGATCAAGACGGTGCTGGTGGTCGCCCGGGACGCCGCCAAGGTCGCGGGGTTCGCCGAGCGCCTGGCGGGGCAGGGGACCTCGGGGATCGCCGTGCGGTCGGCCGCCCCCCGGGAGGCCTGTGCGGCCGCCGACGTGATCGTCACGGCCACGCCCGCCCGCGCGCCGCTGTTCGAGGCCGAGTGGGTCCGGCCGGGCACGCACGTCGCCGCCATGGGGGCGGACGCGAAGGGCAAGCAGGAATTGCCCCCCGCCCTGCTGGAGCGGGCGGCCCTGTTCTGCGACCTGCCGGAGCAGTCGCGCACCATCGGCGAGTTCCAGCACGCCTCCGCGCAGGCTCAGGCGGGCCTCACGGCGCTCGGCGACGTGCTGCGGAGCGGGGAGGGGGCCCGGACCGATCCCGACCGGATCACCGTGTTCGACTCCTCCGGCATCGCCCTGCAGGACCTGACCATCGCCCGGGCGATCCTCGCCAAAGCCGACGCGCGCTTGTAGGGGAGGCCGGCGCCGGCCCTCCCCCGCCCCGGCGGAGGACCGCCACGCATGCAGGACAGGCAGATCCGGGTCATCGGCATCGGCACGGGCGATCCCGAGCACCTGACCCTCCAGGCGGTGCGGGCGCTCGCCGACGTCGACGCGGTGTTCGTCCTCGACAAGCGCGCCGAGACCGCCGACCTCGTGGAGATCCGCCGCCGGATCTGCGCGGCCCACATCGCCAAGCCCCACCGGGTCGTCACGGTCGAGGATCCGCCCCGGCCGCGCCGCCCGGCCGATTACGGCGGGACCGTCGTGGCGTGGCACGCGGCCCGGGCCGAGCGGCTGGAGGCGGCCTTCGCGGACCATCTCGGGGCCGGGGAGGTGGGGGCGATCCTGGCCTGGGGGGATCCGGCCCTCTACGACAGCATCCTGCGCATCCTCGACCGGATCGACGCGCGCGGGCGCGTGGGATTCACCCGCGCGGTGATCCCCGGCCTGTCGAGCGTGCAGGTGCTCGCCGCCCGCCACGGCGTGCCGCTGAACGGCATCGGCGGGTCGGTGCTGATCACCACCGGTCGCCGCCTCGCCGCAGGCTGGCCGGCGGAGGCCGACAGCGTCGTGGTGATGCTCGACGGCGACCCGGCCTTTGGCCATCTCGACCCGGACCTGACGATCTACTGGGGCGCCTATCTCGGCGGCCCGGACGAGATCCTGGTCTCCGGCCGGCTGGGCGAAGTGGGCGACGCGATCCGGCGGGTCCGGGCGGAGGCGCGGGCCCGGCACGGCTGGATCATGGACATCTACCTGCTGCGCCGTGACCGCGCCGCAACGGACAGCGGGGACGGACCCCGCTAGAGAGCCGCCATGCTGCGCCTGCGGGACTACCAGCGCGCCAGCCTCGACGCCCTCTCGGCCGCCTGGGCGCGGGGCGGGGCGGACGCGGCGGCGCCCGGCCACCTGATCGTGCTGCCCACCGGCGCCGGCAAGGCGCTCGTGATCGCGGCCCTCGCCCGGGAGACCCTGGCGGAAAACCCCCTCGCCCGGGTGGCGATCGTCACCCACAGCCGCGAGCTGGTCGCCCAGAACTTCTCGGAGCTGACCCGCGCCTGGCCGGAGGCGCCGGCCGGGATCTTCTCGGCCGGGCTCGGGCGGCGGGAGGCCGGCGCGCAGGTGCTGGTCTGCGGCATCCAGTCGGTGGCCGACCGGCTCGACGCGGTCGGGCCGCGCGACCTCGTGATCGTCGACGAGGCCCACCTGATCCCCCGCGCCGCCGACACCCGCTACGGCCGGTTCCTGGCGGGCCTGCGGGCGCGGACCCCCGGGCTGCGCGTGGCGGGCTTCACCGCCACCCCGTACCGGCTCGATTCGGGCCGCCTCGACGACGGGGCGCACCGGCTGTTCTCCGGCATCGCCTACGAGGCCGACACGTTCACGCTGATCCGGCGGGGCTTCCTGGCCCCCCTCGTCTCCAAGGCGACGCTGACCCAGCTCGACGTCTCGGGCGTCGGCCGGCGCGGGGGCGACTACATCCCGGGGGAGCTGGAGGCGGCGGTCAACCGCGACTGGATCACCCGCGCGGCGGTGGCGGAACTCGCGGAGTACGGCCGCTCCCGCCGGGCCTGGCTCGCCTTCTGCGCCGGCCTCGCCCACGCGGACGCCGTGCGCGACGCCGTGCGGGCGGAAGGGTATGCCTGCGAGAGCGTCTCGGGCGAGACCCCGCGCCGGGAGCGCGACCGGATCGTGGCGGCGTTCCGGGCCGGACAGATCCGCTGCCTGACCTCGGTCGGCGTGCTCGGGACCGGCTTCAACGTGCCCGAGGTCGACCTCGTGGCGCTGCTGCGCCCGACCCGCAGCACCGGTCTCTACGTGCAGCAGGTCGGCCGGGCGCTGCGCTGCGCCCCCGATAAGGCCGACGCGCTGATCCTCGACTATGCCGGGCTGGTGCGGATGCACGGCCCGGTGGACGCCGTGACGGTCCGGAGCGCCACCCAGGGCCTGGGCGGGGCAGGGGCCTCGCGCGCCAAGCCCTGCCCGGGCTGCGGCGCCCTGATCGCGCTGAACGCCTCCACCTGCGAGGCCTGCTGGACCGAGCCGGAAGGGGACGCGGAGGCCCCGCACGAGGCCGCGGCCGACGACGCGCTGGCGATCCTCTCGGCCGATCCCGGAAGCCCCGATCCCGGCCCCGATCCCGAGCCGGCCGGCCCTGCCCCCGGGGCGGCATCCCCGGACGCGCCCTGGCACCCGGTGACGGCCCTCACCCTGGAGCCCGCGCCGGACGGGCTCGACCTCGTGCTCGGCTGGCGGGACGGCGCCACCGAGGCGGCGTGGCGCGTGCGCCTGCGGCCCGAGGGCCGCGGCTACGAGCGGGAGAAGGCCGTGTCGTGGTGGCGCGGACTCGGGGGCGGCCGGGACGCCCCGATGAGCACCGCCGGGTTCCTGGAGGGGGCCGACGCCCTGAGCCGGCCGGCGGCCATCCGGATCCGGCCGGGCCGGCTGTCCGATCAGATCGCCTGCCGGACGGCGGACGGGCGGACCCTGGGCGACGTGCGCCGCCTGTCCGGGCATGCGGCGTGAAACCGCCGGAGGGTCTCGCGGACCTTCGCGGGGAACTCGCCCGCCGGGCCTCCCGCGGGGAGGGGCCTCGGACCGCCCTCGCCCGATCCCGGTCCGCAGGCCATCTGCCAGGGATCTGCGCTGCCAGGGATCTGCGAGCGCCGACCCGTGCCGCGCCGGTGGATCAAGTGCGGCCAGCCGGCCGGGATCCGTCCCGATCCTGTGACACGGGCCATCCTCGGAGAGGCCGCCCCGGGGCATGCCGAACCCCCCTCGCCCGGCCGGATCGCCGCTCATGTTCCATAATATATCTTATGCGAACTCTGTTGGCAGGTCGAAGGGCGGTTGAGCTGAGGGATCGCGGCGGCCGGGGATCGCCTCCGACGCCACGTTCCGCCGTGGATGCAGGACGTCACCCGGGACATCACCCAGGACATCACCCAGACGCCAACCCAGGACGCCACCGGGCGACCACTGGTCGGGCTCCTCGTACCTTACGGCTGAGGCGCCTCGGCATGTCCGGACCTGCGAGCGCGGCGAACCCGTCCCGGGCTCCGGCGTGGTGGGCTCCGTCGCCTCCTTCCGCCGCGGCGTCGTCCGGGCCCGCGGCGCATCGGTGGCGGTGAAGCGGCTGGCAGCAGATGGCCTGCGGACCGGGATCGGGCGAGGGCGGTCCGAGGCCCCTCCCCGCCGGAGGCCCGGCGGGCGCGGCTCCCGCGAAGGTCCGCGAGACCCTCCGGCGGTTTCACGCCGCATGCCCGGACAGGCGGCGCACGACGCCCAGGGTCCGCCGTCCGCCGTCCGGCGCAGATCCCCTGGCAGCGCAGATCCCTGGCAGCCCGGATACCGAAGGTTCGGCAGGACCGCCCCATGCCGGTCCCGACGCTCGCTATGGTCGGGACGCTCGCCATGTCCGGACATTCGCCATGGATCATCCCGAACCCCCGAGCCCGGTCGGGCGAGGGCGGTCGGGGCCCCCTGCCCGCGGGCGGCACGGATTGTCCCTTCGGGCGGAGCGAAGCCGGCCGGCAGATCCAACGCCCTCACCCTGAGGCGGCGGAGCGCAGCGGAGGGTTCCAAGGAACTCTCGAAGGAGCTCTCGAAGGAGCTCTCGAAGGAGCGTTCGAGGAAGACCTCCGGCCGGCCGTGCGGGTCCTGGCGCCGTCCCTCGGGGCTCTCAGCCCGGGATGGTGACGTGGCCTGTCGACCCGATCGGGTGTGGCCCGGCCCGGAGGAGGGGCGCCGGAAGCGCGGCGTCGACCGACGCTGAGGGACGGATTGGGCCGCGCACGCCCCTCCCCGCGGCGGGGCGGCGCCGCGATCCGGGACGGCGCCAGACCGGGACGACCCGCTCTCCCGGGCCGTCTCGCCGCGCGGCCGGCCGGATCAGGGGCCGGGCCGTTCAGGCCGGATCGCCGCCGGGATCGGGCGGCCCCCTGCCCTCCCGGCCGGGCCCCCAGGCCGGCTCGAGGGCCCGCGGCTGCGCGGACCGCCGGGCGGATCGTTCGGTCAGCGTCCGTCACGGGCGCGGTGCGGGCCCCGCCCCGTGCGGGGCGACCGATCGGGCGTCGCCCGGGATCCATCCGCGATCTGGAGGCGCGGACGACGCTCCCGGGGCGCCGGCTCAGCGCATCACCGCGACGCTGGTCAGCCACAGCCGGCAGAGCCGGGGCCAGAGGGCGACCGGTGCCTCCGAGCGGCCGATCCCGAAGCCGTGGCCGCCGACGGCGAAGCGGTGGTACTCCACCGGCACCCCCGCGGCGCGGCAGGCCGCGTCGAGCACGCGGCTGTGCTCGGGGCTGATGACGGGATCGTCGTCGGCCTGCACCAGGAACAGCGTGGGGCAGCCGGACCGGATGTGGGTGTGGAGCGACCAGTCCCGGCTCGCCTCCGGGCTCGGGGCCTCGCCGACGAGGACGCGCCGGGTGGTCGTGCGGTCGTAGGGCGGTTCCAGGCTCACCACCGGGTAGATCAGCGTCGCGAAGTCGGGCCGGGCCGAGAGGTCGTCGGCGGCATCGACCGGGTCGTAGGCCCGGAAGGCGGCACGCGCGGCGAGCATCCCGCAGAGATGGCCGCCGGCGGAGAAGCCGAGCACCCCGAGGCGGGCCGGGTCGATCCGGAAGCGCGCGGCCCCGGCGCGGATCAGGCGCAGGGCCCGCTGCCCGTCCTGAAGCGGCGCCAGGGCCCCCGCCGTCCAGCCCTCGCGCGGCAGGCGGTAGGTCAGCACGAAGGCCGTGATGCCCTGCGCGGCGAGCCAGAGCGCGGCGGGCAGGGCCTCCTTGACCATCCCGATCCGGGCATAGCCGCCGCCGCCGGCCACGAGGACCGCCACGCCGGTCGGATTCTCGGGGGCGTAGACCTCCAGCACCGGCAGGGCGACGTTCGTCACCGCGCCGCTGTCGTCGCGGACGAGGGGCCCCTGCGGACCGCCGCCGCCCGGCGGCTCCCCCGGCCAGAGCGGGATCCGCTCCGGCGCCCCGATGGCGGCCGCGCCCCGGGCCGCCAGGAACGCCGAGGTCGTGCCCAGGGTGAGGAGAAGGGACCGGCGGTCGGGCCGGGAAACGGACGAGGACTCGCGTGAGGAGTCGGGTAAGGAATCGGGCATCGGACCCCGCGACGGGCGCCTTCCCGGGCGGCCCGCTAGGCAAGAACGGGGCTGCCGATCGGTTCCCGTCCGGGTTAAGCCCGCACCGGAACCACGGAGCCGCGGTAGCGCGTCCGGATGAAATCCGCGACCTCGGCCGAGGTCAGGAGCGCGGCCAGCCGCTGGATGCGGGGGTCGCCGGCCAGCGCCTGCGTGGTGACGAGGACGTTCGCGTAGGGGTTGCCCTCCGCGCGCTCCAGCGCCAGGGCGTCCCGGGCGGGTTCGAGGCCCGCCTCCAGGGCGTAGTTGCCGTTGATCACCGCGAGCGCCACGTCGTCGAGGGCGCGCGGCAGCTGCGGCGGCGCGATCTCGACGAAGCGGAATCCCTTCGGGTTCTCGGCGATGTCGTCGGTGCTGGCGAAGATCCCGGCCCCGCCCGGCCGCAGGCGGATCAGCCCGTTCTCCTGGAGCAGCGTCAGGCTCCGGCTCGCGTTGGTCACGTTGTTCGGGAGGGCGACGGTGCCGCCCTTCGGCAGGTCGGCGAGGGCCCTGGCGCGGCGGCTGTAGAGCCCGAGGGGCTCGACATGCACCGTCGCCACGACCGCGAAGCGCGTGCCCATCGCGGCCTCCTCGGCCCGGAGGAAGGGCACGTGCTGGAAGAAGTTGGCGTCGGCATCGCCGTCGCGCAGGAGCGCGTTCGGCCGCAGGTCGCCGCTGATCTCGATGACCTGGAGCGGCACGTCGGGCGCCAGCGTCTCGCTGACGAAGTGCAGGATCTCCGCGTGCGGGACCGACGACGCCACGACGCGCAGGGCCTGTCCGGCCGCGCGCGCCCGCCCCTCGGCGGCGAGGATCAGGGATCCGGCCAAGGCACCAGCCAGGAGAGTGCGGCGGGACGGGGCGGTCATGGACGGTTCGATGGCCTGTTCGCGGGAGATGCCCGACCGGTCTTACTGACCGCCGGGGCCTCCCTCAAGGAAACGGAGCCTTCGATGTTCCGACGGATACAGGACCGTGTTCTGCCATTTGTCCAAAACGGGCGAGATCTACACTGTCGCTCGTCTTCGCGGCGCGAATCATCGTCCCGCCGGGGTCAGGGCCCGGACGGGCGTCTCGCAAACCGGCGGCGGCGTGTCATGATGGCGCCGGAGGACCCGACATGCACGACAGCGGCGACGATCATCACACCCACGCGCATGGGCACGCGCACGGGGACGCGCACCCGTACAGCCCCCCGTCCGGCGCCGCGGAGCGCTGGAAGCACGACGGCGTGCGGGTGATCCCGGGCGACCGGCTCGACGCCAACACCGCGCAGACGCCCGGCATGTTCCGGCAGGCGGCGATCAACGCCGCCCGGGTCGGCGCCCAGAAGATCTGGGCCGGCACGGTGGCGATTCAGCCCGACGCCAAGACCGGCGTGCACCATCACGGCGACCTGGAGAGCGTGATCTACGTGGTCTCGGGCCGCGCCCGGATGCGCTGGGGCGAGCGGCTCGAATACGTCGCGGAGGCGGGGCCCGGCGACTTCATCTTCGTGCCGCCCTTCGTGCCGCACCAGGAGATCAACGCCTCGACCGACGAGCCCCTGCACTGCGTGCTGGTGCGCTCCGACAACGAGGCCGTGGTGGTCAACCTGCCCGACGTCGCGGCCGCCGAGGCGCCCGAGACCGTCTACTGGGTCGATCCGATCCACAAGCACCCGTGAGGGCCCGGCGCGGTCACGCGAACCGCGGCACCAGCCGGCCGAGGAGGTCGCGGCCCGGGAACCGGGCGGGGGGCATCCGCAGCGCCGGCGCGGGCCCCTCCCCCGGGATCGGCCCCTCGGCGAAGCGCGCCCCGACCGACCAGAAGGCGTCCCGGCGCGTGCCGATCATGCCGAGGCCGACGGGCTCGCGCGCCGCCTCGGGCCGCAGCCGGCCCGCGGCCCAGACGCGCTGCCAGCAGCCGCGCCGGGACAGGTCGGCGTCGCGCCAGCCCAGCCGCGCGTAGCCGGCCGCCGCGAAGATCCGCGTCCCGGCGAAGTCCTCCGGGATCCAGACCCAGCTCGAGAACACGTGGACCGCGTCGCCCCGGACGGCGGCCGGGTCGACCGCCCGCGTGTAGGCGCTGAGCGCCGGTTCCCGGTGCCGGCCGACGTGGCGGCGCAGGCGGCCCGGCAGCGGCAGCACCTCCGGGAAGGCGTCGGCGTCCAGGCGGGCCGGCGCCGCGCCCCGCGCCAGCGCGTAGGCGCCGTCCACGAGGTGCATCCAGGGCTCCAGATCGACCTCCCAGGCCTGCTCCGCCGGGGCGAACCGGCGGACCGTCCCGGCGATCAGGCGGTCGGCGACGCGCCGGGCCGGCTCCGGAACCCAGCCCGGCCCGGCCTCGGTCACGCGCAGCAGCGTCGAGGGGCCGTGCGCCCAGACCGCCTCGGCCAGCCGCGCGAAATCGGATTCGGGGTCGTCGCGGCCGGTCTTGCGCACCAGGATCTTCGTGCCGTCGGCGAGGTCCTCGAGGAACTTGCCCTTGAGATGGGCGAGGCGGCCGTATTCCCGCTCCAGCAGCGCCTCCGGGGCGATCGAGCCGGCCGAGTGCCCGGTATTGGCCCAGATGTTGTAGGCGACGCTGTGGCAGTAATAGGTGCCGCCCGCGCTCACCGAGAGCCGCAGGTCGCCCGGCACGCCGAAATCCGAGAAGCCGCAGCGCAGGCCGCGGATCAGGTCCTCCAGCGGCGTGTAGGAGAAGCGCAGCAGGCCGGAGGGCTCGACGCCGCCGTAGCGCTGCACGAACCCGAACTCGCAATTGTCGCCCAGGCTCCGGAAGGCGTGGAGCCGCTCGGCGAGGATCGCCGCCGCATCCCTGATCCCGCTCACTGCATCCGCTCTATCTCGCCGGGGCCGTCGGACGCAGATCGCGACGGCGCGGGGCATTTGTCCAGCCCCGGGCCCGGATGCGCGGGCTGTGCGGGATGCGCGCCTGCGCCGAGCCGGCCTCGGCGGCGCGCTCGTGCGGGCCTCGCGCCCGGGAGCCGCGCCCGGGAGCCGCGACCGCGCCGGCCATCGCCGGCGCCCGTCGCCCCCGGAATGGGCGCACCCGGCGGGCGCTCACCCGGTCATCGGCACGGCCAGCCGGAAGCAGGTCCCCTTCCCCCGATCCGGGATCGTCAGGCTGCCGCCGAGCTGGCGCATGAGGCTGCCGACGACCCGCATGCCGAGGCTCTTCGAGGCGCGCCCGATCTCGAACCCCGCGGGCAGCCCGATCCCGTCATCGGCCACCTCGACCACGAGGGTGTCGTGCTGGCGCTCGGCCCGGACCCGGATCTCGCCGCCCTCCGGGTGGGTCCCGGGCGGGTAGGCATACTTGAGGGCGTTGGTGACGAGCTCGTTGACCAGGAGCCCGATCGGGATGGCCCGGTCGGCCGAGATCCGCTGCGGGCAGGCCGTGCAGGCGAGCCGCTGGCCCGGCACGCCGCTGGCGAGGTTGGCCACCAGCTTCTCCAGGAAGGGCGCGAGATCGAGTTCGCCGGGCACCCCCTGCCCGTCCTCGCCCCCATCCTTGTCGCCGTCCTTGTCGCCTTGCCGCCAGAGCTGGTCGTGGACGCCCGCGATCGCCTCGACGCGGCTGCGCGCGTCCGTCAGGGCCGCCTGCACGGCGGGCTCGGCCTCGGCGGCGCGGGCCTGGAGGGCCAGCAGGCTCGCCACGATGGCGAGGCTGTTCTTGACCCGGTGGCTCATCTCGCGGGCCAGCAGGTCCTGGCGGGCGAGCGCCGCGCGGAGCAGGCTCTCGGTGCGCTGGCGCTCGATGGCACCGCCGAGCAGGTTGGCGAAGCCCTGCATGAAGGCGATGTCGGCCTCCGCGAACACGCCCTCGCGGGTGTCGTCCACCTCCAGCACCCCGAAGGCGCCGTCCCGGTTCTGGATCAGCACGTTGATCGCCCGGCGGATGCCGTGGTCGGCCATGAGCTGCGGCGTGCGGAAGCGGGTCTCGTCGGCGAGGTGGTTCGAGATCACCGGCCGGCCGGTCTTGAGGGCGAAGCCCGCCGGGGAGGCGAGGTCGGCCCCGACCCGGGCCTTGCCGATCACGTCCGGGCCCCAGCCGACGCCGGCCCGCACCAGCAGCGTGTCCGCGCCCCGCCGGTACTCCAGGGCCTTGCAGAACTCGGCGTTCATGCCCTCCGCGCACAGCTCCGCGGCCCGCTGCAGCAGGTGGTCGACATCGGTGCCGCGCAGGGCCTCCACGCCGAATTCCGACAGGATCACCTGCTGGCGCAGGCGATAGTCGAGATCGGGGGGCGCCGGCCCGCGGGCTGCCTCGGGGCTGGGTTCCACTGCGGTCGAGTCGGTCTGGTCGGTCATGGGAGCGGTGAGACTAGCAGGAAGGCGGGGACGGCGCGATGCCGGGCCGCCGGGCGGGTCGCACCCGTCGTCGCACCCCCGCGGATTTCCCGGCGCCGCCATCGGCCTGGGCGAGACCGCGTCGGCGACGGTCGAGGCGCGGGTGGCGGCCCTGCGGCCACCTGGCCGTGGACACCCGGGAACGGCCCCGTTCCGACCCGCTTGTCCCCGCACGCAGCGCAGGAGGATCGGATGGCCGCCAAGGCGAAGGTGAAGACCGGGGACGATGTCACCTACAAATGGGGGACGGGCACCGTCGAGGGCTCGGTGACCAAGGTCCACACCCAGGACGTCGAGAAGACCATCAAGGGCAGCACCGTGAAGCGTGAGGCCTCGAAGGCGGAGCCGGCCCTGGAGATCAAGACCGCCACGGGCAGGACGGTGCTGAAGTCGACCTCGGAGGTCACGGTCAAGTCTGCATAACCGCGCAACCTGCCGAGATCGTGAGCTTGCGCACATCGCCGCCCGCTCGACGTCTCGCCGCGGGCCGGGCGGCGGCTATCTGTAACGGTTCCAGCCTTTGCAAGCCGGGACCGCCATGACCATTCCCCTCAGGCTCACCCTGAACGGGCAGCCGCGCGAGATCGCCCTCGACGATCCGCGCGTCACCCTCCTCGACCTCCTGCGCGAGCGCCTCGGCCTGACCGGCGCCAAGAAGGGCTGCGACCGCGGCCAGTGCGGCGCCTGCACGGTGCTGGTGGACGGGCGCCGGATCAATGCCTGCCTGACGCTGGCCGCGAGCCTCGACGGGGCCGAGATCCTGACCATCGAGGGGCTCGCCGAGGGCGACCGGCTCCATCCCGTCCAGGCGGCCTTCATCGCCCATGACGGCTTCCAGTGCGGCTTCTGCACCCCCGGCCAGATCATGAGCGCGGTCGGCCTGATCCGCGAGGGCCAGGCCGGCACCGATCCCGAACGCATCCGCGAGGGGATGAGCGGCAATCTCTGCCGCTGCGGCGCCTATGCGGGCATCCTGGAGGCCGTTCAGGACGCGGCCGGCCGGGCGACCGAGCAGCGGGAGGACGCGGCGTGAGGCGCTTCGACTACATCCGCCCCGCGAGCGTGCCGGAGGCCGTGGCGGCCGGGCAGCATCCGGGCACCGCCTACCTCGCGGCCGGCACCAACCTCGTCGACCTGATGAAGGGCGGCGTCGCCACCCCGGAGCGGGTGGTCGACATCACCCGCCTGCCCGGCCTCTCGGCCATCGAGCGGCTGCCGGACGGCACCACCCGGGTCGGCGCCCTGGTGCGCAACAGCGACCTCGCCCACGACCCCGCCTTCGCCAAGGACTACCCGATGGTGGCCGAGGCCCTGCTGGCGGGCGCCTCGGCGCAGCTGCGCAACGCCGCCACAGTCGGCGGCAACCTGATGCAGCGCACCCGCTGCCCGTACTTCACCGACGCGGTCTCGCCCTGCAACAAGCGCGCCCCCGGCTCCGGCTGCGCGGCCCTGGGGCACGCCACCCGGATCCACGCGGTCCAGGGCTGGAGCGCGCACTGCATCGCCACACACCCGTCCGATTTCTGCGTGCCGCTCGCCGCGTTCGACGCGGTGGTGGAGATCGCCGGGCCGGACGGCGACCGGGCGGTGCCCCTCACGGATTTCCACCGCCTGCCCGGCGACCATCCGGAGCGGGAGACCGACCTGCGGCCCGGCGAGCTGATCACCGCCCTGCGGCTGCCCCCGGAGGCCGCCGACTTCCGAGCCCATGCCCGCTACCTCAAGGTCCGCGACCGCACCTCCTACGCCTTCGCGGTGGTGTCGGCGGCCGCCGCCCTGACCCTCGAGGGAGGCCGGATCGGCCGGGCGCGGCTCGCCCTTGGCGGGCTGGCGCTCAAGCCCTGGCGGGTGGCGGAGGCCGAGGCGGCGCTCGCCGGACAGGCGCCCTCCCCCGAGGCCTACGCGAAGGCCGCCGACGCCGCCCTCGCCGGCGCCGAGCCCACCGGCGCGGCCAACGCCTTCAAGATCGAGCTCGCCCGGCGGGTGGCGGTCCGCGCCCTGACCCAGGCCGCCGCCGGGACGCCCGCCCGAATCCCGGCGCTCCCCGCCTCCCCGTTCGGCATCGTCTGAGGAGACCCGCATGACCGCGACCTCCACGCCCAGCCCTCATCCCGCCGGCACGGTCCGGCACGGCTCCAGCATCGGCCAGCCGCTGACCCGGCGCGACGGCCCCCTCAAGGTGACGGGCCAAGCCCGCTTCACCGCCGACAACCTGCCCCCCGGCACCCTCCACGCGGCGCTCTGCGTCGCCCGGATCGCGAAGGGCCGCGTCACCGGCCTCGACGTGGCCGCCGCCGAGGCCCATCCCGGCGTGGTCGCGGTGATGCGGCCGGGGCACGCCCCGGCGCTCGCCAAGGACCCGGACGCCAAGGACGGGCCGTTCACGTTCCGCCTCGACCTCCTCCAGAACGACCGCGTCCGCTACGCCAACCAGCCGATCGCCGTGGTGATCGCCGAGACCCTGGAGGCGGCGACCGAGGGCGCCCGGCTGCTCGCCCCGACCTACGCGGCCGAGACGCCGCGGATCGGCCTCGATTCCGGCGAGCCCTTCACGCCGGATTCGGTCGGCGTCGGCGCCCCGCCGGTGCAGTCCGAGGGCGACGTCGAGGCCGGGCTCGCGGCCGCGTCCGAGACGATCGCCGCCACCTACGAGACGCCGGCCCAGTACCACAACGCCATGGAGCCGCACGCGGCGGTGGCCAGCTGGGAGGGGGACCGGCTGACGCTGCTCATGCCGACCCAGGCGCTCGCCATGTCGCAGGGGCGGCTCGCCGGCCTGTTCGGCATCCGCCCCGACGACATCCACATCGACAGCCCCTATCTCGGCGGCGGCTTCGGCTCGAAGGGCGTGCCCGCCGGCCCGCAGGTGCTCGCCTGCATGGCGGCCAAGCTCGTGGGCCGGCCGGTGAAGCTGGTGCCGACCCGGACCCAGATGTACGGCCCGATGGGCCATCGCGGCCCGACCCGGCAGACGATCCGGCTCGGCGCCGACGCCGCCGGCAAGCTCACGGCCCTCGACCACCACATCCGCACCGCGTCGTCGAGCTTCGACGACTTCTTCGAGCCGGCCGGCCGGGCGACCAGCACCCTCTACGCGAGCCCGGCCATCGCCATCCGGCACGAGGCGGTGCGCCTCGACACCGGCACGCCGCTGTTCATGCGGGCGCCGGGCGAAGCCTCCGGCAGCGTCGCCCTGGAGAGCGCGCTCGACGAGATGGCCTTCGCGCTCGGCATGGACCCGCTGGAGTTCCGGCTCGCCAACTACGCCGAGGTCGAGCCGCTCACCGGCAAGCCGTTCTCCTCCAAGGCCCTGCGGGAGTGCTACCGCCGCGGCGCCGAGGCCTTCGGCTGGGCCGGGCGGCCGGTCCAGCCCCGCCAGACGCGGGACCGGGACGGGTTCCTGGTCGGCACCGGCATGGGCACCGCCACCTTCCCGGCGCTGATCTTCGAGGGGATGGCCCGGGCCGAGATCCGCGCCGACGGCACCGGCACGGTGGAGCTCGGGGCGATCGACATGGGCCAGGGCGCCTGGACGGCGCTCGCCCAGATCGCCGCCGACGGGCTCGGAATCGGGATGGACGCCCTCACCTTCCGGATGGGCTCCTCCGACCTGCCGAATGCCGGGATCGCGGGCGGCTCCGGCCACACCGCCACGGCGGGCGGCGCGATCCACGCGGCCGCCGGCGACGTGATCCGCCAGCTCGCGGAGCTGGCCACCAACGATCCCGCCTCCCCGCTCTACGGCGCCGGCAATGCCGGCGTGACCGCCGCCGACGGCCGGCTGACCCGGCGCGACGACCCGGGCCGGGGCGAGTCGGTCACGGATATCCTCAGGCGGGCCGGCCGGTCGAGCATCGAGGGCCGGGGCAAGGCCGGCGCCGATCCGGCCGCGCAGGCCTCCTACGCCATGCACGCCCACGGGGCGGTCTTCGCCGAGGTGAAGGTCGATCCCGACCTCGGCCAGATCCGGGTGAGCCGCCTCACCGGCGCCTTCGCGGCCGGCCGGGTGATCAACCCGCGCCTCGTCCAAAGCCAGTATTACGGCGGGATGATCTGGGGCCTGTCCTTCGCCCTGCACGAGCGGGCCGAGATGGACCCGCGCACCGGCCGGTTCCTCAACGACAACCTCGCCGAGTACCACGTGCCGGTGAACGCCGACGTGCCCGCCCTGGAGGCGATCCTCGTCCACGAGGACGACGCGGTGGTGAACGCGCTCGGCGTGAAGGGCGTCGGCGAGATCGGCATCACCGGCACGGTGGGGGCCATCGCCAACGCGGTCTGGCACGCCACCGGCGTGCGGGTGCGCGAGATGCCGATCACCCTCGACAAGCTGCTCGGCTGAGCTGCCGGGCCGATCGAGCGGGTGGAGCGCATGCGCCGGACCGGGTCCGATCCCGGCCCGGGCGCGTCGCGCCGCGCGGGATTTTTTAGTATGGGGCATGCCACCCGGCGGCCGGCGGCCGCCGCAGCAGCGCGGAGACCGGCATGCCCCTCACCAGCGACATCGGCGGCGTCGTCCCGATCGCCCCGACGCCGTTCCACCCGGACGGCCGGATCGACGAGACCTCCCTCGACCGGATGACCGACTTCTTCGGCGCCGCCGGGGTCGACGGCCTGACCATCCTCGGCCAGCTCGGCGAGGCCGGCAAGCTCGACCACGGCGAGGGCCTCGCCGTCGCCAAGCGGGTCCTCGGGCGCACGCGGCTGCCCGTGATCGTCGGCGTCACGGCGCCGGGCTTCGCGGCCATGCGGGCGCTGGCCCGCGAGGTGATGGAGATGGGCGCGGCCGGCGTGATGATCGCCCCGCCCAACACGCTGCGCACCGACGACCAGGTGGTCGGCTACTACCGCAACGCGGTCGAGGCGATCGGGCCGGACGTGCCCTTCGTCCTGCAGGATTATCCCCTGACCTTCTCGGTGCAGATGACCCCGGGCGTGATCCGCCGGATCGTCACCGAGAATCCCTCCTGCGTGATGCTCAAACACGAGGACTGGCCGGGGCTGGAGAAGATCTCCACCCTGCGCGGCTTCGAGGCGGACGGCTCGATGCGCCACATCTCGATCCTCGTGGGCAACGGCGGCCTGTTCCTCGACTTCGAGACCGAGCGCGGCGCCGACGGGGCCAACACCGGCTACGCCTTCCCGGAGATGCTGGTCGACGTGGTCCGCCTCGGCCGGGCGGGCGAGCGCGACGCCGCCCACGACCTGTTCGACGCCCACCTGCCCTATCTCCGCTACGAGCAGCAGCAGGGACCGCTGGGCCTCGCGGTGCGCAAGTACGTGTTCATGCGCCGGGGGATCTTCGCGTCCGACGCGCAGCGCAAGCCGTCGCAGGCGCTGACCGCCCGGGCCAAGGCCGAGGTCGAGTACCTGCTGGCCCGCCTCGCGCGGACCGACGAGCGGGCGCGGCTGGCGGGCTGAGGCGCCCGTACGGACGCCCTTCGGGGGGTTCCCGCAGGGGCTTCGGCGGGGGCTCCGATGTTCCCGGATCGGAGACCTGCGAGAGACCGGAGAGGGACCGGCGGGGGATCCGAAGGGCGTTCAGCGCGCCCCGACCGGGCCCCGAAGGAGGCCGCCGGCCAGCCGCGCGATCCCTGGGGAACGCCGTCGCGGCGGCGTGGCAGCGGGCGTCGCGACATGCGTGGCGGCGGATCGGGATGCGGGGACCCGGGCGGGCTCGACGGACGGCCCTCCCGCGCCCCCGCGCCTACGGGCCGGGATCGCGCGTCGCCGCACCCGCCGGCCGGCGGCGCGGGGAACGCGCGTGTCACGCCCCGGCCCGGCCCTCCGGCTGCGGCGCGATCCGGTCGCCGTCCCGCAGGGAGGCCGGCGGCCCCACGACGACGCGCTCGTCGCCGGACAGGCCGGAGCGCAGCTCCAGGGCCGAGCGGGTCTGGCGGAAGATCGTGACCTTGCGCATCCGCGCCACCGCGCCGCCGTCCGGCCCGGTCTCGACCACCGCCACCTGCGTCCCGTTCTGGTCGAAGATCAGCGCGTCGCTCGGCACCGTCACGGCGGGGGCGACCCGCGGGATCTCCAGGGTGATGGTGATGTAGAGGCCCGCCCGCAGCGCGCCGTCCGGGTTGGGGATGTCGACCTGGGTCATCAGCGTGCGCGCGGCCGAGAGGAGCGTCGTCGACGAGCGCGAGACCGTGCCGGGGAAGACCTTCCCGGGGATCTGCGCCACCGTGATCCGGGCGTCGAGCCCCGCGCGGACGCCGTCGGCGGCGTAGAGCGGCACGTTCACCGCCATGCGCAGCACGTCGTCCCGCGCCAGGGTCAGGAGCGGCGCGCCGGTGTTCGTGTCCGCCGTGACCGCGTCGCCGACGTCGTTGTTGCGGGTCGTCACCACCCCGTCGAAGGGCGCGCGGATCTCCTCGAAGCCGGTCAGGACCTTGAGGCGGGCGACCTGCGCCTCCTGGGCGGCGATGTTGGCCTCCGCGACCTTCACGGCGGCTCGGGCGGCGTCGACGTTGGCGGTCTGCGCCAGCACCCCGGCCTGGGACGTGTCGGCGTTCTGCCGGGTCTCGGCCCCGGTGCCGGCGAGCGTCGCGGTCCGCCGGTTGGTCACGTCCGCGAGGTGGCGGTTGGCATCGGCCTGGTCGACCATCGCGCGCGCCTGGATCAGCGCCGCCTGGAGCTGCAGCACCTGCGACTGCGCCTGGACGAGCTGCTGGTCGAGGTCGGGCGCGCTGATCCGGAACAGCAGGTCGCCCGTCCTCACGTGCGTGCCGATATCGACCTTGCGCTCGACGATGTAGCCGGTCGCCCGCGGGTAGAGGCTCGCCGTGTCGAAGGCCTGGGTGGTGCCGGTCTGGGTCAGGCTCAGGGGGCCGTCGGTCCGGGAGACCCGGGCGACCCGGACGCCCGGCGGCTTCGCGGCGGAAGCGGGCGGCGGGGTCGCCGCCCGGGACTGGTCCGGCCAGTGGCGGTATCCCAGGAGCCCGGCCCCGGCCAGCGCCAGCAGGGCGAGCCACAGGCGGCCGTGGGACGCGGGGCGGCCGGCCCCGCCTGCGGCTGAACTGTCCCGGTCCGACATTCTCGCCCTCGGCTCGCGCCGCGCAACCGTCGCCGGCTGGGCCGTACCGGCCGGCACGCGTCTCGTCCTGCATTCAAGATACCGAACCAGTATAGCGCCCGGGCGGCCTCCGGGCGAGATGCCGCACTGCACGATCGCGCGCGCTCGCGGATCCGCCCCTCTGCCGTCCGGTTACCCTGCCAGACACCAGGACAGACACCAGGATCCGGGGCTCCGGGGCCCGCAACCCCCGGCTCCGGCGCTCCGGCCCATCAGGATCGAGACGCGATGACCGAGATCTCCAGGCGCGCCATCATCGCGGCCGCGGGGGGCGCGATGGCGGCCTCCGCGACCGCGGCGCACGCCGCCGCCCCCGAGCGCGCGGGCACGGGGGGCGCCATCGAGGGCGCCGACATCTTGGGCCCGCAGAACCGGCCCCGGGCCGCCGAGGAGCCGTTCACCCGGGCGCCCCCCGCCACCGACCACGGCACGATGCCGAACCTGAAATGGTCCTTCGCGGACAGCCACATGCGGCTGGAGACGGGCGGCTGGGCGCGCCAGGCCACGATCCGCGAGCTGCCGGTCTCGAAGGCGATGGCGGGCGTCAACATGCGCCTCAAGGCCGGCGCGGTCCGCGAGATGCACTGGCACAAGGAATCCGAGTGGGCCTACATGATCAAGGGCCGGGCCCGGATCACCGCGGTCGACCAGGACGGGCGCACCTTCGCGGACGACGTCGGCGAAGGCGACCTCTGGTACTTCCCGGGCGGCATCCCGCACGCGATCCAGGGGCTCTCGGCCGACGGCGTCGACGGCTGCGAGTTCCTGCTGGTGTTCGACGACGGCGGCTTCTCGGAGGATTCCACCTTCCTGCTGACCGACTGGCTGGCGCACACGCCCAGGGACGTGCTCGCCAAGAATTTCGGCCTGCCCGAGAGCGCCTTCGCCAATCTCCCCGACAAGGAGCTCTACATCTTCCCCGGCCCGAGGCCCGGCCCGCTCGCGGCCGACAGGATGGCCGGCTCCGGGCCGGTGCAGACGTCCTTCAGCCACCGGATGCTGGCGCAGGAGCCCCTGCGCACGCGGAGCGGCAGCGTGCGCATCACCGATTCCACGGTGTTCCCGGCCTCGGTCACCATCGCGGCGGCCCTCGTCGAGGTCGAGCCCGGGGGCCTGCGCGAGCTGCACTGGCACCCCACCAGCGACGAGTGGCAGTACTACCTCTCCGGCACGGGCCGGATGACGGTGTTCGGCTCGGAATCGAAGGCCCGCACCTTCGACTACCGGGCCGGCGACGTGGGCTACGTGCCCTTCGCCATGGGCCACTACATCGAGAACACGGGCGACACGACCCTGACCTTCCTGGAGATGTTCAAGAGCCCGCGCTACGCCGACATCTCCCTCACGCAGTGGCTGGCCCTGACCCCGCATTCCCTGGTGCAGGCCCATACCGGGATGGCGGCCGGGCAGGTCGAGGCGCTCTCCGCCGTGAAGACCCCGGTCGTGCCGGGTTGACGCGCCCCGGAACTTGGCCCGACCCTGGCGCGTCGACCTCGCAGTCAGCTCGATCGATCGCACGGAGAATCCCATGCGCGCCGCGTCCCGCGCGCTCCTCGCCCTGGCCCTCGCCCTTCCGGCGGGGGCCGCTTCGGCGCAGGTGCAGCAGAACGACCCGAACGCCGCCAACGCCTCGTTCGCCCTCCAGAGCCAGATCCGGACCCTCAACCAGCAGCGGGTCACGGATTTCAACACGCTGAACCAGACGATCCAGCGCAACGTCCAGTACGCGCCCGTCGGGCCCTACGTGCCCTACCGGGGCGTCTACGGGGGCCGCCACGGCGGGCGCCACGGGATCGCGCGGCGGGGCGGCGGCGGCGTCAACACGAGCGTGTGCATCGGCTGCTGAGGGGCCGGGGCCGCTGCGAATTCCGCGCAGAGCGGGGAAAGCCCCAAAAAAACCTTTCCCCGCCGACAGGCTTCACCCAGAAGCAATGCCCATGGTGGCGTGCGCATGAACATCCTGCTGATCGGCTCCGGCGGCCGCGAGCACGCCCTGGCCTGGCGACTGGCCCAGAGCCCCCTCTGCACCCGCCTGTTCACGGCGCCGGGCAATCCCGGCACGGCCCGCCACGGGACCAACCGGGCGGACCTCGCCGTGGCGGATCACGCGGCCGTGGCCGCCTTCTGCGCGGCGGAGGCGATCGGCCTCGTGGTGGTCGGACCCGAGGCCCCCCTGGTCGCCGGGCTCGTGGACGACCTGAAGGCCGCCGGGATCCGCACCTTCGGGCCCACCCGCGACGCGGCCCGGCTGGAGGGCTCCAAGGGCTTCACCAAGGACCTGTGCGCCGCCTGCGGCATCCCCACCGCCGCCTTCGCGCGCTTCACCGCCCTGGAGCCGGCCCTGGCCTATGTCCGCCGGCAGGGCGCCCCGATCGTTGTCAAGGCCGACGGGCTCGCCGCCGGCAAGGGCGTCACCGTCGCCGAGACCCTGGACCAGGCCGAGGACGCCCTGGCCGCCCTGTTCGCGGATCCGGGCGCCGAGGTGGTGGTCGAGGAATGCCTGTTCGGCGAGGAGGCGAGCTTCTTCGCCCTGTGCGACGGCACCCGGGCCATTCCCCTCGGCACCGCCCAGGACCACAAGCGCGTCTTCGACGGCGACCGCGGCCCCAACACCGGCGGCATGGGCGCCTATTCCCCCGCCCGGGTGGTCACCCCGGAGATCGAGGCCCGGGTCATGGCCGAGATCATCGCGCCGACCCTCGCGGGCATGCGGGCGCGGGGCTGCCCCTTCACCGGCATCCTGTATGCCGGCCTGATGCTCACCGCCGACGGCCCCAAGCTCATCGAGTACAACACCCGCTTCGGCGACCCCGAGGCGCAGGTGCTGATGCCGCGCCTCGCCTCCGACCTCGTGCCGGCCCTGCTCTCGGCCTGCGACGGCGACCTCTCCGGGATCGGCCTCGAGTTCGACGCCCAGAGGGCGGCCCTCACCGTGGTGATGGCCGCCGCGGGCTATCCGGGCGCCGTGGTGCGCGGCTCGGCGATCCGGGGCGTCGAGGCCGCCGAGGGCGACGGCGTGTTCGTGTTCCAGGCCGGCACCCGCGCCGAGGACGGGCAGCTGCTCGCCGACGGCGGCCGGGTGCTGGCGGTCACGGCCTTGGGCGACAGCGTCACGGACGCCCAGGCCCGCGCCTACGCGGCTGTGGCCCGGATCGACTGGCCGGAGGGATTCTGCCGGCGCGACATCGGATTCCGGGCGGTGGCCCGGGAGGCGGGCGAGGGCTGAGCGAGGGCTGAGCGGGGGGCGGCCGGCTGGCGCCCGCGCGGGCGTCTCGTCCCCTCCCCGTCGGGCCGGGGCGCCGCTGGCGGCTCCGGATTACAACCTCCGCTGCCTCGGCCGACGGGCTCGTTCCGGCAGCCCCGCCCTATTCCCCCACCACCGCCCCCGCCGGCCTGCGGTTGTCGTTGGCGCCGTAGAGGAGGCCCGGTCGCATCCGCTCCGTGCGCGAGGCGTCGTTGCCCGAGGAGGCCGCCTCGGGGAGGGCCGGCGCGGCGGCGCGGACCGCGATCAGCTCCTGCGCGCCCCAGGGCTTCTGCTCGATGATCGTGTGGCCCATGCCCCGCAGGATGTCCTTCGTGTCCGCCGAGAGCGCGAAGGGCTCGGCGTAGATCGCGTCGGGCAGCCACTGGTGGTGGATGCGCGGGGCGTCCACCGCCTCTTGCGGCTCCATGCCGAAATCCAGCAGGTTGATGATCGTCTGCGCGTTGATCGTGATGATCCGCGAGCCCCCCGGCGAGCCCGCCACCAGGGCGACCTTGCCGTCGCGCAGCACGAGGGTCGGGGCCATGGACGAGAGCGGGCGCTTGCCCGGCTGGATCGCGTTCTTCGACCCCTGCACGAGGCCGAACAGGTTCGGCACCCCGGCCTTGACCGTGAAGTCGTCCATCTCGTCGTTCAGGAAGAAGCCCGTGTCGGCGGCGATCACCCCGGCGCCGAAATAGCCGTTGATCGTGTAGGTCAGCGAGACCGCGTTGCCGGCCCGGTCCATCACCGAGATGTGGGTGGTCTCGGGCCGCTCCCGCGCCTCCGGCTCGGGATTCAGGCTGGGATCCGGGCGGATCTCGGACGAGGGGGTCGCCCGGTCGGGCCGGATCGAGGCCCGGAGCGTCTCCGCGTAGGCCGGCGACAGGAGCCGGGCGACGGGGTTGTCCACGAAGGCCGGGTCGCCCAGCAGCATGTTGCGGTCGGCATAGGCGCGCCGCATGGCCTCGACCATCAGGTGCACGCTCCGGGCCGCGTTGAACCCCGCCGCCCGCAGGTCGTAGCCGTCGAGGATGCCGAGGATCTCGCACAGCGTGGTGCCGCCCGACGAGGGCGGGGGCGCCGACAGGATGGTGGCGCCGCGGTAGCGGCAGGTCAGCGGCTCGGATTGCGTCACCGTGTAGGCGGCGAAGTCGGACGCGGTCAGGAGCCCGCCGCCGGCGCGGGAGGCCGCCTCCACGGCGTCCGGGATCGCCCCCTTGTAGAACGCGTCCGCGCCGCGGTCGGCGATGGCCTGGAGGGTGCGGGCGAGGTCGGCCTGGACCAGCCTGTCCCCGGGCCGCCAGGGGCTGCCGTCCGGGCGCAGGAAGATCCGGGCGACGTTGGCCTGGGCAGCAAACAGCCGGGTGCCGGATTCGAGGATGTCGGTGTCGCCCCGGGTCAGCACGAACCCGTCGCGGGCGAGCGCGATCGCCGGCGCCATCACCTGCGCCAGCGGCAGGGTCCCGTACGCGGACAGCGCGGTGTTCAGGCCGAGCACGGTGCCGGGCACGCCGGCCGCCTTCCAGCCGCGCAGGCTCGCGCCCTTCACGACGGTGCCGGCGGCGTCGAGATACATGTCCCGGCTCGCCGCCGCCGGAGCGGTCTCGCGGAAGTTGACGAACCGGCTCTGCCCGGCGGCGCTGTGGAGCACCAGGAAGCCGCCGCCGCCGAGATTGCCGCAGCACGGGTTCACCACCGCCTCGGCGTAGGCCACCGCCACCGCGGCGTCGACGGCGTTGCCGCCGACCCTCAGGATATCGGCCCCCACCTGCGAGGCGAGGCGCTGGGACGAGACCACCATCCCGTTCTCGGCCTCCACGGCCGGCCCGGAGGCGGCCCGGGCCGCCGGGCTCGCGAGGGCGAGCAGGACGGCCAGGAGCAGCGCGCGTGCCGGTGCGATCATCCCTGGCCCTCTCCGGTGCGGTTCCCGCGCCGCCATATAGGGGACCACACGTCAGAGTCGCGGCTCCCCCCGATCACCTCATCCTGAGGTGCTGGGCAGCGGCCCCGGAGGACGCTTTCGAGGCCCGCCGACGGGGCCTCAGGACGCGGGGGATGGGGGAGAGGCCCGGCCGTCCGGCGCGGCCTCAGCCGTTGCGGAACGTGTAGCTGTAGCCGTTCAGCGCCGGCGCGCCGCCGAGATGGGCGTAGAGCACCTTCGAGCCCTTCGGGAAGAAGCCCTTCTTCACGAGGTCGATCATGCCCTGCATCGACTTCCCCTCGTAGACCGGGTCGGTGATCATCCCCTCGAGCCGGGCCGAGAGCCGGATCGCCTCCACGGTCTCCCGCGAGGGCACGCCGTAGACCGGGTAGGCGTAATCCTCGTTGAGCACCACGTCGTCGGCGACGATGTCGCCCGCGCCGACCAGGGCGGCGGTGTTCTGCGCGATGTCGAGGACCTGGGCCTTGGTCTGGGCCGGGGTGCAGGAGGCGTCGATGCCGATGACGTTGCGGGCGCGCCCGTCGGCCGAGAAGCCCACCAGCATGCCGGCATGGGTCGAGCCGGTGACCGTGCAGACCACCACGTAGTCGAAGCGCAGGCCCATCTCGGCCTCCTGCTTCCGCACCTCCTCGGCGAAGCCGACATAGCCGAGCCCGCCATACTTGTGCACCGAGGCGCCGGCCGGGATCGCGTAGGGCTTGCCGCCCTCGGCCTCGACCTCGGCGAGCGCCCGCTTCCACGAATCGCGGATGCCGATGTCGAACCCGTCATCCACGAGCTGCGTCTGCGCGCCCATGATCCGCGACAGGAGGATGTTGCCGACCCGGTCGTAGACCGCGTCCTCGTGGGGCACCCAGGCTTCCTGGATCAGCCGGCACTTCATGCCGATCTTGGCGGCGACCGCCGCGACCATGCGGGTGTGGTTCGACTGCACGCCGCCGATCGACACCAGGGTGTCGGCGCCGCTCTTGATCGCGTCCGGTACGATGTATTCGAGCTTGCGCAGCTTGTTGCCGCCGTAGGCGAGGCCGGAATTGCAATCCTCGCGCTTGGCGTAGAGCTCGACCTCGCCGCCGAGATGCGCCGTCAGGCGCTTGAGCGGCTCGATCGGCGTCGGGCCGAAGGTCAGGGGATAGCGCTCGAAGGTGTCCAGCATCGGGTCTCTCCGGGTCTTGCGGACGCGGCCGGCGCCGGGATCGGTCTCCCTCCGGCCGGACGCGTCGATGCGGGGTTCCGGAGCGGTGGCCGGACCTGGCCGGCGCGACTCCGAAGCACGACAGGACCCTATCCGAATTGCCCTGAAAGGTGCTCTCGATCTTCGGGGCTTGGTGATCGTGATCCGCTGCCGCTAAGCCAGGTCGCACGGAATCATTCCGGATCTGGCCCTCCAACCGAAAGAATCGTCCATGTCCGCAGGGCTCGACCGGATCGACCAGAAGATCCTCCGGCTCCTCCAGGCGGACGGGCGCATGGCCAATGCCGAGATCGCCGAGCGGGTCGGCACCAGCGCGGCCACCTGCCACCGCCGGATCCAGCGCCTGTTCGCCGACGGGTTCGTGCGGGCGGTGCGGGCGCTGATCGACCCGATGCGGGTCGGACGCGGCACGCTGGTCTTCGTCGGCGTCGTCCTCGACCGCTCCACCCCCGAGAGCTTTTCCGCGTTCGAGGCCGCCGTGCGGGCGATCCCCGTGCTCCTCGACTGCCACCTCGTGGCCGGCGATTTCGACTACATGCTGAAGATCCGGGTCTCCGACATGGCCGATTTCAACCGCCTCCACAGCGCCACGCTGATCGGCCTGCCGGGGGTGCGCCAGACCCGGACCTTCTTCGTGATGAAGGAGGTGATCGACAACGCGCCCCTCGATCTGTGACCGGGTCGCCACGGGGTCCCCGATCCGCACCCCCATCCCGCGGTGCCCGCGTGCGCGGCCCCGACGGGAGCCCTCTCCGGCCGGCCGCGCGATCCCTGGGGCCGACTTGGAGCCGACTTGGAGCCGACTTGGAGCCGACTTGGAGCCGACTTGGAGCCGACTTGGAGCCGACTTGGAGCCGACTTGGAGCCGTCCCTCCAGGCCTCCGCCGCGCTCCGGCACCTCGGGACGGGGCCGGGGACGGACAGACCGGCCGCTGGAACGGGTTCCGGCTCCCCCTACCCCTCCCCGCGCCGCTCCTTCCGCAGGGCCTCCCACCGGTCGAGGCGCTCGGCGAGCCGGGTCTCGTAGCCGCGCCCGGTGGGCCGGTAGAGGTGCTGGCGCCCCAGCGCGTCGGGCCAGTAATCCTGGCCCGAGAAGGCGTCGGGCTCGTCGTGGTCGTAGCGGTAGCCCTCGCCGTAGCCGATCCGCTTCATCAGCTTGGTCGGCGCGTTGAGGATGGTGCGCGGCGGCGCCAGGGAGCCGGCCTCCTTGGCGAGGCGGGTCGCGGCCTTGTAGGCCTCGTAGACCGCGTTCGATTTCGGCGCGCAGGCGAGGTAGATCGCCGCCTGGGCCAGCGCCAGTTCCCCCTCCGGGCTGCCGAGGAAGTCGAACGCGTCCTTGGCGGCGTTGGCCACCACCAGCGCCTGCGGGTCGGCGAGCCCGATATCCTCCACCGCCATCCGGACCAGCCGGCGGGCGATGAACAGCCGGTCCTCGCCGGCATCCAGCATCCGGCAGAGATAGTAGAGCGCCGCGTCCGGATCGGAGCCGCGCACGGTCTTGTGCAGGGCCGAGATCAGGTTGTAGTGGCCCTCCTGCGCCTTGTCGTAGATCGGCGCCCGGCGCTGCACGATCGCCTGGAGCGCCTCGGCGTCGAGGATCTCGGCCGGTCCCGCCGAGCGCCAGACCTCCTCGGCCAGGGTCAGCGCCGCGCGCCCGTCCCCGTCGGCCATCCGCACCAGCACGCCGCGCGCCTCCTCGGTGAGCGGCAGGGCCTGCCCGGTCAGCGCCTCGGCCCGCACCAGGAGCCGCGCGATGGCACCCGGGTCGAGGGCCCGGAACAGCAGCACCCGGGCGCGGGACAGGAGCGCGGCGTTCAGCTCGAACGAGGGATTCTCGGTCGTCGCGCCCACCAGCGTGACGGTGCCGTCCTCCATCACCGGCAGGAAGGCGTCGAGCTGTGCCCGGTTGAACCGGTGGATCTCGTCCACGAACAGCAGGGTCGCCTGCCCGCTCGCCCGGCGCCTGCGCGCCGCCTCGAACACCTTGCGCAGGTCGGGCACGCCGGAAAAGATCGCGGAGATCTGCTCGAAATGCAGGTCGGTGCCCTGGGCGAGCAGCCGCGCCACCGTGGTCTTGCCGGTGCCGGGCGGTCCCCAGAAGATCAGCGAGCCGAGGCTGCGCCCCCGCAGCAGCCGGGTGAGCGCCCCGCCCTCCCCGGTCAGGTGCTCCTGGCCGACGACCTCCGCGAGGCTCTGCGGGCGCAGTCGGTCCGCCAGGGGCCGGGCGGACACGGCGCCGGAGGCGGGGTCGGGCGCGGGGGGAGGCTCCGCGGAGGCGAACAGGTCGGACATCCGCGCATCAACACCGGCGGCGGGCGGGGGCGCAAGCCGGGCCGCGGGCCTTGCCCCCGCTCCCGCGCCGGAGCGACCCGCGATTCAGCCGCCGAACACCGAGGTCAGGATCTCGCCGTTGCGGTTGATCGCGACCTCCCAGGAATTGAGGCTGTTGCGGGTGACCCGGTCGAGATCCTTGGTGGTCGGCACCGGCACCCCGTTGACCGCGAGGATCACGTCGCCCTTCTGCAGCCCGACCCGGGCCGCCACGGAGTTCTCGTCCACGGCCTGCACGGCCACGCCGTCCGTCTGGAAGTCGACCTGCATCTCCTCGGCCACCGCCGGCGAGGTGTTGACCAGCGTCGCGCCCAGGAAGGGCGAGCGGGTCTTCACCTTGAGCACGTCGCGCGGGCGCGTCTCCGGGGCCGGCGCGAGCTTGACCGCGACCGTCTGGCGGCTCGTGCCGCGCAGGATCCCGAACCGGGCCTGGCCCTGGACGCCCTTGAGGGCGAAGCGGTAGCCGAAGGCCTCCGGGTCGGCCACCTCCTGGCCGTCCACCGCGAGGATCAGGTCGCCGCGCTTCAGGCCCGCCTCCTCGGCCGGGCTCTTGGCCTGCAGGCTCGCCACCAGCACGCCGGTGGGATGGTCGAGGCCCATGCTGTCGGCGATGTCGGGGGTCACGCTCTGGATGCGCGCCCCGAGCCAGGGCCGGCGCACGACGCTCGCCCCGTCGCGGGCGGCGTCGACCACCGCCTTGACCATGCCCACGGGGATCGCGAAGCCGATGCCGTGGCTGCCGCCCGATTGCGAGTAGATCGCTGTGTTGATGCCGACGAGCTGGCCGCGCAGGTCGACCAGGGCGCCGCCGGAATTGCCCGGGTTGATCGCCGCATCGGTCTGGATGAAGTACTGGTAATCCGCCGAGCCGACCTGCGTGCGCGCCAGCGCCGAGACGATGCCCTGCGTCACCGTCTGGCCGACACCGAACGGGTTGCCGATCGCCATCACGAAATCGCCGACCTCCAGGGCGTCGGCGTCGCCGAACGGCATCGGCACGAGGCTCTTCGGCGGCTCCTTGAGCTTGAGCACGGCGAGGTCGGTGCGGGTGTCGCGCATCACGATGGTCGCCTCGAACTCGCGCCGGTCCGCCAGCGCGATCCGCACCTCGTTCATGTTGTCGATGACGTGGTTGTTGGTGATGACGAGCCCGTCGGCATCGACCAGCACCCCCGAGCCCAGGGAGCGCTGCGCCCGGTCGCCCCGGGGACCGCGCCCGCCCTCCGGCTCGCCGAAGAAGCGGCGCATGAACTCCTCCATGGCGCTGGTGCGGGCGTTGGAGCGCTTGTCCACGTGGGAGGCGTAGACGTTCACCACCGAGGGGGAGGCGCGCTTCACCACGGGGGCGAAGGAGAGCTGCACGTCGGCCTTGCTCAGGGGCACGGCCTTGGCCGTCCCGTCCCTGGACATCTCCCGGGACGTCTCTTTCGTCGTCTCCTTGGCCTCCGTGCGCGCCATCTGCGCCCAGGCCGGGCCGGTGGCCAGCAGGGCCGCGACGAGGGCAGGCAGGGTGAGGCGGGTCAGCATGCGGGGCTCCGGCATCAGGACGGGCGCGCCGTCCAGGCCGAGAAGGCAGGCGCGCCGTGCGGCCCTACGCTATCGAGGCCGATTGCGGCAGGTCCACGACATCGACGCCGCAGGCGTCGCTGGTGAACCTGCGCCGCGGGCGCCCCGGCCGCGCGGTCAGGCGACCTCTTTGCGGCGCGCCCCGCGCTTTCCCGCGGGCGGCGGCGCGGGTTCAGGCTCGACGGGCTCCGGTGCGGCCGCCTTCCCGCGCGACTGCCCGAGGCCCAGGGATCGGGCGAGCTGCGAGCGCTGCTCGGAGTAGCTCCGGGCCGTCATCGGATAATCGGCGGCGAGGCCCCACTTGGCCCGATAGGCCTCCGGGGACAGGCCGCGGAGGGTGAGATGGCGGCGCAGGGTCTTGTAGGGCTTGCCGTCCTCGAACGAGATCAGGAAATCCGGGGTGACCGAGCGCCGGATCTCCTGCGGCGTGGCCTTCGTCACGGCCTGCGGCGACGCGGGGCCGCCGGTGCCGATCCCGCTGAGCGCAGCATGCACCGCGTTGAGGAGTTCCGGCAGATCCGCGCTCTGCACGTGGTTGTGGCTCACATAGGCCGAGACGATCTCGGAGGCGAGCATGACGGAGCGGCTGCCGCCGCCGTTCGACTGACCCATAGCTTGTGCGTTGCCTTCCCGTGATGACGAAACTCGCCAGAACGCAAGCACTGCGTCGCGGTTCAGGCGACTGATACAATCGTATTTTCAGGAGGGGTCAAGTCTCAATCGGAATCCGGCGTATACAATCGTCCAGCGGTCAAGAAGATCGGCTTTGATCAGCCAACCTCAAAGAACATTTCTTGCCGCAGCATGGCTTGTGCGCAACCGATTCGCGCGCCTCACCTTCCCCGGAAGATCCCTGTCCTGTTCGGACCGCGTACGACGGCGCGGTGTGCGCGCGGGATCTTGGAATCGTCCTCGGGGAGGCGGCCGCCGGGCCAACGGCGCGCGCAGCGGCGGCGTTCGAGGGCGTCGTCCGGCGGCTTCCTTCGGCTGCCGCCATCGCGGGAACACAACTCCAGCGTGCCCGATCGGACGAAACGCCCCCGGCGGGACCCGGGCGGGATCGCAGGACGCGGGACGGCCCTCAGGGGCGGTTCACGCGTCTCCCACGGGCCCGGAGCCGCGCTCCGGGTGCCGGCGGACCGGACGGACCAAACGAAAAACCCGCCGCGCTGGGAAGCGCGGCGGGTTCGAAGATCGTTGGTTGCGGGGACAGGATTTGAACCTGTGACCTTCAGGTTATGAGCCTGACGAGCTACCGGGCTGCTCCACCCCGCGCCAAGTTTGTGCGGCTGGTCCCG
>NZ_BPQS01000023.1 GCF_022179385.1 Methylobacterium longum | reverse complement strand
CCCAGAACCCGATCCCATCTCGAACTCGGCCGTTAAACACGCCAGCGCCCATGGTACTGTGTCTCAAGACACGGGAGAGTCGGTCGCCGCCAGACCCGCCCATCGCAACCCCTCCCTCCTCACGAACACCGATCCGGCCCCCGGATACCGCGCCCGCTGCACCCCAGCCCGCGCCCACCCGGGACCAGCCGCACAAACTTGGCGCGGGGTGGAGCAGCCCGGTAGCTCGTCAGGCTCATAACCTGAAGGTCACAGGTTCAAATCCTGTCCCCGCAACCAACGATCTTCGACAAAGCCGGTCCGCTTCCCGCGGGCCGGCTTTTTTCGTGCGCACCGTCCCAGCCTGCAGGGCAGGGCAGGGCGGTACTTGCGCCGCCCCCCATTCAACGTCCCTGGAGATCCAGGGTCGATGAGGAACGTCGCGCCTCGCACAGCGGCTGGCGAACGAGTTTGTTCAAGGTGGCCACCCGCGCGGGGCCCGGCATCTTGGACGCGCTGACGTCCGGCGGTCCATCGACGCACGTGGCGATGTCGCCGAGCGTGATCTCGACAGTCACGCGCTCCGTCACCAAGCGCCGCGGATTCCCTTAGACGCGCCCGAAATGCCGGTCCCGGCCCCGCCGACGGTCGCGTCGCGACCCGGACCATGAAATGCGGCGGTGCTCCAGCGGCAAATCGAGGCGACGGGCACCGCAGTGTTGGCCTCGCGGAGACCAGGCCTTAAGAAGGGGCGGGGCACGCTATGTCGGGTAGCGTAGGGGGGAACGTGCGATGCTGATTGGGACGGGCGGTGCTTCCGCCCTCGAACGGGACTGACGACCGCGGTTTGCGCGTCTCCGTCTCAGTGAGCCGAACCCACATCGTCGGCGTGCGCCGTGCTGTGTCGCGAGTGATCCTGGCCGGCGCCGCGTCATGCCCGATGCTGGTCACCGTCCCGGGCCCGGCTCGCGCCTTCGATCTGTTCAACCTGTTCGGCAACGAGCCGGAGCCGCCGGCCCCGAGTCCGACGGCGCTGCCCTACACGGTGCGGATCACCGGCACCGACGATTCCGATGTCCTCCGGGCATTGCAGGACACGTCGACCCTCTATCGCCTGCGGCAGGAACCGCCCCCGGACGGGGACGGCTTGCTGCGCCGCGCCGAGGCCGACCGCGTCAAGCTCGCCGATGTCTTGTCGGGCTTCGGCTACTACCAGGGAACGATCGCGATCCGGATCGATGGCGTCCCGGCGACGGGCCCGGCCGCGAGCGCCGTCCGTGCCGCCGAGGCTTGGCGCGATCGCGGCCTCGTCCCGACCCGGATCGCCGTCGATCTCGGCCCGCTCTATCACTTGCGCCGGATCGTCGTCCGTGACCCGGCGGGCCGACCCTTCTCCGATGCCGTTCTGCCCGTGCGCATCACCCGCGTCGACGAGGACGTGCCGGCCCGCTCGGCCACGGTGCTGGCGCGCGAAGCCCAGATCGTCGACCAGTTCAGGAGTCGGGGTCATCCGTTCGCGAAGGCCGTCGCCCGGGATCCGGTTGTCGACGATGCCGCGCACGTCATGGACGTGACCTTCACGATCGAGCCCGGGCCTGCCGCCGGTCTCGGCGCCGTCGCGGTGAGCGGCGCCCCGGGGATCGATCCTGCGACGATCCGATCCTTCATCTATGCGGAGCCGGGCGATCCGTATGCGCCTCAGGCGGTAGCCGCGATCCGCCGGTCCGTGGCGCGGATCGAGGGCATCGGGGGCGTGCGGGTTCGTGAGGGCACGGCGCTGGATGCCGACGGCAACCTGCCGCTCTTCGTCGAAGTCAGCGAACGCGAGCGCAATCTCGTGGGCGTGTCGGCGCGCTACTCCACGGTCGACGGTCCCGGAGTGCGGACCTACTACGCCAACCGCAACCTGTTCGGGGGCGGCGAGACCTTCCGGATCGACGCCGACCTCTACTATCTCGGCCTCGGCAACGATCCATTCGCGACCCAGCGCAGGATCGCCGGAATCGGAACAAACGGGCTCGGCGGACGCCTGTCGGCGACCTCCGTCCAGCCGGCCCTGTGGGGCAGCCGGAACGACCTCCTGGCCAACGTCTTCGTCACCCGCGAGGTGCAGCAGAGCTATCTCGTGGATGGCGGTGGGGCCTCGGCGGCGATCCGGCACCGGTTCTCCGATACGTTCTCGGCGCAGATCGGCCTCGACGCCCAGGTCGGTCGCTCGAAGGACGCGCTCGGCACCGTCAAGTACCGGCTGATCGGGACGCCGGCTTCGGTGACCTACGATTCCACCGACAGCCTGTTGGATCCGACCCGCGGCGTACGGGCGATCGCGTCGTTGGCCGTCTACCCCGGGGCCATCTCATCGCCGGGGATCGTGGTCGCCAAGGCGCAGGGCTCGACCTACTACGCGCTGGATGACGAATCCCGGTACATCCTCGCGGGCCGGATCGGCTTCGGCTCAGTCTCGGGTGCGCCCCTCGGGGACATCCCGGACAATTTCCGGTTCTTCGCCGGCGGCGGCGGATCGGTGCGCGGCTATCCGTACCGGACGCTCGGGCCCATCGGCCCCTTCAACCTGCCGATCGGCGGCCGCAGCCTTCTGGAGGCCTCCCTCGAGGCCCGCATCAAGGTCACCGACACGATCGGCGTCGTGCCGTTCTTCGACGCCGGGACCGCCTTCGCCTCCGCGGTGCCGGATTTCGAAGAGAAGATCCGGAAATCGGTGGGCATCGGCCTGCGCTACTACACCGGGATCGGTCCGATCCGCGCGGATCTCGCCTTTCCGCTCGACCCGTACAAGGGCGGCCACGTGCGTCCGGCGGTCCTCTATCTCAGCCTGGGACAGGCGTTCTGAATGGTCGTTTCTCGCGGGCGGACCGGATCGCGGCGCCGCTCTTCCCTTCGGGAGATGTGGCTGCGTGCGCTGGTGCTGATCGGCCTGGCGGTTCTGATGCCGGCCGGCGCCGTACCGACCCGCGCCGACGAAGGCGACAAGTCCGTCTTAGGCGGACTCCTGTCGCACGCGCTGTCCACGCCCTCGTCCCGCGTGGCGATCGGCGCGGTCGACGGGGCCCTGTCCTCCGATGCCACGATCCGCGACGTCGCCGTGAGCGACCGCGACGGCGTCTGGCTGAAGCTCGACCGGGCCCGCATCGTCTGGCGCCGGCTCGCCCTTCTGTCGGGACGACTGGAGGTGGACAGCCTGGAGGTCGGGCGGATCGAGGTGCTGCGCCGGCCGATCCCGGGTCCCACGCCGCCGGAGGCCAAGCCCGACGGGAAGTTGCTGCCGGACTTGCCCGTGAAGGTCGAGGTCAAGGGCTTCAAGCTGGCCGAACTCGTCCTCAGCGAGCCGGTCGCCGGGCAGACCGCGCGCCTCTCGGCCGAGGGTCGGGCGCGGCTCGGCGCGGCCAGCGAGGGGCTCGACCTGCAGGCGCGGGCGCAGCGCCTTGATGCCGCCGGGCGCTTCCTGCTCTCGCTCCTCTACGTGCCGACGGGCGACCGCCTGGAACTGAAGGCCAACCTGATCGAGCCTGCGGGCGGGCTGCTCTCGAAGGCGGCCAATCTCCCGGGCACTCCGCCCATCGACTTCGACCTCGACGGCGCGGGCACCCTTGATGCCTGGAATGCCAAGCTCGACTTCACCGCCGGGCCGGACATCGGGGCAAAGGGTGGCGCGAAGATCTCCCGCATCGGCGCCGAGCGGCGCCTCGCCCTGGACCTCGCGGCGCGCATCGAGGGCTTGGCACCGGGCCCGGCGGCATCCGTCTTCGCCGGCACGACCAAGCTCGAGGGCGGGCTGGCCTTCGCGGATAGCGGCGCCTTCCGGATTGACCGCCTGGAACTGACCTCCCGCACGGCGCGCCTCGCGGCGGGCGGCAGCCTGACCAAGGATCGGATCGCCGATCTGACGCTTCAGGCCCGCGCCCTGCCCACCGAGGGCGCGGTGACGCGCGCGGGCGAGGCCGAGATCGGCCGGCTCGTGTTCGACGGCAGCCTGAAGGGGCCGCTGACGGCGCCGACGATACGCGGCAGCCTCGACGCGGCCGACCTGCGCAGCCGGGACTCGGCGTTGGATCACATCGAGGCGCGCCTCGGCGTGGAGCCGCAGGGTGAAGCGGCGGCGCAGCGCTTCGCCATCGTGGCGGATGGCAAGGTCGAGGGTCTGCGACTGGCCGATCCCGCCCTGCGCCGGTCCCTCGGGAGCCGAGCACAGCTCACCGTCCGGGCGGCCTCCGGGCCGGACGGCGTGATCGACGTCGCCACCCTGCGGCTGGAATCCGAGACGGCGCGGGCGAGCTACGCCGGCCGCGTCGGCCAGAACACACTGACCGGCTCGGTGGATGCAGCCCTGCCAGACCTCGCGGTATTCTCGGGACTTGCCGGGCGCGGCCTGGCCGGTCGCGTGGAGGTCAAGGCGCGCCTCAGCGGCGATCCCGCGCGCAAGGCGCTGGCGGCCGATCTCACCGTGTCGACCGCCGGGCTCGTCACCGGACTGGCCGCGGCGGACCGCGCCTTGGGCCGCGCGCCCACTCTTCAAGGACGCGTCTCGCAATCTTACGACGGCTACGGCTTCGACCATCTTCGTCTGGAGGGCGCTGGCCTCACCGCGACCCTCCAAGGCGAGGCAACCTCGGCCGTCGCCGACGTCGCGGGTCGCCTGGATCTCAGGAGCCTCTCGGATCTCGATGGCCGCCTGACCGGCCGCGCTGGGATCGACGCCCGGCTCACCGGCTCCCTGGAACACCCCGATCTGACGGCGACGCTGTCGGCGCCCACTGCCACGGCGGACGGCAAGCCGATCCGCGACCTGCGTGTCGAGGCCGCCCTCAAGGATGCGCTCCTCGCCCCGGACGGAAGCCTGCGCCTCTCCGGGACCGTGGCCGGCAAGGCGCTGACAGGCGGCGCCCATATCGCGCGCACGGCCGCCGACTGGGTGCTCGACCGGCTCGACCTGAATCTGGGTTCCGTCGCGGTGGCGGGGAACGCCGCGGTGGCGGCCGAGACCTGGCTCTCCGCCGGCTCCTTGTCCGTGCGCGCCAGCAACCTGGAGGATATCGCGCCGCTGACGCCCGAACCCGTGGCGGGACATCTCGACGCCACCGTGGTGCTCACCCGCGACGGCGGGCGCCAGGATGCCGCGATCCGGGCGACCGGGTCCGACCTGCGCTACGGCACCTCCGCGCTGTCTCGCCTCGACGCCAACCTGAGGGGCCGCGACCTCCGTGCCCACCCGGTTCTGGACGGACGCCTGGAGGCCGACCGGCTCATCGCCGCCGGCCAGCAGGTCGACGCGGTTCGGCTCGCCGCCGCGGGCAGCCCCGCCGGCAGCGACGTGACGCTGACCGCCAAGGCCCGCGGTTTCGGCCTCGACGGTGCGGTCCGGGTCGTCCCGGCCGACCAGATCCGCGTCGAGGTCCAGCGCCTGTCGGCCGCCCGGGGCGGCGAGCGCTTCGCCTTGAGCGGCCCGGCGACCGTCACCCTGCGCGACGGGGGCGCGGTGATCGACGGATTCGTGATCGCGGCCGGCGCCGGACGGATCACCGTGGACGGGCTGGCGGGGCGCGACCTCGACCTCCGGGTCGGGATCCGCGCGTTGCCCCTGTCCCTGGTGAGGATCGCCGCGCCGGACCTCGCGCTGTCGGGGACCATCGATGGGGAGGCGGACTTGCGCGGGCCGGCCGAACGGCCGAGCGGGCGCTACGCGCTCACCGTCAACAAGCTCGTGGCGCCGCAGACCCGGCAGGCCGGCCTGCCGCCGGTGGACGCCAGCGCAAAGGGCACGCTGTCCGGGGGAGAGGCCAGCCTGGACGGGCGGGTCTCGGCCGGGCGGGGCGTCGCTCTGACAGTCGCGGGCACGCTGCCGGTCGAGCCGGGCGGACCGCTCGACCTGCGTGCCCGGGGCACCCTCGACGCATCACTCGCCAACTCCCTGCTGAGCGTCGGCGGCCAGAGCGTCGCCGGTCGCGTCGCCATCGACGGCGGCGTCGCCGGCACGCTCGCAGCGCCCCGGGCACAGGGCTTCGCCGTGCTGACCGGCGGGAGCTTCACGGATCCGCTCAATGGCATCCGCCTGACCGGCATCGAGGGCCGGGTGAGCGGCCGGGGCGACACCGTCGTGATCGAACGCCTGACCGCCGCGGCTCGCAACGGCGGCCGTCTGGCGGTCACCGGACATGTGGCTCTGGCACCGGATTTCCCCGGGAGCTTCCACGTCACCGCCGACCGGGCGGAACTGGTCTCCAGCCCGCTGATGACGGCGGTCTCGAGTGCGGACATCACCCTGGCCGGCCCGCTGGTGCGGACGCCCAGGATCACCGGTCGGGTCGACGTGGTGTCGATCGACGTCGCCGTTCCAGACCGATTGCCGGCCACGATCCGCCCGCTTCCAGGCGTGCGCCACGTCAACACGCCGCCCGATGTGCGGGTACGACTGGTACAGCGCGCGGGCCCGAAAGCGGCTCAAGTCGGGCGGCGGCCCAGGAAGCCGGCGGTCCCGTTCGACGCCACGCTCGACGTCGCCGTGAGCGCGCCGAGCCGCATCTTCGTGCGCGGGCGCGGCATCGATGCCGAGCTCGGCGGTGCACTGCGCGTCACCGGGACCTCCGCGGCACCGAATGCCGTCGGCGCCTTCGCGATGCGCCGCGGGCGGCTCGAACTCGTCGGCCAGCGCCTCGATTTCAGCCGCGGCAAGCTGACTTTCGCGGGGAGCCTGACCGCACCGGAACTCGACTTCGCCGCGGAGACCAAGGCCGGCGACGTGACCGCCCGCGTTGCCGTGACCGGGCCGGCGGACATGCCGCAATTCGCGCTGACCTCCGATCCGGTTCTACCGCAGGACGAGATCCTGTCGCGCTTGCTGTTCAAGAAGGCGGCGGGCGGCCTCTCGCCGTTCCAGGCCCTGCAACTTGCCCAGGCAGTGGCGCAGCTCTCGGGCGGCGCGGCAGGACCGGACGTGTTCGAGCAGGCGCGCAAGGGTCTCGGCCTCGACAGCCTGGACGTCTCGACCGGTGCCAGCGGCGGCCCGGCGCTGGGCGCCTCGCGCTACATCTCGGATCGCGTCAGCGTCGGCGTGAAGGCCGGGGCCAAGCCGGCCGACACGGCGGTCGGGGTCGATTTCGACGTGACCCGGCGGATCAAGCTGAAGGGCGAGGCCGGCAGCGACGGGAGGACCAGCCTCGGCGTCGGTGCGGAATACGAATGGTAGGCGGGCGGAGGTTCCGTGGCGATCGCGCGGCCCCGGATCGACGCATTCGGGCAGCGACGACACGGTTGTCAGGAAGGAATCCTGGCAAGCCGGTGCATCTCTGCTAAATCTGCGTCTTCCGCCTGAAGCGGGACCGCGTCCGCTCCTCGCCAATCACGAAAACCACGCCGCCCGATGGACGAACTTTTCGAGACGGACGACGATCCGCCGGTGCCCGAAGGCGGCCTGCTGCGCATGTTGCCGATCATCAACCGGCGTGGCCTGCACGCCAGGGCCTCGGCCAAGTTCGTCCAGACGGTGGAGCGCTACCACGCCGCGGTCGCGGTGACGCGGGCCGGCGAGACCGTGGGCGGCCGCTCCATCATGGGGCTTCTGACGCTCGGCGCCGCCATGGGCACCCGCATCGCCGTCACCGCCGTGGGCGAGGATGCCGCGGAATGTCTGGACGCGATCGAGGCGTTGCTCGCCAACCGGTTCGGCGAAGACGAATAGCGCCGTTCACAGGTCCTTTCCGGACCACGTGCAGAGATCGACGACCGGGCAGCGGGGACAGGCCGGCTTCCGCGCCGTGCAGGTGTCGCGTCCGTGGCGGAACAGCCAGACATGCGCGCCGTCCTTGAAGCGGTCCGGCACCAGTCCGGCGAGACCGTCGGCGACGCTGTCGACCGTGGCGCCGGGCGCCAGCGGGATCCGGTTCGAGACCCGGAACACGTGGGTATCGACGGCGATCACGGGCTCATGGAACGCGAAGTTCGCCGTGACCTCGGCGCTCTTGCGGCCGATGCCCGGCAGGCGGCGCATCTCCGCCGCGCTGCGCGGGACGGTGCCGCCGAACTCGGAGAGCAGGGCCGCCGACAGCTTGACGATGTTGCGGGCCTTCGACGGGCCGAGCCCGACCGGCCGGATGAGGTCGGTGATGCGCGCCTCACCCAAACTCAGCATCCCGGCCGGATCCTCGACTGCAGCAAAGAGAGCGTCCGCGATGCGGGAGACGGTCGGTCCGGTCGATTGTGCCGAGAGCAACACCGTCACCAGCAGCCGATACGGATCGGTCCTGTTGAAGCCGGCCTTCGGATCCGGATCGATCTCGGCCAGCCGCGTGAGCACGGCCGCGACGCGGCCGGCATTGCCGGTTCCCGGTGTCGGGGCCATCTTCGCCGCCCGCGTCCGACGCGAGGCCGGGCGGAGACCGTGGACGGTGTCGCGCGCCATGCACCGGAGCTAGGGCCACGCTCCATGGCCGACAGGTTCGGACCCGCGCGGCGGATTGACCGCTCAGGATTGTACCCGTCGCCACGCCACGGACGCGCCGCCGGTTCCGATATGGAGCGTTCCGGCGACGATGGCGCCGGCCCGGCGCAGTAACTCGACCCGCAGCGCGCCGCGTCGGCCGAAGAGGCGGCTTACCACGCGCACCAGGGACGCTTCCGCCGGGTCGGCGATGATCGGCCGCCGTGCCGTCCGGGCGTCGAGGGTCAGGAAGGTCTCCACGGCATCGCGGACGGCGTCCGGCTCGGTCACCGCCAGCATCTCGGAGGCAGGCGGCTCCCATCCATGCGGACGGGTGCCCAGGAGGTTCCCGGCCGGGATCGAGCGCGGCCGCGACGGGCGGTTCGCCGCCAAGCTGAGACGGAAGGGCGCCGTCGCCCGCACGGGCTCGATGGCCCCGACGAGCCGGATCGGGCGGCGCAGAGCCGCGAGGCGAACGCGCAGCGCGCGATCGACGGCACTCGCGGCGTCGTTGTCGACGAGGGCGGTATCCAAAGCCTCCGCGGGCTGCCAGGGACGCGCGCGGCCACCCCAGATCGGATGGGGCATCGCCAGGGGCACCACGCCGCGCAGCGCCTCCCGGCCGGTCACCGCATCCTGGCTCCAGGCGAGGGCCACGGCGACCCGGCGCCCGGCGGGTCGATGCTGGGCGAGGGGCAGCAGGTGGTCGGGATCGCGGAGCGGATCCCGCACGGCGTTCCGGACCAGCATGGCCCGCCACGCGGAGACGGACGCCGCGTCAACCGTCATTGGCGACCGCAGGTCGATCCGCCAAGTGGATGCCGGATCGGCCGAGTCGTTGGCCGCCACCAGAACCGCCTCGGGATCGACGGTTTCGGCGTGCGATCCGCGCGCTTCGGATGGCAATCCGGTGAGCCCGCCCTGTATCACGGTGAAGCGTCGCACCATCGCGTGTCCTGCCCCTCGACGATCCGTCCCATTTCGGGACGGTCCGACGCGCCCGAAGCGCTGTTCGAGCGGACAGGTTCAAGGACGATGCCGTCGGGTCGCGGGTTCAGGGACCCGGGATCGCCAGGGGATTGTCGGTGAGCGCGGCGGCATCCGGCGCATCGACGCGGGGGCGACCCAGGAAGGCGTCCCAGAGCCTGCGCACGAAGGCCGGATCGAGGTCCCGCAGGATCAGGACGAGACGCGAGGTGTGGTCGGGGTCGGGCCACGCGGGCAGGGTGAGCGGGGCGTGGAAGACGTGCTGGACCCCATGCACCACCAGGGGGCGGCCCGGATCATCGGCCAGCGCCACGATACCCTTGAGCCGGAGCAGCTTCGGCCCGTGGCCGGAGCGCAGCAGGTCCATGAACATCTCGAAGGCGGCGCGGGGCACTGGGGCCTCGCTGGTCAGGCAGAGGGCCTCGATCGACGCGTCGTGCCGGTTCACGTCGGCGTCATCGCCCTGGGCCTGCGCCAGCGCCTCGTCGCCGAGCCAGGCCCGCACGTCGGCGCCCTTGCCGTCGAGACCGAACAGCCCACCCAGCAGGGTGTCGGCGGGGGTTTCCGGCAGGACGACCGGCGCTGCCGGATTGAGGGCGGCGAGGCGGGCTCGGATCGCCGAGGCATCGAGGGCCATGTCGGTTTTGGTCAGGACGATGCGGTCGGCGATCGCCGCCTGGCGCAGGGCCTCCGGATGGGCGTCGAGGGTGTCACCGCCCGTGATCGCGTCGACGACGGTCACCACCGCCTGCAGCCGGAAGCGCAGCACGAGATAGGGATGGTAGATCAGGGCGTGCAGGATCGGCGCCGGGTCGGCGAGACCGGTGGTCTCGATCACCACGCGGCGGAACGGCCGGATCCGGCCGTTGTCGCGCTTGCGGAGAAGATCCTCGAGGGTGGCGATCAGGTCGCCCCGCACCGTGCAGCACAGGCAGCCGGCGCCGAGCAGGATCATGTCCTCGTCGACGGTCTCGATCAGCAGATGGTCGAGGCCGATGGCGCCGAACTCGTTGACGATCACCACCGTGTCGGCGAGCGCCGGATCGCGCAGCAGCCGGTTCAGGAGCGTGGTTTTCCCAGCGCCGAGGAATCCGGTGAGCACCGTGAGCGGGATCGGTTCAGGACGGCGTGGATCCGGCTCGGGCGCGGTCATCTGTGACATGAACGTCGACGTGGGGTCGTCGGACGCCTGCGGCAACGGCCCGGGACGTCCGACATCGATCCTACTCCCCGGCGGCAGCCTTCTTGGCCGCCGGCTTCTTCGCCGCGGCCTTGGCGGTGGCGGCCTTGGCAGTGGCGGCCTCGGCGGGGGCGGCCTTGTGGGCGGCGGCCTTGTGGGCGGCGGCCTTCGGCGCCGGCTTGACCAATCCCCTGCCGGGCTTGGCCTCCGGCATCGTCGGGGTCTCGACCGCCGTGTAGGCGCTCGCCGTCCGGGGGAGAGGATGACCCGGCTTGGCCGCGACCTTCGGGGCCGGCTTGGCCGCCTGCGCCGCCTGCGCGCGCTCCAAGCGCTCCGCGCGGGCCTGCTTGGCCGCCTCCAGCGCCGCCGCGCGCTTCACCTTGGCGGCTTCGAGCTTCGCGGCGCGGGTGTTGGCGACGGCGGCCTTCTGCTCGGCCTCCTGAGCGTCGAGGATCTGCTGACTCTCGGCGGGATTGCGTCCGACCCAGACCGCGACGGGCTGGAGCGGCGCCCGGGGCGGCAGGCTCCGGGCCCGCAGGGCCGGGTTGGAGAAGGCCGCGAGCGCCAGGGCCGGCGAGTTCGCTGCGGCACCGCCGACGAGTTGCGCCGCGGAGCCGGGGGCGCTCAGCGCACCGGGGCCGTCCTCGATGGCCGGGGGCTTCTTGCCGCCGCACACGAAGGGCCGCATGTCCGGAGGCGCGGGGATGGCAGAGGCCGGCAGGGCATCGAGGGTCGGGCTGGTCCAGCCGGCGCTCTGGGTGAAGGCGTAATCGAACAGGTCGGCGGCCTTCACGTCGCGCTCCCGCGGGCTCGGCTGCCCCATCACGATGGTGACGATGCGCCGGCCGTTGCGCGTGGCGGTCGCCACCACGTTGAAGCCGCCCGAGCAGATGAAGCCGGTCTTCATGCCGTCCGTACCCGGATAGCGCCCGAGAAGGCCGTTGTGGTTCGCCATCACGGCGCGGCCGAACTGGATCGCCGAGATCGAGAACAGGTCGTGGGAATCCGGGAAGTCGCGGAGCAGGGCCCGGGCCAGCACCGCCATGTCGCGGGCCGAGGTCCATTGGCGCGGATCGGGCAGGCCGTTGGGATTGTACCAGTGGCTGTCGCGCATGCCGATCCGCACGGCGGTCTCGTTCATCATCGCGGCGAAGTTATCGACCGAGCCGCCCAGATTCTCGCCGATCGCGAAGGCGATGTCGTTGGCCGACTTGACCATGATGATCTTGAGGGCGTTGTCGAGGGTCAGCTGCGTCCCCGGCTTGAACCCCATCTTCGACGGCGGCTCCGCGGCGGCGGCGGCCGAGACCGTGATCATCGAGTCGAGCGACACCTTGCCCTGCCGCACGAGGTCGAGGGCGACATAGGTGGTCATCAGCTTGGTGATGGAGGCCGGATACCAGGGATCCGTCGGCGCCTGCGAGTAGATCACCTTGCCCGAATCGACGTCGGCGACGAGGATCGGCACCGTGACCGCCTGCGCCGCGCCGAGACCCACGAGGCTCGTTCCGAAGAGGCCCGTCAGCGCCGCAAGCCCGACGGTGAGGCGCCGGTAGAGAGAAGAGGACATTCGAGCCCGACTCGTCAGAGGATCGCCAGGGTCGGCACCGCGAGGCGCCGGTCTTCCGGCCGGCCGGCCGGCACGAGGCACAACCCGGACGGCCGGTTTCGGTCGCCGAGCAGCATCACGGCATGAACGGGCCTACCGTGGCAAGAGCAAGGCGAGACCCCAGGGGGGGTCTGCGCCGCGCGACTGTCGGTGGTCCACCGGCTGCGCACAGCCTATGTGCTGGCCAGGCGTCGCGGCGACGATGATTGGGACGGCAGTGGCTTACGCGGTCAAGGAGATCTTCCACACCCTGCAGGGCGAGGGCGCGCAGGCGGGACGCGCGGCCGTGTTCTGCCGCTTTGCCGGATGCAACCTTTGGTCGGGGCGTGAAGCCGACCGCGCGGCGGCGGCCTGCCGATTCTGCGACACGGATTTCGTGGGCATGGACGGTGAGGGCGGCGGACGCTTTGCCGACGCGGCCGCCCTCGCGGGCGCCATCGCGGCGGCCTGGGCCGGCGGACCGGACAACCGCTACGTGGTGTTCACGGGCGGCGAGCCGCTGCTCCAGCTCGACGTGCCCCTGATCGAGGCCGTCCACGCGGAAGGCTTCGAGATCGCCATCGAGACGAACGGCACCCTGCCGGCGCCGCCCGGCATCGACTGGATCTGCGTGAGCCCAAAGGGCCGCAACGCCCTCTCCCTTGTCACCGGCGACGAGCTCAAGCTGGTCTATCCACAGGCGGACGCCGATCCCGCGGAATTCGTCGACCTGCCCTTCAGGCACCGCTTCCTTCAGCCGATGGACGGGCCGGGCCAGACCGCGAGCACGCAGGCGGCGATCGCCTATTGCCGGCGCGATGCACGCTGGCGCCTATCCCTGCAGACGCACAAGATGATCGGCATCCCCTGACAAGATCACGGCAAGATGCGGGACGATCAGGCGCGTGAGCCCTTCCCAACACGCAGGAAATAGGTGACGATCGCGGCGGCACTTCAGCTACGGATCGGCGCCCTTGATCTTGGATGGATCTCCGGAGACCCGTTGGAACAACGCCCGCTTCGATTGCGACAGTAGCGCATCCGGAGCCGACGGCGTCTGGCCGATCGATCCTGATCCCCGGTTCACCAATCTCCGAGGCCGGCAGAACTGGCACCTCCGGGACGGCCGAACCGTGGCAACCGACGTCGCCGGCCAGCGCATCGGCGCGGATGATGCCCGGATCGCGCTCCTCGGCATCCGGCGGGACTCGCGTGCCGAACCGTTCCCGGTCGCATTCGCGCATGCACCATCGACCGGCGAGGCGCTGGGTCCGCCCGTGCCACGGCCCGATCCCGCCCTGCTCGACATCGACGGCGGCAGCGCCGTCGAGGTGCCGCTCCCCAGCGGGAGACCGCTGCTGTTCCGCGCCGGACGCCCCGCCGGCCTCTACCTGCTTCACGACAATCTCGGCGCGCTGGAAGCCTGGACCGGCCGCGGCTTCTCGGCTCTCGGACGGCTTCCGGTCTCCGCGACGGGACCGGCCCTCGCCGTCGGCCCGGAGGGCGTGGCCTACACGACCGCCACCGCGCTGGTTTCGCTGACGCTGCCGCAATTCGGCCCGGGCCTGGCTCACGGCGCGGCGCGGATGCCGGGCCTGCGCTTCCTCTCCGCGCCCTGCTGGCGCGGGGCCGACCTGCTCGCCTGGGCCGAGCGCGACGGCTGGCTGGTCCGGTGCCGCGGCACGGCCGGCTCGGACGGGCTCGACCTGTTCGAGACCGGCCGACGCGCCCCGGGCGGCCGATTCTCCGGCCCGTGGGTGAACTGCCTCGGCGACGCGATCTGGACGGGATCGGGCGGATTCGTCACGTGCGACGCCGGTGACGACGGCATCCGTTTCGATTCTTGGCCGGATGGGTTCAGTCCGATCCTCAATCAGGCCCCGTGGCGCGACCGGGCCGACGTGCCCCATCAGCTCGGCTCGGCGGACAGCCGCTACCACGTCGCCGCGCTGTCGCGCGATGCGACGCTCCAGCGTCTCGACGGCCCCCATCTCACCGCAGGGACCGTCACCTACTGGGGCGACGCCCGGTTCGCGGCGCCCTGGCAGGCGCCAGCCGAGAGCCTGAACCTCGGCGGCCACGCGGGGAGCCTCCTGGTCCCGGTGCTGGCGATGCCACGGGACACCGTCCTGCTGGCCCTCCGGCTGGAGGGCCAGCAGGGTGGCTTCATACGGGGCGCTCTCCAACCCGGCCCCGTGACGGGCCATCTTCTCCACCACGCGCACGGGGCGGGACTGCGTCGCCTGCCGGTCAGCCTCGACGTCTGCGCCATCGGCGACCCGGGAGCGCTCCTGCACGATGGGGCGCTCTACCTGTGGAGCCGATCAAGTGGCCGTTGCCACACCCTGCGGCTGCGCTCGGCATGAAGACTTGGCTGCAGACGCTCCTGGCGCTCCTCGTGCTGACGGGCGAACCGGCCCGAGCGGAGTCTCCGGTGCGTCAGCTCTTCCTGATCCAGGATTCCGGCTGGATGGAGCCCTTCCTGACCGCGAAGGGCTCACAGTTCCGGCCCCTCGTCGAGGCCCTGATAGCGGCCGCCGGAACGCAGACCGATGTGGTGGCGGTTGCAGCCTTCGATCAGGACGGTCAGGTCCCAGGACGTCCTTCCCCGCGTATGCTGTACGAGGGTCCCTACCGAGCGGACCGCGTTCGGGCCGCCGTGACGGCCATCGACCTGCCGCGCAAGGCCGGCGGACAGGCCTATGCCGATGCCGACTTCAACGGCGCGCTGCTCGGCGGGATCCGCGCCGGCCTGCACGGCGGCGACGGCGTGATCTGGATGATCACGAACAACAAGAACGCGCCCGGCAACAGCGCCGAAGTTGAGCGCAACACCGCCGCCTTCTACGCGACCCTGCGCGCCGCGCCGGCCGTCGCGCGGATCATCGCCTATCCGGTCCGGATGCCCCTGAGGGGGCGGAATTTCTCGGAAGCGGGCTTCGTCGTCTACGGGATCGGCTACGGCCCATCCGGCGGGCGGGCGCTCGCGACCGTGCTGGCCACTCCGGCCCTGCGTGCCCTGTTCCATCACCCGCCGGTGACCCTCAAGCCCATCAGGGCCGGCGCCCTGGCCCTGAGCATCGATCGTGTCGACAGCGGCGGCCTGGAGGCCGGGCTGGAGGACGGCATCTTGGTGGTGCGTGGAGCCGACGCCGCCGGCGGAACGGTGCTGCGCTTCATCGGGCATCTGACCAACGGATTCTACCCGCAGCGCATCGCCTCGGCCACGCTCGCCTTGAATTGGAGCGCGGATCGTTCCGCGACCGAGTTGGCGCGCGCGGCGGTTCTGCCGGACACGGTGGTCGACCTCGCACCGCAGGCTGAGAGTGCGCCCCTCGCGGTGACCCTGACGCTGCCCCCGATGCCGCGCCCGCCCGGTCTGGCCGGGCTGCTGTCGGCTGGCCAGGCGATTGACGGCATCCTCACCCTCCGCCTGACCAACCTGCGCCTCACCCTCGATCCAGCGTTCCTCGAGCGTGTGCGTCCAATCTTCGGGAGCGACCTTTTCAGCGCGGATCAGTCCCCGGAGCCGGCCGCCGCGGATGCCCTGGAGGAACGCCTACCCGGCCTGTTTCGCGACTATCGCGGCGTGGCCGAGGCGGCTGTCAGTCTGCCTGTCCGGATCGAGGCGGCATTCTCACCCTGGCCGCTCGCCGCGACCGCGTTTGGTGCCGGCGCCCTTGTCGGGGCGGCGGGCCTCTGCGCCGCAAGGCTTCGACGTGCCAAGCTCTACACGGTGACGCTCGGTTCGTCGACGAAGCGCGTCATCCTCAGGCCGTATCGCGCCGCGGTCCTCTGCGCACCCGATGGCAGCCGCTGGCGGGTGCGGGCGAGCCTCCGGGGCGAGCCAAGCGCGACCCGGATCGCGGATGCCGGACCCGGAGCATGATCGGGCTCCACGGCGACGCCGGATATCCGCCAGCCATCCGGATCCAGGGGCCGGGCGGGCGCGACTTCACGATACCGCCGCCGCAGGGCGCAACCCCGCGGGTGGCCCCGGCGCCGCCGGCCGCGGCCGCGAGCCCGTTCGCGAGGCTGGAGCGCGCTCCGACCACACCGGAGATCCTTCTGGGAGCTTCCGCCCTCCTGATGTTCGGGCTCGTCTTCCTGGTCGTCCGGCACGGTGTCCGGGTCCACCTAATCAACCGTCGCGCGACCCTCGACGCCGCGGACGGCGCGAGCTGGGTGCTGTTCGCCGCCCTGATGCTGACGGCCTCGATCGTGGTGGGCGCTACGGTGGGACGTCTCTGGCAGGCCTGGGCGGGACTGACCGCGGGCTTCTCGCTCTGCGTGATCCTGTTCGCCACCGCTCTGGCGCTGTTCCTGCGCGCCTCCGAACGCAGGCGCTGAACCGATGGACGATGCGCGCAAGGCCGGCATCGAGCGGCAACTGAAGGTTCGGCCGACCGTCTTCGTGGCGCTCGGCGGCACGGGCATGGAGGTTCTGCTGCGCCTGCGCCGCCGCATCCTCCAGGCCGATTGGAACGGGAACCGGATCGGCGCCCTCGACCAGTTCCCGGCGGCCGCCTTCCTGTATTTCGACACCGACACCCTGGAGGCGCGCGAATCGCACCGCCCCGCCACCGATCCGCTCTCCGCCAAGGTGGCTTTCCGCGAGGGCGAGACCCTGCAGAAGGCCGTCAACCTCGCCCGCTACCAAGCCGAGAGGCGGAGCTACCCGCACATCGACGCGTGGCTGCCCGCCCGCGATCTCTCGCGGATCGACGCTTCCAAGGGCGCCGGACAGATCCGTGCCATCGCCCGCCTGCTGTTCTTCGACGAGGTTCGCAACCTGACCGACCGCTTGGCCGCGAAGGCCGGCCTCGTGCTCGCCAACATGTCGAACGAGGCGCAGCTGCGCGCGCTGGGCATCGACACCGCCACCGAGCTGCGCTTCGTCGTGGTCGCCTCGGTGGCCGGCGGCACCGGTTCAGGCACGGTGATCGACGCCGGCTACGCGATCTCGTCCCTCGAGACCCCCAAGCGTCCCGACGCCGTCGACCTCTTCCTCGTCCTGCCCTCGGGCTATGTCGGCGCCAACCGGGATCGGGTCTTCGCCAACGGCGTCGCGACCCTTTCCGAGCTCGAATACGCAATGCGCGGCACCCCGCAGCCACCCTACGTGGAGCGCTGGGGCGATCACGAGCGGGTCGCGCCCGGCGTCGAGCGGCCCTTCAGCGACGTGTACCTGTTCGACAGCCAGAACCTCGCCGACCAGCGGACCAACGCGGTGAGCGACCTCTACGACATGATGGCCGACGTCCTGTTCGAGGATTTCGGCAACTCCGAATTCTCGGGGCGCAAGCGCTCCGTCGCGGTGAACCAGACCCAGCACAAGATGCGCAAATGGGCGCCTCCCAGCCCCCTTCGGGCGAACCACGCGGCCCTCTACGCCCTCAGCTATTCCGCCCTCGGCCAGGCGGTGCTCGCCACGCAGGGCAGCCTGGAAGTCGAGGCGGCCGCCGCCCAGGTCGGGCTCGACATGGTGGGGACCTTCTTCGGCGTCGCCCGGGGCCTGCCCGAGCGGCGGATCCCCACCATCGAGGAGCGCGACCGCTTCGCCGCCGATCGCCTCGCGCTCCGCTTCTCGGTCTTCGAGACCTTTCCGAAGGTGCTCCGTCCGGCGCCGCCGGGCATCGCGGAGTTCGATCTGATCGATCAGATCCTGCGGCGTCCGGACGGAACCTCGATCCAGGAGGCGGTGGCGCTCGCCGCCGACGACGCGGTCGATGCGATCCGCCACGAACTCGCGGTCCCGCGCGATTGGGCGCCCAACCTGCGCAAGGCGGCCGAGCGCCTGCGGGACGACATCCTCGGCCGGACAGGCTCGGGCACCCTGTACGGTCCCCGCGGCGCGGAGGTGCTGGACGCGCGGGTGAAGCTCGAGGCGGCTTGGCTCGCTGATCGGGACGGCACCCTGCTGGCAGCGCTGTACCGCGTCCTCGACGATCAGGAGCGCGGCGGCCTCGACTATGCGCGCGCCCTGATCGAGGGCGTGAACGACCTGATTGAGGCCGACGGCGGGGCGCTCGCCCGCCTGACCACCGCCGCCGATACCTACGCGCGGTTGGCGGACGAGATGCTGGCCAAACATTTCTCCGCCTCGCTCAGCCGCCTGGAGCAAGTCCGGCCGGGCCTGATCTTCTCGCACCGCCGCGATGCCGAGCGCTACCTGGAGCAGGCCCGGGACGATCTTCGCGGCTCCTGCGTGCTGCGGATCCGCGCACTGGCCGCTCGCGAGGCCGCCGAGTTGCTGCGCCGGGTCTCGACGCGACTCGGCAGCCGCATCGGGCGCGATCCGGAGACCGGACTCGCCCGACACGACGGTCTCCTGGGGGTGCTGAACCAGGGCCGCGCGGATGTCGGCGCGTTGATGCGCGCGCTGCGGCTCGACATCGCCGAGATCCGCGACGCGATCGACCGCCCCTCCGGCGGCACGTTTCTCGTTCTGCCCTCGGGCGCCCCACAGGGCCTCGCGGCGCCGCCGATGGACCGCCTCGCCTGGGCGCGGGAGGCGTTCCAGGCCTATGGCGGTTCCCGCGCCATCTTCGCATTGCTGCGGTCGGAGGAGGGCCGCGGGGAGCTGCTCGATGCCGTGCGCGCCATGGCCCGCCGCCGGCTCGGCCCCCACCGCGCGCGCATTCCCTCCGCCCTCGATGCCCTGCGCGCCCTGCCGGCCGAGCGGCAGCGGGACATCCTCGGATTGATGCTGTTGCGCTGCATGCCGTGGATCCAAGTGCAGTTCGACGCCTTCAGCCCCAGCGGGGACCAGTTCAAGACGATCCTCGCCATCGAGGGCGCGCACGCCTTCGAGGCCGAGTTCGGCGCGATCCTGCGGGCGAGCCTGCCGCCGATGCTCGGCGCCGGGGCGATCAGCGTGCTGGAATCCAGCCAGCGCGGCCGCATCGTCTGCTACTGCGAGTTGTCTGGCGTGCCCCTGGACGTGCTCGGTCCACTCCGGCGGGACTGGCGCAGCGCCTACGCGCTGGAACTGGATCGCCTGGACGCGATCCCGCTGCACAACCACAAGGATTATCTGCGCTTCCCCGACCCCGTCGCACCGACCGCGGAGGAGACGGAGGCGCTGCGCGAGACCCTGTCGCTGTTCCTGCGCGCCGTCTGTCTCAACCTGCTGGTGCGGTCGCCGGACACGGGACTCTGGCGCTTCGAATTCGAGCCGGGCGACTGGCGCAGCGTCGGCTCCGAACGTACGCTTCGGCGCCGACACTTCGACCGGGCTCAGGCCGCCATCATCGCGGCGCGACTGACCGAGGTCGAAGCGAGCCTCTCGGCCGTCCAGATTCTGGCGCTCGCCGCCCTGTTCAGGTGGACCGCCAACCGCGCCTATGCGCCCCGGCGGGAGGCGGTGAATTTCGATGCCGAGGTGCGGGTCGGCGGCGTCGGTCACGCGGTTGCCCACACGCTGGCGCAGCGCTGGCGGCGCGCGGCACCGGAGGCGGGCCGCCTTCCGGGCGATGCGGACGCGCTCCACGACGCGCTTCTCGCCCGGATCGCGGACTGGACCCAACCGATCCCGGGCAGCCTCGGCGACCTTCCGCCCGAGGAGGCCAACCGCGATCCGGGCGATCCGCCGGCCTTCCGTGCCGCGGACAAGCGCTCCGTCGAGCCGGGCGCCTTCACAAGCGACCGGTTGCTCCGCCTGACCGAGCCCGCGCCGCCGGCGAGGGCCATGGCGCGGTTCTACGTCTATCGCGACGCCGTCGAGGGCCCCTGGTCCCTCTCCGAGCTCGCCGCCATGGCGCGGTCCGGGACCCTGACGGCGGCCACGCAGATCCACCCGCCGGGGGGGGCCTGGATGCCGGCCGCCGCGCACCCCGACCTGGCGCCGCTGCTCGCACCTCCGCCGCCCTGTGATCGGTGAGGGCGGCAATCAGGCACGCATCGCCGCGCGCTGCGCGCGCGCAGCCCGGATCGCCGAGCGCGCGAAACGTCCCCGGGCCCGGGAGGGGTCGGGTTCCTGTCCGGCGAGCACCGTACGCCGCAAGGCCACCAGCGCCGGATCGCCCCAGGCATCGAGGAGGTGCCCGAAGGCCCCGTGGCGCGCCGCATCGAACGGGATCGGCCGGCCCGATCCGTCCCTCAGCGGGTGCGCCGGCTGGAAGCCGCCGCACGGGACCAGTTCCCCGGGGATCGGTGCGGTCGCCGCGTGCGTCCGCCGGAGCGCCAGGAGTTTCGGCAGGATGTGACTGCGCGGCCCGGGGCCCGAGGTGCCATCGGCCGCCCTCCACGGGTAGACCTCGATCCGCCCCAGGCGCGTGACGAAGACGTGATGCAGCCTCGTCTCGGCGAGCACGTGTCCGGCCGGATGATCCGGGAGCAGGATCGAACGGCCGAGCCCGGCTCGGAGGCGTTCGATCCAGAGCGGGTCCGCGGTCCGCACGCAGGCATCCGCGGCTTCGAGGCCGAGCCCGAGATCGAACAGGGGCGTCGCACGGTCCTGGGGCCGAGCGGCCGTCGCGTCGGGGCCCAGTTCCGTCAAAACGCGCCGCCGGCCCATCGCGCAGGCAGCCGCGGGCAAGCAGAGCGCCACGGCTTGGCTCCAGCCATCCGCGAAGCCGGTCTCGTAGGCGAAGGGTCGGAGATCCGGCGGCGCAGCGAGCACGATCGCGCCGCGGGCCGTCACGAGCCCCATCTCGTCGGGGCCCGGATTTCGAACCGGCTCTCCAGGGTCTCGGGCGAAGGTCGCGGCGGTTCCGTAGCCGCCCAGGCTCCAGATACACGCGGGCTCGGCGAGTTGCGCGCGCAGGAGCGCCTCCACGGACCGCGTCGCCCCGTCCGCCATTAGCCCCCCGCGAGAGCGCCACCGCAACCGGCACGCCTTGACACGGCCGGCGAATGACCGGAAGTCGCGGGTCGATCAACGAGGTTGCATTCGGCGCGGCGGGTGCACGGCTCCGCGCGACCGGCGCGGACACGTTCGAAGGGCCTCGCGACAGGATCTGCGGGAGAGGCGCTGGCATGAACGTCATCGAGACTGAGATCCCGGACGTGAAGCGCATCGTGCCGAAGCGCTTCGGCGACGCGCGCGGATGGTTCTCCGAGACGTTCCGCATCGACGCGATGGAGCGGGCCGGGATCAGGACCACCTTCGTTCAGGACAATCAGTCCTTCTCCGCGCCGCAGGGCACGATCCGCGGCCTCCACTTCCAGATCGCCCCCCAGGCCCAGGCCAAGCTGATCCGGGTCCTCCAGGGCGCGATCTTGGACGTCGCGGTCGACCTCCGCAGCGGCTCCCCGACCTACGGCCGGCACGTGACGGCGACCCTCGACGCCGAGACGGGCGAGCAACTCTACGTTCCGCACGGCTTCGCCCACGGCTTCTGCACCCTGACGCCCAACGTCATGGTCGCCTACAAGGTCGACTCCTACTACAGCCCGGAGCACGACCGCGCGCTGCTCTGGAACGATCCCGAGATCGGGATCCAATGGCCGGTGTCGAGCGAGGCCGCGATCCTGTCCGACAAGGATCGCCGCGCGCCGCGCCTCGCCGACCTCGGGCCAGTCTTCTGAACCGCGCGGCCCGGCCGCAATTTCGTCACGCCGGCCGGTCTTACGCTGCCCGGCCATCCCGTTTCAGACCTGTCCGAAGAGGTACATCGCCATGCGCATCCTGGTGACCGGAGGCTGCGGCTTCATCGGCTCGGCGCTGGTGCTGCACCTCGTCAACGATCTCGGCCACGAAGTCTGCACCCTCGACGCGATGACCTACGCGGCCAATCCCGTCTCCCTGGCGTCGCTCTCCGACAACCCGCGCCATCGCCTCGTCGAGGCCGATATCTGCGACCGCGCCGCCGTGCAGAAGGCCTATGCCGACTTCCAGCCTCAGGCGGTGATGCACTTGGCCGCCGAGAGCCACGTCGACCGCTCGATCACCGATCCGGGCGCCTTCGTGCGCACCAACGTCATCGGCACGCAGACCATGCTGGATGGGGCGCGGGGCTATTACGAAGCCCTGTCGGAGGAGGACAAGAAGAGCTTCCGGTTCCTCCACGTCTCCACCGACGAGGTCTACGGCTCGCTGCCGCCGGACGCGTTCTTCACCGAGGAGAGCCGCTACGATCCGCGCTCGCCCTACTCGGCCTCGAAGGCGGCCTCCGACCACCTCGCCCGCGCCTGGCACGAGACCTACGGCCTGCCGGTGCTGGTGACCAACTGCTCGAACAATTACGGGCCGCGTCACTTCCCCGAGAAGCTGATCCCGCTGATGATCCTCAATGCCCTGGAGGGGAAGAAACTGCCCGTCTACGGCGACGGCCTGAACGAGCGCGACTGGATCCACGTGGAGGATCACGCCAAGGGCCTCGTTGCCGTGCTGGAGCGCGGCCGGATCGGCGAGACCTACCTGCTCGGCGGCCGCGCAGTGCGCAACAACCTCGCCGTGGTGAAGGCGCTCTGCGCGGCCTTCGACCGGCTGCGTCCGCAGAACGCCCCGCACGAGCAGCTGATCAGCTTCGTGGCCGACCGTCCGGGCCACGACCGGCGCTACGCCATCGACTGCTCCAAGGCCGAGACCGAACTCGGCTGGCGGCCGCAGAAGACCTTCGAGCAGGCGCTGGAAGAGACCGTCGCTTGGTACCTCGAAAACGAGAGCTGGTGGCGCCCGATCCGCGAGGGCCGCTACAAGGGCGAGCGCCTGGGGCTGAACGCCTGATGGACGTCCTCGTCCTCGGCGGTGCGGGGCAGGTCGGAACCGAGCTGCGGGCCCTCGCGTGGCCGGCGGGCGTGTCCGTGCACGCGCCGGGCCGCGCGGAGCTCGACATCACCGACGCGCGGGCCGTCGCGGCGGAGCTTGCGGCCCGGGACTACCGGGTCGTGATCAACACGGCGGCCTACACCGCCGTCGACAAGGCCGAGGCCGACGTGGTCGCGGCGTGGCGCCTCAACGCGCTGGCTCCGGCGATCCTGGCGGCCGCCACCGCGGAGACGTCGATCCCGCTGGTACACGTGTCGACCGATTACGTTTTCGCCGGCTCGAAGCCGGACGGCGCCTACGCACCCGACGACCCGATCGACCCGCAGAGCGTCTACGGGGCCAGCAAGGCGGCCGGCGAGCTCGCGGTGCGCACGGGCAATCCGCGGCACGCGATCGTCCGGACGGCCTGGGTCGTGAGCCCGCACCGCGGCAACTTCGTCAAGACGATGCTGCGACTCTCGGCCGAACGCGACGCCCTCACGGTCGTCGACGACCAGTACGGCTGCCCGACCTCCGCCGCCGACCTCGCCGCTGCCTTGGCGACGATCGCGCGGCGCCTGGCCACGGACGCCGACGCGCCCACCGGTACGTTCCACTGCGTGAACGCGGGCGCCACCACGTGGTGCGGCTTCGCCGAAGCGATCGTGGCGGGCTCGGCCCGGCGCGGGGGCCGCCCGGTACCGGTCAACGGTATCCCCACCTCCGCCTATCCGACACCGGCCCGGCGGCCGGCGAATTCGCGCCTGTCCACCGACAGCCTCACGGCCGCCTACGGCCTCGCGCCGCGCCCCTGGCAGGCGGCGCTCGACGATATCCTGGACCGGCTCGTCGGGCCGGTGTCAGAGGGAGTTTCCAAGCCATGAAGGGCATCGTTCTGGCCGGCGGATCCGGCACGCGCCTGCACCCGGCCACGCTGTCGATCAACAAGCAGCTCCTGCCGGTCTACGACAAGCCGATGATCTACTACCCGGTCTCGGTGCTGATGCTGGCCGGCATCCGCGAGATCCTGATCATCTCGTCGCCGGAGCACCTCGACAACTACAAGCGCCTGTTCGGCACCGGTGAGCAGTTCGGGCTCAAGTTCTCCTACGCGCTGCAGCCGCGCCCGGAGGGCCTCGCGCAGGCCTTCGTGATCGGGCGCGACTTCGTCGGCGAGGACGACGTCGCGCTGATCCTCGGCGACAACCTATTCTTCGGCGCCGGCATGGGCGAACTGCTGGAACGCGCCGCCGCGCGCCGGCAGGGCGCCACGGTCTTCGCCTACCATGTCGACAACCCACAGGCCTACGGCGTGGTCAACCTCGACAAGTCCGGGCGCCCGACCAAGATCGTGGAGAAGCCGCAGAATCCGGAATCCACCTGGGCGGTGACCGGCCTCTACTTCTACGACAATCAGGTGCTCGACATCGCCGCCGACGTGACGCCCTCGGCCCGCGGCGAGCTGGAGATCACCAGCGTCAACGAGGCCTACCTGCAGCGCGGACAGCTCCACGTCGAGCGGATGTCGCGCGGCTACGCGTGGCTCGATACCGGAACCCACGACAGCCTGCTGGAGGCGAGCGAGTTCGTCCGCACGCTCCAGCACCGTCAGGGATTGCAGGTGGCCTGCCTGGAGGAGATCGCCTACCTCCAGGGCTTCATCAACCGCGACCAGCTCGTGGCCCGCGGCGAGATGTTCGCCAAGACGGCCTACGGTCAGAACCTCCTGCGACTCTCCCGTGAGAGCGAGGACGATCTGCGCCTGCGTCGCGGCAAGTAACGCGGCTCGACGCGGGCCGGCTACTTCGGGCTGCAGCCGACGCAGATCCCGCGCATGACCTTGTCGTTCTGCGCCTCCCGCGGCGTGCGGTCGCGGCGGTCGTCCGGGGTGGCGGCGCCGGCACCGCGGCTCGGCGGCATGACGCGCCCGACCGACGAGGCGTTCGGGGCGGTCGCCGTCGAGGTGGGGCCGCCACCGGTGCCGGTCTGGGCCTGCGCCAGGGCGGCGCCGGTCGCCAAAACGGGCAGAAGAAGCGAGAGGCAGAGGGTCGAGGCTTGGCGTTTCATCGGTCCGGAACTCCGTGTCGGGCCATAACGCGGGTGTGACCATGCGGTTCGATCCGCGGCGCGGACTCCACCTTTGTTCGCCTTTGCAGAGACGATGGGGCGCCGTATCAGGGGCCCCGAACCCGCCGCCGACCCTTCGAAGCGTCGAAACTCGGAGACGCCGCGACGATGCGGGACCCCAACGCGATCGATTTCTGGCGCGGCTTCGCCCTGATCACGATCTTCATCAACCACATTCCGGGTAACACCTTCGAGCGCTACACCTTCTCGCAATACGGCATCTCGGACGCGGCCGAGCTGTTCGTGTTCCTCGCGGGATGGTCAATCGGCATCGCCACCCGCGGCCGAGACGGCGTGCCGGAGGCGCCCGGGAAGAGCGTGGTCCGGCTGCTGGCCCGCACCGTTGAGGTCTACCGGGCCCAGCTCACCGTGATGCTGCTGGCGCTGGCCCTCATCGCGGGCGCGGCGCTGCTCCTCGACAATCCGCTCATCCTCGAATGGCATAACGCCGGCAACTTCTTCGCGGACCCGATTCAGTCCGTCTGCGGCATGGCGCTGCTGACCTATCAGCTCGGCTACTTCAACATCCTGCCCCTGTACGTATTGCTGATCGGCATCGCGCCGCTCTTCGTGCTGGTCGGTCGCTTCAGCTTGGTCGCGGCCCTGGCGCTGTCGGGAAGCATCTACCTCGCGAGCCTCGTGTTCGAGTGGAACCTGCCGTCCTGGCCAGGGGAGGGCGACTGGTTCTTCGATCCGCTCTGCTGGCAGGTCCTGCTGGTGCTCGGCTTCGTGCTCCAGGGCTGGAACCTGCGCACCGACATCCTGCGCCGCTGGTCGCGGAAGCTGTTCCCCGCAGGCATCGCCATCGTGGTCCTGGGTGTCGTGCTGGCGGTGACGGAGATCCGGCCTGATCCCATGGTCGTGCCGGAGCCGCGCCTGCTGTTTACCTTCGAGAAAACCTACCTGACACCGGCGCGGCTTCTGCATTTCCTGGGGGTATTGTTAGCATTTGCCCCCGTCTACGCATTGCTGGTCCCAAGAATTGGCCGCATCGTCGGCTACCTGAGTCAGCTGGGCCGAAACTCCCTGGCTGTTTTCTCGATGGGCTCGATCCTGAGCCTGTTGGGGCAGCTCGTGCGTTTCCAGACCGGCGGCGGCTTGCTGATCGATATGCTCGTCGCCGGCTCGGGCCTCGTCGGGCTGGGGTTTACGGCATGGTTCGTCGAATGGCGCAGCCGCAGCAGGTCATCGAGACCCCGCGCGTGAGTTCCGTGCGCCGGTCTGTGCCGCCCCGCGCCGGCTCCGTCGTCCCCCGAACCCGGGCGTGGCGGCTCCTCGCGGCCGTGCTTCCGGCGGTTCTGGCACTGCCGGCGGCGGCCGAACAGCCCGCCGATCCCGGCCTCGGCGAGGCCAGCCTGTCGCTGGAATGCCGGGTCCCGGGCGCCCAGCTCTACACGGCGGCCCAGCTCGGCGCCCTCAAGGCGGCCCTCGCCGAGAACCGCCCGATCAAGCTGCTGGCGATCGGCGGCAGCGCGGCGCCGGGTGCCTCGGCCTCCTACCCGGCCAAGCTCGAAGCAGCCCTGGAACACGCGCTGCCGAAGGTCGACGTGGTGATCGACCACCGCGGCCTACCCGGCGAGGTCGCCTCCGGCGCCGCCGAGCGCCTGCGCACGATGGTGGCCGAGGCCGAGCCCGATCTGGTGGTGTGGCAGGTCGGGACCCACGACGCCATTGCCCGCGTGGACGCCGAGGCGTTCGAGAATGCCCTCGGCGAGGCCGTCGCGTGGATCCGTTCGCACGGCATCGACGTGGTGCTGGTCGATCCGATCTACACCGCCAGCATGGCGGCAGACGTGGACTACAACCGGATCGTCGACGCGGTCCGCGTCGTGGCGACCCAGCAGCAGGTGCCGCTGGTGCGTCGCTACGAGGCTCTGCATTACCTGTCGAGGCGCAGCGACCGGGGCGAGGGGCACATGCTCGGGCGCCAGTTCCGCCTCAACGATCTCGGCCTGCGCTGCATGGCCGAGCACGTGGCGCTGACGATCGCGACCTCGCTGACGCGGACCGAAGCGCCCCGGGAGCCGAAGGCCGACCCCGCCACCCAGCCCTTAACCGGGTCGCAACGCGCCCCGGGCTAGACCGGGCGGCCAAAGGCCGGCCTTCCGCCGCCCATGGGTCCGGCGCGGAGTGCGTTGTGTCAGCTACGGCTCTCCCGGTCTCCGCGCTCAGACGCCTGCGGACCCTGCGCAGCGGACCGCAGCGGGCGGCGCTCACGGTCTTCGCCATCCGCGTCAGCTCGGCGGGCTTCGCGTACGGGTCGCAGGTCCTGGCGGCGCGGCTGATGGGCTGGGAGGCCTACGGGATCTTCGCGTCGGTCTGGGTCTGGACCGCGATGCTCGGCCATACCGTCACCCTCGGATTGTCGCAGGGCGCCTGCCGGTTCGTACCGGGCGATCAGGCGCAGGGCGATCTGGACCTCGCGCGCGGCTACATCCGCGCCGGCGCCCTGATGACTGGCGGAGCGGCGCTCGCCGTCGCGGGTCTCGGCGCGGCCCTGCTCGCCCTGGAGCCGGACCTGTTCGCCCCGGCCTACCGGGCGCCGATCGCGGTCGCCATCTGCGTGATGCCGCTCTTCGCGCTTCAGGATTTCCTCGAAGGCGTGGCGCGGAGCCAGAACTGGGTCGGGCTCGCCATCGCGCCGCCCTACCTCCTGCGCCAGACGCTGATGATGGGCTGCATGGTCGCGGCCGTCCTGCTCGGGGCCCCGCCGCACGCCGAGGTCGCGATGGCCTGTATGCTGGCCGCCGCCGCCGCCGCGACGACCCTGCAGGCGGCGCTGCTCGCCGTACGGCTCCGCAGGACGATGCCGCGGGGTCCGAACCGCTACCGCTGGCGGTTCTGGCTCGGCACCAGCCTGCCCATCGCCGCCATCGACCTGGCCAATGCCGGCTTCACCTTCGTGGACGTGATCGTGCTGGGTGCCCTGGTGAGCCCCGCCGAGGTCGGGATCTACTTCGCGGCGACGCGGATCCAGCAATTCGTCGTGTTCGTCCACTTCGCCGTCAGCGCCGCGACCCTGCAGCGCTACAGTGCGGCCCAGGCGCAGGCCAACCGATTCCTCCTGGCCGAGCTGGTTCGGCGCCAGGGCCGGACGACCGCGGCCGCCACCGTGGCGGTGGGCGGCGCGATCCTGGCCGCGAGTCCGCTGCTCCTGGGCATGTTCGGCCCCGGCCTCGGGGCGAGCGTGCCGATCCTGTGCGTCCTCGTGGCCGGCAGCGTCGCGGCCAGCCTGTTCGGGCCGGGCGAGGATCTCCTGACGATGCTCGGCGGCGAGCGCCTCTGTGCCGGAATCACCGCCGCGTCGCTCGTCGCCGCCGCGGGCCTGTGCGTCGCCCTGATCCCCGCCTTCGGCCCGCTCGGAGCGGCCCTGGGGGTGGCGCTCGCGACGGTCGGTCGGGCCGCGCTCCTGGCCCGCGTCGCGGGGCGCGTCCACGGTTTGCCGACGCCCGTCTGGTCCGCGGGAGCAGCCCGATGAACCCGATCCTGGCGGCGATCCACCCCACGTCCGATGCGGCCTTCGCCCTCGGCGACGCGCCGGACCCGGCGGCCTGGGACGCGCTGTTCGTCGCCAGTGCGGCCCCGCAGCCGCACTTCTCCCGATCCGTGATGGAGGCGCACCGCGTGGCGGGGCTTCTACCGGAGGCCGTGCGCTTCGTGACGGTCCGCCGCGGGGAACGGTTGACCGCGCTCCTGCCCTACACCCTGTCCCACGACCTCACCGGCCTCGGCGGGCGCGTCGCGCGGCCCTTCCTGTCTCCGTTCATGACGGCGTCCGCGCCCCTGGTCGCTGATGGGCCGGGTCTCGACCGCGACGCGGCGGCCCTCGTCGACGGGCTCGAGGCCGCCTCGGACGGCCGGCCCTGGCGCTGGCCGCTCCTGCCGACCCGGGACGGTGCCGTCCCCGAGATCCTCGCCGCCATGCGCGCGCGCGGGTGGGCGATCGGGACGGTGGCGGCGTTCGAGCGCCCGGTCATGGATCGCCGCCCCGATCACGATGCCTTCCTGGCGGGTCATCCGAATCGGTCGCGGTTCAAGGATCTGCGCCGCCGCGCACGCCGGCTCGGGGAGGCCGGCGCGGTCGCCCATGCCTGCGCGACCGGGGGCGCCGATCTCGCCGGCCTCGCGGCCGCGTACCTCGACCTCGAACGCGCCGGCTGGAAGGGCGCGGCCGGCTCCGCGATGGCCTGCCGCCCGGAGACCGCCGCGCTCGCCCGCACCCTGTTCGCGGACACTCCGGGCCCGGTCCGCGCCCGCGCCGATGCGCTGACCCTGGACGGCCGGCCGATCGCGATCAGCCTCGCCCTCGTCGGCGGCGGTACCGCGACGCTGCTCAAGACCGCCTACGACGAGGACCTGCGCAGCCACGCGCCCGGCCTGCTGCTGGAGGCGGAGATCGTGCGGACCTGTCACGAGACCGCCTTCACCGACCGCCTGGATTCGGCGACGCTCGAAGGCTCGGCCCTCGAAAGCCTCTATCGCGACCGCACGCCGATCGCCGAACTCGTCGCCGTGCCCCCCGGTCGCCATGCGCTGACCCTGGAGCGGCGCCTCGGGCTCGCCCGGTTCGAGCGGCGGGCGCGTGCCGCCGCCAAGCAGGTGCTGCGGCGCCGCTAGCCTCGATCGCGGATCGATGGCGTCGCGACCCCGCGCCGGACGACGGCGGCGCGGAAGCCGGGCTCGCCAGGGTCGGCCCGGACGATCCGGCCCGGCCCTCAGCGGCCCCGAGATCCGGCAGGCGCCTCGACCTGATCGTAGACGCCGCGGCCGGTCCGGGCGCGGTAGGCACGGCCGGCGATCTCGCCGGGGGTGGGGGGTGTGCCGGGCTGGGCGAAGCTGGTCTCCGGGCGGTAGGCCGGTCCCCAGCCGATCTCCTCGTCGCCCGCCGGGTCCTTGCCGGGGAAGCCGGTCACGTAGCCGGTGCTCTGCGCGACGGCCGGCGCGGCGGCGAGGCCGAGCAGGACCACGAGAATGAAGCGGAGGCTTGCCGTGGATGTCATCGGTCGTAATCTCCGGGGCTGATCCGCGGACCGGATCGTCTCCGGAGCAACCCGGCCTCGGCGGGGCGGTTGTCCGGGCGCGCATTCATGCCGCGGGGCAGCGCCGCGCGACCGGCCGGAAGTCGCGCGGGTTGCCGGACCCTCATCGCGGAGGCGCGCCATGGACGACTGGAAGGCGGGATTCCGGGCCGAACTGCGGGCCATTGAGATCGCCACCGGCGAAGCGGCCGCCTCGCAGCTGCCCGACCTGCTGCGGCGGCTGCACCGGCATCAGGCGGGTCTCGGGGGCAACCCGCTCGTCACGCTGTACCGGCGCTGGCGCATCCGATCCCTCGCCCGAGCCGTCGCGGATGCCCGCTGGCACGCGGAGCAGGGACGCGCCGCCCGCCTCGGCGGGCTCGAACCGCGTTCCTAGGGGCGACCGCAGCCTCGCCGATCTTGAAACAACGCCGCGGAACGGAGCGCCGCCACGGCACCGTCAGGCCACGCCCGACGCATCGCTGCGACCTTCCTCGGTCCTGGACGCTACGCCGCCACCGGCCGCCCCGCGCGCCGGCTCGCCCGGGGCGCGTCGGGGACGCGCCCGGCGGCGATCTCCGGAACGGTTCGGTGCGGGCTTGAGGCCGGGAGGCGGACGAGGACGATGGTGCCGACCGTTTCCTCGGACCGGATGCGCAGCGATCCGCCATGCAGCTCGACCATCGAGCGGGTGATGGCGAGGCCCAGGCCCGAACCCTTGTGGCTGCGGGTCATCTGCGTCTCGACCTGCGTGAAGGGGCGGCCGAGCCGCGCGACGTCGGAGCGCGGGATCCCGATGCCGTTATCCTCGATGAACAGGTGGGTGCTCGCGCCCGCCCGCCGCGCGCGGACCACCACGCGTCCGCCGGTCGGCGTGAACTTCACGGCGTTCTCGACGAGGTTGACGAGGATCTGGTGCATCGCGCTCGGGTCGGCCAGCAGGTCCAGCCCGGCCGGAACGTCGACGCTGACGCTGACTGCCTTCTGGCGGGCCTCGGCCGAGACGGGCACGAGGGCGTCCGCGATGGCGGCCTCGGCGTTGATCGCCCGGGGGCTGAGGCGCACCCGGCGCGCTTCGAGCCGGGCCATGTCGAGGATGTCGTCGATCATGGAGAGGAGGTGCGAGCCGCTCTCGCGGATGTCGCGGCAATACTCGGTGTAGCGCGGCGTGCCGATCGGCCCCAGCACGGCGTTCTCCATCACGTCGGCGAACCCGATGATGGCGTTGAGCGGCGTGCGCAGCTCGTGGCTCATGTTGGCGAGGAACTCGGCCTTCGCCTGGTTGGCGGTCTCGGCCGCGGCCTTCTGGTCGAGGTAGCGCTCGGCGAGATCGGCGAGTTGCTGCGTCTGCAGTTCGAGGGTGCGCCGGGAGCGCTTCAGATCCTTGACGGTCTCGATCAGTTCGCGCTCGGACGCCTGGAGCTGCTCCTGATTGCGCTTCAGGCTGGTGATGTCGGTCCCGACCGACACGTAGCCGCCGTCCTTGGTACGCCGCTCGCTGATCTGGAGCCAGCGGCCGTCCGCGAGTTCGGCCTCGAAGGTCCGGGCCGCGATGTCGGTCAGCGCCATGCCGGCCTCGGGCGATTCGCGCCGGACCTGGGGCAGGACTCCGCGCCTCATCACGTCCGCGTAGCCGCGGCCGGACTGCGCGTCCTCCGGGCTGAGGGCGTGGAGGTGGCGGAACTTGGAATTGCACAGGACCAGGCGGTTGCCCGTATCCCAGAGCACGAAGGCCTCGGAGATCGCCTCGACCGCGTCGCGCAGGCGCATGTCGGCCGCCGCGTTGGTTTCTTCCAGGGCCCGCTGCTCGCTGATGTCGGTGGCGATGCCGACGAGGTGACGGCCGCCATCGGCCGAGTCCGCCACGACCTCGGCCCGGGCGCGTAGCCAGACATAGGCGCCGTCAGCCCCGCGCATGCGGAAGGCGTGGTCGATGAAGGTCTGGTTGGCGGCCAGCCCCCGGGCGAGGCTGTAGAGGTCGCCGTCGTCGGGATGGACCAGCCCGTTGATGTCGCCGAACGAGAGGTATTCGTGCTGCCGCTGGTAGCCGAGCAGGCTGTACATCGAGTCGGACCAGTAGATCCGGCCCCGGGCGATGTCCCAATCCCACAGCCCACAGGCGCCCCTGCGCAGGGCGGTCTCCAGGCGGCCGCGCATCCGCTCCCGGGCCCGGTCGGCCCGCGCGGCCTGGCGGGTCTGCAATCCATAGGCGAAGCCGACGCCAATGATGACGAGGGCGGAGGCGGCGATCAGGACGATCTGGTCGCGGGTGCGGGCGCTCCAGCCGCGCAGCAGCGGCTCGACCGGCTGCAGCACCGCTACCCGGCCGATCCCGCCGGGCAGGCTGTGCAGGGCGGCCAGTACGGTCTCGCCCCCCGGCAGCTCGAGGGTCATGGCGCCGGCGCGCTCACCGAGGATGGAGAGCGGCTCACCCTCACCCAGGACCTGGGCCAGGGTGTGGATCTCGGCGGGCATGGGCGGATGCGCGGCGGCGATGCGGGCGTCGGGCCGCACCAGCAGGAGGCGGCGGCCGGGATGCCGCTCGTTCTCCGGCAGCAGGGCGCGCAGGTCCGACACGACGGTCCCGGCCGGGGCGGCGGCCCTGGCGGCGAGGCGCGCGAAGCCTTCGACCTCGGCCCGGGCGCCCGCCAGGATCTCGGCGCGCTGCCCCTGGATGTGGAGCGCGGCGAGTCCGGCGAGGCAGGCCAGGAACACCGCCAGCGTCCCCGGCACCGCGTAGCGCAGCCAGCGCTCGGCTTGGCCGAACCGCGGGTCCCGTGCACGCATCGGCCAGGAGATGGCGAGAGTCGAGTCCGCACGCGCGGAGAAGGAAGCGGAACCCGCCTCCGGCATGGCCGAACCTCACCCGTGGGAACTGTGATCCGATCGGGGCCCGTCCGGCCCCCGAATCTCATTGAATACAACCACCCCAGGGGGGCGTTTGTCCACGGGTTTTTTACCATACGGGATTGACGAACGACCGGTGTTGCAGCGGCGCTCGAGAATCAATTTCCCTCGCGCCGTCAGATGCTTAGCCGTCTCCCCGAGTGCGCGCCAGGATGTCGGCCGTATCCCGTGAAAGGCCCGGGATCGCCTTGATCCAATTAAGGATTTCTAAAGCCTTGGCGGCCCGGGAATTTTCCAGGCGGCGCCAGGATCCGAAGGCCGTCAGCATCCGCGCGGCAACCTGCGGGTTGGTCGAATCAAGGGCAGCGACGGTCTCGGCCACGCGGGCAAAACCGGCCCCGTCGGCGCGCGCGAACTGCGTCGGATTGCCGAAGGCGAAGCTCCCGATCAGAGCCCGCACCCGATTCGGATTGGTCATCGTAAAGGCGGGGTGGCCCTGCAGGCGGACGATCCGCTCCAGCGTGCCGGGTTCCGGGATCTGGGCCTGGATGGCGAACCACTTGTCGAGGACGAGGGGCTCGCCGGCGTAGCGTTCGGCGAACTCCGTCAGCGCTGTCTCCCGCGCGTCGCCCGGGATCAGCGCCAAGGTGGCGAGGGCGGCGAGGCGGTCGGTCATGTTGCTGGCGCTGCCCAGGCGCTCCGCCGCCCGCCGCGCACCGGTCTCGGGATCGCCCGCCGCGATCAGGTCGAGGGCCGCGTTGCGGAGGGACCGGCGGCCGGCCGCAGACGCGTCGGGGCTGTAGGGCACATTATCGAGGGGAGCGAGCGCGGCATCGAGCCGTTCGAGGCGCGGTCGGAGCGCGGTCCCGAGATGCGCCCGCAGCGCGAACCGGGCCCGGTGGATCGCGTCGGGGTCGACGCCGCTCGGCACGGCGTCGGCGGCCTCCCCCTCGCTCGGCAGGGCGAGGACCAGGGCCGCGAAGGCGGGATCGGCCAGGGCCTCGGCGTCGAGGAAGCGGCCCAGGGCCTGCGCGAACGCTTCGGTCCGGTCGGCATCCGGATCGAGGATCAGCCGCAGGGCCACGTCCTGCGCCGCCTGCCAGCGGTTGAAGGGGTCGCTGTCATGGGCGAGCAGGCGCATGCGCTGCGCGTCGGTCAGGGCGAGTTCAAGCCGTACCGGCGCCGAGAAATCCCGCAGCACCGAGGGGACCGGCTCCTCGGCGACGCCGTCGAAGATGATTTCGGCCTCGGGGCGATCGAGGACGAAGACGCCGTCCCGCAGGGCGGGGCAGGTCACGCCGGTCAGCGGTCCGGACGCGCCGACGAGCCCGAGCGCCACGGGGATCACCAGGGGCGGTCCGTCCTGCCCTCCCGCGCCGGGCTGGCTCTGCGCCAGACGAAGGGTGCAGCGGGCCGCACCGGGCTCGTACGCGCCGCTGACGGTGAGGCGGGGCGTGCCGGGGCGCTCGTACCAGCGCGCGAAGGCGTCGAGGTCGCCGCCCGTCACGGCCGCGAAAGCGGCCAGGAAATCCTCGACCGTGGCGGCCCGGCCGTCATTGTCGGCGAAGTAGCGGTCCATGCCGGCCCGGAAGGCTTGTGGGCCGATCAGCGTGCGCAGCATCCGGACGATCTCGGCGCCCTTGTCGTAGACGGTGGCCGTGTAGAAGTTGTTGATCTCCGCGTAGACCCGCGGGCGCACCGGATGACGCAGCGGCCCGGCATCCTCGGGGAACTGCCGCGCCCGCAGGGACCGCACCTCGGCGATCCGGTGCACCGGTCTGGATCGCATGTCGGAGGAGAATTCCTGGTCGCGGAAGACCGTCAGACCCTCCTTCAGGCAGAGCTGGAACCAGTCGCGGCAGGTGACGCGGTTGCCCGACCAGTTGTGGAAATACTCGTGCGCGATGATCGCCTCGATGGCGGCGTAATCTCCGTCGGTGGCGGTCTCTGGGCTCGCCAACACATATTTATCGTTGAAGATATTGAGGCCCTTGTTCTCCATGGCGCCCATGTTGAAGTCGGACACCGCCACGACGTTGAACACGTCGAGGTCGTAGGGCCGCCCGAACGCAGTTTCGTCCCAGGCCATGGAGCGGATCACCGCATCGAGGGCGTAACCGGCGCGATCCTCCTTCCCGGGCTCGACGTAGACCGCGCAGGTGATGGCACGCCCCTCCATCGTGGTGAAGCGGGTCTCCACCTTGCCGAGCCGGCCGCCGACCAGGGCGAACAGGTAGGCGGGCTTCGGGTGCGGATCGTGCCAGACGGCGAAGTGCCGGCCGGCCCCGGCCTCGCCGGCTTCGATCAGGTTGCCGTTGCCGAGCAGCACCGGAGCCTGATCCCGATCCGCCTCCAGGCGGGTGGTGTAGACCGCCATGACGTCGGGACGGTCGAGGAAGTAGGTGATGCGGCGGAAGCCGTCGGCCTCGCACTGCGTGCAGTAGACCCCGCTGGAGCGGTAGAGGCCCATGAGCTTGGTGTTGGCGGTGGGATCGACCTCGGTCACGAGGCGCAGGGTGAACGGGCGCCGGGGCGGGGCGATCAGGCTCAGCCCCGCGGGTGTCACCGTGTAGCCGTCCTGCGCGAGCGGCGCGCCGTCCAGCGCGATGGAGACCAGCCGCAGGTCGTCGCCGTCGAGGTTTAGAGGTGCTCCCGCTTCGCCCGCCGGATTCGGATACAGGGCCAGCGTCGCGTCGATGCGGGTTGCGTGCGGATCGAGGCGGATGTCGAGGTCGACGCGGTCGATCAGGTAGTCGCTCGGGCGGTATTCCTCGAGGCGGATCAGCGGCGGCGTCTCGGTGCGCATGCGGCCCTCATTCCGGGTACGGGTGGCGCCCGTTCTGGTCCCTCGCCGGGGCGGACGCAACGCGGTTGTCGCCCCTCACCCGCTCCGGAGGCGGCCCTTCTGCCACCACAGGCCCGCGATCAGGCCGAGATTGGCGAGGGCCATGAGGGCCAGCGCCGCCCAGAGGCCGTCCGCCCCGAGACGGGAGAACAGGACAGCCCCGAGCGGCGGCGCCGCGGCCTGGGCCACCAGACCGGGGCGGGCCAGTCGGCCGACGAGGCCGGCATAGTGATCCGGTCCGAACAGGGCCAGGGGCACGGTCCCGCGGGCGATCGAGTAGACCCCATTCCCGGCGCCGTAGAGAATCAGGGCTAGGGCGATGTCCGACCAGTGCGCCGCCAGTAGCGACAGGCCGAGCCCCACGAGGGTGAAGGCGGCCGTCAGCGTCCAGAGGGGATGATACCGGCCCCGGCCGGCGATCTCGATCAGGCGCGCGGCCACCTGGGACGGCCCGATCAGGCCGCCATAAGTCACGGCCGCCTCAAGCGCGACGCCCCGGGCCTGGAGCAGGGTGATCAGGTGGACCGATACCAAGGCCATGATGGCTCCACCGAGGACCAGCACACCCATCATCAGGAGGACAGCCCGGCGCTGCCCCGGCTCCAGGCTGGGCGCGGCCTGCACCCCGCTGCGCGCAGTCGCCGCCGTTCCGGGAGCCGGCGGGATGAAGGCGAGGACGAGGGGCAGCGTCACCGCGAGGTGCAGGCCGGCATAGGCGAAGCAGGCTCCCCGCCACCCGACCTGCGCCGCGAGAAAGGCCGAGAGCGGCCAGCAGACGGTGCTGGCAAAACCGCCCAGCAGGGTCAGGTGCGTGATCGCGGAGCGCGCGTTCGCGCCGTAGAGGCGTCCCAAGGTGGCGTAGGCGGGATCGTACAGGCCGCAGCCCATGCCGAAGCCGAGCAGCACCCATCCGGCCAGGAAGACCGGCAGGCTCGGCGCGAGGCCTAGGATCGTCAGGCCCGCCGCCAGGACAAGGGCCGCGAGCGCCAGGACCGGCCGGCCGCCGCGCGCCTGGATCACGGCCCCGACGCGGGGCGAGGCGAGGGCCGCGACCAACAGCCCGACCGACAGGCCACCGACGATCCAGGCGAGGGGCCAGCCGGTATCGCGGGCGATCGGTTCCGCCAGGACGGCGGGGAGATAGTAGGTGGAGCCCCAGGCGAGGATCTGCATCACGCCCAGCGCACAGATCACGGGCCAGCGGCCCCGCGAACCGATCACGGGATCAGCGCTCCCTCGGCGGAGCGGCCATCGACCGGGCGGGAAGCCGGTCGCGCAGGGCCCCGGCCGGCGGTGTCTTCGCGGATCCGATCACGGGGCGCTCGATGTCAGAGTTGCGGTTCATCGCCCGCGTATCGCGCGAGGTACCACAGGCCGGGTCTTGGTCGATCACCACGCGCGGTACGCAATGGTTTCAGCTCGGCCTGCTGCAGTTCCTTCGGGCGAGAGGAGATCGTGGAGGTGAACTCGCCGACGGACGTCGCCTGCCCGACGGAACCAGGATCGCCGACCCGAAGGTCCCCGCGCCGCGCGCTGCGGCCGACGGGTCAGGTTCGGATCTCTCCGGAGCGGCGCGGCAACCTGGCCGGCATGATGAAGAGCCAGTTGGGCCGACTCCCGCTGCTCGCCGGGGAGCCTCCGCCCGACGCAGGGGGCGGGCTCGCGCGGCGATGCGGCACCGATCAGGGCGCGCGGCACGCCATCGCGGCCGCCGCCTCGATCACGCTGAGGGCCCGGCGGCGGACCTCGAGGGACGCGTTCGTGCCGTCCGCCACCGACGCGGCTTCGCGCCGCAGCGTCGCGTCGCAGGCGCAGGAGCTGTAGCCGGCTGCATCGTAGCACGCATCATGGCGCATGCAGGCTGCATCCAGGTCATCGGTCGGGGGTAGTCCCTCGCCGCGCTGGCCCTTGCCGCAGTAATTGCCGTGGAACAGGGCCTGACCGGCGATGACCTGACCGATCTCGCCCCTGGGTGGCGCCGGAGCCTCGGCGCGCCCGCCGGGGTTGAGATCGTTGGCGGGCCCGCCGGCCTTCGATCCCGACCCGCGCAGCGCCTTGGGGATGCCGGAACGCTCGCCGGGCTCGTTCAGGGCCTCGCCGGCGCGGCCGTTCGGCTCCGACAGGTCCGGCAGGGGCGGGGGCGGACCGGGGCGGGGCTCGTCGGCCTCGATGGTCGTGGCCGGCTCGTCCACCTGCGGGCTCTGCGCCGCGACGGGTTGCGATCCGGCCAGGAGCATCAAGCCGAGCAGGGCGAGGCGTGCGGGTCTCAAACGGGGCTCCTGCGGGGCTCCTGAAATGCCGCCCTCAACTCGAAGCTCGGCAAAGTCGTTCCGGGTGAACACGGCCCGCGCGGAAGGCGCAGTGCGCATGCAACCGTTTCCGCCGCGTCCGTCTTTGATCTCGGGCTGGCCGAATGCCCCGGAGCACAACATGCCGACACGCCTTCTGACCACCGTCGCCCTCCTGGCGACCTTCGCCGGGCCCGCCCTGGCGGCCCCCATGAGCGCCGACGACAAGGCGGCCCTGCAGCAGCAGTGTATGGGGGACTTCACGACGTTCTGCGGCGACCTTCCCCCCGAGGATGGTCCCGAGACGCAGGCGTGCTTCGAGAAAAACATGGCGAAGCTCTCGCCGGGCTGCCAGGGGGCCATCCAGAGCTTCAAGCAGGGCAAGAAGGGCTGAACCGCCGCGGCGGTCTCCCCGAAGGCGCGGCGCGCCCCGTCAGGGAGCGGCGCCTTCGGGGAGTTGGCGATCGGGGCGAGGATCGGGGCGAGGGTCCTCGCGCGGTCCTCGGGCGGCGCGGGCCTTCGTTTCGGCGCTTGGCAGGAGCCGGCTGCCCTTCGCGCTCAGGAACCAGAGGCCGACATCGGCGCGCCCGGAGCGCCGGGGCCTGACGAGGCCGCGCACCAGCAGGGACCGCACCGTGCGCATCTCCCAGGGCGCGACGGACAGGAGGGTGCCCTCCCGATCCAGCCGGCGCAGCATCGCCTGCTGCGCCGGTGTCAGGGCGCGCCACGCCCGCGTTCGCTCGTCGTCCACCATCGCAGATTGGAATAAATCTAATCATGAGCGCGGACGCAAGCCCGTGCCGGCCCGACGGGCGTCGGCACGGGGCGGGTCTCGCGCCATCGTGAGACCCGGCGCTCCCGACGCGCCGGGCGCTTCCTGTCGCTCCGGACGCTGCCCTGCAGCCCGGCGGCCCGGCCCGGCCCATGTACCATCGCGCGGAAACGAATCAGCACCGGACGGCGGGGCGGTCGGCACATGGCGGATCCGGGTCATCGCAGGATCGAGATCGGTCTCGTTCTCCAGGGCGGCGGTGCCCTCGGGGCCTACGAGTGGGGTGCCGTGACGGCGCTCATCGACCGCATCGAGGCGGCGCGGTCGGAGGGGCACGCGGTCGCGCTGCGCGGCGTGACCGGCGTGTCCATCGGCGCCATCACCGCGGCCTGCCTCGTCGGATCGACGTCGCTCGCGGATGCGCGCAGGCGGTTGAGCGGCCTCTGGGCGGACCTGACGCTCCACGTGCCGCCGCTCACGCCGCCGGCCGTCGCGCGGGACCTCGCCCTCTTCGGACTGCCCGGGTTCTACGGGCCGCGGGCGGATGTCTGGGACATCCTGGCCTGGACCGCCCTGTACGACACCAGGCCGCTCCTCGGCACACTGAACAGGCACGTCGATTTCGAGGCCCTGAACGGGAGCCGGACGGCCTTCGTGGTCACGGCGGTCGACGTGGAGACCGGCCGGCTCACGCGCTTCCGGAACGCCGCGGGGGCCTGTCCGCCGGTGCGGGACGCGGGTTCCTGCAGGGCCGAGGATCGGGCCGTCACGATCGGGCCGGAGCACGTGCTGGCGAGCGGCAGCCTCGCGCCGCAATTTCCCTGGACGATCATCGACGGGCGCCGATACTGGGATGGTGGCCTCGTCGACAACACGCCGCTCGGCGACGCCATCGATGCCCTGTCGGCCGACCCCGCGACGGAGCGCCTGCTCGTCGTGATGAACCTGTATCCCCTGCGGGCGAACCGGCCGGCCAACATGGGCCAAGTCCTGGACCGGGTGCATGAACTGAGCTTCGGCAACCGCCTGCGGCAGGACCGGGCGGCGGCCGAGCGCGTCAACGGGATGCTCCGGACGATCGACGCCCTCGCCGCCCTCGCGGAAGCGGAGGGCCGCCCGCTCCCCCCGGCGCTCGGAGCGCAGGTCGAGCGGTTCGCCCGGCTGAAGCTCGTCGACATCCTCGACATCGACTTCCAGGACCACGGCCCGCCCGGTGAAGCGGGCTTCGATGACGAGAACGGCCTGCGCGACTTTTCGGCCCGGACAGTGGAGCGGCGCCGGGCCGCTGGCTACGCGCTGGCCGAGGCGCGCCTCGGTCCGGTCTTTTCCGGCGCCCCGTCCGACACGGCGTTCCGCTCGCGCCTCATGTCGGAATGAGACGCGCATCGGAGCGGTGCGGCCGGGTCAGTGTGCGTGGCCGCCATGCTCCGCGCCGCCATGCCCTCCGCCACCATGCCCCGCATCGCCGTGGTCCATCTCGGCCGCGCCGGGCGCCTTCGCGGCGATGCCCTCGACGGCGAACGCCACCGGCACGCTGCCGGCCTTGGCGAAGGTCAGCGTGCCCTTGACGGTCTCGCCCTTCTTGAGCGGGCTCCTCAGGTCCAGGAACATCAGGTGGTAGCCGCCGGGCTTGAGCGTGACCGTCTCGCCGGGCTTGATCACGAGGCCGCCCTCGACGGGGGCCATCTTCATCACCCCGCCCTCCATCGACATGGAATGCAGCTCGGCCCGGCCGGCATTCTCGAACGTAGCCCCGGTCAGCGTATCGGGCTCGGTGCCCGTGTTGGTCACGGCGACGTAGCCGCCCGCGACCTGGGCGCCGTTGGGCGTGGCGCGCGACCAGGGCTGCACGATCTTGAGGGTGCCGGCGGCGACCTCCGCGGCGGGCGCCGCGTTTGCGGCGGCGAGCAGGGCGGCCAGGCCGAAGGTCGCGCGGGCGAGGGTGCGGGTCGTCGTGGATCTCATGGTTCTCTCCGGAGGATGCGTCTGCGTTCGGGCGAGGGTGGACGGGCGAGGGTGGACGGGCAGGGGCGGACGGGGCGGTCAGAAGGCCAGCTTCATCCCGCCAACGACGTTGCGCGGCGCACCGGCGAAGATCGAGCCGGTGGTCGCCGCCAGCACGCCCGCGCCGTTCTGCAGGCCGGTCGTGCCGCTGATCGAGTCGGCGAGGTTCTGCGCCGCGTTGGTGTAGACCCGGTCGAACACGTTGCGCACCTCGACGTACAGGCTCAGCCGCTTGGCGAAGCCCACCGCGGCCCCGCCGGGGAGGACCCGGTCGTAGTGCAGGTTGAGGTTCACGACCGTGAAGCCCGGCGCCTTCAGAAGGTTGGCGTTGTCGAGGTAGAAATCGCTCTGGTAGACCGCCTCGACGAAGGCGCCCAGGCCCGCCCACGGGCCCGTGGTCTGCTCGTAGCCGAAGCGCGCTAGCGCCGCGTCGGCCGGCACGCCGGGGATCTGGTTGCCCGCGCGGTTGAACCGGGCCGTGCGCGTTCCGGCGCTGAGCTGCTCGGTGTAGTTCGTGAAGATCTGGTCGTCGTGCGTGTAGGCCAGCGTCGCCCGCCAGCCCGCCGGCGACGCCCAGGTGGCGCCGATCTCGACACCCCGGTGCTCCGAGGCCGGGGCGTTGAACGTGTAACTCAGGAGACCCGCGCCGGGCGATTGCGCGATCAGCTCGTTGCGGAAGAACTCGTAGAAGCCGGTGACGGAGAACTGCAGCTCGGGCAGCGGCGCCCAGGACGCGCCGAGGTCGAAGCCGAGATTCTCCTGGGTCTGGATCTGGGTGTTGTTGCCCGGCACGCCGGCCGGGGTCACGGTCAGGTTCGAGGCCGAGGGGGTCGCGTAGCCGGCGGCGACGCGGCCGAGGAGGCGCCACGCCTCGTCGGGCCGGTAGGTCAGGGAGAACTCGGGCGCGACGTTGAGGAAGCTGCGGTCGAGAGTGGCGCTGGCGACCGTCACCCCGCCGGCCGTCGGGTAGCCGTACGTGATGTTGCGGCCGGTGATGGCGGTGGTCTCGGCGCCGATGCCGGCGGTCGCGGTCCACCGGTCCGACAGCAGCAGTTCGACCCGCGCCCGCCCGCCGAGATTGTCCTGCGTTGCGGCCAAGTTGGCGTTGAGGGCCCCGAGCCTGGCACCGCCGTAGGGCGCGCGGACATAGGTGAGCGAGTTCGAGTCGAGGGTGTTGTAGGCCAGGGCCACGTAGCCGGTCATCGGCATCCCGAACAGGTCGCCGCGCCGGGTCACGTCGGAGAGGACGTTGAAGCCCGGGAAGTCGCCGCGCGCCGATGTCGTATAGAAGGGCTGGTTGATGTTGCGGTCGTCGAAGACGAGCTGCGTGCGCCACGTCGTGTATGCGTCGAAGTCGTGCTCGTAGCGGCCGCCCACGATGGTGCGCCGGTCGCCGCGGAAGAAGCCGCCCTCGTCGGCCGTGACCGGCGCGGTGGCGCCGTTCCGGCCGTTGACCGGCAGGGCGTAGGTCACGCAGCCGGCGGCCGCGGTCAGCGCCGACGCGCAGCCGCGCTGGTAGGGGTTCTGGTAGAACTGGAGCAGCGAGGAGCGGCCCGGCAGGTTCGCCTGGAACTCGTTGTTGATGATCTTCAGGGTGAAGCGGTTGTCCGGCGTCGGCGTATACGTGCCGAGGAGGTTGATCGTCTGGGTGTTGAACGAGGAATGGCCCGCGAAGCCGTTGCCGCGGGAGTCGCTGGTGAACAGGCTGAGCTCGAACGGTCCGCTGATGCCGCCCACCGTGGCGTAGTTGTTGAGGTAGCCGAAGCTGCCGGCGTCGACGCCGTACTCGAAGCCGTTCACCGCCGCGCCCCGGCGGGTGTCGAACACGAGCGCGCCGCCGCTGGCGTAATTGCCGAACAGCGCCGATTGGGGGCCGCGGAACACGTCGAGGCTGCCGTAGGCGCGGGGGTCGGTGATGTCGAAGCGCGACGATCCGTCCGCCTGGGTGACCGGGAAGCCGTCCTCCAGCACGACGAAGTTGCGCGACACGCCGGTGGCGCGGGCGTTGTTGCCGCGGACCGAGATGATGACATCCCGGGGGCCGTTGCCCTGGCGTACGGTGACGCCCGGACTGTTGCGGGCGACATCCGCAATGTTGACCGCGGGGCGGTCGTCGATGACGTCCCCACGGCCGATTCTGCTGTTCACCTGCCCGACGGGCGCGGCGACTGGGGTCGGGGCGGCCGGCACCGGCGCGGCGACCCCGGGCGTCGCCGCGCCCCGCGGGTCCGCGACGGGACCGCCCCCCGCGCCGACGACGGACAGCTCCTCCAGGGTTACGCTCTGCTGCGCCTGTGCGGCGGCGGGGATCAGCGGGCTCGCGGCGAGGGCCAGGGCGAGGACGCGCCGGGGTCTGCGGAAACGGGGGGCGGACATGATCTCGGGTCTCGTCTGAACGCGGATGGGCCGGGCGCGGTGCGCCGGGCGGCCCGGGCGGGGCTGCACTCAGACGGTCTCGGGAGGTGCGCGGGCTTGGACGGCGTTTCGCGCCGGCCGGATGCCGGGGATCGGCGGCGGGATCGGCCAGGTGACGCGCCGCCAGACGAGCCGGCCCGCCACCGCGTCCGGAATCACGGGGAGCGGGGCAGCCGCCGTGCAGCGGCACAGGGGGCAGCGGTCGCACGCGGCATGGTCCGCCGGGGTGTCGGCGTGAAGGCCGGCGTGAAGGTCGGCCGCGCCGTCGGGCCCTTGATCCCGGCCGCAGAGGATCGCGTGGATCAGCGCGTCCGCAGCCGCGGCCTCCGCCTGCCGGACGCGCGTCAGCACGCCCGCCGCGGGCGCCAGCAGCTGCAGCCACAGGGCGAGCAGGATCAGGCCGGCGCCGAGCCTGCGTGCCGATCCGACCGAGCGCATGCGGGTGACCACGGGAGCCGCTCCCGTACCGCCGCGGTCAGGCCGTCCGCGTCCGGAAGGTGCGTCCGGCCGCCAGATCGAAGCCGAGCATGATCAGGATCGCGAGGCCGGTCAGGGGGAACAGGACGCCGAGGCCGAGGACGATCCCCGTCACGGTCGCGGCGGCGCGCCGGTCGCGCGGCGGGGGCGGCACCCCCAGGCGACCGGCCGGCCGCCGCTTCCACCACATCGTCCCGGCGGTGACGGCGAGGAGGATGGTGGCGAGGCAGAAAGCCAGCATGGCGAGCTGGTTCACGCGGCCCCAATGCTCGCCCTTGTGGATGCCGATCCCGTATTGCACCGCCCGGGCGACCGGGCCGATATCGGCGAAGTGCACGTCGACCAGCGCCTTGCCGGTGTACTGGTCAAGGGAGATCATCCGCTGCCGGTTCACGTCGCGGGGATAGGCGGCCGCGAAGACGCCGGTCGGGCCGACCGGCAGCGACAGCTCATAGCCGCGCGGCATCCCGAGGCGTGCCAGGATCGCCGCGGCGCCGTCGATGCCGATCCCCGGGGCGCTTCCGGCGCCCTCCGATTTCGGCACGGGCGCGTCCTGCAGGGTCCAGCCCGCCGTGGTGAGCATCTCGCCCAGGGGCACGTTCGAGACCGGCTTGCCCGCCCACAGGGCCGCCGGTTGGCCGAGCCCGGCCGCGTTGGTCCAGGCCCTGAACTGGTCGCCCCACCAGATCGACCAGGGCAGGCCGGTCAGCGCCAGGAAGAACAGGCCGCCGCCGGCCGCGAGCCCGGTCACCGCGTGCAGGTCCCGCCACCAGACGCGCCGCTGCGGGGTGCCGCGGATCGTGACCACGCCGCCGTCCTGGCCGCGCGGCCACCAGAGATAGAGGCCCGTCGCCACGAGGATGATGGCGAAGCCCGCGACGATCTCGATCACCGCGTTGGCCCAGGGCCCGAAATAGGCGAGGCTGTGGAGGCGCCGCAGCACCATGAAGAACTCGCCGTCCCGGTCGACCCGGTCGAGCACGCTGCCGGTGTAGGGATCGAGGTAGACGAGGATCCTGCGGGCGCCGTCCGCCAGGGTGACCATCGCCGAGGCGGTCGCGTCGGCGGGGTCGGTGTAGGCGACCGGCGTGCCCCCGGGCACGGCCTGCGCGGCGTTGAAGATCAGGCGGTCGGGGCCGAGCGGCGCCGTGGACGGCGCGGCGACCCGGGTCCGGTAGGCGAACGCGGTGGCGTTGATCTCGGGCTGGAACAGGTACAGCGCGCCTGTTGCCGAGAGCGAGATCAGGAACGGCAGGCAGGCCAGCCCGGCGTAGAAGTGCCAGCGCCAGACGGCGCGGTAGACCGCGTCGCGGGACGTGCGCGCCGCAGCCGCCGCCCTGAAGGAACGGGTGCTGCCCTGAAGCGAGATCGACATGGGTGGTCCGGGTCTGAGCGATCGGGGAACGGATCGGTCAGGCGGTCGGCGGACCTCGGGGGCTGACGGCGGGGTCGGGCGGGGCGCGGGGGCCGAGCGCCGCGGTCGGCCTCCAGGCCAGCACGGTCGCCCGGCGCGGCGGCGCCGCCACCCCCTCGACCGGCGCGGACGCGACGGCGGTCAGGGGCTGCGCCGCCTGGGTCAGGATGCAGCAGGGATGCTGCTGGCAGGGGAGGCCGTCGTCGGCCGGCGCGCCGCCATGCTCCGCACAGATCACGCCCGGCGCGCCGGCCAGAGGGGCGGCGGGCGCCAGCGTGACGAGGAAGGCCTGGAGCAGCAGCGCGTAGAGCGCGGTCACGGCGATGACCGCGCGGCGTCGAGCCGGTCGGTCGTCGAGCCTGCGCATCGGATGATCTAGTCTCCGGACCCGCGGCAGGTCAACGCGACGCGCGCGCCTCGCGGGCGGACGAGCCTCACCGTTGCCGAACGGCGACGTTGCCGAACGGCGACGGCCCTGTGTCGCCCGGTCGCGCCGGGGGGGAGGCGCGCCACCGAACAAGTCGGTTCGTCCCCGGTTCACCGGAGGACATCCCGCCCATCGGAAGGATACCTGCATGCGACGGCTCAACCGGTTCTTCGGGTCCGTAGCCCTCACGACGCTCCGCCTGATCCCGGCGGCGGCCCTCGCCGAGGAGGGCGGGCCGTGCAGCGCGCGGTCGATCTGAACGCCGAGGGTGACCGGAGCTGCCGGGAGGCCGTCAAGGAAGCCCGCGATCCGCTCCCGCAGAAGGGGCGGTGACCGCCCGGCGGGCTCACAGGTGAGCGAGCCGACGTTGCCATCGCCACAGCGCCGCGGGTGCAAGCCCCCGGCGTTCCCCCGTTTTTTCCGCGACGCCGGGCCCGCGTGCGCTCCACAGGGCCGGGTCAGGGGCCCGATCGGCGTGATCGCGCAATCGAGGAGTCCACGATGCAACCGGGGGACATGAAGCCCGCTCCAGTCCGGACGAACCGCTACGGCCTGATCGCGGCGGCGCTCCTGTTCGCGGCGCTCGCGGCGTTCGCGATCTACTTCTTCCTCATCCCGTCGCCGCTGCCGCCGCAATGAGCGCGCGCGGGACGAGGGGCCCCGACGAGCCGCAGGGCCGGCGGGTGCGCAGCGCGTGTTCCGGACCCGGCGGGGGTCGCCGCCGGGCCGGGATCGCCGGCCGTTCGGGATAGGGATGGATGTCCGGGTTCGAGTCCACGATGGCGGACGAGCCGCTGGACTGCCTGGTCGTCGGCGGCGGCCCGGCGGGCCTGACCGCCGCCCTCTACCTCGCCCGGTTCGAGCGCCGGTTCCTGGTCGTGGATGCGGGGCAGTCCCGGGCGTCCCGGATCCCGAAGAGCCATAACGTCCCCGCCTTCGCGGAGGGCATCTCGGGCACGGAGATGCTGGCCCGCCAGCGGGCGCACGTCGCCCGCTACGGCGGATCCGTGGCGCACGGGACCGTCACGGCCCTGAGCAAGGAGAAGGGCGGCTTCCTCGCCAGCCTGGAGACCGGAGGCCTACCGGGCGAGGTCCGGGCCCGTCGCGTCCTGCTCGCGAGCGGCGCCGACGACGTCGAGCCCGGCTTTCCCGGCCTGCCCGACGCGGTGCGCCGCGGGCTCGTGCGCTACTGCCCGATCTGCGACGGCTACGAGGCGCGGGGCAAGCGCATCGCCGTGATCGGCCACGGCGACCGGGGGCTGGGCGAAGCGGTCTTCATCGCGCGCACCTACGCCCGGGACGTGACGCTGATGACCCTGGGCCAGGGCATGGTCCTCGACGCGGGCGAGGCCGCGCGCATCGCCCGGCATGGCATCGCGGTGGTCCACGACCCCGTCGTCGGCCTCGACGTCGAGGGGGCACGGATCACGGTGCTGCGCACGGCCGACGGGGCCGAGCACCGTTTCGCGGTGCTCTACTCGGCCCTGGGCCTGACCATCCGCTCCGACCTCGCGGTGGCGCTCGGCGCCGCCCACGACGCAACCGGCGCGCTCATCGTCGACGAGCACAACCGCACGACGGTGCCCGGCCTGTACGCGGCCGGCGGCGTCGTCCGCGGCCTCGACCAGATCGTGGTGGCCATGGGCCACGGCGCGGTGGCCGCCACCGCCATCCACAACCGCTGCGAACTCCCCACCGAAGAGGAGGTGGACGGCGGCGAAGCCAAGGCGGGCCGCGCCTGATCACCCGGCGATCCGCCCCAGCGCGGCCGAGCGGCCGAACCGGGGCCGGCCCGCGGACGCCGCTACCTTCGCTCAGGCCCGAGCGGGCCAACCACTCCGCGCGCCGGCCGCGGGAACCGGCCCGCATCGGCTCGATTACGGGCTTCGAGAGCCTTCGAACCTGAAAGCCGGGATGACGGAACACGCGCGCGATCTCGCCCTGGTCTTCGCCGGCGGCAACGCCGTCGGCGCCTACCATGCCGGTGCCTACGAGGCGCTCCACGCCCAGGGACTCCGACCCGACTGGGTCGTCGGCGCCTCCATCGGCGCCGTGACCGCCGCGATCATCGCGGGCAACGCCCCCGGCGACAGGGTCGCCCAGCTCCACCGCTTCTGGCAGGAGGCGACGCTGGGCCCCGCGCTGGATCCCACCGGGCTGCTCAAGCCGCGCCAGATCTACAACGGCCTGCACGCCCTGATGGCCCTGCTCTGGGGGCGGCCGAACATCTTCCGCCACCGCCTGCCCGGCGCGTGGTCGGCGCTGCCGTGGGTCCCGGACGACGTGGCCCTGTTCGACAACGCCCCCCTGCTCCAGACCCTGAACCGCCTCATCGACTTCGAGCGCCTGAACCGGGGCGACACGCGCCTGTCGATCGGCTGCGTCGATATCGAGACCGGCGAGGAGGTCTATTTCGACACCGCCCGCGAGACGATCCGGGCCGAGCACATCCTCGCCAGCACCGCGATCCTGCCCGCCTTCCCGCCGGTGGAGGTGGACGGGCGCGTGCTGTGCGACGCCGGATACACGAACAACCTGCCGCTCGACCCGATCTTCGCCACCGAGCCCGCGCGGGACCTGCTCTGCATCGCCTCGGACCTGTTCAGCCCGCGGGCGCCGCGCCCGGCCTCCCTCGACGCGGTGCTGGAGCGCGCGAACGACCTCATCTTCGGCAGCGCGCCGCGCCGGGCGATCGCCGCCCTGAAGCGCGAGTACGCGCTGCGGCAGCAGCTCGATCCGGCCGGTCCGGCGGTGACGCTGCTGCACCTCGTCTATCAGGCGGGCGCCGACCAGCTCGCCGCCAAGAGCTTCGACTTCTCGCCCTCGTCGATCCGCGACCGCTGGGCGGCCGGCCACCGGGACGCCGTCGCCGGCCTGGAGCGCCTGTCCGGGCAGCAGACCGACGGCCGCGACAGGTTCACCTACGTCACCGCCGATCCGGGCGAACCGTCGCACGCGGCACGGGCGGCGCGGACCGGCTGACCGCGCCCCGGGACCGGAGCGGCGGCCCGGGCGCGATGCTCGCCCGGGGCGATGGGCGAGCCCGACAGCCCGCATGGAGGCGGGGCGCGCTGGTTCGTCGGAGCCCTCGATGCCCACCGCGTCGCGTGCCTGACGGTTTGGCGCCGGCGCCCGGCGGCACTGGGGAACGGCGCTTGACGCTGGGATGCGGGCCGTGCCCTCCTGGCTCCAACGATAATCAATCCGGGAGTGAGAACCGCCATGGCGTTGATCCGGTGCTGCCTGCTCTCGGCGGCGATCAGCCTCACCGCCCTGGCTTGGCCGGCATCCGCCCAGCCGATCCGCGTCAAGGTCGGCGTCCTCAACGACATGTCGGGCGTCTACGCCGATACCGGCGGCAAGGGTTCACTGGTCGCCGCGCAGATGGCGGTCGAGGACTTCGCCAAGACGAACGGGGCCGTGCAGGTCGAGGTCGTCTCGGCCGACCACCAGAACAAGCCCGATATCGGCGCCGCCGTTGCCCGCCAATGGTACGACCGCGACGGCGTCGACGCGATCCTCGACGTACCGACCTCCTCGGTGGCGCTGGCGGTGAGCCAGATCACGCGCGAGAAGAACAAGGTCTTCATCGATTCCGGTGCCGGGACCACGGAGCTGACCGGCAAGCAATGCTCGCCGAACACGATCCAATGGACCTACGACACCTACGCCCTGGCGCACGGGACGGCCGGCGCCCTGCTCAAGCGCGGGGGCGACACGTGGTACTTCCTCACCGCCGACTACGCGTTCGGCCTCTCCCTCCAGGAACAGGCCACGGACGTGATCGGGACGGGCGGCGGGCGGGTGCTGGGCGCCGCCCGCGTCCCGTTCCCCGCCACCGACGTCTCCTCGTTCCTCCTGCAGGCGCAGGCCTCGGGGGCGAAGGTGGTGGGGCTGGCCAATGCCGGCGGCGACACGATCAATGCGGTCAAGCAGGCGCATGAGTTCGGGCTGACCGAGGGCGGCCAGAAGCTCGCCGCGCTGCTGATCTACGCCATCGACGTGCACGCTCTCGGCCTCCAGACCGCGCAGGGGCTGGTGCTCACGGAATCGTTCTACTGGGACCTCAATCCGGAGACCCGGGCGTTCTCCGAGCGGTTCGCCAAGCGCCACGGCAACAACATGCCGACGATGAACCAGGCGGGCGTCTATTCCGGCCTCCTGCACTACCTGAAGGCTGTGGCGGCGACGAAATCGACCGACCCGCAGGCGACGATGGCCTGGATGAAGGCCAACCCGACGGACGACCCGCTGTTCGGCAAGGGTACGATCCGGGCGGACGGGCGCAAGGTGCACCCGATGTACCTGTTCGAGGTGAAGGCGCCGTCCGAGTCGAAGGGCGCGTGGGACCTCTACAAGCTCCTCGACACCATCCCGGCCGATCAGGCCTTCCGGCCCCTGGCGGAGGGCGGCTGCCCGCTCGTCGGCAAGCCGTAGAAACCGCTGAGATAGACCGACATGCTGCGGGACATCGAGGGACAGGTCGCCTGGGTGACGGGCGCCGGGTCCGGCATCGGACGAGCGGCCGCAGTGTCGCTGGCGAAGGCCGGGGTTCGCCTCGCGCTCACGGGGCGCGGCCGGGAGGCCCTGGAGGGCACCGCGGAAGCGATCCGCGCGGCGGGCGGGGAGGCGCTGGTCGCCCCCGCCGACATGGGCGTCGCCGACGACGTGCAGAGGGCCTGGGAGGCGGTCCAGGCCGCCTACCGCCGCTGCGACCTGCTGGTGAATTCGGCCGGCCTCAACGTGCCCCAGCGAAGCTGGAGCGAGATCGGGCCGGCCGGCATCGACGCCGTGGTCGGCGTGAACCTCAACGGTCCCTTCTACGCGTCGCGGGCCGTGCTGCCGACGATGCGCGCCCAGCGGAGCGGCCTGATCATCCAGGTCTCGTCCTGGGCCGGCCGCTACGTGTCCACCCTGACGGGACCAGCCTACTCGGCAGCCAAGCACGGGCTGGTGGCGCTCTCGGAGAGCCTCAACCAGGAGGAATGCCGACACGGGATCCGGTCCTGCTGCATCTGTCCCGGCGAGGTCGCGACACCGCTGCTCGACAAGCGGCCGGTTCCCGTGACGGCGGAGGACAAAGGGCGGATGCTGCAATCGGAGGATCTCGCCGAGACGATCCTGTTCGTGGCGCGGATGCCGGCGAGCGTGTGCGTCAACGAGATCCTCATCAGCCCGACCTGGAACCGCGGCTACCTCGAGGGCGTGAAGCTCTGACGCGTCGCGGGACGAGCCCGCGTCCGCCGCCTGCCTCGAGGTGGGCGGCCACGACCGGGGGCAAGCCGCTGTCGCTCCGCGCCCATGAGAGCGCCCATGAGGGCGCGCGCGAGGGCGCCCATGAGGGCATCCAGCCTTCGCTCCGACCCGCCCGGTGCCCGCCACCGCGGCGATCGACCGAGCCCCCGGACCGCCGCCTCGCCGATGTCGTGCAGGCCAGGGCCTCGCCGGAACCCTCGGGAATCCGGCCACACCGACAGGACAGGTCCGCGCCGGAAGTTCTTCACATGATGACGCGCAAATGAAGTCCTGTCCGTCTTCGGCAAGATTTCAGATTGTCTTGGCAATTATTTCGCGCTCGAACTTGCACAAATCTCTGCGCGAGACGGCAGAACGGCGTGCGGAGCGCGCAGGGATCGCGGCATGCCGCATTCCCGAGGCGGCAGACCAGCACCCGTCGGCGGCTTTGGGTCCATCCGGGCGGTTCAGACGCTCTCGACCACGTTCGGGACGTGGACATCGGACGGATCGATGGATTGCGCATCGACGCAGAGGGTCAGATCTGCTTCAAGGCGGCAACAGAATATGGGAGGGCTCATGTCAGGTCTGCCGAAACGCCTCGCCGGGCTCGCCCTCGGCGCATCCGCCTTCCTGAGCCTCGCCGTCCCTGCGCGCGCCGACGATTTCATCGCCATCCTCACGGGTGGAACCTCAGGCGTGTACTACCCGATGGGTGTCGCGCTCTCGAAGATCTTCACCGAGAAGCTTCCGGGGACCCGCCCGTCCGTTCAGGCCACCAAGGCCTCCGTCGAGAACCTCAACCTGGTCCAGGCCGGCAAGGGCGAACTCGCGTTCACGCTCGGCGACAGCTTGGCCGCCGGATGGAAGGGCGATGAGGAAGCGGGCTTCCGGCGCAAGCTCGACAAGCTGCGCGGGGTCACCGCGATCTACCCGAACTACGTCCAGATCGTCGCCTCCAAGGAGTCCGGCATCCGGACGTTGGCGGACCTGAAGGGCAAGCGCCTCTCCGTCGGCGCCCCCAAGTCGGGCACGGAGCTGAATGCGCGCGCGATCCTGGAGGCCGCCGGGCTGAGCTACAAGGATCTCGGCAAGGTCGAGTACCTGCCGTTCGGTGAATCCGTCGAACTCATGAAGAACCGTCAGCTCGACGCGACGCTGCAATCGGCCGGTCTCGGCGTCTCCTCCATTCGCGATCTGGCGAATGCGACACCCATCACGGTTGTCGCCATACCGGCGGCGGTGGTCGACAAGGCGGGCGCACCCTTCGTCAAGCAATTGATCCCGGCGAATACCTACGAGGGACAGGCCGAGGCCGTGGAAACGGGGGCGGTTGTCAACTACCTCGTGACCCGCGCCGACCTCTCGGACGACCTCGTCTACAGGATGACGAAGGCGGTGTATGAGAGCCTGCCCGAGTTGCAGGCCGCGCACTCGGCCGCGAAGGGGATTGACGTCAACAGGGCTGCGGAAGGTATGCCGCTGCCGCTCCATCCAGGCGCCGCCCGCTACCTCAAGGAGAAGGGCGTATCCGTCCCCTGATACGTGCGGAGCAGACCGTGCGATCACGATGCGTCGGGGGCGAACCTGGGGAATGGGTTGGCCCGCTTTCGGAAGGCAGCCCATGAACGAGCGGGTCGACCAAGCTGAGCTGCAGAATCCCGAGCACGGGCTGCCGGAGAATTTCGGGGCCGGCTGGCCGGGGCGCCTCCTGTTCTGGCTTGCTGTGGCTTTCTCGACCTTCCAGATCGTGACCGCCTTCGGCGTTCCGCTCGACCGCACGATCGCGTTCGGCGTCACACCCCTTGCCCTCGCCTGGGCGGCCCTGGCGGCCGGCGCGCTCTTCGTCGGCTGGGCCGCCGCGCGGCGGCGACCGGTGCTGGACGGGCTGTTCGCCGTCGTGACGCTGGCGATCACCGTCGGCCTCGTCACCAAGTTCCCCGGCGGGCTGCCGAGCCAAGCGGTCCGCACGCTCCACGTCGGCTTCCTGTGCCTGGTCGGCGGCGGCCTCCTGGCGAACCACCGGTCGCGCACGCGGGCGACGCGGAGTCTGGGCTGGGCGCTCGCCGTCGCCGGCTTCCTGATCGGGGCCTACCAGTGGGCCTTCTACGACGACCTCGTGGCGCGCGCGGGCGAACTCACGGATGCCGACCTCTATGTCGGGCTCGCCCTGATCGCGCTGCTGTTCTACCTCGTCGCCCGCATCATGGGGCCGGCGCTCGTCATCGTGGCCGGCACGTTCCTCGCCTATTGCCTGCTCGGCCAGTACCTGCCGGCGCCGCTCAACCATCGCGGCTACGGCCTCGAGCAGGTGGTCGAGCACATGGCCTTCGGGACGGAGGGCATCTACGGCACGCCCGTCTACGTGTCGTCGACCTACATCTTCCTGTTCGTTCTCTTCGGCGCCTTCCTCGAGCGCGCCGGCATGATCGCGCTGTTCACCGACATCGCCATGAGCCTGTTCGGCTCGGCAAGGGGCGGTCCCGCCAAGGTCGCGGTGTTCTCCTCCGCGCTCATGGGCACGATCTCGGGGTCCGGCGTCGCCAACGTCGTGGCGGTCGGCCAGTTCACCATCCCGCTGATGAAACGCTTCGGCTACAAGCCCGCCTTCGCGGGCGGCGTCGAGGCGACCGCCTCCATGGGCGGGCAGATCATGCCGCCCGTGATGGGCGCGGTGGCCTTCATCATGGCCGAGACGATCGACGTGCCCTACGTCGAGATCGTCAAGGCGGCGATCATCCCGGCCCTTCTCTACTACCTCTCCGCCTTCCTGGCCGTGCATTTCGAGGCCGGCCGGCGCGGCCTCGTGGGGCTGCCGCGCGGCGAGCTGCCGAGCGCCAAGGCGGCGTTGCGCGAGCGCTGGTTCCTCATCCTGCCGCTCGCCGTCCTCGTCTACCTGCTCTTCGCGGGCTACACGCCGCTCTTCGCGGGCTCGGTCGGGCTCGCGCTCACGGTGACCCTGATCCTGGGCGGCACCATCGCCCTCGGCTTCGGCCGCGAGGCTGTCCGCTCGATCTTCTACGTCACGCTCGGCCTGATCGCCGCCGGGGCACTCTGGGTCGGCGTCATGCTCGTCCTGGCGCTCGTCCTGGTCATGGTGGCCGCCAGCCTGCTCACCCGCGGCGGGCGCGACACCCTCGTCGCCTGTCGCAACGCCCTCGCCGACGGCGCCCGGCAAGCCCTTCCGGTCGGTCTGGCCTGCGCGGTCGTCGGCCTCGTCATCGGCACGATGACGCTGACCGGCGTCGGGACGATCTTCGGCAACTACGTCGTGTCGGTCGGCCAGAACTCGCTCGTCGCCTCCCTCGTCCTGACGATGGTGGTGAGCCTGATCCTCGGCATGGGCATCCCGACGATCCCCAATTACATCATCACCTCATCGCTCGCGGCGCCCTCGCTCCTGACGCTGGGCGTGCCGCTGATCGTCAGCCACATGTTCGTGTTCTACTTCGGCATCATGGCGGACCTGACGCCACCCGTCGCGCTCGCCTGCTTCGCGGCGGCGCCGATCGCGCGCGAGAGCGGCTTCAAGATCAGCCTGGAGGCGATCCGGATCGCGCTGCCCGGCTTCGTGGTCCCCTACATGGCCGTCTACGATCCGGCGCTGATGGCGCAGAACACCACCGGGATCGGGGGCCCCGCCTTCGCGGCCGCCGTCGCCTACATGTGCGTGAAGGCCGCCGCCGCGGTGTTCCTGTGGGGCGCGGCCACGAGCGGCTTCCTGCGCGGACCGATGCGCCTGTGGGAGCGGGCGGCGGCCTTCCTCGGCGCCCTTCTCCTCGTGGTCGCGCTGCCGCTGACCGACCAGGCCGGATTCCTGCTCGGGGCTGCCGCCGTCGGCGCGCACGTCTGGCGGTTGCGCCGGGTCGCGACGCGCCCGGCATGATCTGCCTCCTCGCCGCGAGCGTGGTGGTCCCGCTGAGCGTGCCGGCCATCACGCTGCGCTGGTCCCACTCGGTCGAGAAGATCGTCTGGGAGGAGGACTGGGCGGACACCCCGGCCGGGCTGACGATCACCGCGAGCCGCGTCAGGGGTTCGGGCGCCGGCATGGAGCCTGCTCTCGATGCACATTGGGTGAACGGCGCCTGGACCTGGGTCCCGCGCCTGGCTCCCCTCAGGGAGGTCGTGCTGCGGCGCTCGGGCGCGACGGCGGACTGGTCCGTGTGCCTGCAGGGCGCCTGCCAGCCGATGAGCGTCTTCGTCGGGCCGGAGGCCGATCCGGTGACGCTGACCTCCTGCGCGGGCGCCCCGCGCGGCGACGCCGCCGAGCATCGCTGATCGGAAGCCCGGTCTTCGCATTGGGGTCCGGCGGCCTCGCCGGACGTCTCACGATCGCGGACCGGAAGAGCGCGTGTCGCACCGCGCGCGGACGGCCCGCACGCGGACAGCCCGCACGAACTCTCCGGCCCGCGCTACCGGCCCGTCAGCCTGCTCGTCGGCGCCCGGGATCCCGAACGGACGACGGGAAGGACACGCCTGACGTATCCTTCCCGGCCTCCCGAGCCGTCACCCGGCCATCGCGGGCCGGGGATCTTCGATCACATGCGGTGACCGCGGTGGTGTCCCATCATGTGACCGCGATGGTGGCGCATCATGTGATGTCCGCGGTGATGACGCATCATGTGACCGCGCATGTGGTGGTGGCGCATCATGCGGCCATGGCCACGATGACCGTGCATGCCGTCCATCCGGACCTCGGTGACCGCGACGGGGGCATCGACCGCGCCGATCATGCCGGGAGCGGCGGATGCCGGAGCGACGGAAGCGACACCCAGGGTTGCCAGGATGGCGGCGGCGAACAGAGACTTCTTCATGGGCGTCCTCACTTCGTTGTTGCCGGCCGGAGGTCGGAGTTGACAGCGACCGGAGTCGAGGAACGGCGCAGCTTCCGCACCGTTCCAAGTGGTACGTTGTTCTCCCCGTCACGCCATCGGAGAAGCGCCCGCGGAAACGGCCCCGGGTCGCCCGCGAAGGGCGCAGGCCGGGCCGCCCACGCGGTGACCGCGGCCGAACGGTCTCAGCGCGGGCGTGCCCGTGGCGCTCGATCGCCCTGAGCTCGCCCGAGGCTCCGGGCCTTGGCTGCGCGCGTGTCGGTTGCCGGGGCGGCCGAACGATGCGATAGCGCCCCCGGGTGCGCGGTCCGGTCGGTCGGATCGGCAGGTCTCTGCGCTGGTCGGGCCGCCAGCGGCATGGAGTCCGTGCGCGTGCCCTCCCGCCCCCCTCGTCCCCTGTCGTCCCTGCGCGCCCTGCTCACGAGCGGCGCCGGCGGCGGCCTCGTCCTGATGGCCAGCGCTGCGTTGGCGCTCGCCGTCGCCAACTCGCCGCTCGCCGACACCTATTTCGCCGCGCTTCAGGCCCATGTCGGCCCGCTCTCGGTCCTGCACTGGATCAACGACGGCCTGATGGCCGTGTTCTTCCTGCTCGTCGGCCTGGAGATCAAGCGCGAGCTGCTCGACGGGCGCCTGCGCACCTGGCCCGACCGCATCCTGCCGGGCGTGGCCGCGCTGGGCGGCATGATCCTGCCGGCCCTCGTCTACGCCGCCGTCAACCGCCACTCGCCCGAGACCCTGCGGGGCTGGGCCATCCCGGCCGCCACCGACATCGCCTTCGCGCTGGGCGTGCTGGCGCTCCTCGGCTCGCGCGTGCCGGTGTCGCTGAAGGTGTTCCTGACGGCGCTCGCCATCATCGACGACCTCGGCGCGGTGATCATCATCGCCGTGTTCTACACCGCAGACCTGTCGCTGCCGATGCTCGGCGGCGCGGCCGTGACCCTGGCGGCGCTGTACGGGCTCAACAAGGCCGGCGTCAGCCGCCTGTGGCCCTACCTCGCCCTCGGGGCGGTGCTCTGGGTGTTCACGCTCTTGTCGGGCGTGCACGCCACCATCGCGGGCGTCCTGCTCGCCCTGGCGGTGCCGCTCCGGCTGAGCGTCGGCAGGCCGGACGATCCGACCTCACCGCTGCACATCCTCGAACATGCCGTGAGCCCCTGGACGGCGTTCCTGATCCTGCCGGTGTTCGGCTTCGCCAATGCCGGCGTGTCCTTCGCCGGGTTCAGGCCGGCGATCCTGCTCGATCCGGTGACGCTGGGCGTGGGGCTCGGCCTGTTCCTCGGCCAGCAGCTCGGCGTGTTCGGCTTCGTGCTCGCGACCGTGCGCCTCGGCTGGGCGCAGCGGCCGAGCGGTGCGACGTGGGCGCAGGTCTACGGCGTCGCCATCCTGTGCGGGGTCGGCTTCACGATGAGCCTGTTCATCGGCCTGCTGGCCTTCGCCCACCGGCCGGATCTGGAGGCCGAGACCAAGGTCGGCGTGCTCTTCGGCTCGCTCGCCTGCATGGCCGCCGGGGCGCTGGTGCTGCGGCTCGCTCCGCAGAGTCCGGCCCACCGCTGAGCCGAGGCCGGCCGTCGCCGCGCCCCGGGGCACGGCCGCCTCCACCGTCGCCCCCCAACCAGGTGAAGCCCTCTGCGCCGTCAAGTTCCCAGGCGTCGTCCCGGCGCCCTCGAAGGTCGCTTGTCCGATCTCGTCCTCGCCCTTACCGGCGTCCTGCTGCTCGCAGCGATGATCCTGCTGCTGCTGTCGTGGTTGACGGGCGATGCCGAGGGTACCGTGGGCGGGCCCGTGCTGACGCAGGGCTCCTGAGCTCCGCCCCGAATGGACTGACGACCGATGACGACGCTGACAGCGACGCTGCGCGAGTTCTACGAGGGGGACACGCCGCGCGCCCACCGCTTCCGCTACGCCCTGCTCGTGTTCGACGTGGCGACGGTCGCCTTCGTGATCGTCACCTCGTTCCTGCCGCTGATGGCCTGGATCGTCGCCTGCGACCTGGCGCTTGGCCTGTGCGTCCTCCTCGACTTCGCCGCCCGCCTCAGCATCAGTCGCGCGCCGCTGCGCGAGTTCCGGCACCTGAGCACCTGGACGGACCTCGTGGCCGTCGCCTCGTTCCTCGCCCCCGTGCTCGTCGAGGGCGTCGGGTTCCTGCGGATCCTGCGCACGCTGCGCCTCCTGCGCACCTACCATCTGCTGGAGCGGCTGCGGCAGGACAGCGAGCTGTTCCGCCGCAACGAGGACGCGATCCTGGCCGCGACCAACCTCGTGGTGTTCGTGTTCACGATGACCGGCATCGTCTACGCCACGCAGCACGGCTCCAACCCGGCGATCCAGACGCCGGTCGACGCCCTGTACTTCACGGTCACGTCGCTGACGACGACCGGCTACGGCGACATCACGCTGCCGGGGCCGACGGGCCGCCTGCTGTCGGTGTTCGTGATGATCTGCGGGGTGACGCTGTTCTTCCGCCTCGCGCAGGTGGTGTTCCGCCCCTACAAGGTGCGCTTCCCCTGCGACGCCTGCGGGCTGCAGCGCCACGAGCCGGACGCGGTGCACTGCAAGGCGTGCGGCAACCTCCTGAACATCCCCGACGAGGGCGCGTACTGACGGCCGACGCGTCAGGCGGCGGCGACCCGGGCGGTCGCGCGGAAATGGCGGTGGCGGTCTTCCAGGTCGCCGAGGTCGGACGGATCCGCCACGTCGCGCCGGGCGGCGGCGATGACGAGATCCGCATGCCGGGCGAGTTCGGCCGTTCGATCCGTCCGGGTCTCGACCTCCGCGACGCGGGCGAGCACGTCGAGCATCCGGCCGAGCACGTGGACCGAGCCGGCGGCGTTCTGGCGGATCATGTGGAACATGGCATCGCACAGCCCGTCGTAGTCCGTCACGGGATGGACCAGCACGGGGTGGCCCGCGCGCAGCACCACGCCGGTCTGCAGATGGCGTGGAGCGATCCGGCACAGGGCATCGCCGAGATGGTCGACGACGCTGCCGGCCGTGAACGGGTCGTTGATGCCGGGCGAGAGAGCCCGGACCGCGATCTCGACCAGTTGGCGAATCGAGAATTCCGGATCCTGAAGCGCGGCGGGGCGATACCCCAGCGTCACCGCCCCCAGGATGGCGGCCTCGGCGCCCTCGGTCTGCGGGGATAGGAACGCGATGGGAAAGCCGCTCGGCACGTAGTCGCCGGGCCGGACCCGCAGGGTGACCCTGGCCCGGTTCTCGTGGGCCCAGTCGGCCAGCACGCCGGTGTCCATGGCCTGCACGTAGCCGCCGCCGGTCGCAGCGACGGCGCGTCCGGTCGGAGCCGGATCGGTTTGGGCGACCCCCGGCTCGTCGCGCGTATGGGCCGCGATGGCCTCGCACAGGTCGCGCTGGACGGCATCGACCACGGTCTCGATGTTGATGCTCGTGGCGATGTGGTGGACGAACCAGACCAGGGTGCCGACCGCCACCAGCGCCAGGACCAGGGCTCCGGTGATGGCGAGGTGCGGGACGAACGGGTCCTCGTCCACCGTCCGCACCGTCCGCAGGACCATCAGGGCATACGCGAAGGTCCCGAGAAAGATGCCCAGCACCGTCTGGTTGCGGGCGTCGCGGATGAAGTTGCGCAGGAGCCGCGGGCCCATCTGGCCGGATGCCAGGGTGAGCGCCGCGATGGTGATCGAGAAGGTCGTGCCGGCAACGCCGATGTTGGAGGATGCGACGGCGCTGAGGAGCGCCCGCGCCCCCTCGGCGCCGCCGGAATAACCCCAGTTCGTGTCGGGCGAGGACGCGTCGTAGCCGGCGACGTGGGCCGTCTCCAGCCAGACCCCGAACTGGGCCAGCAGGATGCAGCCGAGGACGACCAGGGCCGGGCGGAGCCAGAACAGGTCGCCGAGGATCTCAAGCCAAGCTTTGACGCGCGCGCTCATCGTTGCGGCCTGACAGCTCCCGAGGGCGGGGACAACCGGCACGAAGGGTCGTTCCGATCGTTGGGGAACGGATGCGGCCGCCCATCCGGCCCGTTTCGGCGTGGTCCGGGTGGCCGCGAGCGGGAAGGATTCCGTTTGATCTCGATCTTCGACCTCGCCGCGCTGCTGCTGACCCTCTCGGCCCTGTTCGGCTGGTTGAACCGCCGCTTCCTGCGCATGCCGCACAGCATCGGCCTGCTCGTGATGGGGCTCCTCGCCTCGCTCGCGCTGGTGCTCGCCGACGTCGCCTTCCCGCAGCAGCACCTCTACGAGGACCTCACCCGCGTCCTCGATCAGGTCGATTTCACCGGCGTGGTGATGAACGGCATGCTGGCCTTCCTGCTGTTCGCCGGGGCCCTGAACCTCGACCTCGGCGCTCTGCGCGCGGGCCTTCGCGGTCGCCACCCTCGCGCTGCTGGGGACTCTCGTGTCGACCGCCGTGGTCGGTGCGGCGTTCTGGGCGGCCGCGCAGGCGCTCGGCAGCCCGGTGCCGCTGGCCTGGGCGCTGGTGTTCGGCGCGCTGATCAGCCCGACCGACCCGGTCGCGGTACTGGCCACCCTGAAGAACGTGGAGGTCCCGGAGGCTCTCGAGATCGAGATGCAGGGGGAGGCGCTGTTCAACGACGGCGTCGGCATCGTGCTGTTCACAGTCCTGCTCGCCTACGCGGCGGGATCGGGCGGCGGGACGACGAGCGTCGGCGGTGTGGCGACGCTTCTCCTTCACGAGGCCGGGGGCGGCGTGGCTCTCGGCATCGTCACCGGCTACATCGCCTACCTGGCGATGAAGGCGATCGACGACTTCCCCGTGGAGGTGCTGATCACCCTGGCCCTCGTCACCGGGACCTACGCGCTCGCCCAGAAGCTCGGAACGAGCGGCCCCCTGGCCGTGGTGGCGGCGGGTCTGCTCATCGGCGAGCGCGCGCCGCGCTACGCGATGAGCGACACCACCCGGAGATACGTCTCGGCGCTCTGGACGCTCGTCGACGAGGTTCTGAACTCGGTCCTGTTCCTCCTGATCGGCCTGGAGGTGCTCGTCCTGCGCTTCCAGGTCTCCGGCTTGGCGCTGGCCGCCTGCGCCGTCCCGATCGTGCTCGTCGCGCGCCTCGTCGCGGTCTCGACGCCGGTGCTGCTGTTTCGCTGGGGCGGCAACCTCTCGCTCGGCAACGTGCCGTTCCTGACCTGGGCGGGCGTGCGCGGCGGCATCTCGGTGGCGCTGGCCCTCTCGATGCCGGAGAGCGAGGCCAAGCCCGCAATCCTGGCGGCGACCTATGCGGTGGTGCTGTTCACCATCATCGTGCAGGGCTCGACCCTCGGCCTCGTGGCGCGGTGGACCCTTCGCGCGCGCTAGGCGGTGCCCCCGCCTTCCGGGCCGGCTCCGGTCACCGAACAGGTCGGAGCCGCGCCGGACAGCCTGGCCGACCGGACGGGTCAGCGCAGGGTCAGGGCGTCCAGCCAGCCATGTGCGGCCCCGTAGCGGATGATCTCGGCCCGGGTCCGCAGCCCGAGCTTCTCGGCGGCGCGCGCCTTGTAGGTCTCGACGGACTTCACGCTCACGTCGATGCGGCGCGCGATCTCCTTGTTGCTGAAGCCCTGCGCGATCAGCCGCAGGGTCTCCGTCTCGCGCGGGCTGAGAATCTCCCCGTCCGCGGCGGCGGGCGAACGCGCCGCCGCGGACGGGCCCGCCATGACGTGGCCGGCGATGGACGGATCGAGATAGATCCCGCCCGCCGCGACCGCGTGGACCGCGCGCAGGAGGTCCTCCGCCGCCGAGCGCTTGAGAAGATAGCCCCGTGCGCCGGCCTTCATCAGCGGCTGGACGTAGGCCGCGTCCTCGTGGACCGTCAGGACCAGCACCCGAGTCCCCGGGCATTCGCCGGCGACCCGCTCCGTGAGTTCGAGGCCGCTGAGGCCGGGCATCGAGACGTCGACGACGGCGACCTGCGGGGCGAGCGTGCGGATCAGCGGCAGCGCCTCGCCGCCGTTGGTGGCCTCGCCCACGAGTTCGACCTCCGGGTCGGCGTTGAGCAGCGTCCGGATGCCCGCGAGGACGATGGGATGGTCGTCGGCCAGGACGACGCGGATACGGTCCATGGTGCTGGCTCCTCGGGCGTCAGGCCGCCTGCGGGAGGGGGATGTGAACGAACAACGTCGTGCCGACGCCCGAGGACGCCTCCAGCGTCAGCGAGCCGTCCAGAAGCGAGAGGCGCTCGCGGATGCCGGAGAGGCCGAGTCTCGGCTTGGCGGAGGCGCCGCCCGGGGACGGGTGCGTGGTGGCCTCGGGGTCGAAGCCGACGCCGTCGTCCTCGATGATGACCCGGACCTCGTCGGAGCGCTGCTCGACCGAGACGCTCACCGTGGCGGCCTGCGCGTGCTTGAGGACGTTGGTGAGCGCCTCCTGCACGATCCGGTAGACCGCGCTCTCGACGGCGGGCGGCAGGCGGGCCCCTTCGCCCGTGAATTCCAGGTCCGGGCGGACGCCGTGGCGGTGCCCCCAGTCGCGGAGCAGGGTGGCGAGGGACTCGGCCAGCCCGAGGTCGTCGAGGGCGGTCGGGCGCAGGTCGACGGCGGCGCGGTGGATGTCGCGGCCGACCTCGCCGGCGAGCCTCTGCAGCCACTGAACCTGCCGGCCGGCCTCGGGCGACACGCCCTCGGCCTCGAGCAGCCTTTCCAGGCCCTTGAGACCGAGGGACAGGCCCGTGACCGTCTGGCCGACTTGATCGTGCAGCTCGCGGGCGATCCGGCGCTGCTCGTTCTCCTGCGCATGGCCGAGGCGGCGGAGCAGGTCGAGGCGCTCCGCCTCCGCGCGCTTGCGCGGCTCGATGTCGGAGACGACGCCGTAGACGAGCCCGGCGACCTCCTTGTGGAGGTGGGGCACCCGGCCGGTCAGGCGCACCCAGCGCGGCTCGCTGGCTGGATCGGCGATGCGGAACTCCACGTCGAGCGGCGTTCCGTCGGCCGCGCCCCGTCGCACCGCTTCGTCGAGCCGGACGCGGTCGTCGGCATGGACCGCGGCCAGGGCCTCGCGGGCGGCAGCCGCGGCTTCCCCCTGCGCGACCGCGACGCGCCAACCGAGCAGTTCGGCCGCGCGCCCGGACGCCGTCACGGTCTCCCGGCCGGTATCCCACCGCAACGTCCCGAGCTCCGCCGCCTCGACGGCGACCGCGCCCTGCTCCTCGCTCGACCGCAGCGCGAGCGCGAACCGTGCCTGCTCGCCGGCCCGACGCTGGGCCATGTCCCGGCCGACCAGCCCGACCAGGGCCAGGCCCAGGCCGATGCTGACGAGGCTGCCGCCGGCCAGGACGAGGTAGGAGCGGGAGACCGGCGCGTTCAGGGTGGCCACCGGCATGCCGAAATGGACCGACCAGCCGCCGGTGTGCTGGAGGGTGCGGTAGACGACCTCCACGTTCGCCCCTTCCAGGGTCGGGCCGGTGTAGAAGCCCTGCGGCGCCCGCCGGACGGCCGCCTGCAGGGCCGGGTTCGCCGGGTGACCGAGTTCTTCCGTCTCGGCGCGGGTGCGGGCGATGGTATTGCCGTCCGCGTCGACGATGGTCCCGACCCAGCCTTCGGGCGCCCCGGCGTCGCGCAGGATCGAGCTGACCGCGTTGGTGGCGAGCCGGACAGAGAGGACGTAGCGGAGCTTGCCCGCCCGGATGACCGGGACGCGCAGGGCGACGAGACGCTGGCCCGAGATCGGCCCGACCGGGCCGATGCCGCCGATCACGGGACGCTGCGTCCGCACGACGGCGTCGAAGCTCCTGCGGTCGGCGGTGGGACCGAGTTCCTCGTCGAGCGAGCGGAGCAGATTGACGACCTGAGCGCCGTCGGGATCAGCCAGTTCGACCGTCGCCCAGAGCGGGTGCGCCTGCCGGAGGCGATCGGCCTCGGCGTAGAAGGCGGCGAGGTCCGGCTTGTCGAGGGTGGCCGAGGCCGCCTCGGCCTCGAGGACCGCCACCTGCGCCGCGATGTCGGAGGCGACGCGCTCGGCCACGCGGGCGGCGCTGGTGACCGCGGCGTTGCGGACCAGATCGCGCTGCTGCTGCGCCATGAGCGTGGCGACCCAGCCGCTGAGCAGCAGCACCGGGATGGCCGCCGCGAAGGCCAGGGCCGCGAAGGTGCGGCGGTTGCCTCGGCTCAGCCGGGGCCGGTCACCGGCGACGCCCTCGTTTCGAGTTGTCATGTGCGGGCACTCGTGGGGACGCGTCCAGGCCGGACGCGCCCATCGGCGATGTCGGCCCGCTTCTACCGCCTTTCGAGCCGGATGGCCGAGGTCATCGCGGTTCGGGACGTCCTCGCCCATGCGCGGACGGCGATGATCCGACGGGCCTCTCCACCGCATCGGGTTCGCCGAGCAGGCGCCGCCCCGACGCGATGACCTGAAGCACCTGCCGGTCTCCGCCGGCGGCCACGGCAGCCCGCTCCAGGTGCCGTAGGCGCTCGACCAGGTTCGGCGGCGCGGCCGCGCGGTCCGCCAGTCCGGCCTCGACCAAGGCGGTCACCACCCGCTCCAGCCGACCGAACACGCGCCCCTCGAACGCCGGTCCGCGCCGTCTTCCCGTCCTCCCCTCCGGCCGGGCCTGTTCCCGCCGCGCGCCTCTCGGCGGCCGGCAGTCGGGTGTGTCGGGAGCGTTCGCAGCCCCATGACGTTCGAGCCTCAGGCCAGCATTGAAGCCCCGTCCGCGCCCGCCGCGACTTCGAGCATCCTCCCGGTGCTGCGGGGCGTGACGGCCGGGTGCGGCACGCGCATGCCGAACGCCAAGGATGAGCCGTCATAGCCCTCGTACCAGGCCCGACGTTCACGGGAATCGGTCGGGTAGGGGCAGGCGTCCCGCGGGCGACCGAGCGTGCGGGCACGGGTCCCCAACTTGATGACGTCCATGATCATCGTCGCTTGTCCTTCCGCTCTCCCAAGGGCGTCTCAAGGCTGTCGTGACGGCCTTGAGTAGCGCCCGGATCGGAGCGAGCGACAAGCAGATGTGACCGAACGTGCCGTTCTCACCGACACCTGTCAGGCTCGTCCCGACACCGCCTGGACGACGCAGGGCTTGACCGTTGCCAGGCCGCACGGTCGTCGAGCGCGTTCAGGTCCGGAACGGTGGCCGCAGCCGATGGCGCGGGCCGATCCCGCCGCCCTCGTCCCGATGAGGGTGGTCCGGGGACGCGTCGCAGAGCCCGGTTTGGCGCCGGCCGAGTGCGTTGCCCCGGCCGGCGGACGACACGGGCTTCCGGCATCCGCGAACCACCCGGAAGCACAGGTGTCGGACCGTCGACGAGGGGCCGCTATCGGGACGTCGGCTGAGGAGATTCCGGCGCCGACACCGACGGCGCGATCAGCGAACCGTCGACTGCGCCGTTGATCGAGGCGACGATCCGGCGCGGTCTCGGCGTGCGGTGCCGAGGTTGAGGGGCGGCGTGGAAACAGGTCTGGGTCCGGCCGACATCGCACGGCAGTCAACAAGCGCGCCAGCGGCGTATGAAATCGGTGTCAAACGCACTAAAACCGATGGTGACGCTCTTCTGACCGGTTATCACGGGGGCAGGGTCGATGAAACGCATCGTGGTCTGCTGCGACGGCACCTGGAACAACGACGACCTTCAAACAGAGGATACGAACGTCGCGCAGATCGCGCGCTCGATCCACGGCTCGGTCGATACCGGCGAGGCGACGTTCCAGATCGTGCTCTACCTTCGTGGCGTCGGCACGACGGGCCTGAAGCTGGAAACCTTCATAGAGGGCGCGACTGGTCTCGGCATCGACGACAACATACGGTCGGGATACCAGTTCATCGCTCAGAATTACGTTCCCGGCGACGAGATCTACCTGTTCGGTTTCTCGCGCGGCGCCTTCACCGCCCGCAGCCTAGTTGGCTTGATATCCGCCTGCGGAGTCCTGAAGCGGCCATCCCTGGAGTCGCTGCCCGACGCCTGGGCGTATTACCGCTCCGCCAAACCCCATACGCCGCAGGATTTCAGGGACCGGTACGCGGCCCAGGTACACGACGGCGTGACGATCCGATTCTTGGGCGTCTGGGACACGGTCGGCAGCCTCGGCATCCCGGGTTCCCTTCTCGCGGACGCCAACAAGAAGGCGTTCGCCTTCCACGACACGAGCCCTTGCTCCATCGTGAAGACGGCCGTGCAGGCGCTGGCGATCGACGAACATCGCCACAACTTCATCCCGACCTATTGGACGGGGACCGCACCGGCCGGTTCTTCGGTCCAGCAGGTGTGGTTTGCAGGCGCGCATGCCGATGTCGGCGGTGGCTACAGGACCCGGGTGCTCGCCGACATCCCGCTCGTCTGGATGGCGAGGCAAGCCGAGGCGGCGGGGCTCGCGATCGACTGGACGTGCTTGCCGGCGGGGCCGCTGAACGCGGCGGCGGCGGCCCACGACTCCTCATCCGGGCTGTTCGCCCTCGACCATTTCCGACCGACGCTGCGACGGATCGGTGAGCGGCCGTGCGAGACGGCGTTCAATGAGAGCCTGTACGTCGCCCAGGACGAGAACGGACGGCCGGTTCGCGCGATTAACGAGGCGGTGCATCGGAGTGTCATCGAGCGCTACGGCAAGGCCGCGCAGCTGTGCACGAACGACGAGAGTGGAACGTGCTCGACGGCGATCTACCAGCCGAAGACGCTGCAGCCCTATTTCGGGCCGGGCGGCTTCGCAGGACTGCCGGTCGTGGACTGAGCGAGCAAGACCAAGCTCGGCAGGCTGCAAGCCCATCGGTGGGTGGAGGCTCGGCGCGCAGGGTTCCTATCCCGCATGCCGATCGATCGACGCTGCACCCAAGGACCCTCAAACCTGCCGCCGGGAGGGCTGCATGGAGTACGTGAAATTCGGTTCCACGGGGATCAAGGTCTCTCGCCTCTGCCTCGGCTGCATGACCTTCGGTGAGCCTGACAGGGGCAATCACCCCTGGACGCTCGATGAGGAGAGGAGCCGGCCTATCGTCCGCCAGGCCATCGAACAGGGGATCAACTTCTTCGACACGGCGAACGTGTACTCCGACGGCTCGTCGGAGGAGATCACGGGGAGACTGCTGAAGGAATTCGCCAGCCGCGACGACATCGTCCTCGCCACCAAGGTCTACAATCGCATGCGACCCGGCCCGAACGGGATGGGCCTGTCGCGCAAGGCGATCATGCAGGAGATCGACGCGAGTCTGACGCGCCTCGGCACCGACTACGTCGACCTCTACCAGATCCATCGCTTCGACTGCGACACGCCGATCGAGGAGACCCTGGAGGCGCTCCATGATGTCGTGAAGGCGGGCAAGGCCCGCTACATCGGCGCTTCCTCGATGCCGGCTTGGCGCTTTGCCAAAGCGCTGTACGTCTCGCGCCTGCACGGTTGGACGGAGTTCGTCAGCATGCAGAACCACGTGAACCTCCTCTACCGGGAGGAGGAACGGGAGATGCTGCCCCTGTGCGCCGAGGAGGGCGTCGCGGTGATGCCCTGGAGCCCGCTGGCGCGTGGGCGGCTCACGCGCCCCTGGGACGAGACGACCGAGCGCCTCAGGACGGACGATGCGCTTCACCGCTTCTACGGGAAGACCGAGGAGGCGGACCGCAAGGTGGTGGATGCGCTGGGCGAGGTCGCTGAGCGGCGGGGCGTTCCGCGCGCTCAGATCGCGCTCGCATGGCTTCTGCGCAAAGGCAGACAGGTCACGCCGATCATCGGTGCGTCCAAGCCGGGGCATCTAACCGACGCCGTTGCGGCGCTCACGCTCGAGCTGAGTGCTGACGAGTGCGCCGCGCTTGAGGCGCCGTACATCCCGCACGCCGTGTCAGGTCACAGCTGAGGCCGGACCGCGCCCGGGACGGATGCGACAGGGCGGCGGGGATCGGGGGAGGGCCGTCCAGGCCCGAGCGCAAACCGGCCGTGGCACGCGAACCGATCCGGGCCGGCCGTGAGACGGCGTGGCGTGCCACCCTGGACCGCACCGATCGAGCGGTTCGGGCGGTGTCGCAGGATCGCCGCGAGGGGTACGTTCGCAGGTCAGTCACGGGTGCGGGATAGCGGCGCGATGGCGATACCGCTCGGCCCGCCCGGTCGAGCGTGATCGTTCGTCATCCCGTCGACCCGTTCTGGCACCGACGGCCTACGAAGCGCGGTCGTGGCAGAGATCGCCGGCAGGCCAACTCGACTGCCCGATCCCGGGGGTCCGGGAGGGGGCCGGAACGCCCGGGCGGCCTACTCGCCGTTCGATCAAACCCTAGCTACCGCGGCGATCGCTCAGCTGCCGCAGGGGGACGCCCTGCGGGCAAGGTCGTGCCAGCCGGCTGCCAGAACAGCCAGAATGTTCACTGAAATCAGAAGGATAGCGCAATCATGGAATTTCTGCACACAATATTGTGATCATCTTTATTGCCTCGCATTTGGTTTTACTCCAGCTCATCGTGCACCACGTGGGTGCATCTGAGTTCAGTCGGGTGCACGAGGTTGCTTACTAATTGGTTTCTACTGATTTACCCCCTGTAGAGATCCACGGGGGAGGGCGTTACAAGCCGGGACGAGGTTGCTTCCGCTGTTCTTCAGGCCGCGGGCTCGCCTCCCTACCCAAAGGATTACGCCCTGATGCGAATCGTCGTCTATGCTGATGGAGGCTGCTCGCCCAATCCTGGCCCAGGTGGCTGGGGAGTCGTCATCTCTGGCCCGGACGGGCCTGTGGATCTATGCGGGGGTGAGCCTAACAGTACAAACAACCGCATGGAGCTGACGGCAGCCATCCGGGCGCTCGAGCACTTCCCCGAGGGCGCGCAGATCGAGATGCGCTGCGATAGCCAGTACGTGGTCAAATCCGTCACCGAGTGGATGCGCGGCTGGAAGGCCAAGGGCTGGCGCAACTCGAAAGGCCCGGTGATGAATCTCGACTTGATGCAGCGCCTGGACGAACTCGCTGGCCAGCGTGATGTGAAGTGGACGTGGGTTCAGGGCCATGCCGGAGACCCACTCAACGAACGGGCAGATCGTCTCGTGACGCAAGGCAGGCACGAAGCGCGAAGAACTTCAGATCAGCCTTCTTCGTCCCCCAGACCCGCCGCCAAGGGTCCTGTTGGAAATTTGCCTCCCCCAATGAGCAGGCAGGCTATGGCGGCATTTCGACAAATGTCCTTCCTGGCTGACAAGCCGCTAGCGCGTGAGATTCTACGCGCTGTCAAGCAGTCTGGTACCGGAGAAGCAGTTTTCCTCGAGGATTGCATCAGGTTCGTCCTCGCGCTCGGCCCGGAGGAGACTGCTCGCTTACGCGCAAGTATGAGAGCCAAGTCGGACTCAGCGGCATAAGCAATCGTGGGCTCAGTCATTCGCGGGACGGCTCTACTCATCGAGTTTTTTTTGAGTCAATCTGTTACCGAATTTGACCCATTACGGATCTTCGGAGGGTCCGCTTTGAGGCGCCGGCCCAAGCTAAGCCGGCCCCCGTCCGCATCTCACTCAACAGAGACGTTCGGATGGTCGGCTCGGTGGCAGAAGCGCAAACAACTAAGCCAAGGAACGCAGCTGAATGTTCCGGAAATGCTCAGACTGCTCCAGGGCCGCAGCCCGTCGATCACCCATATCGACCAACCGATCCAACAGGATCAGCAGGCTTCGCGCATCATCCACCGGAAGCGGATGTTTGGCGTCTGCAAGCCGTTGAACAACGCCGGCGATTTGCGCCGGGATGCCAGCAGCATTCCAGCGCTCTAGCCGGAATGCTGCTGAGTCCATGCTAACGCCGACGAGGCGTGCAAACAGCTCTATCGGTACGTGCTCACCGGCTCGCACACACATGGTCAGAAACTTGTCCATCGCCAGGTCGGTCCAGCCGATGGCGAGGATCAGCTCTTCGATAAGCGGAAGCATCTGCGGAAGATCCTTCCAGTTGCCGTTCGCAAAACGCGCCGTACCCGGCGCGTCTTTCACAGAAACAAGCAGGAGAGATTTGAGGATGTTGCCCAAATGGCGATCTATCCTATCACCTGGCCGCCATGACGTGGGTGAGAGATCCGGCTCCAAAAGCATCCGCCGCATTATCGCGATCAGGATCTCAATCGCGTTCGGTGGGATCGTCGCCGCATCGTAGATGAAGCGGCAGGTGATCGACTCCGTCAGGTCATCCATGAACTGCAGAACGTCGCGGCGCCGGTGCCTCGCAATCGGTTCGACGAATTGCTCCCAGGCCTCATCGGCAGGAACCAGGACCACCACCCGCGCGACCAGCTGCGCCAGTTCGTTGATCCATTCATATAGACGCAAATTGCCATCTTCCGCGTCTTCCGCAAACGAAGGGAACATGCGTTCGCTCGTCCACAAAACGAGCGAACGCACATAGGCAATCACCTGGGTTCGCAGCGCAGGGTTCTCAGCCCACTTCTCGATCGGGAATGCGCGGACAATCGGACCCGCCGCCTGCGGGTTGAAGTCAAAGCCCGGGTAGGTCCAGTCGGCATCAACTCCAGAACGACGACGTATCCGCTTTTCCTGCTCGGTGACTTCGACCCATGCGGGCGGTGGGATGACCAGATCAGCAAACACGCCCGGTTGCGCCAAACGCGCCAAAGCGCGGTCGAGCGCCTGCCGCTTATGTTTGACCGCCTTGACCCGAGCTTCCTCGCGGTCGTCGTAAGAGCCGACATGGGTGCTGAATAGTTCGGTAGCGAGGATGCCAGCGTTCCAGGAGATAAACTCCGGCATCGCATATGCGTCGAGCAGACCTCCTATCGCCATCTGCGAGATGTTGGCATTGTCGTCGGCTGCCGTAGCAAACAGACGTGGCATCGACGTTTCGCGCGGCGCGTCCCCGCGCACATCGTCGTAGAGCGCAGCGACATAAAACGGCCGCGGGTCCGCAGGGTTTCTCCCGTGTCGTTCGTCGCCCCGCTCGTCCTTGAACAACGCGAGGCGTTCGACAATCGTCCAGGCCCACTCCCGATCCGCCTCGCTACCGCCGAACCGGAAAACCATCGCGGCGACCGAGGCGACGCAGGCTTGCGTCATGCCCGACCCGGCCTCCGCAACGGACTGGAATAGGTCGTGCTGATCGCGGAAGCGCGCGAACTCGATAGAGGCCGCGAGCGTCACATTGGATTGGATGCTTCGTTCGCTTAGGGACTTGTTGGCCCAAGCAACGACCGTGAAATCCCGCAACGCGTTCTGGCTCTCGTCGATCTGCTGTTGTCGCTCAGGTGTCTTGGGAGTCGGATCCCGATAGACAAGTTGCGCCTGCATGGTGTCCGCTTCAGTGCGGACCAGGCCGTAATTTTCCTTCCGCGCGAACTCGACCCATGCCGTCGCGCGCTCCTTCAAATACGCTTCAAAATCCGCGTCGCCGACTTCCTCCGCGTATGCATACGGAAGCTCGTCGGGAAAGCGCGCAAGTTGCTGCACGAACGACTCACGCTCCTGCTCGTCGTTGCTGAGTGCGTAAAGATAGGAAATGTCCTTCAGCGAACGCTCGCGATAGCTGCGACCCATGAGGTAGTCGTCGGCCGCCCTCTGGTTGGCTGTCATCTGATCCCTCGGGTCCATGCCCATCAGGACGAGGCCGCGACCGGCCTCCTGGGCCTGCCGATTGCTGTCCATCACCCACAAGCGCTGAGCCGCGAGCAGCGCACGCAACGCAGGCGAGCGTTCGTTGTGCTCCACCGCCAACGAGACCGCTAACCCAAGGGCCGCGACGTTCTCGTGCCCTTCGGTGACTTGCTGGATGAGTGCGTCGAGGTCGGCGCCGCCCTCCAACTGGGTGTGCGCCCAGTGGGTTTGAGCAAGCCACGCTGACTCCAGCGACTGCGGCCCGAGCTGGCCAATGTACCAGCCGTAGGTTCGCTCATCGCCCCAGAAGGTCTGCTTCCCCCACGGGAATTCTACCTCTAAAGGAAGTGGCGTACCGTGATTGTGGCGACGAAGTTCATGTACCTGCAGCCAGCCCCGGCTGGCATGGTTCGACAAGTCGCGGACCAGCTTCAACGCAACGGCTGGAGCTACCTTGAACAGCGTGTCGAAGGGCTCGTGTCCGGCCGCTGCCGGATAGAAGGAGCTGTGATGCCGATCAATCCCGATATTATCGAGTTCGTAGCGATCCTCGCCGCCGGCGATGAACATGCTCCGGTGTTCAAGCGCCCGTTGCTCGTTGGACGTCCGTTCGGCCTCGGGCTTCTCCCGAATGGCCTCCACCCATTCCTGCCGCGCCCGATTTTCGCGCTCCTTGCGCTCCTTCTTATCCTTCGGAAGTTCCTTGATGACTTCCACGCGAACGAGTTCGGCCAGCTTCTCGGGAAACACCGTGCCGAGGATGGGTGTCAGCGCGAAGACCGCTGTCAGGAGGTCACCGGATCGGCGTTCCCAAGCGAGCATACGGTCTAGCGCGCGACCCGCCGCCTCCGGATAAGACGTCGCCGCCTTGAGGATGATCGACCGCAACTGAGATGCGACGACAGAACAGGTGTCGTCCTTCATGCCCTTCCATCGAGGCGTCTGTCCCCCTTCGATTTCAATGAGCCAGCTGTCGCAGATCGTGATGATTGCGCCGGACATGCCGTTGCGAAATCCGGAGCACATGTTCTGCCACACCGAGAACAGCTCGACGACGTGCGGCAGGACTTTCGCCGGTAGCGTCGCGCTCCGATCGAAGATCCAGGACAGCACGCGCTGCCACTGAGCGACATCCGAAGGCCAGCCCAGCATGTCGGCCGCACGCAATAGAATGTCGCTATCGATGTCGCCTGAGGCGCGCTGCAGGACTATTGGGCTCGGGATGGTCCGCTCCGCCTGAAACCAGACTAGGAATTTTTCGAGCAGGGCGTGATCGTTCGCATTGAGAAGTTCGTCGAACTCCTGAGCGTTGGCCTTAAATCTCGTGCTGCTCGCCGGTCCCAGAAGCCACGAGCGACGCCATTGCGGTCGCAGCCGCAACTCGGAGAGAGCCACGTATCCGGCCGCCCACGACTCAGCTTTTTCATATTCGGATTGAGCAAGCAGGCCGACGATGCGGGCGAGCAACGGGGGCTCGCCTGCCTTGATCAGCGCGCCCGGCCACGCCCCACCTTCGTCGATCAAGAGACGGAAGAACGACCACTCGAAGAAGATGTCGTGGGAGAATTTGTACCGGCTGCCTTCAACGACGACGTCGACGATCTTGTCCCTGCGTAGCCCCCCAAGTTGCGCTGCCGTCTCGCTGCTGATGCTGCGACGGTGAATGCCTTTTCCCAGCGTCGGAGCACCCGCTTCCGCCAGCTCAAGCAGGGCGCGCTGACGACCATCCGCCGCAGTTGGTTTCAGATTGTATCCGCCTGCTCGCCACCAGGCGCCGATCAGCTCTGCTTCCGTCTGCGGTGGAGGCGCGGAGTCCAGCGCCATCGCGACCGCCTGGTCGGCGATCACGGCAGCGAAGAAGGGCCTGCGGGCAATCTCCTGCACTGCGTCAGCGCCGAACAGCAAAGGCTTCAGTGCAGGGTGCTGCTCCCCAAGCACTTTCGCTTCTTCAACGCTCAGCGCGCCGACATCGACATTGCCGATGCCGCCACGTGCGTAGAGCGATGACGAAATCCACGAGCGCAAAACTTCCAGGCCTTGATCGCGCGAGGTGGCAAGAACGCGCCAACGGCTGAGCGCCGGATCGCGTTCGATTGCGTTCAGTAGGTCGGCGATGGTCCCTCGGTTTGACGGGCTAATCCGGTCGATGCCGTCGATGAACAGGGTGGCGACACCGGTCGCACCGATCTCTCCGAGGATCGCTTCGGCATCGAGATGCTGAAGTCCCTGCGAGCGCGCGAAGCTGCGCCAACTCGCACCCTCGAGACGATCTGAAGTGAGAAAGAGAACCGGGCCTTTCTCCAGCGCCCGTTCGACACATCGCCTCAGCACCACCGACTTGCCACAGCCGGGGAGGCCCGAGATGTTCGTAATGGAGTGCAGTTGCGTTTCGGCTTCCGCGTGTTCGACGAGAGCGGCCCGGGCAATCGACAGGCCGGCAATGTCGGCCCTGATTTCGGCGCAGGAATTCCGCGCCAGTGAGTTCAGCGCAGCGACGTCAGCCCGGTAGCTCGGTGAGGTCTTGAAGGACAGACCAGGCTTCAGTCCTGACAGCAGCGAATTGCGGGTCCAGACCTGCGCTTTGCCTTCCCCGAGACGCACGTGACGGCAAAGGATCTCGGTGGCTGCAACACCGTCTTGATTAACAATCTCTCCCAGCCGGTTGGCGAGTTGCACGTAGGCGTCCCCGCCCGGCGCAAGGTTGTCAAAACGGTAGCCCACAAAGTGCCGGTAGAAGTCGTGATCGGCATCGTCGGCGCCGCCAATGAGCGGTCGGAGTTCATCACGAAGCGCGATGACATCGAGGCTCGCTTCGCCACCCTGTTGAAACCGGGCCACGAAGTCGCCGCTGGTCGGGCTGGCCTCCGCGAAACGCAGAATTTCAGTGAGATGTCCGAAGCGGCCGACGGCGACCTCTCCGACGATAAAGCCGCATCGGTCCTTGCCGACCTGGAACTCTGATTTGCGCCGCGTTGCGAGCGACGCCTGGATAATTTGCTTGAAATCCGAGTCCGCCGCGCTGATTGCAAACGCGCTCTTGACCTGCAAACTCAGGCGCGAGGCTTCGCCGGCCTCTTCGGCATCGACGATCAGGTCATCAAGGGCTTCACCCTGGCGATCCTGTTGGACAGCCACCCTGACAACAGTGCCCCTGCATCCCTGCGCACGCTCCTCTCGCAAGAGGGCGGCCAGGTAATAGGCAACAACCGTGTCCTCGTAGGTGAAGCCTTCGCCTCCCGTGAGTCGCGAGGAACGAGATCGTTGAGTGGTCGTAGGCAATCCATCCCCCAGCCACGTCAAAGAGTGGCTCAGTTCTCATTATGTTCATTTTGACGCAGCCATAGCGAATGGCAACTCTCCGCTGCCTTCCACCCACAGAGGCGTCCGCTTCGCGGCCTAATCCCGATGTCGGCAAGTGGCGCAACGGACTCGGAATGACGAGGTATGGCCGATTGCCGCCGGTCCGCTTCGGAGGAGCCCCGCCGAGAAGGCGGACGGTCTCCTCCCGACCCTGATAAGACAGAGCGGTTCAACATCTGGCAAACCGAAGGCGGACATGTTCTCACGGCTTCGCTTTGAGGCTGTCATGCTCGTCGTTGGCCGCCTCAATCGCCGCGCCATTGTTGAGTGCCCAAACGCAGAGCGCCTCGAAAGGTTGGCGCAGTGAATGGCCGAGCGGGGTGATCGCGTACTCGACGCCGATTGGTGCGGTCGGCAGCACTGTCCGGGTCACCAGACCGTTGCGCTCCAGCCGCTTCAGCGCGTCCGCCAGCGCCTTGTGCGTGATGCCGTCGAGCCGCCGCTTGATCGCGTTAAACCGTGCCGGCCGCGGGCAGAGCACCGTGAGGATCAGGATCGTCCACTTATCGGCGATCTTGTCCAACACCGGGCGGACCCGCGCCATGTCGGCGAGCGCGCACGCGGACAGGGCATCGAGATCGGTATCATCGGCCATATCTAGGCTAATCTAAGTGCGTTCTTGATAGCAGATATACGGTCTGTATCGTCTGAGCCATCGCAGATGAAGGGATGCCGCGATGGCTCGCATGGTGGATAAGGTTGCGCTCGTTGTCGGCGGGGCGAAAGGCATTGGTCTCGCGGTCGCCGAGCGGCTGGCGATCGAGGGCGCGTCGGTCGTTTTCACGGGGCGGCGCGCCGGCGAGGTCGAGGCAGCGGCCGCGAGGATCGGGCGCGGTGCGCGGGGTCTCGTCGCGGATGCAGCCCTACAGGAGGATCTGCAGCGCGTCGTGGCGACGGTGAGGGAGACGCATGGCCGGATCGACGCGCTGGTCCTCAACGCGGGCATCTCGGAACCGGCGACCCTGCGCGACGGAACGCCCGAGCACTTCGACCGGCACTTTGCGGTCAATGTCCGTGGGGCGGTCTTTGGGTTGCAGGCGGCACTGGGCGCGATGGAGTGGGGTGGGTCCGTCGTGCTGATGGGGTCGATCGCCGACGCCGCAGGCATCACGCCCTACGGAACTTACGCCGCGACGAAGGCGGCACTACGTTCCTACGCGCGCACATGGACAGCGGAACTAGCCCCGCAGGGCATCCGCGTGAACGTGGTGGCCCCCGGCCCAACCGACACCGCTATGATGGCGAGCGTACCTGAGGAGCAGCGGGCCGCGCTGATCGCGCCGATCCCACTGGGCCGCATGGCGCGTCCCGAGGAGGTGGCGGCGGCCACGCTGTTCCTCCTGAGCGACGAGGCGAGCTTTGTCGCGGGGGCCGAACTGTGCGTCGATGGCGGGATGCGACAGGTCTAGCTTTCCAGTCTCGGTTTCAGCGTGTCCGCTTCGGCCGGTTTGCTTGCCCGAAGCGGATCGTCTTGAAACCACCCAACCCGGACTTTCTCAGGTTGCGGCTGACGCGCCCGGTGACTGGACGCGGCGGGTACGCAGATTTTTGCTTCAGTCGGCAGGCAGCTGTGCGACCGCCAGAAACCCTATCAAAGCTGCACCGGCCAACATCGCCAACACGAGCGGAAGACCGCCTCTTTCAAAAGCCAGCGCGCCGAGAGTGACACCGATGCTGCCGCCCAGCAGCGTGCAGCTGTTCACGATACCAGAACCCTGGCCCGCTTGCGGCCCGGGAATACCGGCCAGCGCCAACCGCGGCGCGATCGCATACGGTACGGCCAGTCCCGCCCCGATCAGGAACAGGCTCAACGCGAGACCAGCAAGGGATCGTGTGATGTAGGCGAGCGCAACCCCAGCGGCGGCCGCGACGACCAGTAGCATCGCCGCTCTAATGGCGTATCGCATGCCGAGCTTCGATGTCAGCCGGGGAGCGAGTAGCGCAAAGGCGAGCAGTCCCGCACTTAGCGGCAGTAACATGGCCCCAGCCTCGATCGCATTTAGGCCGAGGCCGTCTTGCCTCTGTGCGTCGAGGTTGAAGAACAGCAGAAGGGGTAGGATGCAGAACATCGCGCTCGTCGCGATGATCAGGGCGGGCCGGAATGCTGGTGTATCGAACAGGCTGAACGCGACTAAGGGATCCGGCCGGCTCCGCTCTTGGCGCGAGAATAATTGGGCGAACAAGATCGCGAGTCCGAGCGGTATGATTAGCCTGAGAGGAGCCTGGTCGACGTCAGCAAGCCCTTGTAGGGCGAGGATGATGGCGATCATCGTAGCGGCAAGGTAAGCGAAGCCAAGCCTGTCGAAACTATGTCGCACAGCGGTCTGCACCACGCGCTGCGGCTTCGCGGTGAGCAAGCCGCAGGCGGCCAGCAGAATGACCGATCCGTTCGCCCAGAAGATGAAGCGCCATCCTACGAGATGGGTCACCACTCCGCCGATCAATGGGCCGATACTAAAGCCGAGCAGCAAGGCGCCCGCCCAGGCGCCGATTACCGCCGCGCGCCGATCGCTCGCGCTCGCCATGCTGATTGCCGCCAGGGTACTTGGGACGGACAGGGCCGCCCCCAAACCCTGCAACGTACGCCCCAAAAGCAGCGCATCCGCGGTTTGAGCCAGTGCAATGGATGCGGAAGCCAGGGCGAAAAGTAGGAGGCCGGCCATTGAGACCCGAGTGGCGCCGGCACGGTCGGTTATGGCGCCCCCCAACATCACGCAAGCTGCGGCGGCAAGAAGATAGGCGTTCACGGCCCACTCGACCTGTCTGCCATCCAGCCCAAGCTCGCGCCGCATGGTCGGCAGCGCTGTCATGATTGCGGTCCCGTTGATGCCGATCGCTAGCATGCCGAGGCAGCACGACCAGACGATCAACTGCGGCCCTGCCAGACGGGTCTTCATCTGAATGTCGCGCCGTTCAGATCAGCCCGCTTACAACGATCGGCGCTACGAGCCCGGAGGTCTGGTCGTCTCGGATGAGCAGCAATACGCGCGAGAACCTTATCGAAATTAGTGGCGTCTTCAGGCGCCATGAGCGTCATGAAATTTCAGCGCTGCTTCTGAATCGGATGCGATAGTAAAGCAGGCTTTTTGCAAATTGGCGAGGTGAACTTCAATCCATCAGATGCTCGCAACTGTTCTGACATCCATGTTTCCGAGGAGTTGCACGCTGGCCCGGACTCGTTTCAGAACCCTGCGCTGGCTCTCAACCAGGAAATTTGCTGGCCCAGCAAATAAGCAGGCCTAGTTTCGTAAGCTGCCCTTCTGAAAACGACCTAGTGTCACAGCCGTCAACTGCAACGTCCGCTATGGAGCAGCCTCCAGGGTCTCATGAATGACCGGACTGGGCGCGAAGCCGAAGGTCCGCTTCGGGGCGTTGAGCCAGTTTCTGTGTGCCACCATTCCACGACGTTCGCCAAATTGCACCACGCAAAGCTTCGGAGCAGGTCGCTATCCGGACCGCGCCAGCGATCGTCGGATTGCCTTCAAACTTTTGACGAGCTGCCGATGCTGCTAGCGCGGCAGCACCTTCGCCTCTTGCAGGCGAATAATGGCACTCACCAGGGCCGCGACGCTGTCAACGCTCTCTCCGAACCCGGCGCGCCGGATCTTGCCTATGTCAGAGACGAGATCGAAGTCGCTGTGGAAGACGAAGTCCCCGAAGCTCCATCCGACCGCTCTCTCGTAGGGAAGATCGCTCAAGCCTTGCTCGGCGACCAGTCGTTCCCAGATCGGCTTCTTGTCGGCCATGTGGGCTGCCAGGCGAATCGGAACCGGTGGTCCAAGCGGCAGATCGAGCGCGGCGGCAAGCTTCTCCCAGACGCGCCGCCACCGGAACGGCTCGTGCACGTAGTTGAACGCCTCACTGAGCGCGGCTTCGGACGTCGCGGCCCAGAGGCTCGCACGGCCAAGAGCGCGGGAGTCGGTCACCTGGGCAAACACCCCCTCGTAGACGTGTGCCGGCCCCGGGAATCGGAAAGCCGCTCCTTCCACCCTGCAAAGGGCGGCGTAGGCGCCAATCACCATGGCGATGTTCATGGCGTTTCCGGCGGCGTCGCCAACCACCACGTCCGGTCGCAGAATCGACCAAGCCGCACCGCCGCGACTGGCCCGGGCCCGCAGCTCGTCCTCCTGTGTGAAGTAGAAGTTCGGCCCGATGTGGCGCGGGTTGTCGTCCTCGTAGAAGGGCGCCGGCACCGGTCCGAGATGAACACCGTAGACCTTCGCGCCCTGATACAGCACCACTCGCTTCAACGGCGCGTCGACAGCCTCCAGCCCATCGAGCAGGTTGCGCAACATCCCGCCATTCACGCGGTCCTCGTCTGCGAGGTTGGGCTGTGGGGCCAGGGCGGCGTAGAACAGATGCGTGGTGTCGCGAGCCTGGACGAGGGCGGCTCGGGTTGCTTCGGGATCTGTGAGGTCCGTTGTGATGGCCTCGCGCGACGGGTGCGGCCGACGTGACAGAGCTCGCGCGCGCCAACCGCCTGCGACCCCGAGCTCCTGCATCAGCCCTTTGCCGATGATACCATTCGCACCCGCAATCAGGGCTGTTCGGATCTCTGCCATCATCGCCCGCAGGTGTCAGGTGGGTTACAGCGCTTCATTGCGCCATTTGGTGTGGGTGGCTCGTGGCCAACGTGAGGGCAACCCAATGGAGCCAGATCCGTTCGGCTACCGACGCCTCTGCGTGCCGTACACCGCCGGCAGCGGATGACCAGCATCGGAACCGGCCTCGTGCATCGCAAAGGGCATCCTGCGAACCAAGGCGGGCTTTTGGAAGGCCCGCCCCCGAGCAAGCAGGATCCCGAGACGAACGGCTAACATTGGCCGAAAGCAGCACGTCCGCTTCAGCGAAGGTCGGCGCGAAAAGCGGACGGGCTCTTCCCGCCACAGATATGGACATTCGATGAGGTTCGTCCTTGTGGCCGAACGAGGTGCATCCACTGCGGCGAAGGTGCATTCTGGACTGTCGTCGCGCAGCTCGCTCTGCAATCCGGTACGGCGCCGAAGACCGAGTTGAGACGCGAAGTTGCAGCTCAGGCGTTTTTGGCCGGTAGGGAAAAGAGGTCGACGAAGGATCGCGCCAGATCGGCCTTGCCAACGTAAGCAAGCGTGGCGCCCGTACCGTCTCGGGTCAGGGGCGCCTTGCCATAGATCGTGCGGCGCATCGCCATCGTGTCACCTGTGAACGTGACGTCGGGAGCCTCCACGACCCCACGGTTCACGACGATCTCGCCGCCAGTCACCGTGACGACGAAATCCTCGCCGGGGAAGTGAAAGGCGACCAACACTGACAGCTCGGCGGCTCGCGTGCGGTCGACCAGGGCTTGAAGCGACATCATGGCCGAGGCCGCCGACATGAACAGGCTCCGATCATGCCGCGGCGAGCGCGCCGCCCAGCGACCCAGGTCACGCATCAGCGGCGCGGCCTCACGCCCCCAGTCCGTCAGATCGTAGACCTGCACGTTGGCCGGCGACGGCAACCGATAGCGTAGGACGATGCCCACCTCCTCCAGGCTCTCTAGGCGCTGAGTCAGCACGTTCGCGCTGATGCCCGGAAGGTTTGCCCGGATCTCGCCGAAGCGTCGGGGTCCGAAGACCAGCTCGCGCATGATCAGCAGCGACCAGCGCTCGCCGATGAACTCCAGGGCGAGCGCAGTGCCGCAAGCGTCGTCGTACCGACACTCGCGTGGCGCAGAAGCCTCATGAGTTATCTTTTCTAACTTCATGGTTGTCTTGTGTAACCGAGAATGCCAGCTTGGGCAAAGCGGGGCCGTAAGCGGTGCCGCGGCGCGGCCGACGCGCCCATCGTCACGGAGGAATGCGCCCGATGCGAACTGTCGACGGTAAACCTATCTGGTTCGAATTGAACGCGACTGACCCGGATGCGGTCCAGGCCTTCTACGAGGGGGTAGCAGACTGGCGCGTAACGCCGTCTTCCATGCCTGAGCACGGTGGCTACCGGATTGCCGAGGTGGACGGGCGACCCGTCGCCGGGATCCGGCGGACGATGGCGGAAACGCCCGGCTTTCCCGGCTGGGCGGTCTACCTCGCGACCCGCGACGTCGATGCCATGGCTTCACGGGTGGTGGACCTCGGCGGCCAGATCCGGTTCGGGCCCGTCGACATCCCCCATGTCGGCCGCTTCGCCATGGTCAGCGACCCGCAGGACGTGGTCTTCGCCCTCATGGCGGCGGCGACCCCTGCTGACAGTCAGGCCTTTGGGCCGGTGCCCCTCGGGGCGGAGCAAACCCTCGGCTGCGGCGTGTGGATCGAGCTCGCAACTCCCGATCCCGAGGCTGCCTTCAGGTTCTACGGGGCGCTGTTCGGATGGGAGAAGCTCGGGGCCATGCCGATGGGCGGGATGAGCGAGTACGCCTTCATCGGCCGGGGCGACCTACGCCCTGGCGCGGTGATGTCGAGTGCAGCCACCGGCGCACCGGCCCGCTGGAATTGGTACGTCCACGTGGCCGACATCGATGCCGCGCTCGCCACCGTCCGCGACAGGGGCGGCACAGTGCTCCAGGGACCCGATCCGATTCCCGGGGGCAGCTATTCAGCCAACATCGCCGATCCGGCAGGCAACAGGTTCGGCCTTGCCGGCCCGCGCCAGGCGGTATGAGGGAGGCTGGCGATGATGAGCGATAAGCTGACGACCTGCCTGTGGTTCGACCACGGCCAAGCCCGCGAGGCCGCGCAGTTCTACGCCGACACCTTTCCGGACAGCCATGTCGCTGACGCCATGAACGCGCCGTCGGATTTCCCGGGCGGATCCAAGGGCAACGAACTTACGGTCTCCTTCACCGTGCTCGGCCGTCCGTTCGTGGGCTTGAATGGCGGGCCAAGCTTCAAGGCCAATCAAGCGGTCAGCTTCATGGTGCTGACCGAAGATCAAGCCGAGACCGACCGCTACTGGCAGGCCATCGTCGGCAACGGCGGAGCGGAGAGCCAGTGTGGCTGGTGCACGGACCGCTGGGGTTTCTCCTGGCAGATCACGCCGCGTGCGCTTCTGCGCGCCAACAGCAATCCTGACAGAGCCGCGGCCCGACGCGCGTTCGAGGCGATGATGACCATGCGAAAGATCGACATTGCCCGGATCGACGCTGCCGTTCGAGGAGCCTCCGCCGATGCGTAAGATCATCGGCTCCCTCTTCCAGTCGCTAGATGGTGTGATCCAGGCACCGGGTGGCCCGGAGGAGGATCAGACTGGCTTCAAATATGGCGGCTGGACCTTCCCGTACTTCGACGATGCGCTCGACGGGCCGATGGACCGGCTGCTCGGGGGAGGCTACGAGCTGCTGCTCGGCCGGCGGACTTACGAGATCTTCGCCGCCTACTGGCCACATAACGGCGATCAACCGATCGGGGCAACCTTCAATGCCGTGCCCAAGCATGTCGTGACATCGTCGGACCGGGCGCTCGGCTGGAACAACAGCCAGCGTCTCGTCGGCGATCCTGTCGCGGCGATCGATCGCCTCAAGGCCAGTCCGGGACCCGATCTCCTCATTCAGGGAAGCAGCATGCTCTACCCGGCGCTGCTGCCGGCGGGGCTCATCGACCAACTCGTGTTGATTACCTTTCCGGTGATGCTCGGTCGTGGCAAGCGCTGGTACGCGGATGATCCATCGACAGCCCGTGCCTGGACCCTGGTCGAGCAGGCACACTCGCCGAAGGGCGTCCACTTCGCGTCGTTCGCACGGAATGGAGCGGTTCAGGCCGGCAGTTTTGCCACCAAACCTCCGAGCGAGGACGAACTCGCCCTTCGTCAGCGTCAGGCGGAAGGTCGTTGGTGAGATTGAAAGCGGGCTGACGCAGCAAATATTGCCTTCATTCGTTCGCATGCCCGAAATTGATCTCTCCATGTTAGGCAAGCTCAAGGCAGCATGGTGAGGGGATGAGGTTCGTACTTGCACAGGGGGCTGCCCTTGCGGTGACCCTGCTCTCCATCGCGGCCACACGGTTCCTGACGGCTGCCGGTTTCGAGCATGCGGCACGAGACTGCTTCCTGGCCGCCGCCTACGCGACTGGCATCACCCTGCTCGTCGCGCGCTGAGGCGCGGGCGGCGCGAGGAAGTCGTGATGCCGCGCATCGCTGCCGGTGCTGGCGCGTTGCACCCTCTGAGAGGAGTCCGCATGGCCGAACCGTCCTATGCCGAGCAGTCACCCATCGGGGTGGCGGTGCGAAGTCGATGTCCGCGATGCGGGCGTGGCCATCTGTTCAGCGGGTTCCTCAAGGTAGCGCCCCGCTGCGACGTGTGTGGCCTCGACTATTCCTTTGCCGATCCCGCCGACGGACCGGCCTTCTTCGTGATGATGACGGCTGCCGTGCCTGCGACCGCGTTCGGGATCTGGCTCGAACTCACCTACTCGCCCCCTCTGTGGGTGCATGCCATCACGACGCTGCCCATCGTGCTAATCGCCTGCACGCTGCCGCTTCGGTTCTTCAAGGGCTGGCTCGTCGCCGAGCAGTATATTCGCAAAGCCGAGGAAGGACGCATTGCGCGGCCTGGGGCCTCCACCCGCGATCCCACCTGAAGGTCAGAGGCTGGCACTGGGTGGCCGTCGGGCGCGACAGCATACGAAATGGTCTACGTACCGCAGCAACTGGTCCACTCTCTCGTCGGAAGCGGTCGATCTCAAGCTCTTCGCGCGGCAGCTTGGCGTCACTTGCCGGCATTCGGCCGGCGCGGCTTGACCCCCGCTCCCGACTCTTCTCGGGCTTTCGGAAGGGCTGCTTGCCGGAGGTCCGAGCAGCCCTGAATGACCGAACCTAGCCGAAAGCCGCTCGTCCGCTTCAGAGAAAATTCCAGCGGAGAAGCAGACGAGACTTTGCCGACCCAGTTCGGCCGTAACTGCCCGCCCTTGACGTCCTCCGAAGCAGCCGCCCGCCGATTGAGGGCGGTAGAACCCGATGGTGTGAACTGCTTGGCTTCGCGGATGTTGACCGAAGTCAGAAGGCGCAGTCCGCGACAGCTTCTGAGAGAACCGCGATGAAGCTGAACGGGCGAACAAGCTCGGCGATACCCCGAGATCGTGCACTGGACAGCACCTTGTCGCTGCTCTCGGAAGGTTACGCGTTCATCCCGAACCGCTGCCGACGGTACGGATCGGACCTGTTCGCTGCGCGGCTCATGTTGAGTCCCGTAGTCTGCATGTCAGGTCGAGAGGCAGCGTCACGCTTCTACGATCATCATCGCTTCACGCGTCGACACGCGCTCCCGCCGACCACATTCGCGCTGATCCAGGACCATGGAAGCGTGATGGTCTTGGACGGTGATGCCCATCGTCACCGCAAGGAGATGTTTCTGTCGCTGGTCGGGGCAGAAGCTCTCCAGCGCTTCTCTGACCTGTTCGCTGAGCACTGGCGCCAGGCCGTGCTTCGCTGGGCGACAAAGGACAGTGTGGTGCTCCTCGACGAGACGCACCGCGTCATCACGGCTGCGGTGTGCGAATGGGCCGGTCTTCCGCTGGCCCCAGAGGAAATCAGCGCGCGGGCGGTCGAGTTTGCCGCCATGGTCGCCGGCACGGGCGCGGTTGGACCGCGCAATTGGCGGGGGCATCTGCTTCGCGCCCGTACCGAGCGCTGGGCGCGGCGAACGATCGAAGAGATCCGGAGTGGCCGCCGCGAAGTCCCGCTGGGTGCTGCCCGGACCGTCGCAACCCATCGCGACGCCGACGGGCGCCTTCTTGATGTCAAAACAGCCGGCGTGGAACTCATCAACGTCCTGCGCCCGACGGTGGCGAACGCCCGCTATGTCGTATTCGCGGCCATAGCGCTTCATGAGCACCCTCACTGGGTCGAGGCTCTCCGCAATGGGGACGAAAGTTCGCGCCAGCGTTTCGCCCTGGAAGTGCGGCGGGTCTTCCCGTTTATCCCGTTCATCGGCGGACGGGTCCGAGAGCCCTTTGAGTGGCGAGGTCATGCGTTCAGGGTTGGCGATTGGGCGCTCATGGACCTCTACGGCACCAATCACGACCCGGATCGGTGGCAGGCGCCGGAGCGCTTCGATCCAGACCGCTTCTGCACCGACGCCATCGATGCGTTTGACTTGATCTCCCATGGCGGCGGCTCAGCCGCGGACGGACACCGCTGCCCCGGCGAGGGCATCACGCAAACTCTGCTCATCGCGGCCGCCGACCTTCTGGTAAGGTCGATGCGCTACGAGGTTCCTCCCCAGGATCTCAGGATTGATCTAGCCTACATTCCGGCGCGCCCCCGGAGCGGATGTGTCCTCTGCAACATACGGCCGGCGTGAGGCTTCGGCACACGCCTGACACCGACGAGTGTGTCAGCCAGCGCGCCAAGGATTGCCTTTCACTCAGGCGATGTCCGACGGCATTCATTCCGCCGATGCAAGGCGTGCAGATGGAGGATGGCAGCCTCAAGCCCGGCGTCTTCGGCTATTGCACCATCGCGGATCGCCAGGAGATCGTCGACTACGCCCAGTGCAGCAAGGTCGCAGTCACGATCGGCGACCTTCTGGGCTTTGAAGCTGCCCGCAGCATGACCGTGCTGGACTGCAAGTCGCACGTGGCCCACCTCGCCGGTCATCGCATGGAGATGCAGCTCAATGTGGCGCGGCCAGCATCCTGAAGAAGACTATCGAGGAAATTAACATCCGTGTCCACACGTTAAAGTATGTGGCAAGACGGTGACGCGCCACCGGCGTTCGCCAGGGATGGGTACGTCGTCAGTGTGGTCCGATGATGATGCCTCTATCCGACTTGAAGGAACTCGACTGGGTGAGGTCGCTCGTCGGTGAAGACGGCCGCAGTCAGATGACCACCGAAGACGCAAGCCGTGTCGAGGTTGACCCTATGCCGACGCACGTCCGGCTCACCGAGGACAAGTGGCGTATGGCCGTGCACGACGAGCTTCCCGAAATCGTAATCCTCGGACAAGAACGGCTCACGGATCCAGAGCCGGGCATGATCGTCCGGATCCGGTGCAGGCGCCCTAGGCCGGAAGCCCGCATGAACATAGTAGCGAAGCGCATCCTCGTGGGCGGTGGGCAGCCTTTTGACCCATCGAACGACGTCGCCGGGTAGCTTCTCCGGCCCGTCGATCCCAAACGACATGAGAGCCTTGTTCCCACCGTTCATGAGCCAGTTCAGCCGCTCGCCCGGCGTATGGAAAGCGTTGATCATCAGGTCCTCGTGGTTGCCCATCAGGCAGACCACATCCTGCGCTTCGCTCCCCTGCAACGCGCGGAGGACTTCGATGACGCCGGCGCTGTCGGGCCCTCGATCGATGTAGTCGCCCAGGAAGACGAGCTTCCGCGGCCTGCTAGCCCTGTGCTCCTCGATGTCGGCGAGCAGCTGGCGCAGATGGTCGGCGCAGCCGTGGATGTCGCCGATGGCGTAGGTCAGCATATCCTGTTCCGCTCAGATTCAGACAATTCGACCGTTCCTCGACACGCGTTTTGCACCTCTGTCGTGCTTCCTTTCCCGAGGTAGCTGAGAGCACCTTGGATGACTGAGCGTCGGACAGAAATTCGTACGCGCCTGAACATCACCGGTATAATCTTGGCCGATGAGCACAGGACCATGCCATGCATCGTCTCCGATCGATCCGCGAGCGGCATCCGGGTCACGCTGCCGTGCGCCGATGAACTGCCAGATGCTTTCATCCTCACGGTAGACGAAACAGGCGAGGCGCTCGTCTGCCGTGCGGCATGGCGGAAGTCTGACCAGATCGGCTGCACGGCTGACGCGCTGATGACCGCATGGCTTGCGCAACCTGCGTTGCGCCGGCAGCCGGCTTGGACCAAAGCGACGTGACCGTGGTGGCTATTGAGCACGGCCGCGCTTCGGCTGCCTTGGTTGAGTAGCTGACGTCCGTCGAACCGCAGCCGAGAGCGCGATGCCGGCGCGCCCACGTGGTGCCGACCAGTCGCGAAGCTAGCAGGACTATTCACTCGCAGTTGTGACCTTTAATCCACCTGAGCCGATATCCGCTTTGGAGATGCTGGCGAAGACGGTCGGATGGCTGGTGTGGGCGCAAAGCCGAATGTCTGCTGACGGGAAGCGGACATAGATCGCAATCCACTCTACGCGTGCGCTAGCCTCGATCCGGGTGCACTAAATCCGTAATTGTTGGACAACACTAGATGCCGAAACCCATTTCATAGCGAGCACTGCTCAATTTGCTATCAATGGCCGAGTCTGGCGAATACCAATTCTCGTCAGCAGTGATATGAGCATAGTCGAGATAACTGCGAGAAAACCGATATAAGAACGACACTGCTATCATTCTGCTCATTCGTTCAGCATCAGAGTGCGTTCATATAATCGCTTGTCAGACAACGGGTTAGCCGTTTTGATGCTTGTTCATGGATCTCGACGCAGTGGCCCAACTGTCTAATTCGGCCCACCTTCCACGCGTGCCGTCAGGGTGTCGATACCGGCTCGACCACATTTTCCAGGTGGGCCGAGCGGGCGGCCGGAAGGTAGCGGTACAGGGTTGAAGCCGTCACCCCGAGCCGTTCAGCGACTGCACTGACCGTCAACGTACCATCCCGCAACAGCACCCTTGCTACGTCGAGATCGGAAGCGCTCAGCACCTTCGGCCGCCCACCGCGTCTTCCCCGTGCTCGCGCCGCCAACAGCCCAGCCATTGTCCGCTCACGGATGATCGACCGCTCAAACTCTGCCAGCGCGCCGAAGATGTGGAACACGAGCTTGCCTCCGGAGGTCGTCGTGTCGATTGCCTCCGTCAGCGAGCAAAGCCCGATCCCACGCCGATCTAGATCGTCGAACGTAGCGATCAGTTGGCTCAGTGAGCGCGCCACGCGGTCGAGCTTCCACACGACGATCGTGTCGCCCGCGGAAACCGATGCCAACGCCGCCTTGAGCTCCGGCCGATCGCGCTGCGCCCCCGATGCCTTCTCGACGTATAGCCGGTCGCATCCAGCACGTTCGAGAGCATCGACCTGGAGCTCAGGGCTCTGGTCCTGCGTCGACACTCGTGCGTAGCCAATCAGCACGTTCCACTCCGTGTCTCATCCGCGGAGGCCCCGCCGGCGCGGCCCCTTTCTCGGAGACGGTTTCGAGAGCCAACGGAGGCCGCGTTGTCCTCTTTGAAATCCTCCCGGACGCCGGTCTCCGAAAAACGCTGGTTTGTCTGAGAGCGGCCAAGCTTGCGGCTGCACAGCCTCTCAGAAGCGGGTCAGCGCGGCTTGGACGGGGAGAAGCGTGATGGGACGGAAGAGTGGGTTCGTGGCATTCATCCTCTGGGGTTGCGGGCTGTTCCTGCTGTGCGGCCTGCACCGGATCTACATCGGACGGTTTTGGACGGGGCTGCTGTGGTTCTTCACGCTCGGCCTGTGCGGGATCGGCCAGCTGATCGATCTGTTCCGCCTCGGCGACATGGTCCGGGTGGCCAACAGCGAGGGCGGTCGTGGCGGTGGTGGCCAGCAGTTCGCCCCGTCGAGCACGGTCGCCCCGGTGTTCAACGTCACGGTGAACGCCGTGCCCGGTGGGGTGATGCCGACGATGCCCGAACAGATCGCGGGCGGTACGTCACCCTTTCTTCCCCGGCAGTGAGGACGGCATGGACCACAGCACGACTCGGGTAGGCTTGTCGTCGCTGGCGGTAGCGTGCGCGTTCGCCGGCGGCCCCGCCCAAGCGACGGCGGACGGCCCGGATCGGTTCGCGGTCCGGGACGTGCGGGCGGACGACACTTTGGCTTTGCGAGCGCAGCCAAACGCGAGCGCGCGGAAGATCACCGGGCTGCCGCCGCAGACCCGTGGGCTGGAGAACCTCGGCTGCGTGGACGGGAAGACCGGGCAAGCGCCGGCAGACATCGAGCCAGCCCGCAATCAGCTCTGGTGCAAGGTCCGCATCAGCAGCTTCGTCGGCTGGGCGTCCGCCCGGTTCCTGCGCGAGGACGCCGAGGTGCTGAAGCCCTACAGCGTCTCCGACGCCCAAATGGGTCCCGAGGGCTTCGTCGCCACTTCCACAGCGATCGAGAAGACGGCGGCGGGCGACGGGCGCTGGAAGGTTCTCACGCAGACAGTCATCAGCCAGCCCAAGACGGGCGACGTACCGAACGAGGTGACCGTCACGTCGCAGCTCGTCGACTGCCGCCCGGGGCGCTCGGAGGTGATCCGTCTGACCGGCGATCCCCCAGGGTACTCAACCCGCATCGAGGACAAGCAGGGTGCCGGCGTCGAGCCTGCCCGGTCTGACTTCGACGAGAACAACCTCTGGTGGTTCGCGTGCCGGGATGTTCTGCGCCGTTATTGATGATGCGAAGTCGTCAGCGCAGTGCAGCATGTCCTGAAAACGAGGGTTTGCACGAAGATGCTCATTTCGACAATGCCAAGCTTGGCCTTTGAGCTGTTTTCCGGAGACAGTTTTACGAGATCGGCCCGTTGAGCTCTCGGTAGGATGGGGGAGGGTCCGCCGCGTCACAGAACGCGGAGGACAGAAATGAGCATCACGATCAAAGAGCTATCGGAACGAGCAGGGGTGAAGATCCCCACGATCCGGTACTATGAGCGGCAGGGACTGCTGCCTGAGCCAGTACGGACGGGGACGGGACAGCGGCGCTACGGATCGGTGGACGTTGCACGCCTGCGCTTTGTGCGCTTCGGTCGCGGGCTCGGAATGGAGATCGACGGGATACGTGCGCTGATCGAGATGGTGGGCGACGGCAACGGCGAAGAGATCATTGTGGCAGCCGATGCTTTAGGCGAGCGGGCTGAGCGGATGGAGGTGCTGTGTGTCTCGCTGCGGCGGGTTTCGGCAGCGATCATCGGCGGCTCGATCGACGAGGCGGAGGCGTTCGATCGGCTCATCACAGGGGAGGGAGCGGAGGTTGCGGTGCCGGTAGAAACCCCTCCCGCACCGAACCCGGATGCAACCGAGGCGCCTCAGGGTCAGAGCAGCCAGCCCATGGACACGACCGTGGTCCAGGAAGAGGCATCAACGGCAGTCGAGCTAGCCGCGGAAGAACCTACGGCAAAGGCAGCACCGGAAGGGGATGCACCCGAGACACCGCTTTCCAAGCCGAAACGCAAAAGGACCCGCGCAAAGCTCTGATGGGTAGGATGGCGGTGTCCCCGCCGTCCACCGATGATTACAGTCCCGGGATCGAGCCCGTCGCATATCCGGGCCGATCCGTGCATCGGAACGGGATCGCGAGGGGCAAGAGCCACACGGCTGATGTCAGCACTTGCACTCCCGGAGCGCCGCAAGGCACACCATCAAGGCATGTCGGTGCAGCCCTACCCAAGATCGGCCCTGATAAGCGGTAAGCCCGAATTCGCCCTTAACCCGTTCAATCATTTCGCGGACGAGCCAAAGATTCCGAATCGAGTCCACTAGGCGAACCTCGGCAGTATTTGGCGGAAGGTTTGACATCCACCAACTTGACTGATTTCTGCCGTTCGACTGCATCCATATCCATACCCTTCCCGGCGAAGTCATTGCCCCATGCCTATCGCGCTGCGGCTTGGTCCGGGATACATCTTGGAATTTAGCAATCACCGGCTCATATTTGCCCGACCAGTCGCATCGCCTCATCTGCCGACCGGAATCGCGGTGGATAATATCAAAAGCTCTTTCAGCTTCTGCTTTGAATTTGACGTTATGCCTTTTACCCTGAGACGTTGATTTATTTTCCCTCTGGTAAAATTCGTCGCGCTCTGAGATCGGCAGCACCCATCCGGTCTCCCACTCCGCGAGTTTTTCCCGGAAGTATTCGGTGCCGCAATGCACCGGGGCGACGACGACACCGAACCTTACGCCGAGATCGCGCAGTCGTCCGATCTCCCGTACGACGATCCAATCAGTCTCATAGGCGGCCTGATCATCGGCGGCGCTCAGAGCCTCGGGTATCCCCGCCGCCAAGCGCTTGGCCGGATCGTCGATCCATGCGCGGGGGAGAACCAGTCGGATGGCGACCGGGATGGTCTTGCCCTCCGAGGCGAGCGATAAGGAGACCAGAGCCTGGAAGTTGGCACGCTTGCCGGTCGCACTGTCGACCCGCCGTGCCACCCCGACCGACGCCGTCCCCTTCTTCGGCAGCACAATATCGTCGACGACGAGGCAAGCGCGGTCGCCGCCGACGAGGTCGTTCGCCTCCAACGCGAGCTGATCGCAGAGGATGCTGCAGTCGCGCGCAACGTCGGTGAGGAACCGTTGCAGCTGTACGCGGCCCTTCGGTTGCGAGGATCCCGCGATGGAGCGGACTGTCTTCCGGCTGCGGTCACCGCATAAGCCCTCGATATAGGCGCGCGCGCGCTCCCTGTCCTTGCCCCCAACGATCGCTTCCAGGACGCGGTCGAGCCGCGCGTCTCCGGGTAAGCGGCCATCGGCCTGTTCATCTGGCATTGCGCGCCGCGCTCCAAAAAGCGACATGCCATGAATATGAACAACTAGGATACTCGTCAATAACCTATTTGCTCATTTGGGCGGGCATACAAACGCGAGGCGCCGAACAAAAATCAGCATTTTTGTCATGGCATTAGCTCAAGCTCGTTGATCGAACGCAATCAGCGATCCGCGTTCACAAGCACAGATAGTGTACATCAACTGGCAGCGGACTAACCTAATCTTGCACAAATCCCAAAAATTGCGTTACATACGGCTGGTCAGCGGCAGCGGCGGAACAATAACCAAACCCAAGGCCGACAAATCTGAATCATACAACTGCGCAGGTAACACTTTACGGGCAGCGATCCGCCCGTCGCGCGCGGCTGAAGCGACCGTATGCATCGCGCTGGCGGACGACGAACGTAGGGTCTTCGCTTAGCCCAGCAGCATGCAATTGATCGAGCGCACAGCGTATGAATCAATCTAGTCCATATGCTTCAATTTGAAGCCAAACATGACGAGGAAATCATGCAAACTATGCCCGATGCTCAGGGAATGCTGGCGCTCGACAGAACGCTCGTTCAAATTATCGCCGCTCATCCCTCCGAGACTCTGGTCGGGTTGGGACACGGCCAAGGGGAGGGTTTTGCGAAGTATCTCAAGACGGCAGAAGACGCTGGCTACGCAATGCATCGCAGCACGACGGAATACGAACTGGCCGAGAACATCAGGACCGTAGATGGGATCACACTCGCCCTCGTAGTGCAGGATTTTCTACCCAAGTCTCTCCGAGGTATTATTACGGCAGCATGCGAAAAATACGAACCATTTTATTTTATACACATCTCCTCCTGCTTCGGGATAGACCCAGAGACACACCATCGATCGATTATCACGAGTTTCTGCTCGGATGCATTCACCGATAGTCCGGCGTGCAAGAGGGTGTCGGAAGCTACATACAAAGCTTTCGACACAGCCAACGCCGAAGCTTTGGGCATCGATGATAGATCCCTCATGGACCTCGATGATTTGTTTGCCGCCATTACGCGCAGATTGAAGAAATCAACTGAATAGAAACTCTCTCCGACAGCAACAGCTTCGATAATGACTAAGCAATCTATCAGCCCCGCGAGGGCCTACACCGAAGAAGAGTGGTACGAGGCTTCGCGCGTGAGCGGAACCTCGACCACCTCTGACGACATCGAGGCGGCGGTAGACGCTGGGAGTGCTGCGGCGGACGCGATCAGCGCGCACCCCGCCGACACGATCGCGGTGGCGCACGCCGCCCCAGGGCGAGACGATCGAAGTCATTCTACCCCCCGGTCGTCCTACGTCCCACTGGTCGCTCACGAGGCGGCACTGGACGGCCGGCGCCCACCCGGCAGCGGTTTCGTGACCGAGCCCGCCAAAAGGTCTGATGAGCCCCCGGCGGATGCGGATTGGGAGGCGCTCCTCATGGACGCCTTCGGTTTCTCGTCTTCGACCGACACTGCTTCGCCGGCACATCCAGCGGAGGCGATCGACCATTCCCTCGGCAGAGGTCCAGATCTCGGGCGCGACGGCTCCAAAGCTAAGCGCGCGGATGCCGAGCCCCGACGCTCCGGGTCGGGCGAGCCAGATCTCGATCCCTCCTCGATCGCCTACGTCGCGGCGGAGGTCGAACCTGCTCTTTCCAATCGCCTTTTGTCGGCAGGTGCCGAACCTACCACATCAGGTGATTCCGACGCGACATGGACGAACGAGAACTTTGCTAAGTTCTTCGGCGATGCCGCCGTTGAGAGCGCACGGTTACAGGCGACCGCCCCCGGAAAGCCTAGCGCATTTCCGCCAATCCGCGTGACGAGCGGGCTGCGCGCGTCCGTCGAGGCCATCCGGGCGGCGCAGGCCACGGAGGCTGCCACCGAGGAGGCGAAGGTCGAACCCCGCCGCCGGGGCCGGAACCGTAAGACCCGCGCCGTCAATGCGCTGCGGGGCCTCGTCGAGGACGATTCCCGCTACCAGGGAGCGAAGGAGGTCGTCGCCGAGACCCGCCGCCGCTACGACGAGATCCTGACCACAGCGGCGTCCAATCGGCACAAGGTCGACGCCGCACAGAAAGCCTTTGCCGACAGCATCGTCCTCGAGGTCGATTTCCACCTTTCGCATCTCGCCTCGGTAGCCGACCGGATCGAGCGGTGTGGCACCCACGGGAGGTTAGCCTGCGGGTCGTACTGGTGCACTCACTGCCGCAACCGATACGCCGCCCGCCTGATCGAGGACACCCGGCCGCAGTTGGAGCAGCGCTACGGCACCGATCTCGAGAAGGCCCGCCTCAACCTCCTGCACGCCACGATCCTCAACGACATCGTCCTCCCCGACCCCGATCTCGATAGAGAGCACCTCGCCGATTTCGACGCCTCCATCGTCCGGCGCGACGCCCGCGAGATGCTAGGCTACCTACGTCGTTGGCAGGAGGACTGCCGTAGCGCGATGTCGGCCGTGCTGATGAAAAGCGGGTTGAGCTTGGAGCTGGCCGAGAATCGGATTGGGCTTACCGATCGAGACAGGCGGTTCTACCATCCCGACAACGTCACGGCCGACGCCGACCGGCTGATCGGATGGAACGACGTCATCATCGAAGCTCGGAACCACTTCAAATCCCGGCGCAAACGACCAGACCTAGAGTCTTCTGAGCTGGTCTCCTGCCGCGATGACGAGCGATACGAAGCGTATCTCTGGCAGCTGCACAAGGCGACCCCGTTGAATCGAGAGGACATCGTCACGCTCGCCCAGGGGTTCCAGTGTATCTATCGCGAATTCACCGGGATCACGAAGACGAACTACCCCGAACGGCTCAAATATAAGAGCTCAATCGAGAAGGTGATGAAGCGTGAGCGGAAGAAGCTCTACCGCATCAACAAAGATGATCAGCTTCCGGGCGTCTCAGTCACCGGCATGTTCGAGTTGGAGCTCATCGACCTCCGCCACGCGATCGGTGGAGATCATCAGCACAGCGTCAAGGCCAAAACCCTACGCGTCCTCGCCACACAGGAGCGTAAGCCGACGAAGAAGCGCAAGAAGGACGAGAAGATCTCATTCGAGACGGAGCGGCGCCGGATGAAGCTCGGCGCGAAAATGCGGCTGCTCGACGAGGCGCGGGCGCGGATCGCCGCCAACGAGGACTTGGCGGAGGCCGAATTCCCTGGCCTGCAGTATGCAGTCCTCCTGCACATGCACGTCCTCATCGATCTCAACGGGACGCCGCGGGAAGATCTCGAACGGTGGCTGACGGGCAAAGGCGCTAGCACCCGGAGGTTCTCCGGGCAGTGGCCGCTTCCCTATCAGGTGATGGTCAAGGGCCTGTACGAAAACAAGCCGGTCGATGACAGCATCCGGGACATCAGCTTTTACGCGATCAAGGCACCTCTCACGTTCAACTACGAGAACACGGCACCGAAGCGCGACGAGGACCTGCCGGAGTCGGACCCCAAACACTTCTCCGACGAGGCGCTTGCGATCCTTGCGTGGCTGCAACAGGGGATCGGCCACGAGAGGCTGAGGATCGCGATCAACTGGCCCGGGGCAGAGCAGGAGAAGCGCGGCCCCAAACCCAAGCACGTGCCGATCCCGAAGATGACCGAGGACGAGCTGGACGAGGCACTCGCTGCCCGTGGGTCGAGCTTGCCCAGACCGCCGGCCGGCGCGACCGATATCGGCTTCCTGTTCGAGGAGGCAGAGGAGGGCCCTCAGGCCGCCTATTTCCCCGAGGCGAGCACATCGGCGGCGTGTGAGGGGGATGCCTCAGAGGCTACCGACGATCAGGACTCACCGGATGGGCCTACGTCGGACCCAAGTGATCGGGGTCAGGGCGAACGGGAGTGATACGACACTGCTCCCTTCACCCAGTACGACCAAGGCGGCGGCAGGCGCGACCATAAACTAGGTAGCACAAGGCGTTAGCTCCCGCTCGAGATCTCAGGCAGAGCCGAGCCGCACGGCCGACTGTCTAATTCGCTCCCCCGTGGCCCAGGGCATTCGGGCCAACAACCCCATCGCGATGATCCAGGCGCCGCTGCAAAAGGAGCGGGAACGGCCGAGCCATGCCTCGGACGATCGGGTCATCGCGTCCGCAATCGGAGGCACCCATGACCATCGACCCGACGCGTATCGACAAAGATCATCTACGCGAACTCCGGCACAGCGTCGCCCGCGCGTACGGCATCGATCCCCACAGACAATACACGGAGCGGGCAGCCGCCAACCTGCTCGTCCCACCCGACAAGCGACAGGGTGGCCGAGGCGACGTCTCGACCCTCAAGCGCAAGCGACGCTCCGGCAAGATCCCCCACGTGCCACTCGGCGACAGCTCCGTCGCCTACCTCGGGATGATGCTGTGCGACTTCCTCGCCTTCGGGGAGCGCTCCGTCCTGCTCTGGGGCTGCGGGAAGGATGGAAGCGAGGGCGGTGACGGCGATCCAAACCCAGCAGGTGGCCCTGCTCCTCAACCCCGAGATGGGGGAGGGCGGAACAAAGCGCAGGCAGAGGTTGTGGGAGCCTTCGATGAGCCGGTACACGAAGCGTGAGCACGCCGCGGGCCGGTATTGGCTCCACAGACGCCCGAACAGTCCAGCCTGGTGCATTTGTTGGATGGATGGGCGGCAGGTGCGGCGCAAGTCGACCGGCACCGACGATCTCAACGCCGCATTGCGCGCGCTGAAGGCGCATTTCTTGGCGGAGGATACGCCCGACGTTCAGGACGTCTCCCGGGTTCCGATCGCAGACATCGTCCTCGCCTACTACCTCCAACACGGTCAGCACCTGACCTCCCGGAAGTGGCTCAAGTACGCCATCGACCACTGGGTTCGGTTCTATGGCGAGACGGAGAGTGTCTGGGCGGCGACCCGTCCCGCTCGCATTGAGCGCTTCATCGATGATCTCCGGCGGCGCGAGCTAAAATCCTCTTCGATCAACAACGTGCTGACAGCTGGGAAGGCAGCGCTCAGCCGATCTTGGCGGCGTGGCGAGCTGACCCGTCAAGTTCACGTACCGAGCGTCAAAGTGACGAAGGTGCAGCCAAAGGGGCGGCCGCTGTCCGTTGAGGAGTGCGCGGCCTGGCTCGACGCGTCGGCTCCGCACTTCCATGCCCTGCTATTCATCTGCCTTGCCACTGGAAGCAGACCCGAGGCGGTGAAACAGCTGCGTTGGGCTCAGGTCGATTTCGACGACGGCCTGCTGCACCTCAACCCCGAAGAGCGTGCGCAGACATCGAAGCGGCGCCCGGTCGTGAAGATGCCGCCGAGCCTGATCGCATATCTGCGTCAGCTTCCGCGCGAATCAGATTATGTCGTCAGCTTCCGGGGAAAGCCCGTTGACCGGTACTACACCGCGCTAGGCGAAAGTAGGCGGCGAGCAGGACTTGATAGCCGGGTGAACCTCTACAGCCCACGTCACACGGTGGCACGCTGGCTGCGCAAGGAGCGGGTGCCATTCGAGGAGGTGGCGGGCCAGCTCGGGCACCGGGTCCCAGGCTTTGCGATCACCGAGATCTACGCAGCGTACTCGCCGGACTACCAGGCCCTCGCCACCGCGGCAATCGAGCGGCTACTTCAGACGATCGCGATGCAAAGTCAGTCGAGTCAGTTCCTTATCCTACGAGGAGCGAGGCCGACGGGGCATGTAGGCGTATGCGCTTCCGGGCCGGGGGCAGTTGGTTTGAACGAAACGTAGGGTCCGCGGTGATCGTGGCCTACTAGGGTCCGCGGTCCCATGGATGCACGGACGAGATCGCCGTGAAGGTCATCCGAGCGTGATGTCATACGAGGCGAGCTCGGGCAGCATCGCTTCGACGACGAAGTCCACGAACGCTGCCGGCACGTCCAGGTAGAACTCCTGTTCGGAGTAGGCGCCGATGCGGGCGGGCAGCCCCCGCGCGGTGAACCAAGACGCCAGGCGCCGCAGATCGGCCTCCGGGGTATCGCTGAGGAACGAGACCTGCGAACGCTCTCGGTCAGGATCGCGGTGCCCGGCATCACTGCGGCTGAGCTGCAGATCCACATTGGCCCCAGTCTGCCGCAACCACACGGCGCGTTCGTTGCGCCGCAGCTCCACGAAACCGAGCTGCTGGACGAACATGTCCACCACGATCTCGAAGTGGTCCGGATTGACGCGATTGGCAACGTGGTTGAACCGCAAGATCTGGCTCCATCCTTACGGGCGGTAATATCTCTGCGTCGACCAGCAGCTGACCGATCGCCCATCATGATTTCGCACGGTGCTATGTGGTAGGGGTGCTACCCCGTGCAATTCGAGCTTCAGATAACAACCGCTACGATCCGAGGTGGGTCGGCACGGCAGGCCAGCGCGCGGACGGTTTTCGTCCCACCAGTATTCGAACGTCTACTTCTCCACCCCAGGCGAGTCTGGATTCGTTGCGCAAAACCGGACGTTCGGCTTTGCGCCCCCTACGGCCATTCAGCGGCGTTCGGCGGCTTCTTAGCTCGACTTTGGCCATTTGCGGCTCGTCGAGTGGGCGGAGGTGACGAAGCGGGCGTGACGGATAGGCTGGTGGCGTCCCCGCCAAGAGACACCGCCATGCTGCCCCTGCCTGCCCGCTTCGCCGGGATCATCCTGGCGTTCGCACCGCTGTTCGTCCACCGCTCGTGGCGACACGCCCAGAACCTGCTGGTCGGCGCGATCCTCACGCCGGGGCAGCGCACGGTGACGAGCGTCCTGCGCATCTTGGGCCGCGCGCAGGAGCGGCGGTTCGTGAACGTCCACCGCATCCTCAACCGGGCGGCGTGGTGCCCGCGCTCCGGCAGCCGCATTCTGCTCTGTCTCCTCGTCGACGCGTTCGCGCCGCGCGGTCCAGTCATCCTGGGGCTGGACGATACGATCGAGCGCCGCCGCGGCAAGCGGATCGCGGCCAAGGGTATCTACCGTGATCCGGTTCGCTCCTCCGACAGCCACTTCGTCAAGGCGAGCGGGCTGCGCTGGATGAGCCTGATGGTGCTCGCCCCGATCCCCTGGGCGGGGCGCGTCTGGGCGCTGCCGTTTCTGACCGCGCTGGTGCCGTCCGAGCGCGCCTGTCGTGAACGGGGCCGTCGGCACAAGCCTCTGCTCGACGTCGGGCGTCAACTCGCCCTCCAGGCGCGGCGCTGGCTGCCGGGACGCGACCTCATAGTGGTGGGCGACAGCGGCTTCTAGGCCTTGCTGTTCCTCGACGCGATGCGCCGCGCTCGCATCACGGCGATCACTCGCCTGCGGCTAGATGCCGCTCCCTACGATCCCGCCCCGCCGCGCCCGCCCGGCACGATCGGGCGCCCGCAGACCAAAGGCGCGCGGCTGCCGACGCTCGCTGCGATCCTCGCGGCCAAGGAAACGCGCTGGCACGCGGTCGTGGTGCCCGGCTGGTACGGGGCGGGCGAGCGCACCCTTGAGATCGCCTCCGGGACCGCCGTGTGGCGGCACGGCGGTCTGCCGGTCGTGCCGATCCGATGGGTGCTGGTGCGCGATCCCGAGAGCCGCTTTGCACCGCAGGCCCTGCTCTGCACCGAACCGACGCGCGAGCCCGCGCAGATCGTGGGGTGGTTCGTGCGTCGCTGGACCGTTGAGGTCACCTTCCAGGAAGCGCGCGCCCATCTTGGGGTCGAGACGCAGCGGCAGTGGTCCGACACGGCGATCGCCCGCACCACGCCCTGCCTGCTCGCCCTGTTCTCGATCGTCACATTGCTGGCCGCACGGCTCCCGGCTCGCCAACGGCGACGCGTCGCGGCCGCCGCGTGGTACCCCAAACCACGCCCGACCTTCGCCGATGCACTGGCTGCCGTGCGCTGTGCGATCTGGCGCGAGCGGACTTTGGCAACATCACCGCGCCGACGCGCCCGAACAAAACCCCGCTTCCGTTTGCCAGCGCCCTGGGCCTATGCCCTCTGCCACGCCGCATGAATGGCCAAAGTCGAGCTTAGAAGCGGACATCGGCTTGAGCCTGACCACACCATGTCGGCCATGGACATCTACAGTCTGCATCCCCGAATGCCCCATCGCGACTGGCGTCGTGATCGGCAAGCGCTTAATGCCGCCGCTCGGCAGTCGAACGCGACGCGGTGGCATTAGGCTCATGGATCAAGAAAGGCTGACGACAAGCGGTGGCTGGCCTCGACCTATGTGGCTTTCTAATAATCCGCGCGGTTTACAGCGCAGACATGCCTATCACCGGTTGAACTTGTGAGCTTGGCTCCACGTTTCCTCTCTAAAATGCTGGAGGAGGCGCCGATGCTGAGTGGCTGCTGGCTCTACGAGACCCCGCAGGGGGTATTCCGCATTGAATGGACTCGAATCGGCGCGCGAAGCTGCTTTGCCGTCATCTTCGAGCAGGATCTTCTCGGCTGCTACGACACGGCAGCCGGCGCTTTGACAGCTCTGGTCCAGGGTGAGACGCCGAAGCCTCGGTGTGGGCTGAATATCCAGCGTTTGAATTTGCCGCAGTCCGTGGTGAGCTGGACCTTCTGTCCAGCCACCGACGACTTCGACAGGTCACCTTCCCTCAGGCACGCGCTCCAGGCTGCCGGGATGATGCGCGAGAGCGACGCTTCCGCACCGCCGAAGCAGGCTCTTCATCCGGGAGCAAGTCCGTAAACGGCACGGTGAAGAACGGCTTATGATCGGCGTCCGCTACGGCGAAGCGGTAGCTCCTGAGCTGCGGATTGCGTTCACAATCGCCTGACGAGGTGAAGCCAGCCCCGTGGCGCGCGAGGGACAACGCGGCGCTGTCATCGGAGCACTCGAGGCCCTGATAGTCCCAGCAGACCACCCCTCTCGGTGATTGAACGTCGAAGAAGTATTGTGGCACGGTTTTCCTCCGCGCCCCCTTCATCGCTCGGCTTCGCCGTTGTCTGTTTTGTTCGAGAGAATGTTGCACCGATTGATCGGTCTGTCACGCGCGCGAAGCAGGCTCAAAGTCGAACTGGCACGACGGCGCAAGGCCCTCGCCGGAGATGCAGCGTCACCAGCGAAGGGCGCCGAGGGGGCAGCGGGCGACCTGAACCGATTAGGCCCGGCGAGAATCTGCAGGGATCGTAGGACGGGCAGAGCCATTCCGTGGCATCATGCGTCCGGACGGTACGGTGAATGAGGTCTCGCGATGACCGAGGCTGATATCCAGGACGCGCTCGGTGCCGTGGAGCGGGCCTTGAAGCACGCTTCGGATGCGGAACGCTGCGCCAAGCACGGCCTCAAAGAGGATCAGAGCGGGTCAGCGCATCAGGCATGGCAGTCCGCTTCGATGGTTGTGCGCGAGCTAGGGTGTGAACCGAACCAAGCCGTTGCAGGGTTTGTGGTTTTATGATTCAGGGCCGCCCTTTACACCGTGGAGGCGGCGATGGCGGACCTGTTCTGGCTCTCGGACGAG
>NZ_BPQS01000022.1 GCF_022179385.1 Methylobacterium longum | reverse complement strand
CTATCTTCACGGGCCGGAGGGGCCGCGCTGGTACACGTTCGACGCCCGGCACAACCGCCCGCGCATCGGCCGCATCGTCATGGCCCGCGGTCGCGACGCCACCGACTGCGCCATTTCGACCAATTTCGGCTACGCGCATCTGGCGCGGTTCGACGTCCACACCGACGAGGTGGAGTGAACGGCGCCGCCCCGGCACGGCCGAACCGGCCTGCGTATTCCTCCGTACAGCAAATTATCGGCTCGTGCGTGGAACTGCCAGCCTATGCTCACGCTTGTAATGGCAAAGGTTATTGCACAGGTAGGCCACTCATGAAGACCAGGGTCACCGCTCTCGCCGCGCTCCTCGGCGCCGCTGTTCTTGCCACGACGCCCGCCCTCGCGGCCTCGTCGTACGATCCCTTCGGAACGGACAACACCGACGAGTACTACTCCGATCAGGGTCAGTACGGTTACCAGGGCACGTACGCCCCCGGCTACGGCCAGGGCGTCCAGTCCGCGCCGCAGGCCCAGGTCCAGCCGATCCCCCGCGAGGTCGTGGCGTTCAACGCACCCTACGCCCCGGGCACGATCGTGGTCTCGACGGCCGAGCGCCGCCTCTACCTCGTGCTCGGCAACGGGCAGGCCCTGCGCTACGGCGTCGGAGTCGGCCGCCCGGGCTTCAGCTGGAGCGGCACCAACACCATCACGGCCAAGCGTGAGTGGCCGTCGTGGACGCCCCCGAAGGCCATGATCGCCCGCCGCCCCGACCTGCCGCGCTACATGGCCGGCGGCATCGAGAACCCCCTCGGCGCCCGCGCGATGTACATCGGCAGCACCGAATACCGCATCCACGGCTCGAACGAGCCGGATACGATCGGCCAGGCGGTCTCGTCGGGCTGCATCCGGATGACGAACGACGACGTCACCGACCTCTACGAGCGCGTGCGGGTCGGCGCCAAGGTCGTCGTCCTGAACTGAGCGGACGGCTCCGGCGCGCGGCGGACGCGCGCCTCCCCGGCGATCTCGGCCGCGCGATCCTCACCGGATCCGCGGCCGCTTGCGTCAGGGGACGACCTGACCGACCGCGGTCTGCGGCGGGCTGAACGAGGCGATCGGCAGATCACAGAAGCAGCGCACGCCGAGCGGCCGCGGCCCGGGGAGCGGACACGAGAACGGCTTCGGTCCGGAGATGCCCTGCTGGACGGCGTCGCAGTTGAAGCCGACCGGCTCGCGCTCAGTCCGCCGGGGCGGCCGACGGTAACCCCGCTCGTAGGCCGGCTCGTCGTAACCGGGCCGATCGACATATTGCGCCCGCGCAGCCGTGCCGGGCAGCGCGGCGGCGAGTGCCAGCACCGCGGCGCACAGGCGGAGCGGCTGGCCTTGGCCGGTCCGGCCGGAGACAGTAAGGCGCATCCGTAGACCCTTCACTCGGCGCGGATCATTCCCGTCCGCAGCGCGGATCTCGGGGGCAATACCGGCGAAAACGAGACGGCCCGCCCCCGGACGACCGGAGGCGGGCCGAAGCTTGGCCCCGTCGCGGATGGTCTCAGTGCGACGCGCGCTCGGCGGCATCCTGGGCGTTCTGGGCAGTCTGCTTGGCGGCGTCCTGGCCCTGCTCCATCGCCTTGCGGGCCTCGTCGGCACCCTGCTGCATCGCCGACTTGGCGCGCTCGGCACCCTGCTGCATCGCGCTCTGGGCGAGGCCGCTGAACTCCTTGGCCTGCGCCTGGATGGCGGCGAACTGGCTGCGGACGAACTCGGCCTGGTGCTGCATCGCCTCCTGCATGTCCTTGGCGCGGACCAGCTTCTGCGCCAGATCGAAGGCGGCGTTCACGTTCTGCTCGGCGTACTCGAAGCCGCGCGAGGAGACGTCGAGCGCGTTGGACCGCGCCACTTCGGCCGAGCCCTGAACGGTGTCGGCGGTGCGGCGGGCCGCGCCGATGAAGCTGTCGAAGGCCTTGCGGGCCTGCTCGACGCTCTTCTCGGCGAAGTCGCGCATCTCGGTCGGAACTTCGTAGTTCGGGGGGTTGGTCATGTCTCGTCTCCTCTCGTCTTGGTCTGTGGATGGCGCTTTGTGCGGTGCAAAATAACCGATTCGGCACCATATGCCACCCGCGCCGATGGCGGTAAGGTTGACATGACGTAAACGTGTGACGGTTGGTGCCAGAGTCCAGCGTCACGGCGTAAGGGAGTTTACAAAGACGCGTCGGTCGCGTGCGTTTTTCGGGCAGGTCGCCCCGGGCACAGGGATCGGACGTGGGATTGATTGGACGTGGGTTCGGACGTGGGTTCTCGAGGTCGCGGGCTTTGGAGACGACACTGACACCGACTGCCGGCGCGGCCGGGCCGGGGCTCGCCGCCGCGTTCGCGGCGTGGGCGCGGCTGCCGCACGTGACGGCGGCGCTCGAAAAGCCCGGGTCGATCCATCTGGTGATCGATCCCGGCGCAGGGCGCATTCTGCTCGCCTCCGAGGAGGCTCGTCCCCTCGCGCGGGCCCTGGCGGGCACCGGGCTCGCGGCGCTGTCCGCTCAGGTCGCGGCCGCCGCGCCGGGGGATGCCGCGCCGCGGCTCGCCCGCCTGCGCCTCGACCCGCGCCGTATCGCGCCGCCCGTGCTCTGCTGGCTTGCCAGCGGCCTTCAGGACGGCGGGGAGCCCGCGATCCTGGTGATCCCCACGGCACCGGTGGCGCTGCCGCGGGCGAGACCGGCACCCACGGACGGGGTGCGGACGCCCGAGACGCCGCCGACGCCGGCGTCCATCGGGGAGGCGCCGAAGCGGGTGGACCGCTTTCTCTGGCGCGTCGATGCTGCGGGAATCCTGACGACGCTCACGGGTCCGCACGGCCTGGCGGATCTGGTCGGCCATCCGGTGCACGCCCTCGCGGAGGTCGGCCGGATCGCCGGCGCGGACGGGGTTCTGGCGGCCCTGCGCGAGCGGCGCACCTTCCGCGGCGAGCGGGCGACCCTGACCGTCGACGCCGGCTCGTTCCAGGTCGAGTTGTCGGGCGCCCCGCTGGGGCGGGGCGATGCGGCCTTCTCGGGCTTCGGTGGATTCGGCCTGATCCGCAACGCGCCGTCGGCCCGCCCCGCGACGGGGTCGGTTCCCGTTCCCGAGATCGCACCACCCGCGCCGGTGCCTGAGCCCGCGCCCGCGCCAGAGTTCGCGCCGGTGCCTGAGCCCGCGCCGGTGCCTGAGCCCGCGCCGCCGCAGGGCACCGGAGACGCGAGCCCGGTCGACACGTCGCTGTCCACGGACGAGCACGCCGCTTTCCGCGAGATCGCGCGCGCACTCGGGGCGCGCTACGCGGGCGACGAGGTCGGAGCGGATGCGGAGGCCCCCCGGCCGGAGGGCGGCGCGATCATGCCGTTCCCAGGACCGCAGGCCGCCCCCCCCGAGATGCACCCTCCCGCGACCTCAGCGGCGGATGCGGGGATTTTTGCAGGATTGCCCGTGCCGGCGCTGGTTCATCGCGACGGTGTGATCCTCGCGGCGAACCGCCGGCTCCTGGAGCTGACTGGCCACGCCGATCCCGGGAGTCTGGTGGCGTCCGATCTCGCTGGTCTGTTCCCGGGTCTGTCGCAGGCGACGGGCGCGGATGCGGCCGCGCGCCGGACGACCCTCGCCGCCGCCGACGGAAGCGCTCGACCGGTGGAAGCACGCAACGGTCCGTGCCGGTGGGCGGATGCCCCCGCCGAATGCCTGATCGTGCGTCCGCTCGAAGAGGCCGACGCTGCCGACGCGTTGACGGCGGAACGTCTGGCTCGCGCGGCGCAGGCCGAGCGTACGGCCAGCGCCGAGGCCGCGTTGAACGCCCTCGAGACCGGCGTGGTCTCCCTCGACGGCGCCGGGCGCATCGTGGCCGTGAACCGGGCCGCGGCCGATCTGTTCTCCTGCGATCCGCGCGAGGTCGTCGGCGGCAGCTTCGTCGCCCTGTTCGATCGCGCGAGCGTGCTGACCGTCGCCGATCTCGTGCGCGGCGCCATCCGGGGGCCGCTGGCCGTGTCGCTCGCCGGGCGCGCCATCGCCCTCGACGTGAGGGCCGCGCGCGGCGACGGACGCCGGGTGGCCGTCCTCGACCGGCCATCCGCCCGTTCCAGGACCGTGGCCGGGGATTCCTCGGGACAGTCGGGCGCAGCCCTGGTCCGCCTCGACCGGGCATTCCGCGAGCCTCTGACCGGGATGATCGACTTGGCCGACGCGATGCTGAAGGAGCCGTTCGGCCCGCTGGGCGACCCCCGCTATCGCGGCTGTCTGGCCGAGATCAGGGCATCGGGCGAATCGATGCTCGAGCGCGTCGGGACGCTCCTCGATCTTGCCGCCGTGGAGGCCGGGTCCCTGCAGCTCGAACCGCGTGCCCTCGATCTCAACGACGTCGCGGCCGGCTGCGTCGCCCGGCTCCAGGCCGAGGCGGCGCGGGGACGCATCGTCGTGCGGACGAGCTTCTCGTCGGATCTGGCGGATCTCGAGGCCGACGAGCGCTCCGTCAGCCGCGCCGCATCCCTGGTGATCGAGCATGCCATCCGGCGCTCGACGGCCGGGGGCCAGATCATCGTGTCCACCGGCTCGACCGAGCAGGCGGCCATCGCCCTGCGGGTGCGCGACACGGGCGCCGGCGCGGGATCGCGGACCGTCGATCCCGCAGGGGAGGTCGAGGACAAACTGGCCCTGCCGCGCGCGCTCGTGGAAGCCAATGGCGGCCGTCTCGAATTGTCGGCCCGGGCCGAGGACGGAACGCTCGTCGAGATCATCATGCCGACGCGGAGGGCGGCGAACGGCTGAGGCCGGACCGGTCGGCCACCCTTCGGGGCGGCGGACGAATCGGAATCGCGCGAAGGTGTACGCGGATGGTGCGCGGCCGGCGGCGCGAAGAAGCGCCGCGGCGACCGCCCCCCGCGTCGACGCTCGCGCCCCCGCCATCCTGGGGCCGCCGGTCGGAATCCAAGATCCGGAGCCACCGGTCCATCGAGACCTTGCGCCGGCGGCGGCTCCCGATGCCAGGCTCGCCTGCCGCGCCCCGGAACGACGGCGTGGCTGATGAAACCGCCCGCGGTGTTGCCCGCAGCAGACCGAGCCCATCTCAGCCGGGCTCTCGCTGATGGTCTTCCACGCGAGGGGCCTGGACGGCCTGACGGCGCACGACCCGAAGATGGGGCCGCCACGGATCGGCCGTCCCACCGTCCCGCACCGCCCGAAGTGCAAGCGCAGCGGACCTCGGAGGACGACTCCATAACTCGCAAGGCTGGTTGACGCCGTTCCTCGCGCCCACCGCGCCGCTTCGGCACCTGAGGATGAAGGGGTTGGTTGGAGGACCGCGTCGCGCCGCCGCGGTCGTGCGTCGTGTACCGTGGGATACCCGCACGCTCGGGTTGACAGCGCACCGCCGAGGCTTCAATCACCCCTTACATTGTGCCCAATTTATTTAGTGATCTCGGAACACGCGTCGCCAAAAAGGCGATAATACCGCCGGCGTAGAATATAGGCTACATTACTTTGGAAGTCCTGGCAGCGCGGCGAAGGCCGCGATACGATCGGGCACCAAAACAGGGATGGGACGCCATGGAAGGCAAGGTCATCGAGGTGCAGACCGCTTGGCGTGAGGGCGCTCACGTCGACGATGCCAAGTATCGGCAGATGTACGAGGCGTCGGTAACCGACCCTGACGCTTTCTGGGGTGAGCACGGCAGGCGCATCGACTGGATGACGCCGTTCTCCAAGGTCAAGAATACCAGCTTCGAGCCTGGCAAGGTCTCGATCAAGTGGTTCGAGGACGGCACCACCAACGTCGCGTACAACTGCATCGACCGGCACCTGAAAACCCGGGGCGACCAGACCGCGATCATCTGGGAAGGCGACAACCCGGACGAGTCCAAGCACATCACCTACCGGGAGTTGCACGCGCAGGTCTGCCGGATGGCGAACGTCCTGCGCAACCGCGGCGTCGGAAAGGGCGACCGCGTCACGCTCTACATGCCGATGATCCCCGAGGCGGCCTACGCGATGCTGGCCTGCGCGCGGCTCGGCGCGATCCACGCCATCGTGTTCGGCGGCTTCTCCCCCGATTCCCTCGCCTCCCGCATCCAGGGCTGCACCTCGAAGGTGGTGATCACCGCCGACGAGGGCCTGCGCGGCGGCCGCAGGGTCCCGCTTAAGGCCAATGTCGACGAGGCGATCAAGCGTCTGGGCTCGGACCTCGTCGAGCACGTGATCGTCGTGCGCCGCACGGGCGGCAGCGTCGCCATGGAAGCCGGGCGCGACGTCTACTACGACGAGGCCGCCGCGCAGGTGACCGACGAGTGCCCCGCCGAGGCGGTGGAGGCCGAGCACCCGCTCTTCATCCTCTACACCTCGGGCTCGACGGGTCAGCCGAAGGGCGTGGTGCACACCACCGGCGGCTACCTCGTCTACGCCTCGATGACCCACCAGTACGTCTTCGATTACCGCGAAGGCGACGTGTACTGGTGCACCGCCGACGTCGGCTGGGTCACCGGCCACAGCTACATCGTCTACGGCCCGCTCGCGAACGGCGCGACCACGCTGATGTTCGAGGGCATCCCGACCTACCCGTCCACGTCGCGCTTCTGGGAGGTGGTCGACAAGCACAAGGTCAACATCTTCTACACGGCGCCCACCGCCATCCGCTCGCTGATGGGCGGCGGCGAGGGGCCGGTGAAGAAGACCTCGCGGCAGTCGCTGCGGGTGCTGGGCTCGGTCGGCGAGCCGATCAATCCGGAAGCCTGGGAGTGGTACTACAACGTCGTCGGCGACAGGCGCTGCTCGATCGTCGACACGTGGTGGCAGACCGAGACCGGCGGCATCCTGATCACGCCGCTCCCGGGCGCCACCGCCCTCAAGCCCGGATCGGCGACCCGGCCGTTCTTCGGGGTCAGCCCCGAGATGGTCGATGCCGAGGGCAAGGTCCTGCAGGGCGCCTGCGAGGGCAACCTCTGCATCGCCGATTCGTGGCCGGGCCAGATGCGCACCGTCTACGGCGACCACGAGCGCTTCGAGCAGACCTACTTCTCGACCTACCCGGGCAAGTATTTCACCGGCGACGGCGCCCGCCGCGACGCGGACGGCTATTACTGGATCACCGGCCGGGTCGACGACGTCATCAACGTCTCGGGTCACCGCATGGGCACCGCGGAGGTCGAATCCTCGCTGGTGGCGCATCCGAAGGTGGCCGAGGCCGCGGTCGTCGGCTACCCGCACAACGTCAAGGGCCAGGGCATCTACGCCTACGTGACGCTGAACGACGGCGAGGAGGGCGACGACGCCCTCCGCAAGGAGCTCGTGACCTGGGTCCGCAAGGACATCGGTCCGATCGCCTCGCCCGACCTGATCCAGTTCGCGCCCGGCCTGCCCAAGACCCGCTCGGGCAAGATCATGCGCCGGATCCTGCGCAAGATCGCCGAGGACGATTTCGGCTCGCTCGGCGACACCTCGACCCTCGCCGAGCCGGCCGTCGTCGAGGACCTGATCGAGAACCGGCAGAACCGGGCCTGATCGGCGCCGCGCCGCCGGATGCGGGGCGGCATCGGATCGAGGCGGGTGCCGGTGCGGCGCCCGTCTCCAACAAGAACCACGAAGTTTCAACGCGACGAACCGGAGGGCCGGAGTGCCCTCGCGGGAGGAACAGCCATGAGCGGCACGACACTCGACCTTCGAGGGCGCACGACGCCCCCGGGACAACGCAACCTTGGAACAGACGTCGATCCGCAGGTCGAGCGGATCGCCCGGACCCCGGAATTCCAGCAGCTCGTGTCGGAGCGCACCAAGTTCGGCTGGACCCTGACGATCCTGATGCTGATCGTCTATTTCGGCTTCATCGGCCTGATCGCCTTCGACAAGTCTCTCCTCGCCGTGAAGGTCGGCGGCACCGCCTCCCTCGGGCTGTTCGCGGGCGTGTTCGTGATCCTGTTCGCCTTCGCGCTCACCGGCATCTACGTGGCCCGGGCCAACACGCGCTTCGACGCGCTGAGCGACGCCCTCAAGCGGAGCGTCGCCCGATGAACCGCGTCCTCCTCGGCCTGACGCTCGCCACGATCGCGGCGAGCGCGGCTTACGCCGCCGGACCGGATCTCGGCGCCGTGCAGCAAGCGGCCACGAACTGGCCGGCTATCCTGATGTTCCTGTTCTTCGTGCTGCTGACGCTGGGCATCACCTACAAGGCGGCCAAGGGCACCAAGTCGGCCGCCGATTTCTACGCGGCGGGCGGCGGGATCTCGGCCGGAACGAACTCGCTGGCGATCGCGGGCGACTACATGTCGGCGGCCTCGTTCCTCGGCATCTCCGGCCTCGTCTACACATCGGGCTTCGACGGGCTGATCTACTCCACGGGCTTCCTGGTCGGCTGGCCGATCGTGCTGTTCCTGATCGCGGAGCGCCTGCGCAACCTCGGCAAGTTCACCTTCGCGGACGTGGCGAGCTTCCGCCTCGACCAGACCTCGATCCGGATCATCTCGGCCGTCGGCACCCTCGTGGTGGTCGCCTTCTACCTCATCGCCCAGATGGTCGGCGCGGGTAAGCTGATCCAGCTCCTGTTCGGCCTGCCCTACCTCTACGCGGTGATCATCGTCGGCGTGCTGATGATCGTCTACGTCGCCTTCGGCGGCATGAAGGCCACCACCTGGGTGCAGGTGATCAAGGCCTGCCTGCTGCTGGGCGGCGCGACCTTCATGGCCGGCGCGGTGCTGTTCAAGTACGGCTTCAATCCCGAGGCGCTGTTCGCCAACGCCGTGCAGGTCCACCCGAAGGGCGACGCCATCATGGCGCCGGGCGGCCTCGTGTCGAACCCGGTGGAGGCGATCTCGCTGGGCGTCGGCCTGATGTTCGGCACCGCCGGCCTGCCGCACATCCTGATGCGGTTCTTCACGGTCTCCGACGCGCAGGCCGCGCGCAAGTCGGTGTTCTACGCCACCGGCCTGATCGGCTACTTCTACATTCTGACCTTCATCATCGGCTTCGGCGGCATCGCCCTGCTGATGTCGGATCCGAGCTACTTCAAGCTCGGCCCGGCCGGCGCCTTCGACAAGCTGAAGGACATGATCGGCGGCACCAACATGGTGGCGGTGAACCTCGCCAACGCGGTGGGCGGCCCGTACTTCCTGGGCTTCATCTCCGCCGTGGCCTTCGCCACCATTTTGGCGGTGGTGGCCGGCCTGACGCTCGCGGGCGCCTCGGCCATCAGCCACGACCTCTACGCCCAGGTGATCGCCCGCGGGCGCACCACCGAGAAGCACGAGGTCAACCTGTCGAAGATCTCCGCCGTGGTGATCGGGATCGTGGCGATCTACCTCGGCTACGTCTTCGAGAACCAGAACGTCGCCTTCATGGTCGGTCTGGCCTTCGCGGTGGCGGCGAGCTGCAACTTCCCAGTCCTCGCCATGTCGATCCTGTGGCGGGGCACCACCACCTGGGGCGCGCTCGCCGGCGGCCTCGTCGGCCTGCTCACGGCGGTCATCATGGTGGTGCTGTCGAAGGCGGTCTGGGTGGCGACGCTGGGCAATCCCGCCCCGCTCTTCCCCTACGACAACCCGGCCCTGTTCTCGATGCCCCTCGCCTTCGCGACGATCTGGATCGTGTCGCTGATGGACCGGTCCCGCCGCGCCCAGCGCGAGCGGGCCGCCTTCGAGGCGCAATACGTGCGCTCCGAGACCGGCATCGGGGCATCCGGCGCGCACGCGCACTGACCGACCCGATCCATCGGAACGGCCCGGAGGGCGCGGCGCGAGCCGCGCCCTTCTTCGTTGCGGACCGCGCGGGACCGCCATCCGCAAGCAGCCATGTTGATGAGCCCGATCACGAACACTTTACCAATTGACCGCCGCCTGACTTCCGGTAACGCATAGGTGATCTGCGCATCGCGCAAAGCGAGCGAGAGCCGTTCATCAGCGTGTCCCCGGTTGAGACCGGGGACAAGTGGCGTTTGGGAGGATCGGGTCATGGCTGTGGCAACCGCGGCGGCGCGGACGGATGATGTCGCGAGGCCGATGAGTTCGGCCGAGAAGCGCGTGATCTTCGCATCGTCTCTCGGCACCGTGTTCGAGTGGTACGATTTCTATCTCTACGGCTCCCTGGCGGCGATCATCGGCGCGCAGTTCTTCTCCGCCTACCCGCCGGCCACGCGGGACATCTTCGCCCTCCTGGCCTTCGCGGCCGGCTTCATCGTCCGGCCCTTCGGCGCGCTGGTCTTCGGCCGGATCGGCGATCTCGTCGGGCGCAAGTACACCTTCCTCGTCACGATCCTGATCATGGGCCTGTCGACCTTCATCGTCGGCGTGCTGCCCAACGCGGCCACGATCGGGATCGCGGCCCCCATCATCCTGATCGTCCTGCGGCTCGCGCAGGGCCTCGCGCTCGGCGGCGAGTATGGCGGCGCGGCGACCTACGTGGCCGAGCACGCCCCGAACGGCCGGCGCGGCTTCTACACGAGCTGGATCCAGACCACCGCGACCCTCGGCCTGTTCCTGTCGCTGCTGGTGATCCTGGCGACCCGGAGCTTCACCGGTGAAGCGGCCTTCGCCGAGTGGGGCTGGCGCATCCCGTTCCTCGTCTCGGTGCTGCTGCTCGGCATCTCCGTGTGGATCCGCCTCCAGCTCTCCGAATCCCCGGCCTTCAAGAAGATGAAGGACGAGGGCAAGACCTCGAAGGCGCCGCTCACCGAAGCCTTCGGCGAGTGGCGGAACGCCAAGTTCGCGATCATCGCCCTGTTCGGCCTCGTCGCGGGCCAGGGCGTGGTCTGGTACACGGGCCAGTTCTACGCCCTGTTCTTCCTGCAATCGATTCTGAAGGTCGACGGCTACACGGCCAATCTCCTGATCGCGTGGTCGCTGCTCCTCGGCACCGGCTTCTTCGTGGTCTTTGGCTGGCTCTCGGATAAGATCGGCCGCAAGGTCATCATCCTGACCGGCTGCGCCATCGCGGCGGCGACGTTCTTCCCGCTCTTCCAGGGAATCACCTCGACGGCGAATCCGAAGCTGGAGGCGGCGATCGAGAACGTGAAGGTCACCGTGACGGCGGACCCGGCGAGCTGCGGCACGCTGTTCAACCCGGTCGGCACGCGCGTCTTCTCGGCGCCCTGCGACCTCGCCCGCGACTTCCTGTCGAAGTCGTCGGTGCGCTACGCCACCGCGCCGGGCGCCGCCGGCCAGCCCACCACGATCCGGGTCAACGACACCGAGATCCCATACCCGCAGGGCGGCAACGCGGAGGCCAACAAGGCCACCTCCGCGGCCCTTCAGGCGGCGGGCTATCCGAAGGCCGGCGATCCCGAGATCGTCAAGATGTCGAACCCGTTCGACATCTTCCGGCCGCAGGTCGCCAAGGTGATCGGCCTGCTCTTCGTCCTCGTGCTGTTCGTCACCATGGTCTACGGCCCGATCGCCGCCATGCTGGTCGAACTGTTCCCGACGCGAATCCGCTACACCTCGATGTCGCTGCCCTACCACATCGGCAATGGCTGGTTCGGCGGCCTGCTGCCGGCGACCGCCTTCGCCATGGTGGCCCAGACCGGCGACATCTATTACGGGCTCTGGTATCCGATCGTCATCGCGGTCGCGACCGTGATCATCGGTCTCATCTTCGTGCCCGAGACCAAGGACCGCGATATCTTCGCGGACACCTGAGCGGCGCCGCGCGTTCCAGGCGATCTCCGGTTCCAGGCGCCCAGGCCGCACACGCGGCCTGGGCGTCGCCGTTCATGGCCGGGCGCGGGCGACACGCGACAAGGCCGGTACGCTTGGTACCGGCCGAGGCCGGCCCATCCCGCGCGCCGCGGGGCACGATCCATACGGTACCAGCCAGGGGCCGGTCACGCGGTCCCATCCCCCCTCATCCTGTCGAGCCCGTTCGACGCCGCCGCTGTGCTTCGGCACCTCAGAGGGCGACCGTCGATCGAACAGCCGATCCACGTCGTCGGCGACCTGCGTCGGGCCTCGTGCGCGTCGGCTCGCCGTTGGCTATCGCGATGATCGCGAGAATGATCGAATGATACCGATTTTCGGAACCGGCATTGAGCAAATTCAAACCCGAATAAAGATCACACGTGTTTGATCGTAGTCATGTTCCCGGCAGTATGTCGTCGATCATCGAAGCCAGATCTACTCCGGATGCGGTCTGGGAAGGATCGATCTGAGCACCAAAAACCACTGTTCGCACCTTAAGGCCCTTGACCAGGGGAACCAGAATGGGCTCTCGGCCGTATAGGGCTGCCTTTCGATAGGAACTCAGGATTTGAACGTGCGCGATGCTACGGCGAACCTGCGGCGCAAAGCCGGATCTCGGCCACCACTTGCATTTGTGCTCGGCTGGTTTGCGGCCACGATCGCCATCTGGTTCGCCATCAACACCGAGGCTGGACGGCTCGTCTGGTGGTGGTGACGGCGGGCGACGTCAGTTGTGTTCCTGGAAATCGTTGCAATAGGCGCCCAGCAGGTAGCCGGATTGATGGGCGGCGAGGTATCCGAGCGTGATCAGAACATGAAGGAGATCGAGCCCATAGACACTGGCGAAGATCGTCAGCGCAGTTAACATGATGACGCACGACGTCATCAACAGGATGACGGCGGTGAAAACACGACCGATCAGCCATCCGACCCCGAACAACATCGCAGCGACCAGCATTTCACGACCTGGTGTCTATAATTTTAGTAGTCTTGTGCACATTGACTCGACCGACTCCGTAAACATGCCGGCACGGGAATGAAATAGCAAGCCTTCGGGCCCGATCCTCACGGTCTGACCGGGCGCGTCGAACAACGATATTGAATTCGCATCGGAGACGTCGTCGTACCCTTCGATAATGCAATTCCGTTTATCTCCAATTTCGCGCCTGCCTGAAGCTCAATACTCGGTAAGCGGGAGGCCGGTTGCGGCGGTTGAGATCCGGCGACCCGATCCCGACGATTCGTGAACGCGCCGCCCCGACGGGCATCCGATCACGCCGGCCAGTCGTGCAATCCCGGTGATCGAGGTCCGTCACGCTGCTGTGGACGAGACTTGACCGGGAGCACTGCCCGAGGCTGCCTCGAGCCCCCGGTCCCTTGGAGGCCGGGCGCACGGCACGGCCTGCCCAGCCGGCGGGAGCGGTGCCACGGCCCCCTGTCCGGCTCGGGCTTGCGGCATCACACGCCGTCCTGCCGCTCCGGCATGGGCGCGGGAATCCCGTGGGCGCCCAGGGGGAAGAGGAACCCGCGCGACAACCCGCGCGGCCAAGATATCGCGGATCCCGTTGCGCGATGCCGCCGCACGGCCGAAACCTCGGAGGAGTCCTCGGCTATCGACGCGGGGCCCGGAACCGGCCCGGACGGCCGACGCCGCATCGCAGGATCGGCTTCAGGACCGGCGAGTCCCGGCCAGGCACACGCTCAATGGCGGAAGTGGCGGTGGCCGGTGAACACCATGGCGAGCCCCGCCGCGTCGGCGGCGGCGATCACGTCCGCGTCGCGAAGCGAGCCGCCGGGCTGAATGATGGCCGTGGCGCCCGCTTCGGCGGCGGTCATCAAGCCGTCCGCGAAGGGGAAGAAGGCGTCAGATGCCACGACCGATCCGATCGCGAGGCTCTCCGACAGACCGAGCCGCTTGGCGCCCTCGGCCGCCTTCCAGGCGGCGATGCGCGAGGAATCGACCCGGGACATCTGTCCCGCCCCGATTCCGACGGTTGCGCCCTTCTTCGCGTACACGATGGCATTCGACTTCACGTGCTTGGCGACCCGGTAGGCGAACCGGAGGTCGACCAGTTCCGCGTCGCTCGGCGCGCGGCGGGTCACGACCTTGAACGGCATGTCGTCGACGACCGCCGCGTCCCGGCCCTGGACCAGCAGGCCGCCCGCGAGGGTCCGCACGGTCTCGCCCGGCGCGCGCGGATCGGGCAGGCCGCCGGCCAGCAGGAGCCGCAGGTTCTTCTTGGCCGCGATGATCGCCGCCGCCTCGGGCGTCGCGTCGGGGGCGATGATCACCTCGGTGAGGATCTCGACGATCTTGCGCGCCGCCTCGGCGTCCAGCGTCCGGTTGAGCGCCACGATGCCGCCGAAGGCGGAGGTCGGGTCGCAGCTGAGCGCCCGCTCGTAGGCCTCGAGCAGGCTCGCACCCTCGGCGACGCCGCAGGGATTGGCGTGCTTGATGATGGCGACCGCTGCCGTCCGCTCGGCGTCGAACTCGGCCACGCACTCGTAGGCCGCGTCGGTGTCGTTGAAATTGTTGTAGGACAGCTCCTTGCCCTGGAGCTGGCGGGCCGTCGCCACACCCGGCCGCACCCGCCCCGGCGCCCTGTAGAAGGCGGCCGTCTGGTGGGGGTTCTCGCCGTAGCGCAGCCCCTGCGCCAGGGTGCCGCCGAAGGCGCGGAACAGGGCCGGCTCGTCGGCGCCGAAGCGGCCGGCCATCCAGTTGGCGATGGCGGCGTCGTAGGCCGCCGTGCGGGCGAAGGCCTTCTGCGCCAGCTTGCGGCGCTGGTCGGCGCCGATAGCGCCGTCATGGGCCTCCAGCGCGGCGAGCACGCCGGCGTAATCCGACACGTCGGTCACCACGGCCACGTCCGCGTGATTCTTGGCTGCCGCGCGGATCATCGCCGGCCCGCCGACATCGATGTTCTCGATGCAGTCGGCATCCGGCCTGTCGGCCGCGATGGTGGCCTCGAACGGGTAGAGGTTCACCACCAGCAGGTCGATCGCCCCGATCCCATGCGCGGCGAGGGCCGCCTGGTGCTCGGGATTGTCGCGGATGGCCAGCAGGCCGCCATGCACCGCCGGGTGCAGGGTCTTCACCCGGCCGTCCATCATCTCGGGGAAGCCCGTCAGGTCGGCGACCTCCGTCACCGGCAGCCCGGCCTCCTTCAGGGCCCGGTGGGTGCCGCCCGTCGAGACCAGCGCGATGCCGCGGGCGTGCAACGCCCGGGCGAAGTCGACGAGGCCGGTCTTGTCCGAGACCGAGAGGAGGGCGCGGGAGACCCGCACCTGATCGTGCGCCATGGATTCGTGCCGAAATTCGAGATCTTCGGGCGCGGTAGCATGGAAACGGGGAACCGGGCCAGCGGGTCCGGTCAGGCCGGCGCCACGCCCCGCAGCGGCGCGGCTGCCAGCCGCTCGAAGCTCCAGCGCACCTCGACGTCTTCGGAGACGCGCAGGTGGAGCACGATCTGGTCGGTGCGGCGCGGTCCGGTCAGACCCGAGAAGTACACGCTCTCCTCCAGTCCGATCTCGGCATTCTCCGCACGGAAGGTCCAGATCTCGCCCAGGGCCGAGGCCAGTTCGAGCCCCTCCGGAACGCCCCGCACGGCGATGCCGGGATGCAGGTGGAAGCGGATCGCCACGTCGTGGCCGCGCATCCGCCCGCGGCCGGTCCCCTTGCCCTGGCGCAGGAAGGCATCCCGCCCTTCGAGCCGGGCGGCGGCGGCGAAGAGCTGCCAGCGGCGCTCGTGCACGATGCCGAATTCCGGACCGTAGCCGTTGTGCCGGGCGGCCAGCACGACGCTGTCGTTGTCCTCGGCCCGCTCGGCCGCGACCGACAACGGACCGCTCAGCACCACGGACCCGCGCCGCCGGATCAGCCAGTCGGCGAGCTGGCGCTCGCCCCACCACCCGGTGCGGGTCAGAAACCGGCAGGAGGACGCGTTCGCCACGGTGGCGGTGGAATGCGCGGGCGTCGAGCGCGCGAGGAGACGCAGGTCCGGCCCGCTCGCCGGCAGGCCGCAATTGACCACGATGCGCTGGGGTCCGCTCGACATCTCGAAGGCCAGGCAGCCGGCCCCCGCGTTCAGCGAGTAGGGCAGCGGCGGACTCGCGCCGACATCGGCGACGATCACCACGCGACCGCCTTCCAGGCGCTCGTAGCCCGAATTCGGCGCGTGCATCAGCGGCCGGGCGAGCGCGCCGTCGTAGACGAGCAGCGTCGCGAGGTGGTCGGCGTCGGTGGCGCCCATGCCGTTGAAGTGGCTGAGCGAGGCGTCCGGGTGCCGCAGCAGCCGCAGCAGCGGCAGCATCCGGTCGATGGCCCGCAGCAGGGCCATCGGCGGCTCGACGCTGCGGCTGAGATAGCTCTGCCGCAGAGGCAGCAGATCGAGCAGCAGTTCCATGGCGAAGCGCGGGTCGCGCGAGCGATGGCCGCCGTCGGTCAGGATCTGCCGGTCGAGTTCCCGCGACAGGATCCGGGTCGCGCGACGCAGGATCGGCTGAATTCCGTCGCAGCACAGACCGGCGTAGCAGAGCGCCACCGCGGCGTTCAGGCGCCATTGCGGCGGCACGCCGCGCCGGATGTCGCGCTCCAGTTGCTGCGCGTTGCGAGCGATCACCTTGAGGAAGTTCTGGTAGAAACCGTGGTCGGCTCCCTCCAGCACGAGGGGCGACTGGCACAGGAACGAAATCAGCCGCCGCGCCGCCACCGGCGTCTGGCGGGCGAGCGCCGGATCGCCCCGGCCGGCGATGAAATCCGCCACGAAGGCGCGGGCATTGGCGCGGGCCAGGGCCGTGTCGGCGGCGCGCAGGTGCCGCAGCCACCCGAAGCCGTAGAGCTCGTCGGCCCATTCCGACGAGGGCGCGGCGTAGTCGAAGGGCGAGCCCCCGCTCGCCGCCAACGAGCGGCCGGCGAAGACGAACAGGCCGGAATAGATGTCGTCCGCGAAGGTCGCGTCCGAGGTGCGCAGGTCCTGCGGGGCGATCACCAGCCCGGTCACCCGCATCCGGGCGAGGATGTCGGGCGGGGCGGTGAGGCTGGCGCCGACGGCACGGAACGACCGCGCCGCCTCGCGTCCGACGAGCCGATAGAAGCGCCAGCGGTCAGGGCCCCAAGCCACGCGATCTCCGAGCCACGCCGTTCTCACAAGGCCCCAAGGCCTCGAGCCCTCGCGCACGAGGATCGGCTGGCACCCGTTCTGTAAGGCTAGTGGGGGCCTCTTAACCGCCGGTTTACGTTATGTCATGCCCGACCCGGTAGAGGCGAAAGCGCGCCGTCCCGGGCGGCGGCGGGGTCATCACGGGTCGCGTCGCCGTCGGAAAAACTCGGACCGATGCGCCCTAGCCGGGCGCCAGCGCCGCCGAGAACGCCCGCAGGTTGCTCCGCATCATGTCGAGAAAAGTCGGGGCCGGCCCGTCCGGCCGCGACAGGGCATCGGAGAAGACCTTGCCGCCGATGCGGGCCCCGCTCTCACGGGCGATCAGTGCCATCTGACGCGGGTCGCTGATGTTCTCCAGGAACACCGCGGGGACGCGGTCCCGGCGGATCTGCCGGATGATCGCCGCCACGTCCCGGGGGCTGGCCTCGCTGTCGGTCGACACACCCTGGGGGGCGACGAAGCGCAGGCCGTAGGCCGACGCGAAATACCCGAAAGCGTCGTGGCTCGTGATGATCCGCCGCCGCTCCGCCGGGATGCAGTCGATCGCCGCGCGCACATCCCGCTCCAGGTCATCGAGCTTGGCGAGGTAGCCGGCAGCGGCAGCCCGGTAGGCCTCGGCGTGGCCGGGATCCACCTTGGCGAGCCCGTCCCGGATGTTGGCCACGTAGATCCGGACGTTGGCGAGGTCCTGCCACGCATGCGGGTCGACGGCGTGGTCGCCGTGATCCTGTCCCGCGTGATCCATGCCGCCGTGATCCATGCCGCCGTGATCATGGTCGCCGTGGCCGCCTTCGGCGGGGATCGGCTTCACGCCCGCGGAGGCCACCACCACCGGCGCGCGGGTACCGGAGGCACGGATCAGCCGGTCCAGCCAGCCCTCCAGGCCCAGGCCGTTGACGAACACGATGTCGGCTTCGGCGAGCTTGCGGGCATCGGCGGGCGACGGGCTGAAACCGTGGGCATCGGAATCCGGCCCGACCAGCGTCGTCACCGCCACCTGCGCGCCGCCGACCTGCCGGATGAGATCGCCGAGGATCGAGAAGCTCGCCACCACCCGGACCGGCGCGCCCTCCCCCGCGGCCCGGGCCGGCCCTGCGAGGCCCAGCCACAGGGACAGGATCGCGAGCCCCGCCATCCGCCATGTTCTCGCTGCGCGCCGCACCGTTCGCCTCCCGCTCCATCCCGTCCCGCTGACCTAATGTAACATTGTTACATACACAAGCGGGATACATCGCCGGCGCCAGATGGAGAGCCTGGGGCGACCGTCGGAGTCCGTTGCGGCGACGGCGCCCCGAGCGTGAGACGGAGGTTTCCATGTCCCGACGTTTGAGAGCGGCGTTCCTCGTCACCGGTGCCCTCGGCCTGGGTCTCGCGGGCGCCGCCGCCGCGCGCGAGCCAGGATCCGAGGGCTTTCGCGGCCACGGGCGCTGGAGCGCGCTGAGCCCCGAGGATCGCGCGGCCTTCACGGATGCGCGCATCGCCGCCCTCCATGCCGGCCTGAAGCTCACCGGCGACCAGGAGAAGCTGTGGCCGCCGGTGGAGACGGCGATCCGCGACATGGCCAAGCTGCGCCAGCAGCGCCGTGAGGCGATGCGCGACCGCCCCAGATTCGGCGACGATGCCCCCGCCGCCCTGCGGGCGATGGCGGATGCCGCGACCGCGCGCGGCGAGGCCCTGCGCAAGCTCGCCGACGCGTCGCAGCCGCTCTATGCCAGCCTGGACGTTGACCAGAAGCGGCGCGCCATGATCCTCGCGCGGCCAATGGGCGGGCCCCAGCACGGCGGCTGGCGCCGCGGCCACGACGACGCCAGCGGGCCGCGCGGCGAGGACCGCTGACCAAAAGCCTTGATCCGCGGCGGCGGCGGCGGCACACCGCTGCCGCCGCGCATCCTGCTCGGACGGCGGCACGGATCCGACCCGGTAGGTCTCATGGCGCGCCTCCCCGGCGACACGGCTCCCCTCCTCGCCCGGCTCTGGCGCACCTGGCTGTACCCGCACCGGGCCACCCTCGCGGTGGTGCTGGCGCTGGTCGCGCTCGTTGGCGCCTCGACCGGGCTCTACCCGGCGCTGATCAAGGCGGCCTTCGACGCCTTCGACCGCAAGGATGCGGCGGCGATCGCCTATGGGCCGCTGGTGGTGATCGTCGTCACGGCCACGCGGGGCTTCGCCCTCTATGGCCAGACGGTGCTGACCAACCGGGTGGTCACCCGGGTCGAGGCCGACATGCAGGCGGCGCTCTACGGGCACCTGATCGACTCCGACCTCGCCCAGCTCGGCCGCGAGAGCCCGGCGGCGCTGACTCAGCGCTTCACCACCGACTTCGCCTTCATCAAGGAGGCGCTGACCCGCATCTCGACAGTGCTGCTGCGCGACATCGCCATGCTGATCGGCCTCGTGGCGGCGCTGATCTGGATGGATCCGGTGCTGACCCTGGTGGCCGGCGTGACGGTGCCGTTCGTGGCCGGCCCGATCGGGCGGATCGGCAAGAAGCTCCGGCGGGTCTCGACCTCGACGCAGGAGCAGATGGGCGCCACCGCCAGCCTGATCTCCGAGAGCCTCCAGGGCGCCCGCGTCGCCAAGACCTACGCGATGGAAGCCTACCTCAAGGGCCGTGCCGCCGCGGCCCTCGACGAGGTGCGCCGCCTCAAGATGAAGGCCGCCAACGCGCGCGGGCGCCTCGACCCGCTCCTGGAGATCGGCGGGGGCATCGCGGTGGCCGGCGTGCTGGTGCTCGTCGGTCAGCGGGTACTGGCCGGCGAGAAGACGGTCGGCGACTTCACCGGCTACGTGGCGGCGCTCCTGCTGGCGGCACAGCCGGCCCGGGCGCTGGGGAACCTCAACGCCATCCTGCAGGAGGCCGCCGCCGCGCTGCGGCGCTACTTCGACGTGATGGACGAGGCGCCGGCCATCCGCGAGGCGCCCGGCGCCCGCCCGCTGACGGTGACCGCCGGGGCGATCGGGTTCTCGGGCGTCCACTTCCGCTACCGTCCGGACGCGCCCGCCCTGGAGGGGATCGACCTCGCGGCCCCCGCGGGCTCGGTGACGGCCCTCGTCGGGCGCTCGGGATCCGGGAAATCCTCGCTGCTCAACCTCGTCCCCAGGCTCTACGACGTGACCGGCGGCGCCGTGACCATCGACGGCCAGGACGTCCGAGCGGTGACCCTGGACTCCCTGCGCGCCGCGGTGGCCGTGGTCTCGCAGGAGGTGGTCCTCTTCGACGACACGATCGCGGCCAATATCGGGTTCGGCCGGCCCGGCGCCGCGCGGTCGGAGATCGAGGCGGCCGCCCAGGCCGCGGCGGCCCACGCCTTCGTCACCGCCCTGCCCGAAGGCTACGACTTCCGCGTCGGCCCGGCAGGCGGCCGGCTCTCCGGCGGCGAGCGGCAGCGGGTGGCGCTCGCCCGCGCCTTCCTCAAGGATGCGCCGATCCTGCTCCTCGACGAGGCGACCTCGGCCCTCGATTCCGAGTCGGAGCGGCTGGTCCAGGAGGCGCTGTCCCGGCTGATGCGGGGCCGCACCACCCTGGTCATCGCCCATCGCCTGTCGACGGTGCGCGACGCCGACCGGATCGCCGTGATGGACGCGGGGCGCGTCGTCGAGACCGGGCGGCACGACGATCTGATCGCCGCCGGTGGGGCCTACGCGCGCCTGCACCGGCTTCAGCTGTCGGAGATCGCCACGACGGAGTGACGCGCACGCGCGGCGACACCATCATGCGCCGGCTCCGTAGATTCGCGCGCCGGAGCGCGCCATAAGAACCTCAGCCGATGAGGACCACACCGTGAGCGACCTGACGTTCGAGATCAAAAGTCATCCCGCCCCCCGGACCGCCGAAGAGCGGGCCGGGCTGATGGCGAATCCCGGCTTCGGCAAGGTGTTCACCGACCATATGGTGGTGGCGCGCTACTCGGCCGGCCGCGGCTGGTACGACGCGCGGATCCAGGCGCGCGAGGCGATCCCGCTCGATCCCGCGGCCGCGGTGCTGCACTACGCGCAGGAGATCTTTGAGGGGCTGAAGGCCTACCGGACCGCCGATGGCGGGGCCGCCCTGTTCCGGCCCGAGGCCAATGCCCGGCGCTTCCGCCGCTCGGCTGAGCGCATGGCGATGGCGCCGTTCCCTGAGGACGCCTTCGTGGAGGCGATGCGCAAGCTCGTCGAGATCGACCGCGCCTGGATCCCCGACACCCCCGATGGTAGCCTCTACCTGCGGCCCTTCATGATCGCCAGCGAGGCGTTCCTCGGGGTCAAGCCGGCGTCGGAATACCTGTTCGTGACGATCGCCTCGGCGGTGGGCTCGTACTTCAAGGATCCGACCGGCACCGTCACGGTCTGGATCTCGGAGCACTTCACCCGCGCGGCACCGGGCGGCACCGGAGCGGCCAAGTGCGGCGGCAACTACGCCGCGAGCCTCGCGGCGCAGTCGGAGGCCGCCGCCCAGGCCTGCGAGCAGGTCGTCTTCCTCGACGCGGCCGAGCGCCGCTTCATCGAGGAACTCGGCGGCATGAACGTGTTCTTCGTCTTCGAGGACGGCACCCTGGTCACGCCTCCGCTCTCGGACAGCATCCTGCCCGGCATCACCCGCGATTCGGTGCTGACGCTGGCGCGGGAGGCCGGTCTGACCGTGAAGGAGGAGCCCTACACGATCGACGCGTGGCGGGCCGACGTCCGGGAAGGCCGTCTGACCGAGGCCTTCGCCTGCGGAACCGCCGCGGTGATCACGCCGATCGGCACCGTGAAGGGCCGGGAGGAGAGCTTCACCATCGGGACCGGCAAGGCCGGGCCCGTGGCCCAGCGGCTGCGGAGCCTGCTGGTGGACATCCAGCGGGGCAACACCCATGACGCCCATGGCTGGTTCCAGAAGATCTTCTAGGACCTCTCGCCGGCTCGCAACGAAGGGGCGGGCGTCGGGCCTGCCCGGCGCGCGCGCCGGATCTTCCACGCGCGTCCCTTCCTCCCGCCGCGGAGCGCGGTGGCCCCTGCGTCGGGAGGGGGCGCGGCGGGGCGAGGTCTCGGCCCGACACCCTCCGGGAGCCACCCCGCCCGGCAGAGGGGGAAGGGAGACGCGACCATGATGGATGCGGTCGCCCATCAATCCGAACCCCCGATCGGGCCCTGGAACCCGGGCGTCCGGTCCGACCTGCCCTCCGCCTTCCTGCCGCTCGTCACCGTCTACCGGCCAGAGCACGTCGAGACGCCGCTCCGCGACGCCCTGGACCTCAGCGACCTCTGCGGGCTGCCGGCCCGCCAGCTCACCCGCTTCCGGCCCGGCCGCCTCGTCGTCCACGAGGTCCTGATCCGGGTCATGTCGGACCTGTCCGTGCCGGTCGGTGCGGTCTACGCGGATCTCGGGGTGAACTTCCGGGCCATCGTCGCCACGATCCTGCGCGAGGGCGTCGAGCCTCGCCTCGGCGAGGTCGAGGCCGCCCTCGCCGGGATCCGCGCCGAGGCCGATGCGGTGCTCGCCCGCGAGATCGCCGCCATCCTGGACGAGCGGCCGGCGGCGGCGCCACCCGAGGCGCGCTGGCTCGACCGTCTCCTCGGACGCCGCCCGCCGGCGGCCGAAGCCCCGCGGGAGGATCTCGCCACGCGGGCACTGCGCCATCTCGAAACCTGGCAGCGCCGCGCCGCCGAATCCGGCGACGGCCTGGAGATCGCCGCCTGCGAGGCCCTGCGCACGGTGGTGTCCGGCCTCATCGCCCGTCAGAACGCCGTCATCCGCGACGCGGCCCTCCTGCGTGCCCTCGCGGGGACGCTGGTCTCGAACGGCTACGGCAGCCGCCGGATCGGCGAGCAGATCGAGCCCTGGATCGCCGCGGTGGTCGACGCCCGCGGCTACCGCCGCCTTGCGCCGCAGGACCATCCGGTCGTGATGAACGTCAAGGGCGCCTCGGCCTCCGGCAAGAGCACGATCCGCCCCTACCAGCTCGGCCTTGCCCGGCGCCTCGGCATGGCGTGGTCCGACTTCGCGGTGATCACCCCCGATGTCTGGCGCAAGTATCTCCTCGACTACGACAGCCTCGGGCCGGCCGCCCGCTACGCCGGAACGCTGACGGGCTACGAGGTCGAGATCGTCGACATGAAGCTCGACCGCTACGTCACCCGCAAGGCGGCCGAGCGCCGGATCTCGAACCTGCTCATCGACCGTTTCCGGTTCGACAGCTTCCAGGCCGAGGCCGGCTCCGACGGCGGCGGCCAGCTGCTCACCCGGTTCGGCGACCGGGTCTACATGCAATTCATGGTCACGCCTCCGGCCGACACCGTGGAGCGGGCCTGGAAGCGCGGCGAATTGTTCGGGCGCTACAAGGCCGTCGAGGACCTGCTGGCCCACAACGTCGAGGCCTATACCGGCATGCCGCGCCTGTTCTTCAACTGGGCGCTCGCCCGCGACAAGCAGGTGGTGTGCGAGTTCCTCGACAACAGCGTGCCGCTCGACCAGCGCCCTCGCACCATCGCGTTCTGGGCGGACGGGATCCTCAACATCCTCGACGTGAAGGGGCTGATCGACATCGACCGCTTCCGCAAGGTCGACATCTTCGCCCGCGGGCCCGATGCGGTCTTCAAAGGGGCGGACCTGTCGGCGGCCGCCAATACCGGGTTCCTGCACGCCTGCGTCCGGCGGATGGCGGCCGTCCGCTTCGTGCAGGCCGAGACCGGCCGGGCGATCCTGCGGCTCGACCGGGGACGGATCACCGCACTCGACCGCGACGCCCTCGCCGCGGTGGAGGATGGGCCGGAATGGGCGGCGGTGCGCACGCTGATCGGCATTCCGGTCGATCCGGCGGACGTCGCCGCCCTCGACGAGACCCTGAGCCCCGCCGATCAGCCGACGCTGGGCGCCTGGGGGCCCGGAAGGGGCCTCGCCGCGGACTGAGCGGATCGCGCCGGGAGGACCGGCTTTCGCCGGGCCGGGCCGGCCTCGAACGGGCGTTTCACCGCGCCCGGATACGCCCGCGGCCGCGTTCACCTGCGCGCCGACGCTTGACACATCCGATGTTGCTGCACGCGATATCGCGGACCGTACAAACCACGCGCGGCCTGACGCTTCGTCAGGCCGGCGGTTTCTCAGACGGGATGATGGAATTCGGCATGGCAGACGAGCAGAACGCGACGCGGCTGAAATGCGCCCTGGTGGTGCGCGGCGCCTTCGACGCCCAGGTGGTGCCGGCCTTCGAGGCGTCGGGAGCCCGGGCGGCCATCCATTGGGCGCCGACCACCGTCATCATGAAAGCCCTGGAAGCGGGCGAGACCGCCGACGCGGTGCTGGTTCTGTCGGACGCCATGGACCGGCTGGTCGCGGAGGGCCGCGTCGAGCCGGAGACTCGGATCGACGCGGTGCGCTCCCGCTACGGCATCGCCGTGAAGGCCGGGGCGCCGCATCCGGACATCACGACCGTCGAGGCGCTGAAGCGCACCCTCACGGAGGCGCGCTCCGTGGCCTATTCACGCGCAGGCGCCAGCGGCATCTACTTCGCCGGGCTCCTCCCGCGGCTCGGCCTCGCCGAGGCCGTCAACGCGCGGGCGACCATCATTCCCCAGGGCTTCACCGCGGAGAAACTCGTCTCCGGCGAGGCCGACATCGCGGTCCAGCAGATCAGCGAACTGATGGTGGTGCCGGGCATCGAGGTGGTCGGGCCCTTCCCCGAGCCGGTGCAGGAGGTGACGACCTTCGCGGCGGCGATCCTGCGCGGCGCGACCGACCGCGCCGGGGCAGCCCGCTTCCTGGCCGGCCTGACGACGCCGGAGGCCGCCGCGGCGTACCGCGCGAGCGGTCTGGAACCGGCGTTCTGACCCGTCATCCGATGGGGAGGGCCGGATCCGCTTCGACCTCCCCAGCGCGGCGAAGCGACCTGCGGCGGCGCGGCGCGCGGCCTCCGGCGCCGCCCGTCCGACCGCGCGATATCGTGCCGCTGACGGTCCACGCGGGCATCGCGACCGCAAAAAAGTCCTTATGCTCGTGCTGTCCGGACGCCCAATCCCGTCCGACCGGATCGCCCCCTTCATGCTGAAGACAGCCTTCGTTGCCGCCCGCGACCGTCAGCGGCTGTCGGAGATCGCGACGATCCTCATCGGCTTCGGCGTCACGCGCGTCGTGGACCGGCTCGGCCTGCGCTACCTGCCGCTGCTGCCGCGGCGCCAGCCCCGGGTCGACGTCACCCGCCTGTCCGAGCCCGAGCGGCTCCGCCGGGCGATCGAGGCGCTCGGACCGACCTTCATCAAGTTCGGGCAGGTGCTGGCGAGCCGGCCGGACCTGCTGTCCCCGGCCTGGACCGAGGAACTGCAGAAGCTCCACAGCCAGGTCGTGCCGGTGTCGTGGGAGCAGATCGGCCCGCAGCTGGAGCTGGATCTCGGCGCGTCGCCCAACGAGGTCTTCGCCGAGTTCAACACGGACCCGATCGCCTCGGCATCGATCGCCCAGGTCTACCGGGCGCGGCTGCACACCGGCGAGGACGTGATCGTCAAGGTCCTGCGTCCGAACCTGCGCAAGATCATCGAGGCGGACCTGCGCCTCATGGCCCACGGTGCCCGCATCGTCGAGAACGAGTGGCCCGACATGGCCCGCTACCAGCCGCGGGAGCAGATGCGCCACCTCGCGGAGGGGCTGAACGGCGAGCTCGACCTCCTCAACGAGGCGCGCAACTGCGAGCTGCTCGCCCAGATCTTCGAGGACCGCGACGACATCGTCTTCCCGAAGATCCACTGGGAGTACTGCTCCGAGCGGGTGCTGGTGCAGGATTTCATCCACGGCATCCCGCCCAACGACGAGGCGGCCCTGCGCGCGGCCGGGGTGGACAAGAAGCTGCTCGCCCAGAAGGGCACCGACGCGTTCCTGCAGATGGCGCTGATCGAGGGCGTGTTCCACGCCGATCCGCATCCCGGCAACATGCTGGCGATGCCCGGCAACCGGATCGGCTTCATCGATTTCGGCATCATCGGTCGCCTGTCGCAGCGGCGACGCTCACAGCTCCTCGTGCTGATCGGTGCGATGCTCAAGCAGGACGCGGACGGCCTGATGGCCGTGCTCCTCGACTGGACCGGCACCAGCAACCCCGACCTGACCCGCCTTCAGGTCTCGGCCCAGTCCTTCGTGGAGAGTCACTCCTCGATCCCGCTGAATCTCGGGCTGGTGCTGACCGACTTCATGAACATGGCCCGCGAGAACGACCTCGCCATGCCCACCGATCTCGCCATCCTGTTCAAGGGGCTGGTGACCGCCGACGGCGTCATGCGCCACCTCGACCCGAGTTTCGACCTGTTCGCCGCCGCCGGTCCCACGGTCCGGGCCAGCATGCAGACGCAGTTCTCGCTCTCCGCCCTCAAGCAGAAGGCCGAGGCCCTGGGCGTGGGCCTCTACGGCGCGGCGTCCGAGCTGCCGACCCTGATCCACCTGATGCTGGTGCGGCTGAAGCAGGGCCGCGTCACCGTCGAGATCGAGATCAAGGGCCTCGACAAGGTCACCCGCGGCATTGAGCGCGCCGCCGCGCGCGTCGCCGTGGCGCTGGTCGTGGCCGCCTTCGCGACCCAGCTCGCGCCGCGGCTGATCGACCTCGGCACGCCGGTCTTCGTCTCGATCGGATTGATTATCTTCGTGCTCGGGATCGGCTGGCTCGTGCTGCTGATGAGAAACAAGTAGCCGGTTCGGTCACGAACTCGACAGAGCTTGGACCGTCTCGCGGGCCGGCAAATACGGAGATCGATTGACGATCCCCTCCGCCGTGCTAGCGTGAGACATCCAACGAGTCGCCCGGTCGCGGGCGGGGCGTGCCACCAGAAGCGGTTCAAGCCGCCGGTGACGCCCGGCTTCCGACATGCCGTCGCCGTCCCGCGCGATCGGTGGACCTCCAGCCGGGCGCCGCGCATGGGCGCACCGCCGGCAGACGAGGGGGCGGGCGATGGATGCGGGCCTCGTGTTGCCGGGGATGGACGGGGCGGACCTGCGCCTCGACATCCTGGAATCGGAGAACAGGCGCCTGCGCGCGCTGCTCGCGCAGGCCACCGCGCAGGCGGACCGGGAGCGTCAGCGCAGCCGGCGGCTCGGCCGCATCGTCGAGGCCGCGAGCCGCGTCGAGGCCGGCCGTCTCGCCGAGCGGGCCGAGGATCCCGTCCGGCGGCGCGACGGCGCGCAGCCCGGCCGCGGCACCGCCAGTGACTACCTGGAGTTGCTCGACCGCGGTGGCCGCCTGATCACGGCCAGCGCCGGCGGCCCGGCCCTGTTCGGGGCGCCTGACGAGGCGGAGGTGATCGGCCGCCCGTGGATCGACGTCTGGACCCGCGCGGAGGACCGCGCCGTGGTCGTCGAGGCCCTGGACCGGGCGCGGACGGGCGGGACGAGCCGGTTCCAGGCCCAGCTTGAGACCGGCGGCACGGTGCGGTGGTGGGACGTGGCCGTGACGCCGATCGGCGCGCCCCCCGGCTGCTCCGAACGCATCCTCGCCGTATCGCGCGACATCACCGAGTTGAAGCTGACCGAGGCGCGGCAGACCCTGCTCATGCAGGAACTGGCCCACCGGATGAAGAACACTCTGGCCCTGGTCCAGGCCGTGGCGGCCCAGACCATGCGCACGGCGCCGTCGCTGGAAGCCGCCGGCGATGCCCTGGCCGCCCGGCTGCTCGCCCTGGCCCAAGCCCACGACGTGCTTCTCCAGGGTTCCTTCGCCCGGGCGTCCCTGCCGGCCCTGGTGGCGGGTGCGGTCGCCCTGCACGGGGACGGCGTGGCGGACCGGTTCCAGGTCGCGGGCCCCGAACTGACCCTCGGACCGCGCCACGGCATGACGCTGGCGCTCATGCTGCACGAACTCGGCACGAACGCCGCCAAGTACGGCGCGCTCTCGGTCGCCGCCGGACAGGTCGGCATCAGCTGGGACGTCTCGGAGGCGGATGGCGGCCTGGTGCTGGGGTTCCGGTGGGTGGAGACCGGCGGACCGCCGGTGACCCCGCCGACCCGCACAGGCTTCGGCACCCGCCTGATCGCCCGCAGCCTCGCGCATGGCTTCGGGGGCACCGCACATCTCACCTATCCGCCGACCGGAGCGGTGCTGACGTTCGTGGCCCCCCTCGACGCGGTGACGATGGGGTGAGGTGGGGGTGAGCGAGTGTCCGGCGCCGTCAGGAGGCGCGCGTGACGGCGCGGACGGTTCAGTCGCCTTCGGACCGGCCCACCCGCTCCCTACGTGCATCCGGGATCCGCCGGATACGCGCGGGCTACACCCGCAGGCCGGATACCGGTCGCGCCGGTGGGGCCCCCGCGCCGCTCGACGTCACGGCACCGCGGGCAGATGCATCTCCTTGCGGAAGCTCTTGTCGAAGGCACCCGCCGGCACGAACCTGCGCAGCAGGCTGATCTGCCGCGCCTTGGATCCGGCGGTGTAGCGGCGCTTCGGCGCCGCCGCCGTCGCCGCAGTCAGGACGACGGTCGCCACGACTTCGGGCGCATCCGCGGTCTTCATGGCCGCGCTGATGAAGTGGTCCCTCCCGGCGCGTTCGAGGTCGTACACGTCGAGCTGCGTGTCGGACCGGACCAAGTTCCGGTCGAAAGCCGTGCGCGTGAAGGCCGGTTCGACGAGCACGACCCGGATGCCCTGACCGCGGACCTCGTGGTCCAGCGATTCGGAGTAGCCTTCGACCGCATGTTTGCTGGCGCCGTACAGGGCCATGTACGGCGCCGGGATCAGGCCCATCACCGAACTGATGTTGACGATGCGGCCATTCTCCTGGGCTCGCATGATCGGCAGGACGGCGCGGATCGTCCGGATGATGCCGAACACGTTGACGTCGAACATGGCCTGAGCCTGCGCGATGGAGGATTCCTCGGCGGCACCGCTGATGCCGAAGCCGGCGTTGTTGACCAGCAGGTCGATGCGGCCCGTCTCACCGAAGACGGTCTCGATCATGGCGGCGACGGACGCGTCGTCGGTGACGTCGCAGGCGAGCATCCGGATAGCGGCGTCCGCGGCGGGGACGGGCTTCCGGCTCGTCCCGAACACGCGGTAGCCGGCGGCCCGGAGGGCCCTGGCGGTTTCGAGTCCGATGCCAGAGGACGCTCCGGTCACGATGGCGGTTTTGCTGGATGTCTGGTTCACGATGTTCTTCTCCGCGGCGGCGGTTCAGAAGGTCGACCCGCCAAAATAGATTATATATGTAATTTAACCTGACAAGCGGAAACGGCGTTGGTCTGGTGGCTCGGTGCGTTGGCGCACCGGGCTGGACAGGATGCCCCTCGGTGGCACCTCGGTGGAGACGTCTGAGCTTCGAACGCGAAGGCGACGGCGTATCATGCCGCCCGTTGCCGGGTTGACCCGGTTCCCGGGATAGGGCCTTCGGCTTCCTGTCGGCATCGCGTCGTCACGACGCCACGCGTCAGGTCGTGCGCACCGGCTCCGGTCCGGACGACCCGACCGGGCGTTCGAGGCCCGCTCCCGACGCGAGGGTCCGGGACGCAACTAGCATCCCGGGGGCAGCCTTGATCAGGATCATCCTGCCCGCCGCGAAGGCCGTCGCGTTGACGAGGCCCATGGTGACGAACCCGGCCGCCAGAGCAGCGAACATCCCCGGCAGACCGAGACCGAGCGATGCCGCGACCCAGGCTCCTCCCAGCGCCACGCCCATCCGGAGAAGGCTCGCGGTGAGCGGCCAGCCGACGCGACCGGCACCTTGGGCGGCGAAGTAGAGAGCGAGGCCAGCCCCGAAAAACCCGTAGAACGGCCCGACGATGCGGAGGTAGGAGGCGCCCGTGGCGCGCATCGCCGGATCGCCCCCGAACAGGCCGAGCCACGCGGCCGGGTACAGGGCGGCCGCGAGGCCGATGGCCTCCGTCAGGACGCCGGCGGCGATGGCCCCGGTCAGGGCGGCCTGTCGGGCGCGCGCGTGATCCCCGGCGCCGAGGGCGGTGCCGACGAGGGCGGCGATCGGCGAGCCGAGACCGAACACGAGGGGGACCAGGAGATATTCCAGCCGCGTGCCGGTGCCGTATCCCGCGAGGGCCGCCGGCCCCGCCGTCCCGACGAAGCCGGTCGCCGCGATGACCGTGACGTTCGAGGTCATGCTGGCGATGCCCGACAGCAGACCGATGCGGAGGATCTCGCGGGACGGCGTCCAGGCCAGCCGAGGCAGACCCCGGCTCGGGTGCAGCACGCCGCGACCGGACCAGATATAGGCGGCGAAGACGGCGGAGCCGGCGGCGTAGTAGCCCGCGAAGGCGACGCCTCCGCCCACCACCCCGAGCTTCGGGAACGGCCCCCAGCCGAAGATCAGCGCGGGCGAGAGCGGGATCAGCACGAGCGCCCCGACGCAGGTGACGCCGGCCGGGAGCGCCATGTTGCCGGTACCGCGGATCACCGCCGAGAGTGCGTTGAACAGCCAGATCAGGATTGCCCCCCCGAAGACGACCTTCGCGTAGGCGGTCGCGGCCTCGAGCGAGCCACCGGTTCCACCCATCAGCGCGTAGAGGCCCGGTCCCAGGGGCAACGCGAGAAGACTGGTCACAACGCCAAGTCCGAGGCCGATGGCGGCGGCGTGCCAAGCGATAAGGCCGGCCTCCGCGAGCCGTCCGGCGCCCAGGTTGCGCGAGACCGCCGACTGGATGCCGCCGCCCATGCCGCCGGCCGAGAGCATCTGGACGAGCATCACCACCGGGAAGACGAGGGCCATGCCGGCCAAGGCGTCGGTCCCGAGCCCGGCGACGAAGTAGGTCTCGATCAGACCGATGGAAGTCTGGACGACCATCACCACGACGTTCGGCACGGCCATTCGGGCCAGGGTCGGCAGGAGGGGCGCCTCGAGCACGCGACGCGTTCGGATGTCCACGATGGGGGCCTCACGGCTTCATGGAATGGGGACGACGCCACGGCAGCGGTTGAAGGCCGCCGCCCCCCCTCCGCGCCTCAGGCGCGTCTCGTCCATGACGCAGGACGCGGAGACTGAGGCCGGACGACGCGGCCGGACTGAAGCGCCCGGCCAAATCAGCGGCGCTTGGGCGGTAAGGACCTGCGCCATCAGTCGACGGTAGGCGGCGTCCGGGCCCCGGGCCGATCGAACAGGAGGCAGGTCGTGCTCGCGGTCGCGACGAGGCGTCCGGACTCGTCGGTGATCCGGCCTTCGGCCACGGCTTGCTGCCGACCGGCGTGAACGACTTGCCCGACAGCCGTCAGAAGGCCGGACCTTTCGGTGGCCGCCCGCAGGAAATTCAATTGGAACTCGAGCGTCGTGTACGCGCGTCCCACCGGCAAGGTGGCGTGCACGGCACAGCCCATGACGCTGTCGAGGAGCGTGGCAAGGGACCCGCCATGGACGCAGCCCAGCGGGTTGAAGAGGTGCTCCGCGGCCGGCATGCGCATCGTCGCCGTACCCGGCTCGACCGACAGGAACTCGATCCCGAGCAGCTGGATCACGGGCGGAGACGGGATTTCTCCAGCTATGAGCGAGCGCAGGAAGTCGAGTCCCGCGAGGCTTTGACCCGGCACGGCGATGGACCGGGGATCGGCCCACGCGACGACCCTCCGTCGTGACGGCGCGTGCGTGCCCGAAACACCGTCGTCAGCCATCGAGGACCTCCGGGGGATTGCCAATCGCTGCGGGCACTCATCCGGGATCGATCGCAAACGTCGACCCGGATGGTCGTCGATTGATGTCGGCAATAATCTAAATAGATGTGTATGACAATCTAAAAGACGCGTGATCCAAAGCTCGGGACGGGTCGTGCCCCGCGTGGGGGCCTTCCTGAACCATGGCTGCCGTGCCGCAACTCTTGATGGGTCGGGGGGAGCCGGGCGACGCGCTATTCGGCGTCCGGCGACCGCAGATGAAAGCTCGGAGCGTCTCGTCCGCCATCGGCCGGTCTGGACATGAGCCCCAACGGATCCTCCGCGACCCGGATTTTGTCACCGAGGACCGTGTCGCCCGTGGGACCGGCGACATGTCGGAGGGGCTCGATCTTGGCAACGTCACCGCTGACCGTGACGCGGCTCAGGGCTCCACGGCCCTCCACCGTCCGAAATCCGCCCTCGAAGGCTCGCAATGCGTCCGGGAACTCCAGCGGGCCGGTGGTTCCAAGCTTGGTGACCCGACCGGCTGCCCCATCCTTGACGTCGACACGGAACAGCTCTGCGCCCATGGAGGCCCGCAGGCTTATAAATTACGAGATACATCTTTTAGAACGCCGGACGGGCCTCGATGCCGTTCGTGCCGAGACCGAGAGACCGGCACCGGAAAGCGCAGTTTCGGACCGTCTCAGCCCGCAATGTGCGAGCGCGCCGCCTGAAGCAGCTCGTCGGCCAGCGCCTCGTCGTCGACGCCCCGCGCCAGCACCACCGCTCCGACCATGGTCGACAGGGCGATCAGGGCCCGCTGCCTGCGACGCTCCTTCGAAGCCTTGGGCAACCGGTCGGCGATGAGGCCGGCGAGACCCTTGACCCCTTGGGTGAAGCGCGCCCGCACGGCGCTTCCCGGAGGCTCCCGCCCGACATCGTTCACCAGGGCGGCGACGGGGCAGCCCCGCCCCGGCGTCCGTACGTGCCCGAGGGACAGGTAGTTCTCGATGAAGGCATCCAGGTTCGCGTAATACTCGGCGCTGATCGCCGCATCGAAGGCTTCCGCGGCGAGGGCATCCTTGTTGGCGAACTGGCCGTAGAAGCCGCCATGGGTGAGGCCGGCGGCAGCCATGATGTCCACGACGCCGATGCCGTGGAGGCCGCGCTCCCGGAACAGGGCCGAGGCGGCCTCGACGACCCGCTGGCGGTTCAGCTTGGCTTGTTCCTGTGAGACCCTTGGCATCCTGCGACCTCGCGCCGTTCCACCACCCACATAGATGCGATGAGTCATTTATTGAAGGGACGGCGATCGATCCGCGTCCGCGACGCGGCGGATGGCGCAAGACGACCGACGATCCGTTCGCGAGCGATCGACCGGACTGCGCGAGGGGGCGAAGCGCAGGCCGGTCGACGCACCGCACCTTCAGGATCTGAACGCACGATCTCGGGACGCCCCGGAGGACGAGCGTCGTGCGGGCTGATCCCGGTTCAAGGACCGGCCGGCGCGGGCGCGGCCGCGGGGGCGGCTGCCGCGCCACGCGGCTCCCGCGCCACCCGGAACCACAGGGCGTAGAGGGCCGGCAGGAACAGCAGCGTCAGCACGGTGCCGACCCCGACGCCGCCGATCAGCACGTAGGCCAAGGCGCCCCAGAACACCGAGTGGGTCAGCGGGATGAAGGCGAGCATCGCGGCCGCCGCCGTCAGGATCACCGGGCGGGCCCGGCGTACCGTCGACTCGACGATGGCCTCGTAATCCGACAGCCCCGCCGCGCGGTCGTGGTGGATCTGATCCACGAGGATCAGGGTGTTGCGCATCAGGATGCCGGACAGCGCGATCAGGCCGAGGATCGCGTTGAAGCCGAAGGGCTGGTGGAAGAGCAGCAGCGTCGGGACGGCGCCGACGAGGCCGAGCGGCGCGGTGGCGAACACCATGAACATCGTCGTGAACGAGCGCACCTGCAGCATGATGACCGTCAGCGTAACGATCAGCATCAGCGGGAAGACCGTCACCAGCGCGTTCATCGCCTTCTCGCTCTCCTCGACCGAGCCGGCCGTGTCGATGCGGTAGCCCGGCGGCAGCTTCGCCTTGATCGCGTCGAGGAGCGGGAAGATCTGCGCGTGGATGTCCGGCGGCTGCTTGCCGTCGAGAACGTCGCCCTGCACGCGGATGTAGCTCTCGCGGTTGTAGCGCTTGAGCACCGCATCCTCGTTGCGGCTGTCCAGATGCGCGACCTGGGAGAGCGGCACCTGCCGCCCGTCCCTGGTGGCGAGCGTCAGATCGCCGATGTCGCCGAGCGAGCGGCGCTCGGGGCCGGGGCTGCGCAGGAGCACATCCACCGAGCGCAGGTTCTCGCGGACCTGGGTCGCGGGCGTCCCGTTGAGGTAGGTCTGCAATTGCTGGCCGGCCTCCTTCGGGGTCAGGCCGATCAGGCGCAACCGCTCCTGATCGAGGGCGAGGTGCAGGCTCGGCGTCTTGGCGCCCCAGTCGAGGTGGACGAGACGCATGTTGGGGTTGGCCATCATGACGTCCCGAACCTCGGCGGCGATGCGGCGGATGACGTCGAGGTCGGGTCCGACCACGCGGAAGGCCACGGGGAAGCGCACCGGCGGCCCGAACACGATCTGCAACACCCGCACGCGGGCCTCGGGGAAGCGGCCCTCGTCGACGAGCTCGCGCACCTTGCCGCGCAGGACGTCGCGGGCCTGGGCGTCCGCCGTCTGGACGACGATCTGCGCGAAGGCGGGATCGGGCAGTTCGGGGTCGAAGGAGAGCACGAAGCGCGGCATGCCCTGCCCGATGTAGCTCGTGATCTCGCGCGCCTCCGGCAGCGCGCGCACGGCCGCCTCGACCGTCCTGACGCTGGCCTCGGTGGTGGCGAACGCAGAACCGGCTGGCAGCGTCACCTCGACGATGAGCTCGGATCGCTCCGAATTGGGGAAGAACTGCTTCTCGACCTTGCCCATACCGACCACCGCGACCGCGAACAGCGCCACGGTGATGCCGGCGGCCGTCCACTTGTGGTCGACCGACCTCCGCACCACGCGGCGCAGGCGCTCGTAGTTTCGCGTGGCGTAGATCGCCTCGTGGCCGCCCTCGACCTTCTTGATGTCGGGCAGGAGCTTGACGCCGAGATAGGGCGTGAAGGTCACGGCCACGATCCACGAGACGATCAGCGAGAACGCCACCACCCAGAAGATGTTGCCGGCATACTCGCCCGCCGTGGAGGCGGCGAAGCCGACCGGCAGGAAGCCCGCGATGGTGACGAGGGTGCCGGTCAGCATCGGCGCGGCGGTCGAGCGCCATGCGTAGGTCGCGGCCTCGATCCGGTCGTAGCCCTCCTCCATGCGCACCACCATCATCTCGATGGCGATGATGGCGTCGTCCACGAGGAGGCCGAGCGAGATGATCAGGGCGCCGAGCGTGATGCGGTCGAAGTCGCGCCCGGTGACCATCATCACGACGAAGACGGCCGACAGGGTCAGCGGGACGGCGAGCGCCACCACGATGCCGACCCGGAAGCCGAGCGCCACGAGGCTGACGAAGATCACCACCGAGAGCGCGGTGAAGAACTTCACCATGAACTCGTGGATGGCGTCGTCGATGACCTTCGCTTGGTCGGTGATCTTGGTGAAGGTCACCCCGGTCGGAAGCTCGTGATGGATCGCGACTTCCTCGGCATTGAGCGCCTCGCCCAGGCTGAGGCCGTTGAAGCCCGGCTTCATGACGAGGCCCAGCATCAGGGCCGGCTCACCGTCGTTGCGGATCGCGAAGGTCTTAGGGTCCTCATAGCCGCGCTTCACCTCGGCGATGTCACCGAGCTTGAGGCTGCGATCGCCCGCCGCCACCGGAAGGTTGCGGATCGCGTCGAGCCCGTCGATGGCGCCGTCGAGGCGCAGGTACACGCGCGGGCCGTCGGCCTCGACGAAGCCGGCCGGCGTCACGTCGTTCTGGTTGGCCAGAGCGGCCAGGAGCTGCTGGCCGGTGATGCCGAGGGTCGCCAACCGCTGGTAGGAGACCTCGACGAAGATCTTCTGAGCCTGCTCGCCGAGGATGTTGATCTTCTCGACGCCGGCCACGCGCAGGAGCCGCTGGCGCAGGTCCTCGGCGCGCAGCACGAGGTGCCGGTGCGGCAGCCCCTGCGCCTGGAGCGCGTACAGCGCGAAGTAGACGTCCGAGAACTCGTCGTTGAACAGCGGTCCCATCACGCCGCGCGGCAGGCCGGAGGCCTGATCGGACAGCTTCTTGCGCGCCTGATAGAATTCCGACTGGAGCTTCGCCGGCGGCATGCTGTCCTTGAAGAACACCTTCATCAGCGTCAGGCCGGGGCGGACCGTGGTCTCGACCCGGTCGTAGAAGACGAGTTCCTGCAGGCGCTTCTCCAGCGGGTCGGCGACCTGCCGCTGCATCTCGGCGGTGGTCGCGCCGGGCCACGCGGCCGTGACCGCCATCGTCTTGACGGTGAAGGTCGGATCCTCCGCGCGCCCGAGCTTCTCGAAGGCGAAGAAGCCGGCGGCGGTGACCGCCAGCAGGAGGAACAGCGTGACGGCGCGCTCGCGCACCGCCAGGGCCGAGAGGTTGAAGCCGGTGGCGCTCATCGACCGACCTCCGTCATGCTCGCGGTGGCCTGCCGGACCTTCTGACCGCCCTTAAGCAGGTGGGCGCCGAGCGCCACGATCCGGTCCCCGGGGTTCAGGCCCGAGGCGACCTCCGCGCTCTCTTCGGACAGGCGCGCGACGGCGACGGGCTGCGCCGCGACGGTCTGCGTGTCGGCATCGTAGCGCCAGACGGCCGAGCCGCCGCCCTGGTCGAACAGGGCTCCGAGCGGCACGGATACCGATACCGTCGGCTGCGCCTGAGCTGGCTTCAACCGGAGGGTGACCGTCGCCCCGAGCGGCGCGGCCTCGCCGCCGCCGGAGAGGATGTAGCGGGCCCGGTAGGTGCGGGTGGCGGGGTCTGCCGTCGCCGACAGCTCCCGAAGCTTGGCCGGATAGGTCCTTTCGCCCTCGGCATACAGGGTCGCCGACGCGCCGCCGGTCGCGAGCTGCCGGCTCCCCTCGGGCAGGAACACCTCCGCCTCGCGGGCTCCGTCACGGGCGAGTCTCACCACCGTCTGGCCGGCGGCGACGACCTGTCCGGGCTCGCTTGGCACCTCCATCACGACGCCGTCGGCATCGGCCTGAAGCTCGGAATAGCCCGCTTGGTTGGCGATCTGGCTCGCCTGCGCCTCGGCATTGGCGAACTGGGCGATGGCGGCGTCGGCCGCGGCCTTGTTCTGGTCGTAGGTCTGCTTGGAGGTCCAGCCGTCGCCGACGAGCCTGCGGCTGCGCTCATCGTCGGCCTTGGCCTTGATCATCTGCGCCCGGGCCGCCTCGACGGAGGCGCGGGCCGCGTTGAGCGCGAGGGTGAAGTCGGTCCGGTCGAGGCGCATCAGCGGCTGGCCGATGCGCACGTGGTCCCCCGGATCGACGAGGCGCTCGAAGATCTTGCCGCCGACGCGGAAGCCGAGGTTGCTCTCGGTGCGGGCCCGGATCACGCCGGTATAGCGCGCGACCGCCCCCGTGGCGGACGTGACCGCTATGGTCTGCACCAGGGGCGGTTCCGGCGTGACGGCGGTCTCGGCGGGCGAGCATCCCGCCAGGGCCAAGCCGGTGAGGCCGATCACCCATCTCGCATCCATCGCCCTGCCCCTCGTCGTCCGAACCGCAATAAAAATTATATCCATCATCTATTATGGCGGCGCGACGGCGTCAATGCCGGGCGGTCCGTTCAGCCCGCAGGTTCGTTGCGACGGGGCAAAACGGTCCGAGGGTGGCTGAAGGGGTCAGCATGCGACCGGATTGGGCCCGCCATCGGCAGGCAACAGCACGGAGTGGCCGATCATGGTGGTGCCCGTGTCCCGACCTATGGTCGTCGTGTCCTGTCTGTTGAACCAACCTTCGGTACTGACCTCGCCGCATCGATCCGGAGGCGTACCGCGCGTTCGCGCGGGCGTATGTCGGGTTCGACGCCGATCCGACCCCGATCCGACGCTGCCTGCTGCGGTGCTGTTCGGACACGGCGAGACCGTCTCCCGCGGCAGCGCGGTCGATGCCTTCGCCGCGGGTCTGGAGGCGGGACACGCACGCGCGCCCGGTCCCGGCGCGATCGACCCGCTGTAACCGGGCCGCCCTTCGAGGAAGCCGCCCGTGGCGATCGTAGAGGGCGACACCTGGAACACGAGCCCTGAGCTGCCGCCTCGTCGCCGACCTCCGCGTCGCGTCCGCAGAGACACGGCTCCCCACTTGACGAGAACACGCCGGCCGCTTCGCGGGAGGCGGTGCCGCGGTGCGGTTTCCCGGGGAGGCCGGGTGAGGCCACGCGATGCGCGACGTGCCGACCGGTGACCGTTGGGGGCCGGAGGACGCGCGCCGCATGGGCCTCGTGCAAGCCATCGCGCTCCCCCCGGGCGGCACTGCAAGGCGGGATCGGCGTGGCGCCCCCGATCGCCCGACGCGGTCCTACCGGGATCGGGGCGAACCTGGCTTTCGCGCACCTGGCGGTCGGGCAATCGGCGGGGTCCGGCGCTCGCGACGCTCGGTGCGCAGCGTCGCGCCCTCTCCCGAACCGATGGTGTCCTCGAAGGCCGCAGGGCCGAGACCGAGGTTCGGGCCCCGGCCTTTCAGCGCCGGAGACAGGCTTGCCGAAGCGGCGCGCCGGGCCCTGGATGATCGGCCACGCGCGGAACGATGCCGCCGATCGGCCGACCCGTCGGGGGCTCACCGACCCGGGGGCCGCGCACTCACGCCGGACCGACGCGCCGGGAGACGTCGGCCTCCCTGCGTCCCTCGCCCTCAGGAACGTGACGCGCGAAGTGAGCGCTCGACCACGCCAAGGGCGATGGCGATGCGTCGACCTCGAAGACGGCGCGTCCCGCCAGGGCGTTGACGATGACGGCGCTGCGCCAGGCCATGAGGCTGAGCTGCGGTTCCGCGATGCCGTGGCTGATCAGGCCGCCATTCAGCACGAAGAGGCGATTCCGCGCCGGGCCGTCCCAGGCTGCGGCGAAGTCGGGGCCGACCTGCGGGCGCCCGGTGGCATCGAGGACGAGGCGGTCGCGCAGCGGGTCGAGGCAGGGCGGCAGCGCGAAGCGGTAGCCGGTCGCCAGGACGACGATGTCGGCGTGCGAACCTTCGATGCGCCCGTCGAAGCCATTGCGCATCAGCAGGCGGTAGCACCCGGCCGCCCGCTCTACGTCCAGCACCTCGCGGTGCGGCGACAGGCTCGCGGCGGTCGGCTCGCCGGTCGGGGACGTCCCGGTGAGGTGCCGCATCGTGTAGAGGCGCCGGTAGATCGCCTGCAGCGTCGAGGTGGAGATTCCGTCGCCGGCAAGCTTCTGGCGCACCACCGTCGAGTGGCGGCGCGCCTCCGGAAGGGCGTGGAAGCGCTCGACATATCCGGGCGTGAACAACTCGTTCGTGAACGGCGTCGCGTCGATCGGCTGGAAATTTGGGCGCCGGCTGATCCAGTCCACGGAGGCCGGCCTGTCCAAAGCCCGGTTGAGCAGGGTCAGCACGATCTCCGCGCCGCTCTGGCCGCCGCCGATCACCGCGACCCGCCGGCCCGCAACGCGCGCGAGGATCGTCGTGGCCTGCGCGCTGTGGGCGTGATCGCGCGGGTCGAGCTTGCCCGCGAAGGCAGGCAGGTTCGGCTGCAGGCCGACGCCGAGGGCGATGTTGCGCGCGCAGGCCGTACCGCCCGCGCCGCGCAGACGGAACCTGTCCGCCTCGAACCGGACCTCGTGGATCGCCGTGCCGAAGCGCAGGCTGGGGAGCCGGGCGGCGACCCAGGCGAGATACTGCGCGAATTCCTGCCGCGGCACCGCCCCGAAGTCGGCGTTGAGGAATTCATAGAAGCGCTTCTGCGCCAAGAGGTAGGCCAGGAAGCTCCAGGGGCTCGTCGGGTTCACCGCCGTGACGAGATCCTTGAGGACGGAGGTCTGCAGCGCGGCCTCCGGGAGCATCATCCCGGGATGCCAGTCGAAGGCCGGAGCACGGTCGAAGAACCGCGCGTCGATGTCCTCGACCGCGTCGAGCTGCGCCGCGAGGCTGAGATTGAAGGGGCCGACGCCGATGCCGGCCAGATCGAGCGGGTGATCCGTCATGATGCCTGAAACCGTGCCTGTGGGCCCATCTGCGGGGCGGTCCCTGGAATGGCCTCCGCCGCGGCGACCTCTGCGTGATGGAGGGGATTGATCAGGTCGCTGCCGAGCCACGGGACCGGCCTCTGGTCCGAATCGCCGTAGCCGAGGGCGAGGCGGACGCGGTTGATGCAGACCCGCGGCACGGTCGGGGCGAACAGCTCGAACAGGCGGAATCGGTCGGCGAGTTCGGGGTGCCGCGCCTGGTAGCGGCGCAGGACCCGCACCAGCGCGCCGTAGAAGGCGATCTCCGGCACGCCCAGGTCGCGCAGGAGCGCCTCCGAGACGAAGCGCAGCAGGCTGGCGAAATGGCCCGTCTGGAGGTGCTGGAGCAGATGGGCGGCGGGCCGGCGCAGGAGCGTCTCCCGCACGCCCGGCGGCAGGTCGTGGCTCTCCGGGAAATCCCCGTCGACGAGGTCGGCATCGCCCTGGAAATCCTTGAGCGCCACGCCGCAGGGCACGCCGTCCCGCAGGATCAGGGTGACGTTCTGGCCGTGGGCGATGAAGCCGACGCCGTAGCGGCAGAGGAAATGGTAGAGTGGCACCGCCACGTGGTCGAACAGCCGCTCCAGCCATGCCTCGGCGGCGAGGCCCGAGCGCGCGATCAGGAGGCCGACGAGGGGGCGGCCCTGCGCGTCCGCCTTCAGGAGCGCGCCCATCATCATCGCGGAGGTGCCGGGTGCCAGCCGGCCGGCGAGGCCGTCGCGCCAGATCACGCCCAGCATCTCGCGGTATTGGTAGGGCGCGTCGGTGATCCGCTCGTAGATCGGGTGCGGGTAGAAGGCGCCGGCCCGCTCCCGCAGGATCACGGTGCCCGCGAGCGCGGGATCGTGCGCGGCCTTCTCGGCGAGCCAGGCCGAGAAGGCGGGCCCGATCGCCATGTACTTGCCCGGCACGCCGCGCCACGCGGAAGTGTTGAGGATCGTCAAGGCGAGCTTCACGTCGAGGCGACCGCCGGCATCCGCGCTCGCCAAGGTGCTCAGCGATTGCTGCGGCCTGTAGGCCCGCCCGAAGGTCCCGAGCGGAACGAGGCGCCCGGCCGCGATCTCGCCCGCGAAATGCAGCGCGACCCGGTTCTGCCACTGCCAGGGATGGACCGGCAGCAGCAGGAACCGCTCCGGATCGACGCCGCGCTCGCGGCAGGTCGCCGCGAGGCGGGTCCGCTCCGGCCCGTCGAGGGAATCGGCGAGGAGATCGGCTTCGTCGAGGCCGGGTTCCAGGTCGAGGCGGCAGGCGGACCGATCGGCCGCGACCCAGTGCAGCCGGATGTCCGGCTGGAATTCCGGCGCATAGGCCTCGAAGTCGGAGAGCCCCCAGCCGATCCGGCCCTTGCTCGCCGGCGCCTTCGGGTGGCCGTCGAGATAGGCCTGCAGGATGCCGTCGCTGAAGGCCAGGAGCGCCGGTCCCGTCACGGTCCGGCCGATCGCCGCGATGCGGGCATCGGCGGCCAGCGTGCTCGCGATTTCCGCGATGTAGGTGCAGAGCGTCGCGGGCGCGATCCCCAGCACATGGCGCGCGTCGACGAGGAAGCCGGCCGCGTCGCCGGCCGGGCCCGCCACGTCGCCGACGACGCGGGTCAGGCTCGCAGGGTCGATCGCCAGGTTGCCCCAGATCCGGCGCGCGGCCCGGAAGCGGTAGGCGACCTCGCCGTCGAGGCGCAGCAGCCACTGCGTGCCCGCGCGATCGATCGGCTCCGGCACGAGCGCCTCCTCGAAGGCGAGTTCGGCGATGGTCTTGGCGATGAGCGCGCGGTTCAGGTCGAGCCAGAGCGGCGCGGTCACCGGGCGGCCACCCGGCAGGGGCCCCAGCCTCACAGGGGCACCTCGCGGAAGAAGCGGTCGCGCTCGCAAGAGACGAGCGCGGCGCGCTTGTGGGGGAAGTCGAACTCCTTGAGCTTCTCGTAGGCCGCGTCCGCGCAGTAGCTCAGCATCTTGCGGTGCGAGGCCCGCGGCTCGCCCATGATCCGCCGGGTGCGGGGCTCGTCCAGGAACAGGTAGTGGCTCACCGCCCGGAACCAGGCCAACGTCTTCGGCCGGCCGAGATGGGCGGCGTTGCCGATGAGCCCGTGCCAGCCGCGGTCGAAATCCTCGGCGTCGTAGTAGGGGCCGAGCCGGTCTTCCTTCGCCCAGTAGAACTCGAAATAGCCGACCGGCACGTCGTCGAAACTGCCGATTACCCCGAACAGGTGCGGATCGGCCTCCTGAGCGGCGAGGTAGCGGTCGAGTTCCGCCGCGCCTTGGGCCAGCTCCCAGTAGTAGGAAACCCGGGGCTGGTTCATCCAGCCGTGAAACACGGCGAGGTCGCGCCGCCGGTCGATGGCCCGGAAGGACAGGGTGGTACCGAGGTGGGGCAGCCAGCGCCGGTACAGCGTGCCGGTCGGCTGCGGCGGCCGGAGCGGCGGCAGACGGTCCTGCGGCCCGACGCGCGACCGGATCGGCGGGTAGACGGCCTGGGACCCCGCCGTCAGCCAGAGCAGCGGGAGCTGGTAAAAGTGCGCGCGCTCGATCAGCGCGTCGGGCGCCGCACCCGGTTCGGCGCGGATCTCGCCGGCGAGGGCGATCAGAGCCGGGGCGCCACCGAGGCCGGCGACGCGCAGGCGTCGCACGTCAGGGCAGCGCTGCAACGCGGCCTCGACCAGGGCCGCCACGGTCGCGGTTTCGCCCGGGTGCCGGCCGTCCGGGTGCAGGAGGTCGAGGATCGCCGCGTCGGCGCCGGCCGGGATGTGCAGTTTCGCCTCGGCGATTGTCGCATCGCAGCGCGTCGCCCGGAGCCGGACACTCCGCGCGTCGCGGGGTAGGCTCTCCACCACCAGGGCCTCGCCGGCGACCGGCCAGTGCCGGCTCGTGCCGGCCCAGCCGTCGGGGGCGGTTCCGACGAAGCTGCCGGCGCGCGCGCGCACGGTCACGGCCGGACCTCCGCGCCACCGGCGGCGAGGGGGTTGGGCAGGTCGACGTAGTGCGACAGGGGATCGGTCACGTCCGTGTTCTCGTTGATGTTGCGGAAGCAGATCATGAAGTTGCCCTTGCTCCCGAGCGTCGGGGCATCGAGCAGGACGCGCAGGCAGGTCTTGTCGCGCAGGTCCGTCCCGGCGAGCGCCTCGACGAAGCGGCGCATGCGGCGGGTGAGCACGGCCTCGGGCGCCAATCCGGCGATGGCGATCGCGCCGATCACCGCGAAGACGCTGTTGACGACGAGGTAGTAGGTCATGATCCGGGCGGCCTCCGCCGCGGCGAAGACGTGGCCGGATCCGAGGTCGAGCCCCGGCGCGGCCTCGGCCAGGGTCGGCAGGCATTCGCGCACGAATCCCGTGCCCTGGCAGTCGCGGAAGTAGGCCTCCGCCGGCCAGCCTTCATCGAGGCCGATGACGAGGTTCTGCTGGTGCGCGCCGAACAGCAGGCCGAACGCGCATTGCATCTCGAGGAGCGGTCCGACCGCGACGTCCAGGAAGCGGGCGAACCAGCGCAGGGCCACGGCCTCGGTACCCTGCACGCCGCGCGCGCCGTTCTCCCGCCCGCCGAGGCGCAGGATCGTGTCGGCGAGGGCACTGCCCCGGCCGTCCGGATAGATCTCGCACAGGGCTGCGAGAACGGCAGCCGGTCGCGGACTGGATCCGCGGAAGGGATTGTCGCGCAGCGCGACGATCGTCTGCGGCAGCGCCGCACCGTCGAGGCCGCGCAGGGCGAGGTAGCCGGGCTCGCCGAGGATGTGGAAGTGCGGCCAGCGCGCCGCGATCGCCGCCCCGATCGGTCCCTGCAGCAGCGTGTCGACCGCGAGGCCGCGCGCGCACTCGATCTCCTTGATCAGGCGCAGCGAATTGGTGAGCCTCAGGCTCAGCGAATGCTTCAGCATGAGGCGCGCGTGCGGCGCGTAGAGGCTGCGCAGCGAGGTCGTGGCAAACCACGGGCCGCCGCCGGGACCGTGATCGATCAGCTGCCCCGAACGGAACAGGGCCCCGATCGCGGGATCGAGGCCGAGCCGGGCTGCCTGCCAGGGATGCATCGGCAGGAGGACACGGCCTTCGGCCGCCGCGAGGATCTGCCGGTCGAGGGCGGGATCCTCCGCGGCGAGGCCGGCGCTGAGCTCGGCGGCTGTCTCGGCCCGCGAGGCGCCCTGCAGGACCGCCCCGGGCGCGGCCGACCACCAGCGCAACGGGAACCCCGCGCCGTATTCGGGCGCGAAGGCGCGCGCATCCTCGGGCGTGAACGCGTCCCGGCTGCGGGGGGTCGGGTGCACCGCGTGGCCGTAGCGAAGGGCGCGCTCGGCTTCCAGGAAGCTCGGATCGGCGTGCAGGCAGAGGCTGGGCGTCGGCGCGCGGGTGAGCGCGTCCTCGATGGCGGCGAGGCTCTGGAGCACCCGGCTCAGGAAGGCCGGCGCGGCCCCCGCCGCGGCCGGGCCGACGATGTCCGGCTCGTGGGCGACCGCCGCGGCGAACTCGGCGAAGGCCAGGACCCGGGCAGGCGCGTCGGCACGATGCTCGCGAAACGGGAGACGGAACACGTGCAGCCCAACCGAGGAGAGGTGCTCGACCGCGATCTCCACGACGGAGCCACGGCTCGGCAGCGGAATGCGTAGCCTCCGCGCGCCAGTGCCGGCCTCGGGGTCCGTCGCCGCCACGGGGCGATCGACCAGCCAGCCCATTCGCGCAGCAGGCTGTTCAGGAAGCAGCGCGCCGAGATCTCGCGAGCAATGTCACCGACGCCAGTGCCCACGTCGACCATCAACGCCCCTCCCAAATCGTGAGTTCCGTCGATAGATCAGAAGATCAAACCTGGCAACTCTGTGTGTGTACTATATAATTATTTCAAAACTAAGAAAATCATCTTGCGAGATCGGGAATCGATGCGATAGAAAACCGTTCGTCGACGAGGCTCCCATGGCTCCAGACTCCATCTGCGCGTCCGGGCGCGCGGCGGCGCGGTTCTCGCTGGCCGCCGCGGCCGTGGGCTTCGGTCAGTCGGCCGTCCTCGCGCTGGTACCGGTGACCGCCGCGCGCACCGGGCTCGACCCGGCCACGATCGGAGGCATAGCCCTGCTCGGGTCGCTGGTGTTCCTGCTTTGCGCGCCGGCCTGGGGGCATCACGGCGGTGCGTGGCGCCTCCGCCGCCTCTTCGGAGCCCTCGCGGCGCTGATGGTGCTGGGTCACGGCCTGTTCGGTCTCGCGCTGGTTCTGCCCGGGCTCTCCGCGGCCGCGGCGCTGGCCCTCCTCGCGGGCGCGCGGATCGCCTACGGCGCGGGAGCGGCCGGGGTGATGCCGCACGCCCAGGCCGCGCTGGTGCGCGGCGTGCCGGAGGCGCTGCGTCCCGCAGCCCTCGGGCGGCTCGGCGCCGGCCTCTCGGTCGGCCGCATAATCGGCTCGCTGGTCACGGCGGCCGGCCTCTTCGGCGCAGTCGCGCCGCTCCTCGCCCTCGCGGCGAGCCCGCTCCTCTTGCTCGCCGCGCCGGACCTCCCCGGCGGACCCCGGTCGGCCCGGGGCGGGGCGGGGCGGAACTTCCTGCGCGCGGCGGGGCCGTTCCTGGCGATCGGCTTCGCGCTCACGATCGGCCTCGGACAGATCCAGATCGTGCTCGGCCTGTTCCTGCAGCGCCGCTTCGGCCTCGGCGCCGAAGCAGCCGCGGGGCTCGCCGGGGTGACCTTCGCCCTGATCGCGGTCGCGATGATCCTGATGCAGCTCCTCGTGGTGCCGCGTCTCGGCCGGGACCTCGGGCGCAACCTGTGCCTGGGCCTCGCCGGGTTCGCAGCGGGCTCCAGCCTGATCGCGCTTTCTCAGGCGCCGTGGCTCGCGGTGCTCGGCGCGGTCCTGGCGGGCGCCTGCATCGCCCTCGCGACGCCGACCTACACCGCCGCCCTCGTGGCCCGGGTGCCGGAGGCGTCCCAGGCCGCGGCCGCGGGTTGGCTGGCGAGCGCGCACGTGCTGGGCCAGGGGATCGGAGCCCTGAGCGGCGGCGCGGCCTTCCGCATCGCACCCGACCTGCCGCCCTGGCTCTGCGCGGCCCTGGGCCTCGCGCTGATCCCCGCGGCCGCGCGGCTCGGGCACCGGCCGAGCCATCAGGTCGGCCCGGGATTGCGGCCGAGCAGCCGCACGGTCGCCACCGTGGCGGCGCCCGAGAGCAGCGTGGCGAGACCGAACAGGGCGCCGTAGCCCAGGAGGTCGGCGAGCTTGCCCGAGATCAGCGAGCCGACGAGGTAGACGACGAGCTGCGCGCAGGCGAGGATCGTGAAGTCGGTGCCGGGCTGGTCGGTCGACGAAACCGCCATGAACAGGCTGTAGAGCGCAACGATCTCCATGTAGCGGATCAGCGTCTGAAATCCGGTCGCGCCGAAGAGCGGCCACAGGCCGACCACGACACCGAGGGCATGGGCCGCGAACAGGGCGAAGCACAGGGTCCGCAGCACCCCGAGAAGGCCGAGGGTGGCGGCGGTGCCGCAGCGGCGCACCAGCAGGGCGGCGACGCCCGACCCGGCGAGCCCCGCGGTCGCCGCCGAGAAGCCCGACAGGTAGCCGATTCGGTCGAGGGGCACGCCGGCATCGACGAGGTAGGACCCCTCCATGGCCTTCACGAGGCCTTCGCTGACCCGGTAGGTGAGAGCGACCCACAGGATGGTGCGCACCTCCGGCCGCCGCAGGAAGGCGCGGATGGACGGACGCGGCGCCCGCCGGTCGGACGCGGGGTCGCCTTCCCGCATGTACGCGGCGGCGGCCAGCGGCGGCAGCGAGAAGGCGGCGGCGGTGAGCAGCATCACGCGCCAGCCGGCATGATGGTAGAGGACGAGGCTCAGCGTCCCGCCGACGACCACGCCCAGGGCGACCGAGCCGCCCTGGATGGCGTTGCCGATGCCGCGGTCCTCGGGCCGCAGCCGCATCACGGCGTAGCCGTCGGTCGCGATGTCCTGCGTCGAGATCAGCAGGGCGGCGACGAAGCCGACGCCGATGAGGGCGGCGACGTCGGTGGGTCCGAGCGGCAGCATCGCCAGGATGCAGCCGATGACGCCGATCTGAGTGACGATCACCCAGCCCGCCCGGTGTGCCCGCGCGAAGGGCCGCACCCGGTCGACCACCGGCGCCCAGAGAAACTTCAGCACGAGCGGCAGGAACAGCAGGCTCAGATAGCCGATCGCGGCGCGCGAGACGCCGGCCTCGCGCAGGATCGGCGGGAGCGCGGCCGCGATCAGGTAGGAGGGAATCGCCTGCGCCATGTAGAGCGCGGCGAGCACGGCGAAGAGCCGATACCGCTCGGACCGGGCGGCGATCACGTGGGAAAGTCCCGCACCGCCGCGCGGGCGGAGGCCTCGTTGGGGGCGATCCGGATCGGGAAGCGCCAGAGCCGGCGGAACACCTCCGCCCCGCCCTCCGTGAAGCCGGGCCGCACGATGACGAGGCCGCTGCAGCGCCGGTCGAGGTCGGCGCGGGTGCGCTTGAACCACAGGGCCTGGGCGCGTTCCCCGGCGGCCGAAAGCTTGCCGACGCCGCCGAGCACCAAGATCAGCGCGAAGGGTCCGGCATGCGCGCCGATCCGCTCCAGGGCGTCGAGATAGGCGGCCTCGTCGCCGGCCTGCGGCGGCCCGAGATAGCGCAGGACGACGAGGTCGTCCGTCTCTTCCACGGCGACCATCGGCTCAGAACGTCCTGCGGTAGCCGACCGTGACCGTGCGCCCGAGCCCGTAGACGGTCAGGTTGCGCACCGATGTCGCGGTCGGGTTCCAGAAGGTGGCGTCGAAGAGGTTGTCGACGGAGCGGCTGTGTTGAAGATCAAGCCATGACCGATTGCCATGGCGTGCGGTTGCGGACGATGGCATTGAGCGTGACGAGGAGTTTTCGCATCACTGCCACGAGAGCAACCTTCCTCGGTCGGCCACGAAGCGTGAGTCGCTCGTAGAAGGGCCGGAACGGAGAGCCTCGGCGGATGGTGGTCAGCGCTGCCATGTACAGCACGCCCCGTACAGATGTTCGCCCACCCGCGATGGATCGCCGGCCGCGCATCAGGCCAGAATCGCGGTTGATCGGAGCGATGCCGACGAGAGCGGCAAGCTGGTGGCGTCCGATGGTGCCGAGTTCAGGCAGCTGAGCCAGAAGCGTGCGCGCGGTGACGTCGCCGACCCCGGGAACGGACTTGAGCAACGCCTCGGTCTCGCACCAGACCGGAGAGGCCTTGATGGCTTGACCAATGTCACCGTCGAGTTCCGAGAGCTCTCTCTCCAGGAAGGTGATGTGCCGATTGAGCCTCCGGATCAGCTGCTTGTCCACGGCTTGATCGCGGCGGTTGGTCTCCATGTTGATCATCCCGATGATCTGGCGGCGCCGGCTCACGAGTTCGGCGAAGTGGCTTCTCTCCGGTTCCGGCAGGGGCCTGGCAGGTGGTCTGATGCGTTCGGCGAAGAGGGCGATCACCTCAGCGTCGAGCGTGTCGGTCTTCGCCAACCGGCCCATGGCTCTGGCGAAGTCGCGGATCTGGCGTGGGTTCACGATGCAGAGCGGCAGTCCGGCCACTGCAAGCGCTGCAGCGACACTCGCCTCGAAGCCGCCCGTGGCTTCCAGGACGACAAGGGCAACTGGAAGGCTACCAAAGCGGCGCGCGAGAACCTCCAGCCCCTTGGTGTCCCGAGCGACATGGAAGGCCTCGCCCGAGGGTCTGAGGTGAACGTCGAGACGGTCCTTGGACACGTCGATGCCGACGAAGATGGTGCGTTGTTCGTCCATGACCCTACCTTGCAAATGCGGGCTCGGGCCCGAGCGGCTGTCCGGGTTTGGGACTGTCGGGGTGAGGGCCGCACCTTGCTCTGTCACGGGCTTACAAGCCCAAGGCGAACGCGGGCTGACCCTCACCATGTAGCCTCGCTGGCTTCGCGCCAGCGGGCAACTTCAAGATACAAGGCGTAGAGTTCGCCGCCGGCCACCGGCGCGCCGACGGCGGCGTTCACCGTGAAGGCGTCCTTCAGGCGGTAGCGGGTGCCGACCAGGTCGATGCGGGCGTTGCGCCCGCTGAAACCCTCGCCCTCGAGGCGGAACGACACGCCGTTCTCGAACAGGTACGTCCCCGACAGGGTGGCGCGGAAGGGCGCGCCGATGCGGTTGTTGGGCAGATCGCTGTCGAGGCGCCCGTCCCGGTTGGTATCGTAGCGGCCCTCACGATAGCCGAGCACGGCGCCGAGGCTGAGCTGCTCGCTCACCTGCGCGTTGCCGGTGAACTCGACGCCGTAGATCATCTCCTTCTGCTGGCTCAGCCGGCTGGTCAGCGGGTCGAAGGTCGTGCCCTCGTCCGAGGTCGACACGAACCCGCCCAGCGAGCCCGAGAAGATCCCCGCACGGCCGCGGAGGCCGAAATCGTAGGAGTTCACGATCTGCGCCTGCGGGGCGATGCTGGCATACGCCACGGCGGTCCCCGCGGGCAGGCAGAACGGCCGCGTCACCGGGCAGGCATAGGCGAGCGACAGGCCGGCCCGCCGCGTGAAGGCGCCGATATCGGCGAGCGCGTAGCCCTGGCTGAAGCCGCCGTAGAGATCGATGCCGGGCAGGAGGTTGAAGGTCGCGCCGGCGTTGAAGGTCGGGGCCGCGTAGGCGAAGCGGCCGCCCGTGACGGCGAGCGCCGGCAGCACGAAGGTGGAGTAGCCGAGGGCATTGCGGGCGGCGGTCGCCGCGAAGGTGGTCGGCCGCGTGTAGCCCGCCACGTCGAGGTCGAAATGCTCGTAGCGCAGGCCGGCCCGCAGGGTCAGCCGCTCCCCCACGGGCAGCTGCAGAAGAGCGAAGCCGGCATAGCTGTTCTGCTGGAGCGGCGTGAACACGTCCGCGCCGTCGCGGGATCGCTGGCGCGTGGATTCCGAGATCACGTCCGTGCCCCAGGTCAGCTTCATCCCGGGCAGGAGGACGCTCAGATCCGTGTCGAGGGTGAGATTGATGCCGCCGCGCTCGGTCGCGAGGGCGGATTGGTTGGCGGGGCTCGTCGGCGCGGCGGGCGTGAACGAGTATGTGACGAAGGGGTTCGCCGGATAGGCGAATTCCGTATAGTTGAAGCGCTTGTTGATGTCGTTGAAGAAGCCGAGCAGCGACAGGGACCCGAGCGGCGTGTCCCGGTCGGTGTAGCGCAGGTAAAGCGACCGCGTGTCCTCGGCCACCGGCAGGCCCGGATAGGACCGCGCGTAGTTCGGCCGCGCGTAGGATCCGCTGTAATCCGTGAGATAGCGCGGATCCTGGTTGAGCAGGATCTGGGTGAGGCCGAATTCGAGGCGCTTGCCGAGATCGAGGTCGTGGCCCAGGCGCAGATTGATGTTCCCAAGCTGGAAGCGGTCGCCGCCGCCCTGGCCGAGCTGCCCGTCGGAGGGCATCTCCCGGCCCTTGCCGTCGTAGCTGCGGGCGGCGAAGCGGCCCGACCCGGTGAAGGCGTAATCGACGCCGTCCGGCACCTTGCCGGTCACGCTGATCGAGGTTTCCGGCGCGAGACCGTGGACGGGATCGGCCGTGAAGGTCCGCAGCGCGGTGTTGACGGTGACGATGGGCTTCCCGTCGGTGGGACGGCGGGTGATGAAGTTGACCGTGCCGCCCGTGGCGCCCGCGCTGTAGAGGCTTGAGGCGCCCGCGACCACCTCGATCCGCTCCACGGAATTGAGGTCGATCAGGTTGAGGATGCGCGAGACGTCCCGCAGCGGCGTGTTCACCGGAACGCCGTCGATCAGGACCAGGAGGTTGCGGCCGCGAAAGCTCTCGGAGGCGCTGGAGATGGTGCCGTTCGGCGCCGAGAATCCCGGCACCAGCTTGGACAGCACGGCCGAGGGGCTCGACGTCAGGGCGAGCTGCTGGCGGATCTGGTCGCGGTCGACGACCTGGACGCTCTGCGGCACGTCCTCGAGCCGCCGCGGGGCGCGGGTGGCGGTGACCGAGATCTCGTCCAGGGCGACCGTCGGGGCGGCGATCTGGCCCCGGGCCGGCCCGGCCAGGATCGTCCCCGCACTGAGGATCGCGACGAGACCGACATTCCTCATGACCCTCAGACCCATCCCTGTACGCCCTCGTCGGGGCGTCTCGTTGCCGCCGCGCAAGGTCGATACCCGTGTACAAAAGACACGCGATCGGCGAAGAGCGCAGATTAAAATTCGTCCAATGAGAGGATCGCTCGGCTATCAGCCCGTTGCCAGAAGTCTAAACAGCCGGAACTCTCGACATCATCTTGAGCCTCTAGCATGATGACACGCCGTGCGCTTGGACTCGGGCGAGCATGGGTGCGGACTGCTGCGCAGGATCCGGCTGCATTGGGTGTGCGATGACGAAGCGGACAGATCCGGCCAGGACCACGGCCTCGAAGGCGTCGAAGGGCGCGCCGCTCGTCGCCACGGCGATCGGGCCCGTCGGGGGCGGGCTCCCGCGGGCGATCGAGGGGGCGGATGCGGTCCCGTTCCGCGGCCGGACCGCGATCCGCCTGATCCCCGATCTGGGCATAGCCTCCGTGTTCGGGCCCGCCCGAATTTGGAGCGACGATGCCCTGGTGGAGCGCCTGCTCCTGGTGCGGCCGGCGGCCGGACGTCTTCAGGTGACACAGGGCGGGCGCACGCTCGCCTGCTGCTCGCGCGACGCGCTGCTCGTGGCAGCGAGCCGGGGCGCCGTGTTCGCCGCGACGGGCGTCGAGCGGATCGACGTCCTGGCGCTCGATCGCACCCGGCTTTCGGAGCCCCTCGCCGGCCTCGATGCCGGCTTTCTCAGGCGGGTCGAGCGGGACCATCCGGGCCTGCAGACCTTGACCGCCTACGCCGCGGGCCTGCTGCGTGGGCTGATTCCCGCCGCCACGCCCGCGCTGGCGGAGCTGGTGCGCCAGCACCTGACCCAGCTCCTCGCCCTCATCGTGCGCGAACCCGACCTTCAGGCAGACGCGCCGGCCCCGAAGCGGCGCGATCAGCGGATCCAGGCGCTCAAGGCCGAGGTCGAGCAGCGCCTCGGCAGCCCGGACCTGAGCCTGGACACCGTCGCGCAGGCCCAGCGGATCTCGAGCCGGCAGATCCAGGCGATGTTCCAGGCAGAAGGCGAGACCTTCTCGGGCTTCGTCCTCGCCCGCCGCCTCGATCGGGCGATGCAGCGCCTGACGGATGGCGCGGACCCGCGGCCGGTCGGGGGGCATCGCCTTCGATGTCGGCTTCGGCGACCTGTCGTACTTCAACCGAACCTTCCGCAGGCGCTTCGGGCTCACGCCCTCGCAGGTTCGGCGGTCGCCGGAGCAGGCAGGTCGGCTTCAGGCCGCCATTGCGGACGCAACCGCGGGTTCCGACGCGCGGAGCGCGTGAGCGAGGGAGCGGGTTTCGGTCGGGCTCCGCGTCGTCTTGTGCCGAAGATGGGCCTCAGGCGTGGAGGCTCCCCCCTCAGGATGGTACCGCCAGCACCATCCGGTCATGGCTTTGCCCGATGGGCCGCTCGCGAACGCGACCGAAGCGGAGGGACCCGCTCTACGCGCGCCATGACCGCGGGCGGCCCCGAGCGCCTGATCGACCTCGAACGGTCCGGCTGCGTCGGGTCCGAAGGGGCGGACCTCGACCCCACACCCTCATCCTGCGCGTCGGCAGGTTCTCACGGGATGGGTTTGCGGATCACGCGCCTCTCACTACGGGCGGACGCTCAAGACCGACGACGATGCCAGACGTCGGAGCTGGGACGCACGTGAGCGACCGCTCGTCCGATGATGAGCCCACCCGCGTTCAACGGGGATGCGGCCGAACGGGCTGCCGCACGCCGATGCCCACCCGCGGCTGCGGCGCGACTATGCCGTTGTCAATTTGAAGATCTTCACCGCGGCAGAGGTCCTGACGGGGGGCTTACTGCGGTGGTGCCGGATAGCCTGCGGTTTACCGGGTGGTTCGGACCGTGCCTGCGGTCGCTTGCACGGGAACGTTGACGCTCTCCTCCCGGGCTCGCGCGTCGCTGTCCAGCATCGCTTGGACGCTGTCCGGATGCTTGGGTACGCCCAGCATGCGCGCCAACCCGTCGGCAACCCCGCGACGAACCGCATCTTCCAGGACGTGGTCGTCCTGACCCGTCACAAACGTGAAGCCCATGCGGACGCCCCCAAACGCATTTTGCACCTAGGTTAATTTATCGCATCGCGGCTGGTTCCAACAGCGCCGCCTTCGCCGACCTGTGGATGATGGGGCCGGTCGATCCAGAGTCCTCGGATCGAACCGACAGCCGGCGGCGGCCTTGATGGGGCCTGCAGCGCACCCGACGCCATGTATTCGGGAAACGGCCTCCGCTCCTCCTGTGAGATCATCCAAACGGAGAACGCCCGAATTATCCGGCCCGGCTCACAGAGGCGAAGATTATCAAGCGCCCGATTCGGTCTCGTTCTACTTCGGCGCCTGGTCCGCAACGCAACTGCGCACACAAGGCGTTTTCGATTGCGCACCATTATGGTCCGGTTCGACACAGCGGCGGTTGGCCGGGAGAGATCAGCGCTTCCACTTGCACGGCAAGGTGGATCGACATGCCGCCAACCCCCGATGCACATCCCGCCGCCATGCTCACCGGCAAACAGGTGAGCAGCGCCATCGTGTCGAACGCGGAGCGCCGGGCCGTCGAGACGCTGCCGGCGCGGATCCGTCCGCGCGATGCGCCGCGGGACATCGTCCGCGCGGGCGAGCGGCAGGTCTTCTCATTCCATGGCGCCCGCGATGTCCCCGACCTCCAGGGCCTGCACGGCCCGGACCTGGATCGAAAGCGGCTGGCCCGGGCGGCCCGAGCTGCAGGTTCGGCACGGACCGCTTGTTCCGACGGGCCGATCTTTCGATTTCAATACAATACTCACAGTGATTGGTAACGCGCCTCCGGCATTATCACCGCGCTGCGAGGAGCGAGCCATGCGGACCTGGATGGTGGCCGGAGCAACGACGCTGATGCTGGTCGTCGGCAGTCAAGCCGCGGAGGCGCGGGCCGGCCGAGGATTCGGGCGGCTGTTCTCCGGGCGCACGCACGCGACCTATCGGCCGGCCGTACCGAATCCGTCGCGCGAGACGCGCATCGAGCCGCGGGCGGGCATGCCGGGCTCTGGGTCGGCGCTGGTCGTCACCCCCGGGCGGGTCGCGTCGGCTGCTGCCGCGGGCGCGGTCGTGCCGGCCTGGTCCGCCGAGACGTCTCCGGCCGGAGAGCGGGTCGCGCAGCCTGCCCGCTCCGAACTTCCGGGGCTTCATCCGATGCAGGAAGCCCGGGTGCTTCGGCCGCCCTGCGCGCCCGAGCGAACGGTCGGCCGGGTGGGGTCAGACGGGACCGGGTTCTGCCTGATCAACTAGCACGGCGCGCCCCGGCGACCTTCGGCGTGGCCGCCGCTCAGGGCGCCTCAATCCGGACGAGGGTGCGGCCCAAGTCGAACAGCAGACGATCGGCGGCGGCGCGCGTCTCCACCGGCCTGTCGTCGGTGAGCGCCTGCTTGAGCGCGATGGCCAGGTTGGCCACACGCTCCAGCGGTTTTCCCGTCACGAGCGGCGTGCCGAGCACGGAGCGGTCACCGCCGTCACGGATCTCCATGATGTCCATCCGGATGCCGTGCGAACGCAGGGGCTGTCCCGAGGCGTCGGGGTGGGTCCCGCCCGCGGCTCGGGAGGACAGCGCACGGAGCCGTCCGCCTTGTCTACGCGTCGCCGGAGCGCGCTACCGGCGACGGCGGTGCTTCCGATTTGCAGTCCGAGAAGCTCCTGCTGCTGATGTCGATCCATATGAGCATCCTCGAGCCACCTGCCCCCAGGCGCTTCGGCGACGCGTTACTCGGGATGATCGGTCCGGATCCGGCCGACAACTGACCGCGCCGCCGGATCGTTCGGCCGTCGCGGCGTCCGGTGTCGCGTCCAGTGTGGCACCCGATCGGTCGCTCCGCGCGTGCTCGACGGCCGCGGCAGCGTGGCGGGCGAAGCAGGGCTCCGCGGGCGCCGGTCACGACACCGGCAATTCGATCCGGCAGCGTACGCCGTCCGCGTCCAGGGCGTAATCGACCTCCGCCTGCAGCGCGTAGGCCAGCGCCTCCTGGATCAGCTCCGTACCGTAGCCGCGGCGGGTGATTGCCCCCGGGTCGATGGCGACGCCGCTCTCCACCCAGCTCAGCGCCAACCGACGGCGCTCGCGGCAGCCGGGCACCACCGTCCAGGTCACGGCGAGGTGCCCGCAGCCCGCGCGCAGCGCCCCGTACTTGACGGCGTTCGTGGCCAGCTCGTGCAGCGCCAGCGCGAAGTTCTGGACCTGCCGGGCTGTGAGGTGGATCTCCGGCCCGGCGACGTCGACGCGCCCGGACCCGGCATCGGCATGCGCGGCGAGCTCGGCTCGCACCAGGGCGCCGACCTCGACGGTATCGCTGCCGAACTGGCTGAGCAGTCCCTGAGCCCGGCTGAGCGCCTGCAGCCGCTCCTCGAAGGCCTCAATCGGACCGCCCCGACCCAGCGTCCTGTTCGCCACCGCGGCGACAACGCCGAGGAGGTTGCGCGCGCGATGCTGGAGTTCGTTGACCAGCACCTCCTGCCGCGCCAGCAGCCTGTGGCGGTCCGTGACGTCGATGTTGACCCCCGACCATTTCCGGATCGATCCATCCGGATTCGTGATCGGCACCGCGCGGACGTTCGACCACCGCCACGACGCACTCGGAGCATGCCAGAGACGGTATTCGTGATCGACGACGCTCCCGGTCGAGACCGCGGCCTTCCACATCCGCTCGGTGGCGTCTCGGTCGTCCGGATGGATGGCCGCGACCCAGCCGCGCCCCAGCCAAGCGTCCCGATGCTGCCCGGTGAAGGCGCGCCATCCCGGACTGTCGACCTCGGTGGTGCCGTCGGCCGAGGCTTCCCAGCTGAACTGGCCGAACCCCTCGACTAGGCCGCGGAACCGCTCCTCGCTGGCGCGCAGCAGCTCCTCGGCGCGCTTGCGCGGCAGGACGTCCTTGAAGAGAACCGCCACCTGCCCCTGCGCGGTCGTCCCGACCGGAAAGGCGTAGACATCGTACCAGCGCCCGAGCGCGTCGGCGCGGTCCTCGAAGCGTTCGGCTCTGCCGGTGCGGGCGATCCGCCCGTAGGTCTCGAACCAGTGCGGCTCCAGATCGGGGGCCAGCGCCCGGGCGGTTCTACCCACCACATCCTTGAGACCGGTCTGCTGCTCGAAGGCCGTGTTCACGGACAGGATACGGTAGTCGACCGGACGCGCGGCATCATCGAACAGCACCTCGATGGTGCAGAAGCCCTCGTCGATCGCATTGAACAGGTGGCGGTACCGGGCCTCGCTCGCGCGCAGCAGCGTCTCCGAGACCGCGCGCGCCCTGAAATCGCTCCCGCTCATGTGGACGTAAGCGACCTGTCCGCCCGCCTCGCGCACGGGGATGAGGAGGGCGTCGAAGACCTCGGTCGCCTCCCCCTCCCCCCGGGTATCCAGGGGCTGCCCGGCCACCGGCACGGACTCGCCGGCGAAGGCCCGCTCGTAGAAGGGCGCCACCGTGGCCCAGCCCTCCGGGAAGGTCGCGGCGAGCGGACGGCCCAGCGCTTGGGGGTGCCGATCGCCGTAGAGTTTCGCGGCGGCGTCGTTGTAGAGGAGGATCCGCTCCGGGCCGCATACGAGGCTCGCGACCAGCGGATTGGCCAGCACCTGCTCGACCATCAGCGTCAGTCGCTGCGACCACCGGGCGATCGGCCCGAGGGGCGTGCGCTGCCAATCGTGGTGGCGGATGCGCTCGGCCATCTCGCCGCCGCCCTGTGGCCATGCCGACACGAAGACTCCACCGCACCTGCGTGAGGACCACCATGTCGGCTCGTGGGCGCTGCGGCAACGCCGGTGCCTCGATCCACCCGGTTCGGGCGTGCCTCCTCGCGAGGCCGGCAGCCCTCCGCAGCGTTACGCCGCCTTCCGCAGGCCGGCGGCGGCCCGCGCCGCCCGCTCGATCGCTGCCGGGTCGGGGGTGCCGGGCTTCACCACCCAGCTGCCGCCGACGCAGAGCACGGACGGGATCGCCAGCCAGTCCGGCGCGGTCGCCTCGGTGATCCCGCCGGTGGGGCAGAACCGCACCGCGCCGAACACCGCCGCGTGCGCCTTCAGCGCCTTGATCCCGCCCGCGGCCTCGGCCGGGAAGAACTTGAACCGGTCGAGGCCGTGGTCGAGGCCGCGCATGATGTCGGCGGCCGTGGCGACGCCCGGCAGGTAGGGCACGCCGTTGGCCCTGGCGGCGTCGGTCAGCGGCGCCGTCAGGCCCGGCGAGACGATGAACTCGGCCCCCGCCGCGAGCGCCCTGTCGAGGTCCTGCGAGTTGAGCACCGTCCCGGCGCCCACCACCGCGCCCTCGACCCGGGTCATCTCCCGGATGACCTCAAGGGCGGCCGGCGTGCGCAGGGTGACCTCCAGGGCGGTGAGCCCGCCCTTCACCAGGGCCTCGGCGATGGGCCGGGCCTGGGCCACGTCGTCGATCACCAGGACCGGAATGACGGGCACGGAGCGCATCAGCGCGTCGATGCTGGTCAGATCGTTCATGGTCTCCAACTCCTGTCCGGTTTCAGAGGCCGGCGGCGGCGAGCATCGCCGAGGCGCCCCGCTCCGCCGTGTCGGCCCCCTGGCGCATGAACGCGAACAATTCCCGCCCGGTGCCCTGCGCCGGCCCCGGCGCCTCGGCCTCCGGCCGAGCGGCCAGCTCGGCGGCGTCGACCAGCACCTCCAGCAGGCCGTCGGCCGCGCTGAGCCGCACGATGTCGCCGTCGCGGATCCGCGCGATCGGGCCGCCGCCCAGCGCCTCGGGGCTCAGGTGGATCGCGGCCGGGACCTTGCCGGACGCCCCCGACATCCGCCCGTCCGTCACCAGCGCGACCTTGTGGCCGCGGTCCTGCAGCACGCCGAGCGGCGGGGTGAGCTTGTGCAGCTCGGGCATGCCGTTGGCCTTCGGGCCCTGGAACCGGACCACCACCACGACGTCCCGCTCCAGCTCGCCGGCCTTGAAGGCCTTGAGCACCTCGTCCTGATCCGAGAACACCCGGGCCGGCGCCTCGATGGTCCGGCGCTGCTCCTCGACCGCGCTGGTCTTGAACGTCGCCCGGCCGAGATTGCCCTTCACCAGCCGCATGCCGCCGTCCGGCTGGAACGGGGCGGCGGGGCGGCGGAGCATCGTGTCGTCCAGACTCTCCGCCACCGCGTCCTCGAAGACCAGCTCCTCGCCGACGAGCTTCGGATCGCGGGCATGGTCGCGCAGCGACTGGCCCGCCACGGTCAGGATGTCGTCGTGCAGCATCCCGGCATCGAGCAGCGCGGCCATCACGAAGCTCATGCCGCCCGCGGCGTGGAAGTGGTTCACGTCGCCGGCGCCGTTCGGGTAGACGCGGGCGATCAGCGGCACGGCGCTGGAGAGCCGGTCGATGTCCTCCCAGTCGATCACGATGCCGGCGGCCCGGGCGATCGCCGGCAGGTGAATCGCGTGGTTGGTCGAGCCGCCGGTGGCCAGCAGGCCCACGGCGGCGTTCACGATCGCCTTCTCGTCGACGCATAGGCCGAGCGGCCGGTAGTCGTTGCCGGCGCAGCCGATCTCGGTCAGCCGGTGGATCGCCGCGCGGGTCACGGCCTGCCGCAGCTTGGTGCCGGGATTGATGAAGGACGCGCCGGGCATGTGCAGGCCCATCATGTCCATCATCATCTGGTTCGAGTTGGCGGTGCCGTAGAACGTGCAGGTCCCGGCCGCATGGTAGGAGGCCGATTCGGATTCGAGCAGTTCCGCGCGGCCGACCTTGCCCTCGGCGTAGAGCTGGCGGATCCGCTGCTTCTCCTTGTTGGCGAGGCCGGAGGGCATCGGCCCGGCGGGGATCAGGATCGTCGGCAGGTGGCCGAAGCGCAGGGCGCCGATCAGGAGGCCCGGCACGATCTTGTCGCAGATGCCGAGCAGCGCCGCGCCGTCGAACATGCCGTGGCTCAGGCCCACCGCGGCGGAGAGGGCGATCGTGTCCCGGGAGAACAGCGACAGCTCCATGCCGGTCTGACCCTGGGTGACCCCGTCGCACATGGCCGGCGTGCCGCCCGCGACCTGTGCGGTGGCGCCGCGCTCCCGGGCGAACAGCTTGATCTGGTCCGGATAGCGCCCGTAGGGCTGATGGGCCGAGAGCATGTCGTTGTAGGCGGTGACGATGCCGATGTTCATCACCGTCCGCTCGTCGCGGATCGCCGCCTTGTCCTCGCCAGAGGCCGCGAAGCCGTGGGCGAGGTTGCCGCAGGCGAGCTTCCCGCGCCGGACCCCCGCCTCGCGCTCGCGGGCGATCAGGTCGAGATAAGCCCGCCGGGTCCCGCGGGAGCGCGCCACGACGCGCTCGGTGACCGCCGCGACCTCGGGATGAAGCTCGGTCATGCTCGTTCCTCCAGGCTCGGTGCCGACGGGCGCAAGGCTGATGCCGGAATTCGGGCAAGGCCCAGGCGGCTGCGTCGGCGACCGGTATCTAGGGAATGCGCCGTGGGATGTAACCCGGCTGACGCGTGCGGGGGGGATTGCGTGAACGGTCGCACGGCAGCGACGGGCGCAGAAGGGAACCCCAACCGCACCGCTCATCCCGAGGTGCCCGCATCCGCGGACCTCGAAGGCGGGCTCCAGAGCGGGCGCGATCCCTGGAGGACTCCTTCGCGGCGGCCGCTTCGCATCCGCGCGTCGGGATGAGGTCGCGCTCGGGATATCCGGACCCGCCGGATCCCGAGCGGCCGGGCCCTCAATACTCCCAGAAGATGCGCTGCAGCTCCTTGGTGTCGCTCGTCTTCGTCAGCGCCACCGCCGCCAGGATCTTGGCCTTGGCAGGGTTCAGATCGTGGGCGACCACCCAGTCGTACTTGTCGTCGGGCTGCTCGGCATTGCGCAGGACGAGGCCGTCCGGCACCCGCGAGGAGCGGATCACCAGCGTGCCCTTGGAGCGGATGTCCTTGAGCGTGTCCACGAGGTAGCCCGCCACCGAGCCGTTGCCGGTGCCGGCGTTGACGATCGCCTTGGCGCCGGCCTGGACCTCGGCGTCGTAGACGCCGGGGATCATGGTGCCCGAGCCGTAGACGATGCCCACGAGCGGCAGGCTGTCGATCTGGTCGATGTCGAATTCCGAGCTCGTGTTGTGGCGCTTGGACAGGGCGCGGAAGAAGTAGGTCTTGCCCTCGATCACCATCCCGAGGGGCCCCCACTGGCTGAAGAAGGCACTCGGGACGACGTTCGTCCGCTTGGTGACGTCGCGACCCGACTGGATGGTGTCGTTCATCGTCACGGTCACGCCCTGACCGATCGCCTCCTTGCTGGCCGCCACCGTCACGGCGTCCAGCAGGTTGAGGGCGCCGTCGGCCGAGATCGCCGTGCCGGGCCGCATCGAGCCGACCACCACGATCGGCTTGTCGCTCTTCACGACGAGGTCGAGGAAGAAGGACGTCTCCTCCAGCGTGTCGGTGCCGTGGGTGATGACCACGCCGTCGACGTCGTCCTGCTTCAGGAGCTGGGAGACGCGCTTGCCGAGCTGGACGAGCTGCGCGTCCGTGAAGCTCTCCGAGGCGATCTGGAAGACCTGCTCGCCGCGGACGTTGGCGATCGTGCTGACCTGCGGCACGGCGGCGATCAGCTTGTCCACCGGCACCTTGGCGGCCGTGTAGGTGGCGCTGTTGGCGGCGTCGGCGCCCGCACCCGCGATCGTGCCGCCGGTGGCGAGGATCACGACGTTCGGCTTCTTCGTCGCCGCGGCCGCATCGGCCTGCGGCATCTCGCGGGCCTGGAGCGAGAGAGGCCCGAGCCCGCCGGTGAGGACCAGCGCGAAGACCATTCCGCGTGTGGCGAGAGCCGCGTCGCTTCGGCTTGAGAACATCGGTGATCCTCGATGGTTGACGGGTGTGCGAGTCCGACTCGACGCGGCGATGGTAGCCGCCCCCCCGCATGAGGCAAGGATCATGCGGGGCGCCGACGCGCGCCGCGCGGCGGATCGTTACGCCGGCTCGGGCGTTATGAAGGGTTGCTGTCCGCTCGGAGGTAGACCCCATGCTGCATCTCGCCGGCCTGCTCGAGGAACTCGAGCGGAGCGAGCCCGCACGGGCCGCGATGTCGATCCTCGAGAAATCCCTGGCTCGCCGCTCGACGGAAGAGCAGGGCGCGTTCTGGCGCGCCATCGACCTGTACTACGTCTCCCGCAAGGCGCCGCCGGAGGGGACCGCCGCGGCGCAGAGAGGTCCGGCGCTGGCCGTCGTCCCGTAGCGGGCTGCCCGCGCGGGCAGCCCGCCGCCGAGAGCCCGGCCGGAAACCCGTGGGTCAGGCGCCGGCCGGTACCGCCGGCGGCACCCCGGCCCCGCCCTCCGGTTCGCTGCCGGCTGCGGTCGCGCCGCGGGTCTCGGGCATCAGAGCGAGATAGAGGACGAAGCCGAGAGCGGCGATCGCCGCCAGGGCCAGGAAGGCGGTCGCGTAGCCGGCGGAGACGATGATCACGCCGGCGAGCGTCGCGCTGAGCGATGCGCCGACGCCCTGCGCGGTGGCGACCGCACCCTGGGCGGCGTTGAAGCGGCCGCCGCCGCGGGTGAGGTCGGCCACCACGATCGGAAACAGCGCGCCGTAGACGCCGGCCCCGATCCCGTCGAGGAGTTGGACGCCGACCAGCCAGAACGGGTTGTCCGACAGGGTGTAGAGCACGCCGCGCAGGGCCAGCACTCCGAAGGCTGCCAGGAAGATCGGCTTGCGTCCGATCACGTCGGCCTTGGCGCCCACGAAGATCGCCACCGGCACCATCACGCACTGCGCGGCCACGATGCAGACGGCGATCAGCGAGGTCGCGTGGTCCTTGCCCGAGAGGTGCGTCAGGAGCTGGCCCACGGAGGTCAGCATCGCGGCGTTGGCGAGGTGGAAGATCGCGCACAGCACGGCGAAGAGCAGCAGCGCCCGGTTCTGCAGCAGGGTTGCGAGGCCCGAGGGCTTCTCCTGTGTCTGCGCCTCGTCCTCGGTCATGCCGCGGGCGAGGTCGTCGTCGATGGCGTCCGCCGGCACCATCAGCATGGCGCCGATCGACAGGGCCGCCAGGACGCCCATGAGCCAGAACACCACGACCGGGCCGAAGAAGTAGGCCAGCCCGCCCGCCACCGCGGCCGAGACGGCGTTACCCGCGTGGTTGAAGCCCTCGTTGCGGCCGATCCGCTTGGCGAACATCTTCGGGCCGACGAGGCCCAGCGTGATCGCGGCCAGCGCCGGGGGGAAGATCGTGCCGGCGACGTGGGCGATCGATTGGGTCGCCGTCACGAGGTAGAAGTTGGCGATGAACGGCAGGACGAGGCAGCTCACCGTCACCGCGATGGCGCCGCCAATCACTACGGCGCGCTTGTGGTTGGTGGCGTCGATGAGCGCGCCGGCGGGCGTCTGCGCCACGAGACCGAGGATGCCCGCGATGGTCATCACGAGGCCGGTGGTGGCCTCGTTCCAGCCCTCGTCCGGACCGCGCACGGCGATCAGGTAGATGGCGAGGTAGGGCCCGAGACCGTCGCGCACGTCGGCGAGGAAGAAGTTCAGCGCGTCGAGGCCGCGCAGGGCCTTCGCGGAGGGCGATCCGGTTCCGTCGGCGCGCGACCGCGCGCCTGTCTCGATCCTGTCCATCCTGCCGCGATCCCCCGATCGACACACGGCGCGGCCCCGACTCGGGCCGCGCGGTCACATCCGGGGCTTGACGCGGGCCTGCGCGTTCGGTTCCCGCCCGGCCCCGCCGGGAGCCGGAACCGCTTCAAAACTCTTCGCGAGGAAGGCCTTAACCCCGTTCGGTTTCCTCCGAAGCGTCGGGATTTGCGACATCGGATGTCGGCTCTCCCGACATCTCGGCATCCGGTACGCCGAGGCCGTAGCGCTCGATCTTCGCGTAGAGGAGCTGCCGCTGGATGCCCAAGCGGCGCGCGGCCCGTGCCCGGTTGCCCTCCGTCTCGCGGAGAGCCCTGACGATCATGGTCCGCTCCAGGCGGGCCACGGCGCCGGGCAGGTCGCCGGCCAACCAGTCCTGGGCATGCCCATCCTCGGTGCGCCGGTCCGTCCGGGACGCCGGCAGGTCGAGGTCGCCGCCCGCGATCACGCCCCCGCGCACCAGCACGGCCGCCCGCTCCACGACGTTGCGCAACTCGCGGACGTTCCCCGGCCAGTCATAGGCGAGCAGGCGGGAGGCCGCGCCCCCGCTCAGGCGCTTGCCCGAGGGGGCGAGGAAGTGCTCGGCAAAGGGGACGATGTCGGCGAGGCGCTCGCGCAGGGGCGGCAGGCTTATCGGTACGACCGCGAGGCGGTAATATAGGTCGGCGCGGAACCGGCCCTCGGCCACCAGGGCCGGCAGATCCCGATGCGTGGCGGCCACGAGGCGGACCGCGACGCGTCCCGACCGGCCGCCGAGGGGCGTCACGACGCAATCCTCGAGGACACGGAGGATCTTGGCCTGCATGCCGGCCGGCATGTCGCCGATCTCGTCCAAGAACAACGTGCCGCCCTCGGCCTGATGGAAAGCGCCGGCCCGGTCCGCGGTCGCGCCGGGGAACGCTCCCCGGAGGTGCCCGAACAGTTCGCTCTCCAGCCGGTCGCCCGGGATCGCCGCGCAATTGACCGGGATGAACGGCCGCGTTCGCCGCTGGCCGAAGGCGTGGAGGGCGCGCGCCACCTCCTCTTTGCCGGTGCCGGTTTCACCCTGGATGAGGACGGTGGAAGCGGTGTCGGCCACGAGGCCGATGGTCTTCTGGACGCGCCGCATCCCCTCGCTGGAGCCGACGAGTCCCGGATGACCGGACTGCGCCGCCGGGACGATCGCCTCCGCCGACACCGATCTCAGCATCGCGTCGAGCACGGCCGCGAGGTCGGCGCGGCCGATCGGCTTGGTCAGGTGATCGTGCGCACCGAGCCGCATCGCCTCGATCGTGTTGGCGGGGCTCGCGAAGGCGGTCAGCACGGTCACGGGCGGCGGGTCCGGCAGGGCACAGATCCGCGCCAGCGTGGCCATGCCGTCGAGGTCGCCGGGCATCCGCAGGTCGAGCAGCACCGCCGCGACGGCGGTGTCGCCCAGCCGCGCCAGGGCCTCCGAGCCCGACGCCGCCGGCAGCGGCGTGTGTCCGAGGTCGGCCACGGTCTCGGCGAGCCCCTCGCGCAGGGCCCGGTCGTCGTCGACGATCAGGATGGTCGCCATGGCAGGTCCAGCAGGAAGGTAGTCTCGGCCGCGCCCTCGACCAGCCCGACCGCGCCGCGATGCGCCAGCGCGATCTCGCGGACGATGGCCAGCCCCAGCCCGGTCCCGTCCGGCCTGGCCGTGACGAAGGGCTCGAACAGGCTGGCGCGGATCGCGGGCTCGATCCCGGGGCCGGTATCGTCGACGCGCAGATGCAGGCGCACGCCGCCGTCGACCGTGACCCGCTCGGCGCGGAGACGCACCCGTCCGCCCGGCGGCGTGTGCTGGAGCGCGTTCAGCAGCAGGTTGTCCAGGGCGCGGGCGACCTGCGCCGGGTCGATCTGCGGTAGGTCCGACCCGGGCAGCCCATCGGCCTCGATCTCGACCCGCACCGAGCGGGCGCGGGCGAAGTCCTCCTGCAGCCGCGCGCATTCCACGAGCAGCGGCGCCAGTGCGGTCGGCATCCGGTTGAGCGGGCGCGCCTGGGTCAGGTTGAGAAGGTCGCGCAGCAACGTGTCGACCCGGGCGATCTGGCCGAGGACGGCTTCGAGAGCGGTCGCGGCGCGATTCGGGTCGCCGCTGACGAGGGCGTTCTCGGCCTTGAGCCGCATCGCGGCGATCGGGTTGCGGATCTCGTGGGCGATGCTGGCCGCGAGCCGTCCGACCGCGGCGAGCCGCTCGGCGGCCACGGCCCGCGTGCGCGCGTCCCGCAGCCGTCCCCCCGCGGCGTTGAGGGCTTCGACCAGACGGTCGAGTTCCCGCTCGCCTGTCCGCTCCAGGCGGGGCAGATCCTCCCCATCAGGGCGCGGCGCCGCGAGGGCGGCTTCGAGCCGGGCGATCCGACCGGAGAAGCCGTAGAGGAACCAGCCGAGGAAGGCCGCCGACCCCAGAACCGTCACGGCCAGGAAACCGAGGCCTGCCACGAAGCGCTTATAGGTCGGACCGTCGTTGACGTGGGCGCGTCCCATCGTCCAGGCGGTCAGGCCCGCCTCCGGACCGCGCAGCGGACAACCCTGGAGCAGCAGCACCTGCGTGCGGCTGGGACGACGGACGGAGACCACGTGGTCGCCGCGCAGCACCTCGGCGTTGAGGGCCGCGATCGTGCCCTGCTCGGCGGCCGGAAGATCGGTCTTGCGGCCGGTGCCCTCGTAGGTGGGGTAGGCGTAGGCGACGGAGCCGTCCGCGGTGCTCCAGATCCCCCCCTCGACGCCCGGGGCCCCGCCGAGGGCCGCCTCGACGAGGCCCTCGAAGTCGCTCTCACCGAGGCGGCCTCCGCGGCTGCGGACCGAGGCGGCGTAGCGGTCGATGATCTCGCGGCAGGCCCGGCCGACCGCGACTTCGGTCTGAGCGACCTGGACGTCCGTCGACTGGCTGTAGACACCCCACATCAGGTAGGCGGTCACGGCCGCGGAGGCGAGGAGCAGCACCCACAGAGCGAGCAGCCGCGCGCGCAGAGAGTAGGCCGTCACGGCAGCGTCTGGTCTGCCACGGCGCGCGCTCCTCCGCCCATGCCTGTCCGCCCATGCCTGTCCGCCCAGCCGCGAGTCCTAAGCGTTGTCGGCCGACGTGACCACTCGCCCCACGGACATTCCAGTGGTGGGTCCGTTTTCGGAAGTTGCAGTTTCGGTCCCGACTTGAACCTAGCGTTGGATATCCCATCCGAGCGAGCCGGGCTTTTGGGAGAAGATCGGAAAGCGCGCGCTTTTCCCTGCGATCTCGCGTTGAGGATTAGGATTTGTTAAGCAATTGGCCCCGGGGAGTGTCGGTGAGGCTAGGTGGTCCTGGTCTCGGTGCGTCGCGCGGGCGCTAGCCTGGATCACCCCGCGGATCCCCAGCCGGAGACGGACGATGTCAGAGTCGCTCGTGAATCAGGATGCGCTCCACGAACTGACGGCCGTGATCGGCACGGAGAAGCTCGTCCGCATCCTCGACCGATTCGTGCTGAGTCTCGCCACGGCCTTCGACGGCACGGACCGCGCGGCGGCCGATTACGGGCGCGAAGCGCACACGCTGGTATCGATGTCGGGAATGCTGGGCTGTGCGGCGTTCTCCACGGGCTGCCGCGGGCTCGAGCAGGCCGCCAAGACAGGCGATGACCTGACGGGATCGCTGATCGCCCTCAAGGCGCTGCGTGACAGGACAGTCGCGGCCTTGCAGGATCTGCGCGCTGAGGCGGCCTTCTCCGTGTGAGTCCGGCCGACGCAGGCGTGGCCGGCGGATAGGTCTTGCGCATCGCCGCTCGGGTCGGCGCAACGCCGTCCAACATTGCGAGCGCAGCCCCTGCCGGGGCAGCGCACCTTCCGTGAGCGTGGCGCCGCCGACGCTCCCGGCCGGACAGGGGCCAAGCCCCCGGGATGCCTACGGGGGTTCCTCGACGGACGGGACGATGGACGTCCGAATCGCTGGCGCCCTTTGTCGCCGACGCAGAGCGCTCCCCGCCCCGCACCCGTCGCGGGGATCGCGGTTGGTGTGGCCCGGCCGAACAGCCCGGGTGCGGCCTACTCCGCCGGCTGCGGCTCCCGCCGCGCCCGCGGGATGAACACGCCGCCCTCGGGCTCCAGCGTGATGCGTCGGTCGTGGAACGCGTCCAGCGTCGAGCGGTGGCCGATTGACACGATGGTCGTTCCCGGCAGCCGCTCGCGCAGCATCCGGTAGAGGGCCGCCTCGGAGGGTTCGTCGAGGGAGGCCGTGGCCTCGTCGAGGAACAGCCATTCCGGCTTCGACAAGATGGCGCGGGCGATGGCGAGCCGCTGCTGCTCGCCGCCCGAGAGACGCCGCTCCCAGGTGTCGGTCTCGTCCAGCTTGTCCACCAGTTGGGTCAGCTGAGCTGCCGTCAACGCATCCCGGATCGCCGCGTCGGTGAACTGATCGACGGTGTTCGGATAGACGACTGCGCCGCGGAGCGTGCCCTGCGGGATGTAGGGCCTCTGCGGCAGCAGCAGCGCCGATTGCCCGGCGGGCACGTCGATCCGGCCCTTGCCGAACGGCCAGATCCCGGCGATCGCCCGGAACAGGGTCGACTTGCCGGAACCGGAGGGCCCGGTGACGAGGGTCGCGCCGCCGCGCGGAAGGGTCAGCGCATCGGCGGTGACGATCGGGCGCCCGTCCGGCAGGGCGAGCACCAGACCGCGCGCGGTGACGTCGCCGGTGCTGTCGTTGCCCTGGACCAGCCCGTAGCCGGCATTCTCCAGCGCCTCGGCCTTGGTCATGGCCCGGCGGAAGGATCCGAGACGGTTGGTGTTGGCCTTGTAGGCCGCGAGCGTCGTGTACGAATCCACGAAGAACGAGAGCGAACTCTGCACTTGCCCGAAGGCCTGCGAGGTCTGCTGGAGGGCGCCCAGGGTAATCTTCTTGGCGAAGAAGGACGGCGCCGCCAGCACCATGGGGAAGATCACGCTCGCCTGACGATAGCTGAACGTGAAGGCGATCAGCTTGATGCGCCGGAAGATGATGCCGACGTAGTTGTCGATGACGCTGTGGAACAGGGTCGAGAGCCGCGAAGCCTCGGCGCGCTCGCCGCGCAGCAGCGCGATCTGCTCCGAGTAGATCCGGTTGCGGGCGAGCGCGAACCGGAAATTCGCCTCCACCTGCTCCTGCCGGAAGTCGAGCCCGATGAGCGGCCGTCCGATCAGGTGGGTGAGCCACGTGCCGACCACCGCGTAGGCGATGACCAACCAGACCAGGAAGCCCGGGATCACCGCATCGGTGAAGGGCACCACGAAGTCGCGCGACAGGGTCCAGAGGATCACGATGAACGAGACGAGCTGGGCGGCCTGGCTGAGCAGCCGGATCGACAGCGTCGTCGTCTGCACGATGAAGCTGTTGACGTCGGCCTGGATGCGCTGGTCCGGGTTATCCGCCTCCTCGTCGGTGAACGGGATCCGGTAATGCGTGCCGTTGCCGAGCCAGCGCTCGTACAGGCTGTGGGTCAGCCACGTCCGCCAGCGGATGAGCAGCGAGGAATCGACGAACAGGTCGAACATGCCGATGGCGATGTTCAGCGTGGCCAGCGGCACGAAGACCCAGAGGAGCTGATACCAGAAGGCGTTCGCGTCGTATTCCTGTAGCGAGTTGTAAATGTCCCGGTAGAAGAAGTTGAACCGCAGCGTCAGGGCCACGTCGGCGAAGTTCACGAAGATCGAGAGCGCCACGAGGTTGCGGCCGATCCGACCCTCCGTGCTGCCGAACCAGCGGAACAGGCCGATCTCCTTGGTGGGCTTGTCGCGATTGGCGAAGTACGGATCGGCGATGTTGGTGATCGCCCGGATCGGCTCGAGACGCGAGATGCCGAGCACGATGGCGGCGAAGACCACGGCCCCCGTGGCCGCGAAGGCCGGCGGGAGCAGGGCTGCGACCACGGGCGGCAGCAGACCCATCGCGGCGATCGTCTTCGATCCCGCGAGCAGCAGGTAGCCGACGCCGTAGACCGAGACGAAGACCTTCAGGTAGGCCGAGATGCCGTTGGCGGCGATCAGGATGCCCGCCATGACGAAGCCCGCCAGCGAGACGTAGAGCGGCGGGCTCGGGATACCGGGAAACGCCAGCAGGATCAGCGCGGCCAGGGCCGTGAGCACGGCCTGGATGCCCAGTCCGGTCCTGAGTGCTGCCACGCGTCGATCCCCCGTCCCGTCCGCGCCCAGCAGGAGGCGCAACCCGGCGGCCTTGGCCCCGGGTGATGGCGAGATAAGGGCACGTGCCCCGCGCTGTCGCGTGAAACTTTCGTCACGTGCGGGCCGTGCGGCGATTTACGCCAGGCGGCGTCTCACCAGTTCCACTCCTCGAAACCCGGCTCGCGACAATGATAGCCGACGGGGCATTGCGGATTGTCGCGGGTCGGCACGAAGCGCAGTTCGGCGATCTCCGAACCGGAGCAGCGGCCGGGTGCGCTGACGAAGCGCTCCGGTGCGCCGCCCAGGGCGACCACCACGTCGCCCTCCCCCTTCACCAGGGCCATCGCCTCGGCGCAGCTCATTCGCGCGGTGAAGGAACCGCGCGGCGGCCGCGACTGGGCACGCGCGTCCGACCCGGTCGCGACGGCGGCAAGGTGGGCGCACAGCAGGGCGAGGACCAGCGGCCTCATCAAGAACGGGTTCCAACACGCGCCCGGGAAGAAAGCCCGCGGGCATCGCGCCATCCTGCACAAGCCGGCCGCCCGAGACTGTCACCGGAATGCGCCACCTTGCGGCTTTCGCCGTGGGACCGCCGCAATCGCCCGATTATGAGAGGTCCGGGACCGCCGCGACGGGCCGCGCCTCCGCGCGCGCCGAGGCCGGCGCGGGCGGCCTCGGCACACCCGCCCGACCGGTCCTCCGGCATGCGTCCTGAGGCGCGGGGCGTGCCGGAGACGTGAGCCGGAGTCATTTACCGGAGCCAAGGGACCCCAACGATGTCCGCCCTCTCGATCCTCGACGTCTCGGCGGTGCGCGCCGCCCCGGTCTCCCGCGAGCCCTACGCCTACACCCTCGGCAGCAACGTCCTGAACCCCGAAGCGATCGACGACATCCGCCGCGACTTCCCGGACATCGCCAAGCCCGGCTACCTGACGGTGGACGAGGTCGCCCTGAAGGGTCGCTTCAAGGCGCTGATCGATGAGCTGGAGAGCGACGCGTTCTCGAAGATCCTCGGCGAGAAGTTCGGCATCGACCTCGTCTCCTGCCCGCGGCTGACCACGATCATGCGGCGCAGCCAGCTCAAGTACGGTTCGATCCACACGGACGGTCCGTCGAAGGTGCTGACGCTCCTCGTCTACATGAACGACGCCTGGGACGCCCCGGCGGCCGGCCGCCTGCGGGTCCTGTACGACGGCCGCAACTACGCGCCCTTCGCGGTCGAGGTGCCGCCCACCATGGGCACGATGTTCGCGTTCCTGCGGGCCGACAATTCCTGGCACGGCCACGAGCCGTTCGAGGGCGAGCGGCGCGTCGTCCAGGTCGCGTGGCTCAAGGACGCGTCGGAGCTTGCCCGCAAGCGCAAGCGCAACCGGACGGCACAGTTCCTGAAGGGCATCTTCGGCCGCTGACCGGACGACGGGGGTCGACCATGGGGGCATTGGTGTTGGCGGAACCCGGCGGCGGGACGCGTCCCGGCTCCAGGCAGCGTTACGCCGTGCCGGGGCTGCTCGTCGCCGGCTGGGTCGGCCTGTTCGCCTACAGCGCGGCCTACCTCACCGAGGACATGCCGTTCCGCAACCAGGGGGCCGCCGGGGTGACGCCGGCCGGCGATGCGCCCGCTGCGCAGCAGGCCGCGCGCCGGGCGGTCCTGCTCGATGCGCCCGTCCGCGGTGCTCCGGCAGCACTACCCCCTGCCCAATCCCCAGTCCCCGCTCCAGGCCCCATGGCGGCCGTTCCGGCACCGATACCCGCTCCCGTCGCGAGGCCGGCTCCGGCCACGGCCCAGGTCAGCGCGTCGGCCACCCCCGATTATGCTGGGGTCTGGGGACCGACGGCGGGTGCCTGCGGCACGCCCTCCCGGCGGCGGGGCTACATCCCGGCGACGATCACCCAGGATCACGCCAGGGCGGGCCGCACGGTCTGCACCTTCCACGACACGCGCCGTGCCGGGAACGCCTGGATCACGTCGGCCGAGTGCAGCGACCGCGGCCGGCGCTGGTCGTCCCAGGTTCGCCTCACGGTGGACGGCGACCACCTGACCTGGTCCAGCAGCCGCGGCAGCGCCTCCTACGTGCGCTGCAGCCGGCGCGCGGGCTGACGGACCGCTTCACCCGGTCGTCGTTCGTCGCGACCGGTCGCGTGCGCCATCCTCATCCTCGCCGGTCCAGTGACGGGGGCCTCGCAACCTCCACATGGATGGCGCCCGCCACACCGCTTCGCTGCACCCGCACGGGTGGCGGGTCCGCAGCGGTCAGAGGGGCCCCGCTCCGATTCCAAGGCCGCGGCCCTGCCCTTCCGCCGCACGCAGGACGATGCGCGCCGCGGCTCGGCTCGGCGTATCGGCGCCCGGCAGCCGCATGCGCTCGTCGATCTGAGCCAGCGCGTCGAGCTGCGCGTCGCGCGCGGGCCCACCCTTCAGCAGCGGCAGCAGCGACTGCGCGAGGGGCTCCGGGGCGCATTCCGCCTGGACGAATTCCGGAACCGCATTCGCGCCGAGGATCAGGTTCGGCAGCACGATGCTCGGGACTTGAATGAGCCGGCGGGCGATGAACTCCTCCGCCCGCGAGACCCTGTAGGCCACGACCATCGGCACCCCCGCCAGCGCGAGTTCCAGCGTCACCGTTCCGGAGGCGGCGAGCGCCGCGCGGGCTCCCCGGAAGGCGGCGTATTTCGAAGCCTCGCCGGTGACGATCCGAACCGGCAGCGGCCAACCCGCCGCGAGGCGTTCGATCAGCGCGCGATGGCGCGTGACGGCGGGCAGAACCGCCTCGATCGGCACGCTGCGGCCCACGCGATCCAGCGCCTGCCCGAAGACCGGCATCAGCCGCTCGATCTCGGACCGGCGCGAGCCGGGCAGCACCACGAGGCTGTGCGGGACCGTGTCGCGACGCCGATGCTTCGGATCCGCCGGTCGCAGATCGTGCAGGCGCTCGATCAGCGGGTGCCCGACATAGGTGCAGGGTGGTCCTCCGAGCCGCAGATGCGCGTCGGGCTCGAAGGGGAGCAGGGCCATCACGTGGTCGATGAAGGGGCGCATCCCCTTCGCCCGCCACGGCCGCCACGCCCAGACGCTCGGGGAGACGTAATCGACGATGGGAATGCCCGGCGCGGCTCTCCGCACGCGGCGCGCCACCGCGTGGGTGAAGCCCGGGCTGTCGATGATCACCAGCACGTCCGGCCGGGCGCGCACCGCCGCCGCCACGGTCTCGCGGATGCGCCGCAGGAGCGTCCGCGCCCGGGCGAGGACCGGCAGGTAGCCCATCACCGCGACGTCATCGAGCGGGAACAGGGAGACGAGACCCGCCTCGGCCATGGCTTCGCCGCCGACCCCGCCGAACGCGGTCTCCGGCGCCGCCGCCCGCAACGCCCGCATCAGCTTGGCGCCGAGCTGATCGCCGGAATCCTCGCCGGCGACCAGCCAGATCATCCGCGGCCCGGCCGCCATCACGGCGCGCTCCCGTAGCCGATCACGAACAGGCCGAGGCGGTCGGCCTCCGCGGCGGTGGCGATGCGGTCGATCACCAGCGTGCCGCCGGCCTCCAGGGCGAGGCCGACGCAGCCGGCCTTGGCGGCGTTGCGCACCGTACGCGGCCCGACGGCCGGCAGGTCGACGCGGAGGTCCTGGCCCAGCTTGGGTGCCTTCACCAGCACCGCCGCGGGGAGCGGCCGCCCCAGGCCGAAGGGTCGGCGCCCGAGCGCGCGCGCGCGGGCCAGCATGCGGTCGGTGCCTTCGGGACCCTCGACGGCGAGCACCCGCTCGCCCGCGACCGTCACGGCCTGCCCGAGATCGTAGGGTGACAGGGCTGCGAGCACGCCGCGCCCGGTGCGGATCGAGGTCGCCGCCGCAGCATCCGGCTTGCGCCGCCCGATCGGACCCTCCGGGCAGAGCAGGTCCGGCGCCGCCTCGTGGACGCCGAGAACCCGGTGACCCTCCTCCTCGACGAGGGTCAGGGCGGCGCGCAGGAGGCGGTCGTCCCCGCCGCTCGCGATCGCGCGCAGGACCTCACGGTTGCGCAGCGCGGCGCCCGCGTTGAGGATGGCGGCCGGGCTCGGACGGGAAACGCCGCCGGCCGGCACGACCACGGCGGGTCCCCACCGGCGCAGAAGCTTCAGGGTGGCGGCGAGATCCAGGAGATCGACGGTGGCGTCGGCACGGCTGCGCAGAGCCGGACCCGTGAAGCCCCGCAGGGCGATCACGCGGAACGGCCGTCGTGCCCGGCGCAGCGATTCCGCGACGAGTTCGGGCAGACGCCCCGCACCGGCGATCAACACGAGGGCCGGCTCGCGCCCGGGTTCGACCGTCGCCACGGCAGCGCGGCTCAGGCGGCGCTGATCGGTGTGGGGAGCTCGCGCGGCGTACAGATCGAGCGCTTGCCGCCGCTGCGGATGAAGTCGAGGATCTCCCGAACCGCCGTGTGGGATTCGAAGGTCGCGGCCACGTCCTCGACGCGCTCCATCAGCGTGCCCTCGGGGGCGAAGAGCAGGCGGTAGGCCCGCCGCAGGGCATGGATGTCCTCGCGGGCGAAGCCGCGCCGCTGCAGCCCGATGATGTTGAGGCCCGACAGGGTGGCCCGGTTGCCGAGCACCATCCCGTAGGGGATGCAGTCGTTCTCCAGACCCGAGAGACCGCCCACGAAGGCGTGCGCGCCGACCCGGGCAAACTGGATCACGGCGGCGCCGCCGCCGAGGATCGCGTAGTCGCCCACGGAGCAATGGCCCGCCAGCATGACGTTGTTTGAGAAGATCACGTGCGCGCCGACCCGGCAATCGTGGCCGACATGCGAGTTGGCCAGGAAGGTGCAGTGGTCGCCCACCGAGGTCTCCAGACCGCCGCCGCTGGTGCCGGGATTCATGGTCACGCCCTCGCGGATCAGGCAGTCGGAGCCGATCGTGAGGGTGGAGGCCTCGCCCCGGTACTTGAGATCCTGGGGCTGGTGGCCGATCGAGGCGAAAGGGAAGATCCGGGTGCGCGGCCCGACATTCGTCCGGCCCGACAGGACGACGTGGCTGATGAGTTCGCAATCCGCGCCGATCACCACCTCGGGGCCGACATGGCAGAACGGGCCGATCCGGGTCCCGTCGCCGATCTGGGCGCCGGGCTCGATCACGGCATTCGGATGGATCAGGGAGCCGCTCACTCCGTCACCAGCATGGCACCGATCTCGGCTTCGGCGACCAACGTGCCGTCGACCCGGGCCTCGCCGCGAAACCACCACATGGTCCGGCGCTGGTTCGTCTTCTTCATGTAGAAGCGCACCTGGTCGCCCGGCGTGACGGGCTTGCGGAACTTGCACTTGTCGATGGTCATGAAGAACACCTGCTTGGTGCGCAGCTCATCCGTCCGGATGTGTCGGCAGCAGATCGCGCCGGCCGTCTGCGCCATGCCCTCGATCAGGAGAACGCCAGGGAAGACCGGCATATCGGGAAAGTGCCCCATGAACTGCGGCTCGTTGGCCGTGACGTTCTTGATGCCGATGCAGGATTCGTCGCCGTCGATCTCGACGATGCGGTCCACCATGAGGAACGGGTAGCGGTGCGGCAGCAGCTCCAGCAGCGTCTGGATATCGGCTGTGCCCAGCTCGCCGCCGGTCTCGCGCGCCGCCTCACTCATCAGATTCCGCACCTCGACGTACCGCTCCGGGCGGCTTGGCATCCGGTCGCCGACGGCGAACGGACCGCCCTCTTCGGAAGAAATCGCCGGACATGCAAGGCCTTCCGGGTGACGGATCGGCACCCGAAGCCCGTCCATGACAGGGTTTCGGCGCACTGCGCGCCAAGGATGGCCGTCGGTACCGCGGGATGAGGAGGGCGGATCGGGATCATCCTCACGGAGGCCTCGACCACGGATGGCGCGGGCCGGCCCTCGGGTCCGGACCGGCGTGCGGCTGCCGTCAGATCACGAATCCTCGGCCGTGTCGGCCTTGCCCGACCGCTCGGCGAGGCGCGCCAGCGTCGTCAGTTCCCGGAACCACGCCCGTACGGGCTTTGCGGGCGTTCCACCCCACCGGCTGCCCGGCGGGACGTCCCGGTTGACGTTGGACGAGCCCGCGATCTGTGACCCGCGGCCGATGCGCAGATGGCCCACGACGCCCACCTGCCCGCCCAGGACGACGTAATCCTCCAGCGTGGTCGAACCCGAGATGCCGACGCCCGACACGATCACGCAGTGCCGGCCGATCACGACGTTGTGGGCGATCTGCACGAGGTTATCGATCTTGGTGCCCTCGCCGATCACCGTGTCCCGCGACGCGCCCCGGTCGATCGTCGTGTTGGCGCCGACCTCGACATCGTCTTGGACGATGACTCGGCCGACCTGCGGCACCTTCAGGTGGGTGGCGCCCATGGCGAAACCGAAGCCGTCCTGCCCCAGCCGGGCGCCCGGATGGAGGATCACCCGATTGCCGAGGAGCGCGTGGCTGAGCGTCGTGCCCGCCCCGATCGCGCAGTCCCGGCCGATCCGGACGCCGGGCCCGATCACCGCGTTCGGGCCGACCACGGTGCCGGCGCCGATCTCGGCATCGGGGCCGATCACCGCGCCCGGATCGACCGTGACCCCCTCCTCCAGCCGCGCTTCCGGATGGACATGGGCGCCCGGCGCGATGCCGCGGGCGCCGAATTGCGAGCCCGGGCGCAGCGCGTCGGGATGCAGGCGGCCGAGCAGCATCGCGTAGGCGCGATAGGGATCGCGGCTGACGATGGCGACAGTTTCGGCCGGACAGCGCGCGGCGAAGCGGGGCGAGACCAGGCAGGCGCCCGCCTGCGTAGCGGCGAGCGCGTCGCCGTACCGGGCATTGTCCATGTAGGCGAGGTGCTGCGGCCCGGCGCTTTCCAGCGATGCGGCGCCCGCGAGCCGATGCTCCGGATCCGCGCCCTCCGGGAGGGAGGCGCCGGCGGCGGCCGCGATCTCGGACAGGGTGATGCCGGATGCGGCGATGAAGAAGATGGGATCTGACATGCACGACAACGCGCCGACCGGGAAAGATCCGGCCGGCGCAGGAGCCTTTTATCAGAAGCGTGAGCCGCCGGAGAAGCGGAACGCCTGCGTCTGATCCTTGCCGATCGAGCCGTACTTGTTGAGCCCCGGCACGAAGACCTTCTGGCCCTCGTCCTTGGTCAGCGCGTAGGCGTAGTCGAACCGGATCGGTCCGAGGGGCGAGTTCCACAGGATGGACGCGCCGATCGAGGAGCGGATCGCGGCCGTGTCGCGGACGTTCACGCATTCCGGCTCGACGCCGATCGTGAAGGCGTTGAAGTTGCACCGTCCGGTCTGCGGCGAGATGCCGTTGATGAAGGCGTCGCCGTTCACGTTGAACGTCCGCTGGCCGTGATAGCCGAACAGCGTACCGGCATCGGCGAAGAGCGCGCCCTTCAGGCCCAGGTCCCGCGGGACGGCAGGAAGCGGGAACTGCACTTCCAGCGTACCGCCGACATAAGTCGAGCCGCCGATCGCGTTCGAGCGGGCGTCGGCGATGCCGACGTCGCGCGGACCGATGCCGTTCGGCGCGAAGCCGCGGACCAGCGACGGACCGAGGAAGAACTGGTCGGTGACCCGCAGCGGATCGTTGTTCAGGGCGCTGATATGGCCGCCCTGGAAGCGAACGAAGCCCACCACGTCCTCGAAGAGTTCCTTGTAGTACCGCGCATCGGCGGTCACGCGGAAGAACTTCGAGTCGCCGCCGAGGCCCGCCACGTCGGGCTTCAGCTCGGCGTAGAGGCCGTTGCGCGGGGCGCCGATTACGTCGAGCGTCGAGTAGGCGAGCGTCAGGCCGGCCAGCGAGGTCAGCGTGTTGCCCTGCGAACCCTTGATGGCGATGGAGGCTTCGCCATCATACGCACAGTTCGGGTAGACCGCCTGGCCGCCGATGTTCCGGCCGGTGTTCGGGTCGATCGTGCCCGCACCGTAGGTCGCCGTGTAGCCGGGGATCGGCACCGAGCAGTCGTTGTACGGCCGCTTCAGGGTGTTCGGGACCTTCAGCTCGGTGTTGTACACCGAGTAGCGCAGCGTGATGCCGAACTCTTCGGTGATCGGCAGGCCGAGGCGCAGCTGGCCGCCGTACACCGTGGTCTCGTAGCGCGAGTACCGGGTCAGGTCGGAATACTTGTAGAAGGCGTCGAAGCCGGCGGCGAGGCGGTAGCCGAGGAAGTACGGCTCGGTGAACGAGAAGTCGACGCCGCGCGAGTACTGGCCACCCGTGCCGGCGAGGCGGACGTACTGGCCGCGGCCGAGGAAGTTCGACTCGGAGACCGAGACCTCGCCGATGATGCCGTCCTGGGTGGAGTAGCCGCCCGCCACCGAGAACGAGCCCGTGGGCTGATCCTCGACATCGATGTTGATCACCACGCGGTCGGGAGCGGAGCCCGGCTCGTTCGAGAAGCGGACCTTCTTGAAGAAGCCCAGCCCGTTCAGCCGACGCTCGGCCCGGTCGGTGAGGACGCGGTTGTAAGCGTCGCCCTCGGCGATATCGAGCTCGCGGCGGATGACGTAGTCGCGGGTGCGGGTGTTGCCGCGGATGTTGATGCGCTCGACGTAGACGTGCGGGCCATCCTCGACCACGAAGCCGAGGGAGACCTGATGGGTCACCGGGTCGCGCTGGCCGGTGGGGCGGACCTGCGCGAACGGATAGCCGGCGCGGTTCACCTCGCGGGTGACATTGTTGAGCGTCTTCTCCACGTCGTCGGCGTTGTAGATGTCGCCCACGGAGGCCGAGACGTTGCCGTCGAGACGGGTGGTGTCGAGGCCCGGCAGGCGCGAATCCACCGAGACCGCACCGACCTTGTACTGCTCGCCCTCGTTCACCGTGATGGTGATGACGTAGCCGGAGGAGTCACCCTCGACGTAGCGCGCGTCGGCGCTGACCACCTGGAAGTCGGCGTAGCCATTCTTCAGGTAGTAGCGGCGGACCTGATCGAGGTCGGTGGTGATACGATCGGGATCGTAGACGTCGGAGGTCTTGATGAACGAGAGGAAGTTCATCTCCGAGGAGCTCATGAGCCCCTTCAGCGTCCGGTCGGAATACGCGTTGTTGCCGACGAAGTTGATCGAGATGATGCCGGTCTTGTCGCCCTCGTCGACCTGATAGATCACGTCGACGCGGCCGTTGGGCAGGTCGACGGTCCGGTAGGTCACCTTGGCGGTGCCGCGGCCGAAGCGCTTGTACACGTCGCGGATGCGCGCGAGGTCGGCGTTGACGATCGCCTCGCTGTAGGGGCCGCGGGCCTTGGCCTCGACGAGGCTCTCGAGGGTGGCCTTCTCGACCTTCTTGTTGCCCTCGAAGACAACGCGGTTGATCAGGTTGTTCTCGCGTACGGTGACCACCGTGCGCCCCCCGGACTGCGCGACGCGCACGTCCGAGAACATGCCGCTCGCCAGCAGGTTGCGCCGAGCCTCCTCGGCGGATCCGGACGCCGTCCCGGTCACGTAGGACCGGATCGTGTCGGCATCGACGCGCTGGTTGCCCTGGACGACGATCTGCTGCGCCTGGGCGGCCCCGCTCAGGACGACGCCAAGACCCGCAGTGACTAGGACGATGGTTTTCCGCACCGACTTACGTCGGTGCTTCCCCGTCAACGACATCATGCAATCGCCCGTTTCTGTTCTGGTCGCGGGGGTTAGCCCGTCACGAGCGACCGTTGATCGGCCGTCCCGTCACCTGGTCCAAGCGTGGCTTCGGTCCAAGCGTAGCTCTTAGCGGGATTCCCCTGCCAAGCAAACGCGCGGGAGGCCATCGTCAGGGGATTTTGGGGGGTCGTGGCCTTCGCGCCACTTAACGCTGCACCCAGCCGGCGGGCAAACCACGGATCGTGGTGAACCGCACGTAAACAACTGCGCCCGCAGCCCTTTTCCAGACTGCGTGCGCCGCCGTTCACCGTGTTTTAACCGAGATCGGCGTCACCGCCGCGTCCCCAAGCGGGCGCTCTGCGGGCGGGATCGCGGCAGGAATGGGGCATCCTTTCCGGTGGAGACCGGAACCGACGTCGGATCACCGGCGCCAGCCCTCGACCCCGACGGATCAGGTGTTCCGCCAGGACGCGCCGAGATTGAGGATGTCGTTCCAGGCCGCGAACAGCATCAGCATCAGGACCAGGGCGAGGCCGATCCGGAAACCGATCTCCTGGGCCCGCTCGCTGAGCGGCCGGCCGCGGACGACCTCGAAGGCGTAGAACAGCAGGTGGCCGCCATCGAGCAGGGGCACTGGGAAGAGGTTCAGAAGGCCGATCGACACCGAGAGCAGCGCGATGAGGCCGACGAGGCCGCCGACGCCGCCGGTCTTGGCGACCTCGCCCGAGACGCGGGCGATCCCGATCGGGCCGGACAGCTGATCGGCCGACTCGCGGCCAGTGACGAGCTTCCCGAGATACGAGAAGGTCCGCTCGACGACGAAGTAGGTCTCCTTGACCCCGAGGTTCAGCGAGTCGAGCGGCCCGTAGCGGACGAGCCGCGCCTCCGAGCCGGCGGGCGACCGGATGCCGAGGCGTCCGATCCGGTGACGGCCGAAGGGTGTCTTCTCCTCGAAGGTGGCCGGGGTCGCCTGGATGGTGATCGGTTGCGCCTCGCGCTCCACCGTGAAGGTCAGCGGCGTTCCGGCGCTGCCCGTGACGGTGCGGTACATGGCATTGAAGTCGCCGATCTTCTCGCCGTCGATGGCGGTGATCACGTCGCCCGGCTGGAAGCCGGCCTGGGCCGCGACGCTGTTGGGCTCCACCGACGAGACCCGGGCGGGCAGCTCGTAGCGGCCCCCGAGCCAGATCGCGCCGGCGAACAACAGGATCGCCAGGATGAAGTTCGCCACCGGTCCCGCGGCGACGATCGCGGCGCGCTTGGCCACGGGCTGGGTCGGGAAACTGATCGCCCGCTCCTGCGGGCTCATCCGGGCGACCGTTTCCGGGTCGGGCATGCTGGCGCCGTTGGCGTCGCCGTGGAACTTCACGTAGCCGCCGAGCGGGATGGCGCAGAGCTTCCAGCGCGTGCCGCGGCGGTCGTTGAAGCCGAACAGTTCCGGGCCGAAGCCGAGCGAGAAAGCGTGGACGCCGACGCCGCACCAGCGTCCGACCAGGAAGTGGCCCATCTCGTGCACGAACACCACGACGGTGAGCACGAACAGGAACGGGATCACGGCGCCGAAGAAGCCGCCGGCGGTCCCGCCCATCGCGTTGAGGAAGTCCATGAGCCGTTTCCTGGCCGTATCCGCGCCGGCCTTGCGGGCCGACTATCCAGCCTGTTTAGCAGATCGGTGCGGCCGACTGCCAACGCAATCCCGTGCGCCGGTCGCGAAGGTCACGCGGCCGAGGGCCCGACAGTTCGGCTCCTGCTGTCAGGCCGGGTGATGTCCCCGCAATCCCCGCTGTCGCGGTGGCGCCCCGCTCAGTGACCGCCGCCGCCGCCCGCCGCCTGCGGGCGCCGGACCAGCGGAACCGCGCAGGCCATCGCCAGGAACAGCACGGTCAGGGTCAGAAACAGGTCCTCGAAAGCCATCACCAGGCCCTGGATCCTGACCGTGTTGGTCATGGCCTTCAGCGCCATGCCGGGGGCCGCGCTGCCGAAGGAGTCGAAGCCGCGCTGCAGGGAGTCGAGCCGTTCCACCGCGGCTGTGCTGGCCCAGGTGAAGCGCTCGTGTAGCCGGGCGAGGTGCAGGTCCCACCGGTCGTTCAGCAGCGTGTTGATCAGGGCGAGACCCACCGCGCCGCCGAGGTTGCGCGTCAGGTTGTAGAGCCCGGAGGCGTTCTTCATCCGGGCCGGCGGGAGCGTACCCAGGGCGATGTTGTTGATCGGGATCATGCACAGCATCAGCGAGCAGCCGCGCAGCACCTGCGGCAGCAGCAGTTCCCAGAAGTCCCAGTCCTTGGTGAGGCCGGTGACGATCCAGGTGCCGCAGGCGAATCCCGCGAATCCGATCCCCATCATGAGGCGGGGATCGACCTTGCCGGAGAATCGTCCGGCGATCGGCGCGGTGGCGAACATGCACAGGCCGGAGACGAACATCGTCTCGCCGATCATCAGCGCCGAGTAGCCCCGCACGCGCGCGAGGTAGACCGGATAGACGTAGGTCAGCCCGTAGAGGCCGATGCCCAGCACGAAGCTCGCGACGCAGCCGCTGGCGAAGTTCCGGTCGGAGAAGGCGCGCAGGTCGACGATCGGTTGCGGCGCCGTGAAGGCGCGCCAGAAGAACAGCACCCCTGATGCGGCGCAGATGATCGCGCAGGCGAAGACCGCCTCGTCCTGCAGCCAGTCGTGGTTCGGCCCCTCCTCCAGGACGTATTCGAGGCAGCCGAGGAACCCCGCCATGAAGGCGAGGCCGGCCCAGTCGAAAGATTTCAGCAGGCCGTAATTCGGCTTGTCGAAATCCACCAGCATCCAGGTCGAGACGGTCACGAAGATGCCCGGCACGACGTTGATCAGGAACAGCCAGTGCCAGGACATCAGGTCGGTGAGATACCCGCCGACCGTGGGACCGATGGTCGGCGCCAGCGTCGCCACCAGCCCGATCATCGGCGACACGATGGTCCGCTTCGAGGGCGGAAAGATCGTGAAGGCGGCGGCGAAGACGGTCGGGATCATGCCGCCGCCGATGAAGCCCTGGAGCGCGCGCCAGACGATCATCTCGCCGATGGACGAGGAGGTCGCGCACATCAGGCTCATGACGGTGAAGCCGCCCGCCGAGATGGCGAACATCCAGCGGGTCGACAGCACCCGCGACAGCGTCCCGGAGAGCGGGATCGAGATGACCTCGGCGATGAGGTAGCTGGTCTGGACCCAGGGGATCTCGTCGCCCGAGGCCGAGAGGCCGGCCTGGATCTCGTTGAGGGAAGCCGAGACGATCTGGATGTCGAGGATCGCCATGAACATCCCGAAGACCATGCAGAGGAACGCGATCAGACGGCGGCGATCCATCGGCGGATCGGCCGCGGGAGCCTGTATCCCGGCCGGCCCGGTGGCGGCAGCGGCGGACACGGCGCGCCTCAGCGGCTTGCGGTGGTGACCGGCCGCTCGCCGGCGGCCCGGTCAAGCACCGAACGGTCCGCGCCGGCGCGCGTATCGACCCGCACCACCGCCGAGAGGCCGGGCCGCAGCAGGCCCTCGCGGGCGACGGTCTCGGGCACGCGGACGCGAACCGGCAGGCGCTGGACGATCTTGGTGAAGTTGCCGGTGGCATTGTCGGGCGGCAGCAGGCTGAACACGGAGCCGGAGGCCGGCGAGAAGGATTCCACCACGCCCTCGATCTCCCGGTCCGGATAGGCGTCGATCGTCACCGTGACCGGCTGGCCGGGGCGCATGCGCTGAACCTGGGTCTCCTTGAAGTTCGCGTCGATGCGCACGCTCTGTAGCGGCACCAGTGCGGCGATCCGGGTGCCCGGCGCGACGTAGGCGCCCGCCTCCACCGCCTTGTTGCCCACCACGCCGTCGAAGGGCGCGCGGATCGCCGTGAAGCCGAGGTCGCGGCTGGCCCGGTCGACGGCGGTGCGCAGCTCCGTCGCGAGGCTCTCGGCCTCGCGCCTCTGCGCCAAGAGGACGTCGACGTTGGCGCGGGCCGCGACCAAGCCGGCCTCCATCGCCTTGACGGAAGCCTCGGTCCGGTCACGGTCGGCCCGGGTCTGATCGATGCGCGACTTGGCGACGTAATCCGCCTGCATCTGCGTCGCCCGGGCGAAATCCGCCTGGGCCCGGACGGCATCGGCGCGGGTCGCGTCGAGCTGCGCGGCGGCCTGGGCGACCTGCGCCTGCGCGGCCTCGGCCTGACGGGCGATCCGCTGGATGGTGCTCTCCTGCGTGGCGAGCTTGTCCTGCGCCGCCTGGAGCGCAAGGCGGTAATCGCCGTCGTCGAGCTTGGCGATGATGTCGCCCTTCTTGACCGAGAGGCCGTTCACGACCGGGACGGCCTCGAGATAACCCGAGACCTTCGCGGCCAGGACCGAGATGTCCGCCTGAACGTAGGCGTCGTCCGTCGCGATGAAGAATCGCCCGACCGTCCACCATTGCCATCCCGCATAGGCGCCGCCGCCGAGGGCGAGAGCCAGGGCGGCGAGCAGGACGGCCCGGCGGAGCGGACGCTTGCGCGCCGGCGCGAGGCCCGTTTGCGCCGGAGCCGCCACCGGCGGTGAGACGGCCGCGGGCCGGGCCGGCGTCTCGGCGCGCTCGTCGTCGCCAAGGTCGACCACCGGGGTCGGCCGATCGGCATCCTCGCGCAGGGACATTTCGAAGCCTCGCTGAATGACCGAACCGTTCGGTCAACAAAGCGGACGCGCCTTGACGCAAATCCGAATTGGCCGCAGGTTATGTTGACCGAACGGTTCGGTCAAGCAGGGCGGCGTCTCGGACGCTGGCGGGACGATGGCGCAGGGTGCAGCTTTGGAGCGGGGTACAACCGCACAAGAGAGTGACAAGCGCCGCCAAATCTTGGAGGGCGCGCGGACCGTCTTCCTCTCGGCCGGCTACGACGGGGCGAGCATGGGCGAGATCGCCCGCGCCGCCGGCGTCTCGAAGGGCACCCTCTACGTCTATTTCGACAGCAAGGAAGCGCTGTTCGAGGCCCTGATCCTTCAAGAGAAGATCAGCTTGGCCGAGACTTTGTTCACCTTCGACCCGGAGGATACCGATATTCCCGCCGTCCTCACCCGCCTCGGGATGAGCTTCCTCGCCGAGATGTCCCGGCCGGAGCACATCTCGGTGCATCGCATGGTGATCGGCGTCTGCGAGAAGTTTCCGCATTTCGGGCAGGTCTACTACGAGGCCGGCCCGGCCCGCGGCGTGGCGCGGCTGGCGGCCTATCTCGACGTGCAGGTGAAAGGCGGCCGGCTGCGCATCGCCGACACGACCCTCGCGGCCCAGCACTTCCTGCATCTCTGCCTGGCCGGTCTGCTCACGCGCATGCTGTTCGCCGCCGGAGGCGATGCGAACGAGGCGCGAAGACGCTTCCAGACCGCCGAGGCGGTGCGGGTATTCCTCGCCGCCTACGCGCCGGTGCGCTGAGGCGCGACCGCCGCTCCTAACCCGCGGCGCGCAGCTCCGGCAGGGCTTCGGCGCTCCAGACCCGCACGTGGGCGTCGATGGCGAGGGCCTCGTCCACGTCGGCCGGCGCGCTCCGGTACTGCCCGGCGAAGTGTGAGCAGGCGCGCTCGACCAAGTCGTTGATCCCGTAGAAACCGATCCGGCCCGCGATGAAGGCCGCCACCGCGATCTCGTTGGCCGCGTTCATCACGGTCGGCGCCGCGCCGCCGGCAGCCAGCGCCGCCCGGGCGATCCGCAGGCACGGGAACCGCGCCTCGTCCGCCGCCTCGAAGGTCAGCGACCCGAGCTTCACGAGGTCGAGGGGGCGCCCCCGCTCGATGGTGAGCCGGTCGCCGAGCCCGAGGCAGTGGGAGATCGGCACCCGCATGTCGGGCAGCGCCAGTTCGGCGGTCACGGCGCCGTCGAGCCAGTAGACCATCCCGTGGATCACCGATTGCGGGTGCACCACGACGTCGAGGCGCTCGGGCTCGATGCCGAACAGGTGGTGCGCCTCGATCAGCTCGAGGCCCTTGTTCATCAGGCTCGCCGAATCGATGTTGATCTTCATGCCCATCGACCAGGTCGGATGGGCGGCGGCCTCGGCGGCCGAGGCGGCGGCGATCCGCTCCCGGGTCCAGGTGCGGAACGGGCCGCCCGAGGCCGTGATCATCATGGTGCGGACGTCGGTGAGCGGCCGCCCGGCGAGCGCTTGGCTCAGGGCGTCGTGCTCGGAATCCATCGGCAGGATCGTGGCGCCGTAGCGCGCAGCGTCGCGCATGAAGGCGTCGCCGGCGCAGACGAGGCTTTCCTTGTTGGCGAGCGCGACCGTCCGGCCCAGCCGGAGCGCCGCGTGGGTCGACTTCAGCCCGGCGGCGCCGCTCACGGCCGCCACGACGATGTCGGCATCCCGGGCGGCAGCCTCCATGACCGCGCCCTCCCCCGCCCCGTTGGGGATCCCGGATCCCGACAGGGCCTCGGCGAGCGCCGGGCCGGCGGATTCGTCGGCGAGGGCCGCGAAGGAGGCGTTCAGCTCGCGTGCGACCTTGGCCAGGGCGACGGGATCCTTGCCGCCGACCAGGGCGCCGACGCGGAACCGGTCGGCATGCTGGGCGAGCAGGTCGGCGGTGGAGCGGCCGATCGAGCCGGTGGCGCCAAAGACGGTGACGATCTGGGTCACGGGTTCAACTCCCTCATCGTCACGCGATCAGACCGCCCCCGCGCAGGGCGAGATAGAGGGCCGCCAGCACGGCGACCGCGAAGAATCCGTCGAGCCGGTCCATGACGCCGCCATGGCCCGGGATGATCTTGCCGGAATCCTTCACGCCGTAGCGGCGCTTGAGGCCCGACTCGATGAGATCGCCAGCCTGGCTCAGGACCGAGGCGAGCGCGCTCACGCCGGCCACCACCGGCAGGGACGCGGCACTGGGCAGAGGCATTCCGGTGAGGTCAGCGACCACCGGGACCAGGGTCCCTGCCGCAACAGCGCCCAGCAGGCCCCCGAGGGCCCCAGACCACGTCTTGTTGGGCGACACCCGGGGCATCAGCTTCGGGCCGCCGATCTTCCGGCCGGCGAAGTAGGCGGCGATATCGGTGGACCAGACCACCGCGAACATCCAGGCCGGCCCGACAAGACCAATGGCGGGATCGTCGCGCAGGGCCACCGGCACCGCCGCGATCGCGGCCGCACCGAGCAAGCCGACGAAGGCGCGGAGCCTACCGCGCCCGGTCCGTGCCACCGTCGCGCAGGCGGCGGCTCCCAGCAGCAGCACCGCGATGCAGGCGGGTGCCGGAGCTTCGCCGCGCTGGCAGAGCAGCAGCGCGCCCAGCGTCGCTGCACCGAGGGCGATCAACACCTCGCGGGGCTCGGTGCGGCTCATCACCATCCACTCGGCGAAGCCGATGATTCCGGCGGCGAGCCAGATCCCCGCAAAGGGCCAGCCCCCATAGACCAGGGCGGCCAGCACGCCGGCTCCGAGCACGAGGCCCGACGCGACGCGCAGCCAGAGTTCACGCCGCCCCTTGGGACGCGCGGCCGGAGCGGCAGCGGAGGTCACGCGGGTCTCGGCCTGTGCCTCAGACCTGCATGATTTCCTTCTCCTTGGAGGCCAGCACGCCGTCGATCTCGGCGATGGTCTGGTCCGTCGCCTTCTGCACGTCGGTGGCCTGACGCTTCTCGTCGTCCTCCGAGATAGCGCTGTCCTTCAGGAGCTTCTTGAGGTGGTCGAGGCCGTCCCGGCGGACGTGACGGACGGCGACGCGGGCCTCCTCGGTATACTTGTGGGCGACCTTGACCATCTCCTTGCGGCGCTGCTCGTTCATCTCTGGGATGCGCAGGCGGATGGTCTGGCCCTCGGTCTGGGGGTTGAGGCCCAGATCGGATTCGCGGATCGCCTTCTCGACGGCCGTGACCATGCTGCGGTCCCAGACGGAGATGGACAGGAGCCGGGGCTCCGGCACGCTGACGGTGGCGACCTGCGCCATCGGCATCATCGAGCCGTAGGCATCGACCTGGATCGGGTCGAGCAGCGAGGGCGTGGCGCGCCCGGTGCGCAGCGACCCGAGGTCCTTCGAGAGCGAGGACACCGCGCCCTGCATGCGGCGCTTGATGTCGTTGAGGTCGAATTCCGGTGTGGCCATGATGGTCGTCCCGACACGTCTGACGTCGTCTTGAGCCCGGCGCGGGCAATCGCGGCCTCAATGGACGAATTTTTTCGGGGCCGCAAACCGTCTTCCGCTCGTCGGGAGCTCAGGCAGGGTGCAACCGGTGGAACGGGCGGGTGTGACGCCTAGGCTCCTCGCCGCAGGCGCCAACAGGCGGATCTCCCCGTGCCAGCCGCCCTCGTCCGAGGCACCCGGAGCGCGCCAGAACCTCGGAATCCTGTCCCGGACTTCCGCGCTACCAGGCGTCCGGATCCCTGAGCCCGCCTCAGATCGTGGCCCGTGCAAGAGCTGTCATCGGACCTTGCCCCATTACGCCGTCCGCCCGCTCGGGAGGATGGCCTCGCACCGCGCGGGTGGAGTTGACCCGTCAGGGGGCCACGAGGGTCGAGGGTGCCTCACCCGACAGGATCGTGGCGATCGAGCTCGGGGGGTGGAGGGAGCCGACCAGGATCGACAGCCGGCTCTCGCGGGCCAGGGCGAAAGCGGCGGTGTCCATCACCTTGAGGTCGCGGGCGATGGCCTCGTCGTGGGTGATGCGATCGTAGCGCGTGGCGGTCGGATCCTTCTTGGGATCGGCCGAGTAGACACCGTCGACCTGCGTCGCCTTCAGCACCGCGTCGCAGCGCAGCTCGGCGGCGCGGAGGACCGCGGCGGTATCGGTCGTGAAGAACGGGTTGCCGGTGCCGCCGGCCAGGACCACGACCTGGCCCTTGTCGAGATGGTGCAGGGCCGGCTGGCGGGCATAGGTCTCGCAGATCGTCGGCATCGACACCGCCGACATCGTCCGGGCCTGGACGCCCGCTGCGTTGAGCGCCGTTTCGATGGCCAGGGAGTTCATCACGGTGGCCATCATGCCGAGCGAATCTCCGGTGGCCCGGTCGATCCAGCCGGCCGCCGAGATCCGCGCGCCGCGGATCATGTTGCCGCCGCCCACCACGATGGCGATCTCGGCCCCCGCCTCGATGGTGCGGGCGATGTCCTCGGCTAGAGCCGCCAGCGTCGGCGGGTGCAGCCAGTAGCCGTCCGGGGCGGCCAGAGCCTCGCCCGACAGCTTCAGCAGAATTCGGCGAAACGGTGTCGTATCCGGCATCGGGCTTTCCGGCTCCATCCCGCTCCGCGCAAGCGGGAGGCTTCTACGTCAGGGACAGGAGCCGCGTCGAGGGGTTCGAATCGATCCCGTCGGCTGAGGCGCGACAACGCGCCCCCCGAATGCACCGATGAGCGGGCGATCCGCTCTCAGGTGAGGCGCCGGCATGACCAACGGCATGCCGGCGCCCGATTTCAGCTGCCGGTCAGGACTCCCACGGCACCGAGGACGGTCATGACGAGGCCGGACGCGAACACGCCGATCATCAGGTAGGAGAAGGGTTTCAAAGGCATACACACGATGTAGCGCAGTGCCGCAAAACGGCGTGTGCGCCGCAACACGATGCGGAGCGGAACGTCTCCGGGAGGCGGAAAACGAGAAACCCCGCCCGGGGAGCGCCGGACGGGGTCGATAGCGTCAGGGCCCGGCCGCGGCCGGGCGTCCTCCGTCAGGCGCGGCCGGCCTGCTGGGCAACCTCGGTGGCGAAGTCAGGCCCCTCTTCCTTCTCGATGCCCTCGCCCAGCGCGTAGCGGACGAAGCCCGTCAGGGCGACCGGGCCGCCGACCTTGGAGCCGGCCTCCTTAAGGACCTGGCTGACCGTCTTCGAGCCATCGTGCACGAAGGGCTGCTCCAGGAGTGTGACCTCCTTGTAGTAGCTCTTCAGGCCGCTCTCGATGATCTTCGCGAGGACGTAGTCCGGCTTGCCGGCGTTCTTCTCGCGCAGGATGTTGGACTCGCGCTCCACCGTGGCGGTGTCCACGCCCGAGGCATCGAGCGCCACCGGGTTGGTCGCCGCGACGTGCATGGCGATCTGGCGACCGAGCGTTGAGAGCGCGTCGACATCGCCCTCGGACTCGAGCGCGACGAGCACGCCGATCTTGCCGAGACCCTCGGAGATCTGGCTATGCACGTAAGAGGCGATCACGCCCTTCTTCACCTGGAGCTTGGCGACGCGGCGCAGGTTCATGTTCTCGCCGATGGTGGCGATCAGAGCCTGTAGCTTCTCCGAGACGGTCTCGGTGGCGCCCGGGAAGTGGGCGGCCTGGAGACCTTCCAGAGTGCCGTCGGTGTTGAGCGCGATCTTGGCGGCCTCGCGGGCGAAGGCCTGGAATGCGTCGTTGCGGGCGACGAAGTCGGTCTCGGAGTTCACCTCGACGACCGCGGCGTGATGACCGGCCGACTCGACCGCGACCAGGCCCTCGGCCGCGACGCGGCCGGCCTTCTTGGCCGCCTTGGCGAGACCCTTCTTGCGCAGCCAGTCGACGGCGGCCTCGATGTCGCCCTGCGTCTCGTTGAGCGCGCCCTTGCAGTCCATCATGCCGGCGCCGGTCTTCTCCCGGAGCTCCTTCACCATCGCGGCGGTGATGTTGGCCATGGCGGTCCCTTTCGTACGGTCTGGATGAGAGAGGCCCGGCGCGCGGGTGAGCGGCCGGGCCCGGTATGGCTGGAACCGCGACAGCCCGATGACGGGGCCGCCGCGACATCCCCGATGGATCAGGCCGCGGCAGCGGCCTCGACGAAGCCGCGGGCCTGCGAGACCCACGAATCACGGTCGATGCGGCCGTTGAGCTTCAGGTCGGCATCGACCTTGGCGACGTCCTCGGCGGTCATCGCGGCGAGCTGCCAGTAGTGATAGATGCCGGCATCGTTGAGCTTCTGCACGATCTGCGGGCCGGCGCCGTTGAGCTTGGTCAGGTCGTCCGGCGCGCCGCGCGGGGCGGCGAGCAGCTCGAAATGCTCGGTCGACTCGGCGAGCATCGCCACGTCGGCCGGATCGAGGGCGTCGGACTCGACCGAGACGGCCGCGTCGTCGTTCGCCGGCAGCTCCTCAGCCATCGGCTCCTCGGAGGCGCCGAGGTCCATGCCCGACGAGCCCTGGGCACGCGAGATGCCGTCGATGGCGGCCTTGGCGATCAGGTCGCAGTACAGCGCGATGGCCCGGCCCGCGTCGTCGTTGGCGGGGACGATGTGGGTGATGCCGTCCGGATTGCAGTTGGTGTCGACGATCGCGGCCACCGGGATCCCGAGGCGGTTCGCCTCCTTGATCGCCAGTTGCTCCTTGTTGGTGTCGATCACGAACAGCAGGTCGGGCACGCCGCCCATATCCTTGATGCCGCCCAGCGCCTTCTCGAGCTTCTCCTTCTCACGGGAGAGCATCAGGCGCTCCTTCTTGGTGAGGCCCGGACCGCCGGTCTCCAGGGTCTCGGTGACCTTCCGCAGGCGCGAGATCGAGCCCGAGATGGTCTTCCAGTTGGTGAGCATGCCGCCCAGCCAGCGGGAGTTGACGTAGTACTGGGCCGAGCGCTTGGCCGCCTCGGCGATCGTGTCGGCCGCCTGGCGCTTGGTGCCGACGAACAGCACGCGGCCGCCCTTGGCGACGGTGTCGCTCACCGCCTGCAGCGCCGTGTGCAGCGCCGGGACGGTCTGGGCGAGGTCGATGATGTGGATGTTGTTGCGCGTGCCGAAGATGTACGGCTGCATCTTCGGGTTCCAGCGGTGGGACTGGTGACCGAAATGGGCGCCCGCCTCGAGGAGCTGACGCATAGAAAAGTCGACGGCCATGTCTTTGTACTCTCCGGTTGGATCCGCCGCGGAGGGATGCAGCCGGCCGAAATCTCGGACGACCACCGGAAACGCCTCATTCAGGCATGAGGCCGGCTCCGCGTGTGGGATAGGCGGGCGCTTAGCAGAGGGCGGGTGCGAAGGCAAGGCGCGGAGCGGTGCCGCGTTCCGCACCCGCCATGACGGGCCGGGGTCCGGTCGCGACGGGTCCAGTGCCGGGCCTCCGATCGCCGTCCAGTGCGGTTCGGCTGTCCCGGAAGGGAAGCGGGAGCGCCGCGTCCCCGTCCCTTGCCGGGCACCTGCAGCGTCCGCGGAATGCGAACCGGGTCTAGCAGGAGAGCCGTCGCGATGCCGCCTCCATTCACCACCGCGGAGAGGTTTCACGGCGCGCAGCGCGGCGCCGGCGGTCGCGATGGTGGACGCCGTGACCGTCGCGGTCGACGCTCCGGGACGCGTCTAGACCCCTCCAGTGGAACGGAGAGCTCTTACCGCACCGAGCGGAGGTCTTAGCGAAGCCAAGGCCGGGGCGGCGCGCCCGGCGCTCTCGCCCGGTGCTCACCCGGACGCGTCACAATCCCGCGAACACCGCCGCCACATCGGCGGCGGTCATGACGCGATAGCCCCCCGCCGCCAGATCCGTCGGCAGGGCGAGACCGCCGACCCGGTCCCGATGCAGGGCCGTGACGTGGTTGCCCACGGCGGCGAACATCCGGCGAACCTGATGGTAGCGGCCCTCGGTCAGCGTCACCGCGCAGTGCGTTTCATCCTCGACATCGAGACCCACCGGCAGCAGCGGGCGCTCCTCGCCCTCCAGCATCAGCGTCCCCGAGGCGAAGACCCCGGCCTCCCGGCCGCTCAGCGGTCGGTCGAGAGTCACGCGGTAGCGCTTCGCCACGCTGGCCTTCGGGCTGATGATCCGGTGCAGGAGCGCGCCGTCATCGGTGAGGAGCAGCAGGCCCGACGTGTCCTTGTCGAGCCGCCCGACCGTCGAGAGCGGCGGGTCGCGGCGGCGCCAGCGCTCGGGCAGAAGCCCGTAGACCAGCGGACCCGCCTCCTTGTGCGAGCAGGTCACGCCCAGAGGCTTGTGAAGCATGAGGCAGAGGCCAGGCAGCGGATCGAGGGGCACCCCGTCGATCGTCAGTCGCTGCGGCAGATCCGGATCGAGGGGGATCCGATCGCCGGCCTCCGGCCATTCCGCGCCGTCGAGGCGGATCGCGCCGGACCGGGCGAGGCCCTGGATCTCGCGCCGCGAGCCGTAGCCGAGATTGGCCAGCAGCTTGTCGAGCCGGACCGATTTTGCCGCGCTCACCGGCGCGCCTCGTAGACGCGGTAGCCGTTCGCCTGCACGGCGACGGTGACGGCCCGGAACACCTCGCGCAGAGCGGCCTCGTAGGGCAGGTGCGCGTTGGCCACCATCCAGAGCGTGCCGCCCGGCCGCAGCACCTCGCGAGCCCGCGCGATGAACGCTCGCCCGAGGGACGGGTCCTCGGCACCGCCCTCGTGGAAGGGTGGATTGGTGACGACGAAATCGAGAAGATCTGGCACCACGTCGGGCGCGCGCACATCCGCCCAGTGGATCGTCGCGCGCGGGTCGGCGACGTTGCGGCGCGCCATCTCGACGGCCCGTCGGTCGATCTCCACCAGCGTCACCGCAGTCACCGCGTCGGACGCGAGCACCGCCCTGGACAGGATGCCCAGGCCGCAACCGAAATCGGCACCCCGGCCCTTCAAGACCGGCAGATTTGCCAGGAGAAGCGCCGTGCCGGGATCCAGCCGGTCCCAGGAGAAGATACCGGGTTGGGTGCACAGGGCGAGGTTGTCCACGTGGCGCGGACCGCCCTCGTCGATCGCCTCGGCGAGGCCGGCGGGATCCTGCGGGCGCTCGGTCGTGCAGATCCGGTGATGCCGGCGCGGCTGATCGGCGGCCACGCAGCCGAAAGTCGCCAGTTCCTTGGCCAAGCGGGTGCCGCCCCGGTCCTTCGGCGCCAGGGCGACCATGCGCCCGCCCGGCCCAAGGGCACGCAGGACCTGGGCGAGCACGTAGCGCCGCTCGATCGTGCCGGGCGGCGCCAGCACGGTGGCGGCGTCGAGGCTGTTCTCGGACAAATCCTCCAACCGGGCCGCGCCGGGGATCAGGGGAGAGTACTGGACGGCATCGCCGGGAACCTCGGCGAGGTCCATCGGCGGCAAGCCGTAGACGGCATGTCGCATGAAGGGTTCGGGATCTGGAGGGCCGATTCCGGAACGCGAATCCGCGGCGGAGCGGGGCAGACCCGCGCCCGACTCGGTTCATCCGGGGGAACGCCGCGCCTTATACCGAAACGCACCGGGATGCCCAGCCTTCCGGGCGCGGGCCGCCAAGTCAGCCGCGGGGAAATTCCAGGCCCATCTCGCGGTAGCGGGCCGGATCGTCGGCCCAGTTCTCCCGCACTTTCACGTGCAGGAACAGGTGGACCCTGGCGTCGGCCGCCTCGGCGATCTCGACCCGGGCCGCCTGCCCGATCGCCTTGATGGTCTGGCCGCCCTTGCCGAGGACGATCGAGCGCTGGCTCTCCCGCTCGACGAAGATCGTCTGCTCGATCCGCACCGACCCGTCGGGCCGGATCTGCCACTGGTCGGTCTCCACCGTGGAGCGGTAGGGCAGTTCCTCGTGCAGCCGGTCGTAGATCTTCTCGCGGGTGATCTCGGCCGCCAGCATGCGCAGGGGCGCGTCCGAGACCTGATCCTCCGGGTAGAGCCAGGGTCCCGGCGGCATCCGGGCCGCGAGAGCCCGCCGCAGGTCCGCCACGCCATCGCCCTTCAGAGCCGAGATCATGAAGGTCTCGGCGAAGGGCGAGACGGCGTTGAGCTTGGCGGCGAGATCGAGCAGCCGCTCCCGTGGGATCAGATCGATCTTGTTGAGGATCAGCATCTTCTCGCGCTTCACCTCGCCGAGCCGCCCGAGGACCGCCTCTACCTCCTGATCGATGCCCTTGCGCGCATCCACCAGCAGGCAGACCGCGTCGGCGTCGGCGGCGCCGCTCCAGGCGGAGTGCACCATCGCCCGGTCGAGGCGGCGCTTGGGCGCAAAGATGCCGGGCGTGTCGACCAGGATCACCTGGGCCGAGCCCTCGATGAGGATTCCCCGCACCAGCGCCCGGGTCGTCTGAACCTTGCGGGAGACGATCGAGACCTTCGTGCCCACGAGGCTGTTCAGGAGGGTCGACTTGCCGGCGTTCGGCACGCCGATCAGCGCGACGAAGCCCGCCCTGGCGTCGGCGGGCGTGCCCGGAAGCGCCGATGGGTCGCGCGCCGCCTCGGAGGTCAGCGCATCGTCGGGGCCGTCCTGCTCGTGCCCGTCCTGCTCGTCCTGCTCGTGCGCGTTCATGCTGTCTCCGTGGACCCCACCTCCGGCGAGGCCCCAATGCCCTCCCGCTCCAACAGCGCCTGGGCGGCGGCCTGTTCGGCAATTCGCTTCGACGTGCCGTCCCCGTGGCCGGGCTCGAGCCCCTCCACCAGCACGGCGATCCGGAACCGGGGCGCGTGGTCGGGACCGGTGCGCTCCACCACCTCATAGGTAGGGATCGGCAAGCTGCGGCCCATAGCCCATTCCTGAAGGGCGGACTTGGCGTCGCGGCCCCGCGGTGCCGCGTTCGGCTCGCCCGGCCGGAAATGCGCCTCGACCACCGCCCGCGCGGCATCGAAACCGGCATCGAGGTAGATGGCGCCCAGGATCGCCTCGCAGACGTCGGCCAGGATCGTCTGGTTGCGCCGGCCGCCGCCCATCACCTCGCCCTGACCGAGGATGAGGTGCGGCCCGACCTCCCAGGCGGCGGCCACGACCGCGCAGGTCTCGCGCCGGACCAGTGCGGCGAGCCGTCGGGAGAGATCACCCTCGTCGGCGTCCGGAAATGCGCCGTAGAGCCGGTCCGCCACCGCCAGGCCGAGAACGCGGTCGCCGAGAAATTCGAGGCGCTGGTAGCTGCCCCCCCGGCCGCTGGCCTTGCTGGTATGGGTCAGCGCGCGGGTCAGCAAATCCTGATCGTCGAACCGGTGCCCGATCCGCTCCTCCAGCGCGCCCAGCGGCGGACGTGGCTTGTGGGCGCGTCGCCCCCGGGCGGAAGTGCGGGGCTGGGCAGCGTCGTCCAAGTCCGGTCCGGTCAATGGATTGTCGAGAACAGGCGCGACCAGCGCACGTGGGCCGGCCAGTTCCAGACCTGCCACGCCGGGGTGCCCTCGTCGATGGAGAAGAAGATCATCTCGGCGCGCCCGACCAAGTTGGCGAAGGGAACGTAGCCGACGCTGGCGAGGTCGCGCGAATCGGTGGAGTTGTCGCGGTTATCGCCCATCATGAAAAAGTGACCGGGCGGGACCGTATAAAGCTCGGTCTTGTCCCAGAAGCCGTTGTCGCCGTCGCGCTCGATCACCCGGTGGACCACGCCGTTGGGCAGGGTTTCCGTGTATTGCGGAACCTTGGTGGCCTGTCCGTAGGGATCGGTGGTCTCGTAATCGGCGATCCGTTCGCGCTTGACCGCCTTGCCGTTGATGTTGAGCACGCCGTCGATCATCTGGATCTTGTCGCCCGGCAGGCCGATCACCCGCTTTATGTAGTCGGTCGCGTTGTCCTTGGGCAGCTTGAACACCGCGATGTCGCCGCGCTTCGGCTCCGCGCCCCAGACCCGGCCCTCAGCCTGGATCGGAATGTATTCGGAGAGGGGAAGCGAGTATTTCGAATAGCCGTAGGAATATTTTGAAACGAACAGGTAATCGCCGATCAGCAAGGTTGGGACCAGCGAGCCGGAGGGGATGTTGAACGGCTGGAACAGCAGCGTCCGCACCACCAGGGCGATCAGGAGCGCCTGGATGCCGACCTTCAGCGTCTCGCGGATGCTGGCCCAGGTGCCGGTCTCGGCGGGTTTCCTGAGCGGCTTGCCGTCGTAATCCACGCGCGCGTTCCGTCTTCGGTTGAGGTTCCGTCGCCTGCCGCCAGCGGGGGGGCCCGCCGCGCGCGGCTTGCGCGGCTTCGATGTGCGGTTGGCCCGAGGAATGCGCCGCAATCGTGTCCGCTGTGCGCGGCGGTCTAGACCATGCGCGAGCCCCCCGCAACGCGCGAGACCGGCCGTCTAATCCGCGAGACCCGTCTTCAACCGGCACCGGCCGCCGGCAGCGCCTCGATGACCACGAAGGCCTGGGCCATGGGCGGATCGTCGGTGAGGCTCACGTGCAGACGCGCCGCATGTCCTTCGGGCATCAACGCCGCGAGCCGCTCGGCCGCGCCACCGGCGAGCCGAAGTGTCGGCTGGCCGGAGGGGAGGTTCACCACCTCCATGTCGCGCCAGAAGACGCCGCCGCTGAGGCCGGTGCCCAGGGCCTTGGCGCAGGCCTCCTTGGCGGCGAAGCGCCTCGCATAGCCCTCCGCGCGGGCGGCCCGGCGGTCGCAGCGCGCCCGCTCCCCGTCGGTGAACACCCGGTGGGTGAAGCGGTCGCCGTGCCGCTCCAGGGTCCGCGCGATGCGTCGGATATCGCAGAGATCCGATCCGATCCCGATGATCATGGGCGCCGCGCCCGATCAATCGCGGACCGCATGTCCCGCACCGCCTGTTCAAGGCCGACGAAGATGGCGTCGGCGATCAGCGAATGGCCGATATTCAACTCGCGGATCTGCGGGAGCGCCGCGACCGGGCCGACGCTGCCGAGGGTGAGCCCGTGGCCGGCATGGATCTCGAGGCCGAGTCCGGCCCCGTGCTCGGCCGCGCGCCGGATGCGGGTGAGTTCGTAGGCCGTGCGCTCGGAATCGTCCCTGAGCGCCGCCTCGCAATAGCTGCCGGTATGGAGTTCCACCACCGGCGCCCCCAGCGCCCGGGCCGCCTCCATCACCGTCGGCTCAGGCTCGACGAACAGCGAGACGCGGATCCCCGCCTCCGCCAGAGCCCCGACGCGCGGGGCCAGATGGTCGCGCCCTCCGATGATGTCGAGGCCGCCCTCGGTGGTGCGCTCCTCGCGCTTCTCCGGGACGAGGCAGGCCGCGTGAGGGCGGGTGGCGAGCGCGATCGCCACCATCTCGTCGGTCGCCGCCATCTCGAAATTCAGGGGCACGGAGAGACCCCGCTTGAGCTTCGCGATGTCGGCGTCGCGGATGTGGCGCCGGTCCTCCCGCAGATGCGCGGTGATGCCGTCGGCACCTGCCTCGACGGCGCGCAGCGCGGCCCGCACCGGATCGGGATAGTCGCCGCCGCGGGCGTTGCGTACGGTGGCGACGTGGTCGATGTTGACGCCGAGGCGCAGCTTTTCGGAGGTCATCCGTTCGTCCATCCCGTGCCGGCGGATCCGGCAGAGTTGCGCGGAGGGTCGGGGGCCTACCGCGTGCCGGGCTCACGGCTGCGATATGCTGGCGTTCCCGTCCTGCGGCAAGACGCGGCCGACACGCGGCGGGCCACGCGACCCCACGGCCTGTGCCGGGTCCCCGATCACCTGCCATCGGCTTTCCCAAGGCGCGGAGAAGGGCTGGTGGTTCATCCGGCGCCGCTTTGCCCGGGCGAGGCGGAGCGTCCGGGAACCCCGCGCGAAACCCGATCGAGGATCCAGGGCACGGACGGGCCGCGCCAGCGGCGCCGGTCCACAACCGCGTCGCCGACTTGTCAGGCCGGAAAAAACCGACTATGCGCCGCCCCTCACGTTCGCTCCGGCCGGGGGCTGAACGGACGGTGCCGCTTGCGGCACAGGGCTCCTCGCGGATCCCGTCGTCCGGTGTCTCCGCCTTCGATCAACCGCTCGGGCCTGAAAATCGGCTCGAAGGGCTTGGCGCCGAGCGTTGCGCGAGATGAACCGGCCCGAATCAGCCGCCTCCCGGCGGTCGGGCTCCTTTTGACGCTGAAAGGCCCGACAATGCCTCTCTACGAGCATGTGCTCTTGGCTCGCCAGGACGTGACGTCCCAGCAGGTCGAGACGATGATCGACACCTACAAGGGTGTGATCGAGCAGAACGGTGGCCGTCTCGAAAAGATCGAGATGTGGGGTGTGAAGTCCCTCGCCTACCGGATCAAGAAAAACCGCAAGGCGCATTTCGCGCTCCTCAACATCGATGCGCCGCCGGCCGCCATCACCGAGATGGAGCGCCAGATGCAGATCTCCGAGGACGTGCTGCGTTTCATGACCATCCGGGTCGAGGAGCTCGATTCCGAGCCGTCCGCCATGATGCAGAAGCGCGACCGTGACGACCGCAAGGACCGCGAGCGCGGCCGTCGTCGTGACGACGAGGGCTTCGGCGGTGGCGGCGGCTTCGGTGGCGACCGGGGTGACCGCGGCGATCGTGGTGACCGCGGCGAGCGCAGCTTCGGCGGGGAGGGCTGATCCATGGCTTTCGGTGCTGGTGCAGGCGGCGGACGCCGTCCCTTCTTCCGTCGTCGCAAGACTTGCCCGTTCTCCGGCGCGAACGCGCCGAAGATCGACTACAAGGACGTCAAGCTCCTGTCCCGCTACGTGTCCGAGCGCGGCAAGATCGTGCCGTCGCGGATCACCGCGGTGTCGGCCAAGAAGCAGCGCGAGCTCGCCCAGGCGATCAAGCGCGCCCGCTTCCTCGGCCTGCTGCCGTACGTGATCAAGTAAGACACGCAAACCCGCCGGTCCGGCATCAGCCCGGGCCGGCCCTCGCAGAGGGCGGCCGAGGTCGCCTGATCGTTGGGGCGGGAAGCCGCCTCTAACCCTGCCGGAGCGGCAGCGGGACAGCGGAACCCATGGCACAGCATATCGGCATCGGTATCGGCGCGGGCCTCGTCTCGGCACTCCTGTTCGGAGTGCTTCTGAAGGCGACCCCGCTGGCGATCCTGCTCTACCTCGTGGCCCCGCTGCCGATCCTGATCGTGGGGCTCGGCTGGAGCCACAAGGCCGCGCTGGCTGCGGCCGCCACCGGCAGCCTCGTGCTCGTCCTGGTGATCGCGCCCTTCATGGGCCTCGCCTTCGGCGCCTACATCGCCCTGCCCGCGTGGTGGCTCGCCTATCTCACGCTCCTCGGGCGCGAAACTCCGGCCGGCCTGGAGTGGTATCCGACGGGGCGCCTGCTCGGCTGGATCGCCGCGACGGCCGCTCTCGCCTTCATCGCCATCGCGGTCCTGTCCTCGCCGAACCACGCGGCCTTCGACGCGCAGCTGCGCGGGCTCGCCCAGACTCTGGTCCAGACGCGGATGCCGGCGACCCGCCCCGACGCCGGCCGGACCCGCGAAGCCGAGGCGGCCGACTCCCAGGAGACCGCGCCGGAGCCGAAGGGCGCGCCGGACTCGGACGCCGCGGACGTCACGCGCACCGAGATGGCCGATGCCCTGGCGCGGGTCGTACCGGCCTTCGCGGCCAACGGTCTGGCGCTGCTTCTGACCTTCTACCTCTGGGCCTCGGCCCGGATCGTGAGGATCTCCGGCCGCCTCCCCCGGCCCTGGCCCGATCTTCCGTCGACCGCCATGCCGCGCACGACGCTGGCGACCCTGGCGGCCGCGATCCTGATGTGCTTCGCCCCCGGCTATGTCGGGGTGTTCGGGGTGGCGCTGGTCGGCGCCTTCAGCGCCGCCTTCGCGCTCCAGGGCCTCGCCGCCTTCCACGACCGCTCCCGCGGTCGCCCGGGGCGTGGGCTCATGCTGTTCGGCATGTACCTGATCCTGTTCGTGACCCAGGGCATCGCCCTGGTCGCCCTCACCGTGTTCGGCCTCGCCGACACCGCCCTCGACCGCCGACGTCCCAAGGACAGTCCGGCGCCGTGAGACCCCGGCCCCTGAGGCCAAACACCTGAAGGAGAAAGTCCATGGAAGTGATCCTGCTCGAGCGCGTGGCCAAGCTCGGCCAGATGGGCGAGACCGTGAACGTCCGCCCGGGCTTCGCCCGCAACTTCCTGCTCGCCCGCGGCAAGGCCCTGCGCGCGACGGAAGCCAACAAGAAGCACTTCGAGGGCCAGCGCGCCCAGCTCGAGGCCCGCAACCTCGACCGCAAGAAGGAGGCCGAGGCCGTCGCCGAGAAGCTGAACGGTCAGAGCTTCGTCCTGATCCGCCAGTCGGGCGAGACCGGGGTCCTCTACGGCTCCGTCTCGACCCGCGACCTCGCCGAGGTCGTCGCCAAGGAGGGCTTCACGGTGGATCGCGGCCAGTTCACCCTGAACCAGCCGATCAAGACGCTGGGCCTCCACAAGGTCCCGGTGGTGCTGCACCCCGAGGTCGAGGTCGAGATCACCGTCAACGTCGCCCGCAGCCCCGAGGAGGCCGAGCGTCAGGCTCGCGGCGAGTCCGTCACCGAGCGCGAGGCGTTCAACCTCGACGATCTGGGTCTCGAGGTCGGCATGGCGCTGGCCGATGCCGGCGAGGGTGCCGACGACCGCGGCTGATTCACGTTCGATGGCCCGGCCGGTCTGAGCATCGGCCGGGCTTGCGAAAGAGGCGTGTTGCCGAGCCGCTCGCGCGGCGCAGTCCTGCGCCAGATCCCGGGGCGGGTGCGGCGATCGGCACCCGCCCCGGACTTCGGCAGACACCTTAGTTCCGCGGCAGCCCCCTTCCGGGATACGCCGCCCTCACTCGTTCACGCTCAGCCGATCGATGACGAGGCTGAGATCCTTGCGCAGGGCACGGATCTCCGGCTCGCTGAGTTCGAGCTGGCACATCACGCTCTCGCGGACCGACACGGCTTCGGAGCGCAGCGCCGCGCCCTGCGGCGTCAGGGCGATCTCCACCTCGCGCTCGTCGGACTGACGGCGGGTGCGGCGCAGAAAGCCGGAATTCTCCAGCCGCTTCAGAACCGGCGTCAGCGTGCCGGAATCGAGGCGCAGCCGGCGACCGATCTCGGAGACCGTGACACCGTCCTGCTCCCAGAGCACCAGGAGGACGAGGTATTGCGGATAGGTCAGTCCCAGCCGCTCAAGGAACGGCCGATAGGATTTGGTCATCCGGTGCGCGGCTGCGTAGAGCGCGTAGCATAGCTGGTTGTCCAGAAGGAGCGGATCGACCTCGCGCTCCGCCTCCATCGTCTCGACCTTGGGCACCATATCGCTCGCCTATCGCGGTCCGGGCACCGCTACTCTCGACCGCGACCGCGGGTCAGTCCGTATACCACAACACGCGCGGTCGGCGCACAAGGTCCGGCGCGGCAACAGGTTTTCTGACAAATCCGAGCGGTTCATCCCCCCTGCCCCCGTGGCGGGAGCGCCGCCAGGCTGTCGAGCAGGCCGGCCTCGTCCTCCAACGTCCGGAGATCCAGCACGACGGCATCGTCGCTGATGCGCCCGATCACCGGTACCGGCAGGGTGCGCAGGCGCTCGGCCAGGCGCTTGCAGCGCCCCCCCGCGCCGCGGCGCGGCTCGCCGCCGGCCGGATCCGGCGTGAGGACCAGGGCGGCGCTGGGCAGGGTCTCCACCGGAAGGGCCCCGGAGCCGATCTGGCTGATGCACTCGGCCACCGAGACCGTAGCCCATCCCGACAGCCGTTCAGCCACCGCGGGGGCGAGGCACCGCGCGCGCGCCGCGATCGCCGCCCGGTCGCGGGTCAGCAGCCGGAGCGTCGGCAGCTCCTCGGCCAGCCGTTCGGGGTGGAGGTACAGGCGCAGCACCGCTTCGAGCGCGGCGTAGGTCATCTTGTCGACCCGGAGGGCCCGCTTCAGCGGGTTCCTGCGGATCCGGGCGATCAGGTCCGTCCGGCCGGCCACGATGCCGCACTGCACGGCGCCGAGGAGCTTGTCGCCGCTGAAGGTGACGACGTCGGCCCGCTCCAGGGCGGCCCGGATCGTCGGCTCGGGCGGCAAGCCGTAGGCGGCGAGGTCCACGAGGCTGCCGCTGCCGAGGTCGTCCGCCAGCGGCACGCCGCGCTCGCGGCACAGGGCGTGCAGGGCGGCCGGATCGGCGGCGGCCGTGAAGCCCGCGATGGCGTAGTTGCTCGGATGAACCTTCATGACGAGGCCGGTGCGCGGCCCGATCGCGTCCGCGAAGTCGCGCAGGTGCGTGCGGTTGGTGGTGCCGACCTCGCGCAGCCGGCAGCCGGCCCGCACCATCACGTCCGGGATCCGGAAGGATCCGCCGATCTCCACCAGTTCGCCCCGGGAGACCACTACTTCCTTGCGCATGGCGAGTGCGTTCAGAACCAGCAGGACGGCGGCCGCGTTGTTGTTCACGACGACCGCAGCCTCGGCGCCCGTCAGGCGGCAGATCAGGGCTTCGACGTGATCGTCGCGCTCGCCCCGGGCGCCGGTCGCGAGATCGTATTCGAGGTTGCTCGCCTGCACCATCACGGCCGCCACCGCCTCGGCGGCCGACCGGGGCAACAGGGCACGACCGAGATTGGTGTGCAGGACCGTGCCGGTGAGGTTGAAGACCGGCCGGAGGGACCGCCGTCGCTCGGCGACCAGCCGTCCGACCGCTGCGGCACGGATCTCGGCGTCGTCCGGCACCCGACCACCCGCGGCCCGGAGCCCCGCGAGCACGGTCCGGATGGCGTCGGTGAAGGCCGTCCGCCCATAGACGGCCAGATCGTCCCCGTCGGCGCCGGCCACCAGGCGCTCGACCGAGGGCAGCCGACGAGGACCCTGCGCCAGGGCGCCCGGGGACGGATTTTTCTGAATCGATGAACTCATGCGTAGCGAGAGATAATAAGCCTCCTGTACACGGCCAGTCCAATCGAGCACGGATAATTTGCGCAGGTTGTTCTGTGCCCGACCGGACGTTAAGGCCAGTCTCGCAAATCCGTTGGCCGGCGGTACTCTGCCCTCTTATGGGGCGGTGCACGCCGCGCGACACCGCAGACCCGCCGAGCCCTCTCGGGAGACACCCGCATGTCCCGCTCTTCTGCCCTCATTCACCCGATGATTTTGTGTGGTGGGACGGGCACGCGCCTGTGGCCGGCCTCGCGGGAGAGCATGCCCAAGCAGTTCGCCCGGCTTGTGGATGCGCAGGCCTCGACC
>NZ_BPQS01000021.1 GCF_022179385.1 Methylobacterium longum | reverse complement strand
GTGGCCGTGACGAGGTGGTCCGGCGTCTTGTAGCGGAGCGTGACGCCATCGACCTCCAGAAGAGGCTGACCCGTGTCCATCCATCCTCCCACGCGCCGCGGCTTGGGCCGCTCTCGATGCCACTGCACCGCGCTCTGTTCTTCGCGGCCCGCGTCGTGCCGCGAAGATCTCTGGAACGCACCGCAACCGCGTCCGATCTCGCAGCGACAGGTGACTGCGCGGGCGGAGTCGTGCCTCGGCCAAAACGCGGTCCGGTACCCACCGACATGAAACGCCGCAGCGGTTCTCCTCGATAATACATCATTTATAAGACTGCTGGCAACAGCAGCCTCGTCCATGGGTGGCCGTTCTACGCCTGTCCGCGCGCCGACGTAGATCGCAGGCCGCAAACCGCAGGTTGGCTAAGCTGGCACAGGCCTCCTTTGCCGGAGCGTTCGACCCCGTTCTCCGAAGGTTGCCCGGTTCAGGCCAGGACATCGACTGCATCATGTGATGGCGCATCCTAGATCTGCGCGATCGACAGCGAAAACGTCGCACGACGACTGGCGGGACCAGGAGAATCGGAAGTGACCGATGCATTCCAATCGGCCGCGTCCTACAAAAAACTTGGAAATCTTGCAGATCAGATGATCACAATGATGAGCGAGATCGGCCTTCCAAAGCGCCGCCTCCATGCCGGGCATCTTAGATTCAACACTATACACTAAAACACAATATTTTAACTGAAACACCTTCGGCCGACAGGAAGCGATACGCTCAATCGCCGACACGAAAACAGAGTCCCGATGTCCCGAGGATTTTTCAACGCGATGCCTCCGGGCTGAGAATCAGCTTCGGCGCAGCAACCCGGTTCGCGTCCATATCGGCGAAAGCGGTCGCGCCTTCGGCGAGAGGCCGTTCCTCGACCCAGTCGAGGGAGCCCAGGCGGCCATCCGCGAGGGCACCGATCACGTCGCGGAACTCCTGCATCGTGTAGCAGTAGCTGCCCGACACCACGATCTCCTGAAGCGTGATCTTGCGGACGTCGAGCCCTTCCTCCCCCGGAAGCAGCCCGATATGCACGATCACCGCCCCTGGGCCCGCGATCCGGCTGGCCTCGGCCCGCGTCGCCCGGCTGCCGACGGCATCGAGGACGAGGTCGGCGCCGTTGGGACCCGGGCCGTCGGCATCGCCCGGCGCGTGGCAGCGTGCCGTGGGGAGACCACGCGCGGCCGTGGCGCGCCGCTCGGGATTCGGCTCGATGACGGCGATATCGGCGGCACCCTGCATGGCCAGGATCAGACCGGACCCGAAACCGATCGCCCCGCCGCCCAGAACCACGCATCGCGCCCCCGCCAGAGGGCGGCCGAGAAGCCGCGCGCCCTGGTTGACGGCGTGATAGGCGACGGCGAGCGGCTCGGCGAGGGCGGCGTGGGCGATCGACAGCGTATCCGGGATCGGCACGAGGTTCTTCTCGGGGACGCAGACGTAGTCCGCGAAGGCCCCGGGGCGCGGGGGCATCGAGAGGATCTGCCGGCTCGGGCACAGGTGCGAGCGCCCGGATTCGCAGGCCGGGCAGTGTCCGCAGGTGACCAGCGGATTCACCGCCACGCGCGCGCCGGCCCGCGGACCCGCCGCGACCCGTCCGGCGGCCTCGTGGCCGAGGATCAGCGGGGCTGGGCGCCGGGCATCGTGACCGTGATAGGCGTGCATGTCCGAACCGCAGATCCCGACCGCCTCGACCCGCACCAGCACCTCGTCGGCCCCCGGCACGGGAACCGGCACGTCCTCGAGGATGAGCGCGTTCGGACCGGTGTAGACCAGCGCTTTCATCGTGGAGCCTCGAACAGACGGGCGTTCATTTGGCGGTGAATCCCCCGTCGACCGGCAGCGTCTGCCCGGTGACGTAGGCGGAGGCCTCGGAGGCGAGGAAGACCGTCGCGCCGTAGAGGTCGGTGAGTTCGCCGTTGCGGCCGCAGGCCGTTTGCGCGGCGTTGCGGGCCGCGCGCTCGGCATCGGCGAACACCGCCTGCGTCAGCGGCGTCGGGAAGAAGCCGGGCGCGATCGCGTTGCAGGTCACGCCGCGCGCCGACCACGCCTCCGCGATGGCGCGGGTGAGCTGGACCACCGCCCCCTTGGCGGCCCCGTAGGGCGCGGAGTCCGGAAAGGCCCGGTAGGATTGCAGGGAGGCGACGTTGATGATCCGACCGTATCCGCGCGCCGCCATCCCCGGCGCGAGGGCCTGGGTCAGCAGGAAGGGCGCGCGCACGTGCAGAGCCATGTGCCGGTCGAAGGCCTCCGCCGTCACGGCCGCGAAGGGCTGGCGCAGGTTCATCCCCGCGGCGTTCACGAGGATGTCGACCGGCCGGCCGTCGAGCCGCGCGACGAGGTCGGCGATGGCGTCGGGCTCCGCGAGATCGGCGGCCAGGACCTCGCTGGCGATCGCCTCCGCCCGCAGGTCCTCGGCCGCCGCCGCGAGGTCGGCCTCGCGGCGGGCGGTCAGGATCAGCCCGGCCCCGGCGAGGCCCAGCGCCCGGGCCAGCGCCAGCCCAAGCCCGGAATTGCCCCCCGTCACCAGAGCCGTCCGCCCGGTCAGGTCGAACAGGCGCGTCAGGCGGAAGGTCATGCGGTCACCGCCTCGCCGAGATCGAGGCCGTGGCCGGGGAAATACTTCGCGAGCCGGTGGTCGGCCGTGCGGGCATGGGCCTCCATGCCCTCCAGGCGCGAGATCCGGGCCGTGGCCTGGGCGATGGTCTTGCAGGCCTCCCGGTCCATGCGCTGCCACGTCAGCGGCCGGAGGAACTTGTGCACGGACAACCCGGCGGAATACCGGGCGGCATACTTGGTCGGCAGGATGTGGTTCGGGCCGGAGGTCTTGTCGCCGAAGGCGACCGTGGTCTCCTCGCCGAGGAACAGCGAACCGTAATTGCTGAGCTGCGCGAGCCACCAGTCGAGGTCGGCGGCGTGGACCTCCAGATGCTCGCTCGCGTAGCGGTCGGAGACGGCGACGATCTCCTCCCGGCTCCCGCACACCACCACCTCGCCGTAGTCGCGCCACGCGGCGGCGGCGGCGTCCCGCGCCGTGGGCGGCAAGGCGTCGATCAGCGCCGGCATCCGCGCGATCACGTCGTCCGCGAGGGCGCGCGAGGTGGTGAACAGCCAGGCGGGGCTCTCGTGCCCGTGCTCGGCCTGGCCGACGAGGTCCGAGGCCACGAGCGCCGGGTCGGCGGTCTCGTCGGCGATGATCCCCACCTCGGAGGGACCCGCGAAGACGTCGATCCCGACGCGGCCGAACAGCATCCGCTTGGCCTCGGCCACGTACTTGTTGCCCGGCCCGACGATGATGTCGGCGGGCTTGCCGGTGAACAGGCCGAAGGCCATCGCGGCGATCGCCTGGACGCCGCCCAGCGTCATGATCACGTCGGCGCCGGCCACCTGCATCGCGTAGAGCACGTAGGGGTGGATGCCCGCGCCGCGGAAGGGCGTCGAGCAGGCCACGACCGTCGGGACGCCCGCCGCCTTGGCGGTGGCCACCGACATGTAGGCCGAGGCGATGTGCGCGTAGCGCCCGGTGGGCACGTAGCACCCCGCCACGTTGCAGGGGACGAGCTTCTGGCCGGTGACGAGGCCCGGCACCAGCTCCACCGAGAAGTCCTGGACGCTGTCGCGCTGGGCCTCGGCGAAGCGCCGCACCTGTCCCGCCGCGAAGGCGATGTCCTCTTTGACGCGCTCGGGAATGTCCTTCGTGCGCCGGGCGATCTCCTCGGGGGTCACGACGATCTCGCCGGTCCACCGGTCGAGGGAACGGGCATAGTCCCGCACCGCCTCCTCGCCCCGCGCCTCGATGGCGGCGAGCATCTCCGTCACGACCTGCCGCGCCGCGTCGGTCTCGGTCTCGGGCGTCTTAGTCGCCCGCTTCGCGTAGTCGATCGTCATGATCCCTGCCTCTTCCGGATAGTGCGAATGAATGCAGACGGCGCCTCTCAAGAGAGCGAAGTCTCGGCCCACCCGGGCCCCGGGCGGAGCTCCTGACGGCGCTGCGAGGCGACCGGCCGCGCTCAGTGCGGGGCCGCCACCGCGTCGAACTCCGTGGCGAAGGCCCGGAGCTTCGGATCGGCCGCGACGCGCTTCATGAAGGCGTCGTCGATGTATCCCTTGGCATCGGGCGCCTGCGCGATGGTGCCGACCTCGGCCATGAAGGTGCCGATCCGCGAGAACCAGCCGTCGACCTGCGAGGGGCCATCCGCGCGCGCCATCGCCTTGAGCTGCGCGTCGAGGGCGTAGGTCGGGCGCAGCGCGAATTCCTGGTCGATGGCGTGGTCGGACGCCTCGACGCCGCCCTCCGCGTAGAAGCGCTTGGCCAAGTCGTGCGCCTCCTTCGGATGCGCCTTGGCCCAGCCCCAGCCCCGGAGATAGACGGCGAGGAACTTGGCGACCGCCTCCGGATGGGCCTTGGCGAAGTCGGCGCGGGTGATCAGGGCGCCGGGCACCATGGCGTCGGCGTCGGCCCCGCTGCACAGAACCTGCGCGCTGGCCTTCTCCTCCAGCGTGTAGGTGTTCGGCGCCCAGACGCCGACCACCTCGCCTGCATCGGCGATCATCGCCGAGATGATCTGCGCCTGTCCGAGGTTGACGAAGCGCATCTCGCGCGGGCCGAGGCCCCACTTCCGGAGGCAGGCGCGGGCGGCGAAATCGGCGGTGGAGTTCGTGGTGACGAGGAGCTTCTGTCCGGCGAGCTGCTTGGGATCCTTGAGGATCGCATCGTGTCGCTCGGCGCGCACCATCAGCGCGTTGGTCTTCGATTCGTCGTTGGTGAGGCCGATCGTCAGCAGGCCGAAGCGGGCCGCGCCGAGGATCGCCGGCACGGAACCGGTCCCGCCAACATCCCAGGATCCCGCCTGCGCGGCGGCGACCTGGGGTGCGCCGGCCGGGAAGACCGCGAAGGTGGGCTCGAGGTCGACCTCCTTCCACCAGCCCTTCTGCGTGGCGATGTAGAAGGGCAGCGCCCAGTAGAGCGACGGCTGATAGGACACGCCGATCCGCTCGGGCTCCGCAGCCCGCACCTGGAGGGGCGGCGCGACCGCGGGCGCCAGCGCGAAGGCGCCCGCCAGGAGCCATGCCAGCCGCCGGCCGGCCCGGTACCCGTTCCCTCGAATCTCGGTCATGTCGCCTCTCCCTCGGATCGCGGACCGTCGGCTCATCGGCCGGCCGGCTTCTCTTCGCGCAGCGATTTCCAGATGTGCGTCCGCAGGTGGATGAACGATTCGAGGTCCATCACGTCCTCGATGCGGGCGTGCTCCTCCCAGCGTTCGGTTTCGCGGACCGCCTTGACGTCGATCATCTCCTTGATGCGCCCGGGGCGCCGGGTCATGATCGCGACCCGGTCGGCGAGGTAGACGGCCTCCTCGACCCCGTGGGTGATGAACAGGACGGTGCGCGGGTTCCTGCGCGCGAGGCGGACGAGTTCCTCCTGCATCACCACGCGGGTCTGGGCGTCGAGGGCGCCGAAGGGCTCGTCCATCAGGAGCACTTCGGGCTCGAGGACGTAGGCGCGGGCGATGGCGACGCGCTGCTGCATGCCGCCGGAGAGCTGGTGCGGGTAGGCGTCGGCGTGGCTCGAGAGGCCGATCATGTCGATCGCCGCGGCGACGCGCTCCTGGCGCTCGGCGGAGGGCATGCCCTTGTTGCGGAGCCCGAACGCGATGTTCTGCGCCACGGTCTTCCACGGGAACAGCGCGAACTGCTGGAACACCACGGCGCGGTCGGGCCCCGGCTCGGTGACCGGCTTCCCGCCGACGGTGATCCGGCCGCCGGTCGGGGCTTCGAACCCGGCCACGAGGCGCAGGCAGGTTGTCTTTCCGCAACCCGAGGCGCCGACGATGGCCACGAACTCGCGGTCGGCCACGGTGAGATCGACGCCGTCAAGCGCCTTGACGTGGCTCCCGAAGCTCTTCTCGACCTGCTCGAACCGGATTGCGCTCATCGGATCACCTCAAGCCTATCCGTGATGTCGGCGGAGGCGGGTCTCGAGCGCGCGCAACGCGACGTCGATGACCACGCCGATGAGGCCGATCGCGACCATTCCGACCATCACGGTCGCGGTGGAGACGGCGCCCTGGGCCTGCACCATCATGTAGCCGACCCCCGTCGAGGCCACGATCAGCTCGGCGCCCACCAGGGATTGCCACCCCAGGCCCGCGCTGATGCGCAGGCCGGCGACGATCGAGGGCAGCGCGGCCGGCAGAAGCACCTCGGCGATCATCCGGTGGCCCGGCGTTCCGAGCATCTCGGCGGCTTCCAGCAGGCGCGCGTCGACGTAGCGGGCGCCGCGATAGGCGTTGATCAGGCAGGGCGGGAAGGCCCCCGCGAAGATGATCAGGATCGGGCCGCCGATCCCGGTGCCGAACCAGAGGGCGGCGAAGGGCACCCAGGCGATCGGGGCGATGAAGCGCAGCGCGTCGAAGATCGGCGTGACGATGTCGTCGAGGAGGCGCGACCACCCCATCATCAGGCCGAGGGGCACGCCGACCGCGGCGGCGAGCAGGTAGCCGATCAGGAACCGCTGCAGACTGGAGGCGACGTGGGCGGGGAGCGTGCCCCCCGCGAACGGCCGCTCGGTCAGGGTCGCGAAGCGCTCCGCCACGGCGACCGGTCCGGGAAGGAACAGCGGCGAGACCAGGCCGGACCGGGCGAGGAACGCCCAGAAGCCGAGGAACGCCAGGGTGCCGATGGCGCCGAGGGCCAGGCTGCGGTGCAGCGGCAGGGGCTGGCGGGAGGCGATCATGCCGCCCCCCGCAGCTGCGCCCAGCCGATCGCCCGGCGCTCGGCCATCCCCAGCAGCGCGGTGCTGCCGGCACCGAGCACGCCGACGGCCGCCATGCCGACGAGGATCATCCCTGGGTAGAGGTCCTGCTGCGCGACGTTCAGCACGTAGCCGAGCCCCGCGAGCGAGCCGACGAGCTCGGCCGCGACCAGGGTGGTCCAGCTCGCCTGGAGCGCCAGCCGCAGCCCCGTGAAGATCATCGGCGCCGCCGCCGGCGCCAGCACGTCCCAGACGAAGCGCAGACGCGGCGTGCCGAGCATCTGCGCCGCCTCGACGATCTGCGGCGGCACGCTCCGCACCCCGGCCTGGGTGGTGATCACCGCCGGGGGCAGCGCCGCGATGACGATCACCATCACCTTGGCCCCGTCGCCCAGGCCGAGCCACAGGATGGCGAGGGGGATCCAGGCGAGCGGCGGGATCGGGCGCAGCAGCAGGAAGACGGGGTTGATGAGGGCTTCGGCCGTGCGGTTCCAGCCCATCAGCAGGCCGAGGGGAACGCCGAGCGTCACCGAGACGAGAAAGCCCAAGGCAACGAGCCGCAGCGAATGCAGGACGTGGACGAGGAGCGTCGTGTCGGGATAGCCCCGAACGAAGGCTTGGACCGCCGCCGTTTCCACGTCGCTCGGCGCCGGAAACCGCCCCGCCGAGATCAGGCCGAGGCCGGTGGTCGCGACGTACCAGAAGGCGGCGATGACGACGAGCGTCGCCATGCCGACGCACATGCGGCGGCTGAACTTCACGGCGTTTCCTCGCGCAGCGATGGTCGTCTTGTCGCGACTCACCGCATGAGCATTCAATGAATGCGCTTTCATTGTGCGCGTCGGAGAAGGCTTGTCAACTCTCGGTACGATAGTCACCGCGGTGACGGCCGCACGCGCCGATGTTCTGCGGCGCACGGCTCGGCGCGGGCGTTGCGTTTTCTTGAATGCGCATTCATCACTGCGCGAAACGAGCTTCGGCCGAGAGTGACTTGCCGTGAAACGTCAGCAGCGCGCGACATTGCAGGCGGTTGCCCAACGGGCGGGCGTCTCGCCGGCGACCGCCTCGCGCGCGATGGCCGGCGCCTCGATTGTCCATCCGGACACGATCCGCCGGGTGCGCGCGGCGGCCGAAGCCCTCGGTTACCTGCCCGGTGGCCCGGCCCAGGCCCTGGCATCGGGCCGGACGTACACGATCGGAGCCATCATCCCGACGCTCGATCACTCGATCTTCGCCCGCGCGATCCAGGCCCTGCAGACGACCCTGGCCCGTAACGGCTATCAACTCCTGATCGCCGCACACGAATACTCGGCCGTGGAGGAAGGCGCCCTCGTCCGGTCCATGCTCGGTCGCGGGGTCGACGCCCTGATGCTGGTCGGCGCAGACCATCTTCCCGAGACCTGGGCACTCGTCACCGAAACGCTGATCCCGGTGGTGCTGACGTGGTCGTTCGATGACCGGCTCGACTCGATCGGCTTCGACAACGCGGCGGCCGGCTATCTCGCGGCCCGGCACCTGCTCGCGAAGGGCCACCGCCGCTTCGGCATGGTCTCGGGCTTCACCCAGGCCAACGACCGTGCGCGCCTGCGCATCGACGGCGTGAGGCGAGCCCTCGCGGCGGAGGGACTCGAGCTCTCCAACGCCCGCGTATCGCAGCAGCCCTTCTCTCTCGCCGGCGGCCGGGCGGGCCTCTTGCAACTCTTAGGTCTTGCTGAGACCCCGACGGCCGTGGTGTGCGGGAACGATCTCCTTGCCGTCGGCGTGCTTCTTGAGGCCGAGCAACGCGGCCTGAACGTTCCCCGCGATCTGTCGGTGGTCGGGATCGACAATCTCGAGATCGCGAGCCACATCGCGCCATCCCTGACAACGATCCATCTTCCGACCGCGGAGCTCGGACGGGAAGTCGCCGAGCACCTGCTAGCCCGCCTGCGCGGGGAGCTACGCGCGAGCCGGACGGAGATGCCGATCGAGCTGATTGAGCGTCGTTCGTCCGGACCGCTGTCGACGGCGCATCAATCGGCCCATCCCGTGGCTTCCGCGCGGCGTCAAACCGGTGCGCAGTGACGACGGAGTTCGCTTCCGAAGGCTGCCGTGCCTATGCCGGATCGGGCTTCGACGTCTCTGCCCTCCCGATGCGCCCCTCTTCCGCCTCGTGAATGTACCGCTGCGCGACGAGCCAACCCTTGGAAAGTACGCAGGGCAGCGTGCGGGCAATCAGTACGATCGGTCAGGACGTGACCGCGTGAACCCACCAGTCGACGACGACGCGCAAGGGCTCGGGTTTCGCTGAGCCACGCAAAGCGAAGCACCTCGCAACCAGGACATACGCGGGGATTCCCGCCCCTCCCGGGGTGTTTTCGACCGCGTCCGGGATTGGAGGCCCCGCGCGGTCTGCGGCGCGGCGGCGCCGCACCCGATACGCATCCACGATCGCTCGGGAGGCGTCGGCCGGAACGGCCGAATCATCCGGTTCGACCTGGCTCTACGGTGTCCGATCCAGCAGCCGGATCGGACAAGGGTCACGCAGGCCTTCCGGGGACCGGGCCTCCCTGTCGTTTCGCGCGGCGGGCCGTGACGACGGCATCGATGGCTCTGAGGATCTCGTGCCCGGCATCGATACGGCCGAATGCCTCGGCGATCTCAGTGGCTCGGCGGCGGAAATCTGGCTCGTCGAGCACGCGCGAAATCGACGTGCGCAGGAGGTCGACGGTCGGCATATCCGTCGCGAGATCGATCCCGACTCCCGACCAGCCGATCCGCGCGCCGACTTCAGCCTTGTCCTCGGTTCGACCCGCCGAGACGATCGGCACGCCGGCAGCGAGCGCCTGCGAGACGCTGCCATAGCCGCCATTGGTCACGAGCAGGTCCACCTTGGGCAACAGGGTGTCGAAAGGCAGGAAGCTCGCAACCCGAGCGTTGGGCGGCAGGCTTCCACGAAGGGCGTTGACGGGGCGTCCACCGGTGGTAGCGACGACGAGCAGATCGTCCCGGTCGGCGAGGGCCGCCAGAGCCGGTTCGACCAGCGATCCGAAATCGCCATTGGCGAGTGTGCCCTGCGTCACCAGAACGACGCGTTTGCCCCCGTCGAGTTCATGCCACCAGTCGGGCAGCGGCATTTCGACATGCGGGCTGGGCAGCAGACCGACAAAGCGCAGACCGGGCGGCGGCGTCCCGAAATCATACTCAAAGGGCTGGACCGTCGGCTGAAGGAAGAGGTCCGGCAGTACGACGATCGAGTGCGGGAGCGAGGCCGGCAACGGCGGCAGCCCCAGTCCTGCAAGAAGCAGATCGGTGTGCGCACGCACGGGATTGACGAAGGCCGCGTCGGTACTGGCCTTCAAGGCCGCGTAACGCAGCCGCTCGGCCTCGTCCTTGGCGGGCGGGAGCCCGACTCCTACCGGTGCGTGATCAGGCCGGTCGAGGAAGAGGAAGCTCACGTTCAGGACGGCAATCGGGGGCCGCGGTTGGATGTCCAGGAGCAGGGGCAATACACCGAGGAACAGGCTGCCGGCGATGACGACATCGGGCTGATGCTCCGCAATCAGCCGCCGCAGGCCTGCGGCCTGGCCCGGCATGCCGTTGATGAAGCGTCGCTCAAACTCGTGCCGCCACCGTTCCGGTCCGGGCGGCAAATCGGCATCCAAGTAGGCCGCGGCGCCTCCATCATTGCAGGGCGCGAAACGCAGCCCTGCTGCCTCGATCCGGGCCTGGAAGGTTTCGGCTGTGGTGAACAACACGTCGTCGCCCCGGGCACGCAGTCGGTGACCGATGGCCAGCAGCGGATTGACATGTCCCGTCAGGGCGGACGCTGCGATCAGGATCCTCATCTCGGATCTGCCTCCCTTTGGATGAGACAGACACACCAGCGCGAAGTCATGGACCCTGCCTCGAGTTGTGGCGTCCGCGTTTGGAGAAGACCGAGCGGGAACGCTGATTGCGTCGGCGCAGGCGATCAGACATGTCGGCGACGGCGATGGCACCGAGTGTCATTTCTCGAGCGCCCCCAGCGAGAATTATCGCGAATTGCCAATATGGATGTATTCAGCATCCGGGACAAACCCCTCACGATTTGGCATCCGGACCTGCGCCAGATTTTCTTTCGAAAGAACGAAATCTTCCGGGATGATGGCATTCAGGCTGAGGATATACGCCGTGACCGCATAGGTTTCGTCCGCTGTCAGGCTGCCGGGATCTGGATAGGGCATCGCTCGCCGGATGTAGTCGAACAGGCTTGTGGCGTACGGCCAGAAGCTGCCTACCGTCTTGACCGGCTTCGCAGAGGCGAGCGTACCCTGGCCGCCGACCAGCCGATCCTTGGCTCCCCCCTGCCCACCTGCGCCATGGCAGGCCGCGCAGGTCTGCTCAAAAATCACCTGTCCTCGCGCTGCCGTCCCACCGCCGATCGGCAAACCTCGACCATCGGGCCGGACGTCGATGTCCCAAAGCGCGATCTCTTCCTGGCTCGCCGCGCGACCGAATTCGGCAGCCTGCGTCGACGAAGATGCGGCCGTCACCAGGATGGTGCCGAGAACGAGGTTACGCCAAAACATTGCGCACATGCCCTGCCTCGTCGATGCCCCAGGTTTGCTGAGCGCTATAGTGGAATAGAGCATTCGTGCCGACCTGAGCGATGAAGCTGGCGCGGTCAGGCTGAACGTTGCCCTGCTCGTCCGTCGAGCGGCTCACGATCTTCGTCGGCCGGCCGTCCCACACCCAGTCGTGCTGGAAGCGGGCCTGCGCCTTCGGAAGAACCGGGCCGGTCAGGGCCGCGACGGCCCAGGTGGCGCCGCCATCGGCACTCACCTCCACCCGGGTAATCCGCCCGTGCCCGCTCCAGGCAAGCCCGGTGATCCGGTTGGAGCCGGGTTTGATCCGCATCATCCCGGAGGGCGCGGTGATGACGGAGTTGACGTCCTGCTTGAGTTGGAACTGGCGCGCTTTGCCGTCTGGCCGCAATTGCGTGTAACGCGCCGTTTCCCAACGCGTCATGAAGGGTTGATCGCCGAACTTCAGCCGCCGCAACCACTTGATGTTGAGGTTACCCTCGAAGCCCGGCAGGAACAGCCGAACCGGAAAGCCGTGCGCCGGCCTGAGCGGCTCGCCGTTCTGACCGTAAGCCAAAATCCCTTCGGCGATGATCTCGTCGGTCAGCGGGATGCTGCGCGCAACGGCAGCACCGTCGTCGCCTTCCGCAAGCATCCAAGTGGAGGCGCGGTCCACGCCGACAAGGTCGATCAAGAAGGAGAGCGGGACGCCGGTCCACTCATGCGTGCTGACGAGGCCATGCGTGTTCTGCACGGTGACGGTGTCGGGAGCGGATTTCCAGTTTTCCCATCCGTTACCCGTGCATTCCAGGAATGCGATACGCGAGATCGACGGCATCGCTCGGAGATCTTCCAGCGTTAGTACGAGCGGTTGCTTCACCATGCCGTGGACAAGCACACGGTGCTTGCTCGGGTCGAGATTGGGAACACCGGAGTGGCTGCGTTCGTAGTGAAGGTCCGTCGGGGTGATCGTTCCCACGAACTTGTCGAGCGGCGACTTCGAATTGATCGCGGCGCTCGGGTCCACGTTGCGTTGTCCCGGAGCCGCTTCGGGGATGCGGGCGATTTGCACGTAGGGTGAGCGAGGGCTGTATGCGCCGAGGTCGTCGCCGGGCCCCCGCGGCGGCACGTCCGCCAGCGTGTCGGCCGTCGCGGGAGCCGCGATGACGCCACCGGCCGTTGCGGCCGTTGCGGCCGTCGCGGTCAGGAAGCGTCTTCGTGACAGACGATCCGGGTCGGAGAACCTCTTCAGCATGGCTGCCTCCCTTGGCGTTCACCGCGGCTATCCGGTGGGACCGTGCTCCGGTCATGCTTCGGCCGTTCAGGGGGCGGCGGCCGAAGCTGAGACCGCCTCTGCGATGACCTTGCCGGCTGGCGCCAGACGTTCGGCCATCCCGGCAGGAAGGTCGTGCTTACCGTCGAGGGTCTTCGCCGCGTTGTAGACCACCAAGGCGCGACCACTCTCGTCCTCACGGACGAGAACCCGAAGGGGAAGTTCCAGCGCGAAGTCCGGGGCCGCGAGCATCAACGGCGTTCCGCCTCGCGGATTGCCGAAGACCAGGACAGTGGTCGGCGGCATAGCGAGCCCGACCGATTGAGCCGCAGAACGGTGGTCGATCACGGCAAAGATCGTGAATCCCGTGACTTCCAACGCAGATCGCAGACGCTTGAGCGTCTCTTCAAAGCCGAATGCACTCTGGATGCGGACAGCCTCCACGTCCTGATGTGTCATCTCCGCACCATCGACTTTCATGCGTGTGAGGTAATTAACGATCTTCGGGATGTCGGAGGGATCCACCGGCGCCTTGTAGGCATGGATCATCTTCTCGATCTCAGCCTGCCATTCCGTCCGCGTGAGACGAGGCTGCGTGAGCACCATGCCGGCCGAGTGGCAGGCCAAGCAGTTGCTGTTGATCGCCTCGGCCTCCTGCCCGCCCGGGAACGATCGGTCTCCCATAGGCAGTTCCACCGTCACGGAACGGAACGGCATGGGCTCCGCAGCGGAGGTTGTGGCGAGCCCGGCCAGGACTGTGGCAAGTGGCAGGATGCGCGTCACACCAGCCTCCTAGGTGGCCGTCACGGAAAGGGTTTCGACTTCGCCGCGCATGAAGCCGTTCGGGTTCCAGGTCGGCTCCAGCGGCTGGACCACGCCCTGCGCATTCGTGCAGCGGACCATCAGGCTGAGTTCGCCGACAGCCGGCATGGGCAGCACGACCTCGAAACGCCGGAAGCTGTAGCGACCCTCGTCGGTGCCGAGCCGCGCGGGCAGCCAAGTCCGCCCGCCGTCTCCGGACAGTGTCACGGCCTTGACCCCGCAATCGCCGCCGAAGGCGATGCCACGCAGCGCGAGCGGTGATCCGGCCTCGACGGTGTCGCCCGGCGCCACATTCGTCAGAAAGGCGCGCGGCACCATCCGGCTGATCGGGACGGTTGGATAGCCGGTCTCCCCAGGACGAACGCTGCCTCCGAGCGTGTCCGGGACGCGGTAGGCCGTCTTCATCCAGAATTGCTCGTCCGCCTGATCGAGCACCTCGATGTCGGAGAGCATCTTCACCCAGTAAGTTGAGTACCAGCCCGGCACAACGAGGCGCAGCGGAAAGCCGTTCAGAAGCGGAAGCTGATCGCCGTTCATGGCATAGGCGACCATTATTTCGTCGGTGCGGGCGTGATCGATGTCGAGCGACTTGCGAAAATCCGGGGCTCCCGGGACAACAGGCTCGTCCAGCCCATCGAAGCGCACCTGCGCGGCGCCGGCGCGCACCCCCGCCCGGTCGAGGATGTCCTTGAGCCTCACGCCCGTCCAACGCGCGTTGCCCATCGACCCGTGAGCCCATTGAGCGCCAGGCACCCGAGGCTCGAACAGGCCGCGCGAGTTGCCGGAGCATTGATTGACGGCAACAATTTCAACCTGCGGCAGTCGGGCGATTTCATCGAGCGAGAGCGACAGCGCGCGCTCGACGAGCCCGTACACGCGCAGTCGGAAGGCGGCGGCGTCGATCTCGGTCGGGATCACGGCCCAGTGCCAGCGCACGAAGAAGCGGTCGTTGGGGGTGAGGACGCTGTGATCAAACACCTCCAGCGGCGTCTCCAGCAATGGCGGCCGCGCGCGCTGAAGGATCATAGAGCCTTTACCCGGGAAGGCGGTGGTAAGTGCTCGCTGCCTGGGGTTACTGCGAAATGGAAGCTGGATCTCCGGTGAGGCGGTGGCGTCGATGGGCAGGCCCCCCACGGTCGCAAGGAAACTACCCAGGACGGCGCGACGGCTCAAAAACATGCTTGGGCGCGACATGACGATCGGTTCCCCGAGCTGCAATTTTCCTTGCGATCGAGCTTGGATTTAAAGGCAATACTTGATCGACAATGCGTGGCCTGTATTCGGCTTCCCATACTCGCCCCCGGGTCCGACGCCGGGGGATGGGCCTGCGAGGCGGCGACGGGGCCAAACTACGGACTTGAGCGATCCTGCGCGATCTCCGAGCGGCTCAGCCTGATGACCGAGCGGATCAATCCGGGATACTGTGATCGCTCGGCCTACCCCATAGCGGAAGCTGCCCAAAGCCGATCCCGGCCCACCGCGAAAGGATTTCTTCGGGCTTGCGGTGGGCGACCGGAGTCGAAGGCTTCGTATGATCGGCTTCAGATCGATGGTCTAAACTCACATCTTCAAATATACTTCGCCAACAAGCCGACATCGTCTCGACCGCTTCGAACATCTAGGGCGCGTAGTGCGTAAAGACAAAATCATTGTTTTTCGCTTCGCGGGCGTGGCACGGCGCGCAGGTTTTCATCAGGTCCTCGCTCGCATTGGCCTTGCCATGCTCGAATTGGCCATATCCCCAGCCACCCGTCTCCGCGTATTTCTTGGAGTCTTTGACGCTAAATTGAACATTAGTCGGTGAACCAGGAACGAAGGACTGGATTTGTCCAAAAATCGCATTGTTCTCAGGTGAAGGCACATACTCCCAAGCCAGTCGCGCGATGATCGCGCCATCCGGGAAAGGGCGCGTTCCGTCTCGATAGGCCTGTATCGCGATATCATTTCCGAGAACGGCGCGGATGTCGTTGAGGCTGCCGGCTTCGTGAGCCACACTGATCATCTGCCACTCGCGATACCCAGCAGGAAGTCTGATGCCGAAGACCGGCGACGCATTGTCGTCAGCCCCTCCGACCGCGAAGGGAGTGAAGACGCCGATGCAGGCGCCCACGACGCGGGCCCCCAACCGGATAGATGCCGTCCTCATGGCGCCCTCCTGCCCTCGGACTCAAGTACAGAACCATTCCTTCATCGAAACGCGCCCGTGGCAATTGCCAACCGGTCCGTTCCAACGGCGTCGGCAGGGCCGCCGCGCTTCAACCGAGAACGCGCCGCGCGGGTTCGTCGCGTCGGTTCCGGCAGCCCCCCGGACTCAGCGGCCGCCGATGCTGCGATCGAGGAAATCGCCGATCAGCGGCGCCATGACGTCGAGCTTGTCCTCGAGCGCGAAGTGCCCGGTATCCAGCAGATGCAGTTCGGCGTCGGGCAGGTCTCGGAGATACGGATGCGCGCCGTCGGCCGGGAAGATCGTGTCGTTCCGGCCCCAGACGATCAGCGTCGGCGGCGTGCGCTCGCGGAAGAAGGCCTGAAATTGCGGGTAGAGCGGTACGTTGGTGCCGTAATCGCGGAAGAGGTCGAGCTGAATATCCTTATTGCCCGGCCTGTCGAGGAGCACTTGGTCGTGCAGCCAGTTATCCGGATCGATCCGGGAAACGTCGGCCACGCCGTCGACATACTGAAACCTCGTCGTTTCCGGTGCGACGAGGAACTCGAGGGCCTCCCGTCGCTCGGGGGTCTCTTCGCGCCAGTAGGCCTTGATGGGATCCCAGAACGCCTTCAGCCCCTCCTCGTACGCGTTCCCGTTCTGGACGATCAGCGCGCTGACGCGATCGGGATGCTTGAGGGCGAGCCGGTAGCCGACCGGAGCACCGTAATCCATCACGTACATCGCGTAACGGTCCGCCCCCAACCGGGAGAGCAGGCCGTCGATCAGGTCGGCGTAATGCGCGAACGTGTACGCGAATGCCCGGTGATCGGGTGCGTCGCTGCCGCCGAAGCCGGGATAGTCGGGTGCGATGACGCGGTAGCGGTCGGCCAGGAGCGGGATGAGGTTGCGGAACATGTGCGACGAGGTCGGGAAGCCGTGCAACAGCAAGACGACCGGGGCCCGCGGCGGGCCCGCCTCCCGGTAGAAAATTCCCACCTCCTCGACTTTGGCGGTGCGGTAATGGATCACCGGAATGCTGGCGGGATCAATCATGCAGCCCCCTTCGCATCGAACCGTTCGGTCGAAGTTACCGTATTGTGATCGGAACCAGAATGCCTAAGCTGCGCAATCCTTGATTTCGCGGGGCGGAACAATGATCGACCGTCTCGACGCGATGCGGGTGTTCGTCGTCGCTCTGGACGAGGGGAGCCTCGCCTCCGCCGGTCGACGGCTCAATCGCTCGCCGGCCGCCGTGACCCGGGCCGTCGCCGCTCTGGAGAACCATGTCGGCGTGCGGCTGCTGCATCGGACGACACGACGGTTGCAGTTGACCGAGGCGGGCGAGCGGTACGCCGCCGTCTGCCGCCGGGTGCTGACGGACTTGGACGAAGCCGACCTCGCCGTCGCCGGGAACCGGGCTGCCCCCCGGGGCGTCCTCACCGTCACCGCGCCCGTGATGTTCGGGACACGCGTTCTACGCCCGGTCGTGGGCGCCTTCCTGAGAGCGTATCCAGCGATGCAGGTCCGCTACCTGCTGCTCAATCGGATGACGAACCTCGTCGATGAAGGCATCGATGTCGCGCTCCGGATTGCCCCCTTGCAGGAGTCCAACCAGATCGCGGTACGCATCGGCACGGTGCGCCGCGTCCTGTGTGCATCACCGACGTATCTGGCTGGCCGACCGCCGATCGAGTCCCTGTCCGATCTGGCCCATCACGCCTGCATCGGGATCGAGCCGACAAGCCCGAACGATATCTGGAGCTTCCCGCCCGCACCCGGCGGCAGGATCGCCCGCACGGTTCGCGTCAAGCCGCGCCTGATGGTCAACACCGACGAGGCCGCCGTCAGCGCGGCGGTCGACGGCGAAGGCATCGTCCGGATCTTCTCCTACAAGATCCAGCGTGAAGTCGCGGGCGGCAGCTTGGTCGTCCTGCTTCCCGCGGACGAGCCGCCGCCGGTGCCCGTGCACCTCGTCACGGTGCCCGACCGCCTATCTCTCGCCAAAGTGCGAGCCTTCATCGATTTCGCCGCTGCCCGGCTCCGGGCCAATCTCGACGGCATCGCCGCACGCCGCGAAGACCGACGCTTCGACGGAGACCCACGCGACGCCGACATCCCGCATCCCCGAGAGATGCCTCGCCAGGATGCCGCTGACCCTCTGTTCAGGTCGCCATGACGCATCGGCGGGCGGATCCGACGCCCGCCCGCGGCGTCATCGCCTCACCTGCGGGTCGTCCTGCGTGACGCGGCTGCGCAGCGTGAAGACGCCGCTGCCGGACAGGATGGCACTCCGGGCGAGGAGACGGCCGCTCTGCCAGTTGGACAGCCCCAGCTCGGGCTGGTTCAGGGCGTACTGACCGTCGACCCAGCGGGTAAATCCGTCGCCCACGAAGGGCGCGTTCACCGTTGCGTAGAAGCGGCGATGCGCCTCCGGATCCCGGCTGATCAGTGATGCGGCGAAACGCGGGCTGTGGCGATTGAACAGCGATACCGCATGGTCGAGATCATCCACGATCTTCAGGCTGACCTCGGGCGTGTCCTCCCATTCCCACTCGTGGCCGAGGTCATCCTCCGACTGGATCTCCGTGAGGGGCTCCGTGCGCGCGCCCTCGGCGCGCCGGACCCGGACGGTAGCGGTGCGCCAGCCGTGCGGCAGGACGGACTCGTCGCCCGCCACCACGTGCAGCCTGCATCCGAATCCGCGTGCCCGGCCGGCGGATTCCAGTGCCGCCAGGAAAACCGGCACCAGATCAGTCACCCGGGCGCGGTGGATGCAGCACACGTTCAGGGTGTTGCAGACCTTTCGGTCCAAGGAAGCTCCGACCGCCGCGGAGAAGCGCTCCGGATCCGCGTCGCGGTCGGCAACCATCCAGGCCCCGCCGGTTCCGTGCAGGCTGACCGCCGTGCCGGCCTGCCGGGCGACGCTTCCGAGCTGGGCGACGGCCCGCCCTGACCCACGCGCCACCGCCAGCGAGAGGCGACGGTCCGCGAAAAGCGCCCACCCGGTCGACCGTTCAGGGCTCTCGACAAGCGAGATGGCCCCCGGCGGAAGGCCGGCCTCATCGAGGGCAGGGGCGAGGGCGTGCTGCATGATCGCCTGTGCGGTGCCGAGCGCGTCGCTGCCGATGCGGAAGACGGCCGTGTTGCCGCCGCGCAAGACGCCCGCGGCATCGGCGAGCACGTTTGGGCGTCCCTCGAACACGAAGCCCACCACGCCAAGCGGCGCTGCCACCTGCTCGACCGTCCAGCCCGGATGGGCGATACATTCGACGACGCGACCGCGCAGCGTCTCGCTGTCGCGCCACGCCCGAAGGCCCGCGATCATGTCCTGCCGCATCCGGTCCGTGGCGACGAGGCGGGTCGTCGAGCGGCCACCGGACTGCGCACGCGCGACATCCTGCCGGTTCGCCTCCGCGATCGCCCCCCAGGCCGAGCGGTCTTCGAGGTGCGTGGCGAAATGATCGAAGAACTGGTCGATGGCCCGGTCCGGTACGGCCGCCATCGCCAGGAAGGCCGCGTGGGCGCGGTCCACCGCGACGGCGGCCCGTGCGATCTGAGCCGCGGGGATGTGCAGGAGGTCTCCGGTCTCCTGCAGAACCAGCAGATGATCCCCAGGCTGGAAGGCCTCCGCGATCTCCGGCGTGATCGTGGTCACGCGGTCACCGCCGAAGGGCACAGGCGTTCCCGCCACAAGGCGCGTGATGGTGGTGCTCATGGGCGCGGGGCATAGGACAAACTCGGTGCGAAGACCAAGCCGTGGCGCCGCCGAACGACGTCACCTGTTTGAACGGTGGGTGCAGGCGCGGCGCGCCAAGTGCCATGCATACGCGCTCGCCAGCCTGCCATCGAACGTGCCGGCGCGGGCACATGAGGGGCGAGGCGCTGCCTGCCCATCTGAACGACATGGCGAAGCTGACTCGCCTCCGGCTACGAAGCTCCCCTGGAGCGAGAGCCGAGTTCAACCCGCCGCAGCCGCTCAGAAACCGAGGACGCTCGCCAAGATCGGCGGGTCCCGCAGCCGAGCCGGGCTTGATCGGCAGAGGGCACAACACCGGAGGGCTGAATATCCACTCCGCCCTTCGGCAAGCTCGGCCGCCCACGAGTCTTCAACCGCATCCACCCACGGCGGTAATTTGACGGTCTTCAGAATGCATCCGCAGATATAAATCCTTTATGCCTCTATCATTGTTGCAAATCATCTTAACATATCGACCCTTAGTATCGCGACCGACAGTCATCTCCACCCTTCCATCACTCGGCGAGAACGCGGTCGATCATTGCGGTGAACGCGATGCCGGCGGGGTAGCCCCTGAGTGTGATGCTGCATTCCTCATCGCCTGCAGCGTGAGCCACCGCCTGATCGCCGCCGCCGCGCTCCATCCCTGGAGAGACCTTCCGCAGCTCGATCAGGACGGCGCGAACGACCTCACGCGCGAGCGATCCTGGCGCGAGGTCCTGACCGAACTCGGAGATGAGCGACTCCGCCACATCGCACAGTTGTTTCATGTGATCGTTCATCGAATGCCCCTCGAACCCCCACAAGTTCCCCGATGATGTCGCTCCGACTCCGACAGATTTGCCGCCCGACTGGTCGTCAGCATTGCTCGTGACCGCTGGCCGCCGTGCCGGCAACTCAGCCGACAAGAGCGGCTGCTATCCGTTCGACTCGGCCGGCCGCTTCGGGCCGGCAACAACAGGCGCGCGGGGCCGCCGGCCCGCCCCCCAGCGACACCGGGTAAAGGGGCGGTCGTCAGAGGAAAGGCCGCCCCCGGCCGCGGCGCCACGGAGGCCAACCTTCGGCTCCACGCGCACCCAAGCGTCAACTCATGCTCTCACAAAGGCGAGCAGGTCGGCGTTGAGCACGTCCGCGTTGATCGTCAGCATGCCGTGGCCATAGCCGGGATAAGTCTTCAGCGTGCCCTTGCGCAGCAGCTTGATCGACTTCGGTGCCGCCGCGACGATCGGCACGATCTGATCGTCCTCGCCGTGCAGCACCAGCGTCGGCACGCCGATCGCCTTCAAATCCTCGGTCTGGTCGGTCTCTGAGAACGCCCTGATGCCTTCGTAGTGCGCCAGGGCGGAGCCCATCATGGCTTGCCGCCACCAGTTCCGGACCACACCCTGCTGGACCTGCGCGCCATCGCGGTTGAAGCCGTAGAACGGGCCCGACGGGACGTCGAGGAAGAACCCGGCGCGGTTGTTTGCCAGCGCTCGGCGGAAGCCGTCGAATACCTCGATCGGCTGTCCTTCCGGATGAGCTGCGGTCTTCAGCATCAATGGCGGCACGGCGCTCACCAGCACCGCCTTGGCCACGCGACCCTGGGGCTCGCCGTATCGCGCGACGTAGCGTGTGGCCTCGCCGCCGCCGGTGGAGTGGCCGATATGGATGGCGTTCCTCAGATCGAGATGGGCGACCACGGCGGCGGCGTCGGCCGCATAGTGGTCCATGTCGTGCCCGTCCGAGACCTGCGCCGAGCGGCCGTGGCCGCGGCGGTCGTGGGCGACGACGCGGTAGCCGTGCTTGAGAAAGAACAACATCTGCGTGTCCCAGTCGTCCGACGAGAGCGGCCAGCCATGGTGGAACATGATCGGCTGCGCCTCCCTCGGACCCCAGTCCTTGAAGTAGATCTCGGCGCCATCCTGGGTAATGATCGTGGCCATAAAGGTTCTCCCCAATACAAAACGACGGATCAAACCCCCTCATAGACCAGACGGGTGAAAAGCGCCGGGGTGATGACGGACCGGTACCATCTCCCGTCGTGCGCCGCGGTCGGGCGGGCGGCGACGATGGCGTCTAAGGACAGGCCCCGCCTCTTCAAGGCGGCGACGTTCGCACGCACGTCCACCAACATGTCATGGAAGTCGTGCAGCTGTGCGCGGGTACCGACTGGCGCCCCATGGCCAGGGATGACGATCGTCTGGTCCGTCGTCGCAGCTATGTTCGCTTCGGCGGCCGCGATCGTCCCGTCGATGTGGCCACCCGTGGAGTAATCGATGAACGGGTACATGCCGTTCCAGAACGTGTCGCCGGTGTGCAGGATGTCGGCCTCGACGAACCGGACGGAGATGTCGCTGTCCGTGTGCGCGGCACCGTAATGCTTCAGCGTGAGCGTGCTGCCGTTCAGCGTGGTCTCGTGCTCGGACGCAAACACCTGCTTCGGCAGCGCGTTGGGCGGTGCCGCGGGGAAGTCGTGGTCCCAGTCGTCCACGCGCTGCGCGGCCATGAGGTGCTTGCGTGTCTTCTCGTGGGCGAGGATCTCCGCCCCTTCGGCGTTCAGCCAAGCGTTGCCGTCGACATGGTCGAAGTGCCAATGCGTGTTGATGAGATGGGTGATCGGCGCGTCGTCGAGGTCGTTGAGCGCCGTCAGCATCTGGGCGCGCGACACGCCGATCCCGGCGTCCACCAGCAGCTTCCCGTCCGGCCCCGTCAGAACCGCGACGTTGCCGCCGGACCCCTCCAGCACGGCGACGTTGCCGCGCAATCTGTGTACCCTGATCGGCGACCGGGCGGCATCGGCCATCATCAAGTCGACGATGCCCCGGGCCTGCGCGAACGCGGAGCGGGGTGAGAGCCAGCCGCTCGCCGCCGGCAGCGCAGTTGCGGACAGGCAGCAGAGACAGAAGCCGCGGCGTGACAGGGAGAACGCTTCTCTCGCGGCGCCGGACGCAGGTTCACGGGCAGTCATGATCTGTGCTCCGAAGATCAGGTTGTGGGGGGCTCACATCGGGGGGTGGTTCCACCCGGAAGGGCTTCCACCCGGGAGGGCTTCCACTGCGCCCCGCATCGCTGATGCGAACGCCTGGCAGGGGGGCGCTCCCGGGTCCTAGGTCCGCGATGCGGTCGCGAGGGGAGCGCCCGCCCCGGCACGGTCCACCGAGGCCTGAGCCGTGTCTTCGAGGACGGCGCGGGCCCCGTCGGCCACCACGAGCCAAGCTCCAGCCATCAGAACGACGTCCTTCAGCACGAGGCGCCCCCCGCCGGACAGGTAGGGGAAGCCGTGCTGCGCATCGCCCAGCGCCGCCACCCAGGCTTCGGGCGTCGTCGCGAGGAACGACAGCGTGACCACCGGCGTCAGAAAGGCGAGCACCGCGCCCACGAGACCCCAGCGGCGCGAGGCCAGCCCGACGAGGACCAGGAGGCCGATGGCGATCTCGACGCTCCCGAGGCCGTTCGAGAACGCGTAGGTGTCGTTCGCCGCCTGCCAAGCGCGCTCGGCGAGCTTGAGTTCGCCCTCGTGAGTGAGGTGCTGCGCGTACTGGTCGGGGTGCCTGTAGAAGAACGACATCAGCGGGCTGTTGGCCACGAACGGGGTGATGCTGTCGGCCTCGTAGGGCGCGAACTTCAACCCCCCGATCCAGATGAAGATGGTTGCGATGGCGACGCGCACGGCGTCCAGGCCGATGCGGTTTGATCTTCGCCCCGAGACGATCCCGAGGACCTGACGGATCTGTGTATTCATGACGTGACTCCTGGGTTCGAAGGGCCGGATGCTTGCCAAATCGGTGGCGTTCGACCCTCATGGACGCGAGTTGGGCGCTGCCGTTCACGGCCGGGATCGGATGCGGACAGGACCGCCTGCTTCGATGCCGCGAAGATGATCGCTGGGGCCGGGTCTCGCGATGCCGGCCCGGCGCAGGATCATGACCGCGCGGATCAAGCGCGTCGCGGAGGGGCGTCATGGCGGAGAGGATGACGGACGACACCCTGAGCGGGCTCGCGCCGCTCCTGCGCGTGCGCCCCGTGCTCGATGATGTGTGCCGCCTGGGCGGGGCCTGGACGGCCCCGCACGAAGCCGAGCCGAACGGCCACGCCTACTTCCACATCGTCACGCAGGGCTGCGCGCTGCTCGACCGCCGCGGGACCGGCCTGCTGCGGCTCGAAGCGGGCGACGTCCTGCTCCTGCCGCACGGCGACGCCCACACCACGCGCGCGGTTGAGGGCGCCGGGCATGCACACTCCGTCACCACGGTCCGGCGGATCGGCGAGTTGCGGCTGAAGACGAGTGTCGGGGTCGAGCCGGACGTCGAGTTGGTCTGCGGCCGGCTGAACTTCGAAGGTGCGCCCCAGAGCCTGATCTTGGCCGCGCTGCCCGACACGATCGTGCTGCGGGTCGGCCTGCAGCCCCTGGCCAGCCGCTACAGCCCGCTCGTCGCCGGTATCCGCTCGGAGCTGACCGATATCCGCCCCGGATCGATCGCCATCGCGAGAGATCTCGCCAGCGCGCTGTTCATCATGCTGCTGCGCGCCCACCTCGAAGCCTCCGCGTCGGCCGAGGGCCTGCTCCGGCTCATCGGGCAGCGCGTGACGGCGCAGGCGGTGCTCGCGATGGTGCGCGATCCTGTGCGCGCCTGGACGCTGGACGAGCTGGCCTCGATCGCCGCCGCCTCACGGGCGAGCCTGGTGCGCGCCTTCCGCAAGTCGGTGGACATGGCACCGCTGGAGTTCCTCGCCGACCTGCGGCTCGGGCTCGCCCGCCACCGCCTGCGGACGGACACCAGCTCACTCGACCAGATTGCGGCCGAGGTGGGCTATCAGTCCCAGGCCGCGCTCAGTCGCGCGTTCCTGCGCAAGTACGGTGTCCGTCCCGGCAGCCTGCGTCGGGATGCGGGGGCGCGGAACACGCAGGCGGAGAGCTCACAGGCCGGTTGATCCCGCCGCTCATCGGATTGCGCCGCGCCGGCATCCACGGGCCGCACCGCTCCGGCTGCCTTCTCGGCATCGAACGGGACAGCCATGGCCGCGGCCGAGCGCTGCGCCGTTCGGCCTCCAGCGAGTACAGGCAGGACGCCTGCCCTTCCGCCGTCCCCGTCAAACACGATCGCGATCGGGGGGAGGCGCGATGTGGGTTGCATCGCGTTTGGTCGTTGCGCTGCTCGCGTGCGCGGCGGCGACGACCGTTCGGGTCATGCATCAACTCGACGAAGCGACCTCCATGACGATCTTCCCCCGAGGGTGGCGCTCAGGACTGTCCAGCATCTCATGAGCTCGTCGGACCCCGGTGATCGGGAGAACGGTTCCGACGCTCGCGGTCAAACCCCCATCGTCGACCAGGCTCCCCAGTTCGGACAGCGTCGCGGAGGTCACCGCGACGAGGAAGAACCTGGCTTCCACATCGGCTCTTCGGGCCGACGCCTGATCCGGTTGAGAGACCGCCGAGACGAGTGTGCCTCCACGTCTCAGCACGGCGAATGAGCGCGCCTGAACCTCACCGCCGACAAGGTCGATCACGGCATCGACATCCTTCACGACGTCTTCGAACGCCGTCGAGCGGAAATCGACCACCTGATCGGCACCGAGGCCTTGCACATAGGCTAGGTCGGCCGAGCCTGCCGTGGCGCTGACCTTGAGGCCGCCCCGCCTGGCGAGCTGCACCGCGTAGGCGCCCACGTTCCCGGCGGCCCCGTGGATCAGCACGCTCTGCCCGCGCGCGAGGTGAGCCTGCGCGAACAGGGCTTGCCACGCCGTCACCGCGACGACCGGCATGGAGGCGGCGTGGACATGGTCCAGGCTCGGCGGCTTGGGCGCCAACATAGCGGCCTCGGCGACGGCGTAATCGGCGTAGCCGCCCGTGAAGCGCCGGTTGGTGACGCCGAAGACCGCATCGCCGACCGCGAACCCAGAGACACCCTCGCCGACGGCAGCGACCTCGCCCGAGAGGTCGGAACCGAGAGTCAGGGGAAGTGGCTGCGGGAGAACGCTCCGGCCTGCCCGTATCCAGGAATCCCATGGACCGACGCCGGCCGCGCGGACGCTCACGAGAACCTCGCCGGGACCGGGCGTGGGCACCGGGATGTCGTCGAGGCTGATGGCTTCCGGACCACCGAAGCGGTGAACGCGACAGGCTCGCATGGGCTAGGGGTCCGGCGTCGTGAGCGGATGATCGTCGGTGTCGAGGATGAAGACGGCCAGGAGCCGTGCGGGCTCGGTGTCGCTGGCGTTCTCGCTGGTGGCGTGATGCGCACCCGGGGGTTCGGAGAAACTCTCGCCGGCCCGGTAGACCCGCGCCGGCGCGTCGCCGACCTGGCTGCGGACCGCGCCGGACACCACGAAGGCGTAGACGAAGGCGGAGGCGGCATGCCTGTGCGGCGGTGATTTCGCGCCCGGAGGATAGTCGACGACCGCGCTGACCAAGCTCTTCCCCGTTACGTTGGGAATGGCGGCGCTGAAGACGGGCGTGACACGCTCGTGCCGCCCGGGCTCGGCCAGGACGCTTCGCACCTGTCCGACCAGCGCCAGCGCCGCCGACGCGACGATCACAGACTTCTTCATGACCGTGCTTCCAACTCGAACCCGTGGATACTTCCGAGCACTCCGACCACGTGCTCCGGCGTCGAGTCCATCTCGACCCCGGCCTGTCTTGGACCCCTTGCCTGGGAGCGGAGGCATCCGAGACTCCCTTCAAGACAAGCGCCGGGCCTGCGCATCGATAGGCCGGCCGAGCCTTCGCGATGCTCAGGCAGGCGGATCTTGGCACAGCCGTGCCACCGTGCGGCCCTGCCGCCGACGACGGAGGCGGGTGCAGTCTGACGCGATCCGCCTCGGCCGTGTTGTCCCGGATTGCGCTTCCTTGTTCACGGATTGCCGAGCTGAGGGCCAGCCGCCGGATGCGTCAGCCGAAGCGGAGGCGATACTCGCCCGGCGGCAGCCCAACCGACCGTCGGAATGCTCGCGTGAAGTTCGCTTGCGACGAGAAGCGGCATGCCAGGGCGATGTCCGCCAGGGACATGTGCCCGAGCCGAAGCAACGCCTTGGCGCGTTCGAGACGCCGAAGCCCGAGGTAACGGTGCGGCGGCAGGCCCGTCGCCGCCTTGAACGCGCGGATGAAGTGATACTGGCTGAGGCAGGCGACCGCCGCCAGATCGTCCACACCGATGTCGCGGTCCAAGTTGGCGTCGATGAAGTCCCGCACCCTCGAGAGCCGCATCGCGTCCAGCGCGTGCGGAAGCCCACCCCGAGCGCCAGGAGGTAGGCGATTGCCCGAATGCCGGTGCGCCAGGGACGCGGCGAGCGCCAAGGCCGCGCTCTCGACCAGCAGCTTCCCCGATGCTGTCTCGCATGCGAGTTCCGCAGCGATAGCCCAGCCGACCTCGGTGATCCACGTGTCATGGGGACCGGCCGCGTACAGGACGGTCGTGGCATCGAGGTCCGGGAACGCGTCCTCGCGCGACAGCACATGGAAGGGCTGGTGAGGCAAGTAGATGTGGAGCATCGCCGGGATTGCGGCCGTGATGCGGATGGAATCCTCCGACACGCCTTCCGGGCACAGCCAATAGGTACCGGTCGCGGCCCGGGTAGCTTGGTGGAGGCCGTTCCCGCGCCGGTGGATCACGGCGTCCGGATTGCCGCGCAGCGCCAAGGCGACGACGGTCCGATCCGAGATCATCTCGGGCAGCTCACCGGTCGAGTGCCGTCTCGTCTCGGCTGCGATCCCCGTCCATCTTCGTCCGTCCGAAGAGAGAAGAAGGTTCGCCGAGGGCAGCGCCCACCGCCCCTTGCCGATCCGGTCGTCGCTGGCTTCGCTCATGCCCCCCACTCCAGTCAGGACGGCGAAGAGCAAATTTGACACCTGTCGGAAGCCGTCACGCAAGTCTCCCGCGATCAGGCATGGCCGCCAGAGTGCCAGCTGAACGCTTCTGCCTTCAGACAATGCGGAGCGTGGCCGCTACAATCTGGCTGCGCTGGCGGCGACGCGTCGGCTGGTGTGGCGTACCTGCTCTGAAGCGGGCCTTCCGCCCCCGGGCCGGGTTCGGCCGTTCCCACTTGCCCGACGCGCTGCCGAGTTGGATCGGACTCAGCCGTTCGAGGGCATCCTGCATATGCCTTGCGCGGTGCCGACACAGGCCTGCGGACGGGCCAGGAAGCAGCGTTCTGCCGATACCCGACAGCGCACTGGCCGCGTCGGCGACGCCGCGAGATTCGTGCGTGTGCCCCGGCGTCGACATCGAAGCGCGACCGCGCGCATCCGGCCCTCACCCTCCTCCTGAGATGCGGTCAGGTCGCCTGGAAGGAGCTCTCCGGCGCGGTCCGGAGGGCGGTCGCCGCGGCCACGTTCCGGACCGTGACGGGCCGAGGCATCGTCAGCCGCGCCGGGCCGCCTCGATCGCCGCCACGTCGATCTTGCGCATGGTCATCATGGCAGCGAAGGCCCGCGTCGCCTCCTCGCCGCCGGCCGCCAGAGCAGCGGTGAGCACGCGCGGGGTGATCTGCCACGAGATGCCCCAGCGGTCCTTGCACCAACCGCAGGCGCTCTCCTGCCCGCCATGGCTCACGATCGCGTCCCAGAGGCGATCCGTCTCCGTCTGATCGTCGGTGGCGATCTGGAACGAGAAGGCCTCGCTGTGCCGGAAGACGGATCCGCCGTTCAGGCCGATGCAGGGAAGACCGGCCACCGTGAACGCGACCGTCAGCACGTCGCCCGCGCGTCCCGACGGGTAGTCGGCCGGCGCCCGGTGAACCGCCCCCATCGCGCTCTGCGGGAACGTCGCGACGTAGAAGCGCGCGGCGGCCTCGGCGTCCTTGTCGTACCAGAGGCAGATCGTGTTCTTGGCGATCATGGCGCTTCCTCGCTGGCAGAGCCGACGCCGGACATCGCCCACGGCCCGTACGGATTGCTGGCCTTCATCCAATCATGCCGCGTCCGGGCTGCAAAGGTCGGCGATCACGATCCGTGGATCGCCGCTCAAGGCGCATCGGCGCCGCGCGCGCTTCGCTCCGAGCGCGAGGACGGGCGGATTTCGCAGCAGCCCGCCGGAACGCTCCCCGAGGCCGTGTGCAGTCTGCCGGAGGCACCATCCGCCTCCGCGCGCCTCCGCACACCCCCGCTTTTTCATTAGATCAATACAAATATACCTTTCAGGGATCTGTATCATCAAAAACACACCCGGATCACGGATCCGTGATACTGGGCATACACGAACGTAATAACCCAATAGTCGTTGTTTAGAGTCGATATAATGTCGAGACCGTCCGGCCGTAGATCCGCATCGCGGGCGCCATTTTGTGCAGAATGGCTGTTGCGCGTCGGATTTGTATCGACGACGTCTATCTTCTCCATCGGGACGGCCGCGCTCGCCGAGCCCGCGCCCGCCGCGGATGTCGAACTCTCCGAACTCAGCGTGATGGGGGAGGGGCGCAGGCGCACCTTGAACAGCGACCTGTACGGGGCCGGCGGGGCCAACGGCGCCGTGCCGGGCTACGTCGCCAGCCGCAGCACGGTTGGCACGAAGACCGACACGCCCATCGTCGAGACGGCGCAGTCGGTCTCCGTCATCGGGCGCCAGCAGATCGAGGATCAGAACGCCCTGACCATCAATCAGGCCCTGCGCTACACGCCGAGCGTCACCACCGAGCAGCGGGGCGGCGCCGGCTCGACGCGCCTCGAGCAGTTCTTCATCCGCGGCTTCGCCGCCCCGATCTTCCTCGACAACATGGCGCTGCCGGGCAACCGCGACGCCTTCCCCACGGTCGATCCCTACCGCCTGGAGCGGGTCGACATCATCAAGGGGCCGGCCTCGGTCCTCTACGGGCAGTCCGGCCCGGGCGGCCTCGTCAACCTCGTCTCGAAGGTGCCGCAATTCGTCCGGCACGGCGAGATCTTCGTCCAGGGCGGCGGCTTCAGCGAGGTGCGCAGCGGCTTCGATATCGGCGGGCCGATCGAATCCGACATCCCGGGCCTCGCCGACCAGTTCGCCTACCGGGTCATCGGGCTCGGCTGGAACGGCGACGGGCCGGCCGTGACCACGAAGGTCGAGCGCGCCTTCATCAATCCCAGCATCACGTGGCGGCCCTCCGCCGACACCTCGCTCACGATCATCGGCAACTATCAGCGCGATCCGTTCTCGGGCTTCTACGGCGGCTTCCCGGCGGTCGGTACGGTGTTTCCCCGCAACTTCGGCAACGGCGTCTTCGGCCGGCTGCCGGTGAACTTCTACGACGGCGACCGCACCATCGAGCGTTCCGACCGCACCCAGGCCTCCATCGAGTACCTGTTCGACCACCGGATCACCGAGAACCTGCGCTTCCACTCGGCCGGCCGCTACCTGCGCTCGAACGGCGACTACCGCAGCGTGTTCACGACCTTCGGCGACGTCAACGGCCCGTACACGAGCGGCCCGGCCATCGGCCGCTCGGTCGGCGGCACCCAGGTCGACATCGAAGCTTACACGATGGACAACAACTTCATCGCCGATTTCGACACCGGCCCGATCGCCCACACGGCGCTGCTCGGCGTCGACCACCGGACCTTCAGCACGCGGTCGGTCACCGGGCCGTTCCCGGCGACGACGGGCCTGAACGCCCTCGCCCCCGACCACGACCTGCCGATCCGCTTCCCCGCCTTCACGTCGACCGCGCGGATCGACGCGCAGCAGACCGGCGTCTACTTCCAGGATCAGGCGAAGGTCGACCGCTTCGTCCTGACCCTCGGCGGCCGCTACGACACCGCCCGGCAGACCGGCCCGACCCGCACCTTCGCGCCGAACGGGCTGACCATCCAGGACGTGCCGGCCGAGGCCTTCACCGGCCGCGCCAGCCTGCTCTACCTGTTCGACAGCGGCATCGCCCCGTACGTCTCCTACAGCGAGGCGTTCGAGCCGATCGTCACCGGGCGGATCTTCGACGCGGCCTTCGGCTCGTCCGGGCGCATCCCCGTCCCGATCGCCAGCAACCAGTACGAGGCCGGCATCAAGTACCAGCCCCCGGGCACCGACATCCTGCTGACCACCGCGTTCTTCGACATCCGCCGCTCGAACGCGACCACCACCGACCCGGTCAATCCCGGCTTCGTCGTGCAGACCGGCGAGGTCGGCGTGCAGGGCGTCGAGTTCGAGGCGCGGGCCACCGTCGCCGAGGGTCTGAGCCTGATCGGCGGCTTCTCGCTCCTCGATATCCGCAACGTCCGCGACACCGGCTTCACCACGAACGACCTGACCCGCCGTCAGGTGCCGCTCCAGGGCCTGCGGCCGGTGCAGGTGCCGGACATGACGGCCTCGCTGTTCGTCGACTACCGCTTCACCGACGGCCCGCTGCTCGGCCTCGGCCTCGGCGGCGGCGTGCGCTACCTCGGCCCGTCCTGGGGCGATCCGGCCAACACCTTCAAGGTGCCGGAGAGCGTGCTGGTCGACGCCGTCGCCTCCTACGACATGAAGCACCTCGACCCGCGGCTCACCGGCCTCAGCGCGCAGATCAACGTGCAGAACCTCCTCGACGAGCGCTACGTGACCGGCTGCTTCACCTATTCGGGCTGCTATTACGGCCTGCCGCGCACGGTCTACGCGACCCTGCGCTACCGCTGGTGAGGCGGCCGCCGTGGGCAAGACCTTCCGGCAGTCGATGGCGTGGCTCCACGCCTGGTCGGGCCTCGTCGTCGGCTGGGTGCTGTTCGCCGTCTTCGTGACGGGCACGGCGAGCTACTACCGGGCCGAGATCTCGCAGTGGATGCGGCCCGAACTCCGCACCGACAGGACCTTCGGGCCGGCGGATCTGGCGGCGGCGGCCGAGCGCGGCGTCGCCTACCTCCAGGCGCAGGCGGGCGGCGCGCGGACGTGGTTCATCGCCCTGCCGCGGCCGGACAGGCCGGTGCTGGAGCTGTTCTGGCGGACGGGGCCGGGCCGGCCGGCCGGCCACGTCATGCTGGATCCCGACAGCGGCGCGCCGGCCGTCCTGCGGGCAACCCGGGGCGGGGATTTCCTCTACCGTTTCCACTTCGAACTGAATTTGCCGCCGCTCTGGGGGCGCTGGATCGTCGGCGCCTGCGCGCTGATCATGCTGGTGGCGCTGATCTCGGGTCTCGTGACGCACCGGCGCATCTTCGCCGACTTCTTCACCTTCCGCCGGGACAAGTCCGCCCAGCGGGGCTGGCTCGACGCGCACAACGTCACGGGTGTCCTGGCCCTGCCGTTCCACCTGATGATCACCTATACCGGGCTCGCGACCCTCATGGTGATGTACGTGCCCTGGGGGGTGAGCACGGCCTATCGCGGCGACAGCCAGCGCTACTTCGCCGAATCCGGCCAGATCACCGCGCCGCGCCCGCCCGCCGGCCTGCCCGGCACGCTGGCCCTGGTCGGGCCGATGGTGGCGCGCGCCCTGGCGATGCGGGCGGAGCCCCTGGAGCGGATCACGATCGTCAACCCGAAGGACGCGCACGCGACCGTGGTGGCGGTGTTCGAGGAGCCGCACGGCCTCTCCCACGAGCACCCGCAGATCGCCTTCGACGGGATCACCGGGGCGGTCGTGGAGGTGCGCGCGGGGGGGCTGCGGCCGGCGACCAAGACCTTCGCCACGATGGTCGGCCTGCACGAGGCGCACTTCGCCGGCCCGGCCCTGCGGATGCTGTTCTTCCTGTGCGGCCTCGCCGGCAGCGCCATGGTGGCGACGGGGCTGCTGCTGTGGACGGCGGCGCGCCTGCCCAAGGGAACCGCGGCCCGGGGCCTCGGCCTGCGCCTCGTTCAAGGCCTCAACGTCGCGACGATCGCCGGGATGCCGGCGGCGATCGCCGGGTACTTCCTGGCCAACCGGCTCCTGCCGGTCGCCCTGCCGGACCGGGCCGACTGGGAGGTCCGGACGTTCTTCGCCGTCTGGCTCCTCGTCGCCGGCACCGCCTTCCTGCGGACGCACCGGCGGGTCTGGCCCGAGACGCTGACGGTCGCGGCGGGGCTGTTCGGCGCCGTCGCGCTGGCCGACACCGGACGCGGCGCCGCCCTTCGGCTCACGGGCGACGGGCCGGGCGAGCCGGTCTTCCTCGCCTTCGACGGCGCGATGCTGGTGGTCGCCGCCCTGATCCTGTTCGCGGCCCGCACGATCGGCCGGCACGACGGACCGTCCCGCCGCGTCTCGGCGAGGGCGACCGGGGCCCCGATCTGAGCAGCACCCGCGTCGGCGGCGGCCGGTCCGGCGACGAAAGCCTGCCCCTGGTGGGAGCCGCGGCGGCAGAGTTCCTGAACGGCTCCGGGCGGAGCGCGACCGCCGACGGCGCTGCCGTCGCAGGCCGGCTCCGGGCGCCGCTACTCCGCCGCCTGTCGCGCTTCGTAGCCGAGCCGCTCGTTCAGCGCGCGGATCAGCTTGGCCGCCGCCTCGGCGATCACCGTACCGGGCGGGAAGATCGCCGCCGCGCCGGCGGCCGTCAGCGCCGCGTAATCGCCCGGCGGGATCACGCCGCCGATCGCGATCATCACGTCGTCCCGGCCCTGCTCGGTCAGCGCCGCCTTCAGCTCCGGCACCAGGGTCAGGTGGCCGGCTGCCAGCGAGGAGACGCCGACGATGTGCACGTCGTTCTCCACCGCCTGCCGGGCGGCCTCGGCCGGCGTGGCGAAGAGCGGCCCGATATCCACGTCGAAGCCGAGATCCGCGAAGGCCGAGGCGATCACCTTCTGGCCGCGGTCATGCCCGTCCTGACCCATCTTGGCGACCAGGATGCGCGGCCGGCGGCCGTCGTTCTCCTCGAACGCCTCGACCAGCGCACGGACTTCCTCGACCACTGGCGACATGCCCCCCACCTCGCGCTTGTAGACGCCGGAGATCGAGCGGATCTCGGCGCGGTGCCGGCCCCAGGCCTTCTCCAGGGCCTCCGAAATCTCGCCCACCGTCGCCTTGGCGCGGGCCGCCTCGACGGCGAGTTCCAGGAGGTTGCCGTCGCCATCGGCGGCCCGGGTCAGAGCTTCGAGTCCCGCGGCGACGGCCGCCTCGTCGCGCTCGGCGCGCAGGCGCTTGAGCTTGTCGATCTGGAGCCGGCGGACGTTGCCGTTGTCGACCCGCAGGAGCTCGATCGCCATCTCGTCGTCGGCCCGGAACTTGTTGATGCCGACGATGGTCTGGCGCCCGGAATCGATCCGCGCCTGGGCGCGGGCGGCCGCCTCCTCGATCCGCAGCTTCGGGATGCCGGCCTCGATCGCCTTGGCCATGCCGCCGAGCCCGTCGACCTCGCGGATATGCTCCCAGGCGCGCGCCACCATGTCGGCGGTGAGCTTCTCCACGTAGTAGGAGCCGCCCCAAGGATCGACGATCCGAGTGGTGCCGCTCTCCTGCTGCAGGAACAGCTGGGTGTTGCGGGCGATCCGGGCCGAGAAGTCGGTCGGCAGCGCCAGCGCCTCGTCCAGCGCGTTGGTGTGGAGCGACTGCGTCCCCCCTTGCGTCGCCGCCATCGCCTCGATGTTGGTGCGGGTGACGTTGTTGAACACGTCCTGGGCGGTGAGCGACCAGCCGCTCGTCTGCGAGTGCGTGCGCAGCGCCAGGGACTTCTCGGATTTCGGATCGAACCCCTTCACGAGCTTCGCCCAGATCAGGCGCGCGGCCCGCATCTTGGCGACCTCCATGAAGAAGTTGGTCGAGATCGCCCAGAAGAACGACAGGCGCGGGGCGAACTGGTCGATGGTCAGGCCGGCCGCGAGCCCCGCCTTGATGTACTCGACGCCGTCGGCGAGCGTGTAGGCGAGTTCCAGGTCGTTCGTCGCCCCGGCCTCCTGCATGTGGTAGCCGGAGATCGAGATCGAGTTGAACTTCGGCATGTTCTTCGACGTGTAGGCGAAGATGTCCGAGATGATCCGCATCGATCCCTTCGGGGGATAGATGTAGGTGTTGCGGACCATGAACTCCTTGAGGATGTCGTTCTGGATCGTGCCCGCGAGCTTCTGCGGCGGCACGCCCTGCTCCTCGGCGGCGACGATGTAGAGGGCGAGGATCGGCAGCACCGCGCCGTTCATCGTCATCGACACGGTCATCTCGTCGAGGGGAATGCCCGAGAACAGCGTGCGCATGTCGTAGATCGAGTCGATCGCCACGCCCGCCATGCCGACATCGCCCGAGACGCGGGGATGGTCGGAATCGTAGCCGCGGTGGGTGGCGAGGTCGAAGGCCACCGACAGGCCCTTCTGGCCGGCCGCGAGGTTCCGGCGGTAGAAGGCGTTCGAATCCTCGGCCGTGGAGAAGCCGGCATATTGCCGGATCGTCCAGGGCTGCGTGACGTACATGGTCGGGTAGGGGCCGCGCAGGAACGGCGCGATGCCGGGATACGTGTCGAGGAACTCGATGCCCTCCCGGTCCTCCGGGCCGTAATGGCCCTTCACGGGGATGCCCTCCGGCGTCATCCAGGGCTCGCCCAGCGCCGGGGTCGCGACCGCGAGCGTTTCGCCGGCGAGCGGGATTTCGGCGAAGTCCGGGATGCGGGAGGTCATGGCGTTGACTCGTTGTGGCGTTTGTCACCCCATTATAGAGACGCCCTCGGAGCGGGCTACTCCCCTGTGGTCGAGCACCACGCAGGGGCCGCGTCGAAGGGTGTTGCTCAGCGCCCTTCCGACGCCGGATCCCGGGCGCGTCCAGCCCGCAGGATATACCCCACCGCCCCCGCCAGCATCAGCGCCAGCCCGTACCACGTAATCGCGTAGACGAGGTGGTTGTTGGGGAAAGCGATCACCGTGAGGCCGCCGACCGGCAAGCCGCCGGGATTGGCCGTCGCGTCGGCATCGACGAAGTAGGGGGCGACATCGGTCAGGCCCCGGGCCGCCGCGATCGCCGTCACGTCGCGGGAGTACCAGCGGTCGTCGCCAGGGGCGTTGGAGCGCAGGAAGGCGCCCTTGGGCTCGGTCAGGCGCAGGAGCCCGGTCACCTGCGCCTCGCCCGCGACCGCCCCGGCCTGCCGGCTCGCCGGATCCCGTCGGTCGCCGGGCACGAAGCCGCGGTTGACCAAAACGAGGCTGCCGTCGGAGCGACGCAGCGGCGTCAGCACCCAGAAGCCGCCGCCCCGCTCGGTCACCGCCTGAACCAGCGTCTCGCGATCATGCAGGAAGGTACCGGAGAGCCGGACGTGCCGGTAGGCGTCGTCGGGGCCGAGGCGCGGCCATTCGGCGGGGCCGGGAGCCGGAACGGGGAGTGCGTGGACCCGGGCATCGACCCGGGCGATGAGGTCGAGCTTCCAGGCGCGCCGCTCCACCTGCCACGTGCCGAGACCGACCAGGACGACGAAGACGAGGCCGGCGCCGACGCCGAACACGACGCGTCGCAGCAAAGAATTCGGGGCCGGGGAGAGACCCAGGCCCCCCGCCGACCCCGCGGGTCTCATCTCCGGACGCGCGCTCAGCGGGCGTTGTTCATGACGTCGTGGGCATCCATCGGCATCATGTTGTGGTTGAGGTGATACATCACCCAGACCGACCCCGCGAGCATGATCACCACGAGCGTGATGGTGAAGATCAGGGCCATGAAGGTCCAGCCGCCCTCCGACTTCGTGCTCATGTGCAGGAAGTAGACGACGTGCACCACCATCTGGACGCCGCCCAGCGCCAGGATGACCAGGGTGGTGACGAGGCTGTTGTCGAGGACGTTGCCCATCACCAGCCAGAACGGGATCACCGTCAGGATCACCGACAGAACGAAACCCGTCATGTAGCTCTGGACGGTCCCGTGCCCGCCCTCGCTCTGGGCGTGCGGGTCGTGGCCGTGCCCCGCGGAGGCTCCACCGTGCCCGACGGGACCGGCCATGTGGTGCGCGTCGGCGCTCATTCGAGCACTCCCATCAGGTAGACGACGGTGAAGACCCCGATCCAGATCAAGTCGAGGAAGTGCCAGAACATCGACAGGCACATGAGCCGGCGCTTGTTCTCGACGATCAGCCCGTACTTGCGCACCTGAACCATGAGCACGACGAGCCACAGGATGCCCATGGAGACGTGCAGGCCGTGGGTCCCGACCAGGGTGTAGAACGAGGACAGGAAGGCGCTGCGCCAGGGCGGCGCGCCCTCGTGGAACAGGTGCGCGAACTCCCGGATCTCAAGGGCCACGAAGGCGACGCCGAACAGGCCGGTGATGGCGAGCCACACCTGCGTCCGCTTGATCCGGTCCCGGTCCATCTCCAGCATGGCGAAGCCGTAGGTGATGGACGAGAACAGCAGCATGGCGGTGTTCACCGCGATGCCCGGCAGGTCGAACAGGTCCTTCGGGGTCGGCCCTGCCGCGTAGCTCCGCCCGAGCACGCCGTAGGTCGCGAACAGGGTCGCGAAGATGAGACAGTCGCTCATCAGGTAGAGCCAGAACCCAAGCATGGTCGAGCCCTCGGAGTGATGGCCCTCCTCGTCGGTCTGGTAGAAGACCGGCGCCGCGGCGCCGGGGGGTGCGGTGTCTGCGTGCATCATCGGATCACGCCATCTCCAGCTCGCGCGTCCGCTGACCTTCCGTCCGACTGACGGCTTCTGCGGGAATGTAGTAGTCGCGCTTGTAATTAAAGGTGTGGGCGATCGCCACGACGAAGATCGCCAGGAAGGTCAGCGCCGCCAGCCACCACACGTACCAGATCATGGCGATGCCGAAGGTGAAGTTCAGGCCCGCCAGGATCGCCCCCGTCGCGGTGTTCTTGGGCATGTGGATCGGCCGGTAGCCCTTGAGGGGCCGGTCGAAGCCGCGGTTCTTCATGTCCCACCACGCGTCCGAATCGTGGACGACGGGCGTGAAGGCGAAGTTGTAGTCCGGCGGCGGCGAGGAGGTGGACCATTCCAGCGTCCGCCCGCCCCACGGGTCGCCGGTCAGGTCGCGCAGCTTGTCGCGGTTGCGGATCGAGACCACGAACATGACGATCTGCGAGGCGATGCCGCAGGCGATGAGCGCGGCGCCGATGGCCGCGATGACGAACCAGATCTGCAGCGAGGGGTCGTCGAAGTGCTGCATGCGCCGGGTCACGCCCATCAGGCCGAGCACGTAGAGCGGCATGAAGGCGACGTAGAACCCGGTGACCCAGAACCCGAGGGCCATCTTCCCCCAGAACTCGTCGAGCTTGAACCCGAAGGCTTTGGGGAACCAGAAGGTCACGCCGGCGAACATCCCGAACAGCACGCCGCCGATGATCACGTTGTGGAAGTGGGCGATCAGGAACAGCGAGTTGTGCAGCACGAAGTCGGCCGGGGGCACCGCGAGCAGCACGCCGGTCATGCCGCCGATCACGAAGGTGACGATGAACGCCACCACCCAGAGCATCGGCACCTCGAACCGGATCCGGCCCCGGTACATCGTGAACATCCAGTTGAAGATCTTCGCGCCGGTCGGGATCGAGATGATCATGGTCGTGATCCCGAAGAACGAGTTCACGTCCGCGCCCGAGCCCATCGTGAAGAAGTGGTGCAGCCACACGAGGTAGGCGAGGATGGTGATCACCACCAGCGCGTAGACCATCGAGGTGTAGCCGAACAGGCGCTTGCCGCAGAAGGTCGAGGTGATCTCCGAGAACACGCCGAAGGCCGGCAGGATCAGGATGTAGACCTCCGGGTGACCCCAGATCCAGATCAGGTTGAAGTACAGCATGGCGTTGCCGCCGAGGTCGTTCGTGAAGAAGTGCGTGCCGACGTAGCGGTCGAGCGACAGCATCGCGAGAACGGCCGTGAGGATCGGGAAGGCGGCCACGATCAGGATGTTGGTGCACAGCGACGACCAGACGAAGATCGGCAGCTTCATCATGGTCATGCCGGGCGCCCGCATCTTCACGATGGTGGCGATCAGGTTGATGCCCGAGAGCAGCGTCCCGATGCCGGCGATCTGCAGCGCCCAGATGTAGTAGTCGACGCCGACGCCGGGGCTCATCGCCGCCCCGGACAGGGGCGGGTAGGCGAGCCAAGTGGCCCGGGAGAACTCGCCGACGAACAGCGAGACCATCACCAGCATGCCGCCGGCCACCGTCATCCAGAAGCTGAAGTTGTTGAGGAACGGGAAGGCGACGTCGCGGGCGCCGATCTGCAGCGGCACGGCGAAGTTCATGAGCCCCGTGACGAACGGCATCGCCACGAAGAAGATCATGATCATGCCGTGGGCGGTGAAGATCTGGTCGTAGTGGTGCGGCGGCAGGAAGCCCTGCTCCGAACCGAACGCCACCGCCTGCTGCGAGCGCATCAGGATCGCGTCGGCGAAGCCGCGCAGCAGCATGACCATCGCGAAGATGCAGTACATGATGCCGATCTTCTTGTGGTCGATCGACGTGATCCAGTCACGCCACATCGGCCCCCAGAAGCGGTAGTAGGTGATGACGCCGAGCACGGTGAGCCCGACCACGGCGACCCCGGCGAACGTCGCCTGCAGGATCGGCTCGTGATAGGGGATCTGCTCGATCGTGAAGCGTCCGAACAGAAGCTGCTGCAAGTCCATATTTGCGAACATGGGATCGGCCCGTTCAGTGGGTTCGACGGCGACCGCCGGTCTTGTGCTTGATTTCCGCTCTCATGAAGAGCGGCTTTACTGATTCAGCTGCTTGGGCGCGATCTGGCCGCCCTCGCTCTGGCCCTCGCCGGAGCCCTTGCCCTGGCTGTCAGGCGACTTCTGCTCCCGGACATCCGGGTTGCCCATGTCGGGCCGCGGCCTCATGCCCTGGGGCTGCGTCTGGCCGTGCGGACCGGTTTCGGAAGCCGGCGCCGTGGCGCCCGGCCCCTCGACGCCGCGCTCGGCGAGGCGGTTGTCGTATTGCAGCCGCTTGTAGTTCGCCTCGGCCTCCGCCCCGGAGGCGCCGCCCTTGGCGTCGATCTTCACCATCTCGCCGACGCACATCTGGTCGGGCCGGGGGCACATGCCGATGATCCGGTCGTACAGGCCCTGCATGTAGGACTTGTAGTAGCGGGCCGGCTCGGCCTCGCTCGGCTCCTCGAGCTTGAGGTAGGCCTCCTGGCTCAGTTCTCCGCCCTCGGCCTTGGCCTTGGCGATCCACTGCTCGAACTTGTCGTTGGTCAGGCCGTGGAACTTGAAGAACATGTTGGAGAAGCCGGCACCGCTGTAATGCGCGGAGCGGCCCTCGGAGGCGCCCTCGCGGTTGACCACCGCGTGGAGCTGCGTCTGCATGCCGGGCATCGCGTAGACCATGCCGGCGAGCGTCGGCACGTAGAACGTGTTCATCACGTCGGTGGCGGTGATCTTGAAGCGGATCGGCCGGTCCACCGGCGCGGCGAGCTCGTTGACCGTGGCGATCCCGTATTGCGGGTAGAGGAACAGCCACTTCCAATCCATGGCGATGGCCTCGACCTCCAGCGGCACGGTGCCGGCCGGGACGTCGCGCTTCGTGTCGATCTTGCTCAGCGGCCGGAACGGATCGAGGGTGTGGGTCCCGATCCACGTCAGCGCGCCCAGCGCGATGATGATCATCAGCGGCGCCGTCCAGATCAGCACCTCGAGCTGCGTCGAGTGATGCCATTCGGGGTCGTAGACCGCATCCTCGTTGCTGGCCCGGTAGCGCCACGCGAAGATCAGCGTGAAGGCGATGACGGGCACGATGATCAGGAGCATCAGCCCGGTCGCGGCCAGCACGAGGTTGCGCTGCTGCTCGGCCACGTAGCCGGCCGGATGCATGACCACGAAGTTGCAACCGCCCAGCAGCGTCAGCAGCGGCAGGGCGAGGAGCGGCAGGAGGCGCCGCCCGCGATTGCTCCGGGGGCGTGCGGTGTCGGTCCTGTCCGGTCGATCGGTCGAAGAGGTCACAGCACGCGTCTCGTTTTCCCATGCCGCTGCCGCGGCGCTTCTGCCGTGCCGCGCGAGGCGGCGTTCCTGTCAGCCCGGCGCGCGCGGCGCAGCCCGCGCCGCGCCCGACTACATCTGGCGCATTTCCGAACGGTCGAAATACAGGGCCGCGAGGGTGCAGACCGCCCCCGACAGGAGGTAGACCCCGATCATCGCCAGCCCGTAGCGCTGGGACAGGAACAGCGCGACCAGGGGCGCGAAGCCGGCGCCGATGAGCCACGCGAAGTCCGAGGTCAGCGCCGCGCCGGTGTAGCGGTAGCGGTTGCCCAGGCGGGCAGTCACCGCGCCCGCGGTCTGGCCGTAGGCGAACCCGAGCAGCATGAAGCCGATCGTGACGTAGATGGTCTGGCCGATGGCGCTCTCGCCGAACAGGAGCGGCGCGATGATGCTGCCGACGGCGAAGAAGCCGATTAGCGAGGCGCTCATGATCAGGCAGTTGCGGCGGCCGATCTGGTCGGCGATCAGCCCCGAGGCCGCCACCGCGCCGGCGCACACGATGGCGCCGGAGAACTGCACGATCAGGAACTCGCCGGGCGAGCGGGTGGTGCTGTTCAGCGCCAGCCACGCGATCGGGAAGATCGTCACGAGGTGGAACAGCGCGAAGGCGGCCAGCGGCACGAAGGCGCCGCGGATCACGTCGCCCGCGTGGTGGCGGAACAGTTCCAGGGCGGGGACCGGGCGCAGCCGGTCGAGATCCATCATCCGGGCGAACTCGTCGGTGGCGACGAGGCGCAGCCGGGCGAACAGGGCGACCACGTTGATGGTGAAGGCGCAGTAGAACGGGAAGCGCCAGCCCCAGTCGATGAAGTCGGCCTCGTCGAGGTTGACGATGAAGAACGCGAACAGGGCGCTCGCCACCATGAAGCCCAGCGGCGCGCCGAGCTGCGGGATCATCGCGTACCATCCGCGCCGCTCCCGCGGCGCGTTCATGGCGAGCAGCGAGGCGAGCCCGTCCCAGGCGCCACCCAGCGCGAGGCCCTGCAGCACGCGGAAGCCCGCCAGGATGTAGACGGCCGAGATGCCGATGCTGTCGTAGCGCGGCAGGAAGCTGACGGCCGCCGTGGAGGCGCCGAGCAGGAACAGGGCGGTGGTGAGCTTGACGCTGCGTCCGTGGCGGCGGTCGATCGCCATGAAGATCACGGTGCCGAGCGGCCGGGCGATGAACGCAAGGGCGAAGATCGCGAAGGCGTAGAGCGTGCCCTTGAGCGGGTCGACGAAGGGAAAGAACACCTTCGGGAAGACCAGCACGCAGGCGATGCCGAACACGAAAAAGTCGAAGTACTCGGACGCGCGCCCGATCACCACGCCGATGGCGATCTCGTTCGGGTGGACCTTGTGGTCTCCCATCGCCTGCTGCGCGTCGCGCTCGAGGCCCGTGACCGTTGGGGTGTTCGCACTCATCTCTGGTTGTCGCCCTCGCCGTGCGCCCGCCGGGACGCCTTGGCCGGAACCGCCTCTTGCGGCATGTCCAGAGGTATCGCAACCGGCTCCGGACGCAAGTTCACCCACTGACGCACGCATGGCAACGCGTGGTCGCAGTCCAGCCCACGGTGCGGCAGGCCGCGCGCCGGTCACACCCGGTAATGGGCCGAATTCCGCGACAGGTTGATGTTGTAATAGGGATCTGCCCGCAATTCCGGACCCCAACGGTCCAGCATGGTGAGCACCTCACCCTCGAAGCGCTTCTGCTTCTCGGGGGTGTCCTCCGCGCCGCGGCTCTTCGACTCGTGATGGATCAGCGTGGCGAACGGCGTCCAGACGATCCGGTAGCCCGCCCGGCGGATCTTCAGGCAGAGGTCGACATCGTTGAAGGCGACCTTCAGGTCGACCGCGTCGAAGCCGCCGACCTGCGCGAACACGTCCGCCCGCATGGCGAGGCACGCCCCCGTCACCGCCGAGACCTCGTGGGCGATCACCATGCGGCAGAAATAGCCCGGATCCGTATCTGCGACGCCGAGATGGCTGTGCCCGGCGACCCCGCCGATCCCCAGCACGATGCCGCCGTGCTGGATGGTCCGGTCCGGGTAGAGGAGCTTGGCCCCGACGGCGCCGACCTCCGGCCGCACCGCCTGGCGGACCAGCTCGGTGAGCCATGCGGGTTCCAGCACCTCGATGTCGTTGTTGAGGAACAGGAGCACCGGCCCGGTCGCCGCCGCGGCCCCCCGGTTCGAGAGATCGGAGAAATTGAAGGCGCCGGGCACCTCGACGACGCGTACCCGCGGATCGTCCCGGTAGCGGGCGAACAGGGCGGCGGTCTCGGGCTCGCGGCTGTCGTTGTCGACGATCACCACCTCGATGTCGGGATAGGCCGTGGCCTCGAGCAGCCCGTCGAGGGTCACCGCCAGGAGTTCGGCCCGATCCCGGGTGGGGATGATCACCGAGACCCGGGGGGGCGGCTCAGGCAGGGGCCGGATCAGGCGGTTGAAGCCGCCGGGACCGCGCTCGGCCCGACCGCCGAAGGCCGCGGCGACCTCCGCCAGCGCGCGCAGCCGCGCGGTCTCGGCCCTGGCCAGCGACCGGTCCGAGAAGGTGCCGGAGCCCTGGGCAGCCCGCCAATGGTAGAGCACCCGCGGGATGTGGCGGATGCGCGCCGGGTCGAGCCCGGCGGTCAGGCGCAGCAGCAGGTCGTGGTCCTGGCTGCCCTCGAAGCCCGGGCGCAACCCGCCGACGGCGCGCAAGGCCGCGGTGCGCACCACCGTGAGGTGATTGATGTAGTTCTGCGCGTAGAGCAGTTCCCGATCGAAACCCGCCTTGAAATGCGGGTCGAACCGGCGCCCGCGCCCGTCGATCTTGTCCTCGTCGCTGTAGATCAGCACGAGGTCCGGGTCGCGCCGGAGCGCCCGGGCGACCTCGTAGAGGGCATCCTCGGTCAGCGCGTCGTCGTGGTCCATGAAGGCGCAGAGGACGCCGCGAGCCTGCCCCAGCGCGTCGTTGGTCGCCCGGGCGATGTGACCGTTCTCAGCTCGGGTGAGGACGCGGATGCGCGGATCGTCCGCGGCCGCCTCGGAGAGGATCCTCGGGATCGCGGGCCGCGTGGAGGCGTCGTCGACGACGCAGAGCTCCCAATGGGGGTAGAGCTGCGCCCTGAGCGACGCGAGGGCGGCCCTGAGCACCTTCGGGTCGGGATCGTGGACCGGCATCAGCACGGAGATCAGAGGCGGATCGGGCCAGGCGGCGATCTCGGCGGCGATCCCGTCCCGCTCCGGGCGGCGGAGCGCGTTCGTGCCGATCCATGCCTCGTAGCCGGTCACGCGCCGGTGGCGCAGGGCCCGGCCGAGGAAGCCCCGGGCCCGGACCTTCTTGCCGAGGATGCGCCAGCCGAGGGCCTGGGCGGTCAGTGCGGGCTCGCGCAGGAGTCCGCGCAGGGCGAGGACCGGTCGGGCGAGGCGGCGCACCGCGATCCGGCGCAGCCGGGCGGGGACCTGCCGGGACGGATCGGCCACGCGCAGCGCCGCGGTGCCCTCCGGCAGGCGGCCGATCCACGCGAAGGCGCCCGCGCCCCGTGCCTCCTGGGGCAGCAGCGCCCCCGGGCGTCCGTCCGGCCCAACGAGGCTGAGGTCGGGATTGGCGTCCCGGCCGTCGGCGGGATCGTTGAACAGGACGATCTCGACCCAGCGTCCCGCGAGCCCGGGAAGGTCGACGCGCAACCCGTCGGCGCCCGCCCGGACCGGCAGGGCGCCCCGGCCGCTCAAGGGGCCGGCGAGCTGCGCCGGGGGCAGGCGGAGCCCGGCGGCCGCGTCGGTGGCGCGCACGATCAGCTCCAGCTCTTGTCGACCGAGGCCTTCACGGCATCCGACATGGCCACGTCGAACACGACCATCTCCTCGACCGCCTTGACGGTCTTCAGGCGCTGGGCGAGCGCCTGGGTCTCGGGTGGGATCGGGGGCAGGGCCGGGATCGGCGTCGTGATGCCGAGCCGGTCGAACAAGGTCGACGCGAAGGCGGGGAACCGGGCCTTGTGGCCGACGATGCCGACCCGGGCGAGGATCTCGATCGCGGCGATGGAATTGCCCGGATGCAGCCGGTCCTCCGGCATGCGGGTCCCGAGCTGGCGGGTCAGCGGGTTGTAGAGCAGCCGGTAGGCCGGCTCCGGCAGCATGCGGAAGAAGCGCTTGAGGCTCTTCGCATCGGCGAAATCGTATTCGTCCGCGAAGGACGCGGCCTCGGCCAGCGGCCCCAGGCGCCAGCTTCGCGTGGGATCGGCGGCGTCGCCGGCCCGGGCCTTGAGCCAGCGCATGCGGGTCGCCGTCTCTATGTAGGGATCCTGGAGCAGGATCGCCGTGACCATCAGGTCCGGCGTCATGTAGTTCTCGTAGCGCGGGATGGTCACGGCGCCCGACAGGAAGGCCGAGGGTGCGGCCGAGCCGGTCAGCACGCAGGTCATGATCTCGTCCGGCAGCTTGTGGATGCCGAAATAGCAGTGCTGGAAATGGGGGAAGAGCGCCGCCTGGAGGAGGGTCTCCGGCTCGATGCCGGTGTTGATCAGCATCACGCGCAGGGGCACCTGCCCGTCGGGCGGCGCGCGGCGATAGATCAGGACGTTGGTGTCGACGTCGTAGAGTTCGACGCGGGGCAGGTTCGGCAGGCCCGGCACCTCGGCGGCGGTCAGCACGAAGGTGCATTGCCCGGTCGCGTGCCAGCCGTTGCGCTTGAACGTCTCGTCCGTGAGGCTGGCCGCGACGTCGGCCACGCGCCGTCCCTCGACGGAGACCGCGACTCGGCTGATGGCGAGGGGATTGTCCGGCACGATCCAGCCGCGGATCGAATCACCCTGATCGTGGTCGATGAAGTAGCGCATGTCCCGAAGCGTGAGGCGGCGTGCCGACGCCCTGTCGCGCGGCGCGGCCGGATGCCGAGCGGCAGGCCCATAGCGCATTTTTTCCCCGGCGTGCACCATCGCCTCCGCAAAGGGGCGGATCCCGCCCGTTGCGGCCCGCCGTGCGCAGGTTCCGCTTGCGCCCTCGCCGGCCAGCCGCTATAGGCCCCGCCCACCGGAGCCCGCACGGCTCCGGCCCGGGCGCGTAGCTCAGCGGGAGAGCACTACCTTGACAGGGTAGGCATCACTCTTCATAAGCCGTTGAGTTGTCTGGATTATTTCGATGGCTTTCAGGTTCAGCGAACTTGAACGCAGTCGATTAGGAGACGTAGCACAGCGGTAGTGCATTCCCTTGACATGGGAAAGGTCACAGGTTCGATCCCTGTCGTCTCCACCACTCCCTCAGAGATCAAGCCGCACCGTGATCAAGCCGCACCGTGCCCGCGGCGGTGCGGGAGCCCTGCCGGGCGAGTGTGGCCCCGGATTCGGCCGATAGCCGGCGCGAGGCTCCGGCCCACGACCAGGGCGAGGCCGAGCGCCCGATTCGACGCGGATGGCGCGGGGAAACCCGCCCCGCGCAGCCCCCCGCTCTCCGACCCGACCTGGTGGTGCCCACGAGGACCGGCACGGGTCCCGTCGGGCGCGGCGGCCGGACCTGCGGCACCGCGTCGGGTTCCGTCGGCAGGATCGCCGGTCATGCGATGGACCCCTGCGACGGGGCCCCGCGACGGGCCCGCGCGTCGGATCCCTGCGATCCTCCAGGGCTCGACACCGGCGCGCCGCCGGGGCGGTGCGAGCCGGTCCCGCCCGGGTCCGTCCGGGTCGGGCACCCGATCGGCGCGGCCTCACTCCTTGCGGATCGGGGCCGCCGGGGCGGTCGCTTCGGCGAGGCCGAAATCGGACAGCCTGTAGGAGAGCTGCACGAAGCCGCCGTAGCGGTCGGTCTCGAACTTGGTCGGGCTGCGCGTCGCGAGGGGGAACGTCGTCCGGCCCGAATCCGTCTGCATTCGCCAGTAGCGGCCACCGACGCCGACGCTCACCTCGGGGGTGAGATCGTACGCGGCAATGCCCTCGGCGAAGTAGCCGTCGCCACTGCCGTGCTGCGGCAGCGGGTTGATATCCTGACGCAGCCAGTGACGGTCGACCCCGTCCATCGTCACCACGGGCAGGTAGGCGCCTTCGAGGCTCAGCGTGACCCAGTCGAACCGGGCCTCGCCGATCACGCCGATCCGCAGGGCGTTCCAGCGCTGGTTCTCGCTCAGGACCCTGACCTGATCCGTCACGGCCTGCCGACCCGCGCAGATGCCGCTTCTGGCGACCTGCCGGCAGCCATCGCCGTTGAGCAGCTCGGCCTCGTGCTGGTACCCGGCGAAGCCGCCGAGGCTGAAGCCGTCCCGACGCAGGACGGTATAGCCGAGGTCGACGACACCGTAGCTGATGTCGCCGCCCCTGATCGGCGAGAGCGTCTTCGAGTACGGGTTGAGGGCGGGGGGGAAATCCTCGTCGGAGAGGCGGCCGGACGAGACCCCGCCGGCGCCGAGGAAGCCCTTGGCGAACAGGCCCGTCGGCATGTGCTCCAGCCGCGCGAAGCTCTCGCCGGACTGGGCGTCCGTACCCGCGTAGATCAGGCGGGAATTCACCTGCCCGGGGATGCGGTTGCTGCCGAGGGTGTAGCGCGGACCGCCCGAGCTGTAGAAGTAGCGCAGGCCGCCCGCGAAGGCCCAGCTGGCCGGCCCGGCCGACCCGATCGGCGGCAGGTCCGACAGCCCGTCTCCGAACCGGTAATTGAGGCCGACCCGGGTCAGGACGCCGTCCGTCGCGGTGCGGGTCCCGGCGGCGTAGCCCGTCCAGGCGCGATAGCCGGGGGTCGTGAGGACCGCGCGGCTGCCGAAATCGTAATACAGGCCCTCGGCCTTGACCGAGAGATGCGGGGTGAGCGCCTGCTCGATCCCGGCGCCGACCGCGTAGCCGAGACGCAGATCGCCGGACCGGCCGTCGAAGAGCTCGGTGGGCCTGAACGTCCTGTCGAAGGTCAGGTTGTTGTCGGTCCGGATCTGTCCGAGGGCGAGGCCGCCGGTGGCGTGGACGAGGGTCCGGTCGACGGCGAAGCCGAGCCTGCCGCGGATCGTTGTGAGATTGTCCAGCCGCTGCCCGGAATGGGCGACGCTGGCGGGGTAGAAGCCGCCGCCCTGGGCCGGGAAGCGGCCCTCCCAGCGATCGTAGCCCCACAGGCGGGTGATCTGGTGGTCCGCGGCGGCGCCGGCCGGGATGCCCGCGGCAGATCCGCGGCGAGCGCGGTGTGCGACAGCAGACTGCAGAGAAGACCGGATCCTATGGTTCGACGCACGAATACCCCCCAGCTGCGCGCCACCGAAGCCTGAGACCGACCATCTCCCGGCGGCCGCGATGTTAAGATTGTATTAAAGTTTCAATCACAACAATCTTTCACCGGTCAGCGCGCGGTGGGTCTACCTGTAACCTCGAGAAAAATGATTCGGAAGTCTCGCTGCGGGGCCGTATTGAACTGAAATTTCTGGATCTATTACTTCGGGACGGCGGCGTGAGCAAAACAGGCGGATTGGATAGCAGTCAAACGCGACGGAGCGCGGGCGTGACGCTGAAAAGCCGGCGATTCACGTTCCCGCTTGTCCCCCGCCGGCCCCCGGGATTCGCCCATTTCACCCACCGATGTTGCATTCCTGCATCACCGGCGGGCGACACCGTTCGGTGACGGGCCGCCATCGCGGCGTAGCGAGACGGGTGCGCAATTCGGTCGTCGCCGTCCCGCTCGGTCCCGGCGCCGCCGCGCCGGACCGGATCGAGCGCCACGCCCTGCGCTACCGCAGAGCGCGGCGCATGATGCGTCGCGGGATGCAGCGCTGGATGATGCACCGCATGCCGTGCCGTCGGTCCCGGCCCGGAGTCCGGTCTTTCTGCGGCCGGCTTCCAGCCCCGGCGGAGCGGTCGCCAGGCCTTGGTGCGCGATCGAACCATCCGGCGCGCAGAGCGTTTCAAGCCACCAATCAGGCACCGCGCGGACGCCTCGGTTGCAGCCACGTGTGGACCGGGGCGGCCCGATCTGGGGGAGTTCCGCGGGGTGCTTCAAGGAGGGCAGTACGATGAAGGCGTTTCTGGCGGCCGCCGCCGTGACTCTCGGCATTCTGGGCGCGCTCAGCCCGGTCTTGGCGCAGCCGCGCGGACCGGACTATGAGGATTACGGTTATCGCGACCGGGGATACCGGGATCGCGGCGATTACGACGACCGCGGCCGCGGCTATCGGGATCGGGACGATTATCGCGGTCGTGCCAACTACGGCTTCGATGAGCGCGAATACCTGCGCTGCAATCCGGACGTCCGCCGCGCCGTAGCAGCCGGGCAGATGGAGTCCGGCGCCGCCCATTACCGGGTCTTCGGGCGCCGCGAAGGCCGCCGCCTGAGCTGCTGAGCCGAGACACGGGCGCCCGGACGGTCCGGGCGCCCGCCTGCATCAGCCAGGCCCAGTCGATTGACGCGCGGCCCCGGAACAGCGTCGCGGTCGTTGTCGACCTCGCCAAGTCACAGCCGCTTACTCCCGCGATCGACGCGAACCCGTGATCCGGGCCTCCGACACCTGCCTCGACACCGGCATCGTCCGGGTCCCCCCTTGCCGCCGCGAACCTGAACTTCAGCGAGCGCGACTGTGGATCACGTTCGGCACCTGAGGCCGAGACGACCGACCGGATACGTCGAGCTTCGGTCGTGAATGCTGTGATCTGCGTCGGCGTCAACCTTAATAGCCTCCTTTCATTGCTGATATAGAGCGCAATTATTAGTGTGAGATGGCTTGATTGGCCTGCACGGCGGTGAAGCGCTGCGGCTTCAAACCATGAGCGACCTGCCATGCCATCACCCGGATCGTCCGCCGGCCGCGTCCAACGGGTCCTGTCGGCATTCGGTGGCCGAGCACGGGGAGCGCACACGCGCAGCTTGGCGGAGCGTCTCGCGGAGCATGGCGGCATCGGGCCGGGATTTCACCTCCTCCGGCACGCCCTGTCCGTCGTCATTCTCGCGCACCATTGCCGCGTCGCGGTCCTCGGCGGGACCAGTCCGGCTCAGGTCGCTCTCGAGGGAACCGCGGCGGGCGCCGCGACGGCGATCGGCCACTCCAAGGTGCTGGGCGGGTTCCTCCAGCCGGGCGTGTTCGCCCTGGTGGGCATGTTCTTCGCCCTCAGTGGCTTCCTGATCGCCGGGAGCGCGCTGAGGAGCGGCAAGGTCGGACCGTTCCTGGCCAACCGGTGCTTCCGCATCGTGCCCGCCCTCACCGTCGAGGTGACGCTCTCGGCCCTCGTGCTGGGCCCGTTCTTCACGACGCTGCCGCTGAGGCAGTACTTCTCGGATCCGATGCTGCTGCAGTACTTCGGAAACATCGTCGGGCACGTCGCCCTCGAGTTGCCGGGCGTCTTCCAGCACAATCCATGGCCCTCCGTCGTCAACGTCAATCTCTGGACGCTGCCGCCCGAGTTCTGGTGCTACCTGATCATGCTCGCCCTGATGGTCGGCGGCGTCCTCGCGACGCCGGTCCGGTTCACCCTGGCGGTCGCCGGCCTCGCCGTGGTCGCGCTGGGCCTCGGCCTGTACGATCCGGTGCGCTTCACGGTGCGGCACGACAACACCCACTTCACCACGTGGTACATCGTGCTGATGTTCTTCTTCGGCGTGGCGATGTACCTGAACGCCCGGCGCGTACCCGTCAGCGTCCCGCTCTTCCTGGCGTGCGGGGCCGGATATTATGTCCTGATGCTGGCCGATCTGCTCGGTGCCGTGAGCGGGATCCTGCTGACCTACTGCATGGTGTATATCGGCATGCAGAGCTTCGCTTGGTTCGACCGCTGGGTGAAGAAGGACCTATCCTATGGCATTTACCTGTACGGTTTCCCGCTGACGCAGGCCGTCGTCGCCCTCCTGCTCCCCCAGTTGGGCGACCTCCCGAAGGGAGTGTCCTTCGCGGTGATCTTCCCGTTGGTTCTGGTCCTGACCGGGTCCTTCGCTTCACTCTCGTGGGACTACATCGAGAAGCCGGCCCTCAGGCTTCGGCACCTCTGGGTGCGCAAGCCTCGCCATCAGGCCGCGATCGCCTGACCGGCCGGACCACCCCGGTCGAGCCGGATGCCGCCCCTGCAGGGGCCGCACGCCTTCGGGACGACAACTCGCTCCGAGTCCGCGCTGCCGCATCCTGCTCGCGCGAGAGAACGGGCCGCTGCTCAGGCCCGAGACCCTGTGCCGCTCCGCGCCCAACTGGTGGCTGGCGGGATCGCGGATCTGAGCGTCGCCGTAGCCTGCAACCGCCCAGCGCCGGGCGAGGAACATCGCGCTGGCTGCGCGTGCGGGTCGGGACGAAGCCCCGCCGCGCCCTGGCAGGGATGACGAACCGTGACGCGCGCGAAACACGCTCTGTCCTGCCCGTACGTGGCGGGCCGCACAGGTTCGCCGCAACGTCGCAGGTCGAGACATCGCGCATGAGCGCGCCTCCTGAGATGATCTGTACGGCACTGGTCCATCGGGGGCGCTTCGAAGGCACGCCCGGGCCGTGCGAGGCCTCGCTGTCGAGGAAGGCGGCGACTGTCCGACCGGTGGCTGTGCGGAGTCGGTGAGACGCTCAGAAGCGCGTCGGGCTACCCCTCGAAGAGCGGCAGTGGCGCCGATGCGAGAGCGGGTGAAAGAGCCGACGAGGGGGCCGACGAGGGGCTGAACCGGGTTCCTGTGCGGCGCGCCGCGGCCGCCGAACCGGAGGCCGACCGGGCCCGGGAGCGCAGGCCCGGCAGTCGCGTCCCGAGCGAGGACAGGGCGGCGGGCGCCACCGCCCGCGCGACCGTCGACCGGACCGTCCTGATCGCTGGCGACGGGACCGGACCGGACCGGGCCGAACCGCGGGGTCCCGGCCGCCTCCAGGCGGGCGGTCTCGGCGACGCGGTGCAGGCCGCCCGCGATCCGGCGTCCGGGGGCCGGGGCGCTCAACATCGACGACCGGGCTCGCCTTCCGGCGGCCGGTGACCGACCGGCCCGCGCCGGGGAACCGGCCGGATGACAGATGTCACGGCCACGACCGGCCCGGCCCTCCTGGCGGGGGCGGCCTGTCACGGCCGGCGCGGCCCGCGCGGCGGCGGGCCGCAGCGGTGGGCGGCGCACCGCGCGGCGGCGGCAGGACCGGGTGCTCCGAAGCGGTTCGCGCGGAGGCCGCACGATCCCGGCAAGGGATCCGCAACCATCGGCCCGCAGAGTCATCCGGATGGGGCCGCGGGTGCCCCGGGCGCGGTTCGCGCCGGTCGAATGGATCCGGACGCGCCGATGCCCCCAGACGTGCCTTCTCCGGACTGCGCGGGAAGCGACCAGGGGCCGTGGGACGGGGTCTTCGGGTTCGGTCAGTGGCGCCTCGATGCGTGCACCCGGCGCGTGACCCGCTCGGCGAGCCTGTCGCGCGTCCTAGGGGACCCGCCCGCGGAGCGCAGCCTCTCCGTGGACGCGCATTTCGACTGCTACCACCCGGACGACCGCGCCGCCGTTGTCGCACGGGTCGAGAACCTCCTGTCCGGTCGCTCGCCCCCGCACCCGTACCAGGCGCGGGCCCGCATCCTGCGCCCGGACGGCACCGGCTGCGACGCGATCATCCAGGGGCTGCCCGAACTCGGGCCCGACGGTACGGTGGTGGCGCTGCACGGGCTCCTGCTCGACGTGACCGACCTCGTGCAGTCCGAGCAGCGCGCGCACGCCACCGACACGCTCCTGCGCGGCACTCTGGACAGCATGGACCATGGCCTCGTGATCCTCGACGCCGCCCAGCGGGTCCGGGTGTTCAACCGGAGCGCCGCGGCGCTGCTGGACCTGCCGGAGGATGTCCTGCGCGCGGGCGTGGCTTTCCCCGACATCCACGCCTACCAGCGCGCCCGGGGCGACTTCGCGGCGGATTCCGGCCTGCCGCTGGGCTCGGCCGGCCGCGACCTGCGGGCGCTTCCGCCGGCCTTCGACTGGCGCCTGCCCGGCGGGATCATCCTGGAGGTCCGGCGCTCGGGCCTGGCCGATGGCGGCGCGGTCCTCACCTTCGGCGACGTCACCCAGATCCGGATCGCCGAGCGGGCTCTGGAGGAGAGCGAGCGCCACTACCGGCTGCTGGCCGAGAACACCACCGACATCATCATCTGGTCCGACCTGACAACCTGCCGCCGCTACGTCTCGCCGGCCGTGCGCGCGGTCCTCGGCTACGCGCCCGAGGCGCTGATCGGCACGCAGCCCCTCGACTTCGTCCACCCCGAGGACGTGGCGTCCTACCGCGCGGTCCTCGACGGCCTCACCAGCGGCCGCACCGCGCAGGCCCTGACCTGCCAGCGCTACCGCCACCGGGACGGTCACTGGGTCTGGCTGGAGATCTCCTTCAGCCTGACGCAAGACCCGGCGACCGGCGCGCCGGACGGCTACGTGGCCAGCCTGCGCGACGTGAGCGGCCGCAAGGCCGCGGAGGCGGCGCTGCGCCTGAGCGAGGCGCGCTACCGGGCCCTCGCGGACGCGCTGCCCCAGCTCGTGTGGATCGCCGGCCTGGAGACCGGCGACGCCACCTACGTCAACCGCCGCTTCGCGGATTACTACGGCCCGATCGGGCCCTCGCGCGCCGCCCGGATCGCCCGCAACCACCCCGACGACGCGGAGCGGATGGAGCGCTGGTGGTCCGAGGCGCGGACGCGCCACGACGCCTGCGAGGTCGAGGGTCGGCTGCGGCGGCACGACGGGGCCTATCGCTGGCACAAGCTCGTGCTCCTGCCGATCCGGCAGGGCGAGACCCTGATCGGCATGCTCGGCACCGCCCTCGACATCGACGAGATCGTGACGGCGCGCCGCGCCGTCGAGGAGGCGAGCAGCCTGCTGCTCCTCGCCCAGAAGGCCGCCGACGCCGGCACGTGGCACCTCGACGTCGACAGCGGCCATATCGACTGGTCCCCGGGCAGCGCGCGCCTGCACGGGATCGAGACCGACCGGGAGTACCGCATCGATACGCGGACCTGGCTCACCCTGATCGACCGCGAGGACGGCGCGCGGGCCCTGCGGACCGCCGCGGCGGCCGCCGAGACCGGGGAAACCTTCACCATCGAGTTCCGGGTCCCGACCCCGGAGGGCGGGACGCGCTGGATCAACGGGGTCGGGCGCGGCGTGCCCGGGCCGGACGGCCGGACGCGGCGGATGCTGGGCCTCAACATCGACGTGACCGCCCGCAAGGCCGCGGAGGCGGCGCTGATCGCCGCCAAGGCCGCGGCCGATGCCGCGCGCCTGGAGGCCGAGCGGGCGAGCGCGGCCAAGAGCGAGTTCCTAGCCGCCATGAGCCACGAGATCCGCACGCCGCTCAACGGCGTGATCGGCTACGCCGACCTGCTGCTCGACGAGCCGGATCTCGGCCCGGCGGCGCGCCGGCACGCCGACCGCATCCGCGGCGCCGGCGCCGCGCTCCTGACGGTGGTCAACGACGTCCTCGACTTCTCGAAGGTCGAGGCCGGGCAGATCGAGATCGTGCCCCGGCCCTTCGCCCTCGCGGCGCTCATCGACAACGCCGTCTCGATCGTGCGCCCGTCGGCCGAGCGCAAGGGACTCGCGCTGGCCATCGCGTGCGCGGCCGGCCTGCCCGCCTGGGTCCGGGGCGACGAGGACCGGCTCCGGCAAATCCTCCTGAATCTCCTCAACAACGCCGTGAAGTTCACCCCGGCGGGCCGCATCGACCTGTCGGTCGAGGCCGGCCCGGCCGGGCAGGAGGGGGGCGCCGGGACGCTGCGCTTCGCGATCCGCGACACCGGGATCGGCATCCCGGCCGACAAGTGCGACCGGCTGTTCCGGCGCTTCTCGCAGGTCGACGGCTCCGTCAGCCGTCAGTACGGCGGCACCGGCCTGGGGCTTGCCATCTCGAAATCCCTGATCGAACTCATGGGCGGGACGATCGGGGTCGCGAGCGTCGCGGGGCAGGGCTCGACCTTCTGGTTCGCGGCGCCGCTCCCCGCCACCACCCCGGAGGGACGGTGCGAGCCGGCGTCGGCGACCGCCATCCGCGCCACGGGCCGGCGCCTGCTCCTGGCGGAGGACGTGCCGCTGAACCAGGACCTCGCCCGGACGATCCTGGAAGGGGCTGGGCACGCGGTGGACGTGGTCGGCGACGGCGTCGCGGCCGTGGCGGCGGTGCAAGCCCAGGCCTACGACCTCGTTCTGATGGACGTGCAGATGCCGGTGATGGACGGCCTCACGGCCACCCGGCGGATCCGCGCGCTCGGCGGCCCCGCCGGACGCGTGCCGGTCCTGGCCCTGACGGCGAACGTCCTGCCACAGCAGGTGGCGGATCTCCGCGCCGCCGGGCTCGACGACCACGTGGGCAAGCCGTTCCGCACGGGGGCACTGCTCGCGGCGGTCGACCGCTGGGCGGGCCGCAGTGTGCCGCCGAGCGAGCCGGCGCAGGATCCGGCGGCGTCCATCGACCGCGCCGTGCTGGACGAGATGACCGACATGGTCGGCCGCGCGCGGATGGGCGATCTCCTGGGAATGCTGGCGAAGGAACTCGCCCAGCGGTTCGGGGCGGATCTCGGGGCCGACGGTCCCGCGGCCGGCCGCGAGCGGCTGATGCTGGACGCGCACGCGATGGTGTCGGCGGCCGGCATGGTCGGGTTCGTGGCCCTCGCCGAGACCTGCCGGGCGGTCGAGGCCGCCTGCCGGGCCGGCGACGACGTCGCCCCGCTGCTCGACGCGCTCCAGGCCCAGGCCGGCCGGACGATCACCGAGATCGCCGCCCTGCGCGCGGCCTGACGGGCGGGCCCGTTCACCGCGCGGCCGCCTGTCGCCGGCCGGCGGACGCGGCCCGCAGCAGCGGCCACCCCGCACCGGCGTCCCGGCGTCCCGGCGTGCCGCGGAGGCTCGCCCCGGATCCGGACCGCGCGGGCGGGCCGCAGCCGGGCCTGTGGGCGGCGACGGAACCGGGTCGCGTCCCAGGCCGGGCAACGCATCGGCGAAGATCACGCAAGATGATCTTCCCGCGGCGACGGCGGCACCCGGACGAACAGCATGATATACAGTGCAAATTATCGCCTTCGATGTCATACCGTCTTGATGAAAAATATTTGCCGCTCAATCGGCACCCAAAGACGCCATGGTCGCCGACTGCCGCGTTGATCGTCTTAACCTTGGCTTTGTACTAAATATATTGCGAATAAAATTTATATTGATTATTGGCGCAATCCACTCTAAAGATTCGAAACTGACTGAACTTTGCCCCACGGACAGTCGCATGTACGACTTTAGCTGGCACCAGAGGCACAGTGCGAAGACGGTTGCTTCCGCAGCGGCCGCTCTCTCGGTCATACGGGAGATTTTTGACCCGAAATCCATCCTCGATATTGGATGCGGCGACGGCATCTGGCTGGAGAAGGCGTCGGATCTGGGGTTCCGGGAGGTCAAAGGCGTCGACGGCCCCTGGACGAACGTCGAGGCGTTGCGGATCGCAGCCGACGATTTCGTGACCTACGACCTCGAGACGAGCATCGATCTGGCGCGGCGGTTCGATATCGCGATCAGCCTCGAGGTCGCCGAGCATGTGTCGCCGGAATCGGCCGATATCATGGTCGACAATCTCGTCAGGCACAGCGACGTCATACTCTTCGGAGCCGCGATCCCGTACCAGGGTGGGTTTCGCCATATCAATGAGAGGTGGCAATCCTGGTGGGCGGACAGGTTTGCCCAGCGCGGATATCGGTATTTCGACGTCATCAGGCCGCAGATCTGGCATCGAGACGACGTACATTTCTGGTACAAACAGAACATCCTCGTCTACGTCGATGGCGAGAGCACGGAACGCGTCGGAACGTTCGAGGACTACGTCTCGCGCAGGCGGCTGGGCGCCTATCCCCTGGATATCGTTCACCCGGAGAAATACGAGGCCGCGGCGTCGTACAGGGAGATCGCCTTCAGGCCGCTGATCCGCGAACTCCCGTCCGGAGTCGTGAACAAGCTGAGACTCATGCTGCTGGGAAAGACCTAGGCCGAAGCCGCGCGGCGGCCCCCGTTCGCCGCTGCGGCACCCCCGGGGCCCGCGGCCGTCCCGACCTTTCAAAGAGGATCGCGAACGGGTTCCGTAGAGCGCCGCGGCAAAATCCCCGCCCTACAATTGCCAATCTATTCACATTATAGCCTCAAATTGACGCTCTAACTGCAATACCTTAATCTAGTTGACGGTTACTCGTGACAATCCTTCGCTACATACTACTGGGCTTTTCTGCCCTGGCGACGCTGGCCGTACTGGTGTTCTGGACCGTCTCCGGTCGCGCCTCCGACATCGCGCTGTTTATCCTGCTGGCGTTCCTGATCGCGAATACCTTCTATGTCTTCGCATCGCGTCCGTCCCTGAAAACGAGCGACCTTCTCGCGCGCGTGTCGACCAGCCTGGCCCTCGCGTCACTGGAACTACAGCATCAGGCGCAGGAGGCACAGGGCCGGGAAGTCGAGACGGAGAAGCGACGCCTGGCCGAAACCGAGCATCACCAATATAAGCTTCAGGTCGCGAAGGACATGCTGCAGCACCTGCGCGCAAAGCTGCCGCAAGACCGGAAGGACCAGGCGAATCTTCCCCAGATCACGCATCAGGCGCGGTCCGACACGGGTGCACTCCCGCTGCCGCCTCCGGCTGCCCCCGCCCCGGAAACCGTCCGCCCCCCGAACGGCCGCGACGCGGCGGAGAAGCCGACCCAGCCGGCCCCCCCGGTGAGCCCGGCGCCTGCCGCCGCCCTGGTCGGCTGAGGCGGGCGCAGACGCCGCAGGGTCGGCCGCCGCAGGATCGCCCCCGAGATCTGGATCCGGCCGGACCGCGACGAACGCGTCCTCCGTCCCAGGCATCCTGCGCCCCGGAACGCCTGCGTCCTAGACGTCCCGCGTCTTCCGGGCAGACAGGATCAGTCGCTGGCGACCGCGCATCCTGCCGAAGGTCCAGGACAGGGCGCCGACCGTCGGCCGGTCCGCCCGCGCGATCACCGCCGTGGCGCGCCGCGAGATGTCGTGGATCGTCCGCTCCAGCGCGGGCGGCAGGATCACGCCCTGCCGCCTGAGGCCGCTCACGGCGGTCGACAGGGCGTCGCTCTGGTCCCTCCCGATGGTCCGCCCGGCGATCAGCTCGGCGCGCACCTGATCCGCGAGCGCCGTCGTGAGGCGCAGGACTTCCGACAGGGCCGCCGAGACATCCGCGTCCGTGGCAGACGGTCCGTCCTTCGGTTCGTCCATCGGACCGCTCCCTCAGGACCGCTTCATGGCGCCGAGGGCCTGCGTCAGGTTCACCACGACATCGTGGCCCTGAGAAGCACCCGCGGCGCCCGCGGAGACGGCCTTGGCCTCTTCCACCCGCCTGGCCACCTCCATCACGACGTGCTCCACCGAGGGCGGCCACGGCACGCCGTTGTCGAGCAGCATCCGCGCCGCCCGAACCAGCATCCGGAACTGCTCCGGCGGGATCGGCGTGGCCGCCGCGTGCTGTTCGAGGATGCGGTCAGCGATCGCCGCCGCCAGTCCGGCGACCTCGAACATCTTGTTGGACGGATCGCCTTCCTCGGTCATCTCAGGTCGCCCTTCGCCTTCAGGTGCTCGGTGGGGATCCGGCCGATGGCCTCGCGGGGTGAAGGCCACCGGATGCATCTTGGATGCGAAGCGCGTCGAGGGCTACTGCCCTTCGGCGAGGAGACCCGCCGTCATCGGCCTCGATGCGGCGCGGCAACCGACACGTCGCCGGTCGCGCCGCAAGCCGAAGCGTCGTCGGGGCCCGAGGCATCCACGCCCTCTCGTCAGCTCTGAGGGGTAATGAACGTCCGAGAGGGCATGGATGGTCAGCAATCGTGCCGACACCCTGAGAATAACTCAGGTTAGGACGTTTGCCGCTCACAAATCTGAGAACATTCATGTCCGCCCGGTTCGTCCGGAGGAAGCCCGCCTGCCGGATGCGGCGGGCGGTCGTCGCGCGCCGTGGCCGCGGCCCGGAATTCTCCGGGCGAAGCGGCCGACCTGACGCCGCGTGCCGGACGGAGGGCCCCGGGCGGCACGGCCGACCTGCGATCCGGGATACAGACACGGGACGCGCATACTTGTAGACACGCGTGTAGACACGATTCGATCGCGCGCGATCTCGGATCGAAGCGGCGAAAATCGGGTTTTGGCGGGCTCCCGGGCCTCGCGCAGCGCCGCCTATCGCGGGCGACGGGATCGGGAGACGTCTCGGATGGATCACGCGCACGACGTCGTCTCCGAGGCCGCCCTGGTCGCGGCCCTGGAAGCCTCGGGCGGCGTCGGCTTCTGGATGTGGGACATCCTCCGGGACGAGGCGCGGGCGGATCCGGTCAGCGCCCTGCTGTTCAACATCAGCCCCGCCCGGTCGCGCGCGGGCGTCAGCCTGTCCGAGATCCTCAAGGCCATCCACCCGGACGATCAGGCGCACATCTCGCAGGTCATCCTGGACTGCGTTCAGACCGGCGGCTCCTACACGGCCGAGTACCGCGTGTGCTCGCCGGAGGGCCAGCTGCGGTGGCTGTTCACCCGCGGGCACTTCTACCTCGACCAGGATGGCCGGTCCACCACCGGCCGGGGGGTGATCGTCGAGATCACGGACAGCAAGTCCGCCGGTGCGGCCTTCGCGATCCGCGACGGCGCCACGATCGACGACGCCCTCAACCGGACCGCCGACCTGTGCCTCTCGCTGCACAACATGGTCTCGCAGTTCGGTGACGCGCCCCTGGTGGCGCTGACCGAGACCCTGCTGCTCGAGATCGGCCGGCGCTTGGCGGACCGCGAGCGGGCCGCGCGGACCGGCTCCCTGCACTGACCGGCGCGCCCCAGCCGCACTCCAGCCGCATCCCGGTCACCGTCCGGCAGCCCCGCCCCTGCGACCATCCTGCCGGAACTTGGCCGTGCGACGTCTGCGTTCCCTGGTTGAACGAGCCACCTGGCTCGCAACCGAGATGAGGTGACCCCATGGCCTTGGACGCACGCGAGATCTACGTCACGGCCCTGAAGAATACCCACGCCCTCGAGATGCAGGCGTTGCAGATCATGGAGCGCCAGGTCGAGCGCCTGGAGCGCTATCCCGAGATGGAGCAGGCGCTCCGCCGCCACATCGAGGAGACGCACGGCCAGCGCCATCGCCTGGAGGAGGCGCTCCAGAGCCTGGGCGACAGCCCCTCGGCCCTCAAGGAGGGCTTTCTGGGCTTCGTCGGCAACATGATGGCGTTGGGCCACGCGCCGGCCCAGGACGAGATCCTGAAGAACACCTACGCCAACCATGCGTTCGAGAATTTCGAGATCGCGGCCTACGAGTCGCTGCTCACCATCGGCGACGCGGCCGGCCAGCAGGGCCACCGCACGGCCTTCCAGCAATCGCTGAAGGAGGAGCAGACCATGGCCGAGGCGGTGCGCAACCTGATCCGGCCGACCACGGAGCGCTACCTGCAATTGACCACCGCCGGCGAGAAGGCGGACCGCTAGGAGCCGCGCCGCCGAAGACGGGCGGCGCGGGACCTCTTGTCCCTCCGGCGCGGCACCGCGACCGGACTGGTCGCCCCGTCGACACCCTGTCCCCGCCGGGGAGCACCCCGGCGGACCGGAGGGGTTGGCGACCCCGCGGGCCGGCACCTCTTCACCGCAGGAACAACCCCGATCCTGGCCCGATTTCGCGATTATGAGCACGGATAGCGGTCACTTGACGGGCAATCACGGATCCAATCACGGATCGGAGGGCGGGGCCTCCGCGCAGCCCCTGGGGGAGCGTTGCGTGCATCTGTGCGTGGACATGCAGCGCATGTTCGCCGAGCCCACGGATTGGCAGACCCCGTGGATGACGCGGGTCCTGCCGCACGTGTCCCGCCTCGCCGCGGCGCATCCGGCGCGGACCATCTTCACCCGCTACATCCCCGCCGGACGGCCTGGGGAGGGCCGCGGCACCTGGGCGACCTACTCGAAGCGATGGGCGTCGATGACCCGGGAACACCTCGCCCCCGAGATGATCGACCTCGTCCCGGACCTCGCGCGGCTGACCCCGCCCGCGGAGGTGATCGACAAGGGCGTCTACTCGCCCTGGCTCAACACGGACCTCGACGCGCGCCTGCAGGCGCGGGGCGTCGACACCCTCATCGTCACCGGCGCGGAGACGGATGTCTGCGTCCTGGCCGCGGTGCTCGGCGGCGTGGACCGCGGCTACCGCATCGTACTGGCCACCGACGGCCTCTGCAGTTCCTGCGACGAGGCGCACGACGCGCTGCTGCTGATGTACCGGATGCGCTATGGGCATCAGGTCCAGACGATGACCACCGCCGAGATCCTCGATTGCTGGCAGTGAGCGGACCGGGACCCACGCGCGGAGCATTCGGCCGGCCAGCGCCAAGCTTCGCGGGCGTATGGTCAAGCTCACGCCAGAACAGGCCGCGCGGTCTCGTCTCTCGGCTGGTCGCCGGCACGCCGGTCTCCACCAGATCGTGTGCGAAAAACAGTCGCTCCGGGTGAACCGCCGGCGAGCGCGGCCGTTATGTCTCCAAACACGGTTTCGGAGGATAGATCATGGCCAAGCACGAGATCCTCGGCTACTTCGAGCACCGTCGTGACGGAGCCTGGATCTGTGTCCGTCCCTTCACACTGACGACGCGCGACGCCAGCGTCGACATCCGCCAAGGCATGCGCTTCGACTACGGCAAGCGGATCGGCGGCGTCGACCTCGCCGAATACCTCGAGCGGCTCGGCTCGCAGTTCGGCTCCTGAGCCGTCCTCTCCGCGGGCTCGGAGCGGCGCCGGACGCGGGTCCGGCGCCGTTCGTCGTTCAGGCCCCGCCCCACTGCATCGTCAGCCCGCCATCGACCACCAGGGTGTGGCCGGTGACGTAATCGGCCGCGTCCGAGGCGAGGTAGAGGATCGCCCGGGCGATCTCCTCCGGCCGCCCGGCCCGGTGCCACGGGATCCGCTCCAGCGACTGCTCGAGCACCTCCGGCTTCTCGAAGCGGTCCGCCGTCATCGGCGTCTCGATCAGGCCCGGCGCCACGTTGTTGACGTTGATCCGGTCCTCGGCAAGTTCCCGCGACAGGGAGCGGCACAGGGAGCCCAGGCCGGCCTTCGACATGCCGTAGGGCGCGCTCTCCGGCGTCGGCAGGTGCTGGGCCACCGACGACACGAACACGATCTTGCCGTTCCCGCCCTGCGCCTTGCGCATCTTGATGAACGGCCGCGCGCAGAACAGCGGCCCCATGAGGTTCACCCGCAGGATCCGCTCCAGCAGCGCGTCGTCCATCTCGGCGACCGGCACGCCGCTCATGGCCTGGCCGGCATTGGCCACCAGGAGGTCGAGGGTGCCGAACTCGCTGCCGATCCGGTCGAAAGCGGCCGTGACGGCGGCCGGGTCGCCGACGTCGAGCTGGAGCACCAGCGCCCGGCGCCCGGCGGCCTCGACCCGGCCGGCGGTCTCGCGGATGCCGGCCTCGTCGGTGTGGTAGGTGATCGCCACGTCGGCGCCGGCGCGGGCCAGCAGCTCCGCGGTCGCCTGCCCGATGCCGGAATCGGCCCCGGTGACGAGGGCACGGGTATCGGTGAAGCTCATCGCTGGTCCCTCTCAGGCGCACCGCGGTCGCGGCCGGATGCGGGGGCAATCGGTGCCGCCGGGGCCGGTTCCAGGCGTGCGCACCGGCCGCAGGCGGAACCCGATCCGGGGTTGGCGCCTTTGACGCTCCGCGCCCGCATGCCCTAGGGAGGACGCATGTCCCTCGACGACACGATCCCCCTGCCCACGGAGGAGTGCGCCCCCGACACCCGCAGCCGCATCCTCGCGGCGGCCGACACGTATTTTCGCGAGATCGGCTACCAGAAGACGACGGTCGCCGACATCGCCCGGACGCTGAAGATGAGCCCCGCCAACGTCTACCGCTTCTTCGACTCGAAGAAGGCGATCAACGAGGCGGTGCTGGAGCGCCTGATCGGGGAGAGCGAGGCGGTGATCTCGGAGATCGCCGACCGCCCCGGCCTCGACGCCACCGCGCGCCTCGCGGCGGCGATCGAGACCCTGCACCGCGACTGCACCCGGCGCTGCGAAGCCTTTCCCCGCCTGCACGAGATGATCGAGGCGGCGATGGCGGAGAGCTGGGAGGTCTGCCGCCACCATGTCGCCCGGATCACCGCCGGATTCGAACGGATCATCCGCGACGGGGTGGCGCGCGGCGCCTTCGAGGCCGACGACCCCGCCCAGGCGGCGGCCTGCATCCACACCGCCATCGCCCGCTACACCCATCCGCTGCTGGTGGGTGCCTCGCCCCTTCAGCCGGCACCGTCCGTGGAGGTCATGACGGCGTTCCTGCTGCGGAGCCTCGCGCCGGCAGGGCGGCGGGCGTAGCCCTCCCGGGAGGCCGGGCCGCGCCCGCGGCGCCGCGGGCTACTCGGAGGCCGGTCCCGCGTCCGGCGCCGGCTCGGAGGCGCTGGGCTGCGGGCCGTCATAGCCCTCGATCACCAGGATCTCGGCCTCCACGCCGCCGCGCTGCTTGGCCTTGGCGGCCTGGTAGAGGTCGGAGTTCCAGCAGGCGAGGGCGTCGGCGTAGGTCGGGAACTCGATCACCACGTTGCGCGACCGGGCCTGCCCCATCACCGCCTCGTGGGCGCCGCCGCGCACGAGGAAGCGGCCGCCGAACTTCGCGAAGGCGACGCCGTTGGCCGCCACGTAGTCCTTGTAGGCCTCCGCGTCGCGGACATCGATCCGCGCGATCCAGTAGCCCTTCGTCATGCCGCGTCTCCTCTGATGCGCAACGAAGTGGATCCGATCCGCGCGAAGGCAATGCCCGGTCAGGCGAGGTCCGCCACGATCGCCTGCGCCACCGCGCGGGGATCCGCCGCGCCGGTGATCGGGCGACCGACCACCACGTGGTCGATCCCGGCCGTGCGGGCGGCGGCCGGCGTCATCACCCGCTTCTGGTCGCCGGCTTCTGCGCCCGCCGGGCGGATGCCCGGGGTGACGATCAGCCGGCCCGGCCCGACGATCCGCCGGACCGAGGCCGCCTCGGCGGCCGAGCAGACCAGGCCGTCGAGGCCGATCTCGGCGGCCTGGGCGGCGCGCCGGGCGACGAGCTCCGCCACCGGTAGGGCATAGCCGGCCTCCGCGGCGTCGGCATCGTCGTAGGAGGTGAGCACCGTCACGGCGAGGATCTTCAGGCCCGCGCCCCGGCCGCGCAGGGCCGCCCGCATGGTCTGGGGATAGGCGTGGACGGTGAGGAAGGTGGCGCCCGAGCCCGAGGCCGCGCGCACGCCCTCCTCGACGGTGTTGCCGATGTCGTGAAGCTTCAGGTCGAGGAAGACCTTCAGGCCGCGCGCCGCCAGCCGCTCGGCGAGGGCGAGGCCGCCCGCGTAGCCCAGCTGGTAGCCGATCTTGTAGACGGTCGCGGCGTCGCCGATCCGGTCGATCAGCGCCTCGGCCTCGGGCACGCCGGGCAGGTCCAGGGCCACGATCAGGCGGTGGCGGGGGTCGGCAGGGTCGGTCATCGGGGCGTCCTTCGGGAGTCGCGGCACGGATCACGGGCCGGCGATCCCTGTCAATGCGGCCCCGGGACGGCCGCCGGGTCTCAGACCCGCTCGGCCGCCCCCGGCCGGGCCGCCCGGCGTTCCCCGCCCGGCGCCGCGTCCCATGCGCGCCGGCCGGGACCGCCGGCCGCGCAGGCGGCGCGCATCGCAACCGGCGGGCACCGGGACGGGCGACCGCGGGTCTCGGTGCCCGCCCGGCCCGCCGGGCGGCCGCGGGCGCATTCCGGCCCATCGCGCGCGCGCCGATCCGGGGCTGTCGGACACCGCCTGCCGATCCCCGCGGGAGAAGCCGGCATTCGCGATCTCGCCGGCGACGGGCTCAGGGATCACCCGCCATCACCCGCGCCACCTCGGCCCGCAGCACCGGCAGCAGCTCCGCCGCGAACCAGGGCTCGCGCTTGAGCCAGCCGTTGTTGCGCCAGGACGGGTGGGGCAGGGGCAGCACCCGCGGGCGGCGCGGCTCGGACAGGATCTCCCGCCAGCGCCGCACCGTGCCGGTCAGCCCGCCCTCCATCCGCCCCAGGTGCCAGGCTTGCGCGTACTGGCCGATCACCAGGATCAATTCGAGGTGTGGCAGGCCGGAGACGAGTTCCGCCCGCCAAGTTTCGGCGCATTCCCGGCGGGGCGGCCGGTCGCCGCCCTTGGCGTCGAGGCCCGGGAAGCACGCGCCCATCGGCACGATGGCGACCCGGGTAGCGTCGTAGAATTGCGCGGCGTCGAGCCCCAGCCAGGACCGCAGCCGCACGCCCGAGGGATCGGTGAAGGGCTGCCCGGTGCGGTGCGCGCGCGTTCCGGGGGCCTGGCTGGCGATGCAGAGACGGGCCGTGGCCGAGCCCTGCACGATCGGCCGGGGTTCCTGGGGCAGGGGCGGGCCGTAGCGCGGGGCGTCCCGGCAGAGGCGGCAGGCGCGCAGGCGCGCGGCGGTGTCGTCGAACGGCATGACCCGGAGATGGCGCGTCGGCGCGCAAAAAAGAAACGGCGCGGTGTTGCGCCGCGCCGTCTTCAGTCGGGTCTCTTGCCTTGGGGGGAAGGCCCCACCGTCCTACGCCGATCCGCGCCCGCGGAACGTGCGATTCCTCACGCGCCCTTCACCCCGGACAGGTCCAGCGGCAGCGAGCGCAGGCGCCGGCCGGTGGCGGCGAAGACCGCGTTGGCGATCGCCGGCCCCAGGACGGGGACGCCCGGCTCGCCGATGCCGGTGGGCGCCACCTGGCTCGGCACGATGTGCACCTCCACCCGGGGCATCTCGCTCATCCGGGTCGGCTCGTAGGCGTCGAAATTGTGCTCCTGCACCCGCCCGTCCTTGAGGGTGATGCGGTTCCGGAGCACCGCCGACAGGGCGAAGCCCACCGCGCCCTCGACCTGCGCGCGGATCACGTCCGGATTCACCGGCACGCCGACATCCACCGCCGCCACGATCCGGTTCACCCGGATGGCCCCATCCTGCGCGGTCACGTCGGCCACCATGGCGACGTAGGAGCCGAAGGATTCGTGGACCGCCACCCCGAGGCCGCGACCCTGGTCCTGCGGCTTGTTCGCCCAGCCGGCCTTGTCGGCGGCGAGCTTGAGGACGCCGGACAGGCGCGGCGCCTGGGTCAGGAGGGAGAGCCGGTAGGCCACCGAATCGACGTCGGCGGCGTGGGCCAGCTCGTCGATCATCACCTCCATCACGTGGGCGGTGTGGGTGTGGCCGACCGAGCGCCACCACAGGACCGGCACGCCCTCGCGGCCGTTATGGACGCCGAACCGGTAGGCCGGCAGCGCGTAGGGCGTGTCGGAGGCGCCCTCCACGGTGGTGGAGTCGATGCCGTTCTTGACGATCATCGCCTCGAAGGGCGAGCCGATCATGATCGACTTGCCGACCATGACGTGGTCCCAGCCGACCACCGCGCCCTTGCCGTCGATTCCGGCCCGGACCTTGTGCAGCACGGTCGGGCGGTAATAGCCGCCGGCCATGTCGTCCTCGCGGGTCCAGACGAGGTGGACCGGAGCCTTCTCGCCCGACGCCTTGAAGACGGCGGCGGCCTCCGCGAGGTAGTCGGCGGTCGGGGTCGCCCGGCGCCCGAAGGAGCCGCCGGCCCAGTTGCTGTGCAGCCGCACCCGGTCGGACGTCACCCCGAGGATCGCCGCCATCGTGGCCTGCTCGACGGTCTGGAACTGGAAGCCCGCGTAGACGTCGTAGCCGCCGTCGGCCGCCCGCTCGATCGTGGCGTTGAGCGGCTCCATCGCCGCGTGGGCGAGGTACGGGAAGGTGAACTCGGCCTCGACGACCTTGGCGGCGCCCTTCAGCGCCGCCTGCGGGTCGCCGCGCTCGGAGGCCGTCAGGCCGGGGCCCTTGGCCCGCTCCCGGTACTCGGCCAGGATCGCGTCGGACGAGCGGGTCTCGGCGGTGCTGTCGTCCCAGGCGACCGTGAGCGCCTCGCGGCCCTTCATGGCCGACCACGTGTCGCGGGCGATCACCGCCACGCCGGTCGGCACCTGCACCACGTCGAGCACGCCCGCGACCGTGCGGGCGGCGGCGGCGTCGAAGGACTTCACGGTGGCGCCGAAGCGCGGCGCCCGGGCCACCACCGCGGTGACTTGGTTCGGGCGGCGGATGTCGAGGGAGTAGATCGCCGTGCCGTCGGTCTTGGCCACGGAGTCGAGGCGCGGGATCATCCGACCGATCAGCCGCCACTCGCTCGGGTCCTTGAGCCGCGGCTCCGAGGGCACCGGCAGGGAGGCCGCGGAGGCCGCCAGCTCCCCGAACCGGGCCTGCCGGCCGGACGGCTCGTGGCGGACCACGCCCTCGGCCACGGTGATCTGCGACACCGGCACCTTCCAGCGGAAGGCCGCCTCGGCCATCAGCATCTCGCGGGCGGCGGCACCCGCCTTGCGCAGCTGGAACCAGGAATTGGCCACCGCGGTGGAGCCGCCGGTGCCCTGGATCGGTCCCATCAGGCTGTTGTTGTAGAGCGTCGCGTCCGCGGGGGCGAACTCGGTGCGGACCTTCGCCCAGTCGGCGCCGAGCTCGTCGGCCAGGATCGTGGCCAGCCCGGTGGTGTTCCCCTGGCCCATGTCGAGGTGCTTGATCACCACCGTCACGGTGTCGTCCGCGCCGATGCGCACGAAGGCGTTGGGCTGGGCCTTCACGTCGGCGAGGTTCGGGCCGGACGCCGCGCGGGCGGATTTCGGGTCGAGGCGGAAGGCGACCACGAGGGCGCCGGCGCCGGCCAGCAGGCCGCGGCGGCTGGGCCGGGCGGGGAGGGGATTCGGTCGACGGGCATTCAGCATGGCGGCGAGGCTCCGGTCGGGACCGCGGGGCAGGGCGGGGGAAAGTGGGCGCCGGGACGGATCAGGCGAGGCTGCGCGCGGCTTCGTGAATCGCCGCGCGGATGCGCTGGTAGGTGCCGCAGCGGCAGATGTTGCCGTCCATGGCGCCGTCGATGTCGGCGTCGCTCGGCGTGGCGTTGCCCGAGAGCAGGCCGATCGCCGACATGATCTGGCCGGACTGGCAGTAGCCGCACTGGACGACGTCGAGCTTGCGCCACGCGGCCTGCACGGCCTCCGCCACCCGGCCCGATACGCCCTCGATGGTGGTCACCTGCGCGGCGCCGACATCGCCGACCTTCGTCTGGCAGGCGCGGACCGGCTGGCCGTCGAGGTGGACCGTGCAGGCGCCGCACTGCGCGATGCCGCAGCCGTACTTGGTGCCGGTGGCGTCGAGCCGGTCCCGCAGCACCCAGAGCAGCGGCATGTCGGGGTCGGCGTCGATCGCGTGCGTGACGCCGTTGACGGTGAGATTCGGCATGGTCGGCGACCCCTTACACGACGCGTGCGCCCGGGCGTCCCGGTTCACGGTCCGCGGCCTCGATCGGGCATCGCGGTCGGCGGTGCAACCGTAGCGTTCACCCCGGCCCGCGCGATGTGCGGGACCGCACGCCGGCCCGAGCGACGCGGCACCCTTGAGACAGCCTCGCAACAGCCAGATTGCTTAAGATCCAACGGATACCGGCAGCCGCTTCTTAACACATCCGCCGCATCCTCACGGAGCGATTCCGAGCCCACACCCCTTCCGAGTTTCAAGACGCGATGTCCGATCTCACCGTCGAGATGGTTCAGCGCGGTCGCGGCCCCTCGACGGAAGAGGCGGCGCGCCGCCGCGGGGTCGCCCGCGAGATCCGCTCGGCCCGTGAGAAGCTGACCTCGCAGACCGGCCTGGAGCGGGCCTTCGACTACGAGCTGCTGCGCCACTACGCCGAGCACCGGACCGGGGCGGGGATCCCGCTGGTCCTGTTCGCGGGGGTCCTCGCCCTGGCCGCAACGGTCTGGATCACGCCGCCGGTGGCGGCGGTCTGGGCCCTCGGCGTGGTCCTGATGATCTCGCTCAACACCACCTTGAGCCGCCGCTTCCTGCGCGCCGACCCGGCGACGAGCCCGCTCGCCCGGTGGCGCCGCCGCTTCCTGATCGGCGAGGTGCTCCAGAGCCTGTCGTGGTCGGCCATGATCGGGCTGGGCGCCACCGGGGGGTGGACCTTCGCGCTGTTCGGACTCGTCATCGCCTCCGCGGTCACCACCATGCTGGCCGCCACGGTGCCGCTGGCGGCCATCGCCGCCCTGGTCCCGCTGGCGCTGGCCACGGCCTCGCTCTCCGCCTTCCCGGGCGAGATGAACGCGCTGATGCTCGTGGCCATGGCCGGCGGCGCGCAGCTCTTCTTCCTCGGCCTGTCCCGCCGCCTCTACGCCTCCACGGTGGGTGCCCTGCGCTCCCGCGCCGAGAAGGACGCGGTGTTCGGCGAGCTGGAGCAGGCCAAGGCCAATTCCGACGAGGCCCGCCGGCGGGCCGAGGAGGCGAACCTCGCCAAGTCGCGCTTCCTCGCCACCATGAGCCACGAGCTGCGCACGCCGCTCAACGCCATCCTGGGCTTCTCGGAGGTGATGAAGAACGAGGTGTTCGGCACCCACACGGCGCCCTCCTACCGGGAATACTCGAACGACATCCACGACAGCGGGATGCACCTCCTGAACCTGATCAACGAGATCCTCGACCTCTCCCGCATCGAGGCCGGGCGCTACGAGCTCAACGAGGAGGCGGTGCAGCTCGCCCACATCGTGGAGGAGTGCCGCCACATGATGGGCCTGCGCGCCAAGGCGAAGAACCAGACCTTCCACGGCCTCGTCGACGATTCGCTGCCGCGGCTCTGGGCGGACGAGCGGGCGCTGCGCCAGATCGTGCTCAACCTCCTGTCGAACGCCGTGAAGTTCACGCCGCCCGAAGGCGAGATCTGGCTGAAGGTCGGCTGGACCGCCTCGGGCGGGCAGTACGTGTCGGTGAAGGACAGCGGCCCCGGGATCCCGGAGGACGAACTCGGCACGGTCCTGTCCTCCTTCGGCCGCGGCTCCCTGGCGATCAAGACCGCCGAGCAGGGCTCGGGCCTGGGGCTTCCGATCGTCAAGGGCTTGGTCGAGCTGCACGGCGGGCGGTTCAAGCTGACCTCGAAGCCCCGGGAGGGCACCGAGGTGGTGGTGACGCTGCCGGCCACCCGGGTGATGGACACGCTGCCGGCGGTCGAGGTCGACGAGGAGCTGGTGCCGGCCCGGGGCTCCTTCGACCGGGCGGCGTGACGGCGGATCCCCGGGGAAGCGCGGTGCGCCACCGGCACGCGCCCGCCCTCCCCGCGGCGAGCCGGGACGCTCACGCGTCGGGCGCCGCGGTCAGCGCGGGCGCATCGGGTAGGGTGTACCTCCGCCGGCCCCTGCGGAGGGGGCGGGCGCGCGAACGCGGCGCCCGCGTTACAGCCCGCCCAGGGCGCACACCCGGGCCCACTCGGCCTCGGTTACGGGCTGAACGGACAGGCGGGAATTGTTCACCAGCACCATGTCGGCGAGCGCCGGATCGGCCTTGATCGCGTCGAGCGTCACCGGCCGCGGCAGCGCCTGCACGGCCCGCACGTCGACCATGCCGAAGCGGCCGGTCTCGTCGGTGTGATCGGGGTAGTAGGGCCGGATCACCGCCACGATGCCGACCACCGCCTTGCCCTCGTTCGAGTGGTAGAAGAAGCCCCGCTCGCCCACCGTCATGGCCATGAGCTGCTTCTTGGCGAGGTGGTTGCGCACGCCGTTCCAGAACGTCCCGGCCTCGCCGGCCGCAACCTGCTGATCCCACGACCAGGTCGCGGGCTCCGATTTGAACAGCCAGTACGCCATCGCTGAGACCCCCGGGGCCGCCCGGACCCGGCGGCGCGCCCGCCATAGCGCAGCTTCGCCCCCGAGGGACAGGCCGCGGAGACGGCCCCGGACCAAGCCCCGGCATCGGCACCGGCACGCGGGGCGGCCGAACCCTATTAAGCAAGATCAAGCCCAGTCGTTGTTTGGATATTAAATTCTATCACAGAACATAGACCCTCATACGTCTCCTAGCGGAAGCTCATTGTCCACATGTTGACCGTCATCGGTTGCTTCGTCGGCGATCACAACGTCTGGCTGGTAGCGCTGGCGGGGCTCGTCTGCGCGCTGGCGAGCGCCACCGCGATGGAGCTTCTGACCCATGCCGTCCGGGCCGGCGGCCGCAGCCGCTTCACGTGGCTGGCGGTCGCGGCGGCTGCGGGCGGATCCGGCATCTGGGCGACGCACTTCCTGGCGATGCTCGCCTTCGAGCCGGGACTGCCCTCCGGCTACGGCCTCGGCCTGACCCTTCTGTCCTACGCGGACGCCGTCGCGATCACCGGACTCGGCTTCGCCCTCGCCACGACCGGCGGCCGGGTCCGGGCGGCGATCGGGGGCGCGGTCGCGGGCGGCGGCATCGCCGCGATGCACTACACCGGCATGGCCGCCTACCAAGTGCCGGGCCACCTCCTCTGGAACCCCGCGCTGGTCGTCGTCTCGGTGGGCCTCGGGGCCGCGCTCGGGGCCGCCGCCCTGGTGGTCGGGCTGTCCTCCGACGGGGTCCGGGGCCGCTGCCTCGGCGCCGCCCTGCTGATCCTGGCGATCTGCGGCCATCACTTCACCGGCATGGGCGCGGTGACCCTCCTGCCCGATCCGGCCGTCACGATCCCGGAGAGCGCGATCCGGACCGATTGGCTCGCCGCCGCCGTGGCCGTGGCGAGCTGCCTGATCCTGCTCATGGCCGGGGCCGCCCTCCTGATCGACCTGCGCGAGCGCCGGCGCGCCGCGTTCGAGCGCGAGCGCCTGCTCAGCCTCGCCAACGCGGCCGTGGAGGGGCTGGTGGTGTGCCGCGCCGGACAGATCGTCAGCGCCAACGAGGCCTTCGCCCGGCTGGCCGGCGCCGAGGCGGCCAGCTTGGCGGGAACGGGCCTCGCCGCGTACCTCCCGGGCCTCGTGGCCGGGTCGGGAACGCCCGACCAGCCCCTGGAGGCCGAGCTCGTCCAGGTGGGCGGCACCACCATCCCGGTGGAGGTGATCATGCGCCCGGTGGCCGAGTACGGCCGCCAGCCGCACCACGCCGTGGCGGTGCGCGACCTGCGCGCCCGGCGCCGGGCCGAGAGCGAGATCCACTACCTCGCCCACCACGACGCGCTCACGGGGCTGGCCAACCGCACGAGCTTCCACGCCCGCCTGGAGCGGGCGATGCGCGCCGCTGACGGCCAGGGCACCCGGCTCGCCGTGCTGTGCCTCGACCTCGACCGGTTCAAGGAGGTCAACGACCTGTTCGGCCACGCGGCCGGCGACGCGATGCTGCGCGACCTCGCCCTGCGGGTCGGCGGCCTGCTCGACGGCAACCAGCTGATGGCGCGGCTCGGCGGCGACGAGTTCGCCATCCTGACGCCGCAGGGTCCGGGATCCGCGGACGGGACCGCCGAGCGGCTGGCCGAGCGGATCCTGACGACCCTGGCGGCGGTGCCGGCGGCCTCCGGCCCGGTGATCGCCACCAGCATCGGCATCGCGGTTTATCCCGACGACGCCCCGGACCAGCGCGCCCTCCTGAGCTACGCAGACGCCGCCCTGTACCGGGCCAAGAACGAGGGGCGCGGCACCTGCCGCCGCTACGACGCCAGCATGGGCGCGCAGATCCGCGACCGGCGGATGCTGGAGCACGACCTGCGCCACGCGGTGGCCAGGAGCGAGCTCCATCTCGTCTACCAGCCGCAGACCCAGATCGGGACCGGCGCGGTGACGGGATTCGAGGCGCTGCTGCGCTGGGTCCATCCGGAGCGCGGCACGATCTCGCCGGCCGTGTTCGTGCCGATCGCCGAGGAAACCGGGGCCATCCTGGAGATCGGCGCCTGGGTGCTGCGGGAGGCCTGCCGCACGGCCGCCGGCTGGACCCAGCCCCTGGCGATCGCCGTCAACGTCTCGGCGGTGCAGCTCCACAACCCGCACTTCGTGCAGTTCGTCCACGGCACCCTGTTCGAGACCGGCCTGAAGGCCGACCGCCTGGAGATCGAGATCACCGAGACCGCGCTGATCCGGGATCCGGGCCGGGCGCTGCTCACCCTGCGCCAGCTCAAGGCCCTGGGCGTCCAGATCGCCATGGACGATTTCGGAACCGGCTATTCCTCGCTCTCGAACCTGCGCTCCTTCCCGTTCGACCGGATCAAGATCGACGGCTCGTTCATCAAGGCGGTCCACACCAACCCCCAGGGAGCCGCGATCGTGCGCTCGGTGCTGGGCCTGGGCCGCGGCCTCGGGCTCTCCGTGGTGGCCGAGGGTGTCGAGACGGCCGACGAGCTGTCCTTCCTGGCCCAGGAGAACTGCACCTCCGCCCAGGGATACCTGCTGGGTCGCCCCGCCCCGATCGAGCGCTTCACCGCCCATACCCACGGCGCCCAGGTCCAGGGCGCCCAGGTCCAGGGCGCCCAGCTCCAGGGCGCCCAGCCGGGTCGGACGGCCGCGGTGGCGTGAGCGACCGGGGCCCGCCAGACGCCTAATCGGTCTCGCCGCGCAGCGGCCGGGCCAGCAGCCCCGCGACCACGTCGTCGACCCCGGCCGCGCCCGCCACGATCGCCGCGACGGCCTGCGCCACCGGCATCTCGACCCCCTTCGCGGCGGCGAGGCCCGCCAGCGCCGCCGCGGTGAACGCGCCCTCGGCGAGCTTGCCGCCGGCGGCCTCGTCCGGGCTCGCCCCGGCGCCGAGCCGCTGGCCGAAGGCGAAGTTGCGCGATTGCGGCGAGGAGGCGGTCAGCACGAGGTCGCCGAGGCCCGAGAGCCCCATCAGCGTCTCGGCCCGGCCCCCGAAGGTGCGGGCGAAGCGCATCAGCTCCGCGAAGGCCCGGGCGATCAGCGCCGCCCGGGCGCTCTCGCCGAGGCCCCGCCCGGCCACGATGCCGCACGCGATGGCCAGCACGTTCTTGCCGGCGCCGCCGATCTCGACGCCGCGCACGTCGTCGGTGTGATAGAGCCGGAAGCTCGGACCGGACAGCAGGCCGCTCAGGGCCGCGGCGAGGCCGGGATCGGAAGCCGCCAGGGTCACCGCGGTGGGCAGGCCCCGGGCGACGTCGGCCGCGAAGCTCGGACCCGACAGGACGGCGACGGGCGTTCCCGGCGGCAGGGTCTCCGCGGCGACCGCGCTCATGAAGCTGTCGCTGCCGCGCTCGATCCCCTTGGCGCAGAGGATCACCGGACCGGCCGTGGCCAGGGGGTCGCGCAGAGTCTCCAGCACGCCGCGCACGGTCTGGGCGGGCACGACCAGCAGGGTCGCCCGGGCGTCGGCGAGCCTGTGCGGATCGGCGGTCGCCGCGATGCCCGGATGCAGCGGGACGCCCGGCAGGTAGCGCGGGTTCTCGCGGTCCGCCTGGAGGGCGGCCGCAGCCGTCGCGTCGCGCAGCCAGAGGGTCACGGGGTGGCCGGCCCCGGCGGCGGCGTTGGCCAGCGCCGTCCCCCAGGCCCCGCCGCCGACGACGTTGATCGCGGTCTCAGCGCTCATGCCGCTTCCTCCCTGTCCGCGCCGTCGAGCCGGTAGAGCACGTGTTCGCGCAGCGGCCCCTCCGGCACGGCCGGATGCGGAAACGTCCCGGACGGCGCCATGCCGAGGCGCTCCATCACGGCCCGCGACCGGACGTTGCCGACCGCCGTGAAAGCCACGACGGCGCGGATGCCGCAGCGCCCGGCGAGATCGGCCAGGGCCAGCCGCGCGGCACGGGTGGCGAGGCCCCGCCCCCAGGCCTCCCGCGCCAGGCGCCAAGCCAGCTCGACCGTACTGCCCGGCCGGTCGCCGCCCGGGAAGGGCAGGGGCCGCAGGATCCGCATCGCGCCCGCGAAGCCGACGAACCGGCCGTCATGCTCCAGCGCCCAGGGGCCGAACCCGTCCGCCACGAAGCGCCGGTCGAGGAGACCGGCCTCGGCGGCGCTCTCGGCCCCGGTCCGGGGGCGCGCGAAATGGGCCATCACCGCCGGGTCGGCGTTGAGCGCCGCGAACGGCGCCGCGTCCTCCGGCCGCCAGCGGCTCAGGATCAGGCCCCCGTCTCGGATGGCGGGCACCGGGGCGGGCGGGATCTTGCCGCGCCACGCGAGCGACCGCCGGTTCAGGAGCGCGAGATCCGCGTGGCCGGCCAGCACCGCCTCGCCGAGCGCGATCGCCGTCTCGAGCTGATCGAGGGGCAGGGTGGCGTGGGCGGGCGGGCGCACCTGGTCGCGCCAGGGACCGCCGCAGGCGTGGTCCAGGAGGATGCGGCCGAAGCAGTGATCGAGCCGCACCGGCCAGTCCGGCCGGGCGGCCTCGGGCAGGCGCCGCTCCACCAAGTCGCGCCAGTGCGCGCGCCGCGCCGCCGCGCTCATCCGGCCGGCACCGCCGCGCGGTCCGGGGCGGCCGCCAGCGGCCAGCGGGGCCGGGCGGGCGCGGTGAGATCGTCCACCAGCCCGAGGCGCAGGCGCTCCAGCCCGGCCCAGGCGATCATCGCGCCGTTGTCGCCGCAGAGCGGCAGGGGCGGCGCCACGAAGCTCAGGCCCGCCTCGCCGGCCAGCGCGGCCAGCGCCCGCCGGACGGCACCGTTGGCGGCCACGCCCCCCGCCGCCACCAGGGCGGTCGGCCGCCCGGCCGCGTCCGAGAAGGCCCGCAGGGCGACTCGGGTGCGGTCCACCACCACGTCGACCACGGCAGCCTGGAAGCTCGCGCAGAGGTCGGCGACGTCGCGCTCGGCCAGCGGTGCGATCTTCTCGGCCTCGATCCGCAGGGCGGTCTTGAGGCCCGAGAGGGAGAAGTCGGCCTCGCGGCGGCCGAGCATCGGCCGGGGCAGGGCGAAGCGCTCGGGGTCGCCGGCCTCGGCCATGCGCTCGACCTCGGGGCCGCCCGGATAGCCGAGGCCGAGGAGCTTGGCGGCCTTGTCGAAGGCCTCGCCGATGGCGTCGTCGATGGTAGAGCCGAGGCGCACGTAGTCGCCGACGCCGCGCACGGCGACGAGCTGGGTGTGGCCGCCCGAGACCAGCAGCAAGAGGTAGGGGAAGGCGATGCCGTCGGTGAGCCGCGCCGTGAGGGCGTGCGCCTCCAGGTGGTTGACGGCGAGCAGGGGCTTGCGGGTCACGAGCGCCAGGGTCTTGGCGGTGACGAGACCCACCAGCACGCCGCCGATCAGCCCCGGTCCGGCCGCCACCGCGATGCCGTCGAGGTCGCGGAACCCGGTTCCGGCCCGTTCGAGGGCGCGGGCGATCAGCCGGTCGAGCACCTCCACGTGGGCGCGGGCGGCGATCTCCGGCACGACGCCGCCGTACGCGGCGTGCTCGGCGATCTGGCTCAGCACCTCGTTGGAGCGGATCTGACCGATCCCGTCCGCGTCGACCGACACCACGGCGGCCGCGGTCTCGTCGCAGGTGGTCTCGATGCCGAGGACGGTCTTCTGCACGGGCGGAACTCCTTGTCGGGACCACATTCTATCCGCCGACGGTCGCGGCGCGAAGGCAGAGAGGAGGCGGCGTCGAGGAGGCGTCGAGGAGCCGGCGCGCGGCGTCGGGGCCCTATCCCGGTCGCCCCCTGAGGGCCGGAGCGCGGCCTCGGAGGAGGCCTCCGGAGCGCGCGGGGAGCGCGCGGGGGAGCGCCTTTGGAACGCCCTTGGAGCGCGCCACGATCGCGCGGCCGGAGGGCGCCTTCGCGGCGGCTCCGTCGCGCCGCGGGATGAGGGGACCGGATGGGATGTCCCCGCCCGCCCCGGGCAGCCGGCCCGTGAACCCCGCCGCCTCAGTCGACCGCGACCATCACGTCGGAGGCCTTGATCACCGCGTAGGCGGGGCCGCCCGCGACGAGCTTGAGGGCTTCGACCGCCTCGTTGGTGATCGAGGCGGTGACCACCTGGCCGGGGCTGACCTCGATCTTGACGTGGGACGTCGTGGCCCCCTTGTCCACCGAGACGACGGTTCCCTTGAGGACGTTGCGCGCGCTGATCTTCATGATGATCCGCCAAGCTTCCCTGGGCCGCACCGGGCGACCTCGGGCGGGTCTCCTACAGCATGGCGGCGCCCAGCGCGACCACCTCAGCGCGGATCGTCCTCCGGCTCGTCGGCCTCGACGGCGGCCTCCTCGGGGATCGGCGCGGCGCCCCAGGCGGCGAGGGCGGCGTTAAGATCGTCGAGGACGAAGTGGCGGGCGCTGTCCCGGTCGTACCCGTCGGCCAGCAGGTCGTCGTAATCGGTGAAGACGTGGCGCGCGTAGGCCACGAGGGCGAGGCGCGCCGCGGTCTCGGGTGCGGCCCGGCGCAGGCCCGGGCTCGCCAGCGCCCGGTCGAGGGCGGCGTCGGCCTCGAAGGCCGGCAGGCGCGGGGCGAGGCGGGCCAGCGCATCGGCGACGGCCTCGCGGCGGTTCGGGGGCGGGCCGCTCACCGGGGGGGCGCCGAGGCCGCGGCGGTCCCGCACACGCACCGCATGATTTCAGGACCGCGATCGGCTAGGGTCGGGCCCGGATGGGGCGGGGCAGGCAATGGGTCCTCGCCGGGGAGATCAGGTCCATGGCAGTTCTTCGTCACGCGCTGATTCTGGGCCTTCTGCTCGGGGCGGCGCCGGCCCTGGCCCAGAGCCCGGCCCCGAATCCGGGCGTCGGCGCATCCCCGTCCACGGCCACGTCTCCGACGGCCTCTCCGTCCGCCCCTCCGGCCGGCGGCCGGCGCATCACCGCCACCGGTCAGACCAAGCCGCCCGGCACCGGCGCGGCGCTCCCCCCCCACACCGTCAACGAGGCCGAGATGATCAAGGCCCAGAAGGCCGCCGAGGCCCGCTCGAAGGCTTGGGACAGCAAGATGCGCAACACGATGGGCTCGATCTGCCACGGGTGCTGAGGCCTTCGCGCCGTCCCGGTCCCGGGCCGGTACCCTGGAAACACGAAGGGGCCGCCCGAACGGGCAGCCCCTTCATCGACGTCGCCGTCGATGCAAGCTCAGCGGGAGTAGAACTCGATGACGAGGTTCGGCTCCATCTGCACCGGGTAGGGCACCTCGGACAGGCTGGGGATGCGGGTGACGCGGGCGGTCATCTTGGCGTGGTCGGCCTCGATGTAGTCCGGCACGTCGCGCTCGGAGAGCTGGGTCGCCACGATGACGATCTCGAGCTGGCGGGACGATTCCTTGACCTCGATGAGGTCGCCGGCCTTCACCTGATAGCTCGGGATGTTGACGCGGACGCCGTTCACCTTGACGTGCCCGTGGTTGACGAACTGGCGCGCCGCGAACGGGGTCGCGACGAACTTCGCCCGGTAGACCACGGCGTCGAGGCGGCGCTCGAGCAGGCCGACGAGGTTCTCGCCGGAATCGCCGCGCAGGCGGATCGCCTCGGCGTAGTAGCGGCGGAACTGCTTCTCGGTGATGTTGCCGTAGTAGCCCTTGAGCTTCTGCTTGGCGCGCAGCTGCGTGCCGAAGTCGCTCATCTTGCCCTTGCGGCGCTGGCCGTGCTGGCCGGGGCCGTACTCGCGGCGGTTGACGGGGCTCTTCGGGCGGCCCCAGATGTTCTGGCCCATGCGGCGGTCGAGCTTGTGCTTGGCCTGAATCCGCTTCGACATGTTTCGCGTCCTCTCGTGACGAGAATGAGGAACGCGCCCTCCTTTTCCCGGACGTTCAGGTCCGGGACGACAGGGCGGGAGGATCCCGCCCACGGGTGCGCGTGAAAACGCGATGGGGCCCCGTGCGGAGCCCCATCGACGGCCGGGTGTTTAGGGGACGGGGGCGCCGCGGTCAACCATGGGAGGTCGGATGGACGAGCCAGCCACGATCCGGCGCGGCGCGCCCGCGGACGCGGACGCGATCCGGTCGCTGGTGGCGGCAGCCTACGCCAAGTGGATCCCGGTGATCGGCCGGCTGCCGATCCCGATGCGGGCGGATTACGCGCAGGCGGTGCTCGAGCACCGCTTCGACCTGCTGCCCGTTGGCCCGAACCGCGCAGGCCCAGGTCTCGCAGGCCCAGGTCTCGCAGGCCCGGATCTCGCAGGCCCGGATCTCGCAGGTTCGGATCTCGCGGGCCTGATCGAGACGAAGGCGGAGGTCGACCACCTGCTGGTTGTCAACGTGGCGGTGCACCCGGCCTTCCAGGGCCGGGGCTTCGGCGTCGCGCTGATGGCGCGGGCGGACGCCCTCGCGGCCGAGGCGGGGCTCGCGCGGCTGCGCCTCTACACCAACAAGAAGTACACGGCGAACCTGCGCCTCTACGGGGCCCTCGGCTACCGGGTGGAGCGGGAGGAGCCCTACGACGGACCGGGCCGGCCCCGGGACGACGACGTCACCGTGCACATGGTGAAGGATCTGGCGTGAGGGACCCGGCGTGAGGGACCCGGCGTGAGGGACCCGGCGTGAGGGACCTGGCGTCAGGACTTGGCGCAGCGCCCCCACACCCGGCCTTCCTCAGGTCACGACGCTCGGCTCGGCCCGGCCGGTCCGCGGCGCGATCTCGGCGATCGCGCCGGCGGCGGCCGCCACCGGGGCCAGAACCTCGGCCACGGGCCGGTCGAGCCGGTCCGGCGCGTTCTCGTAGCGCTCCAGGTAGACCCGCAGCGTCGCCCCGGCGGTGCCCGTGCCCGAGAGGCGGAACACCGCCCGCGCGTCCTCGGCGAAGCCGATGCGGATGCCCTGGCGCTCGGTGAGCGAGCCGTCCACCGGATCGCGGTAGGCGAACTCGTCGGCGGTCGACACCGTGAGGTCGCCGATCCGCGTACCCGGCAGCCCGGCGAGCTTCTCGCGCAGCGCGTCCATTAGGCCGTTGGCGGCGTCCGAATCCACCTCCTCGTAGTCGTGGCGCGCGTAGTAGTCGCGTCCGTGGGTGCGCCAATGCGCCCGCACCAGGGCGTCGGCGCGCTCGCCGGTGGCCGCCAGGATGTTGAGCCAGAGCAGCACCGCCCAGAGCCCGTCCTTCTCGCGGACGTGGTTCGAGCCGGTGCCGGCGCTCTCCTCGCCGCAGAGGGTGATGAGGCCCGCATCCAGCAGGTTGCCGAAGAACTTCCAGCCGGTGGGCGTCTCGTAGGCCTTGATGCCGAGGGCGGCCGCGACCCGGTCAGCGGCGCGGCTCGTCGGCATGGAGCGGGCGACCCCCGAGAGCCCGCCCGCGTAGCCCGGTGCCCGATGGGCGTGAGCGGCCAGCAGGGCGAGGCTGTCGCTCGGCGTCACGAACAGCCCCGGGGCCACGATCATGTTGCGGTCGCCGTCGCCGTCCGAGGCGGCGCCGAAATCCGGCGCGTCCGGCCCCTGCATCAGGTCGAACAGGTCGTGGCAATGGACCGGATTGGGATCCGGGTGGTGGCCGCCGAAATCCTCCTTCGGGACCGCGTTGACCACCGTGCCGGCGGGCGCGCCCAGCATCCCTTCGAGGATCGCCGTCGCGTAGGGGCCGGTCACCGCGCTCATGGCGTCGAAGCGCATCCGGAAGCCGGAGGCGAACAGGCGCGACACCGCGTCGAAGTCGATGAGCGTGCGCATCAGCTCGGCGTAGTCGGCCACCGGGTCGATCACCGTCACCGTCATGGCGCCGAGGCGGGTGTCGCCGAGCCGGTCGAGGTCGAGGTCCGGGGCCTCCACGAGGCGGTACTCCGTCAGCGCCTTGGCGCGCGCGAAGATCGCGTCGGTGACGGATTCGGGCGCCGGGCCGCCGTTGGCGGCGTTGAACTTGATGCCGAAATCGCCGTCCGGCCCGCCCGGGTTGTGGCTCGCCGACAGGACGATGCCGCCGAGCGCCTTCGATTTCCGGATCACGCAGGAGGCGGCCGGCGTCGAGAGCAGGCCGCCGCGCCCGACCAGGACCCGGCCGAAGCCGTTGCCGGCGGCGAGGCGCAGGGTCTTCTGCACGACCTCGCGGTTGAGGAACCGGCCGTCGCCGCCCAGCACCAGGGTCGCGCCGTCCCTGTCGGGCAGGGTGTCGAAGATCGCCTGGACGAAGTTCTCGACGTAGTTCGGCTGCCGGAACACCGGCACCTTCTTGCGCAGGCCGGACGTGCCCGGCTTCTGGTCGGGGAAGGGCGTGGTCGCGACGCGGGTCGGAGTCGTCATGAGCGGGCGTCTCCCGGGATTTCCCGCCTCAATGCCCGTCCGCGGGCGCGGCGTCACCAGCCCCCGGCGACGGGGGCGGGCTTTTTTCACGGGGTTTCCGCCGGATCGGGCGACGGAAGCCGCCTCCTGTCCGCTGGTCCGCGCCGCGGGGCGTTGCGCCGGCCGGCGCCCGCCGGTTCTATCGAACGAGCCGCCCGACAAGGCGGGCCGGAGGACATCATGGCGGACAGACCAATGCGGACGGATCCGAACGGGGCGCGGCCGGGCCGGGGCCTCGCCCGGCGCGAGCTGGTCGGGGCGCTCGCCGCAGGGGCGGCGGTCGCGGCCACGGCATCGGCCATCGCGGCCCCGGCCACCGCGGCCCCGGCCGCCCGGCTGGCGACGGAGGAGTTCCGCCTGCCTTGGAGCGAGCCCGGGGTCGAGATCTACGTGCGCAACAAGCGCCCGGCCGGCACGGACCGGTTCCCGGGGGACCGGATCCTGCTCTACGTGCACGGCTCCACCTACCCGTCCTCGACGGCCTTCGACCTGCCGCTCGGCGGGCTGTCGGCGATGGACTACCTCGCGGGCCTCGGCTTCGACGTGTACTGCATCGACCTGCCGGGCTACGGCCTGTCCGGGCGCCCGGCCGCCATGGACGCGCCGCCCGCCGACAACCCGCCGCTGATACGCACGCCGGACGCCGCCAAGGTGGTGGGGCAGGTCGTCGACTTCATCCGGAAGCGGCGCAACGTCGAGAAGATCGACCTGATGGGCTGGTCCTGGGGGACCTCCACCATGGGGCTCTACACCAGCACCCACAACGACACGGTCAACCGCCTCGTCCTCTACGCGCCGCAATGGCTGGCGCGCACGCCCGGCCTGATCGGCGGTGGCGGGCCCGTGGGGGCCTATCGCAGCGTCAGTCGGGACAGCGCCCGGGCGCGCTGGCTGACGGGGTGCCCGAGGACAAGAAGGCCGACCTGATCCCGGCGGGGTGGTTCGAGCAATGGGCCGACGCGACCTTCGCCACGGACCAAGTCGGGGCGAAGCAGTCGCCGCCGGTCCTGCGGGCGCCGAACGGCACGGTCGCCGACAAGGACGCCTACTGGGCGGCGGGCAAGCCGCTCTACGACCCGGGCGAGATCCGCGTGCCGGTGCTGATCATCCACGCCGAGTGGGACGCCGACCTGCCGAGCTACCAGGCGCAGGAATACTTCACCAAGCTGACGCACGCCCCCTACAAGCGCTTCGTCGAGCTGGGGGAGGGCACCCACACGGTGATGATGGAGAAGAACCGCATGCAGTTCCTCCACGAGGTCGGCGCCTTCCTCACGGAGGCGGACCCGCAGGCGCTGAACTAGAGCCGCGCCGAGAGCCACGGTCCACGACACGGGGCCGGGGCGGCCGGGGGCGGTCCTCCAATCCCACGTCCTCATCCCGACTCATCCCAAGAGGCCGCCGCGCGGCCACCTCGGGCCGAGGGGGACGGGCGGAAGCCCCCGATCAGCCTGCCGCAGGGCGGTGTCGTGTAGCGCGCGCTGCACTCGTGTGCTGCACGGATGTGCGCCACGCGGGCGCGGCTCCCGGTCCTTAGTTTCGGCGCCCCCCGACGGGTCGACCGCCGGCGGTCGCGGACCGGGTCTTGGATCGGGTCGCGGACCGGATCTTGGACCGGGTCGCGGCCTCAGCGCGTCCCCGAGCCCGGTTCGCCCCCCTGCGGGGGCGCCGCGACGTGGATGAGGTCCCGGATCCGCCCGGCGAGCGCCTCCATGGCGAAGGGCTTCGTCAGCACCTGCATGCCGGGATCGAGCTGCCCGCTTCCCACCGCCGCGTTCTCAGCGTAGCCGGTGATGAACAGGACCTTGAGGCCGGGACGCCGGGCGCGGCCGGCATCGGCGATCTGCCGGCCGTTCATGCCGCCCGGCAGGCCGACATCCGTCACCAGGAGGTCGATGCGCACGTCCGATTGCAGCACCTTCAGCCCGGCGACGCTGTCGGCGGCCTCGATCGCCGTGTAGCCGAGATCCTCCAGCACCTCGGTGACCAGCATCCGCACGGACGGCTCGTCGTCCACGATCAGGACCGTCTCGCCCTGCACGGCGCGCGCCGCCTCGGTGAGCGTGCCCACGGGGTCGTCCGGGTCGCTCTCGCCGTCGTGGCGCGGCAGGTAGAGGCAGACGGTCGTGCCCTGGCCGACCTCCGAGTAGATCCGCACCTGCCCGCCCGACTGCCGGGCGAAGCCGTAGATCATCGAGAGGCCGAGGCCGGTGCCCTGGCCGATCGGCTTGGTGGTGAAGAACGGCTCGAACACCCGGGCGACCACCTCGGGGGGCATGCCGGTGCCGGTGTCGGTCACGCAGAGCGAGAGGTACTGGCCCTCGGGGACCTCGTGCTTGATCGCGGCCGGGCGGTCGAGCCACGTGTTGGCCGTCTCGATCGTGATGCGGCCGCCGTCCGGCATGGCGTCGCGGGCGTTGATGCAGAGGTTGAGCAGCGCGTTCTCGAGCTGACCCGGATCGATCAGAGCGGGCCACAGGCCGGCGGCGCCGACCACCTCCAGCGCGATCGCCGGACCGATGGTGCGCCGGATCAGCTCCTCCATGTCCACCACGAGGCGGTTGACGTTGGTCGGCTTGGGATCGAGCGTCTGGCGGCGCGAGAAGGCGAGCAGGCGGTGGGTGAGCGCGGCGGCGCGCTTGGCCGCGCCCTGGGCCACCGTCATGTAGCGGTCGAGGTCGCCGAAACGGCCCTGCGCCATCCGGGCCTGCATCAGCTCCAGGCTCCCGGAGATGCCGGCGAGCAAGTTGTTGAAGTCGTGGGCGAGCCCGCCGGTGAGCTGGCCCACCGCCTCCATCTTCTGCGCCTGGCGCAGGGCCTCCTCGGCCTGCATCAGCTCCGCCGTCCGGGCGGCGACGCGCTGCTCCAGGGTCTCGTTGAGGGCGCGCAGCTCCGCGGCCGCCCGGTCGCGCTCGGCCGCGATGGCGCGCCGTTCCTCGACGTCGATGAGGACGCCGGGGAAGCGCAGGGGCGTGCCGTCCGGACCGTGGTCGACCCGGCCGTTCGCCTCCAGCCAGTAGTACTTCCCGTCCGCGCGCCGCGTCCGGTACTGGTGGGCATAGGCGCCGCCTCGGGCGATGGCCTCGGCGATGGCGCTGGCCAGCCCCCCCTGGTCGTCGGGATGCACGGTCGCGACGATCTGGGCCAGCGGGATGCCGTCCCGGCCGAGGGTCGGGTCGAGGTCGAAGGCGCGGGCGAAGGCCTCGTCCACGGAGAAGCGGTCGGTCGGCAGGTCCCAGTGCCAGGTGCCGATGATCGCGCCGGCCGCCAGGGCGAGCTGAACGCGCTCCACGTTGGCGCGCGCCAGCGCCTCGCTCACCCGCAGGCGCTCCTCCGCGGTCCGCCGCCCGGTGACGTCGTTGAAGATGATGGCGATCTGCCGCTCGGCCGGGTCGCCGACGGGGACGGCCCGGACGTCGAACCAGCGCGCGAACGCCTTCGCGTAGCTCTCGAAGGTGGCGGGCTCCCGGGTCTTGGCGACGCGCCCGTAGGTCTCGAACCAGAAGGGCTCCAGGTCGGGGGCGAACTCGGTGACCCACTTGCCCCGCAGGTTGACGCCGGCCTCGCGCTCGAAGGCGGGATTGGCCTCGAGGAAGCGGTAGTCGACCGGCCGGTCGTCGGCGTCGAACTTGACCTCGACGATGGCGAAGGCCGCCTCGATGGTCTCCAGGATCGTCCGGAAGCGCTCGTCGCTGCGCGCGAGGGCGTCGCGGGTCCGGCGCTGTTCGGTGACGTCGCGCGCCACCCCGGAGAACCGCACCGGCCGGCCGGAGGGGTCGCGCTCGATCTCGCCCTTGCGGGCGATCCAGCGCAGGGCGCCGATATCCGGACGGCGGATGCGATACTCGACGTCCCGGGGCGGATCGCCCCGGCGCCGGGTCTCGGCCGTGGAGATCAGGTGCCGGTCCTCGGGGATGATCAGCCCTTCGAAGGCCGTCGAGGCATAGGCCTGCGCCTCCGGGAGCCCGTAGAGGCGGCAGAATTCCGGGGTCGGCGTGAGCACGTTGTCGGCGAGGTCGATGGTGAACAGCCCGACGCCGCCGGCCTCCTGGGCCTGGCGCAGGCGCCCCTCGGCATTCGCCAGGGCCTTGGCGGCCCCGTGCTCCCCGGCGCGGGTCCGCCGCATCCCCAGGAGGGTGCAGACCTGCCGACCGAGCGCCCGCAGGTCGTCCGCCTGCCCGGCCGTGAGCCCTTCGGGACGGGGCACGCGGTCGATCACGCAGAGGGAGCCGAGGACCGCGCCCTCCAGCGTCCGCAGCGGCACGCCGGCGTAGAAGCGCAGGCCCTGCGCCTGCGCGACCAGCGGGTTCGCCGCGGTCCGGGGGTCGGCGGCGAGGTCCGGGATGACGAGGAGGTCGGGCTCGGTCAGCACGAACCTGCAGACCGAGGCGCCGAGATCCGTCTCGCGCGGTGGGAACCCGATCCGCGCCTTGAACCATTGCCGGTCGGCCGCCACGAGGCTGATGAGGGCGATGGGCGCGGCGCACAGGCGCGTGGCCAGGCGCACGATGTCGTCGAAGGTGTCCTCGGACCCGCTGTCCAGGATGTCGTGCGCGGCGAGGGCGGCGAGCCGGCCCGGATCGGCGACGGCGTCAGGGGTCAGGATCGGGGTCATGACCCGCTAGACCGGACCGCGCGCGGTCAGCGGTCCTTCCGCGGCCGCCCGCGCTCCGAGCCCCCGGCGATCCCACCCGCGGCCCGGGGTCAGGCCGACGGGGCCGCTGGCTCCCGTGCGGCACCCCGAGGCGACCCGGGTCGCGTCGGCGGGTTCCAGCTCCCGGGTGCGAGGGGCGCAGGGGACGGACGTCATGGGCATGGGATGCCCTCGCACGATCGGACGAGGCTATCAATACGCGTGAGCCGCGGCTGCGGGGAGCGCTCCCCCCTTGTTCCCACCGTGATTCGGAGCCGGGCCCGAAGCGCCTTCCGGCCCTTCGCCCGCCGGAGGACGACGCGGCGGCGCCCGGTGTAACGCGCCCGCGTGGATCGGCGTTCGGACAGTCACCGCCACGACCGACCGTCGGGTGATCAAGCTGTCTGGTCCAGCCCCGATGACAACGTCATCGGACCCGGGGCACCGCACTGCGGCAAACCAATCCCCGCACGGAAGAAGACTTCTCGGCGGGCCGCCCCGAAGTCGCTGCGACGGCCGCATCAGGTTTGCGCGCCGAGAGCGCGGCGGATGGATATCCGATCCGGCACGATCGTCGATCCAGAACCAGATCATCGCGCATGCGGGGCCGCATTCATCCCGGCATCGGGCGGCCAGTTCGACGGAGGCACTGCTTCCCGGCAAAGCAAACCGCCCGGTCCGCGCTCGTCACGTATGTTGTGCCACCGTCGCGAAGGATTCCTCCGCGCCGCAGAGTGGATTTATATTACGTCGCAGCGCGCTGCGATGCCTCACAGCATCGTCACCGTCTTCCACCCTGTTCGTCCGTATCAGCGCCACCTTACTTAGTTCTTCGTTGCCAATATCATTCTCGTACTGCGGCTCTCTGCTGCCCCTGAGCTGAATGATGCACTGCAATAATCGAGAGAGCGGCTGCGGCACAACATGCAGCACGGGCCTTTGCCTCTTCCCAGATCCTATCAAACTGCGTAAGTAACAACTCGGAAACAAATCAAAAGCGGCGACGGGGGAGGGATATGGTTTTCATCTTGATCGCGGCCATAGGACTGGTCACGGCCCGCTGGCTCAACTGGTACAGCGTCGTCGCGATCGCGATGATCCTGGCCGTGGCCGTGGGAATCGAGGGCGCCGTCCATGCCCGGCCCTTCGCGAAGGTCCTGAAGCGCTGCTTCGAGATGAACGCGACGTTCCAGGGCGCCTACCTCGCCCAGGCGCTCTGCCTCGCCTACGCCCCCAACCTGCTCGGGCGGTTCGGCAAGTAAGGCCCCGGCGCGAACCCCGGGACCTCCGCGGGAGCGAGGTTGCAATAGATTTCCAAACGGCTAAGCTCCTGCGTAAGTACTACGGAGGAGGGCGCCCATGAAATCAGTCCATCCGCAGGACCAGGATCGTCTGGAATCGCCGATTCCATCGACGGTGATCCACCCGCCGCAGGCCGACGAACTGCTCCAGGAGCAGATGCGACGCCAGCACAACGCGCGCGCCCGGCAGCGCGCCGCACGGCATACCCGCGCCGTCCGCCCACCGCTGTGAGGGCCGCGCCGTGCTCGACTCCCTGCTCCTCGTCTCTGCCCTGATCGCGATCGTCGGAACCGCGATCCGGCTCGGCCTCGCGGCGGCCGTGCCGGCCGTCCGGCCGCGCCGCGTCGAGTGGGACGATCCCGCCGAGAGGGAGCGCTGAGGCGGACCACGCCCCGGGCGTTCGGGCGCGGCGCCGGTGAGGCGGCGGGCGTCAGGCGGGCGGGCGCGCGTCCCGGACGATGCGCACGGGCCTGACTGCGCGCGCGGCGACCGCGCCCTCGACCCATCCGCGGGCGGCCTCGGCCGAGGGATGATCGGTGAAGGCGGCGGGTCGCGGCGGCCATTCCGAGCCGGCCTGGACGAGGTAGCCGCGCACGCCGCCCGCCCGCGGTCCGACGTAGCCGAAGACCTTGCCGGTCGCGTCGACGAGGTCGCTGCAGTGGACGGGACCGGCGGTCCAGCGGAGATCAGGCATCGTCACGCCCCGGATGCTTCACGGTGAACGCGGGTCCCGCGACATCACGGGCATGCCCCGTCCGCGCACGACACTCAATCCGCATCGGGATCCCGAACGCTCACGCGGCCGCCTCCCCCGCCGCGGACCCGGTCCAGCCGGCACCCCGATCCTGCACGACGTGGCCCGGGGAAACCTCCCGGTAGAGCCGCTCCGGCGGCACGTAGTCCGGCGCCCGGATCGGACTGCGGATCTCGTCGTCCGGCAGGGCGTGGCGCTCGCCCCGCCGGGCCGGATCCGGGACGGGCACGGCGGCCAGCAGCTTCCTCGTGTAGGGGTGCTGCGGATCGCCGAAGACCGCGGCCCGGGGGCCGATCTCCACGATCTCGCCGAGATACATCACGGCGACCCGGTGGCTCACCCGCTCGACCACCGCCATGTCGTGCGAGATGAACAGGTAGGCGAGGCCGAGTTCCGCCTGGAGGTCGAGCATCAGGTTCACGACCTGCGCCTTCACCGAGACGTCCAGCGCTGAAACCGCCTCGTCGGCGACGATCAGCCGAGGGTTCAGGGCGAGGGCCCGGGCGATGCAGATGCGCTGCCGCTGGCCGCCGGAGAACTCGTGCGGGAAGCGCCCGGCCGTCTCGGGGCCGAGGCCGACCCGGGCCAGCAGGTCCTCGGCCCGCCGCCTTGCCTCGCGGGGCGCCGCGAGGCGGTTGATCAGCAGCGGCTCCGCCACCGCGGCGCCGACGCTCATGCGCGGGTCGAGGCTGGCGAACGGGTCCTGGAAGATCATCTGCATGCGCTGGCGGCGGGCGCGCAGGGCCTTCGGATCGAGGCCGATGATGTCCTCGCCGTCGAGCAGGACCGAGCCCGAGAGCGGCTCGACGAGGCGCAGGATCGCGCGGCCGGTGGTGGACTTGCCGCAGCCGGACTCGCCGACGAGCGCCAGGGTCTCGCCGGCCGCGATGCTGAACGAGACCCCCTCCACCGCGTGGACGCGGCCGGTCACGCGGCCGAGGAGGCCGGAGCGGATGTCGAACCGGGTGGTCAGGTCGCGCACCTCCAGCACCGGGCGCTCGGCGGCCTGGACGGTGTCGGGGGTCTCGGGCGTCGGCGCCGCCAGGCCGGTCGTCCGGTCGACCACCGGGAAGCGCATCGGGCGGGCCCGGCCCGCCATCGTCCCGAGGCGCGGGACCGCGGCGAGGAGCGACCGCGTGTAGGGCTCGACGGGGGCCTCGAAGATCCGCGCGGTCGGCCCGGCCTCCACGGCGCGGCCCCGGTACATCACCACGGTGCGGTCGGCGATCTCGGCGACCACGCCCATGTCGTGGGTGATGAACAGGACCGACATCCCCTCCTCGTCCTGCAGGCTCTTGATGAGGTCGAGGATCTGGGCCTGGATCGTGACGTCCAGCGCGGTGGTCGGCTCGTCGGCGATGAGGAGCTTCGGCCGGCAGGCGAGCGCCATGGCGATCATGACCCGCTGGCGCATGCCGCCGGAGAAGCGGTGCGGGTACTCGTGCAGGCGCGACCGGGCGGCCGGGATCCGGACCTTGTCGAGGAGCCGGAGCGCCTCCGCCTCGGCGGCGGACCGCGACAGGCCCCGGTGCCGGATCAGCGCCTCGGCGATCTGGAAGCCGATGGTCAGGACCGGGTTCAGGGAGGTCATCGGCTCCTGGAAGATCATGGCGATGGCATCGCCGCGCACCCGCCGCATCTCGGCCTCGGGGGCGGCGAGCAGTTCGCGGCCCGCGAAGCGCACGCGGCCGCCGATGCGGCTCGCGTCCCGCGGCAGGAGGCGCAGGATCGACAGGGCGCTGACGCTCTTGCCCGAGCCGGATTCGCCCACCAGCGCCACGGTCTCGCGCGGGCCCACGTCGAAGGAGACGCCGTGCACGACCTCGCGCCAGCGCCCGTCCGAGCGGAAGGACACGGTGAGGTCGGAGACCGAGAGGATCGGGTCCACCGGATCTGCCATCACTAGAGAACCCGCCGCGGGTCGAGGGCGTCGCGCAGGCCGTCGCCGATGAAGTTGATCGACAGCACCGTGAGGAAGATCGCGCCCCCCGGGAACAGCGCCCAGTGCGGCGCGACGTCGAGATGGTCCTTGGCGTCGAACAGCAGCCGCCCCCAGGTCGGGATGTCGGGGGGGAAGCCGAGGCCGAGGAAGGACAGCGTCGATTCCGCGATGATCGCCGCCGAGACTTCGATGCTGGCCGCCACGATCACCGGCCCCAGCGCGTTCGGCAGGATGTGGCGCCGCACGAGATGCGCGGCGGTGGCCCCCTGCGAGCGGGCGGCCTCCACGAACTCCTTCTCGCGCAGAGACAGGAACTGTGCCCGCACCAGCCGGGCGACCGGCATCCAGCGCAGGCCCCCGATCACCGCGACGATCATCAGGAACACCCCGCCCTGGCTGCCGAACACGGCCTTCAGGCTGTCGCGGAACAGGTAGATCACGAGGAGCAGCAGCGGCAGCTGCGGCAGGGACAGGAACAAGTCGGTCAGCCACATCAGCACCGGGTCGAGGAGGCGGCGCGACATGCCGGCCAGCGCCCCGACCAGCACCCCGATCAGGCTCGCCACCGCCATGGCGGCGAAGCCGACCGCCAGGGAGATCCGGCCGCCGTAGATCATCCGGGCGAGCAGGTCCTGGCCGAGATCGTCGGTCCCGAACGGGTGGTCCCAGGACGGGCCCTGGAGCTGGGCGGCGAAGTCGATGTCGTCGATGGCGACCGGCCAGAGGAAGCCGCCGAACACCACGCCGCCAACGAGCAGCGCCAGCACGCCGACGCTCGCCAGCGCCAGCCGGTGCCGCCGGAAGCGCCGCCACGTCTCCCGCCCGGGCGAGGCCGGCGGGCGGGCGAGGGCAGGCGCCTCATCGGAGGGCGATGCGAGGGTCGAGCCAGCCATAGAGCAGGTCCGCGACGAGGTTGAACAGGATGACGAGGCCGGCGAACACGAAGGTCACGGCCATCACCACCGGCGTGTCGTTGGCCAGCATGGCGTCGATCAGCAGCGAGCCGATGCCGGGGATCCGGAAGATCTGCTCGGTGACGATGGCGCCGCCGAACACCGCGGGGATCTGGAGGGCGACGAGCGTCACCACCGGGATCAGGGCGTTGCGGGCGATGTGCCGGCGGGTGACCGTGCCCTCGGTCAGGCCCTTGGCGCGGGCCGTGGTGACGTAGTCGAGGCGGGCGACGTCCAGCGCCGAGGCGCGGACGTAGCGGGTATAGGAGGCGGCCTGGAAGAAGCCCAGCACCGCCACCGGCATGATCGCCTGCCGGACATTCGCCCAGATCCAGGGCAGGCCGGTCCCCGGCAGGTCGGCCTGGTAGACGAAGGGCAGCCAGCCGAGCTTGATCGAGAACAGCAGGATGAACAGCAGGCCGGTGAAGAAGGTCGGCAGGGAGAAGCCCACGAAGGCCAGCGTGTTGGCGACCTGGTCGGCCAGGGAGTAGGGCCGGCGGGCGGCGGTGAGGCCCACCGGCACCGCGATCAGCAGCGCCAGCACCTGCGAGGAGCCGACCACGAACAGGGTCGTCGGCAGCCGCTGGAGGATCAGGGCAGCGACGTTCACCCGGCTGGCGAAGGAGAAGCCCCAGTCCCCCTGCAGCATGGCGGTCAGCCAGTGCAGGTAGCGGGTGAAGATCGGATCATCGAGGCCGAACTTGACGCGGAGCGCCGCCCGCACCTCGGGCGGCACGTTCGGGTTGCTGGCGAGCTCGCCGAACGGGTCGCCCGGCGCCAGCGCCAGGACGGTGAACAGGATCAGGCTGATGCCCAGCAGGCTCGGGATCGCGATCAGGAGACGACGCAGGATGTAGGCGCCCATTGTTGTGCCTCGATTCTCGGCGCTCGCCTCCCGCTCAGGCCTCCCTGTACCATTCGGGCAGGAACGACAGGTCGTTGTCCCAGCCGCTGCGGGGCGCCGTGAGCGTGGCGCCCACCGCCGAGACTTCGGCGCGGTGGATCAGCGGCAGCACGTTCTCGGAGACCGCGAGGTCGTTGCATTTGATCAGGAGCGCGGCGCGCTTGACCGGGTCGAGCTCGCTCTGGGCGGCGTTGTAGGCCGCGTCGTAGGCGTCGCTGCGCCAGCGCACGACGTTGCGGCCCTGCCACTTGTTGGCCTTCTGGGCCACCTCCCAGGAGGCGTACATGAGCAGCCAGATCGCCGGATCGGCCTGCGTCATGCTGTAGGCGTACATTTCCATGTCGGCGTAGAAATGCGTGCAGGTGTCGGGATTGGCCGGGTCGGAGGAGAAGAACACCGAGCCGGTCACCGATTTCAGCTCGATCTCGATGCCGGCCTTCGCGGCGGCCTGCTTGATGATCGCCTGGGTCTTCTGGCGCGGGGCGTTGATCGAGGTCTGGAACAGCAGCTTGAGCCTCTTGCCGTCCTTGGCGCGGATGCCGTCCGGGCCCTTCCTCCAGCCGGCCTCGTCCAGGAGCGCGTTGGCCTTGGCCGGGTCGAAGGCGAACTTCGTGTCCCTGGAGACGAAGCGCTCCGGGCCGTTCACCGTGTTGGCGGTGGGCTTGCCGGTGCGGCCGTAGATGTAGGTCTGGATCGACTTGCGGTCGACGAGCAGGTTGATCGCCTGGGCCACCTTCGGGTCGGAGAAGGCGGGGTGCTTGGTGGTGATCGAGGCGCGCTCGCCGTCGACCTCGACGTTCGGATCGGTGGCGTTGAGCAGCAGGAACTCGAGCTTGCCGCCGTAGACCACGTCGACCCGGCCCTTGCCGCCGGTCTCCAGGCGCTTCAGGACCTCGTCCTCGATCAGCATGTTCCAGGCGTAGTCGTACTCGCCGGTCTGGAGCACCGCGCGGGCGGCCGAGACCGCGTCGCCGCCGCCCTTCATCTCGATGGTGTCGAAGTAGGGCCGGTTCGGCAGGTGATAAGCGGGGTTGCGCTCCCCGCGGACGATGTCGCCGGGCCGGAACTCCACGAACCGGTACGGGCCGGTGCCCACGGGGGCGAGGTTCTGGGGCGCGTCCCGGGACTTGGCGCCGCTGTAGGGCCCGAACAGGTGCTTGGGCAGCACCATCCCGACGATGCCCACGAAGGCGTCGCACCAGTAGGGCGTTGGCTTGTCGAACAGGACTCGGACGCTGAGGTCGTCGATCTTCTCGACCTTGCAATCCTTGTAGGAGCCGGCCGACACCGCCGCGGTGGCGGGGTCGCGGGCGTACTCCCAGGTGAAGACGAGGTCGTCGGCGGTGAGCGGCTTGCCGTCGTGCCACGTCACGCCGGACTTCAAGGTCCAGACCACCGAGCGGCCGTCCGCGGCGAGCGCCCCGTTCTCCTTGGACGGGATCGTGGCGGCCAGCACCGGCGCGAGGTTGCCGTCCGGGTCCCAGGCGGCGAGCGGCTCGTAGAAGATCCGCGAGGCGTCCTGGTCCTTGGTGCCGATGGCGAAATGCGGGTTGATCAGCGTCGGTGCCTGCCACCAGAGCAGCTTGAGCGCGCCGCCGCCGCCGGCCTTGGCGGGCTTGTAGCCGGCCCGCATGTCGGCCGCCATCGCCACGCCGTTGCCGGCGAGCATCAGACCGGCCATCGGCGCGCTGAGGCCGACCGCCACCATGCGCTGCACGAAGGCGCGCCGCGACAGGCGGCCGTCCTTCACCCGCCCGATGAGGCCGCGCAGATCCCGTTCGTCCATTTGATTTCCTGGTTGCCGCCGTGACGGGCACAGCATCATTCTGGTGGCGGCCTTGGCAAGGGGCGGGCCAGTGACGCTTCAACCGAAACGTGTCGCCAGACGCCCGATCCCCATGGTTTCCTGGCGCCGACCCTGCAACAGGACCGCCGACGCGCCCTTTCGGAGGCTCTTCCCATGGACAACCGCAACGCCGTGTGGCGCCACGTCGACGGGCAGGCGGAGCGGCTGATCGCCCTGTCCGAGCGGGTCTGGAGCCTGCCGGAGGTCTGCTACACCGAAGCTCGCTCCTGCGCCGAGCACGTCGCCGAGCTGCGCCACCAGGGTTTCCGGGTCACGGAAGCGGTCGCCGGAATCCCCACCGCCGTGATGGGCGAGGCCGGGGCGGGCGGGCCGGTCATCGCCTTCCTCGGCGAGTACGACGCGCTTCCCGGCCTGTCGCAGGAGGCGGGCGTCGCCGAGCACCGGCCGGTCGAGGCGGGGGGCCACGGCCACGGCTGCGGCCACAACCTCCTCGGGGCGGCGGCTTTGCTCGCCGCCACCGCCGTGAAGGACTGGCTCGCCGAGACCGGCACGCCCGGCCGCGTGCGCTACTACGGCTGTCCGGCGGAGGAGGGCGGCGCCGCCAAGGCCTTCATGGTCCGCGCCGGCGCCTTCGCGGAGGCCGACATCGCGATCTCCTGGCATCCGGGCAGCTTCTGGGAGGTGGCGCCGCCGGTGGCGCTCGCCAACACCCGGGCGGACTTCGTCTTCACCGGGCGCACCGCCCACGCGGCGGCCGCGCCCCATCTCGGGCGCTCGGCCCTCGACGCCGTCGAGCTGATGAGCGTCGGCGTGAACTACATGCGCGAGCACATGCCGTCCGACGCGCGGGTCCACTACGCCTATCTCGACGCCGGCGGCATCGCCCCGAACGTCGTCCAGGCCGGCGCGACGGTGCGCTACTCGATCCGGGCTCGCGACCTGCCGGGCATGCTGGCGCTGGTCGAGCGGGTGAAGAAGATCGCGCAAGGCGCCGCCCTGATGACCGAGACCGCGGTGGAGGTCCGGATCGTCAGCGCGGTGTCGAACCTCGTGGGCAACGAGCCCCTGGAGCGGGCGCTCCACGGGGTGATGGAGGAGCTCGGGCCGCCCCATTTCGATGCCGCCGACCGGGCCTTCGCCGACGAGATCCGGGCGACCCTGACCGACGGCGACATCGATGCCGTGTTTCGCGCCATCGGGATGCCGCGGACCGAGGCACCGCTCGCGGATTTCCTCGTGCCCCTCGACGCGCCGCGCAATCCGGCGGTGGGCTCCACCGATGTCGGCGACGTGAGCTGGGTGGTGCCGACCGTCCAGGCCCACGCACCCACGGTGGCGATCGGCACGCCGTTCCACACCTGGCAGGTGGTGGCGCAGGGGCGGACCCCGGCGGCCCACAAGGCGATGGTGCAGGTCGCCAAGGCGATGGCCGCCACCGGCACCCGTGCGCTGACCGACGCGGCCCTGCGCGACGCCGCCAGGGCGGACCTCGCCCGCCGGGTCGGTGCCGCCGGCTACGTCTCGCCGCTGCCGCCGGAGGTGGAGCCGCCCCTGCGCATGTCGCTGACCTGAACCGCCCCGGGCGACGGCTCGACGCGGGCCCGGGCCGCCCCTATACGCCGCCGGCGGAAGAGGCCGTCACCGGCGTGCCCCGGTCCGCGGAGGGATCCGGCATGGCGGAGAGCGTGGCAATCGTCGGCCTGGGCTATGTCGGGCTCCCCCTCGCCCTGGCCTTCGGCCGGACCCGGCCGACGATCGGCTTCGAGCGCTCCGCCGCCAAGGTCGCGGCCTACCGCGACGGCGTCGACCCGGCCGGCGAGATCAGCGCGGAGGCGTTCCGGGCCGCCGGCCACCTGACGGTCACCGACGATCCGGCCCGGCTGGGGGAGGCGGACGTCATCATCGTCACGGTCCCGACCCCGGTCGACGCGGCGCAGTGCCCGGATTTCGACCTGCTGGTCACGGCCTCGGCGCTGGTCGGGCGGCACATGCGTCCCGGCACGACCGTGGTGTTCGAGTCCACCGTCTATCCCGGCGCCACCGAGGAGATCTGCGTCCCCGAACTGGAGCGGCATTCGGGCCTGCGCTGGAAGAGGGACTTCTCCGTCGGCTACTCCCCCGAGCGGATCAATCCGGGCGACGTGGAGCACAGCCTCGGCAAGGTGGTGAAGGTCATCTCCGGCGACACCCCCGAGACCCTGGCGCGGCTCAAGGACCTCTACGGGACGATCGTCGATGCGGGCCTCCACGCCGCCGCCTCGATCCGGGTCGCGGAGGCCGCCAAAGTCATCGAGAACACCCAGCGCGACCTGAACATCGCGCTCATGAACGAGCTGTCGCTGATCTTCGACAAGCTCGACCTCGATACCCTCGAGGTGCTCGAGGCGGCCGGGACCAAGTGGAACTTCCTGCCGTTCCGGCCCGGGCTCGTCGGCGGCCACTGCATCGGGGTCGATCCCTACTACCTGACCCACAAGGCCGCGATGATCGGCTACCACCCGCAGGTGATCCTGGCGGGGCGGCGGATCAACGACAGCATGGCCGCCCACGTCGCCCGCGGGACGGTGAAGCGGATCGTCCGCCGCGGCGGCGCCGGAAACGCGCGGGTCGTCGTGCTGGGCCTGACCTTCAAGGAGAACTGCGCGGACCTGCGCAACTCGAAGGTCGCCGACCTCGTCCGGGAACTGGCCGCGTTCGGCTGCGCCGTCTCGGTCCACGATCCCCGGGCCAGCGCGGCGGAGGCGGAGGCCGAGCACGGCCTCGCCCTGGTCGACTGGGACGACCTGCCGGGGGACGCGGACGCCGTCGTGATCGCGGTGCCGCACCGGGACTATGCCCTGATGGCGCCGGACGAGATCACCGCGCGGCTGAAGCCCGGGGGGCTGGTCGTCGACGTGAAGTCGCTCCACGACCGGGCAACCTTCACGCGGCTGGGCTACGAGGTCTGGCGGCTGTAAGGCCGGCCGGAACAAGGATGGAGGCACGCCATGCACGAGACGACCGACGGGTCCGAGCCCGCCGCGGAGATCGCCGCCCGGCACGCCCGCTACCCCGATGCGCGCATCCGCGCGATCCTCAACGCCGCGCGCACGATCGCCCTGGTGGGCGCCTCGGCGAACCCGGCCCGCCCGAGCTGGATCGTGCTGAAGTATCTCCTCGACCGGGGCTACGCGGTGACGCCGGTCAATCCGGGCATCGCCGGCCAGGACCTGCTCGGGCGCCGGGTCGCCGCCTCCCTCGCGGAGGTGCAGGCGTCCCTCGCCGGGCAGCCGATCGACATGGTCGAGATCTTCCGCAACTCCGCCGCGGCGGGCCCGCTGGTGGACGAGGCGCTGGCCCTCGACCCGTTGCCGACGGTGATCTGGATGCAGCTCGGCGTGCGCGACGACGCGGCGGCCGGACGGGCCGAGGCGCGCGGGCTCACGGTGATCATGAACCGCTGTCCCAAGATCGAGTACGGGCGCCTGTCGGGCGAGATCGGCTGGACCGGGGTCAACTCCCGCATCCTCAGCGCGAAGAAGCCCGTGCTCGCCGGCCGGGGCGTCCAGAGGCTCACCATCGCCGAGCGCGGCCGGCGGAGCGACTGACCTGCGGTATCCTGATACCGCAGATTGGAAGTCATTCTCAGCGCTCGTCTTTTTGCGTTTTCGATTTTCTCTGTTGACCCGCCCTCCCGGTCCGGCTATCCACCCGGCACCGCCGCCGCGTGCATTCCACGCGGCGGCTCGTTTTTCGGCACCCCGATGCCTGAATGCCCCGACCCGTCGGGGCCGGATCCGTCGGAACCCCTGGGATTTGGCTATGAAGACCACCTCGCTGAAGCCCGCCGAGGTCGACAAGAAGTGGATCGTGATCGACGCGGAGGGCCTCGTGGTGGGCCGTCTCGCATCGATCGTGGCGATGCGCCTGCGCGGCAAGCACAAGGCCGCCTACACGCCCCACGTCGATTGCGGCGACAACGTCATCGTCATCAACGCCGAGAAGGTGAAGTTCACCGGGCGTAAGTACAGCCAGAAAAGCTACTTCTACCACACCGGCTATCCGGGCGGCATCAAGGAGCGGACGGCCAAGTTCATCCTCGAAGGCCGGTTCCCCGAGCGCGTGGTCGAGAAGGCCGTCGAGCGCATGCTGCCCCGCGGCCCGCTCTTCCGTCAGATCCTCAGCAACCTCCGCGTCTACAAGGGCACCGAGCACCCGCACGAGGCCCAGCAGCCGCAGGCGCTCGACGTCGGCGCCCTCAACCGCAAGAACGTGAGCGCTTGATCATGGCGACCCTGCAGTCCCTCGCCGACCTCAACCGGTCGAACACCGGCGCGGTCGATCCGGCCAACGAGGCCCCCGTGCACGTCCAGAAGCTGGACGCTCAAGGGCGCGCCTACGCCACCGGCAAGCGCAAGGACGCGGTCGCCCGCGTCTGGATCAAACCCGGCAACGGCACGGTCACGATCAACAAGCGCCCCGTGGAGGTCTACTTCGCCCGGCCGGTGCTGCGCATGATCCTGCGCCAGCCGCTGGAGATCGCCGGCCGCATCGACCAGTACGACATCAACGTCACGGTGGCGGGCGGCGGCCTCTCCGGCCAGGCCGGCGCCGTGCGGCACGGGCTCTCGAAGGCGCTGACCTACTACGAGCCGGAGCTGCGCGCGCCCCTGAAGCGCGAAGGCTTCCTGACCCGCGACGCCCGCGTGGTCGAGCGCAAGAAGTACGGCCGCAAGAAGGCCCGCCGCAGCTTCCAGTTCTCCAAGCGTTAAGACACCCGGTCACACCGGTGTCACGGAGAGGGCGGCTCCTGCGGGGCCGCCCTTTCGCGTTTCCGGCTGCCGCGCAGCCGTTGACAGCATGGTGCACCGCGCTCACGTGATCGGCGCGTGCGGTGCCGAACTCGGGCGATAGGTCGAATCGGAAGGACGAGCGGATCATGGCTGGCGAAGGCGCGACGAAGCCCACCGTGTTCATCGACGGCGAGGCCGGCACCACCGGCCTCGGCATCCGCGAGCGCCTGGAGCGCGACGGCCGGGTCGCCCTGCGCAGCATCGCGCCCGCGCACAGGAAGGATCCGGAGGCCAAGCGCGCGCTGCTCGCCGGGGTCGACCTCGTCGTGCTCTGCCTGCCGGACGAAGCCGCCCGGGAGACGGTGGCGCTCGCCGACGGACTGCCCGGCGGCGGCCCGCGCGTCCTCGACGCCAGCACCGCCCACCGGGTCGCGGAGGGCTGGACCTACGGCTTCCCGGAGATGACTCGGGAACAGGGGGCCGCGGTCGCCCGCGCCCGGCGCGTGGCCAATCCCGGCTGCTACCCGACCGGCGGCATCGCGCTCCTGCGCCCGCTCGTGGCGGGCGGCCTGATCCCGGCCGATCACCCGATCAGCGTCAACGCGGTCAGCGGCTACAGCGGCGGCGGCAAGAGCATGATCGAGGCCTACGAGCAGGGCACGGCGCCCCCGTTCCAGCTCTACGGCCTCGGCTTCGCCCACAAGCATGTGCCCGAGCTGCAGCGCTACAGCGGGCTGACGCGGCGGCCGATCTTCGTGCCGTCCGTGGGCAGTTTCCGGCAGGGCATGCTGGTGAGCGTGCCGCTCCACCTCAACACCCTGCCGGGCAAGCCCGCGGCGGGCGACCTAGAGGCGGCGCTGCGCGACTGGTACGCCGGGGAGCCGCTGGTGCAGGTGGTGCCGGGCGCCGCCACCGGCGCGCACAGGGAGAAGATCGAACCGGAGGACCTCAACGACACCGACCGGCTGGAGCTGCGGGTGTTCGGCTCGTCCGACCACGGGCAGGCGGTGCTGGTGGCGCGCCTCGACAACCTCGGCAAGGGCGCCTCGGGTGCGGCAGTGCAGAACCTCGGGCTGATGCTCGGGCTCGACGCCTGAGCGGGCGGGGTCAGATCAGATCGGTGCGCCACGTGACACCGGTGCGGATCACCTTCGCCGGCACCCCGGCGGCCATGACGTTGGCTGGGAAGGTGCCGCGCACGAGCGAATGTGCCCCGATGAAGGATCCGTCGCCGATCGTCGTGCCCTTCAGCACCGTCGAGCGCGCACCGATCCAAACGCGGTGGCCGATCAAGATCGGTCGCGCCGGATTGATCCGCTTGCCGGTCTCCACGTCGATGACCGAGTGCATGTCGCTCACCGACACCGTCACCTCGTCAGCGATCAGGCAATTATGACCGAAGGTGATCTCGGCCGATTCATGCGCTGAGATTTGCGCATTTCCGACAAATGAGGTGAATTCCGCGATGATCAGCTTGGTCGGCGCGACGATGTGCATCCGGGCCTTGGCCAAGCGCACGTGATCGCCGATATGGACCGCCGCGTCGGATCCGCAGTGAAGATAGATATCGTCACTGTTCGAATTCTTTCCAATGATGATGTGGTTGTTGCTGCGTTCGAAGAAGATGGTTCCATTCTGCGTTGCGAGAAAATCATCCGACGTGTCGATCTGATTGTTATGGCCGAGGTCGACGATCTTGATGGGCATGCTTGTTCGATCTCAGCTTGCAGGACCAGGCGCGAGCCGTTTGGACGCCATCGTTCGGAGCGCGCGATCGCGAACATCGGTCGGATCGCGCCTGATATCGCATCGAGCGACGCAGCCTGTCCATGTGGAGCTGCCTGGTGCACGGCGCACCGAAGCCCACGCCTCGACCTCAGCGCCGGCCTCTCTTAGAGACGGCTCGCGGATTCGGAACGACGCATCGGCGTGCGGGACGGTGCGGGATGTTCTGCTTGTGTCGCCGTTTGCGACTGAAGCCTGCCAACGTGGTTGGCGGCATTGCCGGGTAGGCTCGATCGCGATCAAGCCGACATGAGACGTTGGCTGGGAAACATGGAACGTAGTCGATGGTAGGCGAACAGGTATCTCATCGCGATCTTGTCGAACTCGCTCCGAATGGCGCGTGGACGATCGTGGATCAGGTTGGCGCCTCGCCCTCGGACGCCTCCGGGAGCGACGCCTGGCGGCAGATTGACTTGGGTCTCCGTTTCCCGATCCATTCCGTTCAGTTCGAGACGACGCGGGACGCCGTCTCCGCGGATACACTCGAAGCTCGGCTCGCCTTCTCCGATGACGGTGAGACGTGGTCGTCTCCCGAAGTCGTCTCACAAGCGCCAAGCGCGGCTTCTACTTCGTTGATCGCGGTCGCTCCGGGCGAGGCGAGTTGGGCTCGCTACATCCGTGTCTTCGCCACCGCGGCTGATCCGCACGATGCACGCGCCGCACGCGTCTGGACCGAGCGGGCCGCCTTCGATCTCATCGTTTGGCGCAAGCTCATGAACGCGGATTTTGATCTTGTCTCCGAGCACCCGGGCGTCGATGTCTATAGGGGATACCGCCTGCTCGGCCATCCGGAGCAGCGAGGACTGTCGATCGTCGGCATCGATCTCTACGAGAACGGTGCCTTCGGCAACTTCATCATTCAATGCTTGCTCGCGATCGGGATCTGCAAAGCGCTCAAGCTCAAGTACATCAAGTTATCCATCATGGACCGGAGCGAGGTCCTCAACTACAACGAACCCCGGGAGATCGGCGGCATCACCTTCATTCCGGCCTCGCATCCGTTGCCGACGGATGGGTACTTCCTGTCCGGCATGTTCTTCGACGTCAAGATTCAGAAACTCGCGGGCGAGCTAGAACAAAAGCAGTCACGCCACATCATCACGAACTACATCCGCCCACTGTTCAACCGGCTTCCCACGAGCTTTCCGGAAAAACCCGACGATCAGCTCCTCATCCACATTCGCTCTGGCGACATCTTCAGCACTTGGGTGGCCCCCCACTATCCGCAGCCGCCGCTGGCCTTCTACAAGCTCGTCATCCAACGCCTCCTCACAGAAAAGCGAATCTCGTCGATCAAGATGGTCTTCGAGAACCGCCTGAATCCTGTGATTTCAGAATTGGAGGCTTACATCGTGGAAACCGGCATTCCGCTCACGACGCAAAGTGGGGCACTCGCCGACGACGTTGCCGCGCTGGTGAACGGCCGCTACCTCGTATTCGGCCTCGGCACATTCGGACCGGGCGTGTGTCATCTATCCGAACACGTCGAGGAAGTATTTTTCTTCGCCTCGGGCTGGCCCCAGCATTTTCGGGGTATTCCCACGATCGGGAAGATCGTCGAGGTTCTCGACACTACGGGCGAGTACACCAAGGTCGGCGAGTGGGATAACTCCCGAGAGCGCCGTCAATTGATGATTGACTACCCGATCGAGAAGCTCGCCTTCGACGATCAGGTTGGTTAGCGACGGGCCGCATGCATTCACGCCGCACCCTCACCATCATGACCGGCTCACAAGTGGTGTGAGGAAGACGCCACCCGGACCGCCGCCGACAAATCGCTAAGGGGGTAATCGCCGCCAGTCGCGCGTTTCCGTGATTAGCGGCCCGGGCACGGCGGCGGGGTCAGCCGCCGCAACCTTGCCGAAGAAGCGAAAGTCGGTGACAAGCCCTCAGCCGATCAGCAGGAGGATCCAGTTGGCGAGGGAGGACGGAGCGCCCGAGGCACTATGCGTCAACGCCTACGCGACGCACCGCGCCGAGGTGCTGATGGTTCAGCGCCGCAGGCTGCGCGGACGCCACAAGACGCTGGTCAGCTTCGCCGCGAAGTACCACTACGTCGAGAGCCAGCGCCGGCTTGCAGCCGCGGCGGCGGGTACGGGTGACTTCGACACGGTAGAGAACTGGTCGCCCGACCGGTTGCGCCAGACGGCATTTTACCGAGAGCACCGGGAGATCCTCGACCGTTCGCGTGGCGCGGGAAACTGGGCCTGGAAGCCCTATATTATCGCCGAGGCGCTGGAGAAGCGTCGCGACGGCGACTTCATCGTCTTCAGCGACACGGGGATGCAGGCAGTGGGCGAGGATCCGCTGCCGCCGGTGGCGCCGCTCCTGAGCTGGCTCGCTGGGTCCGAGTGCCGGGTCGCGGTCGGCGTGCTGCACGGCCGGCCGCAGCGGGTTTGGACCAAGCGCGATTGCTTCGTGCTCATGGACTGCGACACGGAGCGCTACTGGAACGCTGACCAGATCCAGGCCTCGTGGATCGCCTTCATGGTGAGCCCGGCCACGCGCCATCTGGTCGCCGAGTGGCTGCGCTACGCGCGTGATCCCAGGGTCGTCACCGACATCCCCAATCAGCTGGGCCTCCCGGATTTCGACGGGTTCATCGACCACCGCTTCGACCAGAGCATCCTGTCGAACCTGGTCTACAAGCTCGATCTAGAGATCCCGGCGCTGCGCGAGCCGTCGAAGCGGATCCGGACGTTGATCGACGAACTCGAGCTGGACGCGCTGGTCTGGGCGCGCCCGTCGCAGAACATCGCGCTGGGCAAGGCTTGGCGCGCCAGCTCCGCCTCCCCCTGGTCGGGGACGACCGGCACCTACGGCGAGCGCACCACCGGCGACCCGTCGTTCTTCTTCCACACGGGCCTCGACCGCAATCCGTGGTGCGTCCTCGACCTCGGCGCGGTCGAGCGCGTCTCGGAGATCCGGATCTACAACCGCTGGGGGCAGCCCAGCGAGCGGGCGCAGTTGATGCGGATCTGGCTGGGCGAGACGGAAGACGATTATCGCCTCGTCTTCGATGCCGTGGACGCCCATTGCCATCCTGGGTTGCCCCTCCACCTGCGGTTCGACAACGTCCGGTTCCGCTATCTCAAGGTCGATCTCGACGAGGAGCAGCATCTGCACCTCGACGGGATCGAGATCTTCGCCGCGCGCTGAGGCTGCACGACGATGCCGGAGGCAGACAAGCCGCTGTTCCCGTTCGGGCCGATCCTGTTCTTCGGCGATTCGGTGACGATGGGGTTGACGGCCGAGACGCCGGCGCTGTTCTCCGGGCCGCAGACGGTGCCCCGGGGAATCATCGGGCAGTCGACGCGCGACATGGCGCGGCGCCTGCGCTCCGACATCGCCGCCTACGGGGCGAAGGGCCTGCACCTGATCGCCGGTCGCGACGACATCCTCGGCCGGGGTCATTCAGTCACGTGCGCGGCCATCGTGGCCGACATTGCCGCCATGCTGCGGGACGCGAGCGACCTCTACGTGCGGACCTGGGTCGGCTCGATCCCGCCGGTGGATCCGGGCGCGCCGGATGCGGCCGGGTTGCCGGTCGCGCTCATCGGGCAGGTCAACGCGTGGCTGCGCGACCACGCCGCTGACTGCGGTGCAGACTTCATCGACTACGATGCCGTCCTGGCCACCGAGACGGGAGCGCTCAGGCCCGATCTTACCGAGGACGGCGTACGCCTCAACGGGGCCGGCTACGCGGCGCTCCGCCAGGCGATGATGGCGGCTCTAACGGCCCCGGGGGTCGACCAGCTCTGGCCCCCGGCGGAGAGCGAGGATGCCGCGCAGAGACGCAAGTTCTTGCACCATTTCGGCTATCTCGATTCGAACACGCGCTACCCGAGCCCGTTCATCCAGTTCGCCGGCAAACCCGGTGCAAGCCATTACGGGGTGCCGTTCGATGCCCACGGCT
>NZ_BPQS01000020.1 GCF_022179385.1 Methylobacterium longum | reverse complement strand
CAGCACGGTGAAGGCCTGCGTGTCACTCACGGCCCGGGGGATCGCTTCCTTGGCGACGAACGGCAGGGCGTGCATGGCCTCATCCCGGACGGCTTCAGGGCTGTCGCACTCGCTACCCTCCGGGTCCCGGCGAAGTGCCTCCCCATCGTGGATGTCGAAGTAGTACCGAGCCACAGCCGTCTCACACACACCAAGTCGAAGAGGTAAAGCGGCTGAAGGCGCGATGTGTTGCTGTCTGAAAGCACACGGATGAACCGCGTCGAGGCGTGAGCCGTCGTTCGGAGGTTCTCGCGCGAAGATCTGATTTCCAGCTGACGCGGGCCTTACTCAGTGCGGAAGGCAGATAAGCCCGCAGGCCCGCCCATCAGGGGGCTCATGATCTGTGGAGAACGCAGCTGTACGGCGTATCCGCTTCCGCCAGCCCGTGATCGAAGCAGCCGAGCCGCGTCTGGTCGGGATTGGTCACAGATCTCGATCAGGCGACCACAAGTGGACCTTCCGAACTTCAGAGAAGGGTCGCATGCGGCCCGTCGCTGCGGGTAGCAAGCGTCAGATTCAGACGACTAGGCGACCTGCTGCATCTGTAGCGCCGAGCAATCGATCCGCATTCCCAGCCAGCTTCGAGCAGTCTGGTGCGTAGAGCTTTGAGGGGCCGGAAAATTCGTCGCTAACCTCCGCAGATAGTTGAAGAGTCTCTTCAGCCATTCGCGGTCACCTTCTGCCGCTTTCTGCCGTCCCCGCGCAGGGGCACGCCGAGCAGGGTTCGGATCTCGCCGCTGCGGGGCGGGTCGTCCGAGGGTACGGGAGGAGGGGGCGGCTAGTCGGTCATGCAGCAGCCTGTGCTTCAGCCTTGTTCTTCTCCAGCATTGCAGCGCGCCAGCCCTCGACATCACAGGGCACGCCGGCCTTGCTGGCGAGATGAGGCCAGTTGCATTCGTCGAACTCTTTTTCGGACCAGCGCATCTGCTCGCCCTTTGAGAAGGGCTCCACACCCAATCGCTTCAGCGCGTCTTGGGCTGCCATCATCAAGGCGACGGACAGATATTGCTTCATGCGGTAGGCGGTCGCTGGATAAGCTCCGGCCTCGACTGCAAAGACACCAGCCAGTGCGGGCGCGCGATAAACCATGTCCATGACGCCCATCACGACACATCCGGCCGGGAAGTTGTCGCACTTTTCCGCGTTGACCTTGTAGGCATCCGGCCACTTCGGATCGAAGCTTTCCTCGACGGGCTTCGGCTTCACCTTCAGAACGTTCAGCGCGGTGTCGAGAAACCACGCCGGGTGACCTGCAAGCTGCCCGTCGGGCCGAATGTTCTTGAGTGCGAGCGCAACCGTCCGGCGATCGTAGCTCATCTCGGTCGACAGCGCGTTCAGCGACCAGAGTTTGCGGGTCATGCTCAAGGTTTTTCTCCCCGTTGTGGTGGAACTCTAAAAAAATTCTGCACCTAGACAGACCGTGCGCTCGCGCGGACCCTCGGCTTCCCCCCTCCCGAACAGGGACCCCGGGACTCATGCAAACCGGTCACCCTCCCCTGAGATGGTCCCGATGGCACTCCCTGCGGCGTGCTCTGTTGATCCCTCGGTGATCAGGGGACAGTCCATGCTGAAGGTGCTTCGCTTTCTCCGAGGCTGGTTCCTGATCTCGATCCCGCTCGGTCTGTTCATCGGCAGGTTCATCAAGGTGGGGAAAGGCCCACCGCCGCGGGATGAGGACCGTCGGTAGCAGTGGCCCCTCACCGCATCCCTGCCGATCGCAATGCCGCATCACGAGCCGCGACCTCCTCAGCCCTCTCGTGCAGCAGGTCGGCTCTGATCGGCGCCTGCTCCACGTTGCCGATGCCCTGAGCGTCACCGTGATCGACGGGCGTGGTCTCGATGACCGGCACGTCGGGCTGCGTGGTGATGTCCGGCTTGGTGCTCGCCATTGTCTGTGTCCGTGTGCTGATCGTCGGACTGAAGGGGTTGGCCGCGCCAGTGCTGAGACTCACTGGCGCGACCGTCCCTCGACCCAGGAAACCGCATGCAACCTGGGGAGCTTGGAAGGCGGGGCTGCGCTAGGCGGTACGACGCCAGAGCGAGCCATCCGCCGCATATCTCTGAGCGCCGACCTCGAAGGCCCCGCCGGGCGTGCCTAGATCGCGCCGGGTCCGCTCGACCGCCGAACGGGTCTGAATGGCCTTGGCTTCGTCCTCGCGGTTGCGGGCTGACCACGTAGCCATGCGCTCGGCCTGGGTAGGCTTACTCTTGGGGGCGGTCGGCTCGGGCTTGTTGAGGACGCGGCGCCAGAAGGCGACGTTCTCGGCAGTTTCTTGTCGGCTGATGGTCATGATGACGTCCTCACCAGATGGGGGTGGAGCGATCCAAGCCGGGCAGCCGTACCCGGCTGGCAATCGAGCTGTGCGGTTGGTCGGGGCGATCTTCCCAGCTGCAGCGCGGCTCACCGGGCAAGACCGGCTCGGCGCCGTCGGGCAAGGCATAGTTGGCCGCCTCAATCAGCGCGGCCCGCTCACGGATCTTCTCCAGTAACGGCACCAGACGCTGCGCCTCGATGACGTACTCGGCCGCCAGCTTTTCGGTCTCGGCGCTGGCCTTCATGGCCTTGCGGTGGAGATCCTTGCGGCGCTTCTGCTCGGCTTCGTGCGCAGCCTGGGCTTCAGCCTCGGCAGCCAGTGCGGCGCCATGCTGCGTGTTGGCCTGCAGCATCCGGATCCGAGCCAGATCAATGCTGGCGTCGAGGGCGGCGACCTCCTCGGGCGAACCGATCAGCAGCATGTCCGGCCGGCGCGCAAGAAGGGCATCGCACTCAAGCCGGGCGCGCTCGCCGTCAGCGAAGATCTGCGCCGAGGTCCGGGGCGCAGACGGCGCCACCGGCTGCAAGTCAGGACGGCTGCGGCCGAGGCTAGCGACTGGAGCGAGGTGGCGGTCGTGGCGGACGTTGGCGGTCGGGAGCTGATGCACGCAGATCTCCTCAAGCTGCACGAGCGAGGGTGGGAGCGGCCGGCGGGGTGCCAGGGCCATCGTCGGGGCTGAGCCGAACACCATGGCGAGCGAGGTGCGCACGCAGGCTCTGCCTGACGTACTCGCTCATGGTCTGGCCGCGCTGGCGGGCGGTGGTCTCCACGGCGCGGGCGAGGTCGGTTTCGACCTTCAACCGGAGCAAAGCATCTCGACGAAGAGGATTGGTCATGGTGTGGCTACGCCTCGATCACTGCGTAGCCAGAACTTTGGTTTGTCTATGCCAATCCAGCAAGTCTCCGAGGCAGAAGGAGGAGCCGACGCGAGTCGTATGCTGCCGTCCTCAGTTATCCACTGTTACCCTATGTTATATTCCGTCCCGCCAATTCATGCCAATATGTCGCATGTCGACAGTGTGTTTTGCGTTGGAACGACCATGATTGAGCAGGCGCCCCGGGTCGCTAGAGAATTCCACGTCGGTCCTCGTGGCGACCGCTATGCACTGACGCGGGATTTGAAGACTGGACAGCCTTATGTGCTTCACCGTCCCTGCGAGAGCGATCCAGAGGTTCAGCTAGACCTCGGATCATTCCTAGTGCTGTTCCGGGGTCAGGAACGGGACGACCTGCTGCACCTGATAGCCTTGCTGCTGCCGGATGAAGAGCAAGCAGGCCAAGATAGCGCCAATGTCGTTCGGCCGTTGCGGTTCATGTCGCGCTGGATGCCAAGCAGCCAAAGCTAGGAGCTTCGAGGACAGCTTGTCGCAGATGAAGCATTCCGCTCAATGCGGTTTAATTCGTGAACGGCTTTTAGGTATTTAGCCGCCAAGATGCTCAGCTTTAGGAGCCGAGCACTCTATGAAGAAACAGCGAGCCGCGCGACGGGTGTCCATTAACCTGTCCGGGCATATTTCGGTAGCTGGACATCCGGCTCTTCCGTGCGTCGTACATGACATATCGCAATGGGGCGTGCGCCTGAGGCTGGTTGGTGCTGAACGCGTCCCACCTAAATTCACCCTCACAATCAATGCGACCGAGAAGGTGATCGGCTGCGAGACGGTGTGGAAGAACGCCGACGAGATCGGAGCGCTTACCGATTTGATGGAGTGACGTAGTCAGCGCCCGAACAGAGCTACGGCCACACCGACAAGCGTGCCGCCAGCGATGGGCGCGAACAGCGCCAAGATCGACACCAGGATGATGAGCGTGATGGCGGCGTTCTCGCCCCGCTTGGAGTCTCGCGACGGACGCCGCGGCGGCTCCCAAGGCGGTGGGACGGATCGCTGATCGGGTGGGACGAACATCGGCACCCATCGGTACGCAGGCCATGAACTCAGTGTCAGGCTAAGCGCGAACGACGCTCGCGTCACCGCGGCGATGGCCCGCTGCCTGATCGCATCCTGCCGCGTTGCGGGAAGGACGGCGAACCGTGCTACCGTCTGTCTCAGCTCAGCATCTGCTGCCGAGCTGATGAGGACCTGCTTCATGAAGCTCATCCTCGGTCACAAAGGCGATTGGATCGTTGACCCTCGCGAACTGGCTGCGCGCCTCGATGTGCGCGTCAGGGACCTGAAGCGGATGGAGAAGCGTGGGCAGGTAGACGCGAAGCTCGCGACGGGCGACGGTGACGACACGGGCCTGTCGCGCGTGACCATCCGCCTGCCCGATCGAGGCTGGTGCGGCACCTTCGACCAGGGCGGCGCGCTCCTCAGTGAAGACGCGTGGTGAGATCATCCACGACTCCTCACGTGTAGGCTTTCGTTAACCACGCCAGTCTCCTGTAGATGGGCGCTTCGGTTCGGCGGATCGGCGTCGGCGCGAATGTTGCAGGTCATCAGCGACGGAGACGTGCGATGGATCAGCAAGCGGGCGACGACCACCAAGACCGCGAGCAGATGGAGTGAGTTGCGCCTGAGCGCAGTCTCGATCCAGCAAGCCGCGCCCTCAATAGGTGTGTAGGCAGCGACTGCCTTCATCGCGCCGGCCTCCTGCTGCTCGGTGCCATTAGGTCGAGCCGTATCTGCCAGCCGCCGCCGACCTTCCTGGCGATGCCGGCCCTGATACCGCCCCTACGACACCGCTGCGCTAGTGTGTTCTTCTCGACGCCAAGCACTTGGGCGGCCCGGCAGATCGGAAGCCACTCCGGCCTCTCGGGCTCGCGCAGGACGGGTGTAGTAGTGGCGGTGGAGGTCAGCACGCACTCCAGCGTGCCGATCACCTCGTCGGCCATGGTCCGGATGTCTCGGAGCTTTGCGAGTGCGTCGAGCTGCTCGGCTCTCTGCTGAGTGGGCGTCATGGCAGCACCTCGGAGACCGAGGACAGCAAGAATGCGTTATCCTGTTCAAGAAGGCGCGCTCGCCGATGCTCCATCAGGAGACCTCGATGCATACGCTTTTTTGGCTGATCTCACGGGTAGTACAGTTTTTCGTTGGCGGCGGAGCTCAGCGAAGAAGCCGCTTTATAGCTGAATATAAGGAAGCTGAAGTTTACGACAACGCGACTGCAACTAGCCCTCGGAACTTCGACGCCGATTATCGTGCCGCCACGATGCTCCTGAAGGCGCGAATGGATAAGGCATTCCCGGATAACTATCACGCACGGCTCAGCGACGGCGCAAATAGCGCACGTGACTTTGGCGATGAGCGAGCCGAGGCGATTGACACGGCTTCGGCCGCGATAGCTGCAGCGTTGCGCAACGGCGCTACCGTCAAGCAGGCAGCAAATGCCGGCGCTGCCAGCGTCGGGATCTGAGCGGCGAGGCAGCACCTCGGCTACCGAGCGCAAGGGCCCTCCACCTCCACCTTTGAGGTTCCACCCACCACCACTCCCACCCACCCTATAAAGGGGTGGTGGTGGCGGACTTTTTCCGCCACTTCCGCCACCTTCCGCCACTCCACCCTGCAAAGTGGCGGGAAGGTCATTCGCCAGCATCTGAGGCATGCTTGCCGACCTCCACGTACTCCCGCTTTTTGTGGTTGGCGTCCTTCCCCTCGACCACCGCGAACATGCCGGTCTCAAGCCACACCCGAAGCATGCGGCTGATCCGGGTCCGGTGCGCCTTGTCGTCGTGGTTGAGCTTCAGGGCCCGGGCGATCGGGATGCCGACCCAGTCTGGAGACTGCACGTTGAGCCGCCAGCGTGCGCCGGCAGCTACCGTGCCGGCTACCTCGGACTGAGCCGCTCGCAGGTCGTCCGCGCCCACGCCCTCGAACGGGTCGGGCCACTCCCACGGCTCGACCACCGCGACTTGGTCGCCATAGTCGAGGATGCCGGCCGGGCCGTTGCCGAGCGACACAGAGACGAGCTGAAACCAGTCGCTCTTGTCCGGCGGCGGGGCGAGATTGGCCTTGCCGTTATCGACCCGGAAGAAGCCCCTATTGGTTGGGATCCCGGCCTTCTCAGCCTGATCCTTGGTCATGAGGTTGAGCACGCGGGCCGAGCGTGCGGCCGCCAGGAGCGCGCCCGCTCCGCGGCCGTCTTCCACCGTGTACTCGCTCTGGCCGCCCTGGCCCTTGCGGACGTGGTGCACCAACTCGACAGAAGCATTCCCGACCTCGGCCACCCGGTTCCAGGCTTTGGCGACGATGTCGATCTCGTCGTTGGCGTTCTCAGTCACTCGGTGGCTCGATACGAATGGGTCGACCGTCAGGTGGTCGATCTCGTTCTCGGCCATGCTGGCGGTCAGATCCTCGATCACCGGCTCTGCGATCTTCACACCGTCCCGCTGCCGGGTCGCGATGATGATCTCGGCCGTACGCCCGCTGTCGAGGAACAAGCGCCCTTCGAGTTCGTGAGCGTCGATGCCGTAGTGCAGGCAGATTGCAGCGACGCGGCGCTCGGTCTCCTCCAGAGGGTCTTCAAGGTTCACGTACCAGACCTTCATCGCCTGGGGCGGCTTGACCCCAAGCAGCGCCCGGCCGGTCGCCATAGCGATGGCTTCGACCAGCACGAGGCTGGATTTACCAGACGCGCCGGGTGCCACGGTGGTGCTCAAGAACCGACGGATCAGGTGCCGGCCATAGACCCAGTCGCGCGGCGGGATCAGGGACGGGTCGCGGTAGACGTAGGGTGTCGCCCGGATCCGCTTGCGCTCGGCAGCCTCTGCTCTCGGCGGCGGACTGTAGTCCGTCTCCCAACGTTCGTCCTCGGAGGAGTAGCGCGGGCTCTCCGGGCCCATCGCATCCTCCATTTCCTTTAGATCGTCGAATGGATCGCGCTTATCCATCACGGCCTCACAATCCGAGCGCCGCATCGGCGCCCTCTCGTTCGGCCTTGGAAGCTTGCCGGGCCTTCAGATCGGCAGCGTTCTTGTCCTCCAGCATCTTGAGGATCGTCACGCCTTGCTTGAGCGCCGCGATGGCGCACCGGGTCGAGTAGGTCAGGCCGGCGTCGTCCCTGGCCCCGGCGTAGTCCACGCCCATGCTGGCGTAGAACTGCACCTGCGCGAGGCATTCGGCCACGAAGTCGCGCAGCGGCTCGGCGGTGCCGTAGTAGTGGGTCTGCTCGGTCATCGCCGCCCTCCAAGCGCGTGGGGGTCAGCTCGCCAGAGCGAGCCGGGGTCTGGGTGGCGGGTCACGTCCTGACGCTGCAGCCGCAGGTAGGCGAAGCGCGACGAAACCTTGTCGAAGTCGACCTCGCCTGCGTCGATGGCGAAACCGACGACGCGTTGCAGGCCGCCGCGCCCGACGCGGTGAACGCCCACGAAGGCGCGAGCACCCGGTGGAGGCGACACCATGTTGAGCTTTGCTCGCGCCTCCTCGATCTCACAGGGGGCGGCAAGACGGAGCCGGTAATCCTGGTTCGGTCGGCGTGCAAAGAAGCGCAGATCCGCGCCGATGACCGCGAAGATGTCGGGCTGGGCCGACGGGGTGCAGGGTGCGCCCATCACACGCCCTCCCGAACGAGAGCGCGCGCTTCAGCGCGGCCGGTCACGAAGCCGAGGAAGCAACCGCGGCTATCGAAAAGAAAGGGCCTGACGTTGGCGAGGTGCCGGTGGGGTGCTATATCGGAGGCGTCGGTCTGCCGAGCGACACTATCCGAGGGACGTGAGCGCCTGACCGCGCTCCGTCCCTCAACTGTTTTCAGGGCCATGGTGCTACGCGGCCTCCTGCTTCGAAGCCTGCCGGACCTCAAAAGCCTGCAGGTCGGCTAGCCGCCAATAGCGGCGCCCGTTGATCCGAATTGGTTGCGGGAAGCTGAGTCCGGTGTCTTTCAACCAGCGGAAGATCGTCATGTCGCTGACCTGATACCGCGCCAGAACCTGAGCCGCCGGCAGCATGTCTTCAGGGGATCGTTGGGTACGTGAGTTCATCGCGCCGCTCCTTTGAGGAACACGCTGTCTATTGATGCCAGATGTTGGACAGTGTCAGCCGGGAATGGCCGGAAACAGCCGGAAACTCAGCCGTCGTCGATCTCTTTGAGCCGCCGGATCAGAGGCGTGATGTGCGTCTGCATCTGGCTTCGGCTCGGTCCGGCGTCCTTGCCACCGAACTTATTCCATAGATGTCGAAAGACAGCTGCTTCTCCCTTTTTCGTGGAGTTCTCGTATATAAAAGCAGCTGCTTCAATTAAATATTTCTCCCAGTCATAGGTAGGCAACACACCCCCTTTACCTTTGACCGGGGGTTTGGGCGGTTGATCCACCATTTCCTTATTTTCAACCGGGCTCTCTACAAACAGTCCCGGCCAGATACTCTCGATATCGGCGGCGCTGAGCTGAACGCGATGAAAATTACCAAGATGAAGATAATTCGGCGCGCCTAAAGCCTCATTCCAACTCGATATTTTATGCTCAATTCTATTTTCATGCCAAATCATGCTGCCCTTAGTAAAAGCGTAATCTGGCGCAAGCTTTGTCTCCGGATGATACTTATCACCGATGTAGTACTCGCCGTTCATTCTTATCGATTGACGGCGCATGGCATCAATTATTTTGAGTTCTGCCGTACTGGAGCTCTCAAAATATTTGACAGCCAATTTGTAGGCTGCGGACAGGCTGATCCAATCCCCTTGGCTCATTGCACTGCCCGTTGTTGAACTAGAGCTTCGACGTGCGCCGCCCAGGCTTCCAGCGCCGCCCGCTTTTCGGAGAGATAAGCGTGCCGGTTGTAGATACCGGCGAGACCACCGAGTGACCCAGACCGATGGTTCAATACCGCCTCGGTCACCTGGATCGGAAAGCCCAGCCGAGCCATGCCGGTGCTGGCCGTCCGCCGCAGATCGTGTAGCCGCCATGGCTTCAGCTCGACCGCATCAGGGTCGCGACCGGCCGCCACAGCATCCGCGCGGGCGATTGCCAGCATGGCTCTGTCCAGGCGCGCCTTGGTGCTGGTGTAATCAGACATCGGCGCGATGCCGGTCCGGGTGAAGACGTAGCCGGCCGAGCCCGCGATCCGCGGCGCTGCGCCGAGGATCGAGAGGGCAGGGGGCGCCAGCGGCACGAGGTGCTCTAGCGAGTTCTTCGTGCGCTCTGCCGGTAGGGTCCAGAGGTCGCCCTCGACCTCTGCGCGAACCATGCGGACTACCTCGTCCCGGCGCTGGGCGGTGAGCAGAAGCAGCTGCGCGGCTGGCCCGAATGGAAAGCCTACCGCATCAGCCGCGCGCCAGACCAACCGGACCTCAGAGTCAGTCAGCACGCGGTCCCGGCTCGTCTCGGCCAACGGCGGCTTGAGTCCGAGGAACGGCGTCGTGGTGATGATCTCGCGCCGCAGGGCGAAGTTGAACAGCGCCCGCGTCACCGCGAACACCCGGTTGGCACCCGTCGTCATACCGGCGTCGGTCAGCCCGTCGATCAGGGCGACGACCTCCCGCTTGGTCACGTCGCCGATCCGGCGCTGGCCCCAGCGTGGCACGACGTGATTGCGGAGCAGCGCCTCCTGGGTTTCCGCATAGCCGGCCTTGCCGTTCGGCTTCAGGTGCCGGTCGACATAGAGCGTCACGACGCGCTCGACTCGATCCTCTGCGGCTACCTTTGCAGCCTCAGCGGTGGCACGTTTTACCAGCGCCGGATCCTGACCAAGGGCCACGAGCTGCAGCGCCTCACGGGCCCGGGCCCGGGCCGTCACGAGGTCGAACAGAGGGTAGGGGCCGATCGTGTACTTCCGGGGTTTCCCGGCGACCCGATAGCGTACGGCCCAGGATTTAAAGCCCGAGGTTTGGACGATCAGATAGAAGCCCGGCAACGCCGCGTCCGGGATCTCCAGACGCTGCGCGGGACGTGGCTTGTGGCGTTCGACGCTTTGCACGGTCAGCACCTTTGCTGCCACAAGACGCGCCTTTCGGGGTAACACCGGGGAATGCAGCTTGGCCTGTTAAGCGCCGTTTTGCAATGTTTGTCGGTGTTATGCGTCTTCGGCAAAAAGGCCAAGCACTGGAACAGCTTGCGGTCCGAAAATTGTGAGAACTGTTAGGCCCGGTTAGGCCGCTGCGCAGTTCTTAAAATCTTGCGGCCGCAAGGCCGTGCGGGTTCGAGTCCCGCCGTCCGCACCACGCCGAGGCGCCGATCGCAGGCGGTCCCGAAGTTTGAAGCATCGCATTTGAGCGATGCGCGAAACCGATGCTCAGCACGTCCCATGTCACGATGCCCGTCGGGAGGCTTTGACATGATCGACTCTCTTCAGACTGCCACCACGGCTATGACCCGCGCCACGGAGCGCGTCGGAACGGCCGCGCAGACCATCGCGTCGAGCGGCGTGCCCGTCGGCGGCCCGGCCCTGGCGCCATCCGACCGGGTCGACCTCTCGGGTGCCGCCGCGGAATTGATCGGCGCGAAATCCGCTTTCGCCCTCAACGCAGCCGTGGCCCGGACGTCCGATCGGATGATCGGCCGGATGCTCGACATCCGCACCTGACGGCGCGGACCGCCCGAATCGTCAGGCAGGCCGGGATGCCGGCCGCCGGGGACACGGGACCGGCGTCCGTGCGGAGTCCACGGCGGTCCGAACGCCGACGCCTTCGCTGATGAACGATGCGCAGGCCATCGCCCGATGCGGTTGTGTTCCCGGGTGATCGTCCCGGGTCGGCAAGTCGGAAACGGCTTCACGCTGATCGAACGTTCGCCCGTTCGATGCCGATATCGGTGATCCTGCCCGGAGCCTCGATCGTCGGCGCCGGCACACCGGTCATCCCGGTCTCCGGCGACGCCGGGACCTGCTCACCAGCCGCGATAGCCGTAGCCGTCGTCCCAATCGCGGCGCCAGTGGCGCGCGGGGCCATACCAGACCGGTACCCGCTCGTACGTGACGGCCCGGCGGGCGGCGTAGACTGGACCGTCCTCCTCGTAGACCCGGTACGTGGGCGCGGGCCGTACCACCACGGGCGCGGGTGCGTAGCCGTCGTCGGGGTACCCGTATCCGTATCCGGGAGCGGAACGCGCCTGGGTCGCGGCACCGATCAGCGCGCCGGCCGCGAGACCACCGATGAGACCCGCAGCGAGGGCGCCGCCGCCGCGAGCCTCGGCCGCCGACGAGGCCAGGGCGCCCGCGCCGATCAGCGTGGCGGCCGAGAGCAGAGCGATGCGTGTCATGACCTGTCTCCGAGGGAAGTGCGGTACGCCGTGGGGCGTCCCGGATCACGAGATCGACCTTCGCACGGCCACGCTGCACCGTGCCTGACGGTCTGTTGCAGTCGCCGTTCAGCTTGCCCGCTCGAACGACGCCCCGGGGCCGCCGCGGACGTAGCCGCGGGAGATCAGTCGGCTCCGTTCCCGGGTGCGCCGCTCGGCCTCCATCAGGTCCGACAGGGCGTCCGCGATGGCGCAGCGCAGGGCGATCCCGGCGTCGCCGCCGGAAGAGCCCAAATAGGCCGCGGTGATCGCCTCAACCGGGCAGGCGTGATCGTCTCGCTTGGCCGTGGCCTCGCTGAGCATTGTGGCCTCCTTCGTTGCGAACCGGAACGAAAGAAGAACAGGCCACGAGGGTTAACGTTTGGGCAACGGCTCCGCGGCGCCCCGTTCCGACATGCCGCCAGCCTGTGGACTACGGGGATGAAGCCGGTCCGCGCCTGAGGATAAGCTCCCTTACTCCGGATGGCGCGGCAGGGGCTTCCCGTCTGCAGGGATCACGTAGCGAGCGGCGTTCAGCTCCATCGCCAGGAACGTGTAGTAGCCCGAGATCGCCGCGAGATCGACGACGCCCGCTTTCCCGAACCGGGACTCCGCCCGGGCGAAGGTTGCGTCCGAGACGCGGTGGGTGTCCTGAAGCTCGGACGTAAAGTCGTAGACGATCGTCTCGTCGTCGCTCAATCGCGCGGGCCGGCGGCCGTCTCGGATCGCCGCGATGATCTCAGGCGCGATGCCGGCCTTCTCGGCGATCGGCGCGTGGACATACCACTCGTAATCCTGCGTCCAGCGGCGGGCGGTCATCAGGATCACGAGCTCCGACAGCGTCGTGCCGATCTTCGGCTTGTAGCGAAGGTAGTCTCCCATCGAGCGCGCGAGGGTCATTACCTCGGGGGAGTGCATCAGCGGCTCGAACGGACCGAAGGGCGGCTTCCCGCGCGCCTGCTCGAACGCCTCAGCTGCCTGCTTCTGATCGGGCGTGTATTGCTGCGGGGGAATGGTCGGCAGCCGATCCTGCGCCCGGGCGACGGTGAGCGCCAGGGGCAGGGCGGCCAGCGCCACAGCGAGGGCGCGGCGAGGGCTTCTCATGGGGTCACTCCCGAAAATTTTCTTGCCTTGACGCAACACCATCGCGGCATGACGCGACTTCGGCCAGGGCTCGGGCGGAACCGCCGGTATCGTTTCCCGCCCACCGTCACGCGGCGGTCAGGACGGTTGCGCTCGGGGCCGCGCCGCGCCATCAGCGGCCGCGATGGCTGGCCTCACGACCGCGTTGCCGATCGAGGCGGCGCTCCCCGATCTGCGTCGCGCACTCGCCGGACGGAACGCCGCCGTCCTGGTGGCGCCCCCGGGTGCCGGCAAGACCACGCGCGTTCCCCTCGACCTGCTGGAGGCTCCCTGGCTCGAAGGACGCAAGATCATCCTGCTGGAGCCGCGGCGGCTCGCGGCCCGGGCGGCCGCATCCCGCATGGCCCAGACGCTGGGGGAGCCGGTCGGCGGCACGATCGGCCTGCGCGTCCGGCTCGGCTCGAAGATCTCGGCCCGGACCCGGATCGAGGTCGTGACCGAAGGCGTGTTCACGCGGATGGTCCTCGACGATCCGGAACTGTCCGGCATCGGCGCGGTCCTGTTCGACGAATTCCACGAACGCTCCCTCGATGCCGACCTCGGCCTCGCCCTGGCCCTCGACGCCCAAGGGGGATTGCGCGAGGACCTGCGGATCCTGGTCATGTCGGCGACGCTCGACGGCGCCCGGGTGGCCGCGCTCATGAGCGACGCCCCAGTGGTCGCCTCCGAGGGCCGGGCCTTCCCGGTGGAGACGCGCTACGTCGAGCGCGACCCGAACCGGCGCATCGAAGAGGTCGTGGCCGACGTGACGCTCCGCGCCCTGCGAGCGGATCCCGGCTCGGTGCTGGTCTTCCTGCCCGGACAGGCGGAGATCCGTCGTACGGCGGACATCCTCGCCGTGCGGGTGGATCCCGACGTGCGGCTCGCGCCGCTCTACGGTGCCCTCAGCCCGGCCGAGCAGGATCGCGCCGTCGCGTCGACGCCCGCCGGCACCCGCAAGGTGGTGCTCGCCACCAGCATCGCCGAAACCTCGCTGACCATCGAGGGCGTGCGGATCGTGGTCGATTCCGGGCTGGCGCGGGTGCCGGTCTACGAGCCGGGCCTCGGCCTGACGCGGCTCGTGACCGCGCGGGCGTCCCGCGCGTCCGTGGACCAGCGCCGCGGCCGGGCCGGCCGCACGGAGCCGGGCCTGTGCTGGCGCCTCTGGACGGAGGCGGGCACCAGCGCCCTGGAGCCGTTCACGCGGCCCGAGATCCTGTCGGCCGACCTCGCCGGGCTGCTCCTCGACTGCGCCGCCTGGGGGGTGGCCGATCCGCGGCGCCTGGCCTTCCTCGATCCGCCGCCGGCTCCGGCCCTGGCGGAGGCCCGCGCCTCGCTAGCTGAACTCGGGGCTCTCGACGCAGCCGGGCGCCTGACGGAGGTCGGGGCGCGCCTTCGGGCGCTGCCGCTGCCGCCGCGTCTCGCCCGGATGGTGACGGCAGCCGCCGGGGAGGGGCAAGCCCGCGCGGCAGCGGATCTCGCGGCGGTCCTGTCGGAGCGTGGCCTGGGCGGCGACAGCGTCGATCTCGACGAGCGGGTCGAGCGGTTCCGCCGCGACAGGGGCGACCGGGCGGCCAACATGCGCCGGCTCGCGGAAGGTTGGGCGCGGATCGCAGGCGGGAGCCAGCCGGACGCGCCGGCCTCCGCGGGTCCGCTCCTGGCGCTCGCCTATCCGGATCGCGTCGCCCGCGCCCGCGGACGCGAGGGTGAGTTCGTGATGGCGAGTGGCCGGGCCGGCCGGCTCGACCCGGCGAGCCCCCTCGCGCGGGAGACGCATCTGGTGGTCGCCGACCTCGCCGGGGCGGCCGGCAATGCGCGCATACTGGCGGCGGCGGCGATCGCTGCCGAGGCGATCGAGCGGACCTTCGCCGACCGGATCGAGACGCGCACGGAGATCAACTTCGACCCGCAGGCCGCCGCCCTCCGGGCACGGGCCGTCCGCCGTCTGGGCGCAGTCAACCTCGGTTCGCGACCGCTGCCGGCGCCGGCGACGGCGGAGAGTGCGGAAATCCTGGCGGTGGGCATCGCGAATCTCGGACTCGATCGCCTGCCCTGGACGACCGCCCTGTCGCAGTGGCGCGCCCGGATCCGGTTCCTGCACGGTGCCGAGGGCGACGCTTGGCCGGACCTTTCGGACGACGCTCTCGTCGCGACCGCCCCGGCTTGGCTCGCCCCGGCCCTCGTCGGTCGCACCGCCCTGTCGGCCGTCACGGCGGACGACCTCGCCGGCGCCCTGCAGGATCTCCTGCCATGGCAGCTCCGCACCCGGCTCGACGCGGAGGCACCGACCCATGTCGAGGTGCCGACCGGCTCGCGCATCCCCGTGGATTACGCCGCCGCGGAGCCGGCCCTCGCCGTGCGCGTGCAGGAGCTCTTCGGCCTCGATCGGCACCCGACCGCCGGTGGTCGGCCGCTGGTGCTGCACCTCCTGTCGCCGGCGCAGCGCCCGATCCAGATCACCCGCGACCTGCCGGGGTTCTGGCGGGGCTCGTGGTCGGCGGTGCGGGCGGAGATGCGCGGGCGCTATCCCCGCCACTCCTGGCCGGAGGATCCGCTCAGCGAAGCTCCGACCCGCCGGGCGAAGCCGCGGGGCACTTGAAGCCGCCGCCCTATCTCACGGCCGCGACAGGCACGGACAGGATGCGATGACCACCGACACGAATCCCCGCGATCCCGTTCCCGAAGGCTTTGCGCCGATCGAGGACAGCGGCTTCATCGCCCATGTCGGCCCGCTGCACCTGCGCGGAACGGACGGATCCTACGCGTTCCGGGCGGAGCAGAAGCACGCCAACCTCATCGGCGTCGTCCACGGCGGCATGCTCATGAGCTTCGCCGACCGGGCGCTCGGCGAGACCGCGATGCGCGCGGCGGACGGCGCCAACTGCGTGACCATCCAGCTCGAGATGAAGTTCATCGATGTCGGCCGCCTCGGCGACTGGGTCGAGATCCGGCCGCAGGTGGTGAAGCGCACCGGCTCCCTCGTCTTCATGCGCGGCGATGTCCGTGAGGGCACGCGCCTGCTCGCCTCGGCGGATGGCGTCTGGAAGATCCTGCGGCGTCGGCCCGGCTGATCGAGCCGTCGGTCGCGTCATTCCGGCGCAAGGCTCACGCGGTAGATGACGACCGCCGTCATCGGAGGAGCAACGATGAAGCCGTGGGGGAAATGGAATCCGGGGATGGAGGGCGGACAAGCCGCACCGTCGCGACGCGCCCTGTTGGCCGGGGCCGGGGCTGGGGCCGTTCTGGCAAGCACGAGCGGCGTTCTGGCCCAGCCGCAACCGCCCAGCACCATCACCGATCCGCCGCGGGATTTCCGGCCCGCCGGGCCCCCGACCACCTACTTCACCGATCCTGACGTGATCACGGTCGATCCGGCCTTCGCGCCGTACGTGGTCCCGAACAGCGCCATCCGCCGCCTCTGGACAGGTGCCCTCTGGGCGGAGGGGCCCGCCTGGAACGCCGTCGGCCGCTTCCTCGTCTGGAGCGACATCCCCAACAATCGCCAGTTGCGCTGGCTGGAGGAGGATGGACACGTCTCGGTGTTCCGCGCGCCGAGCAACAATTCCAACGGCAACAGCTTCGACCGGCAGGGCCGCCAGCTCTCCTGCGAGCATGCCAGCCGGCAGGTGGTGCGCTACGAGCTCGATGGTTCTGCGACGGTGCTGGCCGACGCCTTCGAGGGCAGGCCTCTCAACGCCCCCAACGACGTGGTCCAGCACGCCGACGGATCGTACTGGTTCACCGATCCGCCCTATGGCGGCCTGCTCTACGAGGGCTTGCCGGACGAGGCCGGCGGCCCATCCAACCCGACGGGACGCATCAATCCGCGGCTCGGGCAACCGGCCGGCACCGTCACGAAGCGGCGTGTACTGCCCAACGCGGTCTACCGCGTCGACCCCTCTGGCCGGATCGACCGGGTTCTGACCGACGATCAGGTGCCCGATCCGAACGGCCTCTGCTTCTCGCCGGATCACCGTATCCTCTACGTCTGCTCCACCGGGACGGGGCCGGGCGATACGGGTCCCGGCGGCAAGGGCGAGATCTACGCCTTCGATGTCGGGATCGACTCGGCGCTCTCGAACCAGCGGCTCTTCGCGGATTGCGTCGTGGACGGAGTGAAATGCGGGCCCGACGGCCTGCGCGCCGATGTGGACGGCAATCTCTGGGTGTCGAGCAACGCGGGCCGGGCGGTGGGTTACAACGGTGTCACCGTGTGGACGCCGCAGGGCACGCTGATCGGGCGGATCCGGTTGCCCGAGGTGTGCGGCAACATCACCTTCGGGGGGCCGAAGCGGAACCGCCTGTTCATGGCCGCCAGCCAGTCGCTCTACGTGCTCACGGTCAACACCCAGGGCGCCGGACCGGCCTGACCGCCGTCGCAGACGCGTCGGTCGAACCGGTGCGGCGACCATGGCTGCCGACCGACGGGGCGCTATCTGTTCGACTATGAGCGAGGACATTGCCCCCGATCCCACATTGAGCCGCCTCAGCGCTGCCTTGGACGGCGTGCCGAAGCGCGGGCTGCCGCCCGTGGAGCGCTGGGATCCGCCCTACTGCGGCACGATCGACATCCGCATCGCGGCGGACGGGACGTGGCACCACAACGGCTCGCCCATCCGCCGGGAGAAGCTCGTCCGACTCTTCGCGTCCATCCTGCGGCGCGAACCGGATGGACGGACGGTCCTGGTGACCCCCGTAGAGAGCGTCGGAATCACGGTCGAGGACGCGGCCTTCGTGGCGGTCGAGATGGCGGTCGACGGCGCCGGGGAGGCTCGACGCATCTCCTTCAGGACCAACGTCGACGATCTGGTCAGCGTCGATGCCGAGCACGGCCTGCGCTTCGAGGAGGCGCCGGACGGGTCACTCAAGCCCTACATTCACGTCCGCCGCGGCCTCTGGGCCCTCCTGACCCGTTCGCTCACCTACGATCTCGTGGATCTCGCTGAGGAGCGGAGCGTGGACGGTGAAGCGTGGCTGGGCCTCTGGGCCGGCGGCATCTTCCACCCCATCGCGCCGGCCGTCATCGGTGAGTGAGCAACTGATCGACTTCCTGGCCCGCGCCGAGTCCGGCCTGTCGGCGGACCCGCCGGGACCGGACGATCCCACCTCGAATCCCCGCGGCGATCACAGTCTCGATCCGGACGGCTCGGCCGTGATCCCGCCGCCGCCCCACCGGCGCGCGGCCGTGCTGGCGCCGGTGATTCTCCGTGCGGGCGGCCCGAGCTTGGTGCTGACCGAGCGCGCCGCGAACCTGCGCGACCATTCCGGGCAGGTCGCGTTGCCTGGCGGCAAGATCGATCCCGCCGATCCGGGACCTGCGGACGCGGCCTTGCGGGAGGCCCACGAGGAGATCGGCCTGCCCCCCGCGTCGGTCCGTCTCCTCGGCTATCTCGATCCCTACCTGTCGGGCACCGGCTTCCTGGTCACGCCGGTGATCGGTCTCGTCGCACCCGACGCGACGTTTCGGCCGAACCCCAACGAGGTTGCGGACGTTTTCGAGGTGCCGCTGGCGGTGCTGATGGATCGGGAGCGCTACCGGCTCCGCTCCAGGGCCTGGCAGGGCCGCACGCGCTGGTTCTACGCTTTGACCTTCGGCGATCGCCTGATCTGGGGCGTCACCGCCGGGATCCTCAACAACCTCCGGGAGCGCCTCTACCCGGAAACCGAGACCGGTGAAGTCCGCCGCTCGGCGGGATAGGCCACGGGAAACCATGCTGCGTCGCGTCCTCGAAGAGTTCGGCCTCTTCCTCATCCCCTTCGTCCTGTTCCTGGTCTACCTCGTGCTGGCCGGCCGCAACCCGCTGCGACGCGGGCACTGGGATCCGCATCTCCTCCGGCTCGTCCTGGCCGGACTGGCCGTGGTGATCGGCACGCTGGTCTACGAAGGCTTGTTCTCGGAACGTCGGCCCGGCGGCTACGTGCCCACCCATATGGAGAACGGCCGCCTGGTCCCGGGCGGCTTCCGTTGAGGCGCGACCTCGATCGCGCGGCCGTGTCGGCGCTGCTCGAGCGCCCCGGTATACGCCACGTGCTCGCATCCCTCGATCAGCCCGGCGCCGAGACTCGCTTGGTCGGAGGCTGCGTGCGCGACGCGCTCCTCGGAACGCCCTCCGCGGATATCGACCTCGCGACGACGTTGCGGCCGGACGCGGTCATGGCCTGCGCCAGCCGGACGCCCGGCCTGAAGGCGATTCCGACCGGGATCGAGCACGGCACGGTCACCCTGGTTACCGCGGACGGCCCGATCGAGGTCACGACCCTGCGCGAGGATGTCGAAACCGACGGCCGCCACGCAGTCGTCCGGTTCGGCAGCGACTTCGCACGGGACGCCGAGCGACGGGACTTCACCGTCAACGCATTGTCGTTGGATCGCGACGGCTGTCTGCACGACAGGGTCGGCGGGATACCGGACCTTGAGGCAGGGCGCGTCCGGTTCATCGGCGATCCGGCGACGCGGATCCGGGAGGATGCCCTGCGGATCCTGCGCTTCTTCCGCTTCCACGCCCGCTTCGGGATCGGGGAGCCCGACGCAGCGGCCCTCGCCGCCTGCGTGGCCGCGCGGAACGGCTTGGACCGCCTCTCCCGCGAGCGGGTCCGATCCGAATTCCTGAAGCTGCTGGCCGCCGCGGGCGGTCCCGCGATGGTGGCGATCCTGAGCGGCACGGGCCTGCTCCAGCGGATCACCGGCGGCGTGGCCGAGCTCGGCCGGCTGGAGCGCGCCGCTGTCGCCGCGCTGTCGCCCGTGATGCGGCTCGCGGCCCTCGCGGTCGGCGCACGGCACGACGCCGACCGCCTGCGCGAGCGGCTGCGCCTCGCGAACCACGAGCACGCGCAGCTGACCGATTATGCGGAAATCCTGGCGGGCCTGCACGGTCGCGCGACGATCGCGAGGGACGCAGTGCCGGCGCTCGCGGCGGAGCACGGCCTCATGATGCTCCGCGACACTCTGGAGATCGTATCGGGCGAGCCACGCCCCGCCATCGCAGACGACGCGCGCCGGGCGCTGCAGCGTCTGAGCGACGTCCCGGTCTTCCCGATCACCGGGGCGGATCTCGTGGCCGCCGGGGTGAAACCCGGTCCGGCCATCGGCCGTGGCTTGGCGACGGCGCGCGAAACCTGGCTGGCCCGCGGCTGTCTCTCAGGAGAGCAGGCGCGTGCCGATCTGCTGGCGCAGGCGCTGGAGAGCGCCCGCGGGTCCTAGCTCAGAGCTTCAGGAGCGCCTTCGTCTCCTGGAGCTGGACGATCTGGCCGTTCAGCTCCTCGCGCTTCTGGAGATCCTCGGTGGCGTCCCGCTGCATCTCAACCGCCTCGATGTCGCGGTCGAGCGACTCGTTGGTCAGTTCCTCGATCGGAGCCGCCCGCTCGGCGAGAACGGTCACGGTGGTCGGCCCGATATCGGCGAAGCCGCCGCGGACGTAGATCCGCTTGCCGCTGCCCTGGCTCTCGGTGATCACGATGACGCCCACGCGAAGGGAGGTCAGCACCGGGGCATGTCCCGGCATCACGGTCATCTCGCCCTCGATGCCGGGCAGCTGAACGGCCGTCACCTCGCCGGAATACAGCGTCCGCTCAGGGCCGACGAAATCGAAGTGGAAGGTGGCCATAGCCTGACGTTTTCCCGAACCCGCGTCACGTGCTCCTGCCGGAATACCGGAAGGACCGGAGGTGGAACGGGTCGGGATGGCGCCGCGACCGGCACCCCCCGACCCCTGGCCCTCCCCGCTGGGGGGAGGGACGCGCTGACTTACGCAGCCTTCATCTTCTTGGCCTTCTCCTGAGCCTGCTCGATGGTGCCGACCATGTAGAAGGCCGCCTCAGGCAGATCGTCGTAATCGCCGTTCACGAGGCCCTTGAAGCCCTTGATGGTATCCTCCAGCGGCACCTGCACGCCCGGCGAGCCGGTGAACACCTCGGCCACCGAGAAGGGCTGCGAGAAGAAGCGCTCGATCTTCCGGGCGCGGGCCACCGTCAGCTTATCCTCCTCGGACAGCTCGTCCATGCCCAGGATCGCGATGATGTCCTGGAGCGCCTTGTAGCGCTGCAGGGTCTGCTGGACGCGGCGGGCGACATCGTAGTGCTCCTCGCCGAGGATGGCGGGGGACAGCATGCGCGAGGTGGAGTCCAGCGGATCCACCGCCGGGTAGATGCCCTTCTCGGCGATCGAGCGCGACAGCACGGTCGTGGCGTCGAGGTGGGCGAACGACGCGGCGGGGGCCGGATCGGTGAGATCGTCGGCCGGCACGTAGATGGCCTGCACCGAGGTGATCGAACCCTTGTTGGTGGTGGTGATGCGCTCCTGCAGGGCGCCCATGTCGGTGGCCAGGGTCGGCTGGTAGCCGACCGCCGACGGGATGCGGCCGAGCAGCGCCGACACCTCGGAGCCCGCCTGCGTGAAGCGGAAGATGTTGTCGACGAAGAACAGCACGTCCTGACCGTCGTCGCGGAACTGCTCCGCGATGGTCAGGCCGGTCAGCGCGACGCGCGAGCGGGCGCCGGGCGACTCGTTCATCTGGCCGTAGACCAGGGCGCACTTCGAGCCCTCGGCGGAGCCGTTATGCTCCTTCGGGTCCATGTTGACCTTGGACTCGATCATCTCGTGGTAGAGATCGTTGCCCTCGCGGGTGCGCTCGCCCACGCCGGCGAAGACCGAGTAACCGGAGTGCACCTTCGCGATGTTGTTGATCAGCTCCATGATCAGCACGGTCTTGCCGACGCCGGCGCCGCCGAACAGGCCGATCTTGCCGCCCTTCGCGTAGGGGGCGAGCAGGTCCACGACCTTGATGCCGGTGACGAGGATCTGGGCCTCGGTCGACTGGTCGGCGTAGGACGGGGCCGGCTGGTGGATGGCGCGGTAGGTATCGGCCTGGACCGGGCCGGCCTCGTCGATCGGCTCGCCGATGACGTTCATGATGCGGCCGAGCGTGTTCATGCCCACCGGAACCTTGATCGGCTCACCGGTGTCGAAGCATTCCTGACCGCGGGTCAGGCCCTCGGACGTGTCCATGGCGATGCAGCGGACGGTGTTCTCGCCGAGCTGCTGGGCCACCTCAAGGACGAGGCGGGCGCCGTTGTTCTTAGTCTCAAGGGCGTTCAGAATCTCGGGCAGGTGGCCCTCAAACTGCACGTCGACCACGGGGCCGATGACCTGGGTGATCTTGCCCGCCTTGTTGGAGCCGGTGCCGGGGATTGCGGTGTTCGCCATCGTAAACCTACCCTTCAAGCTGTGCGTTCAGGTCGCGGCGCCTCAGAGGGCTTCCGCACCCGAGATGATCTCGATGAGTTCCTTGGTGATCATGGCCTGACGCGTGCGGTTGTAGATCAGCGTCTGCTTCTTGATCATCTCGCCCGCGTTGCGGGTGGCCGAATCCATGGCGCTCATGCGCGCGCCCTGCTCGGACGCGGCGTTCTCCAGGAGCGCCCGGTAGATCTGAACCGTGAGGTTCTTCGGGAGGAGCGTCTCCAGGATCGCCTCCTCGGACGGCTCGAATTCCAGGGCGGCGTTGCCCGCCGTGGAGGTCGGGCGCGCGTCGGTCGCCGGCAGCTCGGCCGGGATCAGGCGCTGGGCCGTCGGGATCTGCGAGATGACCGAGCGGAACTCGGAGAAGAACAGCGTCGCGACGTCGAACTCGTCGGCCTCGAAGCGGGTCAGGATCTTGTCGGCGATCTCGGCCGCGAAGGCGTAGTCCACCGGGCGGTTGCCGCGGATGTCCATGCTCTCGATGATCTGGTCGCGATACTGCCGGCGCAGCATGTCGAGACCCTTCTTGCCGACCGTCATGATCTTGACGGTCTTGCCCTCGGCCGTGAGCTTCTGGGCGTACTCGCGGATCGCGAGGCGGGCGATCGAGGAGTTGAACGCGCCGGCAAGGCCACGATCGCCGGTGCAGACTACCAGGAGGTGCGTCTGCTCGGAGCCCGTCCCCGACAGAAGTTTCGGCGCGCCGACGCCCCCGACGAGATTGCCGGCGAGGTTGCCCAGCACGGCCGACATCTTCTCGGCGTAGGGACGGCCGGCCTCGGCGGCCAGCTGCGCCCGGCGCAGCTTGGCGGCGGCGACCATCTGCATGGCCTTGGTGATCTTCTGCGTCGCCTTCACCGAGGTGATGCGGTTGCGCAGGTCCTTCAAACTCGCCATCGGGTGAGGTCCAGGTCCGTTCCTAAGGGCCTCTCCTCCCCGTCGCGAGGAGGAGCCGGAGGTGAAGGTGGCTTCGAGGGTGCCGAACCGTCCGGTCCTGCGTCGCCCCCACCCCTACGCCTCCCCTGAAGGGAGGAGCCTCCCCACGCGGGGGAGGGGGCTGATGCCTCAGCCGATGGTCTTGACCACGCCCTCGACCACGCTCTTCAGCTTGCCGGCGTTCTCGTCCGACAGGTCCTTGGAGGCGGCGATCGCGTCGAGCAGGTCCTTGTGCTTCGAGCGCAGCGTGCCGAGCAGGCTGTCCTCGAAGGCGCGGATCTTGGCGACCGGGAGCTTGTCCAGGTAGCCGTTGACGCCCGCATAGATCACCGCGACCTGCTCCTCCATCTTCAGCGGCGAGAATTGCGGCTGCTTAAGGAGTTCGGTGAGACGCGAGCCCCGGTTCAGGAGCTGCTGGGTCGAGGCGTCGAGATCCGAGCCGAACTGCGCGAAGGCAGCCATCTCGCGGTACTGCGCGAGCTCGCCCTTGATCTTGCCGGCGACCTTCTTCATCGCCTTGGTCTGGGCCGAGGAGCCCACCCGCGACACCGAGAGGCCCACGTTCACCGCCGGACGGATGCCCTGGTAGAACAGGTCGGTCTCGAGGAAGATCTGGCCGTCGGTGATCGAGATCACGTTGGTCGGAATGTAGGCCGAGACGTCGTTGGCCTGGGTCTCGATGACCGGCAGGGCGGTCAGCGAGCCGTTGCCGGCGGCGTCACCCATCTTGGCGGCGCGCTCGAGCAGGCGGCTGTGGAGGTAGAACACGTCGCCCGGATACGCCTCGCGGCCCGGCGGGCGGCGCAGCAGCAGCGACATCTGACGGTAGGCTACGGCTTGCTTGGACAGATCGTCGTACACGATCACGGCGTGCATGCCGTTGTCGCGGAAATACTCACCCATGGCGCAGCCGGCGAAGGGCGCGATGAACTGCATCGGGGCCGCGTCCGACGCCGTGGCGGCGATGACGATGGAGTATTCCAGGGCGCCCTGGTCCTCGAGGACCTTCACGAACTGGGCGACGGTCGAGCGCTTCTGGCCGATCGCGACGTAGATGCAGTAGAGCTTGGCCTTCTCGTCACCGCCGGCGGTGTGGCCGGGCTTCTGGTTCAGGATCGTGTCGAGGGCGATGGCGGTCTTGCCGGTCTGGCGGTCGCCGATGATCAGCTCGCGCTGGCCACGACCGACCGGGATCAGGGCGTCGATCGCCTTAAGGCCGGTCGCCATCGGCTCGTGCACGGACTTGCGCGGGATGATGCCCGGAGCCTTCACGTCGACGCGGCGACGCTCGGTGGACTGGATCGGGCCCTTGCCGTCGATCGGATTGCCGAGGCCGTCGACCACGCGGCCGAGGAGGCCCTTGCCGACCGGCACGTCCACGATGGCGCCGGTGCGCTTGACGGTCTGGCCTTCCTTGATCTCGCGGTCGGAGCCGAAGATCACAATGCCGACGTTGTCCTGCTCGAGGTTGAGGGCCATGCCGCGCACGCCCGACTCGAACTCGACCATCTCGCCGGCCTGGACGTTGTCGAGGCCGTAGGCGCGGGCGATGCCGTCACCCACGGACAGGACCTGTCCGACCTCGGAGACCTCGGCCTCCTCGCCGAAGTTCTTGATCTGGTCCTTCAGGATCGCGGAAATCTCGGCGGCGCGGATGTCCATACTCGGGCCTCTGTCGCTGATGCGTCTATGTGTGTTCGGATCGGATGGGGGCGCTTAGCGCGCGGCCCGCATCGCGAGGCGGATACCGTTGAGCTTGGTCTTGAGGGACGCGTCGACCATACGCGAGCCCATCTTCACGACGAGACCGCCGATCAGGCTCGGGTCGACGACGAGGTCGACATCGACCTCGGCCTTGGCGATGTCGCGGAGCGACGCCTTGATCTCCTCGATCACGGCGTCGGACGGCTTCTCGGCGACGCGGACCTGCGCGCGCACGATGCCCTTCGAATCCTGGACCAGGGACCGGAACGCCGCGATCATGTCGGGGAGCGCGAAGAGCCGGCGGTTCGCGGCCGTCAGGCGGATGAAGTTGGCCGCGAGACCGCCGATGCCGGCCCTGTCGAGCACGGCGCCGATCGCGGCCTTCTGCTCCTCGGCACTGAAGACCGGGCTGCGGACGAGGCGGCGCAGGTCCGCGCTCTCGTTCAATAACGTGTTGAATTGGTTGAGCGCCTCGGCGACTGCATCGACCTGGCGCTCGTCGCGCGCGAGTTCGAACAGGGCGGAAGCGTACCGGCCCGCCACGCCTGCGACCAGGGGACCAGCCTCGGAACCGTTCTGCGCCACCCGTCGCTCTCTTCTCTGGTTGCCCGCCCGCTCCGCGCGCTCCGGCGGGAGCGCGGTGCGAGACCGTTCGGGACGTGGGATCGCGCCGACAGCAGGCAGGGTCGAGGACCGGACCTTGTCGCGCGGCGACCGCCTAGCATGCCAGCATGGCCGCACGCAACACGGACGCGAGCGCCGCAGCGCGATAGGACGGCGGAAGTGTGACGCCGTGCGGTGTCAGCAGGCGAGCCGATCGCAGCGCCGGACGCTGGCAATCATCTTGGCCATGGCGCGGGCGCCGGGATGACCGAGGATGCCGCTGTTACCGACCACGTAGGACGGCGTGGCGTAGAGACCGAGATCGGCCGCCATGCGCATCTGGCTCTTGAGCGCCGCGCGCACCTCCTCGCTGTCGGCGATGGCCTCGATCTCGGCCTGCGGGATCCCGAGGGCCGCTGACGCGCCCAGCGCCCCGGGGCCGTCGATGCGCCCCGGCTTCCCGAGGAGTGTCAGGTAGAAGCCCCAGGCCGCCTGCGCACCCAGCCGGCGCTGCACGGCGAGCATCACCTTGGCGGCCTGGGCGGATTGCGGCGACAGGATCGGATTGTGGACAAGGCCGACGCGCAGTTCAGCATCGCTGTCATGCAGTGCAGCCACGTCGGCCGCGGCCTTCCGGCAGAACGGGCAGTTGAAGTCGAAAAATTCGTAGAGGGTGGTCCCGGCGTCGCGCGGCCCGACATAGGTCACCCCCCGCAGGGCCGGGATCTGTCCGGTGATCTCGCCCGGCAGGATCGAGTTGGCCACCGCCTTGCCGTCGTCGCCGGTGACCGCCACGCGCTGCCCGTAGGATTGGGCGGCGGCGCGGCCGATACCGGTGCCCAGGGTGGCACCGGCTGCAGCGAGGAAAAGACGTCGGGAAACAGGCATGGGATTCGTCCGGGGCATCGTGCGCCCCGCGCCGGCCGCACCGAAGCGGGGCCGGACGAGGAACACGGGGTCGGGTCGTTGTGATGGCCGAAGCGCGTGAACGGGATCCTAAACCAGCCCTACCTGAGCCCCTTCGGCCGGTCGCCGGTCGCCCAGGCCAGAGCGAGGTCCAGGCGGTCGTTGCCCCAGAACAGCTCGCCGTCGTCCGCCAGGAACGTCGGCGCCCCGTAGATCCCGCGGGAGCGCGCCTCCTCGACGCTGACCCGCAGCTTGGTCTTGTTGGCCTCGGCGGCGGCAGCGCGGACGGTCTGCGTCCCGTCGAGGCCGAGCGAATCCAGGATCTCGACCACGGCTGCGGGCTCCGCGATGGACCGCCCCTCGGCGAAACTCGCGGTGAAGACAGCCTTCGAGAACGGCACGAGCCAGTCCTGATCCTGTCCGTAGACGGCGACCCGCACGGCGCTGAGGCTGTTCTGCGGGAACTGGGCCGGGCGGGTCAGCGGCGGCAGGCCGAGGCGCGCGGCCTCGCGCTCCACGTCGCGCCACATGTTCTTGCCCTTGGCCGGGTAGAGATTGAAGGGCGACGTGGTCCAGCCCTGAGAGGCGAAGAGCGGACCGACGAGGAAGGGCCGCCACCGCACCGCGACGCCGGCCTCCGCGGCTGCCGCCTCGACGCGCATCGCCGCAAGGTACGAATACGTGGAGGCGAATTCGTACCAAAACTCCAGAATCGGCTGGCGCGCCATAGACTTCGCTTCTCCGATGCAATCTCGTGGCGGTGACGACTGGCAACGCCCGCGCCATGTCTGGCACAGCTGCAAGGCCGCCGTGAGGCGAAACACGCTCCATCGTCCAGCGACAGGGCTACGCGCGAGGCGACACGCCGGTTGCAGGCCAATGCCACCCGCGATAAGCGGCAAAGGCCCCGTCCCAGTTCCGGAAGCCGCATGTCCGATCCCGCGAAAAGTCCCGTGAAAAAGGTCGTGCTGGCCTATTCCGGAGGCCTCGACACATCGATCATCCTGAAGTGGCTGCAGACCACCTACGGCTGCGAGGTCGTGACCTTCACGGCCGATCTCGGCCAGGGCGAGGAGCTGGAGCCGGCCCGGCGCAAGGCCGAGCTGCTCGGGATCAAGCCCGAGAACATCTACATCGAGGACCTGCGCGAGGAGTTCGTCCGGGATTACGTCTTCCCGATGTTCCGGGCGAACGCCGTCTACGAAGGCGTCTATCTCCTGGGCACGTCGATCGCCCGGCCGCTGATCGCCAAGAAGCAGATCGAGATCGCGGAACGCGTCGGGGCCGACGCGGTCTGTCACGGTGCGACCGGCAAGGGGAACGATCAGGTCCGGTTCGAACTCGGCTACTACGCGCTCAAGCCGGACGTCACCGTGATCGCCCCCTGGCGCGAGTGGGATCTGCGGTCCCGCGAGCAGCTCATCGCCTTCGCCGAGCAGCACCAGATCCCGATCGCCAAGGACAAGCGCGGCGAGAGCCCGTTCTCGGTGGACGCCAATCTCCTGCATGCCTCATCCGAGGGCAAGGTGCTGGAGGATCCGGCCGTCGAGGTACCGGACTACGTCTACTCGCGCACCCTGTCCCCCGAGGAGGCGCCAGACCAGCCGACACTCATCACCATCGGCTTCGAGCGCGGCGACGCGGTCTCGATCGACGGCGAGACGCTGTCGCCCGCCAGTCTGCTGGCCAAGCTCAACGAGCTCGGCCGGGCGAACGGCATCGGACGCCTGGACCTCGTGGAGAACCGCTTCGTCGGCATGAAGAGCCGCGGCATGTACGAGACGCCGGGCGGCACGATCCTCCTGCCGGCACACCGGGCGATCGAATCGATCACGCTGGACCGGGGTGCCGCGCACCTCAAGGATCAGCTGATGCCGCAATACGCGGAGCTGATCTACAACGGCTTCTGGTTCTCGCCCGAGCGCGAGATGATCCAGGCGCTGATCGACAGGAGCCAGGAGCACGTCACCGGCACGGTGCGGCTCAAGCTCTACAAGGGCGGCATCCACGTGATCGGCCGCGAGAGCCCGCACTCCCTGTATGATCAGGACCTCGTGACCTTCGAGGAAGGCGCCGTCGCCTACGATCACCGTGACGCGGCGGGCTTCATCAAGCTCAACGCCCTGCGGCTTCGAACCCTGGCGCAGCGCAAGAAGCGCGAGGGCTGAGTTTTACCCGTCGATGGCGCCGCTCCCCTCGAGAGCGGTGCCGAGCGGGAAGGGCCGCCCCCCACGTGTCGCTGCCCCAGGCCAAAGTGCAACGGCAGCGCCACGTCGAGCGAAGGCTCGAACCGGAACCGGCTTTGGCTGCCCCGCCCGCGGAGGCTGCGTCGCTTCGGACGCTGTGTCGCGTCAGGCGGGCTCCCAGCCCTCGGCCGAGCGCCGGAAGTCCCCGGGTCCGAGGTCGGCGTAGCGCAGGAAGATCTGCAGCGCCGGCTGCAATTCGCGATGCAGGCGCACGAGCCGATTCTCCGAATCCTCGTCGTCGTTCGCGGCCGCTCCCGGGACGGCGGCGAGATGGCGAGCCATCGCGGCGGTGTACGAACCCCCGTCGCCGTAAGGATGCTGCGGATCCACGTGTGGCACGTCGTGCGCGATGTCCCAGCCGTAGGTGAGCCTCGGTATCAGCGCGATGTGCTCCGGCGTTACCGCGAAGGTAATGAGCTCGGGCGTCTCACCTGTCTCCGAATCCCGGAAGACGTCGCCGACCGCGCCGTGGTCGAGCTTGGCGAGGGCGTTGTGGTACTGGTAGCGACCGGGCTTCAGCTGCGCGTTTTGGGCGAACACGGCGAGGCCATCCTTCAGCGCGCGGTGTTCGTCCTCTGCCCCCTCGTCGTCTCCCGTAACGTTGGCGATGTCGCCGTCGCGGTCGAGGCTGCCGTAGGGTGCCTCGGGATGGACGGTCGGGGCCCCCGGATCGGCACCGCCCCAGGCGACGACCATCCGGCGGATCAGGGCGATGCGCTCCAAGGTCAGGTCGTAGACGGCGTCGCTCATTGATATCGGTCCCGGCTTCGGATCTGGCGCACCTCTTATCAGACCGCGTTCGGCGGCTACTACCGCCGGTGGCTGCCGTTTTCGTCGCGATCCGGCCGATCGACCTAGTTCATCGGGAACGCACGCGACCGGCCTGTCGACGTTCCCGCCGCGCGTGGTCGCGCAGCCACGGCGCGGCCTCCGGATCCGGACGTCCGCGATGGCCGTCGCTGCCCCCGGTTCGCCGTGACGGCATGGAAACGCGTCGCCTCGATCGCGCGGCACCGCGCGCGGCCGTCGACCCTAGGAAGCGTCATCGCCGGAGACACCCCGTCAGACCGTCGATCCGGCCCATCATGGCCTGGATTCGCGCGGCGCGGCGGCGCACGCCGGGGGACGGACGGCCTGCGCTGCGGCTGATCGGGTTGGGTAGGACCGCGGCGAGGAGCGCCGCCTCGCCCGATGTCAGCCGGCTCGCGTCCTTGCCGAACCAATGGCGGCTCGCCGCCTGCGCCCCGTAGACCCCGTCGCCCCACTCGGCGACGTTCAGGTAGATCTCCATCATGCGGCGCTTGCCCCACAGGGTGTCGAACGCCAGGGCCAGAGGGATCTCGATGGCCTTCCGGATGTAGGAACGGCCGGGCCACAGGAAGACGTTCTTCACCGTCTGCATGGCGATGGTCGAGGCACCGCGGCTCGGCGAATCTTCATCCTCGACCACGACGCGAATCGCATCGAAATCGACGCCATGATCCAGGCAGAAGCGCTGATCCTCCGACGCGATCACGGCCTGGATCAGGACCGGGGCGATGGCGCTCAGCGGCACCGGATCCCGACTGACCGGCTGAAGCGTCAACCACCGGCCGAGCATCAGGGTCGACGGCGGCATCACCGCGCTATAGACGAGCCCCAGCGTCAGCGCGGAAACGAACGCGAGGGCGGGGAGCAGGAGCAGCACCCCGAGGATCTGGCGGACAGGGCGGGAGCGCCGCGGGCGCGCGAGCGGAAGGTCGCGATCTCCCGCGTCTCGCCTGCGTCTTGCCCCGCCCACCGTGATCCCGTTCCCGCTCAACTGACGTGCGATTCTTTTTTGCAAGGCCAGGACCGGACGTAAGCCCGATGACCCCGACCCCCTCAACGCAGGCACCGACCGGTTCGGTCAAGGCAGGCTCGCCGGCCATCGATTTTACCCACAGGTTGACGGAAGTCGCCGGCATCGTGGAATCCTTCCTGGTCGAGCGCCTCGGCCCCACGGTCGGCGTCGGCGAGATCGCCCGTCCGCCGCGCCTCATGGAGGCGATGCGCCACGCGGTGCTGGGCGGCGGCAAGCGCCTTCGACCGTTCCTGGCCATCGAGACGGCCCGGATGCTCGGCGGCTCCGAAGCGGCGGCCCTGGCGGCCGGGGCTGGCGTCGAGCTCGTCCATTGCTACAGCCTCGTCCACGACGACCTGCCCGCCATGGACGACGACGACATGCGTCGCGGCAAGCCGACCGTCCACAAGGCCTACGATGAGGCCACCGCGATCCTGGTGGGCGACGCGCTCCAGACGCTGGCCTTCGAGATCGTCGCCGACCCGGTATGGCAGCCGGATGCCCGGATCCGCGCCGACCTCGTCCTGGGCCTCGCCCGGGCTTCCGGCCTCGGCGGGATGGTCGGCGGGCAGTTGCTCGACCTCACGGCCGAAGGCCGGTTCGGCGTGGCCACCATGGACGTGGACGACACCCTGCGGATGCAGGCGATGAAGACCGGCGCGATCCTGGCCTTCTCGGTGGAGGCCGGCGCGATCGTCGGCGGCGCCGACGAGGGGCAGCGGTCGGCCCTGTTGCGCTACGGCCTCGCTCTAGGTCAGGCTTTCCAGATCGCCGACGACATCCTCGATCGGGAGGCCTCGCCCGAAGCCATGGGCAAGGCGACCGGTAAGGACAAGGAGGCCGGCAAGGCCACCTTGGTCGATCGCCTCGGCGTCGACGGTGCCAGGGCCGAGTGCGACCGGCTCGTGGGCGTCTGCGAGGATGCGGTGGCGGGTTGGGGTGAGGGCGCCCGTGTCCTGCGCGACGCCGCCCGGTTCACGGTCGCGCGCAAGACCTGAACCAGCGGCGGCAGGGTCCAGCGCGGATGCGTCCGACCGCGCGGTGAGGGCGGGAGGCCGTAACCTGTCGCCTCGGGATTCGGTTTCCGTCGTGCGGACCGACGCTTCGGCCGCCGGGCCAGAGTGACCGCGACGCAGCGATCCGCGGGAGCGTGCCGCCGACGGGCGCGGCGCTGCCGCGTCGTCCCGCTTCCACCGGAGGCCGAGCTGGCGAAGCGCTTGGACGGTTTTCGTCTGTCCCGCATGCGCAAAGCGGCGCGAACGTCAGAGCCGGTTGTTCTTGTTGTGCACGTCGAGACATACGGCGGCGAGCAGGACGATGCCCTTGATGACCTGCTGCCAGTCGACGCCGATCCCCATCATCGACATGCCGTTGTTCATGATGCCGATGATGAACGCGCCGATCACGACGCCCGACACCTTGCCGATGCCGCCGGCCGCCGAGGCGCCACCGATGAAGCAGGCCGCGATCACGTCGAGTTCGAAGCCGACGCCGGCCTTCGGATTGGCCGTGTTGAGCCGCGCGACGAAGATCAGCCCGCCGAGCCCGGCGAGGGCGCCCATGTTGGCGAAGGTCAGGAAGGTGAGCCGCTCGGTCTTGATGCCGGAGAGGCGGGCCGCCTTGATGTTGCCGCCCAGCGCGTAGATCCGGCGCCCGATCGTCGTCCGGGTGGTGACGAAGCCGTAGAGCATCACCAGCACGAAGAGAACGAGCAGGACGTTCGGCAAGCCGCGATAGACGCTCATCTGATACGCGAAGGCCAGGATCAGGATGGCGGCCACGCCGTTGCGGACGATGAAGGCCGCCGGAGAATCGGCCGGGCTGCCGTACCGGATCTGCGCCGTCCGCCGCCGCCAGTTCAGGCCGACCAGCGCCGTGACGAGGACGAGGGCGATCAGGAGGGAGGTCGAGGATCCGGCGACGTTGGCGAGATAGCCCTTGGAGAGGAGTTGGAATGCCTCCGGAAAGGGTCCGATGGAGGTTCCCTGCAGGAGCGCCTGTGTCAGTCCGCGGAGGACCAGCATGCCCGCCAGGGTGACAATGAAGCTCGGGATGGCGAGGTAGGCCACGAAGTAGCCCTGGAGACCGCCGATCCCCGCCCCCACCATCAGGCACACCAGGGAGGCCGAGATCGGGTCGAAGCCGAAGCGCACCATCAGCAGGGCTGCCAGGGCGCCCACGAAAGCAACCAGGGAGCCCACCGACAGGTCGATATGGCCGGCCACGATGACCAGAAGCATGCCCAGCGCCATCACGACGACGTAGCTGTTCTGCATGATCAGGTTGGAGAGGTTCAGCGGTTGGAACAGCACGCCGCCGGTCGTGTACTCGAAGAACAGGGTGATGACCGCCAGCGCGAAGACGAGCCCGTACTCGCGCAGCTGCGCCGTCCGGATGGCGGCGCGCGGCCTCCGAGATCGGTCCCCGGTCGCCACGTCCGGTGCGGCGGCGACCGGAGACATCAGGGCCTTGCTCGAAGGGATATCGGTCATCCGTTCAGGTCCTTGGAGCGCATGATGGCGCGCATGATCGCCTCCTGACTCGCGTCGGCGCGCCGGAACTCGCCGACGAAGCGTCCCTCGTTCATGACGTAGATGCGGTCGCAGAGGCCCAGCAGCTCGGGCATCTCCGATGAGATCATCAGCACGCCTCGTCCGTCTCCGGCGAGTTCGTTGATGATGGTGTAAATCTCGTACTTGGCCCCCACGTCGATGCCGCGGGTCGGCTCGTCGAGGATCAGCACCTTGGGCTCTGTGAAGAGCCACTTGCTGAGCACGACCTTCTGCTGGTTGCCGCCCGACAGGTTCACGGCCTGCTGCGCCACACCGAAGGAGCGGATGCGCATCTTGGTGCGGTACGCGCCCGCAATGCGGTGCTCGGCATCCCGATCGATCACCGTGGCGGTGGAGACGCCCGGCAGGTTCGCGAGCGTCGTGTTCTTGGCGATGTCCTCCCCGAGGATGAGGCCGAGCTGCTTGCGGTCCTCGGTGACGTAGGCAAGGCCGGCCGCGATCGCCCGGTCGATGGTGGACACGTCGACCTCCGCGCCGTCGATGGTGACGCGGCCGCTGATGCCCTGCCCGTAGGATCGTCCGAACAGGCTCATGGCGAGTTCCGTCCGGCCCGACCCCATCAGGCCGGCGATCCCGACGATCTCGCCCCTGCGCAGGTTCAGGCTGACGTTGCGCACCACCGGCCGGTCGGCATGGACGGGGTGGTGCGCCGTCCAGTCGCTCACCTCCATGAGCACGTCCCCGATCCGCGGTTCGCGGGTGGGATAGCGGCTGGCCATCGCGCGGCCGACCATGCCGCGGATGATGCGGTCCTCGTCGATGGCGGTGGTCCGGCAATCGAGGGTCTCCACCGAGGTGCCGTCGCGCAGGACGGTGATCCGGTCGGCCACCCGGGAGATCTCGTTGAGCTTGTGCGAGATCAGGATCGACGCGATGCCCTGATCCTTGAAGCGCAGCAGCAGGCGCAGCAGCGCCTCGCTGTCCGGCTCGCTGAGGCTCGCGGTCGGCTCGTCGAGGATGAGCAACCTGACCGCCTTGGAGAGAGCCTTGGCGATCTCCACGAGTTGCTGCTTGCCGACACCCAGATGGGTGACGAGGGTGTCGGGGCTCTCGTCGAGCCCCACCAGCGCCATGAGCTCGCGGCAGCGGGCACAGGTCCGTTCCCGGTCGATGATCCCGAAGCGCGCCTGCTCGTTGCCGAGGAAGATGTTCTCGGCGATCGACAGGTCGGGCACCAGGGCCAGTTCCTGGTGGATGATGACGATCCCGAGCCGCTCGCTGTCCGATATGGCGCGGAAGTGCCCGGGGCGCCCTTCGTAGGTGATCTCGCCTTCGTAGGTGCCGTGCGGGTAGACGCCGCTGAGGACCTTCATCAGCGTGGACTTGCCGGCACCGTTCTCGCCGACCAGCGCGTGGATTTCGCCGGGCTCGACCGTCAGATTGACGTCGTCGAGGGCTTTGACGCCGGGAAACGCCTTGGAGATGCCCCGCATTTCGAGGATGGGCGGCATGCCACCTCTTTCCGGTAGGTCTCGAGTGGTGCACCCAGCGCCGCCGGGTCCGGCGCGGGGACGGATCGGTCCGGGCGGGGCCCGGCGGCGCTTACCTGAGCTGGTCGAGCGTGTAGTATCCGGAATCGACGAGCGCCGGCTTCCAGTTGGCCTTGGTGACGATCACCGGCGTCAGCAGATAGGACGGAACGACTTTCTTGCCGTTGTCGTAGGTCTTGTCGTCATTGATCTCGGGGCGATGCCCGCCCTCGATGGCGTCGATCATCGCCACCGTGACCTTGGCCAATTCGCGGGTGTCCTTGAAGATCGTCGCCGTCTGCTCGCCGGCGATGATCGACTTGACTGCTTGTAACTCGGCGTCCTGACCGCTCACCACCGGCAGCTTTACGGTACCGGAGCCGTAGCCGACGCCCTTCACCGACGAGATGATGGCGGTGGAGATGCCATCGTACGGCGAGAGCACCGCATCGAGATGCGCGTTGCCGTAGAAGGCCGACAGCAGATTATCCATCCGAGCCTGGGCGGTGGCCGGGTCCCAGCGCAGGGTCGAGACCTTGTCCATGCCGAACTGGCCCGAGCGCACCACGAGCTTCCTCGAGTCGATGTAGGGCTTCAGCACAGACAGCGCGCCGTCGTAGAAAAAGTATGCGTTGTTGTCGTCCGGAGAACCGCCGAACAACTCGATGTTGAAGGGCCCCTTGCCCTCCTTCAGGCCGAGGGCATCGACGATCGATGTCGCCTGCTGCACGCCGACGATGTAGTTGTCGAACGTGGCATAGTAATCGACGTTGGGTGTCCCCTTGATGAGGCGATCGTAGGCGATAACCTTCACGCCGCGCTCGCCCGCCTTCGCAAGCACGTCGCTGAGCGTGGTCCCATCGATCGAGGCGATCACCAGGATCTTCACGCCCTTGGTCAGCATGTTCTCGATCTGGGCGAGCTGGGTCGGTATGTCGTCGTCGGCGTATTGCAGGTCGGGCTTGTAGCCTTTGGCCCACAGCAGCTTCACGATGTTGTTGCCGTCATCGATCCAGCGCTGGGATGACTTGGTCGGCATCGCGACCCCGATCGGATCGCCGCCGGCGGCCTGCGCACTCGGCGCGGCCAGACATCCCAGGAGCGCTGCTCCGAAGGTGAATCTGAGAAACGACCACGTGCCAAACATGACATTCCCCCCATTTTTTATGAAGTTAGGAATAGACGGAACTTATTGCTCGAAAATACTGAGTTTTACTCGCATATTTTGTAATTTTAGTTCAAATAGATTTTATCAATAGGAGGCTCAGCAATCAAATCCTAGATATGTAGGCGATAAATTTTTTATAATGAAATATTCAATACATCACAACGACGACTCTGAGCATCTGTCAAAAGGACTGAAAAATTTGATGAATGTCTGAGCGGAGACGTCCTTGCTGTTTCCTCTGGCGGCCGCGTTTCGGTCCCGGACGTTTCGTTCCCTGATTTGTATGAGTTAATGGACAGGTCGTCAATCGGGCCGTCAGCATCCGGGTGGCGCTGCACTGGATGAGCCTGTCTGCCAAGGCGGAATCGGCCGAGGCCGTCGGGCCGCGATCCCGGCTCAGGCCACGCCCGCACACTCACCGAGTGGGCAACAGCACCCGCCGGACCAGCGTATCGCGCCGGCGAAACGCCGCGGACCTGTGGCGCATCCGCGCCCACGCCAACCAGAACGGCAGTCCATGCCCGCCCGCCGCCCGCTCAACGACTCACCGCCGCGTCGGCGGCGCGGCGTCGGTCCGACCGGAAAGCCGCCCCGACGTGTCCTTCAGGGATCGCGGGGCGCTCCAGGGCTATTCGAGGCCGCGCCGCGGAGCGCAGGTCGATGTGCGCTCAGCAGCCATGTCCCTCACCGGGCGCTCAGCCACGCCCGACGAACGGCATCTTGGTGGCCATGATGGTCATGAACTGCACGTTGGTCTCCAACGGCAGGTTCGCCATCGTGAGGACCGCCTGGCCGACATGGTCCGGATCCATCACCGCCTCGGGGCGCAGCGATCCGTCCGCCTGGGGCACACCCGCCTTCATCTTCCCGCCCATCGGCGTATCGGCATTGCCGATGTCGATCTGTCCGCAGGCGATGTCGTAAGCGCGGCCATCCAGCGAGGTCGCCTTCGTGAGCCCGGTCACGGCGTGCTTGGTCGCCGTGTAGGCGATCGAGTTCGGCCGAGGGGCATGCGCCGAGATCGAGCCGTTGTTGATGATTCGCCCACCCTGGGGGTTTTGATCGCGCATGATGCGGAAGGCGTGCTGGGTGCACAGGAACAGGGCCGTGAGGTTGGTATCGACCACTTGGCGCCACGTCTCCAGCGGCAGATCCTCCAGAGGCACCGCGGGAGCGCCGATCCCGGCATTGTTGAACAGCAGGTCGAGGCGGCCGAACTTCGCACGGGTCTGCTCGAAGAGGCTCGCGATGGAGCCGGGATCGGTGACATCGGTGGGAACCACCAAGGCCCGATCGCCGATCTGAGCCGCCACCTCTTCGAGGGGCGCCGGCCGCCGGCCGGACAGCACGACGGTCCATCCGCCCCCGGAGAGCGCCAGGGCCGCCGCCTTGCCGACCCCCGTGCCCGCCCCGGTCACGATCGCGATCCGACCCGCCATCGACATGCGTTTCTCCCGGCCCTGCTGGTGTTGTCCGCCTGTAGCGGATGGCGGCCGCGACGCGAAGACACCCGCGTTTCAGATGCGGCACGCGGTCACGAAGTTCGGCCTTTACGCTTAGGCTGTACCGCGTTTGTGGACCGGGGAGGGTGGGGGCGATGCGGCGGTGTCCTGGGAAGAGCCTGCGCCATCCCGCCGGTCCCGTGAGGGACGCGTGAGCACGCCCCTGATTCCGTTCCTGGCCGGGCTCGACGCGCCGGCGATCAATGCGGTGCGCGCCCGGATGGTGCCGGTGGCGGTGCCCGGCGGCCGAACGCTCTTCGAACAGGGCGCGCCCGGGGACGCGCTCTACACCCTCGTCTCGGGGGTCGTCGGAGTCTCGGCTCGCGACCACAACGGGACGCCGACGCGGATCGCGCGCCTCCGCCCGCCCGAGACGTTCGGCGAGATGGCCCTGTTGTCCGACACGCCCCGGGCGGCCACCGTGATGGCGCTGCGGGACTCGCATCTCCTGCAGCTCACCCGGGACGCCTTCGAAGCGGTGATCACCGAGCATCCCCACACGCTCCTGTACTTCGCCCGCATGCTGGCGGACCGGTTACGCGCGGTCTACGACGGCTACTCGCTTCATCACGCCCCGCGCATCTTCACGATCCTCGCGGTGACGGAAGGCCCGGATCCGGCGGATCTCGCGCGGCGGCTCGCCACTAGCTTCGACGCGATCCTGCCCGGTGAGACCGGCTGCCTCACGGACTGGCCGGCGGGCGCCGACGAGACCTGGTTCCAGGATTTCGAGGGCCGGTGCGCGCGCACGATCCTCGCCGCCCGGGAGATCGACTGCCCCTGGTGCCGTCAGAGCCAGCGCCGCGGCGACCACGTGCTTCTGCTCGCCGAACCCGGCGCCCCGCCGCGCCCGGGCGCGGCCGCCTACCTCGAGCGCGTGCGCTCGGACTGGATCCGCATGGACCTCGTGATCCGGCAGGAGGCGGGCGCGCGGCGCCCGAGATCCCTGCATCCCGCGGTCGCCGCCCTGCCATCGGCGCTGCGGATCCAGCTGCGCGACGACTGTCCGGCGGATCTCCAGCGCCTCGCCCGTCTCGTCAGCGGCGCGGCCCGGGGCCTGGTCCTCGGCGGGGGAGGCGCGCGGGGGCTCGCCCATCTCGGAGTCCTGAAGGCCCTGGACGAGGCCGGCTGCTCACCGGATTTCGTCGGCGGCACCAGCATGGGCGCCATCATCGCGGCGAGCCTCGCGATGGGCTGGAGCACCGCCGAGATCCACGCGCAGACCGAGGCGTTCTTCGCAACCAGCAACCCGATCAACGATTACACGCTGCCACTTCACGCCCTGACCCGTGGCGCCAAGGTCGATGCCGGTCTCGCCGCGCGCTTCGGCGGCGTGCGCATCGAGGATCTGTGGCTGCCGTTCTTCTGCGTCTCGTCGAACCTGACGACCGGCAGCACCATGGTCCATCGGTCGGGCGACCTGCCGAAGGCGCTGCGTGCCAGCATCGCGATCCCCGGGCTCCTGCCGCCGGTGCTGTGCGACGAGGGCGTGCTGGTCGACGGCGGCATGATGAACAACCTCCCGGCCGACGTCGCCGCCGGCATGGAACGGGGACCCGTTCTGGCCGTCGACGTGGGCAGCGACCGCGCCTTCCAGGACATGCCGTCGCGCGGCTGGAGAGGCCGGCTCGTGCGAAGGCTGATCGGCTCGCCGCTGGCGATGCCGGGGCTTGCGCCGCTGCTGCTGCGGGCCGCCACCGTGTCGAGCGACGCCCAGAGCCTGATGGCGGCCACCCACGCCACGGCGGTGCTGAAGCCGCAATTGTCCGGAATCGACCTCAGGGCTTGGTCGCGCTTCCGCGAATCCGCAGACCTCGGATATCGCGAGACGCAGGCGGGCATCGCGGGCGGGACACTCGCGCGCTGGCTCGAGCCGGTGCGCTGACGTGTCCACGTGCGGCGCCGCACGCGCACGCTCGCCGGCCCTGTAACTGAACGCGCCGGGCGCCGATCTGTCCTGAGAGACACGGGGAGCCTCCGATCATGACCGACACACCTTCGAACCCGATCCACCCTCATGCCGCCGGGGCGGATCGCGCAACCGCTGGCGGGGGCCTGCTGCAGGGTGCCGCCTTCGTCCTGCTGTGCCTCTGGACCCGGACCTCGCCGGTCCGTCTTCGGGACCAGCTCTCTCCGGAGACGGGCGCCTCCGCGGCGCTCGGTTACTGAGGGCCCGACGGGGCGGCTACGGGGAGCTCGGGCGGATGGAAGTGGCAGACGTAAGCTTTCGCCGGATCGCGCTGCCGCAGGTGACCCTGCACGTCGCGGAGGCGGGGCCGGATGACGGACCGCCGGTGATCCTGCTGCACGGCTTCCCGGAGTTCTGGTTCGGCTGGCGCCATCAGATCGGCCCCCTCGCGACGGCCGGCTTCAGGGTGATCGTCCCGGATCAGCGGGGCTACGGCCTCAGCGACAAGCCGTCCGGAATCGCCGCCTACCATCTGGACCGGCTGGCGGGCGACGTCGTCGCCCTGGCCGACGCCTGCGGCGCTCCGACTGTGCGGCTGGTGGGCCACGACTGGGGCGGTCTGGTCGCGTGGTGGACCGCGAGCCTCCACCCCGAGCGGATCGACCGCCTCGCCATCCTGAACGCGCCGCACCCTGCCGTCGTCGGCGACTACATGCGGCACCATCCCGGCCAGTGGCTGCGCAGCGTCTATGTCGGCCTGTTCCAGCTCCCCCGGCTGCCCGAGCGCCTGCTCACGGCCGACCGGTTTCGCGCGCTGCGGCAGGCGCTGACCCGCACGAGCCGGCCGGGCGCCTTCACGCGGGCCGATTTCGAGCGCTACGTCGCGGCATGGCGGCAGCCCGGCGCAATGACGGCGATGCTGAACTGGTATCGCGCGCTGGTGCGCCTTCCGCGGACGAGCCCGCCCCGGGTTCGGGTGCCGACGCTGATCCTCTGGGGCAAGCGGGACACCGCCCTGCAGTCCGGCTTGGCCGAGGCGAGCCTCGCGTTCTGCGACCACGGCAGCATCCGCTGGTACGACCAGGCCACCCACTGGATCGCGCATGAGGAGCCGGCCGCGGTCAACGCGGATCTGGCACGCTTCCTGGCCTGAAGGACCGGTCCGATCCGGGTCGACGGGCCCCGGCCACCCTGTCGAGCCTGCCGGTGTCAGCGGTTCTTGAAGTCCCCCCCGCGGTGCGAAGCGGGGATCGGGATGTGAACGCGCAAGTCGGCGGCCTCGAGCGCCGAGGCCTTGCGCCACCGGATTGCAGTAAAGATAGGAATTCGCCTTTAAGTTATATCTGACGCTCGATGGCTGATTGCAAGCACGCGCCGGGAGATCAGTTAATCCCTGAACTCGACAAAGGCAGGGGCTTCTTTTCCGGTTGGCGCGCGGAACATTTCAATCGCTTCCCCCTTAGTCTGTGACTTATGAGGTCAAACCGAGGTTCTGCATAATGTCGTTTCGCAATTTGTTGACCGCCGGCCTGCTCGCGGTGGGCGTCCTGGCCGGGACTGCGTCGGCGCAGGCAGCGCCCGCGATGCCGCAATCCGGTCTGGCCGGGGGCGGTTTGCTGGAGAACGTCGCGATGCAACACCGCCACCACCGGATGCACCGGCACCACACCACCCGGCACCAGCGCCGCATGCGTCGCATGAACACGATGCGTCACGGCAGCCCGAACGCGAAGAACCCGGCCATGCGCGGGTATCAGCAGAATCTCGGCAACACCACGAACGGCCCGCGCTACTGAGGTCCGGCCGGCCCCGGATGCTGGGGCCGGCCGCCATCCACTGCCGCGGCGGCTTCTCCCCAGCCGCGTCGGTGCCCGCGTCCTGATTCGCGCGCGGCGCTCTGCTAAGAGGCGCCATGGCCATTCCCGCCGTCCGCCCCGCCGCCGACAAGACCCCCGGCCTCGACCCGACCGGCGCCACGCCCATGATGGCGCAGTACATCGAGATCAAGGCCGCCAATCCGGACTGCCTGCTGTTCTACCGGATGGGCGACTTCTACGAATTGTTCTTCGAGGACGCGGAGATCGCCTCCCGGGCGCTCGGCATCGTGCTGACCAAGCGCGGCAAGCACGCCGGCGGCGAGATCCCGATGTGCGGCGTGCCGGTGGAGCGCTCCGACGACTACCTCAACCGCCTGATCGCCCTCGGCCACCGCGTTGCGGTCTGCGAACAGACCGAGGATCCCGCCGAGGCGAAGAAGCGCGGCCCGAAATCGGTGGTGCGCCGGGAGGTCGTCCGCCTCGTCACGCCGGGGACCATCACCGAGGACCGGCTCCTCGATCCGGCCCGGGCGAACCTCCTCCTCGCCATCGGGCGCCGCAAGGCCGGAGAGGGGGCCGTCGCTTACGGTCTGGCGGCCGTCGACATCTCCACTGGACGCTTCGCGTTGAGCGAGGTCGCGGGCGGCGATCTCGCCGGCGCCATCGCCCGGCACGACCCGCGTGAGATCGTCCTGTCCGAGGCGATCCACGCGGATCCCGCCCTCGCGCGGATCTGGCAGGAGAGTCGGGCCGCGGTCGTGCCGTTGGCACAGGCGGAGCTGGAACCCGCGGCAGCCGAGCGGCGCCTGCGCGAGCAGTACGGCGTCTCCACGCTTGACGGCTTCGGGCAGTTCACCCGGGCCGAGATCGCCGCGGCTGGGGCAGCGCTGCTCTACATCGCGCGCACACAGCTCGCGGCCCGACCCACGTTGGCGGTTCCGAGCCGGGAGGACGGCGGCGCCACCCTGGCGATCGACGCGGCCACCCGCGCCAATCTCGAATTGACGCGCACCCTGTCGGGGGAGCGGGCGGGGAGCCTGCTCGCCACGATCGACCGGACCGTGACGGCGAACGGTGCGCGGCTCCTGGCGGAGCACCTTGCCGGCCCGCTGACCGATCTCGGCGCGATCGCCCGGCGCCACGCGTCCGTGGCGCATCTGGCGGACGATGGCTCCCTGCGCGGCGTCCTGCGGGAGGCCCTGGCCCGGGCCCCCGACCTCGCCCGGGCGCTGGCGCGCACCGGGCTCGGCCGGGCCGGGCCCCGAGACCTGGCTGCCATTCGCGACGGAATGGCGGTGGCCGCGGATCTCGGGGCGCGTCTCGCCGCAATTCCGGACCTGCCGGCGGACCTCGCCCGGTTGGCCGGGCACCTGTCCGAAGCCGATCCGGACCTGATCGCAACCCTGGCGGCGGCCCTGGCCGACGAGCTTCCGCTGAGCCGCCGCGACGGCGGCTTCGTGCGCGGGGGGTACCATCCCGAGATCGACGAGGCGCGGGCCCTGGGCCAGGATTCGCGCAAGGTCATCGCCGCTCTCCAGGCGCGCTACGCCGAGCAGACCGGCTGCCGAACCCTTCGGATCAAGCACAACAACCTGCTGGGCTATTTCATCGAGGTCCCGCAATCGGTGGGTGAAGCCTGCCTCAAGGGACTTCAGAGCGAGTTCGTCCATCGCCAGACCATGGTGGACGCCATGCGCTTCACCAGCGTCGAACTGGGCGGGCTGGAATCCAAGATCTCTGGAGCGTCCGACCGGGCGCTCGCCCTGGAAGCCACCGTCTTCGACGACTGCGCCGCCCGCGTCCTCGCGCGCGCCGAGCAGATCGCCGAGGTGGCCGAGGCCCTGGCCGGGCTCGATGTGGCCGCAAGTCAGGCCGAGCTCGCCGTCGAACTCGATTGGCGGCGGCCGGTGGTCGACGACTCGTTGAGCTTTGTCATCACGGGGGGACGGCATCCCGTCGTCGAGGCGGCCCTGCGCCGGGCGGGCGAGCCGTTCATCGCCAACGATTGCGACCTGTCAGGCGATACCCGCGGCCGCATCCGGCTGATCACCGGCCCGAACATGGGCGGCAAGTCGACGTTCCTGCGCCAGAACGCGCTGATCGCGGTGCTGGCCCAGATGGGCGCCTTCGTTCCGGCGTCCGAGGCGCGCATCGGCCGCATCGATCGCCTGTTCTCCCGGGTCGGCGCCGCCGACGACCTCGCCCGCGGGCAATCGACCTTCATGGTCGAGATGGTCGAGACCGCATCGATCCTCAATCAGGCGACGCGCCGCTCCCTGGTGATCCTCGACGAGATCGGCCGTGGCACCGCCACCTTCGACGGCCTCTCCATCGCCTGGGCCTGCCTGGAGCACCTGCACGAGGTGAACGCCTGCCGGGCGCTCTTCGCCACGCATTTCCACGAGCTGACCGCCCTCGGCGATCGGCTGGCGCGGCTGGAGAACGCCACGCTCAAGGTGGCCGAGCATCGGGACGGCGTCGTGTTCCTGCACGAGGTGGTGGCCGGAGTCGCGGAGCGGAGTTACGGCCTGCAGGTCGCGCGGCTGGCGGGCCTCCCGGGCAGCGTGGTGACGCGGGCCGGGGCCATTCTCAAGAGCCTGGAGAAGGCGGAGCGCGGCCGACCGGCGCGGGCTCGGATCGACGACCTTCCGCTGTTCGCCGCCCTGGCGCCGCCCCCGCCGCCGGAGCCGCCGCCCGAGGATCGCCTCGGCACGCTCCTCGACGCGATCGATCCCGACACGCTGACCCCGCGGGAGGCACTGGATGCGCTCTACAGGCTGAAGCGCGAGCGATTGGCAAAGAGCTGAGCCGCTCTGCGCTGGATCGGCTGGAGCCTCAACGCGGCGCGGGCGAGAAGCCGTCCGGCAGATCGGAGTCGCTGCGGCCGGCGCGCCGGTCCGCCACGTAATCGAGGGTGCTGGCGACGACCCGCTCGGAATAGGGTTTCGCGATTACCCCGATGGCCCCGGCGAAATCGGGCGGGATGCGCTTGGCGTTGGCGGTCATGAAGACGACGGTGGTGCGCCGGTCGGCCGAAAGCACCCGCGCAACCTCGATGCCGGTCGGACCGTCGACCAGATGGATGTCCACCAGGGCGACGTCCGGCGCCGTGGTTTTGGCCATGGCGATGGCCTCGGCCGCGTTGCCGGCGACACCCACGGTGACGTGGCCGAGGTCATCGAGGAGGCATTCCAGCTCGAGGGCGATGAGCGCCTCGTCCTCAACGACGAGGATGCGAAGGGCGGCTTCCGCGGCTGCGTTCCCCGACCCCATGTCCACTCCGTTCTCCGACGTGAGCACCGCCGAGTTTGCCGCGACCTTGTAGCGTCAGCACGGAATCCTCAAGACGATCCCTGGATCGGAATGTCGATCTCCACGGTGGTGCCGGGTCCGGCATCCGCCCACGCGATCGTCCCGCGCATCTGGCGGACCACCATCTCCACCAGATTGCGTCCGAAGCCCGCCGGGTTCGGGGGCACCGCCGCGAGGCCGACGCCGTCGTCCCGGATCGTCAGGTGCATGCCCGATGAGGTCCGCCGGGCGGCGATCGACACCACGCCCTCACGCTCTTCCGGGAAGGCGTGCTGAAGGGCATTCGCGGTCAACTCGTGGAGAAGAAGCGCCAGCGGCGCGGCCATCGCGGCGGCCACGGCGATCGGCTCGACATCGGCCTCCACCCGACGCCGCCCCGGATCGAGGCCGGCGTTCATGTCGGCGAGAAACTCGGTCGCGAAGTCGCCGAGGTTGAAATGCGTGCAGTCGCCCTCCGAGTAGAGCATCCGATGGGCGGTCGACAGCGCTCCGATGCGCTCCGCCATGCTCTGGAGCGCGTCGCGTGCCTCACCCTCGGGAGTGCGTCGCGCCTTGAGCAGCATCAGCGAGGAGATCACCTGGAGGTTGTTCTTCACCCGATGATCGACCTCGTGGAGCAGGGCCGTCTTCTGCTCCAGCGCCGCGCTCAGATCACGCGTCCGCGCGTCGACCAGACGCTCCAGTTCGTCGTTGGTGCCGCGCATGGACACTTCGAGCTGGTGGGTGTGCGTCATGTCCGCCTGAGCGGCGTAGTAGAACGCCACGCCCTCGGCATCGCGCACCGGCGTGATGGTCATCGCGTTCCAGAAGGTGGTGCCGTCCTTGCGGTAGTTGAGAAGTTCCACCGAGATCGGCTCGGCCGAGCGAACGGCATTGCGGATCCGCGCGACGGTCGCCGGGTCCGTGGCCGGTCCCTGGAGCATGCGGCAGTTGCGCCCAATGACTTCCTCGACATCGTAGCCCGTGGCCTGCAGGAAGGCGTCGTTCGCCCAGGCGACCGGGTTGTCGGGCGCGCGCGCGTCCGTGATGACCATCGGTGACGGACTGCTCGCGAAGGCGTCGACCAGCGCCATCGGCGGTGGACTGGCTTCGATTCGAATACTCAACGCACTCTTCCATGCACGGGCGATGTCAACCGTTCGTCCGGCGGCGCCTCCCTCACGCCGCGATCCGCGGGTGGTGAACACCGCGTTAAGCAAGCTTCAATCAAGATTGGGGCGAAAAACATCACAATCCAGCGAAAAGCCCTGCGGCGTAAGGCTGCCACGATTTCGCGGGATCAAGGCCACGCAGGCTCAGGAGTTCCATGCCATGGCCAACCCGCCACAGGCTGTGCACCGCTTCCGTCTCCGCGACATCGTCGAGGATCGGCGAATCGTGCTGATGCTGGCCCTCGGATTCTCCTCGGGCCTTCCGCTTCTGCTGGTGCTCGGGACCTTCACGCTCCGGCTGGCTTTCTCCGACATCGACGTGCGCGCCATCGGGCTGTTCAGCTACGTGGCGCTGCCCTACTCCCTGAAATTCCTCTGGGCGCCCGCCATCGACCGCCTGAACGTCCCGGTACTGACCGCCCGGCTGGGGCGTCGCCGGGCCTGGATGGTGACTACGCAGGCCGCCGTCGCCCTGTGCCTCGTGCTGATGGCCTTCTCCGATCCGAAGACCAACCTCGCGCTCCTCGGTCTCGGCGCCTTCCTGGTGGCGTTCTGCGCGGCGAGCCAGGACGTCGTGATCGACGGCTGGCGCATCGACGCGGCCGGAAGCGATTTCCAGGGCATCCTGGCGGCGACGTCGAACCTCGGCTACCGCCTCGGCCTGATCAGCGCGGGCGCCGGCGCGCTGTTCATGGCGTCGTCCGGCGGCTGGACGCTGGCCTACCTGATCATGGCGGCGCTCATGCTGGTCGGGATGATCGCGGCCCTGCTGGCTCCGTCCTTCGATGCGCCGCGCCGGGTCCGGGCCGAGACGCCCGGCCGGTCGCGGTTCTGGTCGATGCGCCGCGCCGTGCTCGAACCGCTGACCGAATTGCATGGCCGCTTCGGCAACGCCCTCTGGGGCATCCTGCTGCTCGTCGCCCTGTACCGGCTGCCCGACTTCCTGTCGGGCGTGATGGCGAGTCCCCTCTACCGGACACTCGGCTTCGACCTGAAGGAGATCGCCACCGTCACGAAGCTGTACGGCATCTGGGTCGGCATCGCGGGTGGCTTCGCGGGAGGCTGGGCGCTCGCCCGCGTCGGATTGTTCCCGACGCTGCTCCTCGGCGCCTTCCTGGCCGCGTCCTCGCACCTCGCCTTCGCGTGGCTCTCGGCCGGGCCCGCCGACATCTGGCGCCTGACCGTGGCCATCTCCATAGAGAATTTCTGCGGCTCCTTCGCGGGGATCGTGCTGATCGCCTACATGTCGAGCCTGACCAGCATGGCCTACGCGGCCACGCAGTACGCGCTGTTCTCCTCGCTCTACGCCCTCCCGGGCAAACTCGTGGCGGGCTCCTCCGGCTTCGTGGTCGCCGCCATCGGCTATCCCGCCTTCTTCGTCATGACCTCGCTGGTGGGGATACCGGTCCTCGTCCTCTGCCTGGCCGTCGGGCGCCGGAACGGCCAGCCCCCGGCCGAGGCGCCGGCGGCGGGCGAGGCGGGGAACCGCATCCCGGGGCCCGAACTTCCTTCCACGGCGCGAGCCCCGGGGGCGGCGTGAGCCCCGCGGGCGGCGTGAGCGCGACAGAACCAGGAATCCTCGGATGAGCACGAGCGACCTCACCCGCGTCGAGACGACGCTTCCGGCGGCGACCCCGGAGGCGATGCTGAGCGAGGCCGATCTGGCCGCCCTGCGACGGGCGGTCCAGGTGCTGGAGCGGCCGAGCCTCGCGGCCCGCCTCTCGGCGGCCGCCGGCGCGCCCCTCGACATCATCGGACGCTCGCTGCCCGCACCGGTGACGGAGGCGGTCGGACGAAGCACCGAGGCCGCCATGCGGGGCGCGATGCGCGTCGCCCTGGCGACGCTGCCGCGCACGGATCTCGCCCCGGCCGAGGACGACGGGCTCGGGGCGGCGGCCGCGAAGGTCGAGAGCCGGGTCTCGCGGCTGCTCGGTTCCGGGGACACCAAGCACAAGGCGATGGCGGCCCTCTCGGGCGCCCTCGGCGGCGCCTTCGGACTTGCCACGCTCGCGGTCGAACTCCCGGTCTCCACCACGCTGATGCTGCGATCGATCGCGGAGATCGCCCGAGAGGAGGGCGAGAATCTGGAGACGCCCGAGGGCGTGCTCGCCTGCGTGCAGGTCTTCGCTCTGGGCGGCCGGGCGGCGGCCGCCCCGGAGGCGGGCTCCGCGCTCACGGAGAGCGGCTACTTCGCGGTCCGCGCCGCCCTGGCCAAGACCCTGGCGGAGGCGGCCCGGTACGCCGGCAGCAAGACGCTCCTCGACCAGTCCGCCCCGGCGCTGATCCGCTTCACGGCACAGATCGCGGCGCGTTTCGGCCTCGTGGTCTCGCAGAAGGTCGCCGCGCAGGCCGTGCCGATCCTCGGCGCTTTCGGGGGTGCCGCGGTCAACACGGCCTTCATGAACCACTTCCAGGGGACCGCACGGGCCCATTTCACCGTCCGGCGCCTGGAGCGCGCCTACGGCGCCGCCGCCGTCCGGGCCGCCTACGAGGTCGAGAAGGCCGCCCTCGGGGTTGCTTGATAGCCGGCTCATAATCCGCGAGTGTCCCGGCCGCGCGGCGCGGGAACGGGGAGGCGGTCCTGATCGGCAACGGCGAGATGGTGGCGCGGCTCGCGCTGGCAGCCCTGTTCGGCAGCGTGGTCGGGCTGGAGCGCGAGCGCCTGCTCTGGGCCGCGGGCCTGCGGACCCACATGCTGGTCTGCGTCGGCTCCTGCCTGATCATGCTGGTCTCGGCCTTCGGCTTCGCCGACGTGCTCGGCACCGAACACGTGGTGCTCGACCCGTCCCGGATCGCCGCGCAGGTGGTCTCCGGCATCGGCTTCCTCGGAGCCGGCACGATCCTGCTGCGCGGCGAGGTGGTGAAGGGCCTGACCACGGCGGCGAGCCTCTGGGGCGTGGCGGCGATCGGGCTTGCGATCGGCAGCGGCCTCTACGTGCCGGCCCTCGCCACGACCGCGCTGATCGTCGGCATCCTGGCCGGCGTGAAACCCTTCGAGGAGCGGTGGCGCGAGCGGATGCGGGCGCACACGCTTCGGCTGACGGTGCGCCGGGGCATGATGTCCATCGACACCCTGCAGGCCGCCACCGGCGAGCGCGCCTCGCGGGTGCGGACCTTCACGGTCCACCCGAGCGACGATCCGGCACTCGACGCGGTCACCGTCACCTTCGTGCGCCTGTCGCGCACGAGCGTCGCAACCATCGCGGCGAAGCTCCGGGCGATGCCCGACGTCGTCGCGGTGGCGGAGGAGTGAGCCGGCACCCGGGCGCATTGTCGAGGCGCAAGCGCGGGTCCGTCATCGCGCCCTGAGCGCAGCGCCGCGGGTCGGCGCATCGACGGGAGTCCTGGCCCCTGGCCGCATCACGCCCGGGCGCGCCGGCACCTCACGCCGCTCCGCGACCCTCGCCGTCGAGGAACAGCCGGTAGCTCGGATTCTCGGTCTCGTCGGTGGCCGGGTAGCCGAGCGCCTCGATGACGGTGTCGAACCGCGCCCGCTCGCCCGGGGGGACGGCGATGCCGGCGAGCACGCGGCCGTAATCCGCGCCGTGGTTGCGGTAGTGGAACAGCGTGATGTCGAAGTCCGGTCCCAGCGCCTCGAGGAACTTCATCAGCGCGCCCGGCCGCTCGGGGAACTGGAAGCGGAACAGGCGCTCGTGCGCCACGCCCACGGCCCGGCCGCCGACCATGTAGCGGACATGGACCTTGGCCATCTCGTTGTCGCTCATGTCGAGGACGCGGTAGCCGGCCTCGCGCAGCGTACCGATCAGCGCCTGCTTCTCGCGCTTGCCGCCGCCGACGTTGATGCCGACGAAGATCTGCGCCTCGGAGCCCGGGGCGTGCCGGTAGTTGAACTCGGTGACGGCGCGCGGCCCGAGTGCCTGGATGAAGGCCCGATAGGCACCGGGCCGCTCGGGGATCGTGACGCCGAGCAGGACCTCGCGCTGCTCGCCGATCTCGGCGCGCTCGGCGATGTGGCGCAGGCGGTCGAAGTTGAGGTTCGCCCCCGACGAGATCGCGATCAGCGTACCCGCGCCGCCCTCGCGTTCGGCGTAGAGCTTGGCGCCGGCGAGGCTCAGCGCCCCGGAGGGCTCCGACACCGCGCGGGTGTCGTCGAAAATGTCCTTGATCGCGGCGCACATGGCGTCGGTGTCGACGGTAATCACCTCGTCGAGGTGCTCGCGGCAGAGCCGGAACGTCTCCTCGCCCGCCTGACGGACGGCCACGCCGTCGGCGAACAGGCCGACGGAGGGCAGGCTGACCCGCGTGCCGGCGGCGAGCGCAGCGGCCATGCAGGCGGCGTCCTCGGGCTCGACGCCGATCACCTTGGTGCCCGGCCGCAGGTACTTCACGAAGGTGGCGATCCCGGCGGCCAGTCCGCCGCCGCCCACCGGCACGAAGATCGCCTCGATCGGCCCGGTATGCTGCTCCAGGATCTCCTTGCCGATGGTCCCCTGGCCGGCGATCACGTCGGGATCGTCGAACGGGTGCAGGAAGGTCAGGCCCTGCTCGGTCTCGAGGATCTTCGCCTGCGCGAGCGCCTCGTCGAAGGCGTCGCCGTGCAGCACGACCTCGGCGCCGCGAGCCCGGCAGGCATCGACCTTGATCGACGGGGTGGTGCGCGGCATCACGATGACGGCGCGCGCGCCGAGCTTGGCGGCCGCCAGCGCCACACCCTGCGCGTGATTGCCGGCGGACGCGCAGACGACGCCGCGGGCGATCTGGTCGGGGCTCAGGCCCGACATCTTGTTGTAGGCGCCGCGCAGCTTGAACGAGAAGACCGGCTGCAGATCCTCGCGCTTCAGGAGAACCGGCCGGCCGAGCCGCTGCGTCAGGCGCGGCATCGGATCGAGGGGGCTCTCGATCGCCACGTCGTAGACGCGGGCGGTGAGGATCTTGCGGATGTAGTCCGTCACGGTGTGGAGTCTCGGCGGATGTGCAGGGCTATGCCGGCCAGATAGACCCTCCGGCCCGCGGATGCGAGCGCAGCCGGCGCGAGGCAGATCAGCCCAGCCGCTCCACCAGCGCCGCCACCCACACCAACAGGGCCGCCATCTGCGCCATGAAGGTGCCGGCGGAGGCGAGGTCCTTCACGGTGCCGATCATCGGATGATGACCCGGATGGACGTGGTCGCAGAGCTTCTCGACAGCGGTGTTCAGAAATTCGGCCGCCAGCATCAGCAGCAGGCTCACCACGAGGGCGACGCGCACCCACAGCGTCGGGCCGAGGAGCAGCGCGACCGGCACGCCGAGCGCCAGCAGGACGAGTTCCTGCCGCACCGCCCGCTCGGTGCGCGCGCCGTGGCGCAGCCCGCGCCAGGAATTGAGGAAGGCGACAACGAGGGCGTTCATCGGGCCGCCCCCGGAACGGAGCGGCTGATCCACTTGGCGAGCAACGGGCCGGTGAGCAGCACCACGAACAGGCGCAGCGTCTGTACCGCCAGCACGAAGGAGACGTCGGCCTTCGAGCCGACCGCGATGATCGCGACCGAATCGAGACCGCCGGGGCTGGTGGCGAGGACGGCGGTGAGAAGGTCGATCGGCAGCAGCAGGGTCAGGCCCCAGCCCCAGGCGGCGCAGAGGGCGATCACGGAGAACGTCGCCGCCAGGATGCCGGGGAGTGCCGTGAAGGTCAGGCGCAGGGTCTCCCGGGTGAACCGCAGGCCCACGTAGATGCCGATGCAGGCATAGGCCAGTTCGAGGAGCGGCACCGGCAGCGCCATGCGGACGAGGCCGGTGGCGTGGAGCAGGCTGCCGAGCACCATCGGGCCGACCTGCGCGCCGGCCGGGACCCGCAGCGCCAGGGCTGCGCCGGCACCGACCACGGCGACCGCCAGGGTCGCGAGGAGCGAGAGCGGACCGGTCACCTCTCCGGATCCCGCGACGGCGGCCCCCGGGACGGGGGTATCCATCAGGAATCGCGCGGCGAGGGAGGCCGAGAACACCACCGCGGCGACGCGCACGTACTGCATGAAGGCGACCAGACGCGGGTCGGCGCCGAAATCCTCGGCCATCGCCACCATCGCGGACGCGCCGCCCGGCGAGGATCCCCAGGCCGCCGTCGTCCCGGGCAGCACGCGCAGCCGGGTCAGGATCCAGCCGACGAGGCCGCTGACCGCGACCGTCACCAGCACGACGGCGACGATGAGCGGTCCGTCCTCCAGGAGGGTCTGGGCGATCTGCCCGGTGACGGCGTGTGCCACGAGGCAACCGATCGCAGCCTGCGAGGCCTGGAAGGCCGCGCGGGGCACGTGAAGGCGCGATCCGCCGACCCCGAACGCGATGGCGCCGATCATCGGCCCGAGCAGCAGCGCGGCCGGAAACTGCGCGCGCACCAGGCCGTACGAGACGGCCGCGGACGCAGCGATGAGGGCGGCCCAGAGGCCGATGGTGCGGAGAGAGGGCAAGGCGACCGATCAAGAGGGGCCCGCTGGGACCATCGGGCGTGAGGCGCGCGCTATAGCGCAATATTGTCGCTGTCACGGCAGAGTTTCGACACAGCGGATTCCGGGATCGACGCTGCGCGCCCGATTGGGCAGGGTTGAGGGTTCGCGGTTACCGGCGACGCCGTCAGCCCTGGTGCCGTGGCCGGCCCAACGGCCCTGGGCTACGCCTCCGTCACGTCCTCGTCGCGGCAGGCGGCCGTACCCGGCGGCGCATGGGCCCGGAAGAATGCCGCCAAACTCGCCAACCCGGCCGCCCGCGGGTCGCTGGCCCGCCAGACCAGCGCGATGGTGCGTCCGGGTCCGTCGACGTCGAACGACCGGGTCACCATCAGGCCGCTCGGGTCGGGATGCGCCGGTACGGCGAGCGCCGGAAGCAGCGTGTACCCGGCGCCCGCCGCCACCATCGAGCGGAGGGTCTCCAGGCTCGTGGCGTGTCGCCCGACCGACGAGCCGGCGCCGCAGGCCGCGATCGTCTGGTCGCGCAGGCAATTGCCCTCATCGAGGAGCAGCAGATCCGGTCCGGCGATCTCGGTCGCCGACAGGGCACCGCCGCGGGCGAGGGCGTGCTCGGCCGGACAGGCGAGCCAGAACGGCTCGACGAAGAGCGGTGCCACCGAGAGCCCGTGCTGCGGCACCGGCAGCGAGACGAGGGCCGCATCGATGCGGCCGTCGCGCAGACCCTCGATGATCTCGGTCGTGCGCGATTCCGACAGCGACAGCATCAGCAGCGGGTATTGCTCGCGCAGCGGGCGCAGCACGAGGGGGAAGAGATACGGCCCGAGAGTCTGGATCGCCGCGAGGACGAGACGTCCCGTCAATGGCGCGCCGCGCCCCTCGCTGGCGAGGGCGAGCAGCCGCTGCGCCTCCGCCAGCACCACGCGCGACTGCCGCACGATGACCTGACCGGCCTCGGTGAGCAGGACCCGCCGATTGGAGCGCTCGAACAATGTCAGGCCGAGCGCAGTTTCCAGTTTGCGCACCTGCACGCTGAGCGTTGGCTGACTGACGTTGCAGCGCTCGGCGGCGCGGCCGAAATGCCCTTCATCCGCGACGGCGGCGACGTATTCGAGACCGCGCAGGGACAGACCAGCCAGATTCATAGGCTGCGTCTATCAGAACCTTTGTGACGATGCATTTGCCTCGGGGTCGTCCCGGGGCCATAACCCTTCCACAGAACAGTTCCAGGCTGGCCTGTCCCCCGGAACCGTTGCACCACGGAGAAACGGAACGCATGAGCGATCAACGCCCGATCCTGACCACCCGCCAGGGCCATCCGGTCCGCGACAACCAGAGCACCCGCACGGTCGGTGAGCGCGGGCCGGCGACGCTCGAGAACTACCAGTTCATCGAGAAGATCACCCATTTCGATCGCGAGCGTATTCCGGAGCGCGTGGTCCACGCCCGCGGCGCCGGCGCCCATGGCTGGTTCGAGGCTTACGGCAAGATCGGCGACGAGCCGGCCTCCAAGTACACCCGCGCCCGCGTGCTGAACGAGACCGGCGTGAAGACGCCGATGTTCGTGCGCTTCTCGACCGTCGCCGGCGCCAAGGAGAGCCCGGAGACGGAGCGTGACCCGCGCGGCTTCGCGGTGAAGTTCAAGACCGTCGACGGCAACTGGGACCTCGTGGGCAACAACCTCAAGGTCTTCTTCATCCGCGACGCGATCAAGTTCCCCGACATGATCCACGCGTTCAAGCCGGATCCGGTGACGAACCGGCAGGAGGCCTGGCGCTTCTTCGACTTCGTGGCCCAGCACCCCGAAGCGATCCACATGGTGACGCACCTGAAGTCGCCCTGGGGCATCCCGGCCAATTACCGCGAGATGGAAGGCTCGGGCGTCAACACCTACAAGCTGGTCAACGACCAGGGCGAGGCGGTGCTCTGCAAGTTCCACTGGGAGCCGAAGCAGGGCGTGCGCAACCTGACTTCGAGCCAAGCTTCCGAGATCCAGGCCAAGGACGTGGGTCACGCCACTCGCGACCTCTACGACAACATCAAGGCCGGCAATTTCCCCGAGTGGGAGTTCTGCGTGCAGATCATGCCGGACGGCCCGAACGACCACCTGTCGTTCGATCCTCTGGACGACACGAAGCTGTGGCCGGTCGATCAGTTCCCGCTGCTGCCGGTGGGCCGCATGGTGCTCGACCGGGTGCCCGACAACTTCTTCGCCGAGGTCGAGCAATCGGCGTTCGGCACCGGCGTCCTGGTCGACGGCATCGACTTCTCGGACGACAAGATGCTCCAGGGCCGGACGCTGTCCTACTCGGATACGCAGCGCTACCGCGTCGGTGCCAACTACCTGCAGCTGCCGATCAACGCGCCGCAGCCCGGCGTGAAGGTCTACTCGAACCAGCGGGACGGGCAGATGACCTACGGGGTCGACGGCACCGGTCCGAACAAGCACATCAACTACGAGCCCTCGACGCTGGCCGAGGGGCTCCGCGAGGCACCGAAGCCCGCGAAGGACTATCATCAGCCGGTCCAGGGCAATCTCGGCCGCTACCAGACCTCGCGCACGGAGGACGACTACACCCAGGCGGGCGTCCGCTACCGCTCCTTCGAGACCTGGGAGCGCGACGACCTGATCGCCAACCTCGTGGGCGACATGAAGCAGTGCCCGGAGCCGATCCAGCTGCGGATGGTCTGGCACTTCTGGCATGCCGACGAGGATTACGGCCGCCGCGTCGCCGAGGGTGCGGGCATCGACCTGGAGAAGGCCAAGGCCCTGCCGCCGCTGCCGGGTCGCGCCGCGCCGGGCAAGCGCCTGCAGGCCGAGACCTTCACGGACGGGTCGCAGGCGCACCGGGTCGCGGCCGAGTAAGCATCCGCTGAACGGATCGATGAAAGGCCTCGCGGGCTCTCGCCCGCGGGGCCTTTTCTTCGACGCTGGGCACCCCGCGTCGTGTCGGCTCGCGTGGCGCGCGGGTCATGGCTCAAGACCGAGACGGCCGCGCTCCAGCGCCGAACCGGCGTTCATGTCGGCGGGGAACGCTCCACCCGGACAGGGACAGGGGCGTCGAATGAAGCCCCTGCCGACATGGGTCCGCGTGACCGGATCGTAGGTCCTGAACCGGCGGGCGCAGACCGCGACCGAAAGCGGATGTGCCGCTCCAACCGATTCGATCCGGCGCCGGAACGGGCATTTCGGCGAACGCCTCGTCGTCGGAGACGTAGGGGTCGGCGCAGTCGCCGAACACCCCGCCGAGGCCCAACCCCAAGCCGCCGAGCCCGAACCCGCAGCCCCACTGGCGCCCGGCTCGAGAATGCCGATGATAGGGGGGCCGCTACGCGAAGCCGCGCCGGAAGCCGCGCCCGATGAAAGGCCCTGCGGGCCTCAGGAGTACCATCGGTCTGCCCCACGCCCCGCCCCGCATACCGCTGTAGACGCCGCCCCCCGGGCCTCGACGCCCGTCGCAATCAGCGTCACCGCGAGCAGCGTGGCCGCGGCCAGGCGGATTCTCGGCCTTTCGATCTCTGCGATGCGTGTCACCCCGGCACGGTGCGGCCGAGTCGATCCGCCGTCGCGCGCGATTGCTCTGAGTAAGGGTGCGCGCGGGTCGGCACCCGTCGAGGACGTATCCGCGTTCCGGCCTAAGCCGCGGGATGACACGGATGAAGCACATGAAGCGGCGCTCCGCCCTCGCCGGAGCGATTTTCCACGGTTGTCCCGCCGAGTATCGGAGGACGCACCGGCGCCCGGTCAGGGGGTCGATGCGACAGGCCGGGCAACCTCGCCCCGCGCCTCCGGTTCTGCGACGCTGACCTTGCGGTCCCGGCCGGCGGCGAGGCCGATCAGGATCGCGGAGGTGGCGATGCCGACGAACATCGCCCCCGGCACACCCCATCCGCCCGTCGCCTCATGGGCGAGGCCGAAGATCAGCGGGCCCAGGCAGGCCCCCGTATAGCCGATTCCCTGCGCCATGGCGGACAGGCCGGCGGCGCTCGCCGCATCGGCGGCACGCAGCACGATCAGGGTGAGACCCAGCCCGAAGCACCCGCCGACGCCGAACCCGAGGGCGCAGGCGGCTGGGATGCGCAGCGCATCAGCCCCGAAGGCGAGGACGAGGAAGGCCGCCGCGGTAAAACCCGGGATGGCGACGATCCACGCCCGCTGATCCGGCCTGCGGGCGGCCAGCATGGCAGTCAGGAGGGCGCCCGGCGCCTGCACCAGCGTCGTCAGGGAGGCATACAGCCCGGCATCCAGGGGCGAGAGCCCGCGGCCCTGCAGGAGCAGGGGCAGCCAGCCGAAGAGGATGTAGGCGAGCGACGATTGCAGGCCCATGAAGCCCGTCACCCACCAGGCCAGCGGGCTGCGGAGCAGACGTCCGGCGGAGGGCGCCGCCGTCGACGTTTTCCGGCGGGCGAAGGGGACCCACAGGAAGGCCGCGGCCAAAGCCGGCAATGCCCAGATCGCGAGGGCCGAGGGCCACCCGCCGTCGAGGGCGTGCTCGACGGGCACCGCCGCGCCCGCCCCGGCGGCGGCGCCGAGGCAGAGGGTCATGGTGTAGAGGCCGGTCATCAGGCCGCCGCTGCCGGAGAAGTCGCGCTTGACCAGGGCCGGCAGCAGGACGTTGTCGAGGCCGATGCCGATGGCGGCGAGGGCGGTCCCGGCGAAGAGCGGCACGAGGCCGCCCAAGCCGCGGAGCGTCAGGCCTGCCGCCAGGATCGTCGAGCCGGCCAGCACCGCGAGATCGGGTCCGATCCGCCGGATCAGCGGCGCGGCCAACGCGCAGGCCATGCCGAGGCACAGGACCGGCAGCGTGGTGAGGATCGCGGCTCCGCCGGCGCCCAGGCCGGTGCCGTCGCGGATGGTCGCCAGCAGGGGGCCGACCGTGCTGAGGGCCGGGCGCAGGTTGAACGCCACGAGCATCAGCGCGAGCCCGAGGAGCAGGCGGCTCGGGGTTGCACGACCCGCGCTCACGGCCGTCGCGCCATCACAGCGCCTCCGAGGCAGGCGGCGAGCATCAGCGCGAAGGCCGCGTCGCCGAATTGGCCGTAGAGCGTACCGCCGATGATCCGAGCCGGCAGGTCGGCGTCGAGCCAGGTCTCCTGATCGAGGGGCGTGCGTGCGACGATCCGGCCGTGCGGGTCGATCACCGCGGAGATGCCGGTGTTGGCGTCGCGCACGAGCGGCAAGCCCTCCTCGACGGCACGCAGACGTGCCTGCGCCAGGTGCTGGCGGGGGCCAGGGGTGTCGCCGAACCAGGCGTCGTTGGTGACGTTCAGGATCAGCCCGGCGGACTGCGGTCCGGCGGGCAGGATTGCCCCCGGAAAGATCGCCTCGTAGCAGATGGTCGCCGCGGTCGGCGGCAGACCGGGTACCGTCAGTATCCGCTTCGCCGCCAGAGCGCCCGCGGAGAAGCCGCCGGGTATCGCCACGAACTGCCGCAGGCCCAGCGCCCGCAGGGCCGCGTCGAGGGGCGCGGGCAGGTACTCGCCGAACGGGACGAGGTGGACCTTGTCGTAGCTGTCGGAGATCACGCCGTCGGACCCGATCACCATGACGGCGTTGAAGTAGCGCAGGCGTTCGCCCGGCAGGGGCTCCTCGGCACGGGCCGCCCCGGTGATGAGGTGCTGCCCCGCCTTCAGCCCGGCCGCGACCCGGGCGAGGGCGTCGGGGTCGCGCTGGATCAGGAACGGGAAGGCCGATTCCGGCCAGACGATATGGGTCGGCGGGGGCTCCCCGGCCTCCACCGGGCGCTGGCTCAGCTCGATGTAGCGGTCGACGATGTCGGCCCGGTTCTCCGGCCTGAACTTCGCGTCCTGCGGCAGGTTCGGCTGCACGAGGCGCAGGCGCACCCCCGTCACCACCGGATCCGGCGGCCCGAGGCGCCCGGCGCCGTAGAGGGCCATGCCGACGAGCACGATGGCGGCGGCGGCACTCGGACCGAATCGGCTGCGCGGATGCGAGCCGGTGGCGAGCGTCGCGGGTGCGGCGCAGATCAGCACCGCGAGGATCGTGAGGCCGTAGAGGCCGATCACCGCGGCCCCCTGCATCAGCCAGAGGTTCTGGGCCAGCGCCATGCCGAGGCTGTTCCAGGGAAAGCCCGTGAACACGTGGCCGCGCAGCCACTCGGCGGCGCCCAGACCGAAGGCCAGGGCGGCGATGCGCGCGGGACCTCGTCCCCACAGCAGGCCCGCGGCGCCGAACCCTGCGCCGTAGAACAGGCCGAGCGCGAAGGGCAGGCCGATCACCCCCAGCGGCAGGGCCCAGAGGAATTCGTCGGCCTCCACCAGGAAGGCTTGGCCGAGCCACCACAGGCCGGCCGTGAGATAGCCGAAGCCCCAGGCCCAGCCGAGCAGGAAGCAGGGTCGGAAGCGCCCGAGCGTGGTCCGTCCGGAGACGGCGCCATCCTGGAGCCAGACAGCGATCGCGAGGGATACGGCCAGGGCCGGCAGGATGCCGTAAGGCGGCATGGCCAGCGCACCCAGCGCGCCCGCGAGCCACGCCAGCCCGAGGCGGCGCCATCCCGTCAGGCGCTGGATCGCCGAGACGGCGCCCGGCCCTGCGGCGCGGGCCGGATCGTCTATGGGACCGCCCACGGGGCCGCGCATGGGCGCGCCGGCCGCCGAGGAGGCCCGGGCGAAGCCGTCCACCAGACGAATCACGCCGGGACCGTCACGGGTGCGGCGTCTCGCTGGTCGGGCTGCTTGAGGGCGGAGGCAGGGCGAGCGGAACCACGGTGCCGATTCGCGCCGCACCCTTGTGGAAGCGCAGGCGCTTCAGGCGTCGGGGGTCGGCGTCGAGCACCTCGAATTCGAGGTTTCCGGGGCCGGCGATCAGTTCGCCCCGCGAGGGGACGCGCCCGGCCAGCGTGACGATCATGCCGCCCAGCGTGTCGATCTCCTCGGCCATCTCGCCGACCGCCGCGGCGAGGTCGACACCGGTCGCCTCCGATATTTCGGCCAGGGGCGTGCGCGCGTCGGCCACGAAGACCTCGTCCTCGCCGTCGACGCGCTGGACGTGCTTATCCTCCGCGACGTCGTGCTCGTCCTCGATATCGCCGACCACCACCTCGATCAGGTCCTCGATGGAGATCAGGCCGTCGGTCCCGCCGTACTCGTCGATGACGAGCGCCATGTGGGTCCGCGTCGCCTGCATCCGGACCAGCAGGTCGATCGCCGGCATGGACGGTGGCACGAACAGGACCGGACGCTGGATGCGCGCGGCCGCCAGGGTCGGGGTCAGGTCGACCTTGCCGAGGTCCAGACCTCGCGGCAGGCGGGCCGCCGGCCGGCGCACGCGCGGCGCGACCGGGGCCTCCGCCACGCCGTCGACGGTCGGGTCGACGGGCTTCGCCACGGCCGGAGCGGAGCGCCGGGCCGGTTCGGCCTTGGCGGCGATGTGGTCGACGAGGTCGCGGATGTGGACCATGCCGCGGGGATCGTCGAGCGTCTCGCCGTAGACCGGCAACCGGGAATGACCGGCGGTGCGGAACAGCTTGAGCAGGTCGCCGAGGCTCGTGTCGTTCGAGACGGCGACGATGTCGGCCCGGGGGATCATGACGTCGTCGACGCGCACCTTGTGCAGGCCGAGGACGTTCTTGAGCATGATGCGCTCGAGCGGGGTCAGGCCGCTCTCGCCGGCATCCGGCTCCGCCAGCGCTTCCTCAAGTCCCTCGCGCAGCGAGTCGCGCGGCTTGAGGTGAAGCGCCTGGAGAAGGCGGTCGTACCAGGGCTCCCGGTTCTGGGATTCGCCCTCGGTGGAACTGGGCGCGGCCAGGGCCGCGCCGCGACTTCGATCGTTGCTCATGTCTCTCGGGTCTGGGGTCGGTCGGACGTCGCGCGCTCAGGCATAAGGATCCGGGATGCCCAGGGTCGCGAGAGCCGCGACCTCGAGGGCTTCCATGACGTCAGCCTCGGCCTCGCCGATCTCGTGGTCCTGACCGAGACAATGCAGGGTGCCATGGACGAGGAGGTGCGCGAGGTGATTCTGGAGCGGCTTCGACTGCTCGGCACTCTCGCGCACCAGGGTCTCGTAAGCAAGGACCACGTCGCCGAGCGGAACGGCCGCGCCGGCCCGCGGCGGTTGCGGAGGCGCCGGGAAGGACAGGACGTTGGTGGGCTTGTCCTTGCCGCGCCACGTCCGATTGAGTTCCTGCACGGCGGCATCGTCCGTCAGCAGGATGCTGACCTCGACCGGGTCGGCGGGCTTCCCGGGGGCGACCGCGAGACCGGCCTCGACAGCGCGCCTGACATGCGCGTCGAGGCCGGGGATCGCGGATTCCCAGCGCTCGTCCTCGACGGCGACGTCGATCTCGTGGACCCCACTCACGCCGGAGGCCGCCGCCGGGGGTTTGGATTGCGGTCGGCCTCGCCGTCGCCGTGGGCCGCGCGCTCGTAGGCGGTGACGATCCGGCGGACGAGGTCGTGGCGCACCACGTCGACGTCCTTGAACCGCACGCGCCCGATGCCCTCGACCCCGTCCAGCACGTTGACCGCCTCGACCAGCCCGGACTTCTGGCCCGGGGGCAGATCGATCTGGCTGGGATCGCCGGTGATGATCATGCGCGAGCCCTCGCCCAGCCGGGTGAGGAACATCTTCATCTGCATGGAGGTGGTATTCTGCGCCTCGTCGAGCAGCACCACCGCGTTGGTGAGGGTGCGACCGCGCATGAACGCCAGCGGCGCGATCTCGATCATGCCGGTCTGGAGGCCGCGGTCGACGTGCCGCGCTTCCATGAAGTCGTAGAGGGCGTCGTAGATCGGCCGGAGATACGGATCGACCTTCTCGCGCATGTCGCCCGGCAGGAAGCCCAGGCGCTCGCCGGCCTCGACGGCGGGCCGCGACAGGATGAGCCGCTCCGCGTGGCCCTGCTCGAGCAGCGACACCGCGTGCCCGACCGCGAGCCAGGTCTTGCCGGTTCCGGCGGGCCCCTCGGCGAAGACCAGCTCGTTGGAGCGCAGCAGCTTGATGTAGGCGTCCTGCGCGGGATTGCGCGCCCGCACGGCCCCACGCTTGCGGGTCGCGATCTGTTCGAAATGCGGCTTGTCGGCCTCGGCCGCGATCGCCTCGGCCGGAAACAGCGTCGCCTGGGCGGTTGCCTCGCGTATCGCGCCGTCGACATCACCGAGCGTGAGGGTGCTGCCGCCGGTCCGCACCCGCGCGTAGAGCTTCTCGAAGACCCGCCGCGCCGTCTCGACGGCGTCGGGCGGCCCCTTGATGACGAGATGATTGCCGAGCGCCGTGGCGGTGACCTCCAGGCGCCGCTCGATATGGGCGACGTTCTGGTCGTACTGGCCGAAGACGAGGCTCGCGAGCCGGTTGTCGTCGAAGGTCAGCGGCACCTCGACCGCCTCGTCCGATCCGGCAGGCCGCGCCGCCGGTCCACGACCCCGCAGGGCGCCGCGCGCGCCCGCCCCGTCCGATGCGCTCAAGCCGTCATCCTCGCACATGCCTCATGCCGCCGCAGCCTCCGAGACCAGCTGCCCGAACAGGCTGTTCGTTCCCGCCTCGGTGATGCGTACCCTGACCACGGAGCCGATATGGTGAGCCGCCGCGTCGAACTGCACGGCGAGGAGGTGCGGCGTCTTGCCCGCGACCTGGCCCGGACGCCGCCCGGGCTTCTCCACCAGCACGTCGAAGGTCCGCCCCTCGGCCGCCCGCTGATAGGCGTAGCGCTGGCTATCGAGGAGCGCCTGGAGTTCGGCGAGCCGCGCCGCCATCACGGACTCCGGCACTTGGTCGGTGCGGTCCGCGGCCGGCGTACCGGGGCGGGGGCTGTACTTGAATGAGAACGCGCTCTCGAAGCCGACATCGCGCACCAGGCGCAGGGTCTCGCCGAAATCCGCGTCGGTCTCTCCCGGAAAGCCGACGATAAAATCGGATGAGAGGGCGATATCGGGTCGGGCTGCGCGCACGCGGTCGATCAGGCGCCGGTACTGGTCGCCGGTGTGCTTGCGGTTCATGGCGGCGAGGATCCGGTCCGAACCCGCCTGCACCGGCAGATGCAGGTACGGCATCAGGGCCGGGATCTCGGCATGGGCCCGGATCAGCGCGTCGTCGAAGTCGTTCGGGTGGCTGGTCGTGTAGCGGATCCGGGCGATGCCGGGGATGCGCGCCACCGCGCGGACCAGCTCGGCGAGGCCGGCCACTGGACCGTCGGTGCCGGTGCCGTGGTAGGCATTGACGTTCTGGCCGATGAGCGTGATCTCGCGGACGCCGCCCTCGGCGAGTTTCTCGGCCTCGGCGAGCACCGCCGCCACGGGCCGCGACACCTCGGCGCCGCGGGTATACGGCACCACGCAGAACGCGCAGAACTTATCGCAGCCCTCCTGCACGGTGAGGAAGGCCGAGGCGCCGAGCGTCCGCCGCCGGGGCAGGTGGTCGAATTTGTCCTCGACGGGAAACTCAGTGTCGACCACGCGGCGCTCGCGGGACCGGGCCAGGAGATCCGGCAGGCGGTGATAGTTCTGGGGTCCGACCACCACGTCGACGGCGGGCTGGCGCGCCTGGATCTCGGCGCCCTCGGCCTGCGCGACGCAGCCGGCCACGACGATACGCGTGTCGAGGCCTTGTGCTTTCCTCTCGCCCTTGAGGACGCGCAGGCGCCCGAGTTCGGAATAGACCTTCTCGGCGGCCTTCTCGCGGATGTGGCAGGTGTTGAGGACGACGATGTCCGCGTCCTCGACCGTGTCGGTCGCCGCGTAGCCTTCAGCGCCGAGCACGTCGGCCATGCGGGCCGCGTCGTAGGCGTTCATCTGGCAGCCGTAGGATTTGACGAAAGCCTTCTTCAACGTGCGCCGTCCCGAACCAATCCGCTCAAATCCTCGCGCCCGCCCCGTGCGGGCCGGCCGGCGCGAGGCCTGTAGCACGGATCGCGCGGGCCGTCGCGGCGCCGAAACGCAACCGGCCGCCCGTAGGCGGCCGGTGAACGATCGAGGCGGCGCAAAGCGCCGGCCGTCTCAGTGCGCGGCCGGCACCGCGGCGGGCACGTCCACCACCATCTGCTGGAAGAACGGCACGTAGGCCTGCAGCATCACGAACAGGCCGACGAGGCAGGCGAGCGCGATCGAGTGCCAGAACACGAAGCGCAGGATCTTGCCTTCCTGGCCGAAATAGCCGGTGGCCGTCGAGGCGACGACGATCGACTGCGCGTCGACCATCTTGCCCATCACGCCACCCGACGAGTTCGCAGCCGCCATCAGCACGCCCGGCAGGCCGAGCTGCTCGGAGGTGATCCGCTGCAGGCCGCCGAACAGGACGTTCGAGGCCGTGTCCGATCCCGTAAGCGCCACGCCGAGCCAGCCGAGCAGCGTCCCGAAGAACGGGTAGAGGATGCCGGTGCCCGCGAAGGCGAGGCCGAGCGTGGCGTCGACGCCCGCGTAGCGGGTGAGGACGCCGAGCGCGAGCATCGCCGCGATGGTGATCAGCGAGTAGCGCAGGGCCCAGATCGTCTCGAAATAGGCCGAGACGAGGCGCAGCGGCGAGAAGCGCATGATCAGGCCGGAGATGATCGCGGCGATCAGCACCCCCGTGCCGGTGTACGACATGTAGGTGAACAGGAAGACCGCGCCTTCCGGGATGGGCTTCGCCACCACCGGCGGCACCTTCATGATCACGTTGTGAAGGCCCGGCACCTCGTACTTCCAGGTGAAGAGCGGGTTCACGATGCCCTTGAACCAGCCGGTTCCCCAGATCGCCACGATGATCGAGAGAATGATCCACGGCACCCAGGCCATCAGGATCTCGCCCTGCGTGGCGGTGCGCGCGCCGGTATGGACCGGGGGTGAGCCGGGGACGCCGGCGCCGAGCGCCACCGGACGGGGACCGGCCACGGCGAGCGACGGATCGTGGCCGCGCAGAGCCGGCGACGTCCAGATCTCCTTGGGCTGCCACACCTTCAGGAACAGCACGAGGGCGAGCATCGAGGCGAGCGAGGCGCCGATATCGACGATCCAGGGGTTCACGTAGTTCGAGATCAGGAACTGCGCGACCGCGAAGGAGGCGCCGCAGACCAGGATCGGCGGCCACACCCGGATCATGCCGCGGAAGCCGGCGAAGACCCAGATCAGCCAGAACGGCACGATCAGCGAGAAGAGCGGCAGCTGCCGGCCGATCATCGCGCCGAGGATCTCCGGCGGATATCCGGTGACGGAGGCGAGACCCTGAATCGGGGCGCCCAGCGCGCCGAAGGCGACGGGGGCGGTGTTGGCGATCAGTGACAGGCCCGAGGCGGCGAGCGGCGAGAAGCCCAGCCCGATCAGGATCGCGCCGGTGACGGCGACCGGCGTGCCGAACCCGCCCGCGCCCTCGAAGAAGGCGCCGAACGCGAAAGCCACCAGCAGGAGCTGCAGGCGCCGGTCGGCCGTGATCCCGGCGACCGATTGCTGCAGGATCGCGAACCAGCCTTTCTCAACCGTCAGCCGGTAGAGGAAGATCACGTTGAGGATGATCCAGCCGATCGGGAAGAAGCCCGTGACCACCCCGAGGAGCGCCGCGCGGGTGGCGAGATCGGTGGGCATGCCGAAGCCCACGATGGCGACCAGCATGGCGAGGCCGAGGGCGATGATGGCCGCGATATGGGCCTGCACGCGCCCGCTGGCGATCATGACGAGCAGTGCGATGACCGGCACTGAGGCGGCGAGCGTCGAGAGCCAAGCGCTCCCGAACGGATCGTAAACCTGATTCCAGGTTTGCAACGGGCGTCTCCCAAAAAATTCCGGCTGATACGGATTGCGGCCTAGCTAGCAGAGAGATTCAGCCCGCTCAATCTGTCGCATCATGTATTCTGAGGTCATTTCTACGGATAGATCTTCGGCGAAAAGCCAGAACCACATCCCGGTCATGTCCGAAGCCGCCGCGCGGCGGAGACGATGTCCCGGGTGACGCCCGCGTCGGCGGGCGCGTCGCCAACTTCTGCCGCGATCCGAGTCCGGAAGTCCCCGCCCGCAGGCGGCGCGCTGCGCGACCGAACGGTGCCGGGCCGCCGAACGGCTGTTCCGTCCGCGCGAAGACGGACCTGAGGCGTCAGACCTCGGCCATCTCGGGCTCACGCAGGCCGACGCCGGGCGAGGTCGGCCGCACAGCCGTCGCGGGCGCGCTCGGACCCCGTCCCGCGCCGACGCCCCGCAGGGCGGCACGGACCTCGGCTTCGGCGGCCGCCGTGGCGACCTTCCGGTCGGTACTCGCTTCGAAGGCGATCGGGCTGCCCCAGACGACGTGCACGTCCACGGGGCCGCCGCGCAGGAAGTCGGAGAGATGCGGGGCGAGTTCCATGTCGCCATACCACGCGATCTCGACGCGCTCGGAGCGTGTCACCGGCAGGCCGTTGCGATGTGGATAGCTGATTGCGAGCGGCTGGAGGCGGACCCGCCCGGACCCGGCCTCGGCCTGCAGGGCGGCCCGCGCCGCGCCGACCAGGGAGGATCGGAACGGGAGGAGGCGGGTGCCGTCGCTCGTCGTTCCCTCGGCGAACAGCACCACTAGCTCGCCCCCGGCCAGGCGGTGACCGATCGCGGAGCTGACCGCACCGGTGGCCGCGCGCCGTCGCCGGTCGATGTAGATCGTGCGCTGCAGACCCGCGAGGGAGCTGATCACCGGCCACCCGGCGATCTCAGACTTGGCCACGAAGGAGAGCGGGCGCAGCGATCCGATCGCGATGATGTCGAGCCAGGAGACGTGATTGGCCAGCACGAGGGCGGCTTCGCCGGGAGCCGGTGGGGTCCCGCTCTGCGTCACCCGCACCGAGAACAGGCGCAGGAACACCCGGTGAAACAGCAGCGGCGCCAGACCGGCGCGGCGGCCGAGGACCCGCAGGGCGATCCAGTGCGGCGGCGCCAGGATCGCGAGTGCGAGGGCAAGCGCCGCGCCGCGCCAAGCGATGCCGAAGCGGCTCACGGCGCTACAGGTCGGCGCTCATCGTCAGCGCGGTCGCCCGGCTGCCGTCGGCCTTGAGGTAATAGCCGGTGCGCGCCCCGACCTGTCGGAACCCGTGGCGGGCGTAGAGCTTCAGGGCGGGCGCGTTGCCCTCGTCGACCTCCAGATGCACCCGGGTGATGCCGGCCCGCGCAAGGCTGGACAGGTGCTCGCGCAGGAGCTTGCGGCTGTGACCGCCACCGCGGAGCGCCGGAGAGAGCACCACGGTGAGGATCTCGGCCTCGTCGGCCGCCCGGCGCGAGAGCACGAAACCCTGGAGCGTTCCGGCGCGCCACAGGCCGTGGGCCTGGGTCGAGCGCTCGCAGAGCATGCGCTCGAACTCGTGCGCGTCCCAGGGGCGCGCGAAGGCGGTGGCGTGGAGGCGGGCCAGCGCCGGGGCCTGCGACGCATCGGTCAGCGGGGCGACGTAGGGCTCGGGCGTCAGCGCGTCCCACCACGCGAACCACCAGTCGAAAGGCCAGAAGGGGGCGGGGCGCGTCATTGCCGGGCGATCCGCGCATGGCCCTGGGGCCGGGCATCGGGGCCGCGCAGATAGAGGGGGCGCGGCAAGGCCTGAGCCGGATCGGCCAGGAGGCCCAGGGAGGCGACCGACGCGATGTCGGGACCCGCGATGCCGGCGATTTTGGCATCGATGCCGCGCTCGGCCAGTGCGGCCGCCAGGAGCGGCGCCCCCGAGCCGGTCAGGAGAATGGGTCCGGTGCCGAGGCGCTCGGCCGCCGCCTCGACGGCGAGATGGGCGGGGGCGAGCCCGTCGCCGGCCCCCAGGGCCTGGACGTAGACCGCACCGTGCCGGGCATCGATCACCGCGGCGATCATACCTTCCGCCGTCTCGGTCAGGAGCGGCGCCAGGAGGGCCGACAGCGTGCCGACGCCGACGACCGGCTTTCCCGTAGAGAGCCCGATGGCGCGGGCGGCCGACAGCCCGACGCGCAGGCCCGTGTAGCTGCCGGGACCCACCGTGACGGCCACGCGGTCGATCGCCTCGAAGCCGCCTTCGACCCGTGCGATGACCCGCTCGATCAACGGGAGCAGCGATTCGGCGTGGCCTCGCGCCATCGGCAGCGCCTCGGCAGAGAGCGGCGCCTCGGAATCCTCCGTCGTGACGCAGGCGGCGCAGGTATCCAGCGCTGTGTCGATGGCAAGGATACGCACGTCCACTCCCACCCGCCGGTTCGAACCGGCCGTTACCTCCTTGACGCCCCCGAAGGACGCGAAGAGCCTCGATCGATAAAGCAAATCGGCCGTCGCGTCAGCGGCAGGGCGCCGGCGATGGGTTCATCGCCAGTGGAGTGTTGCCCGCTTGCGCCGGTCCGGCGCGGCCATGGCGGTTGCGCTCAAGCGGCGCGGACCGCGTCGAGGAAGCGCCGGACCTCACCGTTCAGTTCATCGAACTGGCGCGCCAGCGCGGAGGCCGATGCCAGCACCTGCGTGGCCGCCGCCCCGGCCCCCCCGGACGCCTCCGCGACCCCGGCGATGTGGCGGGTCACCTCGTCCGTTCCGCCCGCCGCTTGGGCGGTGTTGCGGACGATCTCCTGGGTCGCCGCGCCTTGCTGCTTCACAGCCGCCGCGATGCTCGCCGCCAAGCCGTTGATCTCGCGAATGCGACCCGTGACCGACCCGATCGCACTCACGCACGCGCCGGTCGCATCCTGGACCGCGCCGATCTGCGCGGCGATCTCGTCGGTCGCCCGCGCGGTCTGGCCGGCGAGTTCCTTGACCTCCCCGGCCACCACCGCGAAACCGCGGCCCGCCTCGCCGGCCCGGGCGGCCTCGATGGTGGCGTTGAGGGCCAGCAGGTTGGTCTGCCCGGAGATGGACGCGATCAGGCCGACCACGTCGCCGATCTTCGTCATCACACCGTTGAGCGCTTCCATCCGCCGGGCGACGGCCTCCGCCTCGCCGACCGCCTGCCGGGCGAGGCTGGACGAGCCCACGACCTGGCGTCCGATCTCACGGATCGACACGCCGAGTTCCTCGGTGGCCGCCGCCACCGCGCCGACGTTGGAGGCCGCTTCCTCGGCGGCGGTCACCACCGCGCCCGATCGGCTGCTCGCCTCGACGGCGGCGTGCGTCATGGCTTCGGCCGTCGCCTGCAGATCCGCAGCCGAACCGGAGACCTGGGCGACGATGCCGCCGACCGCCTGCTCGAACCGGTCGGCGAGCTCGACCGTCGTGCGCCGCCGCTCCAGGATCGCTGCCTCATCGGCACGATGCCGGAGCTGGATGTCCTCGGCAGCCTTCTGCGCCACCATGGCCCTGATGCCCTCCACGGCCCGGCCGACCGCGCCGATCTCGTCGCCGCGGCGCGCCTCCGCGATCTCGGCCGCGATCTCGCCCCGCGCCATGCGCTGCAGCACGGAAACGAGCCGACCCAGCGGACGCGTGATCCCGATCGTGGAGACCGCGAGGGCGCAGACGAGGCCGATCACCGTTCCGAGGGCGCCGAACCCGATCAGAGTGTAGCGCGTCGCGTTGGTCCGCATCGTCAGAGTGTCGGACAGGTTGTCCATACTGGCTCCGATGGCATCCCCGAGCCGTGCTCCTTCGACGCCGAGCTTCTTGAAGAGCGGATCGATTTCGGCATGCGCCCAGCTCAAGGCCGCCGCCTTCTCGCCGTCGATGGCGAGGCTGCGCACCTCGGTGGCATGCGTGATGAAGCGTTCGATCCGGGCGCGCTGGGCCTGGACCTGATCGGCGAGGACCGGGACTTGGCGGGCGATCTCGGCCAGCGTTTCCCGGATCTCGGAGACCGCGACATCGAACGTGGCGGCGACCTCGCGGACCGTTTCGCGTTCCGGCTCGGCGATCATCCGGTAGACCAGATAGGTCAGCGTGTTGTTCAGCCGATTGCTACGGCGCACGTTCGACACCGCCTTGGCGTCACGCGACAGCAGCACCGTGTAGGTCGCGTCGACGGCCAGCATCCGATCCTGTGCGAACCAGATGCAGCTGCCGACGATCACCGTGATGGTCAGGTTGATCAACAGCAGCTTCGTGAGGATGCTCGTGCGCGCCAGCAAGCCCATGCGGATCTCCGGGATCGATGCGCCATCGAAGGTCGCAGCGTCCTCGCCCGTCAAGCCCACCGTCCGAAGTTCACGCCAAGTTGTTTGCCGATGGCATTCGCAGACGACCATCGACTTTACCGCAACTATTCAGAATTAAATTTTAAATACTGATCAACAAAGCAACAATCGACGCATAGTTGAGGATTTTTACTTCTCAATCGAGCCGGCAGCTCCACGAATACGATGCGCGTTTCGCGTCTTGCGGGTGCGCCGGCTTACCGTTCCTCGGGACGGCGCGAGGGGTGGGTGAGACTGCCGGCCGCGTGCCCTCTCAGAAGCCTGCGCCGCCCGGTGCGCCGCGACGAAAGAAGCCGAACGCCAGCGCACCGGGACCCGCCGCGCGCTTGGTTCGGGGACGAGGCCTTGGCGAGCCTCGTCCCGGCGGCGGCTCAGATCGCCTGGACCTCGCGGATCTCCGGCAGGAAGTGGCGGAACAGGTTCTGTACGCCGTGCCGAAGCGTGGCGGTCGACGACGGGCAACCCGAGCAGGCACCCTTCATCTCCAGATAGACGACACCTTCCTTGTATCCGCGGAAAGTGATGTCGCCGCCATCGCCGGCGACGGCGGGGCGCACACGCGTCTCCAGCAGGTCCTTGATCGTCACCACGGTGTCGTGGTCGGCCTCGTCGTAGAACTCGTCACCCGGCTCGATAGCGCCGGCACCGCCTTCCGCCATCACGGGTGCACCGGACTGGAAATGCTCCATGATCGCGCCGAGCACGGCCGGCTTCACCTGGGCCCATTCGGACCCGTCCTCCGCCTTGGTGACGGAGATGAAGTCGTGCCCGAAATAGACGCCGGACACGCCGGGAACGGCGAACAGCGCCGAGGCGAGGGGTGACCGGCCGGCAGCCTCGGCATCGCGGGCTTCGAAGGTCGATTCGGACAGGACCACGCGTCCGGGCAGAAACTTCAGGGTCGCCGGGTTCGGCGTGGCTTCGGTCTGGATAAACATGCTGGGCAAACTCCACTGCGCCGGTTCAAGGCCGGCCGGGACAGGCGCCCCGCGGCGCCACCTTCCATGTGGACCGCCACCCGGATTTTCTCAACCTGGCGCCCGCGACCACGGAGTGGACATTCGCCGAGGAGCGCGACAGGACGGGCGGGGTCGAGGTGGCACAGGAGCTGGACGTGGACGTGACTGGGGACCAGACGCTCGCGCAAAGATTAAGCGAGGACCTCCGCGAGACCCAGGCCAAGCTCGACGCGGCCCAAGCGGAGGCCGCATCGCTCAAGGTCCTGCTGGCCCTGCGCACGCATCAGCACGACACTACGTGGCAGGAGGCACGCCGCCTCGCGGCGGACCTCGAAGACGCGCGAAGCCGTGCAGATGCGGCGGCCGACCACGACGCAGCGGGCGCGAGTGCGGCAGGTGCGGAGGCCGTGGCAACCGCCGACGAGCGCACCGAGGCGGTCCGGATCGTGCTGAACGCGGTCCTGGCGAGCATCAGCCAGCGCGCCCTTGATCGCCGCAACTTCCAAGACATCATCGCCCGGGCCGGCCGGGAAGCGCCCGACCAGGGTCCCGGGGCGGCACGGCACGCGGTGCTGTTGACGGAGGCACGCCGCGTGCTCGGGATTTCGGCCTGACGGTATTCTTGCCGGCACGCCCGCGAGCCAGTGCACGGATTCTCGGCGCGGCACCGGATCCAGCGGCCCAGCCGGTGGCTCCGGCGACCGGGCTCGTCTGGACAAGGCCCAGCGCCGCGTCCCGATTGCGGGCGAGGGAGGACGGCACCCCCGTCACGGTTAACCCCTCTTTAACTCCGTGCTCCGATCGTCGCCGGCGGGACGGACAGGAGATCGACCGCATGCAGATCAGCGAGCAGAACGTGCGCGAGTGCGCCTATTACATCTGGGAAGCCGAGGGCCGGACTCACGGGCAGGCCGCGGCCCATTGGATCCGCGCCGAGGCCGTGCTGCGCGCCAACGTCGCGCTGGCAGCCGGTGAGGCTGCGCCGAAGAACGTCGCCAAGGCCGCCAAGCCGGCCGCGAAGGCTTCTGCGACCAAGATTGCGAAGACCAAGGTTGCCACGACCAAGGCCGTCACGGCCAAGATTGCCGCTCCGGCGGCCGAGGCCACCAAGCCTGCTGCAGCCGTCAAGACTGCCAAGCCGACCGCGCCGAAGGCCGCCCGGGCCTCCAAGGCTGCGGTTACGGCCGGCCTTGCCGCCAAGGCAAAGCCCACCCGCACGCCCGCCGCGATGCACTGACGCGCCGGCGCTCCGGCGCCCCCGCGATCTCCGGAAGCCCGCCCCCGACCGGGGGCGGGCTTCCGTCGTTCCGGGGCAGGGGAGCGATGGGAACAGGCACGCCGCCGCCCGGTTGAATGCCCTGATGCGGGCGCCCTGCACCGCGAGGAGGCTGGGATGCGCGCGGCGATTTTCGACATCGATGGAACGCTGCTCGACAGCGTCGACCTACATGCACGGGCCTGGGTCGAGGCCTTCGCACATTTCGGCGTCGAGACCGATTTCACCGAGGTCCGCCGTCAGATCGGCAAGGGCGGTGACGAGCTGATGCCGGTGTTCCTGCCGAAGTCACGGATCGAGCGTGAGGGCGAAACGATCGAGGCCTACCGCTCCGACCTGTTCAAGCAAAAATACCTGCCGGAGGTGCGACCGTTTCCGGGCGTCCGCCCCCTGTTCGAGCGCATCCGGGCGGCCGGTCTCACGATCGCGCTCGCCTCCTCGGGCAAGCGCACCGAGGTCGAGCGCTACACCGAGATCCTCAAGATCGGCGACTTGGTGAACGTCGCGACCAGCTCGGATGACGCGGATCGTTCGAAGCCGCATCCCGACATCTTCGAGGCGGCCCTGAAGAAGCTCAACAGCGGCACCCGCGACACGATCCACGTGATCGGTGATACGCCCTACGATGCCGAGGCCGCCGGAAAGGCCGGCCTGCCGACGATCGGACTGCTCTGCGGCGGATTCCCCGAGGCGGACCTGTCGGCGTCGGGCTGCGTGGCGATCTTCAGGGACCCGCAGGACCTCCTCGACGGGTTCGAGAGGTCCCCGCTGGAGGCGGCGTGAGAAGCGCGACGGGAAAGCACTTTCCACCGCACAGCGCTCATCATCCACAGTTTCCGTCCCGGCTGTTGCAGCGCGGTGACGGAGATTGATGCCGGCTACGCAAATATGAGAAAGGGGCTGGTGCAGGGCGATCGAAAGGCGTAGCGACCCGCCCGCCAATCTGGATCTTCTCGAAGGACGCGCGCCTCGTATGCCCCAGACTCATCTCGCCGGCCCGGCACGGCGCTTCATCCCCGGCTCGAAGTCCCTACCGGAGCAGATCGCGGACGCCATCGGAAGCCGGTCGACCCCGCTCAGTCAGCTCCTGCGCCTGATGGCAGCCCTCGAAGCCGAGGGCGGGGACGATCGCCTCCGCCTACAGCTCCGCGCCCGGATCGGCGCGCCACTCGACGCCTGAGCGGGCCGGCGGCGCTTCAGCGCCGCCGATGCCGATGACCGCGCCGCCGGCTGGAGCGCTTCGCGGGCCGTGCCTCGCGCTGGCCGAGCCTGCTCATGCAGGCAAAATAGATCTGGCGCCCGATCTGCTCGAGTTCCAGGCCGTGCGGATTGGGCGCCGAGAACACCTTGGCGCGGGCTTCCAGACGGCAGGCCGCGTCTTCAGGACTGCGGATCGGCGGCTCCGCGCGCGCGGGACTGCCGGAGAGCACGAGCCCGATCAACGTTCCCGACACGATCGATACGCAAAGGCGCGTCCGCGCCCGGATACTCGGCATGCTGAAGCGCGGTCCTCGCTGATCGAACCGCAGACATAGTGCATCCCGGTCAGCCGTGAAGCTTGGTCAAACTGCTGGTTGCGCCGAGTCCCCTCAGGGTACGACCCAGAGACACCGACCGCCCCCGACGACGGACATACACTCGTAGGGCGCGCCGCCGATCAGCGCCCGTTGCTCGACAGGCCCGATTCGGCTTCGCGGGACGCGACGGCAATCGGCCTCCACGGGAGGCGCTTGGCCCGAGCCGGCGGCGGCATCGACGCGGCGGGCGGCAATCAGGGTATCGCACGCGGTCACGGCCGCAGCATCCTGCGCCGATGCGGCATTGGCCCAGGCCAAAGCCGTTACGGCGAGCGCCAGACGTGTTCGAGACAGCATCTCGTCCTCCTGAAAGCGACGGACGGAACCGGTTTCGCCGTCGCTCCCAACGCCGCGCCGGGCACGCTGGTTGCCCGGGAGCCGACGCGCCGGACGCGAAAACGCCCGCCTGAGGGGCGGGCGTCTTCCGGTCTTCGCAGTTGCGTCGGCTCCGGCAGCGCTCAGCGCTTGCTGGCCTTGGCCTTGCGCGCGGCGTAGCGGGCGTCGCGCTGCGCCTTCTTGGCGACCAGCTCGGCGGACTTGCGCTCCTGCGCGGCCGCGAGTTCGGCGGCTTCGCGCGCGATCTGCGCGGCGAGTTCCGCCTCCTCGCGCTGACGCTTCTCTTCCGCGGCCTGGCGCTCGGCGGCGATGCGGGCGGCTTCCCGCTCGCGGGTGCGCTCCTCGCGCGCCTTGGTGACCTCGGCGCGGGCCTTGGCCTTGGCGATCACCTCGGGATCGTCGGACGGCGGCCTGGCCTTGAACTTGGCCAGCAGGGCGGCCTTGGCATTCTGGGAGTTCTGACGACGATCGTCGAAATTCCTGTAGTCGAATGCGCTCATCTGACCTTTCTCAGTTGCAAGCGTTGAATGTGTTGCGAGGACAGTTTCTATCAGTCGTCTTGTGGCTTCGACGCCGTCCCCGGACCCCGAAACCGCACCGATCCACCGGCCAAGCCGGTGATCCGACCCCAGCGCTCGGCCCACGCCAAAGCGCTCGGGTCGGACCACGTCTTGATTATGCGAAGCCCATAACCGCAGCTTCGACCCATATGCAATCGTTGCAGCGCACGTGGACCGCTGGCAGAGCGACAAACCGGCTCATCTCTGTGAGAGTTTCACCGAACGATGCCGAAAAACCTCAGCTGGTCGATCATGATGGCCGACCGGTGGCGATCCCGCAGGCGCGTGAACCGCATCTGCCTGGAGGTTGAAAATAGGGTTCGCACCGGGAAGCGACAAGGTCGACGCAACGATCAACATCTCCCAATGTGCGCGGCCGAGGCAGGTTCGAGCAATAGACCGGCACCGCCGAAGCTGGGTCATGGTCGACTGGGGACGAGTGATCTTCCCACATCTTCACGAAAGACAAGGCTGACCTGCAAGCGCGGCATCGGAGCGCGACACCGCCTTCACCGGGCCGGGCCTCACGCTGTTCACGGCATCCCCGTTATGACGCGCGAAAGGCTCGTGCCGCCGCGGGTCCCCGCCAGGGCATCCGCACAACCGATTTTCCGCTCTCCGTCGGCCTAATAAGTAGGCAAGATGGGCCGGACCGGCGACGGCTGGCTCACCGTGACGTTTGCCTGTTGGACAGGCACACCGGTTCGCGCCGGGGGTTGTCGGGTCCGGCATGAGGCCTGCTTCGGAAAACCCACCCGTCCGCCCCCGCGGACGCTTCTGAGGATCGCGATGTCCGAGGCTACGTCCCCCTTCGATCCCGAAGCCTACGCGGCGGCCATGTCCGCACTCCTCGCGCTGAAGCTCGATCCGACGTGGATGCCGGCGATCACCGCGAACCTTCGGGTTCTGGCCGCAGCGGCCGAACTGGTGAACGGGGGCCCACCCTGCGACGGCCTGGATGCCGCACCGAGATTTGAAGTATGAGCGCGACGGCCCCTGCGGACGCAGCCACCATCGCGGCCGATGTCGGTGCTGCGCGCAGCAGCGCTCGGACCGTGGTCGCGGAAGCCCTCGACCGGATCCGACGCCTCGACGGCCGCGTGAACGCCTTCACCGATATTCTGGCCGACCGGGCCTTGGCGCGCGCCGACCGGCTCGACGCCGCCATCCGCGGAGGCGTGCCTGCCGGGCCGCTCGCCGGCGTGCCGTTCGCGGTGAAGAACCTGATCGACATCGCGGGCCTGCCGACCCGGGCGGGCTCGAAGATCAACCGCGACCGTACACCGGCCGCGCGCGACGGCGCCCTGGTGCGACGCCTGGAGGCGGCCGGAGCCATCCTGCTGGGCGCCCTCAACATGGGCGAGTATGCCTACGACTTCACCGGCGAGAACGTCCATGACGGCGACGCCCACAACCCGCACGCCCTCGACCACATGACCGGCGGTTCCTCCGGGGGCTCGGGGGCAGCGCTGGCCGCCGGACTGGTGCCGCTGACCCTCGGCTCGGACACCAACGGGTCGATTCGGGTTCCGGCGGCCTTCTGCGGATGCTTTGGCCTCAAGCCCACCTACGGCCGGCTGACCCGCGCCGGAAGCTTTCCCTTCGTCGGCAGCCTCGACCATCTCGGCCCGATGGCGCGGAGCGTCACCGATCTGGCCCTCGCCTACGACGCGATGCAGGGACCGGACACGGACGATCCGGTGGCGACCGCGCGCCCGCCCGATCCGGTCCTGCCGGGGCTGGACGGTGGCCCCGGCGGCCTGCGGATCGCCGTGGCGGGTGGCTACTTCGCCCGCGGCGGCGATCCCGACGCGTTCGCGGCGGTGGCGCAAATCGCCGACACCCTCGGTGCGCGCCGGACCGTCGAGTTGCCCGAGGCGCACCGAGCCCGGGCCGCCGCTTACCTGATCACCGCGGCGGAGGGCGCGACGCTCCATCTCGAACGCCTGCGCACCCGTCCGCAGGATTTCGACCCCGCGGTTCGCGACCGCCTGATCGCCGGGGCGATGATCCCGGCACCCCATGTGGAGCAGGCGCAGCGCTTCCGTCGCTGGTACCGCGACGCGGTGCTCGACCTGTTCGGGAGCGTGGACGTGATCCTGGCACCGACCACGCCTTGCCGGGCTCCGAAGGGCGGCCAGACCCACTTCGTCCTGGACGGCACAACGTTGCCGCTACGGCCCAACATCGGTCTGTTCACGCAGCCGATCTCGTTCATCGGCCTGCCCGTCGTCGCCGTGCCGGTCTGGCTCGACGCCGGCCTGCCGCTCGGAGTCCAGGTTATCGTCGCCCCCTGGCGCGAGGATCTGGCCCTGCGCGTTGCGCGCTACCTCGAAACGAGCGGGTCCTGCGCGGCGCCCGTGGCGGAGCTTGCCCGATGATCGTCGACGATCCCGCCGTGAGAGCCGAAGTCGAGGCGGCGTTCCAGGCATACGAGGTTGCTCTCACCACCAACGACGTTCCGACTCTGGAAGCCCTGTTTCGGGATACGCCGCTGACGATCCGGTACGGGATCGGCGAAAATCTCTACGGTATGGACGCGATCCGCGCCTTCCGCCGCGCGCGCGCGCCGGTCGGTCTGGAGCGCACCTTGGCGCAGACCCGGATCACGACCTACGGGCGCGACTTCGCCACCGCCATGACCCTGTTCACCCGGCCCTCCACTCCGGGCAAGATCGGCCGTCAGAGCCAGACCTGGGTGCGCTGCCCGGAGGGCTGGCGCGTCGTCGCCGCCCACGTGAGCCTCATCGACATCGCTTAGGCGCGCGACGCGGAGCACGGGCAGCCCGGCGCGGGCCCGGCAAACGGTTTGGCCGCGGCCTTGCATAGGGTCGCGTGTATTCCGGGCCAGCTGGGCCGGACGAACGCGGACACCCGATCCAAGATGTTATTCAGCCTGACCAAATTCGGCGCTCGTCTCGCGCTCGCCGGTGCCCTGGTTGTCTCCGCCAGCACCGCTGCGCTCGCGCAGGGGACGCTGCGGATCGGCATGACCGCCTCCGACATCCCACTGACCACCGGCCAGACCGACAATGGCGGCGAAGGCATGCGGTTCCTGGGCTACACGGTCTATGACGGACTCATCAATTGGGACCTGTCGAGCGCCGAGCTCGCCTCCGATCTCGTGCCCGGGCTCGCCACCAGCTGGGGCGTCGACGCCGCCGACAAGACCAAATGGACCTTCAAGTTGCGGCCGGGGGTGAAATTCCACGACGGCTCCGACTTCAGCGCCGACGCCGTGGTCTGGAACCTCGACAAGCTCCTGAAGGCCGACGCGCCACAATACGATCCGCGCCAATCCGCTCAGGGGAAGACCCGGATCCCGGCGGTCGCGAGCTACCGCGTCGTCGATCCGCTCACCGTGGAGATCATCACCAAGGCCCCCGACGCGACGCTGCCCTACCAGATCGCCTGGATCATGATGTCGTCGCCGGCGCAGTGGGAGAAGCTCGGCAAATCCTGGGACGCCTTCGCCAAGCAGCCCTCGGGCACAGGTCCGTGGAAACTCACCCTGTTCGCACCGCGCGAGCGCGCCGAGATGGTGCCGTTCAAGGAGTACTGGGACGCGAACCGCGTGCCGAAGCTCGACAAGCTCGTGCTCATCCCGTTGCCGGAAGCGAATGCCCGCACCGCTGCGCTCCGCTCCGGCCAAGTGGACTGGATCGAGGCGCCCGCGCCGGACTCGGTCGCCTCTCTCAAGGGCGCGGGCTTCACCATCGTGACGAATGCCTATCCGCATAACTGGACATGGCACCTGTCGCGGGTCGAGGGCTCGCCCTGGAACGACGTCCGCGTGCGCAAGGCCGCCAATCTCGCCATCGACCGCGACGGCCTGAAGGAGCTGCTCGGCGGTCTCGCGATCCCCGCCAAGGGCTTCATGCCTCCCGGTCACCAGTGGTTCGGCCATCCGACCTTCGACGTGAAGTACGATCCGGATTCCGCCAGGAAGCTGCTCGCCGAAGCGGGTTACAGTCCGGCGAAGCCGCTGAAGCTGAAGGTCGCGATCTCGGCTTCGGGATCCGGCCAGATGCAGCCGTTGCCGATGAACGAGTTCGTCCAGCAGAACCTCGCCGAGGTCGGCATCCAGGTCGATTACGAAGTCGTGGAATGGAATACGCTGATCAACATCTGGCGGGCCGGCGCCAAGGCCGACATCTCCCGCGGTGTCTCGGCGATCAACTACTCGTACTTCATCCAGGATCCCTTCACCGGCTTCATCCGGCATCTGCAGTGCAACTTCGCTCCGCCGAACGGCACGAACTGGGGCTATTACTGCGATCCCGCGATGGACAAGCTGTTCGACCAGGCGCGCAACGCCTTTGACAAGGCTGAGCAGACCAGCGTTCTGGAGAAGATCCACGAGAAGTACGTTGACGATGCGTTGTTCGTCATGATCACCCACGACGTGAATCCGCGCGCCATGAGCCCCAAGGTGAAGGGCTTCGTCCAGGCGCAGAACTGGTTCCAGGATTTTTCGAAGATTACCATCGCGACGGCGGGACGATAGCGCCGCCATGTCTCTCCCCTTCCCGGCGGGGAGGGGAGGTCTGAGGCCACGTCGTATTCTTCGAGCTCAAGGCAAGCGATGCTGCTCTACATCCTCAAACGACTGGTCTACGTGACGCCCGTGGCGTTCGGGGTCAGCGTGGTCTGCTTCCTCCTCGTCCACCTCGCGCCGGGCGACCCGCTGAGCGCGGTGCTGCCGGCGGACGCGACCCAGGCCACCATCGACGAGATGCGCGCCGCCTACGGGTTCGATAAGCCGCTGCCGGTCCAGTACGCGATCTGGCTCTGGCACGTGCTGCACGGCGATCTCGGCATCTCGATCGCCACCGGACGCCCGGTGCTGGGTGAGGTCAGCCGCGCCGTTGTCAATTCCCTGATCCTCGCCTCCGTGGCGACGGTGATCGGCTTCACCTTCGGCACGCTGTTCGGCTTCGTGGCGGGCTACCATCGCAACTCGCTGGCCGACCGGGCGGCGTCCGCGCTCTCGGTCTTCGGCGTGAGCGTGCCGCATTACTGGCTCGGCATGGTGCTGGTGATCGTGTTCTCGGCGACGCTGGGCTGGCTGCCGCCCACCGGCGCCGGGCCTGACGGCTCCGGGAACTGGCGGCCAGACTTCGACCACCTGCGCTACCTGATCCTGCCGGCGGTCACGATGTCGGTGATTCCGATGGGCATCATCGCCCGCACGGTCCGGGCGCTGGTGGCCGACATCCTGTCCCAGGACTTCGTCGAGGCCCTGCGCGCCAAGGGCCTGGATGAGCGCGGCGTGTTTCGGCACGTGGTGCGCAACGCCGCCCCGACCGCGCTCGCCATCATGGGCCTGCAACTCGGCTACCTCCTCGGCGGCTCGATCCTGGTCGAGACCGTGTTCGCGTGGCCCGGCACCGGCTTCCTCCTCAACGCCGCGATCTTCCAGCGCGATCTGCCCCTGCTCCAGGGCTCGATCCTCGTGCTGGCGATGTTCTTCGTGGTCCTGAACCTCCTGGTTGACGTGATGCAGACCGCCCTCGATCCGCGCATCGAGCGCGCCTGAACCGGAGGACGATGATGACCGCTCCCGTCACCGCCGCCTCAATGGCCCTCGACGGCGGCCTGCTCACCGCCGACGACGCGGCACCGGAAGGCGCCTTCGTCTCGTCGCGCGGATTCTGGGGTCACGTCGGGCACCGGCTGGTCCGTGACCCCGTGGCCATGGGCGCCGGCGCCGTGATCCTGCTCGTCGTGATCGTGGCGATCCTGGCGCCGTGGATCACCCCGATGGATCCCTACAAGGGCTCGATGCTGCGCCGCCTGAAGCACGTGGGCGACGCCACCTACTGGCTCGGCTCCGACGAACTCGGCCGCGACATGATCAGCCGCCTGATGCTGGGCGCGCGGCTGTCGCTGTTCATCGGCGTCACGCCGGTGCTGATCGCCTTCGTGATCGGGTCGGGGATCGGAGTCCTGGCCGGCTACGTCGGCGGCTGGACCAACACGATCCTGATGCGCACCATCGACGTGTTCTTCGCCTTCCCCTCCGTCCTGCTGGCCATCGCGCTGTCGGGGGCGCTCGGCGCCGGAATCTTCAACTCGATCGTCTCGCTGACTTTCGTGTTCGTCCCTCAGATCGCCCGGGTGGCCGAGAGCGTCACCACCGGCATCCGCCGCCGCGACTACATCGACGCCGCCAAGCTGTCGGGGGCTTCGGCCCTGACGATCATGCGCGTGCAGGTCCTGGGCAACGTCGTCGGACCGATCTTCGTCTATTCCACCAGCCTGATCTCGGTCTCGATGATCCTGGCTTCCGGCCTCTCGTTCCTGGGCCTCGGGGTGCGCCCGCCGGAGCCCGAATGGGGCTTGATGCTCAACACCCTGCGCACCGCGATCTACGTCAATCCGGTCGTCGCCGCGCTGCCGGGCGTGTGCATCTTCGTCGTCTCGATCGCCTTCAACCTGTTCTCGGACGGCCTGCGCGCCGCCATGGAAATCCGCCAATGACGGAGATTCGCCAGTGAGCGTCATTCCGGACGGACACGATCCGTTCGCCCGCGACCGCGGCGGCCCCGCCCAACCGCTCCTGTCGGTCTCGGGCCTGTACAAGCACTTCCCCGTGCGCAAGGCCGGAGGGAAGAAGCAGGTGGTCCGCGCCGTCGACGGCGTCGATTTCGATGTGCTCAAGGGCGAGACGCTCGGCATCGTCGGCGAATCCGGCTGCGGCAAGTCCACCACCGCCAAGCTGCTGATGGGCCTGATCGAGCGCGATGCCGGCGGCCTGCTCTACGACGGGCAGGCGGTCGGCGAGCGCGCCATGCCCTGGCGGTCCTACCGCCGGGAAGTCCAGATGGTCTTCCAGGACAGCTACGCGTCGCTCAATCCGCGCATGACCGTCGAGCAGTCGATCGCCTTCGGCCCGAAGGTGAACGGCGTGCCCGGCCGGGAAGCGGTGGAGCGCGCCCGCGCTCTGCTCGCGCGCGTCGGCCTGGAGCCGAGGCGGTTCGCCGGTCGCTACCCGCACGAGATCTCCGGGGGCCAGCGCCAGCGGGTCAACATCGCCCGGGCGCTGGCCCTGGAGCCGCGGCTGGTGCTCCTCGACGAGGCGGTCTCGGCCCTGGACAAGTCGGTGGAGGCGCAGGTGTTGAACCTGCTTCTCGATCTCAAGGCCGAGTTCGGCTTGACCTACATCTTCATCAGCCACGACCTGAACGTCGTGCGCTTCATCTCCGACCGGGTGATGGTGATGTATCTCGGCCGTGTGTCGGAGATCGGGCTGTCGGACGCGGTGCTCGACGCGCCCGCTCACCCCTACACGGAGGCGCTGATGGCCTCCATGCCGTCCCTCGATCCGGACAACCGCACCGCGGTGGCGTTGCTGGCCGGCGACCCGCCGAACCCGATCGACCCGCCCTCCGGCTGCCGCTTCCACCCGCGCTGCCCGCTGGCGGAGGAGGTCTGCGGCGTGACCGAGCCGCCGCTCGACGGGATCCGGCCGCTGCACCGCGTCGCCTGCCTCGCCCGGCAGCCCGGCTCCGGCCACGCGCGGGCCCCGAACCCGGCGCTCGCGGCATGAGGGAATCGATGTCGTCCTCCGAACCCGCGGTCGTGTTGCGAGACCTGCGCGTCGCCTTCGGCAAGGTGCAGGTCGTCGACGGCGTCGACCTGACCCTGGAGCGCGGGCAGGCCATCGCGCTCATCGGCGAATCGGGCTCCGGCAAGAGCGTGACGCTCCGGGCGATCCTGCGCCTGTTTCCGGAGGGGCGCAGCCGGATCGAGGGCCAGATCCTGGCGGCCGGCCGGGACGTGCAGGCGCTGACCAAGCGCCAGCTCGCCGACTTCCGCGGCGGCGACGTCTCGATGATCTTCCAGGAGCCGCTGCTCGCCTTCGACCCGGTCTACACGGTCGGGCGCCAGATCACCGAGGCGATCCTGCGCCACGAGACGATCTCGAAGGGGGAGGCCCGTGAGCGTGCCCTCGCGCTGTTCGAGCGGGTGCGGATCCCCAGCCCGGAGCGGCGGCTCGACAATTACCCGCACGAGATGTCGGGCGGCATGCGCCAGCGGGCCATGATCGCCCTGGCGCTCTCCTGCCGGCCGCAGGTGCTGCTGGCCGACGAGCCGACGACGGCGCTCGACGCTACCGTGCAGATCCAGGTGCTGCTGCTCCTGCGCGAGCTTCAGCGGGATCTCGGCCTGTCGATCGTCATCGTCACGCACGATCTCGGCGCGGCCGTCGAGGTGGCCGACCGAATCGCCGTCATGTATGCGGGCAGGATCGTCGAGACCGGGACGGCCCATCAGGTGGTCCTCGACCCGCACCACCCCTACACGATCGGCCTGCTGCGCAGCCGCGCGGAAGGGGCGCTCGCCAAGGGATCCCGGCTCCAGACCATCCCGGGCAGCCCTCCGGACCTCGCCAATCGACCCCCGGGATGCCCCTTCGCGCCGCGCTGCTTCCTCGCCGAGGAGCGCTGCCGCCGGGAGATGCCCCCCGTGGCCGAGATCGCCCCCGGCCATCGTGTCGCCTGCTGGCGAACCGAGGAGGCCGCGAGCGCCTATCGCGCCGGACCGACCCCGGTCCGCGCGGCGGAACCGGTCTTGGCCTGACCTCGACGCGTCCGCGCGGAGCCTTTATCCGGCTTCGCGCGGTCCGCGGCGGAGGGCCGCGACCGAACGGGCCGCGCGGGCGTCACGATGAGCCACTCCTCCTCCGAGATCCTGCTCGTCCCCAGGGGCGAGGCAGGCCACTTCCTGCCGGCAGCCCTCGGCTGGATGGGCAGCCCGGTCACCGTCACGGCGGACCCGGGCGCAGCCAACCACGTGCTCTGCCTCCCGGTCCTCGATTTCGTGCGGCTCGGCTTTACGGAAGCCAACGGGCGGCTCGACCTGCTGCAGCCGGGGGATGCCGAGAACCTGCGTTCCGGCCGGGCTGCGCTGCTCCTCGACCTGTCGAACGAGGGGCCGGGCCTGCACGCGCCGACCTTCGAGGCGCTCCACCGGAATCTCCACGGCCTCGGCATCCCGCGCGATCGGGTCATCCTGGCCTCGCAGAACAGCCTGCTGCGCCTGGACTACGAACGCCTCTACGGCGAGGGTCTGCGCTTCTGGACCTTCGAGTTCTTCCCGCTCCAGGTCGCCCTCTGGCTGGACGCGGAGGCCGGCCCGCGTCTCTTCCCCCAGCATCCCCTCGACCGATCCGGCTACGCGCCCTTCGCCCGCGCCGCCGGTCCGGCCCGGTTCCTCTGCCAGAACGCGGCGCTCCGCTGGCACCGGGTGCTGCTCTACCGCTGGTTCCAACTCAACGGCCTGGACCGTGACGGACTGATCTCCTTCCACGGCATCGGCGCGGACAATCCCAAGGCGGGTGGAATCGACGTGTTCCACGCTCCGCCCGAGATCGCGGCGGCGTTCGGGCCCCTGCTCGCCGATGTCGGTGCCTGGATCCCACGACAGGCGCGGCGGATCGATGCCGACCGGGGAACCGACATGGTCATGACCCTCGACACGCAGGCCTATGCGGGCTGCGACCTCACGGTGATCTCCGAGACGGACTTCTTCGAACCCGGCGTCGAGCGCGTGACCGAGAAGGCGCTGAAGGCCGCCGCGACCGGGCTGCCCTTCGTGATGGTCGGCGCCCCGCGCGCCGTCGCTCGCCTCTCCGAACTGGGCTTCCACACCTTCGGCAGCCTGATCGACCACCATTACGATCCGATCGCCGACCCGATCGAGCGCCTGCCGGCGGTGTTCCGCGCGATCGAGGCCGCGTGGTTCACCTGCAGCAGCGACCCCGCCGGATGGCATCGCCGCGCCCGGGCGCAGGCCGAGGCCAATGTCGCGCACGCGCGCAGCGGGCTTCTCGCGCAGCTCGATCGGGTGATGGTGGCGCCCCTGATCGCCCGCCTCGCCCGGTTCGCCGAAACCGGCGCGATCGTGCACTGACCACGTTACCGCCGTGGCCGCGGATCCGTCCCCCCCAGGCAGGCACTGCGACGTTTGCGGCCTCGGCCACTCCGTCGCGGTGCCGTACTGCCCCTTCTGCGGAGCCGCGCAACGGGCACGAGCCGACACGAGGAACCGCGCACCGGGTGAGACGAACGAGATCGCCGGCCCGGACCAAGCGACCCTTGCATTCGGTCCCGTCCCGCGGCCTTCGGCGGCCGCGGACCGCTCGTCACACCGGCCGCTCCCCGCGCGGCGCGCATTCCATTCGCCCGCACCGAAGGTGCGCGCGGACGCGCCGCCACACCACCGGCCGCGGCTTCGCCACGTCGGTCTGACGGTTCTGTTCGTCGCCGGCCTGACCTGTCTGGCTCCGGGGCTGCCGGACGGCATCGGCCCGACGACGATGACACCGACGCAGCTTGCGATCGGGCCGGCTTGGACCCTCGTGACCCTGGCGCCGTTCCGCGCGGCGCCGCGGATGAGCGTGCGCGGTGGCGGCACCTTCCACCTGCGGGTCGATGGGGATCGTGTGGTGCGAGTGGTGCCGGGCGACGGCATCACGATCGGCACGGCGCTGCTGCGGAGCCTCGAAGTGCGCGCCGCGCACCCGACCCTCGTCACGCTGACGCCGCAGCGGGATTGATCCGCACCCTCGGAGCGCCCGACTCAGGGGGCCAGACGCAGGGTCTCCGCCATGCGCCGCACCGACGTATCCATGGCGCGCTCCTGCACTGCCGCGTAGCCGAGCAGCAATCCCGTTTCCGCGGGCCCGGCATAGTAGGCCGAGAGGGAAACCGTGGCGATCCCCGCCCGGCCGAGCGCCGCCGTGGCGGCCACGTCGGTGAGCGACGGCGTCCAGGCCGGTCCCGGCCGGGCGATGAGATGCATTCCACCTTCCATGGGGGCGATAGACACGACGTCTGCCGCATGACGGGCGGCGGCCTCGACGAGGGCGGCCTGCCGCAGGGCGTAGAGGCGGCGGGTCCGCCGCAGATGGCCGGCGAGGTGCCCGTCCTCGATGAAGCGGGCGAGCGCCCACTGGCCGACCACGGGCGGCGTCGGCCCGGTCCCGGCGAGCGCGTGGCTGACCGGCGCGAGGAGCCCCGGCGGCAGGACGAGGTAGCTCAGGCCCAGCGCCGGCAGGAGAAGCTTCGAGAAGCTTCCGACGTAGATGACGCGCCCGCCGCGATCGAGGGCGCGCAGCGGCGCGAGCGGTCGTCCGGCGTACCGGTAGGCGCCATCGTAATCGTCCTCCACGATCCAGCCCGCGGCGGCTTCGGCCCAGGCGAGAAGATCGAGCCGGTGCTCCAGGCTCATGGCGTAGCCGAGGGGGTAGTGATGGGCCGGCGTGACCACGGCGAGGCGCGCGCCGGGCGCCAGCGCTGCGACCCGCGCCGCCGAGAGACCGCCGGCTCCGACCGGGACCGGGATCGGTCGCAAACCGGCGCTCGCGAGCGCCTGTGCGATCCCGGGGAAACCCGGCTCCTCGACCATGGCGGCCTCTCCGGGATCGAGCAGCAACTCCGCGATCAGCCTCAGGCTCTGGCGGATGCCCGCCGTGACGATCACGTCGTCCGCCGTGCACGCGACTCCGCGCGCCTGTCCGAGATAGGCGGCGATCGCCCCCCGGAGCGCGGGCGAACCCCGCAGGTCCTGCCGTTCGGCGGGACCGTGGCGCCACTCGGCCTGAAGCAGGCGTGCCCAGACGGCGTACGGGAAAGCGTCCAGGGCCGGCCGGCCGAGGGCGAAGGCGTCGGGCACGTCGGGCTCGGCCATGAAGCGTCGCCGCGGGCCGCCGATGAGCCGGGCGCCGCGCCGCGACAGGGTCGGCACCAGCGTCGGGACCGGCCGATCGGGTCTCGCGGAGAGCGACGTCGCATCGTCGGGAAGCGACGCGGCCACGCTTGTCGACGAACCGGGCCGGGCGATCAGGTAGCCTTCGGCCGTGAGCTGTTCCAGGGCGAGAACCACCGTCCCGCGGGCGCAGCCGAGGTCCGATGCCAGCACCCGGGAGGCGGGCAGCCGAGTCCCGCGCGGCAGGCGCCGGTCCAGGATCGCGGCGCGCAGGGCCTCGCGGAGCTGCGCGTGCAGCGGCGACGGCGCGTTCCAGTCGAGGCTGACCGACAGGGGTGGGGCTGCCCGGGCCATCGGCGCAAGTGGTCCAGTGCTGTTTCGAGAACTGGACCTTTCTCCTGGTCCGCCCCTGGGTCAATCGAATGGTGTCGATATCCGCTTCGAGTCAGGTGCCATGTACCAGCCGCCGCATTTCCGCGAGGACGCGCGGGACGCGCAGCACGCGCTGATCCGGACCCATCCTCTGGGCCTCCTGATCACGGCCGGTCCGGCCGGCCTCCTTGCCAACCCGATCCCATTCCTGCTCGATGATGTCGGCTCATACGGCACCCTGCGGGCGCATCTGGCACGGGCGAATCCTCAGGGACAGGAGCTTGCCGCGGTCGAGGAGTGCCTGATCGTGTTCCAGGGTCCGCAGGGCTACGTCTCGCCGGGCTGGTACGCGAGCAAGCGTGAGCACGGGCGGGTCGTGCCGACCTGGAACTATGCGACGGTCCACGCCTGGGGCCGGCCGCGGCTAATCGAGGATGCGGCGTGGCTCGGGCGGCAGATCGCGGACCTCACCGCCCTGCGCGAGACGCCCCGCGCCGATCCCTGGGCGGTCGCGGACGCACCCGCGCCGTTCGTGACCGCGCAGGTCCGCGCCCTCGTGGGCGTCGAGATTCCGATCAGCCGGATCGAGGGGAAGTGGAAGATGAGCCAGAACAGACCGGAAGCCGACAGGATCGGCGTCGTCGCCGGGTTCCGAGCGGATGGTGAGGAGGCACTGGCAGCACTGGTCTCGGAGCGGAGCGGATCATGAGCGCGCGCGTCAATGCCTTCGGCCAGCCCGTCGGGCCGGCCCTTCCGGATTGGAGCGCCCGTCCGCGGCCGCCGCGGACACCCATGACCGGCCGCACCTGCCGCCTCGCGCCGCTGGATGCCGGGACCCACGCGTCCGACCTGTTCGCGACCTACAGCGCCGCGCCCGACGGGCGCGGCTGGACCTATCTCGGCGACGAGCTGCCGGATAGCGCGGCGGCCTATCGGGCGCGCCTCGAGACCCAGCAGGCGAGCGAGGATCCGCTGTTCCACGTGGTGCTGGACAGCGCCACCGGCGAAGCGCTCGGCATCGCCTCGTACCTCCGGATCGACCCCGGCAACGGCGTGATCGAGGTCGGGCACCTGCATTTCGGACCCCGGCTCCAGCGCAGTGCCGCCGCCACGGAGGCCATGGCGTTGATGATGGCGCGCGCCTTCGACGAGCTGGGCTATCGGCGCTACGAGTGGAAGTGCGACAGCCTCAACGCGCCGTCCCGGGCGGCGGCGCTGCGCCTGGGCTTCACCTTCGAGGGCATCTTCCGCAACGCGGTGGTCGTGAAGGGCCGCTCCCGCGACACGGCTTGGTTCTCCATCACCGACGCGGAATGGCCCCGCGTCCGCGCCGGCTTTTCGGCCTGGCTCGATCCGGCGAACTTCGACGCGGAGGGACGGCAGCGGCGCGGTCTGGCGGAGCTGCGTGCCGCGGCGGGGTGAGGTCGTCAGTGCCCCTCGGCCAGGAACGCCTCCGCGCTGCGCAGGCTCAGCGCCATGATGGTGAGCGCCGGGTTGGCCGCGAGCGAACTCGGGAAGGTCGAGCCGTCGCAGATCCAGAGATTGTCGATGTCGAAGCTGCGGCCCTGCGGATCGACCACGGCGCTGGATCCGTCGCGTCCCATCCGGCAGGTGCCGATCGTGTGCGCGACGCGCTCCAGCACCCAGATGTCCTCGGCGCCGGCCTCCTCCCACAGACCGCGCATCACCGCGGTCGCGTGGGCGTTGAGCCGGTTCTCATTGGTGCTGTAGCCGAAGCTGACATGGGCCTTGCGCATCCCGCGCGCATCCAGCTCGTCGGAGAGCGTGAGCACGTTCGCGTCACAGGGCAGGGTCTCGCCGTTGATGCCGATCCCGGCGATGTGATTGTAGCGGTCGAGGTAGTCGAGGAGCGGCTTGCCCCACAGGCCGCGACCCCGCGCGGCCGCGTTGCCGAAGGTCAGCGGCACGACGCCGAGGCTCTGGATCAGGTAGCCGCCCGCGAAGTCGGCGCCCGGCCGGATGAAATCCTCGGTGATCAGCGACGAGGGATAGCCTCGGTTCATCCGCACCGCGTTCGGGAAGGTGCCCCAGACCTGGGTGGCCACGTGCCCCATGTAGTTGCGCCCGACCTGACCGCTCGAATTGGCGAGCCCGAGATGCAGCAGCAGGCGCGGCGTCTCGACGGCGCCCGCGCAGAGGAAGACCGTGCCGCAACGCTGGCGCCGGTCCTGCCCGTCCTGCCGATAGACCACCCCGGTGATGCGCCCGTCCGCGCCGCGCTCGAGGCCGTGCACGAAGGCCTCGGCTCGGATCTCCGCGCCCCGGGAGACGGCGAAGGGGAGATAGGTCACGTCCATGCTCGCCTTGGCGCCGTTGCGGCAGCCCTGGTGGCAGAAACCGCAATTGATGCAGGCGTTGCGCCTCGGTCCGTCCTCGGACTGGAAGTCCTGCGACACCACCGCGGCGGGGGCGTCCGCCCATCGGATGCCGCGCGCCTCGCAGGCCTGCGCCATGATCTGCGCCGGGCCGTTGCGCGGCACCGGGGGGAGGGGATAGCGCCTCGCGGCATCCCAGGGATAGGCCTGCGCCCCCGAGACGCCGAGGAACCGCTCCACCCGCTCGTAGAACGGACGCAGGTCCTCGTAGGCGAGGGGCCAGTCCACCCCCATCCCGCTCTCGGTGTGGAGCCGCAGGTCCCGGGCATCAGCCCGCGGGACGAACGCGCCCCAGTGCAGCGTCGATCCGCCGACGCCGGTGCCGCTGTTGTTCGCCCCGAACGCTTCCGGAGTCGAGCCGCCGCTGAGGCGTTCCATGGTCCAGTAGATCTCGTCGGCGAGCGTCTCGTCGAAGGCGAAGCGTTCCGGCGTGAAGTTGGGCCCCGCCTCCAGCGCGACGACCTTGAGGCCCGCCGCGGCGAGGCGCGCGATGAGCGGGGCGCCCCCCGCACCGGTGCCGACAACGACCGCATCGACGCTCTCGTCCTCGCGGTAGGCCCGCATGCCCTCGAGATTCATCGTGCCGTCCCCTCGTACGCCGCCCGGGGCTCCCAAGCTTCCGGCGAATCCAACCCCACGGCGCGGAAGCCCGGCAGGCCGTCGGCGATCTCACCGTCCCGGTCGCCGCCGGCGCCGATGCCCGAGAAGCCGATCCGCGCCAGCGCAGCCGGATGCCCCAGCCAGAGCCGGACCGCGTCGGCACGCAGATCCTCGAACCAGAATCGCATCCGGTCGGCGTCGAGCCGGCCGCCGAGCATATCCGGCACCGTCAGCTCGGCCCGCTCGCAGAGGGTGAGCAGCGTATCCTGATCGTTTCCGCCGAGGATGACGAACGGCCGGCCGTGCGCGGCGCGGGCGGCGGCATCCAGGGTGCGGAGGGCGGCCCGATACGCGTCCGCGTCCGGCGGCAGCGCCGAGAAGCGCCAGCCGTCGCCCTCGCCCGAGGCGAGCCTCCGGTCGAGGCGCGCCGCGAGATCCAGATTCGGCACCGGCACGACACGGCCCATGGCGGCGCGGAGGATCGCGAGTTCCACCGGATCCAGGGCGGTCGGACGGTAGGCCGGATCGTCCGGAGCCGCGCGCGCGCCGAGGGCCTCGCGCAGCCGGCTGTTCACCCGTTCGGAGTCGATCAGCGCCGCGTAGGCCGGCGGCACCGCCGGAGCGTCGGGATCCGCCTGACCCGGTCGGTCACCGAAATGCGCGCGCAGCCGCTCGGCCAGGATTGCCGGTCGCTCCAGCGGCAGGAGATGGCCGACGCCGGCGACGGTCACGCGGCGATGATGCGCGAGATGCGGGGCCATCAGCGCCGCCTGGGCATCCTCGCCCAGATCGGCATCCGCGGACCCCGCCAGGATCAGCGCCGGCGTGCGCAGGACCCCGATCCACCGGCCCCAATCCTCGCGGCCCCCCGATTTGAGCCACGCCGTCCAGGCCGCCGGCGCGGCCCGCAGGACGTCGTCCACGGCTCTGTCCTCGTCCGCCGCGTCCAGCGGCTGCCCGACATTCGCGGTCACGAAGGCGCGCGCCTCGCGCCGACGCGTCTCGGGATCCGCATCGATCCAGGCGAGCATCTTGGCACGGCGCTCGTCCGGGATCGGCTCCGGGCTGGGCGGCGAACCGGAGATCAGGATCAGGTCGGTGAGGCCGGTCAGACCCGGCTCGCCGTCCTCGGAGCGGCGCGCCAAGGCCAGCGCCACCTTGGCTCCCATACTGTGGCCGACGAGGCCGAACCGCGCGGGCGCGCGGGTTCGGATCCGGGCAGCGACGTGATCGGCCATCGCGGCGACGGAGTATCCCGTCGTTCCGGCAGCATCGCCGAAGCCCGGCAGATCCACCGGGACGCAGAACGGCACACCGTCGAGAGCGCGCGCGAGACGCTCCCAGCTTCGGGCACTGCCGCCGAGGAAGTGGAGGCAGAACAGGACGTCAGGTTCAGACATCGCCGAGACATCGCGCGGCTCCACAATGCTTCAAGCGTACGTGACGCCGCATGGGCGAAGTCTTGCCCCGCAGCGATTGGCCAAGTCCCCGCGGCGTGCGATCAGGCCGTCGGGAGAAAGCGGCGATGTCGGATCTCGAACGGGCGTGGCGCGTGGAGGAGGCTTGCCTCAACGCTTGGCCGAGCCCGCGCCAGCTCCTCGTCCACGGGTACCTGCTGCGCGCCGCGGGCGGCCCCTCGAAGCGGCAGAACTCCCTGAACCCGATGCGTGGAAGCGGAGCGCCCGGGCCGGCCGTCGATGCGGCACAGGCAATCTTCGGTCGCCTCGGGCAGCGTGCGATCTTCCGGATACCGGCCATCGCGCCGGGACTGGAGTCGTGGCTGGCTGGGGGGGATTACGCCGTCGTGGATGAGACCTGCACCCTGTTCCGCGACCTTGACGCTCCAGCGGGGGCGCCCGATCCGTCCGTGGCGGTCGCGGCAGCCCCCGGCGCCGACTGGCTGGCGCTTCGCGACACGATGAACCACGCGGACGCCGCGGCCGGACGGGTGTTCCGCGACACGGTCGCCGCGCTGGTCCTGCCCCGGGCCTTCGCGGCGGCGGCGGCGGAGGGCGGGATCGGCGCCATCGCCTTCGGGGTGCTCGACCGCGAGTTGCTGGTCATCGAGGCGGTGGCGACGCCCGAACCCCTGCGCGGTCGCGGCCATGGCAAGCGGGCGGTCGAGGCGCTGCTCGGCTGGGGACGCGGGCAGGGCGCCCGAGCGGCCTGCCTGCAGGTCGTCGCGGCGAACGCGCCCGCGCGCGCACTCTACCGCGCGCTCGGCTTCGAACGTGAGCTGTACCGCTATCACTACCGCGTCGGGGCGGAGCCGGGGTGACTCACCCCACGCCGCGATCCGGCGTCCTCAACCGGTCCGGCGGGCGCCGTCCGTCCGCGCGGGGCGGTGGAACGGAGCGACGTGGCCTCGCAATCCAGGCCGGCGGCTGACGCACCGCGCCGTGCGTGCACCCACGATCGCGCCGGCTCCGCGCCACCGCGGGACACAGCCCTCAGGCGTCGAACAGCGATCCCTGCCGCGTCGCCGCGGCGCCGGCGCGCTTGCCCTGCGGCGCTGACGCAGGCGAGCCTCCGCGCCGCGCGGGCTTCGCCGCCTGCGGGGGTGCGGGCGTCCCGTCCGGCACCGCCGCGACGATCCCGTCGGCGAATTGCAGGCCGAGGCGGGAGGCGGCCGCCGCATCGGCGGCGCGGCGGACCGGCAGCCCGGCCGCATCGCGCACGAGCACGTAGCCGCGCTCCAGTACCGCCCGATAGCTGAGTGACCCCAGCAACCCCGCGAGCCCCTGCAGCCGGTCGCGCCGCCGCTCGACGGTGCGCGCCCCGGCCTGGACGAGGCGGTCCGAGAGGGCGAGCAGGCGATCGGTGCGGCGCGCCTGCAGGGCCCGCGCCCGCTCCAGGCTCGCATCCCGGGCGACGACGAGGCGCCGCCCGAGCTGCACCAGGGCCTCGCCCTTGCGCTGGAGGTCGTTGCTCACCGCGTGGAGCGGCCGGTGGTCGATCCGCGCCAGCCGCGCCCGGGCATTGGCGAGGGCGACGTCAGGCGAGCGCCGGGCCATCCGGTCGAGGAGGAGCTGGAGCCGGGCGCGGTGGCGGCTGGCGCCCGCCGCCAGGGCCGGAGCGAGGCGCGCCTCGGCGAGGTCGAGCCGCTGGCGCTTGGCCGCCAGCAGGGCGTCGGCACCCGGCAGGGCGCGGGCGAGGGCGCGCAGGTCCGACCGGTCGCGGTCGATCCGGCGCCCGACCGCCCCCCTGCCGCGGGCGGCCAGATCCGCCACGGTGGCGATCAGGTCGGCGCGGACCGGCACCGCCATCTCGGCGGCGCCTGTCGGGGTCGGCGCGCGGCGGTCGGAGACGTGGTCGATCAGCGTGGTGTCGGTCTCGTGCCCGACCGCCGAGATCAGCGGGATCGCGCTCTCGAAGGCGGCGCGGACGACGCATTCCTCGTTGAAGGCCCAGAGATCCTCGATGGAGCCGCCGCCGCGGGCGACGATCAGCACGTCGGGACGCGGGATCCGGCCCCCGGCCGGGAGCGCGTTGAAGCCCCGGATCGCGGCCGCGACCTCCTCGGCCGCCCCGTCGCCCTGGACCCGCACCGGCCAGACCAGGACGGGCCGCGGGAAGCGGTCCTCCAGCCGGTGAAGGATGTCGCGGATCACCGCGCCGGTCGGCGATGTGACCACGCCGACGACACGCGGCAGGTAGGGGATCGCCCGCTTGTGCTCGGGGGCGAACAGCCCCTCGGCGGCCAGCTGCTTCTTCCGCTCCTCCAGCAGAGCCATCCAGGCACCGAGGCCCGCAGGCTCCAGGCTCTCGACCACGATCTGGTAGGAGGATTTGCCCGCGAAGGTGGTGATGCGCCCTGTGGCGACGACCTCCAGCCCCTCCTGGGGCCGCTGGCGCAGGCGGCCGAACACGCCCTTCCAGACCACCGCGTCGATGCGCGCCTGCCCGTCTTTCAACGAGAAATAGGCATGGCCCGAGCCGTGCTGTCCGCGATAGCCCGAGATCTCGCCGCGCAGCCGCACGTGCCCGAAGGCGTCCTCCAGCGTACGCTTCAGGGCGCCCGCCAGCTCGCCCACCGACCATTCGGGCTGGTTGGCGTTGAGCACGCTGGTCGGCGGGATATCGGCCGCGGGCTGGGCTGCGGGGCGCGGGGGCGGCACGAGGGGCATGGGGGGACGCTAGAACATGATGCGGCCGCACGGAAGCTGCGCGGCCGCCACGCCGTCTACTCCACAGCGAGTTCGCGCGGACCGTCCGAGATCGCGACCCGCGGAACCAGGAGCGACAGGAGCAGGGTCAGCACCGCCACGGCGAAGACGGTCCAGAACGTCCCGTGCAGCGCGTGCTGCAGCCCGTCCCGGATCGCGTGGCCCCCCGCACCAAGGCTCGCCGGATCGTCGAGCAGGCGTCGCAACTCGTCCGAGCTGACCGTCGGCCCGCTCGCCGGATGAGCGAGTCGGTAATTCAGCACGGCGCCCAGCGCGGTGGCGCCGAGCGTCGAGCCGAGGTTGCGCGCGAAGATGTTCGAGGCCGTGGCGGCACCGCGCTGCGCCCAGGAGACGCTGTCCTGGATGATCACGATGGCGGCAGTCGACAGGAAGCCCATGCCGAGCCCCATGACGACGGAGCCGCAGGCGGCCACGAGGGGCGACGTGTCCGATCCGAGCGCCACGAAAGCGATCGCGCCGAGCGGCAGGAGGGTCGCGCCGACCAGCAGGACCGGGCGGAGGCCGAAGCGCACGAAGCTTCGGGCCGCCGTCGTCGCGCCGATCGGCCAGCCGAGCACCATCAGGGTGAGCGTCAGGCCGGCGATGAGCGCCGATTGCCGCAGGACGCCCTGGACGTACATCGGCAGGAACGCCGTGAGCCCGATCACCGTCATGCCGGAGAGCAGCGTCGCCGTGTTGGCGGTGGCGATCGGCCGCTGCATCCACAGGCGGATGTCGAGCATCGGATCGGCGGCGCGGCGCTCCTGGAGCACGAACAGGATCGCGGCCACCACGAAGCCGGCGGCCGGCCACGCGGCCGCGGCGGCCGACTCTCCTGCCGCGGTCAGCGCCAGCATCAGGGCCGCGATGGCAGCGGTGAACAGGGCCGCGCCGATCGCGTCGATCTGGCGGCTGCGGCGCTCGACGCCCTCGTGGAGGTAGCGGAGGAACAGGCCGGCCGCGATCACGCCGATGGGCAGGTTGAGCCAGAAGATCCAGGGCCAGCTCAGATGGCCGATGATCAGACCGCCTACCAGGGGGCCGGCCACCGAGGAGATCCCCCACACGCTGGCGAGGTAGCCCTGGATGCGGCCGCGCTCCCGGGCCGCGTATAGGTCTCCGACCACGGTCAGGCTCACCGGCTGGATCGCCCCCGCCCCGATGCCCTGGACGAGGCGGAACAGGATCAGCGAGGGCATCGACCAAGCGAGCCCGCACAGCAGCGAGCCCATCAGGAAGACCGCGATGCCGAACAGCAGGACCGGACGGCGTCCGTACAGGTCGGAGAGCTTGCCGAACACCACCGTGGTGGCCGTCTGGGTCAGCAGGAAGGAGGCGAACACCCAGGCGTACAGATGCAGATCACCGAGCTGACCGGCGATCTGCGGCATCGCCGTCGAGACGATCGTCGCCTCGATGGCGATCATGAACATCACCGCCATCACCGCGGCGAGGACCAGCGGACGGCGCGTCTCTGAGGGCGTTGGCATGCCACCCGTCTAGGCTCGGGCCGCGCGCCGACCTAGGGGCGAAACGGACGACCGACGAGGATTCCCGCGGGCGTCGTGCGCGAGCGCACATACGCCCGGGCCCCGACCCGAGGCCGGTGCACACGCCCGGAGCCGGGAGGCGCCACGCGCGTGGCTCCGTGCCGGACGCGTCAGGCCGCGGCGTCGGCGTCGAGATCGCGGCCGCGCGTCTCGGGCAGCAGCATGGCGGCGACCGTGCCGACGAGGCTGAAGGCGGCGAGATAGTAGGCCGGTGCGAGGCGGTCGCCCGTCGTCGCGATCAGCCAGTTCACCACGTAGTTGGTGCTGCCGCCGAACACGGAGACCGACACCGCGTAGACGATCGACAGGCCAGCACTGCGTACCGCCCGCGGCAGCGCCTCCGGGATGCCGACGATCACGGCGGCGGCGTTGATGGACGACAGCGCCGACAGCAGGAAGGTGACCGCGTAGACGCTCGCGGCGCTCGGCGCCTGCACCACCCAGGCGAAGGCGGGCACGGCCAGGATCAGGATCAGCGCGCGCGGCCAGATCATCACCGGGCGGCGGCCCACCCGGTCCGCCGACCAGCCGCCGAGGAGCGGGAAGATCACGGAGGCGAGCCCGAGGGCGATCGGCACCGCCGTGGCGGCGGTCTCGGAGAGGCCGAGCGTCGCGCCGGCGAAGACCGGCATGTTCGTGCCCACCGCATTCGAGACGGTGGACGCCGCGATGACCAGGAAGGTCAGGCCCAGCAATCGGCCGTGATCGCGCAGGAGCCGCCGGACGACCCCGAACGTCGACGCGGCCGCGTGCGGGTCTTCCTCGGGGCCGGCCGTCTCCGGCAGGTGGCTGCGGATGATCAGGCCGACCGGGACGACGCACAGGCCGAGGGCGAACATCAGCCGCCAGCCCCATTGCGCCATCGCTTGGTCGCCCACCGCCAGCGCCAGGACGGTCGCGATGATGCCGGCGAACAGGGCGGCACATCCCTGGCTGGCGATCTGCCAGCTCGTCACGAAGCCGCGCCGCTCCGGAGGCGCCGCCTCCAGGAGATAGGCCGTGGACGGGCCGACCTCTCCGCCCAACGCCAGACCCTGCACGAGACGTCCGGCGATGACGATCACCTGCGCCCAGCCGCCGATCACCGCGTAGGAGGGGCAGGCGGCCAGCATCAGCATGCCGAGCGCCATCAGCGCGATGGTGATCAGCATCGCGGGCTTGCGGCCGGCCCGGTCCGCGAAGGCGCCGATCAGCACGCCGCCGATGGGCCGCATGACGTAGCCGATGCCGAACAGGGCCAGCGAGGCCAGCAGGCTGTGGGTCGGGTCGTTGGCGGGGAAGAACGCCTCGCCGATGGGCTTGGCGAAGAAGGCGTAGACCGTGAAGTCGTAGAATTCGAGGGCGTTGCCCAGGACGACGGCGCCCACGGCCCTCCGGTTCAGGGGCGGGTGCGATGTCGGGGGGAGGCGGGCTCCGGTCAGCGCGTCCATCAGTGCCCCGGACCGACCGGGTGCTTGGCGATGCCACCGGTCACGGGTGCGGCCCCACCCGCGACCGCCTCGTCATAGCCGGAAAGCCAGAGGCTGCGTGCCTCCGTCCCCTCGGCGTACGGACAGGCCTCGCGGGCCAGACCCTTGCCGGGCGCGGCGGCGCCGAGCGCCCGCGCATCCAGATCGTTCGGGGGTGAATCCATCCTGCAGCCATCCTCATCCGACGCGTCCGCCGCGATGTAGGGCACAGATCGGCGGAGCGCCGCCCTCAATGACGCGTGGGATCGTCCGGGGACGGCAGCGTGACGGCCTCGCTGAAGGGAAACTCTAGAACCACGTCGCCCGCGGCATCGACGACGATCAGGCAGGCGGTCATCAGCCGGGCCTGATCGCGGGGCGTCTGCAGGGCGGCGCGGATCGTCGCGCGGGCCCGCTCCCAGGCCTCGTCGGGATCGCGGAGGTCGAACCCCGTGGGATCGGTGATAAGGTCGTCACCGATCTGGGTGTGGAAGAAATAGTGCGGCATGGCGATCCTCACCAGAATCGAGGCGCCCACGAACCGGCGCCCCCCGCCTCAAGGTGGTGATCGCGAAGGGCCGCCGCAGCCACCGGCGCTGGACCGCCCGACGCGACGGGCGCCGATGGCCGGCCTCAGCCGTTCGCGGCGCGGGCTTCGGGCGCGGCGGGAACCGGGCGCAGGGTCCGGACCTGCGCGGTCGCGGCCCCGGTGCGGTGGTGCTTCTCCATGATCATCAGCGGCCGCAGTTCCGGCTCCGCGAAGTCCATCAGCCTGGCGTTCCGCCAGCGCGGCTTGGCGACACCGCGGCCGAACCAGCGCGGGCGCTCTTCCTCGACGAGGAGGACCAGCCGGCCGGTCCAGGATTTTCGAAACCAGAAGCGTCCGGTCAGACTCGTTGTCCGATCCTCCCTGCATGCGGACGGGCGTGGTCGGTCCAGCCGAACATGCTCGTAATCGGAGGGAGCGATACCCGACTTGATCCTGGAAGTAGTGGCTGATCGTGTCGAACGCCGGCGGGGTCGCCGATATCCACAGCGCCACACCCGGCTTGGAGAGGCTGGTCCTCAGCGCGCGAGATGACGGACGAACAGCGCCGCCACGACGAGCCAGACGAGGCCCGACACGCCGTACACGAAGCCGCGCAGCAAGGCGGCTTCCAGGGCGGCATGCGGAGAGTCCCGTCCGGTCCCCGGCAGCGGGTGTTCCCCGCGCGCGCGCCCGGGCGCGCGCCGCTGGGGCGTCGCCAGCAGGCGCGTCAGGCTGTCGGGGAGGTTGGATGCCTTCGGGCGCACGGCGCAATCGAGCCTAAGGACGACGGACGAGCCTAAGGACGGCAGGCCGCATGGGCAAATCGCTCGACCCGCCGACCGGGCAGGTGGGGCGTGGCGGCCCGGGCGGATGTCTGTCGTTGGCCGAGACTTCACGTGCCGCAGGGAGCCAAATCGAACGCTTCGTGTTGAGGGTAGCGGTTGCCCGCCATGGCTGCTGCAACCGCAGACTAGTGATCGACGTCCGTAAACGTGGCCGTTGCACCCAGTATGCGGATTCTTTAGAGCTGTTCCAGGCAGGCAAGCTCTGCCCTCGACGCTGCCGCGCCAGCGGCCAAAAGGAGGAAATCCATGCGTTCACTCGTTCTCGGTGCCGTCCTCGCCGCCCTGATCCCGCTCTCGGTTCAGGCCCAGGAGGCCGGGGATGCGGCCGCAGGCGAGAAGGCCTTCGCCCCCTGCAAGGCCTGCCACAACTTCCAGAAGAACGGCGTCGGCCCGGACCTGAAGGGTGTCGTCGGCCGCAAGGCCGGCACCTATGAGGGCTACAGCTACTCCGCCGCGCTCAAGAATTCCGGGATCACCTGGGACGAGGCCAATCTCCACGAGTGGCTGAAGAACCCGAAGGCGAAGGTGCCGGGCACCAAGATGATCTTCCAGGGCTATCCCGACGACAAGAAGATCAACGACGTCATCGCCTACCTGAAGACGCAGTCGTAAGGGCGGCGACGTCGACGGTTTCCGGGGCGGCCTTCGGGCCGCCCCTTCTTTACTCGGCGACGAGGCCGGCCTGGAGGCCGCGCCTGAGATTGACGAGATCGTCGAGAAGATGCTTGCGGCCTTCGAGGTCCAGCCCGGTCAGGCCGCCGGCATCGTTCGGGATACAGGCGAGGACGTCGCGCAGCGTCTCGCCGGCCGCCGTCAGGAAGATGCTGACCTGTCGCTCGTCGACCCTGTCGCGCGCGCGCCGTACCCGGCCCGACGCTTCGAGGCGTTTGAGTAGCGGCGTCAGCGTCCCGGAATCGAGGAACAGCCGGTTTCCGATCTCCTTGACCGACAGGCCGTCCTGCTCCCACAGCACGAGCAGGACAAGATACTGTGGATATGTCAGCTCGTACTGGCCGAGTAGATTGCGATAAGCGCGGCCGAACGCGTGAGCCGCGGCATAGACCGCGAAACAGAGCTGATTGTCGAGGCGTTGCCCCTCTCGGATTTCCTCCCGCGACGGCCGTTCGACGGTGGCCTGCCCCGCCGTGTTCGGCTCAGCGCCGCGCTGCGAAGCAGTCGGGCTCGACATAGGAACGGTCTCTCTCTGGTAAACGCGGTCTCGTATACCGGTATGGCGGAAGGCCACTCTTAGGCAGTTCGCGGGACCTGCACAATTGGCGCGCTCGTGTGCATACGGGCGAGATCGTCGCGCATCCGCGCTCAACCGTCCATGAGCGGATGCAGATCGCGGACCATCGCCTTCAGGCGCTCATCCAGAACGTGGGTGTAGATCTGGGTCGTCGAGATGTCGGCGTGTCCGAGCAGTTCCTGGACGATGCGGAGATCGGCCCCGTTCTGCAGGAGGTGGCTGGCGAAGGCGTGCCGCAGCACGTGCGGGCTGACGCGGTCCTGGCGCAAGCCCGCCTGCAGCGCGACCGGCTTGAGATCGCGGGCGAAGGCCTGCCGGGTGAGATGGCCGCTGTCGCTGTCGGCGGGGAACAGCCACGCGGTGTCCTCCGGGACTGCCGCGAGATGGGCCGCCATCGCCGTGCGGGCCGCCTCCGTCAGGGGCACGAGGCGCTCGCGTCCCCCTTTTCCCTTGATGAACAGGTAGCGCTCGCGGGTCGCGCCCGCGGCCCGCGGCAGGGCGACCAGTTCGGAGACGCGCAGGCCGGTCGCGTAGAGCAGCTCGAGCAGGCACACCATCCGCCGCGCCCGGCGGCCCGCACTGGGACTCTCGCTGGCGGACGCCGCCGCCTGCACGACCGTCAGGAGACGGTCGACCTCCGCGATGGACAGGACCTTGGGCAGGGACCGCCCCTTCCGGGGACCCGAGACGGCGACGCTGGGATCAGCCTCGGCGGCGCCCTCGGCGTACAGGAACTTGTGGAAACCGCGCACGCAGGACAGCCGCCGTGCCGCCGACGACGCCTTCAGCCCGCGCGTTTCGAGGTCGACCAGGAAAGCCCGGAGCGTCCCGGCATCCACCTCCGCGAGGTCGATCCCCGCCCGGGCGAGGAAGCCGAGGTAGTCGTCGAGGTCGCGCCGGTAGGCGGCCACCGTGTTGATTCCGGCGCCGCGCTCGGCGGCCAGCATGTCGAGATAATCGGCGACCTCGGGTCGCGGTGATCGGAGGTCGCCGCCGCCGCCCACGGGCGCGTTCAACGAGCGCCCGGCTGAAGCTTCGAGGCTGGGATGGTCACGCTCATCTCCCGTGGTGTGGGCTGGACGAAGTTGGCCAGCGCGAACATCGCGGCGAAGACGAGGCCCGCCAGGATCGCGAGGGTAGCGAAGAAACGGAACAGGGTCGGCACGTCGGTCGAACCTCTGGCGGACGGGCGCAGGCGCGACGGTCGGAGCGCGCAGCGCTCGCTCCGGGATGCCGCGGGTGCCCGGGTTCCATCATGTGATCGAGGCGCTGACAAGGCCCACAACGACACAGCGATGCGTTTCGCTGACCGCTTGAATCGCGCTAAGAGCCTGCCGCAGGATGAGAGCCGGCCCCGAACTGCGCGGGAATGGCGAGGCGGCGGGGACGCCACAGGGATGCGGTGCAGCGGTCGATGAGCGAGGAGGAGGCGGGTGAACCGATCGAGGCGCGGTTGCGCCGGGCGCTTGGCTTGCGCTCGATCGTGCTCGTCGGCCTCATGGGTGCCGGCAAGAGCACCGTCGGACGCCGCCTCGCGAGCCGGCTCGGACTGATCTTCAAGGACGCCGACCTCGAGATCGAGGCGGCGGCCGGCCTGACCATCCCCGACATCTTCGCGATCTACGGCGAACCGAGCTTCCGGGATGGCGAGGCACGCGTGATCTCGCGCCTTCTCCGCGCAGGTCCCCTGGTGCTGGCGACCGGCGGCGGCGCCTACCTGCGCGAGTCCACGCGGGTTCGCATCGCGGAATCAGCAGTATCGGTCTGGCTGAAGGCCGATCTCGACGTGCTGATGCGGCGGGTGCGCAAGCGCGGGAACCGGCCGCTTCTCCAGACCGACGATCCCGAGGCGACGATGCGCGACCTGATGGCGGTTCGCCATCCGGTCTACGCGGCGGCGGACGTGATGGTGATCTCCCGGGAGGTCTCCCACGACCGCGTCGTCCAGGACGTGCTGGAGGCGCTGGACGCCCATCTCAACGGCCAACCGCCCGTCCCCGTGGCCGCCCAGTAAGATCGCAGCGAGCCTGATCGTGACCGAGCCCCTGACACACCCGGATCCCCTGACGGTCCACGTGCCCCTCGACGGCGGCCGCGCCTACGACATCATGATCGGCCGCGGCCTGATCGACGCCGCCGGTCCGCACATGGCGGCGCTCGGTGCGCGCCGGGCCGCCATCGTCACCGACGAGAACGTCGGCGCCCTCTATGCCGGGCGCCTGCAGGACAGCCTCGGACGCTCCGGCCTGAACTCGGGCATCGTGACGGTCGCCCCGGGGGAAGGTTCGAAATCCTACGCGGGCTACGCCCAGGTCTGCGACGGCCTGCTGGCCCTGAAGGTCGAGCGGGGCGACCTCGTCGTGGCCCTCGGCGGCGGCGTCGTGGGGGATCTGGCCGGCTTCGCGGCCGCGACGCTCCGGCGGGGCGTGCGCTTCGTCCAGGTGCCGACCAGCCTCCTCGCGCAGGTCGATTCGTCGGTGGGCGGCAAGACCGGCATTAATGCGCCGCTCGGCAAGAACCTGATCGGCGCCTTCCACCAGCCACGTCTGGTCCTGGCGGACACCGCGGCCGTCGACACCCTCTCAGAGCGCGAGATGCGCGCCGGCTACGCCGAGGTCGCCAAGTACGGTCTGATCGCCGATCCCGGCTTCTTCGACTGGTGCGAGGCGCATTGGCGGGGGATCTTCTCCGGCGGCCCGGAGCGGGACGCGGCGGTGGCCGCGTGCTGCCGGGCGAAGGCTGCGGTCGTGACGCGGGACGAGCGGGAGGACGGCGAGCGGGCCCTCCTGAACCTCGGCCACACGTTCGGCCACGCCCTAGAACGCCTGACGGGCTACGATGCGGCCCGGCTGGTGCACGGCGAGGGAGTGGCGATCGGCATGGCACTCGCCTTCCGGTTCTCGGCACGGCTCGGCCTCTGCGCCGGGCAGGACGCGGGTCGCGTCGCGAACCACCTCGCGCTGGCCGGCCTGCCCACCCGCCTGCAGGCGGTGCCGGGCGGCTGCGGCGACGCCGATGCGATCCTCGACGCCATGGCGCAGGACAAGAAGGTCCGCGACGGGGCGCTGACCTTCATCCTCGCCCGCGGCATCGGCCAGAGCTTCATCGCGCCGGGCGTCGACCGGGCGGAGGTCGCGGCGTTCCTGCGCGACGAGCTGGCATCGGACCGGGACGCCTGACACCGCCGGGTCGCGCCCCGGCCTTGCCTAAAGCGGGTCGGGCCGCTAAGAGCCTGCCATGTCCGGCGCGGCCAGTCCCGCACCGTTCAGGGCCCGTGTCAGGGTTCGGGCCGCAATAGCTCAGCTGGTAGAGCACCTCATTCGTAATGAGGGGGTCGGGGGTTCGAATCCCTCTTGCGGCACCACCACTTAGCTCTACTCTTGCTTACCGGAATACAGGACCGGTAAGCACATAGTAAGCAGCACGGCCACCAACCCCACTGTCTCCGAGCTGCGCAAGGTCGCCGCGATCTCCGATCAGGAGATCGATGCCGCGGTCGACGCGGTGCTGGCCAACCTCACGACCGAGGCTTATCCGCTCGCGAAGGGGTGGACCCTCGACCTCGTCGAGACGATCCGCACGAACGAGCGCGCGGCCGAGGCGCTGAAGACCGACAAGGCCGCCTGGAAGCGGAACATGGTTCGCACCGCGATCCTGCTGGCGCATCCGGTGAGGGGATGAGCACCGAGCCGGAAATTACGCATCGGCGCGCCTCAATCCAACTCATGATGCGCCGCCTCGATGGGTTCGCACGCGGGTTGGGCCTGAGCGAAACAGCAACGCGGCAGGTTGTCGAGCAAGTCCTTGCCGACATGCCGGGCCATGACAGCGACGAGCATTTGATCGAGGCGCGCCACCGAATGATCATGGCGACGGTGTAGCGCCATGACGCCGCTGACGCCCGCCGGCTGGATCCTGTTCGCTGCCATGTGGGTGGCCGGGCCGATCACGGGATTCACGGCGTGCAGCCTGATCGCTGCCGCATGGGAGCACAAGGCGGTCGACCGGCGTGCCGCTAGGACGGTCGGCCTGTTCGGCACCCTGCTGGCGATCACGACGGCCCTGCTGATGCTGGTCGGCGGGCTCTAGCTGTCATGCCTACCGAACCGCACGCACCGATTCGCGGCCGCGCGGTGAAGGCCCTGCGCGCCGTCGCGGCGAACCCCGGTGGGCTCCGAATGCAGGCCCACCCATCAGCCATGCCGATGCTGGTCGAGATGGGGCTGGTCGAGTCGCGCCAGGCGCGCGGGCCGGGTCGGACCCGATCGGCGTGGTTCCTGACGCGGGCCGGGCGCGAACTTCTGGCTGAGGTCGGGGCGAACGAGGTGCGGGCGGACTAACGGTCGAAATCTGTCGCCAGATATTCATTGCAAGGCTCGACTTTCGACCCTTCGCAGACGTTCAGGGATAAGTACCAAGCCTCAGATTTCCACAACCAGGGGCGAGACTGCTGGCGTTCAACAGCGCGACCCAGGTTCCTCGCAGGGGCTGGTCGTGCCGGAGCGCGCGTTAGTTCAAGACGAACTCGGACCCGTCGCGCATCGTGCCGTAGATGCCGCCCAGGATCGCGCCGACTGTACGGGCGAAGCCGTATACAGGAGCAGCGGCAACGGCGAGGAGTGCTGTGGCGATCGCCCATGTGGCGGCATCGATCGGTGGTCGGGTCGCGTAGATCGCGAGGAGTCACGCCGCGAGGATCGGCGCAGGACTCCTGATTGCCGCCGACAGTCCGTCGAAGGCTCGGTCCAACCGCTCGGGGTAAGGTCGCTCCTCCGGGCGAAACCGGCCGCCTCGGGCGCCGGCTCCTTTTACGGGTCGTAGGTCTGGCCGTGCTGCGCGGGCATGCGCTCGAGCTGGCCAGCGCCCGGGCGCGTGTCGATACGCTAATGCCGTCTTCATCTGTCAGCGAATATCAAGATGTCGGCGCCAGAACGGCTAACAACCTGTGTTAAGGAGCTTGATGATGCACTGGACCGCCGTTCTTCTCGCTGCCTACGCTGCCGGCTTTGTCGAGTTCTGGCGGCTTTGCGATGCTGCGCCTACCGTGCGGGATGGAGGCGGCAACACCGCTGTCTAATGCGCATCTGCGGGGTTCAGGATCGCCGAGTTCCAGTGGCCCGATATCTCGCCAAGGCGTCAACCACTCGGCACCAGAGCTGATCAGGTAGCCAGTACATCTGACTTGCCCCCCGGACGCTGCTGACTGTCGCGCTAAAGAGGTAGGCCAAGGCCAGCATGCTCCGGCTTGGCGCTTCGTCAGGCTCTACGTAGTCGTACCAGAGCGGGATGTCGTCCTGCATGGCTCGATCCATCATGGGCGCTGACACAGCTACTTGCTTCCGCGCTGGGCGAGGACGGCGGGGATTGTGCGCAGGAGGATGGCGAGATCCCGGCGCAGGCTCCAGCGGGTGGCGTAGTCGAGGTCGAGGGCGACGCGCTCGGCGTA
>NZ_BPQS01000019.1 GCF_022179385.1 Methylobacterium longum | reverse complement strand
TTCGGTCTCGGCGGTCTTGGCCTCCTCGACGGTGATGACGCCCTCGTTGCCCACCTTCTGCATGGCGTGGGCAATCATCTGGCCGATCTCGGTGTCGCCGTTCGACGAGATCGTGCCCACCTGGGCGATCTCTTCGGACGAGGCGACCTTGCGGGAGCGCTCGCCGATATCCTTCACGACCGCGGCCACCGCCAGGTCGATGCCGCGCTTCAGGTCCATCGGGTTCATTCCGGCGGCGACGTACTTCACGCCCTCCCGGACGATGGAGGCCGCCAGCACGGTCGCGGTGGTGGTGCCGTCACCGGCCGTGTCGCTCGATTTCGAGGCCACTTCGCGCACCATCTGGGCGCCCATGTTCTCGAACTTGTCGACGAGTTCGATCTCCTTGGCGACCGTCACACCGTCCTTGGTGATGCGCGGGGCGCCGAAGCTCTTCTCGATCACGACGTTGCGGCCCTTCGGACCGAGCGTCACCTTCACCGCACTGGCGAGCAGCTCGACGCCGCGCAGCATCTTCTCGCGGGCATCGACCGAAAAGCGAACGTCTTTAGCGGACATGTTGAGGGCTCATCATCTGTCGTTTTAGCCCCGAGGCACGCCACAGCGGGCGCCTCGAAGGGCAGGTCGAGGATCAAGGCCAGTGAGGCCGGATCGGCGCTAGGCGACGATGCCCAGGATGTCGGATTCCTTCATGATCAGCAGGTCCTGACCGTCGATCTTGACCTCGGTGCCGGACCACTTTCCGAACAGGACGCGGTCGCCGGCCTTGACGTCGAGCGGGTTGATCTTGCCCGCCTCGTCGCGCGCACCCGGGCCGACGGCGACCACCTCACCCTCCTGCGGCTTCTCCTTGACCGTATCGGGGATGATGATGCCGCCCTTGGTCTTCTCCTCGCCTTCGATGCGACGGAGCACCACGCGGTCGTGCAGCGGCCGGAAGTTCATTGTGAAATCCTGATCGTTCCCAAGCGAGATCCAGCCGACATGGCTGGCGCTATCGCGGGACAAGGCAGCGGCGAAGCAGATCATCGGCGCCCGATCGGCCCATCTTTAGCACTCTCGACGTGGAAGTGCTAACCCCTTCTCTCGGGGCCGACGTGTAAATTTCAGATACTGGAACGCCGCGTCTCCGCCGATGATCGGATACGGGAGTCTTGAGACTGGCTGCGCCGTCGGGGGCTCTTGGTGCGACTGGGAGGGACCAACGCGCCGACACGCCTTTCCGCGGGATTCTACATGGTCAACCGGATCGGCACCGTGGAACGATCTCGCGTTCAGTGAGGCTTCATTAGGAGGCTGGCTGCAGAGGGCTGGCCAGGCGCGTGGTGCCATGCCATGGGCAGGGCGGTGATCAATCATCTCACCGCCCTCCAGTCCGTGCCGCTCTCAAAGCTGGGGTGGTCCGACTTCTTCGAGGACCAGCGAGAACCCGACGAGGCTGTATTCGCCCCGATGCGGATCGCTGCGATCCACCGCTCCCGCCTGACCGCGTTATCGGAAGTCGGATCGGTCGAGTTGACCTTGGCCGCTCCTGCCGACGCGGGCGACCTTACGGTCGGCGATTGGGTACTCGTCGACCCGGTGACCCAGACACTGCATCGCCGTCTCGGCCGCAGGACGGTGATGGAGCGACGCACGGAGGGCAGCAGGACTCTTCAGGCCGCTGCGGCCAATGTCGACACGCTGTTCATCGTCACCTCCTGCAACGCCGACTTCAATCCCGCACGCCTGGAGCGCTATCTCGCCCTCGCCAATCAGGGCGGCACGGCCCCGGTGATCTTGCTCACCAAGGCCGACACGACGGACGATCTGGGAGCCTACCAGCGCCAAGCGTCCCAGCTGCAGCGCGGGCTCGACGTCGTCACCGTCAATCCCCGGCTCCCAGCAGCCGCGGACATGCTCGCTCCATGGTGCGGCTCGGGGCGGACCGTGGCGCTGGTCGGCTCCTCCGGGGTCGGCAAATCGACTCTGGTGAACACGCTGGTCGGCGCAGGTGAGGGGCCGGCTCAGCAGACCGGAGGCATTCGGGAGCACGATGCGAAGGGACGCCACACGACCACGTCGCGTTCGCTGCATGCCATTGCCGGCGGCGGCTGGGTCATCGACACGCCGGGAATGCGAACGCTGCACCTCAGTGGCGCCGCGGAGGGGATCGAGACGCTGTTCGCTGAGATCGTCGAGCTCGCGCCCTTGTGCCGATACCGTGACTGTACGCACGCCCATGAACCCGGCTGTGCCGTGAGCATCGCGATCAGTGAAGGCAAGATCGAACCGGAGCGTTTGGTCCGGTGGCGCAAGCTCTTCGATGAGAACCGGGACAACACGCCGACATCCGTGGGACCGCGCGGCCGTCAGCGTGCCAGCCGTTAGCCTCGGCGATCACACTCGGCAGGTGTGGATGCTGTGAGGCAGCGCGGAAATCGTTCGTCGCGACAGAGCCGCGTCGGCAGCCGCATGCCCGTTCGACCGTCTCATCGCCTCCGAAGCAGACCGACGGCTTCCGGCCAGGTAGGGCCGGCCGCTCCGCGTGGCGCGGTTAGTCATTGCGTTGGATCGCCGGCTTGCTCCGGCGCGGACATGCGGTGCCAATGGGCCGATCCGGCGCCGACGCGCACAACGGACGTAACAGGAGCTGGATCGTACCCTCGGTTGTGGCGATGACCCGGATGCGTGCAAGCGATCTGGGCCGAGACGGGAAAACTGATCTGCGGCCGCACTGAGCGCTGTGCTGAACGGCCGATCACCGGCCTGAGTCGAAGACGATGGCGCGCATGCGACCTTCGATCGGCCCCTGACCGAAGCGCGTCGCCAGGGACTCGGCCACCCGCCGGGTGGCCTCCGGTAGACCAGTGGGATTTCGCGCCATGATCTCGCCTCGCAAGGGCGTTCCCTGGCAGTAGGCCACGGCCGGCCCGTGCGGCGAGGGACTCCGACTTACGTGTTCGACCACCTCCGCCTTCACATCGGAGAAGCCGGCCTGTTTCAGTGCCGTGGCCATGCCGACGGTGTCGCAGTGGCCGTACGGCGTGCGCACGAGAAATCGAGGCGGATCGGCCGGGAAGAGTTCGGCGAGCGATTGCGTGACCGTGTCGGCGAAGTCATTCGCTCCGATGGAATCCCAGACGCTGAAAATCAGCCGTCCTGATCGCTTCAGGACGCGCCGGGCCTCTCGAAACGCCCGAAGCGGCTCGGGGAAGAACATGATCCCGAACTGGCACAGCACAACGTCGAAGGTCTCAGCAGCGAAAGGCAGAGCTTGGGCGTCGGTCTGCAGCCACTCGATGGGCCGGGTCTGACCCACACGATCCCGGGCGACGGCGAGCATGGCCGCGTTCAGATCGGTGGCGACCAAACGCGTCGTCGCGGGCAAGGCCGTGGCGAGCCTGCGGGTGACGACACCCGTGCCGGCGGCAGTCTCCAGGACGCTCCTCGGTACGAGCTGCCTCACCCGGACGGCCGCATCGCGGGCATAAGGCTCGAAGATCAGGGGAACGAGGTGGCGCTCGTACAGATCCGGGATCGAACCCGTGAATGCTTTGTCCGCCGCTGCCATTCGGCGTCCTCCCAAACACCGGCGTGAGCAGATCATGAAGCCGCAGGCTCAGGCTCGCAAGCGGCCATCGCGAAGGTGGCATGTGGAACGCCCTCTGCCGTTCACGGGGGCTGACCGGACCGGCCAGCATTCATTCGGAGGGTTCGGGAGGATCGGCCAGGCGAGAGGGCTGCACCGGTCGCGAAACGCGGCGGACCTCGACGGGGCCCTGAGGCTCAGCAGGCTCGACAATGCGGGTGAGACCGCGCCGATCACCCTGGAGCGGCGCGGCAAGATCGATGAAGCACGCGGGACGAGGTGTCCTCAGCTCCGCGTCAGACGGCTCAGCACGTCGGCGAAGGTCAGCGTGAACAGAATCGCCGACCAGAACAAGCCGCAGGCCGCCGTGAGGCGGATGAGGGCGGAGGCCTCGATCAGGCGCATGAACAGCAGCGCCACCAGCGCCGCCTGCGTCGTGGCGATTCCGAAGCTCACGGCCGCCGTCCAGGGGCCGAGCGGCGCGTAGGCCAGGGCGCACGCGACCGCCAGCAGCGCCATCAGACCGAGCCAGACTGGCAGTACCCGGCGCCAGACCGCGCCTGCGGAAACCGGCGCGCTCATCCCGGCCGCCCGACGAGGTAGAGGGCCGGGTAGAGGAACAGCCAAACCATGTCGACGAACCCCCAGTAGAGCATCGTCACCTCCACCTGCGGATTCCCAGGCAGGCGCTCCGGATGCCGCCAGCCGATCCAGATCAGCCGCGCAACGAGCCCGATGCCGACCGTCAGATGGACGCCGTGGATGCCGGTGGAGAGCCAATAGAAGCCGAAGAACAGCTGCGCGGAGGGCTCGGGGAGCTTGAATCCCCGCCCCGGCACGAGGTGCTCGGCGATATCGTCGCGGTACTCCATGCCCTTGACCGCCAGGAAGGCGAGGCCGAGCGTCGCCGTCGCCACGAGACACCACTGAGTGAGCCGGCGCAGCGGCACGTGCTCGGAGGCCAGCGAGGCGGCGGCGGCGCTCAGGCCGCTGGTGAGCAGGATCGCGGTGTTGAGGGTGCCGTAGACGATGTTCGTTTCGCGGGCGGCCGTCGCGAAGGCCTCCGCGTGCTCGGCCCGCACGGCGGCGTAGAACAGGAACAGCGCCCCGAAGAACAGCACCTCGCTGGCGATGAAGATCCAGATGCCGAAGGTGGCGCCGAAGCGCTGGTAGGACAGCGCCTCCTCCTGCGGGAGCCCCAGCCCGTCCCAGGGTTCGCGCAGGAACTCCGCGTGCAGCGGCGCTTCGGTGGCGATCGCGGGGTCGGTCACGTGAGCGAGCCCTGCGAGGGGATGCGCGGCTCGTCGTGCAGCGGGGCTGCGCCCTCCGGGTGGTAGTTGTAGGGCTTGGCGAGCACGGCGGGGCGGCCGAAGAAGTTGACCCGCGGCGGCGGCGAGGTGGTTCGCCATTCGAGGCCCGAGGCGTTCCAGGGGTCGTTCACCGCCCGGGCGCCGAAGAACAGCGACCACGTCAGGTAGCCGAGCGGCATCAGGTAGGCGGCCGCCAGCACCGCAGCACCCGAGGAGGAGAGCACGTTCCAGACCTGAAACTCCGGCGGGTAGACGTGGTAGCGCCGCGGCATGCCGAGATAGCCAGCGATGAATTGCGGGAAGAAGGTCAGGTTGAAGCCGAAGAACATCAGCACTGCGGCGAACTTCGCCCAGGTCTCCGGATACATGCGACCGGTGAACTTCGGCCACCAGAAGTGCAGGCCGGCGAAGTAGGCCGACACGGTCGCGCCGACCATGATGTAGTGGAAGTGGGCGACGACGAAGTAGGTGTCCTGCACGTGCACGTCGATCGGGATGGAGGCCAGGAACAGCCCGGTCAGGCCGCCGACCGTGAACAGCCCGATATAGCCCAGCACGTAGAGCATCGGCGATTCGAACCCGACCTGCCCGCGGTAGAGCGTGGCGGTCCAGTTGAACACCTTGATGGCCGAGGGCACGGCGACCACGAAGGACAGGAACGAGAAGATCAGCGCCGCGTAGGGCGACATGCCCGAGGTGAACATGTGGTGGCCCCAGGTGAAGAAGCCGATCACCGCGATCGCCACCAGGGCGTAGACCATGAAGTCGTAGCCGAAGATCCGCCGCCGCGCGAAGCAGGTGATCACCTCCGAGACGATGCCCATGCCGGGCAGGAGCATGATGTAGACGGCCGGATGCGAGTAGAACCAGAACAGGTGCTGGAACAGGATCGGGTCGCCGCCCTTCGCGGGATCGAAGATCGGCAGGCCCAGGGATCGCTCGGCCACCACCAGGATGATGGTCAGCGCCAGGACGGGGGTCGCGAGCACGAAGATGATGCTCGTCGTGTACATGGCCCATACGAACAGCGGCAGACGGAACCACGTCATCCCGGGCGCCCGCAGCAGGTGCGTGGTGGCGATGAAGTTCACCCCCGTGGCGATGGTCGAGAAGCCCGAGACGAACACCCCCAGCACGCCGATGGTCACGGCCGTGTTGGAGAAGGTGGTCGAGTAGGGGACGTAGAAGGTCCAGCCGGTGTCGATGCCGCCAGCCAGCACGGCGGTCGCGGTGATCAGGCCGCCAATGACGTTGAGGTACCAGCTCGCGAGGTTGAGCTTCGGGAAGGCGAGGTCCCGCGCCCCGATCATCAGGGGGAGCAGGAAGTTGCCGAAGGTGGTGGGGATCGACGGGATCAGGAAGAACCACACCATGATCACGCCGTGGAGCGTGAACAGCTTGTTGTAGGTATCGGCGCCGACGAGGTCGGCCTGCGGCGTGAACAGCTCCAGCCGCACCAGCGTGGCGGCCGCGCCGCCGATGAAGAAGAACAGGGTGACCGACAGCGCGTAGAGGATCGCGATGCGCTTGTGGTCGGTGGAGGTCAGCCACGATCCGAGGGTGCCGCCGGCCGACAGGTAGCTCTCGGGCAGGCCGAGGGCCAACTCGTCCGGGTCGGCGAGGCTCGCCGGGCTCTCGGCGACGCGCGTGCTCATGCGGGCACTCCGGTTCGGGATGCTGGTGCGGAGGTCACGGCCGCACCACGGGGCCGGCGGGGGAGGGCGTGTCGGCGACGGGGGCGCCCGGCACCATGGCGGGGCTGCGCTCGGACTGGGCACCCGGCACGCGCGACGACAGCGGCGGCACGCCCGGCGTGCGGACCTCCCGCGGCCCCGCGCCCAGCGAGCGGATATAGGCGGTCAGTTCCTGGATCTCGCCGTCCGAGAGCAGCCTCTCGTAGCTCGGCATGACCGGGGCGTAGCCCGCCACGACGTCGCGCTTCGGCTGGAGGATCGAGTCGCGCACGTAAGCGGCATCGACCGTGGCGAGTTTGCCGCCGTCGAGCTGCACGGCCTGCCCCCAGATGCCGGCGAGGTTCGGGGCATGGACCGTCGAGCCCGGCGCGTGGCAGCCCGAGCAGCCCTTCTCGGAGAACAGACGTTCGCCCTGGTGGGCGAGGTCGTCGCCCTCGGGCTGGGCCGAGAGCCAGGCCGCGTAGTCCTGCGGCTCCATGACGATCACCCGGCCGAGCATGCGGGCATGGTCGGTGCCGCAATACTCGGTGCACATGAGCTGGAAGGTGCCGGTCTTCGTCGCCTGGAACCACGCCTCGGTGGTCTGGTCCGGCACGGCGTCGCGCTTCAGCCGGAAGGCCGGGATGTAGAAGGAATGGATCACGTCCTGCGAGGTCAGGACCAGGCGCACCGGCACGCCCACCGGCACGTGCAGCTCGTTGATCTCGCGGGCGCCGTTCGAGGCCTGCGTCTTCCACATCCACTGCTTGCCGACGACGTGGACCTCCAGGGCGTCCTTCGGCGGCGAGAAGGCGCCGATCTCGGCCGAGGCGGCCCACCAGAAGATGAAGACGAAGACGAACAGGGTGGCGGCGGTCCAACCGATCTCGAATTCCCGGGAGACCACCTCGGGGAGCGGCCCCCGGTCGGCGTTCGAGCCCCGGCGGAAGCGGATCGCGAAGGTGACCACGAGGCCGACCACGAGGAGCACGATGGCCGCCGAGACAAGAGTGAGGCCGATGAAGATCCGGTCGACCTTGGCGGCGTGTGTGGAGGCGGCGACCGGCATCAGCCAGGCGGGCATCAGCGATCCCATCGGCGCCCCACCTCGGAGGCGGCGCGTTGCACGGTGCCGGGTTGCCCGTCCGGCGACATCACGGTGCTCGACGCGCCGCCGCGGCTGCCGAGGGGCGGCACCTGCTCGGGCTGGGCGGGCGCAGCGAACCCGGCATCGCCCTCCGCGGCCAGCCGGGCCATCGCCGCCGCGACCGGAATCCGGGCGATGCCCTTGTCCCGGTCGACCCAGGCGTAGCCGGAGAGCCGCGCCTTCTGATCCCGGAGGAGGGCGGCGAGGTCGCTCGCGGGCGCCCGCTGGAGCTGCGGCTGCGCGAAGGTGCGGGGTGGCCGCATCAGCGGCAGGTCGACGGTCAGCGTGTAGTAGAGGCGCAGGCCCGCGAGCGTCGCGCCCACGAAGACGACGATGAACAGGCCGGTGAGCAGCACCGGGCGCAGCGCCAGGGCGGGCGCCTCCGTGCCGGGACGGGCGTGGCCCACGGCGTCGTCGTGAACGCCGGTATGAAGCTGGCCATCGGCCACGGGGGAGGGCTGATCAGGTATGGCGCGGCCTCCCGGCGGCCCGGATCCGGGCGAGGCGGCGGGTGATCTGGCGACCCACCGGCGCCGACAGCAGGGCCAGCAGCGCGGCGCACAGGGCAGCCCAGGCGGCAGCCGGACCCGCGCCGGCCTCGTAGGCGGGCAGCACGTACCACGCGAGGTGCAGGGCCACGCCGATCAGGGTGAGGAGACCGACCACCCGCAGGGACGCGACGCTCCGCCGGATCCGCCCGAACAGCAGGGCCGCGAAGGGCAGGAGCCCGCCGGCGGCGAGCGCCGCGAGGAGCACCGCGATCCAGGGGCCGGTTCCGCGCCTCAGGTACCAGACCGACTTCTCAGGCAGGTCGCCGTACCACGCGACGATGTAGGACATCAGGCTCAGGTAGAGGACGCCCAGAAGGGTCGCGAGGATCAGACCGGCCAGGTCGGCGGCGCGCTCCGCGTCGAGCCCCGGCGGGCTCGCGAGCGCCGCCCAGGCGAGCGCCGCCAGGATCTGGTGGAACGCGACGTTGGCCGCGAAGGCCGATGAGGTGAAGTGCGGCTCCACCGAGAGGATCCAGTCCACCGCCACGAGGCTGATGGTGAGCCCGTAGAAGCTCAGGCCCAATGCCGCCGCGAGGGGGGAACAGCGGCCCGCGAGGCACAGCAGCGCGAGGACCGACCAGCCGACGAGCGTCACCGCGGCCCGCAGGTCGAACAGGGCCGGGTCGAGGTAGAGTTCGGCGACCCCCGGCTTCACCGTGCCGGGGTCGGCGGCCCAGGGATACAGGGCGGGGAGACTGAGCGCCACGCCGAGGAAGGCCAGGGCGGCCAGCGGTATCAGGCCGGCGGCCGGACGCAGGGCGGGCGCCAGGGCCTCGCCCCAGCGGCCACCGGTCACCCGGTGGATCAGCATCAGAACGAGGCTGCCCACGGGAACCGCGCTCCAGACCAGCCAAGCGACGAGCCAGCCGCGGGCGAGATTCGCCATCATGGCAGCTGCTCTGCGAGACCGGGGACGTCCGCGACCCGCGCGCCTTGCGAGAGCTGAAGCGCCCGGATGTAGGCGGCGATCGCCCAGCGGTCCCGGGGGGCAACCCGGGCCGCGTAGGGGTACATCACGCCGTAGCCCCTGGTGATCACGTCGACGAAGTACCGGGCGGGCGCCGCCCGCAGGCGGTCCTCGTGGTAGGAGGGCGGCGGCGGGAAGCCGCGCTGCACGACCATGCCGTCGCCGTGGCCTGAATAACCGTGGCAGGGGGTGCAGATCGCCTCGTAGCGTTCCTTGCCGCGGGCGAGCAGGGCTGCGTCGAGGTGCGGCGGCGTGTCGAGGCCGGCATCATAGGCGGCATCGCCCTGCGCGACGGTTCCGGCCGGCGGCGTCTGCGTCTCGGCGCCGCCCGGGAAGAGCGGCGCCGTGCCGTAGACCTCGTAGCGGTTCTGTACCCGCATCGATTGGTCGTCGCAGGCCGTCAGGCAGAGGGCCGGGAGGGCGGCGAGGAGGAGCGCGCGCCTCATCCGTGCATCTCCGAGACGAGCAGCGCGCCGGCCTCCTCCAGACGCCGGCGCAGGGGCGCAGGCGCGTCCTTCGGCGCCACGAGGAGCAGGAAGCGATCCTGGCTCGCCCGCTCGAACTGCGGCATGTCGTGGACCGGGTGGTTGAGCCGCGGCAGGCCGCAGGACCAGAGCATCGCGGCGAAGCCCGCGACGGCCGCCGCCAGCACGCCGAACTCGAACGGCACCAGGGTGAAGACCGGCCAGGAATGGAGCGGCCGGCCGCCGGAATTCAGCGGGTAGGCGTAGACCGCGCTGTACCATTGCAGCCCGTACATCGCGGCCGCCGCCCCGAAGCCCGCCAGAGCCATGACGGGCCGCACCGGGTTGCGCGCGGGTTCGAGGGCGCCCGACAGCTCCTCGAGCGGGAAGGGCGTGAAGGCGTCGAGCAGGCGGTGGCCGTCGGCCCGGGCGAGCCGCAGGGCCCGCACCAGCGCGTCGGGGGTCTCGAACTCGGCCAGCAGCGGCTTGGTGGACGGCCTGCTCATGCGGCAGCCCCCTCGTCGTGGCTGATCTGCCGGACCTCGTGCATCGAGATGACGGGTAGGATCCGCACCAGCACGAGGAACCCGAGCACGAACAGGCCGAGCGGCCCGAACAGGATCGCGAGGTCGTAGAGGCTCGTGTGATAGGTCCGCCACAGGCTCATGGCGTGGCCGTGCGAGAGCGTGTTCCACACGATCAGGATACGCTCGAACCACATCCCGATGTTGATGACCACCGAGATCCCGGCGAGCACCCAGAGGTTGCGCCGCGCGAACGGGAACCACAGGGCCTGCGGCACGACGCAGTTGCAGGCGATCAGGGCGTAATACAGCCAGCGATAATCGCCCACGAAGAAGTAGCGCACGACATCGCGGTCGGCAGGCTCGCCGCCGTACCAGGCCATGAACCACTCGGTGGCGTAGGACAGGGTCATGACCACGCTGGCGAACAGCATGACCTTGCCCATGACGTCGAAATGGGCCGGCGTGATCACCGCCTGGAGGTTCAGGCCCCAGCGGATGAAGATCGCGATCACCACAACCATCGCGAAGCCGGAATACATCGCGCCGACGACGAAGTAGGGGGGGAAAATGCTCTCCTGCCAGCCGGGCATCAGGCTCGCCGCGAAGTCGAGGCCGACGATGGAGTGGACCGAGCAGACCAGCGGCACCGCGAGCGCCGCCATGGTCTTGTGATAGGTCTCGTAGACCTGCCAGTGCCGGGCGGAGTTGCGCCAGCCGAGGGCGAGGGCGCCGTAGATGACCTGCCCGGCCCGGGTGGTGGCCCGGTCGCGCATCGTGGCGAGGTCGGGCAGGAGGCCAGTGAACCAGAACAGGGCCGAGAACAGGATGTAGCTGAGGATCGCCCAGAAATCCCACACCAGGGCCGAGCGCCATTGCGGCCAGAGCTCCATGGTGTTGGGGTAGGGCGCCAGCCAGTAGGCGTAGAGCGGCCGCCCGAGATGGATGATCGGGAAGATCCCGGCGATCCCGGCGGCGAACAGGGTCATCGCCTCGGCGAAGCGGTTGATCGAGGCGCGCCAGCGCTGGCGCGTGAGCAGCAGCATCGATGAGATCAGCGTGCCGGCATTGCCGATGCCGATCCACCAGACGTAGTTGGCGATGGAGAAGCCCCAGACCACGGTGGTGTTCACCCCCGAGAGCCCGATCCCGACGGTGAGCACCGCGCCGATCGCCCCGAGGGTCACCAGCACGAAGGGCAGGGTGGCGAGCAGGGCGTAGAACCAGAGCCTGCCGGGGCCGCGCTTCTGGATCGGGTCGGCGATCGCCGCCGAGATCGCGCCGTGGCTGAGCTGCGCCGGAACGATCCAGCGAGGGGCCTGCGCGCCTCCGGTCATGTCCGGCCCCCGAGGTCGGGGTTCGGGGCGTGCAGGTCGGCGAGGTAGGTGGTGCGCGGCCGCGTGTTCAGTTCCTCCATCAGCGCGTAGTGCCGGGGGTCCCGGCGCAGGGCCAGGATCGGGTCGCCCGACTTCGCGAGGTCGCCGAAGGTGATCGCCCTGGTCGGGCAGGCGGACTGGCAGGCGGTGACGACCGGATCCATGGGCCGCCCGTCGCGCTCGGAGGCTTGGCGCTCGTTGGCGATCCGCTGGATGCAGTAGGTGCACTTCTCCATCACGCCGCGGGCCCGGACCGTGACGTTCGGGTTGTGCTGCGCCTTGATGCTCTCGGCGCCCATGGTGGCGTAAGGCTGCCCGTCGGCATAGCCGAAGAAGTTGAAGCGCCGAACCTTGTAGGGGCAGTTCGCCTCGCAGAAGCGCGTCCCGACACAGCGATTGTAGACTTGGAGGTTCAGCCCCTCGCCGTCATGGACCGAGGCCGCCACCGGGCAGACCGGTTCGCAGGGCGCGTGCTCGCAATGCATGCACGGCACCGGCTGGAAGCCCGCCCGCACCGCGTCGGGCGTGCCGGAATCGTAGAGGTCGACCCGCAGCCAGTGCATCATCCGGCCCCGGGCGATCTCCTCCGGCCCGACGACCGGCACGTTGTTCTCGGACTGGCAGGCGACGACGCAGGCGTTGCAGCCGATGCAGGCGTGCGTGTCGATCACCATGGCCCAGGCATGGCCGTCGGCGTCGCCCCTCCAGGGGTCCAGCAGGCTCGGCTGGCCGGCGCCGCTGCCTTTGGGCGCTGCCTGGGCAAGATCAACCAAGGCGATCTGCCGGAAGAGCTTCCTCGTCTCGCCCTCGATCTGCGTGTAGGTCTGGGTGCGCAGCACGTTGCCCCGCCGATCGGTCTTCGCGAGGTTCACGCCGGACAGCAGCCGCGGGGCCGCCGTGGTGGCGAGGCTGTAGCCGTCCGCACCGACGCCGTTGCCGATGGCCCCGGCCCGGGGGCGGCCGTAGCCGAGGGTCAGGGCGCCGGCCCCCTCGGCGACGCCGGATTCCACCGCCACCAGCACCTCGACCTGCCGCCCTCCCAGCCCGAGCGTGACGACGTCGCCGGCCTTGAGCCCGCGGCGCGCCGCCTCGCCCTCAGACAGCGCCAGGGCGTTGCCCCAGACCTGCTTGGAGACCGGCTTCGGGCATTCCTGCAGCCACGCATTGTTGGCGTAGCGGCCGTCGTACAGGCAGGGATCGGCGCGCAGCTCGATCGCGAAGCCGGCATTCGGGGACGCCGGCAGGGATGGCAGCCGCGCTGCGCCGGGCTCGACCGGCGCAGCGGCGCTGTCTGGGATCACCCCATCGTGGAGCGCCCGGCGCCACCAGCCCTCGAAATTGCCGCCGCCCTGATCGTGCCACGTCGCCCGGACGATGTCGTAGCCGGCCGTGGCAGGCTCGCCGGCCAGCAAGGACAGGATCTCGTGGGCCGAGCGGCCGCCGTAGAGGGGCCGGACCAGGGGCTGAACGAGGCTCGCGGTGCCGTCCAGCGCGCGCAGGTCCGACCAGCTCTCGAGCGCGTGGGCCAGCGGCAGGTGCCAGTGCGTGGCGCCCGCGGTCTCGTCGCCGTGCAGCCCGGCATGGAGCGAGAAGCCGGCTCGGCCGATCTTCTCCGCGAAGGCGAGGTCGGCGGGCGCCGTATGAGCCGGGTTGCAATCGAGGATCGCCAGGCAGGAGACCGCCCCCGCGTCGAGATCCGCCGCCAGGGTGGCGAGATCGGCGGGCGCACGGTCGCCGGCGACGTCGAGCGGGACGGTGTAGGTGATCGGCGCCTTGAGCCGCCCGTTGATCCAGTGCCCGAGGGCGTGCAGTTCCGGGGGCAGGGCATCGCCGACGAGGACCAGGGCGCGGCCCTCGGCTCCGCGCAGATCCGACGCCGCGGCCGCGGCGAACCGGGCCGCCTCCGGAGGCAAGTCGGGGGCGGGGAGGGCGGCGCCCAGATGGTTGGCCAGGGCGGCCAGGAGGGCGCCCGCGTGGTGGGGGTGAAGGGCATAGCGGGCGTCGGCCTTGATGCCGGTCTGGGTCAGCGCGGTCTCGGCGACGTAGATCCGGCCGAACCGCGCCGAGTCGCGGCGGCGGTCCATGAGGGCACGGCTGAACCGGATCTGGTCCGGGCTTGGCCCGAGGGGATCGGCGCCGATGCAGAGAATCGTCTCGGCCCGACCGGGATCCGGCAGCGCCCGCAGGGGACGGCCGAAGGCGAGCTCCGCGCCGCGCAACGCGGCGGCGTCGTTCAGAGGCTCGTGGACGTGCCAGACCGCCTCCGGCATCGCCTGCAGTAGAGACGCGATCTGGTGCAGGAGCGTCGGCGACGTGACGTGCCCGGTGAGCAGGCGGAAGCCCTCGCCCTTGGCCCGGCGCGCCTGCGCCAGGGGGACGGCCAGGGCCCGCCCGACCATGTCCCAGGAGGCGATGCCGTTCACCCGCTCGGTCACGGTGCGCGAGCGGTCCGGATCGTAGAGGTCGAGGATCGCTGCCTCGGCGAAGACGTCGGTGGCGCCCCGGCTGCCCGGGTGCAGCGGGTTGCCCTCGATCTTGATCGGCCGCCCGTCCACCGCGATGGCGTGGACGCCCCGCGCCCAGCCGCCGAGCGACAGGGCAGTGGCGTAGCGTACCGGCACACCGGGCAGGAGACGCTCCGGCGCGACCACGTAGGGCACGAGTTCTTCCGAGGGCTTCGAACAGGCGCCGAGGCCGAGAGCGATGCCCGCGGAGAGCAGGCCCAGGGCCTCGCGGCGGGAGGGGACGCTCAGCGGTGGCATATGGAGCACTCGCTGAGCCGCTCGGGGCTCTTGATGTGATAGGCCTTTACCAGCTGCGCGCCGGCCGCTCTCTGGTCCGGCGGGGGCGTCCAGTCCATGTCGAACACCGCCTCGCGGGGGCGAAGGTTCGGAGCCGGGTCGCGGTGGCAGTCGAGGCACCAGCCCATGGTGAGCGGGGCGACCTGCCGGATCAGCTTCATGGTCTGCACTTCGCCGTGGCAGGTGGTGCAGCCGACGCCCTTGGCCACGTGAACGGAGTGGTTGAAGTAGACGTAGTGGGGCAGGGTATGGACCTTGCGCCACAGGAGCGGACGTCCCTCGGCGAGGCTGGTCCGCACCGGCGCCAGCATCGGCGCGTTGGTCCAGATCTGCGAGTGGCAGCTCATGCAGGTCTCGGTGGGCGGGATCCCCGGGAAAGCGGCCTTCTCCACCGACGTGTGGCAGTAGCGGCAATCGATCCCGAGGCCCCCAACATGGTGCTCGTGGCTGAACGGGACCGGCTGCTCGCGGGTCACGTCCTGCTGGGTGGCGTAGGGCGACCGCCAGAACGCGTAGGCGAGGCCCATGGACAGGACCGGGACCACCGCCACCGCGGCGAGGACGACCCGCGCGACCGTGTCGGCACCCGGACGGAAGATCTGCACCATTCCGGGCGTCCACCTCCCCGCGGCGTCGAACCGTCAGGAGCGTCGGGCGACCCTTCGTGCCGCGGCTCCGCGTTGACGGATAGCCGCTGTCCCCGGATCGATCGCCAATCTATGTTGGCGCGCCCGGCGCGTAGCGCTGGACCATGGCGGTGCAGAACTCCGCGAACTCGGCGCGGACCAGCGGCGCGCTGGTGTGATGGGGCGAGATGCCCCGGTGCTCGGGCGTGAAGCAGAAGGTGACGGTGACGTCGAACTCGTCCAGCGCGGCCATCTGACGGTCGAACCAGTCGAGGGCGCCGGGGCGAAAGCTGTCGGCCCAGGACAGGCCGGTGCGCAGGTGACGGACACCGAGCCGCCGCATCCACGCCACGGCCTCGTCGAGCCGGTGATCCTCGAAGTGGAACCACTGGCACAGGCCGATCTCGGGGGTGTGGCGGGCGAAGCTCTCGAGGGCGATCTTCGGGGTGCCGTCCTGGCGCAGCAGGCCCATGTGGAAGTGCCGGTAGTAGGAGGAGCCCTCGGCCTCCTTGTGGCGGGTGGTGGCCTCCCATTCCCGCGGCAGGTCGTAGAGGCTGTACCAGTGGATCCTGGGGGCCCGGCCGGAGAGCAGCTCCAGGGTCCGGCGCAGGCCCCAATCCTGAACCTCCTCGGCGCCGAAGGTCGAGACGCCGACCTCCGAGACCCAGACCGGAAGGGTCGTGACCGCGCGGATCTCGTCGACCTTGGCTGGCCAGTCGTGGATCGACCACAGGTTCCAGTCCAGGGGGAAGCCGTGAACCGCCACGGCGTCGACGGCGTCGAGGACGCCGCGCTCTTCCATGTTGCGGATGAAGAGGGGATCGATCGGCGAGATGCCGCCGAGCACGCGGGTCAGGGCCGGGTTCGCCGCCCGGATCGCGTGGCCCGCCTCCTTGACCATCTCGGCGAAGAGCAACCAGTCGGGGTCGATCTCCGGGTCCCAGTGCGACTTGTTGTTGGGCTCGTTCCAGAGCATCACCGAGTCGATCATCGCGCCTACCTGCGTCCTTGAGTATCCGCCCGCGCCGGATATTCGGCCCCCAATCCGTAGGGGACCGGCGCGGCGCGACAGATGTAGACTTCAGCCTCGGGCTGGCCCGCGATGGAGAAGCCGCTCGCCCGCAGCATCGCCTCGATGCCGGCGCGGTTGGGGATCCACCAGTTGGTCCAGTCATGCGCGTAGGCGCGTTCGACGAAGTGCATCCGCGGGTATCCGGGCCGCTCGAACTGGTCCATGTCCCAGAAGTCGTAATCCTCCGCTACCGGCTCGACGGCGCGGCTGCCGCGCAGCATCGACTGGAACACCATGAGGTCGCCGGCCACATGCTCCCGGATCAGGTCGAGGGCGAGCAGCGGGTGGCGCAGGTGGTAGAGCACCCCCATGAACAGCACGACGTCAAACCGCTCGCCCAGGGTGCCGACGTCGTAGACCGAGAGGTTACGGAACTCGATGTCGTAGCCGAGATGGGCCGCGGCGAAGCGGGCCTGGGCGAGGTATCGCTCATCCGAGTCGACGCCCAGCACGCGCGCCGCGCCGCGCTGCTTCATCGTAATGGCATAGAAGCCGCCGTTGCAGCCGATGTCGAGGACGCTCTTGCCGGTGAGGTCGGCGGGGATCGCGTGGGCGAAGCGACGCCACTTCACCCCCGGGTAATCGCCGAGGAAATGGTCCGGGGCGGTCCAGACCCCGTCGCCGAGGTCGAGGTTGTGAAACCAGGGGCCGAGGGCGTCGGCCCGCCGGCGCAGGTCGGAGGCCGTCATGGTGCGGTCCGTTCGTTGAGGGAGACCACCCGTCCGCCACCGGGCCAGAGGGCGAGTTCGCTGCAGGAGGCCGGATCGACGACGATCCGGTCGTAGGCGTCGAGGCCGAGGCCGAGGACCTTGAGGAGGGCCGCCCGGATCACGTCGGCGTGGCTCACCAGGATGACCGGCGCGCCGTCCTCGGTGAAGCGATCGAGGACCCGGCCGATGCGGGCCTGCGCCTCCGCCATGCCCTCGCCGCCCGGCGGGCGGGCAGTGGCACGCTCGGTGTTCCAGATGGCCCAGAGGGGATCGGCCGCCAGCGCCTCGAAGGTGCGGCCCGTCCAGTCGCCGAACGCGACCTCGTCGAGGTCCGGCTCGGTCGTGGCGGTGAGGCCGAGGGCGGCGGCGATCGGGGCCGCGGTTTCCGCCGTGCGCGCCCGGGGGCTCGTCAGCAGCGTGCCGGCGCCCGTCCCGGCAAGACGGCGCGCGACGGCCCGTGCCTCGGCGCGGCCGAACTCGCCGAGGGAGACGCCGCGCATGCGACCACACAGGATCCGGCCAAGCCGGTCATGGCTGCCGTGGCGGACGAGGAAGACCCGCCTCATGCGAGGCTCGGGCGGGCTGGAGGCCGCGCGCGGATCCCCGCGCCCCGCCTGGGCGGAGCGGGCATCACGCGCCCCTGTCGGGGCCGGCCGAGAAGCGGCGGCCAGGGGAGCGGGGGCGGCACCGGGCGGTTTCCCGGCGGCATCGCCCTCTCACCGTCGCTCCGGCCGCGCCTGCGCGTCCGGCAGGCGTGACGGGGTGCCTGCGGGCGACTCCCCACGCGCCGGGAGGTGGGGGCTCGGCCCCAACCATCCGCACGCGCGATCACGCCCCTTCGCCCGCCGCGAAGCGCAGGGTCCGCTCCCGCGCCTCCGTGTCGGTGAACTGCCGGGGCGGGGACTTCATGAAGTAGCTCGACGGGCCTTCAAGGGCGCCGCCGAGGCCCCGGTCGAGCGCGAGGCGGGCGCAGCGCACCGCGTCGATGACGATCCCGGCGGAGTTCGGCGAGTCCCAGACCTCGAGCTTCAATTCGATGTTGAGCGGCACGCCGCCGAAGGCGGTCCCCTCCAATCGGATATGGGCCCATTTCCGGTCGGTCAGCCACGGCACGTGGTCGCTCGGGCCGACATGGACGTCGGCCGGCGCCAGCGCTACGTCGAGCTGGCTCGTCACGGCCCGGGTCTTCGAGAGTTTCTTGGACTCGAGCCGCTCCCGTTCGAGCATGTTGAGGAAGTCGGCATTGCCGCCGAAATTGAGCTGGTAGGTCCGGTCCAGCCGGACCCCGCGCTCGCGCATCAGGTTGGCCAACACCCTGTGCACGATGGTGGCGCCGACTTGGCTCTTGATGTCGTCGCCGACGATCGGCAGCCCCCGGGCGGCGAAGCGCTCCGCCCATTCGGGATTCGACGCGATGAAGACCGGGATGCAGTTCACGAAGGCGCAGCCGGCCTGCAGCGCGCATTCGGCGTAGAACTCTGTGGAAGCCTGTGAACCCACCGGCAGGTAGGAGACCAGCACCTGCGTGCCGGTGCGGGTGAGTTCCGCCACCACGTCGGCCTCGGGCTCAGACGATTCCGCGATCACGCCCTTCAGGTAGTGGCCGATCCCGTCGAGGGTCGGGCCGCGGCGGACGGTGACGCCGGTCGGCGGCACCGCGGCGAAGACCTGTGTGTTGTTGGGTTCGGCCAGGATCGCCTCGGCGAGGTCGCGCCCGACCTTTGCGGCGCTCACGTCGAAGGCCGCGACCACCGCGATGTCGCGCACCCGGTAGCCGCCGAGATCCGGCGACATCAGGCCCGGCACGGACTCGCCGGAAGCCGCGTCGCGGTAATGGTGCAGCCCCTGCACGAAGGACGAGGCGCAGTTGCCGATCCCGACGAGGCCGACGCGGATGGGGGAGACGGCCATCAGCGCCTCGACCGCTGGGGGGATAGGTCAGCCGGCGACAACGGCGCGCTCCTCGATCGCCGCGCGCAACGGGCGCGGGGCGATCTCGCGCGAGAACCACGCGATCGTCGCCTCCAGCCCCTCTTCCAGCGGCACCTTGGGCGACCAGCCGAGCAGGGTCTCGGCGCGCGTGATGTCGGGGCGGCGGCGCTGAGGATCGTCCACGGGCAGCGGCCGGCGGACGATCCGGGACGGGGTCTCGGTCATCCGCACGACGAGGTCGACCAGTTCGCCCACCGTCATCTCGCGGGGGTTGCCGAGGTTGACCGGCCCTTCGAGGGGCGTCTCGACCCGCATCAGCCGGAGCAGGCCGTCCACGAGGTCGCTGGCGTAGCAGAAGGAGCGGGTCTGCTCGCCGTTGCCGTAGATGGTGATGTCGTCGCCCGAGAGCGCCTGGCAGATCACGTTCGAGACGACCCGGCCGTCATCGGCGCGCATCCGCGGCCCGTAGGTGTTGAAGATCCGGGCCACCCGGATGTCGAGGCCGTGCTGGCGCTCGAAGTCGAAGGTCAGGGTCTCGGCGGAGCGCTTGCCCTCGTCGTAGCAGGCCCGCGGCCCCGTGGGGTTCACGTTGCCCCAGTAGGATTCCTGCTGCGGATGCCGCTCGGGATCGCCGTAGACCTCGCTGGTGGAGGCCTGGAGGAAGCGCGCCCCACAGGCCCGGGCGAGTTCCAGCAGCCGGCCGGTGCCCAGCACGCTGGTCATCATCGTGTGGATCGGATCGGCCTGGTAGTGCGGCGGCGAGGCCGCGCAGGCGAGGTTGAACACTTGGTCCACGCGCGGCAGCGGCGGCAGCGGCTCGGTCACGTCCGCCTCGACGAAGTCGAAGCGCGGCTCCTTCGCCAGATGCGCGAGGTTCGCCCGCCGGCCGGTCAGCAGGCTGTCGACGCAGGTGACGCGCGCACCGTCGGCGATGAGCGCGTCGATCAGATGCGAGCCGATGAAGCCGGCACCGCCGGCAACGAGGACTCGGATACCACTCCTGGTTCCCACCAACATTCTCCCGAGTGCCTAGTGACCGGTAAGCGCGAGATCGGAGGCACGCACGTCGTCACGCGCCGCGCGTAGGGCATGCTCAAGTTCGGCGGCGCGGGCGGCGGCGGTGTGCCGGACGAGGATTGCCGCGCGGGACGCCGCGCCGAGGCGCCGCCGCTCCGCTTCGGAGCGAACGCGCAGGATGGCGAGGACGTCGTCCGGGCCGTCGGGCAGGAGTATCTCGCGCTCCGGTACGAGCAACGTGTCGAGCCCGTCCCAGCGGTCGGAGATCACCGGCGTCCCGCAAGCGCCCGCCTCGAACAGGCGCACGCTCGGGCTCCAGCCGGCCCGGATCATGTCGGCGCGGGTCACGTTCAGGGTGTAGCGGCTCGCCGTGTAGAAATCCGGATGCCGGTCCGGCGGCAGGTGCTCGATCCGCTCGACGTTGGCGGGCCAGTCGATGGCGGCCGGATATTGCGGGCCGGCGACCGCGAAGCGCAGGTCCGGCGCGCGCCGCGCTGGCTCGATCAGCAGGCGCTCCAGCGTGGGCTGACGGTCCGGAGAGTAAGTCCCGAGATAGCCAAGGTCGTAGCGCGCCGGGCGGTCGAGGGGCGGATAGGCGTCCGGATCGACCGAGCAGTAGAGGGCGCGGGCCGCGGGAGACCCGTAGGCCTGCTCCAGGCGCCTCAGGGTCGGGCCGCCCGTGAAAGACAGGTAGAGGTCGTAATTGCGAATCTGCTCGGCCGCGAGGTAGGCGCAGGTGCCGGCCTCCAGGGCCGCCAGGGTCACCGGCGTGTCGATGTCGTAGAAGGCGCGCGCGCCACGCGCCCAGTCGAGCACGCGCGCGCCGGCCGCGATCCCCTCGGGCACGTAGGAGCCGACGATCACGGCATCCGCCGCGGCGATGGCGGCGCGGTGCTTCGCGAGCCCGTCGAGGTCGGCGTAGAAGGCGAGCTCGCAGAAGCCCGGATCGGGCAAGTCGCGGTGGGCGGCGTACCAGGGCACGTCGCGTTCCAGGAACAGCACGGCGTGGCCGCGGGCCGCGAAGGCCTTGAGGAGGGCGCGGTAGGTGGTGGCGTGGCCGTTCCCCCAGGAGGAGGACAGGCTCAGGCCCAGAACGACGAGGCGCATCGGGGCCGCGCTCACGCGACACTCCGCCGGACCGCGCCGGCTTCCGCCTTGCGGGCCGCCTCGGCCCGCAGGATCGCGTCGACCTCGACCGCCCGCCTCGCGTAGGTATGCTCGGCCACGATGCGGCGGCGGGCGGCCTCGCCGATGGCGCGGGCGCGCTCCGGGGTCAGGGCGGCGACATGGTCGGCGACATCCCGCCCGTCCCGCGCGACCAGCACCTCGGTACCCGCGTCGAGGAACAGGCCGAGGCCCTCCCACGCGTCGGTGATCAGGCAGGCGCCGGCACCCGCCGCCTCGAACACGCGGGTGGCGGGGGAGAAGCCCACCGCCGCCATGCTGTCGCGGGCGATGTTCAGGACCGCCAGGGGCGTCGTGTTGAAGGCGTTGTGCTCGCGCGTGTAGACGTGGCCGAGATGCCGGACGTTCAGCGGTAGGCCGCGGCTCTCCCAGCCGTTGCCGCCGATCAGGAAGGCCCGTTCCGGCAGCCGGGCCGCCGCCGCGAGGAAGAACTTCTCCACCCGCGCCTCGCGGTCCGGCAGGCGGTTGCCCAGGAAGGCGAGGTCGGCCGCGAAGCGCGGCTCCGGCGGCACCGGGAAATGGGTTTCCGGATCGAGGGCGTTGTAGATCGGGATGCAGGCGCGGGCGCCGAAGCCCCCGTAGGCCGAGACCACCGGCGGGCCGCCCCCGTAGGTCAGCACGAGGTCGAGGTCGGGGAGGGCGCGGCGGAGCGCGTGGTCGGGGCTGGCACGCATCTCGGCGAGAGTGGCCGGGGCGTCCACGTCCCAGAAGATCCGTACCGCCTCGGGGCGGGACGCGGCGATCACGCCGTGGAGCAAGTCGTCGTCGAACACGCCGACGCCGCTCGCCTTGATTACCACGTCGGCCTCGGCGGCCTCCGCGATGACCGCGCGGGCGGCTTCGATGGTCGCCGGGTAGACCTTCACGGCTGCGTAGGGCGGCGCCTCGATGTCCCGGTGCTGCTGCCGGTCGAAGGCGTCCGGCTCGTAGAAGATGATGGTGTGGCCGTGCCGCGCCAGGGCGGCGAGCATGCCCCGGTAGTAGGTTGCGGCGCCGTTCCAGTAGGACGACAGCAGGGAGGAGCCGTAGAAGGCGATTCTCACGCGGTGGCCTCCAGGGTGGCGGGCGCCCGCAGGCTCTCGGCGATGGCGAGCAGTTCCTCGGCCCGGTGCGCGCAGGTGTGGCGCGACCGGATGGTGGCGAGCCCGGATTCCGCGAGCGCGGCCCGCAGGCCGGCATCGGAGCGGAGGGCGCGCAGGTGGCGCTCCATCTCGGCGCCGGTGCGGGCCACGAGGTAGTCCCGGCCTGGGCGGAACAGCCCTTCCGCGTCGTCCCAGGGGGCGCAGACCAGGGGGATGCCGCATGCCAGGGCCTCGAACACCCGGATCGTAGGGATGCCCGGCAGGCGCTCGACGTAGAAGCGCCTCGGCACGTGGACCGTGGCGATGTGGCGGGCGAACAGGCCGGGCGCGGCGGCGTTCGCCGCCCAGCCGTGATAGCGGACGCCGTAGCGCCGCAGGGTCGCGAGTGCCGCCTCGGGGTAGCGCACGCCGTAGACGTCGAGGGGCAGGCCGGCCTGTTCGGCGGGGCGGAACAGGTAGGTTTCCAGCTCGGCGCTGCGCTCCCCGTCGCCCCAATTGCCGATCCAGATCAGGCCCGAGCGAGGGCCTTCCGGACTGCCGGAACCGGAGGCGACCGGTTCCCTTCTCCCGGCGTGCGTGGGTTGGTTTGAGGGGTCAAATCCGTCCGTCAAGAGCGCGCCGCCGCCCTGCCGCAGATCGGAGGTCGTTGCGGAAACCCCTTCTCCCTCACCCGGTCCGTCTCCCGCATGGGGGAGGGGACCCGCGCCGGATCCGAAGACGTCGCGACCCGCCCGCTCTTCGGCCGTGGGATGGAACAGCCGGGTGTCGGCGGCCTCGTGCCAGACGAAGACGTGGCGTCCCCAGCCCTGCGCCCGGTAGACGGCCGCGAGAGTCTCGCCGAAGGCCAGGACGCCGTCGTAGCCGGAGAGATCGAAGCGCGCCATCTCCTCGGGGGCGCTCACCGCCCTGTGGTGCGTGTCATGGAACAGGAGCGTGTAGCGCGCTCCGCAGCGCCGCGCGGCGCCCAGGGCCGCCACCAGGGCCGGGTCACTCCACTCGTGGACGAGGACGAGGTCGCTCCCGGCCACGCGCTCGACAACGTCCTCGACGGCGGCATAGCGCTCCGAGGCGAGGTCCGGATACGCGGCACGGTAGGCGGCGAGGCCGGCCTCGCCGTGGTCGCGCAGGAGATTCTCGAGGCTCCAGGCGCCCTCCGGCTCGTAAGCGGCGACGGCGTGTCCGCGCGCCATCAGCGCCCGCAGGACGCCGCGCAGGAAATGCGCGTTGCCGTGGTTCCAGCACGAGGCCAGGGAATGGGTGAAGTAAGCGATCCTCATGCGGCGGCTCCACCGAGCCGCGCGGGTGTGCCGGCGAGGAGGCCGCGCAGGATGCCGAGCACCCCATCGATCATCGGCTCGACGCCGTAGCGGGCGGCGCGGGCAGCCGCGGCCGCGCTGGCGGCGGCGCGCCGTTCGGCATCGTCGAGGAGGCCCTGCACGGAGGTGGCCGCGGCGGCCGCGTCGTCCGGCTGCACGAAGGCGGCGGCGCCGTCCCACAATTCCCGGAAGCTCGGGATATCGGAGAGCACCAGCGCGCAGCCGGCCGTAGCCGCCTCCAGCACGGCGAGGCCGAAGGGCTCGTAGCGGGCGAGCGAGACGAAGACCGGCCGAGCGGCGAGTTCCGCGGCAATGCCGACGTCGTCGAGCCGCCCGAGGAGATGCAGGTGGCGCGTCCCGACCTGCGCGCCGTTCGGCCCCTCCACGGAGCCGGCCGCGCGCAGCGGCGCGGACAGGCGGGCGGCAAGGCCGTCGAGGGCGGCGGCGTTCTTGGCCCGATCCCAGAGCCGGCCGGCCGTGAAGGCGTGGCGCGCGAGGGCCCGGGGAGCCGAGCCGCTCGGGGTGCGCCCGTTGCGGACCACCCGGGGCGGCCGCGCGAGTCCGCAGACCCGGGCGGTGGCCAGAGCGTGGGCCCGCGTGGGGGCGAGGAGGGCATCCGCGGTGCGGCAGCCCCGCACCGTGAGGTCGTGGCGCCAAGCGAGGTCGGGGGGCAGCGGCCCGGTCTCGACGGCCTCCCACCACGTCGCCACGCAGGAATGGCACACGGCGGCGACCGGCATGGGATAATCCGCCAGCGCCAGGGCGGGGCTGTGCAGGTGGACGCAATCGGCTTCGAGGCTTCGGGCAAGCTCCGCGAACGCCCGCGCGGCATCCAGCACGATGTCGGACGTCTCGGCGGTCCAGTCGAGGGGCAGGCCGGTGGCGAGGATGCGCGCGCCGGTGGCATCTTCGGCCGCCGCGATCCGCGCGTCGGAGGGCGCGGGTCCCAGGACCGCCACGGTCACCGGCAGGCCCCGCCGCACGAGGCCGGCCGCGAGGTCGAGGCTGTACTGCCAGACCCCGCCCACCGCGTCCGCGCTCATCAGGACGTGCGGCGCCATAGTCCGGGACGGGTTCAACAGCACCCGCATGCGGCCTCCAGCTCGGACAGCGGCAGGGGGCGCTCGTCCTGGATGTCGCTGAACTGGTCGAACTGGCCGAGATAATGGTGGTGCGCCCGCTCCCAGGCCCGGTCGTCGGGCTCGCCCCAGAGGCGCCGGTAATCGGGGGAGCTCGGATAGGGATAGAGCGGCACCGGGTCGTTCGCCCAGACGCCCTGGCCGCGCAGGCGGTCGCGCCACGTCGCCACGAGATCGGGGTCGTCCCCCGCCACGGCGATGAGGTTCGCCTGCACGAAGGGCACCGTGCGGCGGGCATGGATCAGGCGCTCGGCGAGGTCGTCCGTCGAGGCGCGGCAACGCTTGTCGAGGGCGGCCCGGCCGGCCTCGGTAAGGCTCTCGATCCCAGCCTCGATGGAGACGCATCCCGCCGCCCCGAGGAGGTCGAGCATGTCGGGCTTCCACAGGTCGATCCGGGTCTGGATCCCGAAGCGGAGGTCCCGGGCGACCAGCGCCTCCAGCATAGGCTTCTGCGGCAGGAAGATCTCGTCGACGAAGTAGACGTAGGTGACGCCCTGCGCGATCAACCCGTCGATCTCGTCGAGGACGCGGGTCAGGTCCCGCCGCCGGTAGGCGTCGCGGAAATCGATCTTGGCGCAGAACGAGCAGGTGTAGGGGCAGCCGCGCGAGGCCTCGACCTCGGCGCCCGGACCGTCCGGTGCGGCGTCGAACCGATGATGGTGGTGCCGGTGCCGGGCGATCCAGGCCTCCGGCCAGCGCAGGGCCGGCAGGTCGGTGAACCGCCCGGCCTGGGGCGGACCCGTCACTGCCGCTGCCTCGCCGTCGCGGAAGGCGAGGCCGGGCACGGCCCGCAGGGTCGCCGGGCGCAGGTCGGCGAGGTCCGCGAGACGGGCGACGACCTCCTCGCACTCGCCGCGCACGACGATGTCGCAGCCGAGCTTGTCGAGGACGGGCCGCGGGGTCGCCGAGCCGTGGGGACCGACCGCCACGGTGGCGCCGCCCCGGCCCGCCAGGGTGTCGAGGAAGGCGCGGGGCACCCGTAATTCCGGCGGGGCGCAGCGCCAGAACAGGTAGGTCGGCGCCGTCACCACCACGGTCATGTCCGGCACGAAGGCGGCCACGCGGTCGGCGGCGGCCTCGGCGGACAGGCCCTCCAAGTGGGCGTCGACCAGCAGCGTCTCGTGCCGGGCGGCCGCCAGGAGCGCCGCGGCATAGCCGAGTTCGAGCGGCAGGTGCGGCTCGCGGCAACCAAAATAGATGCTGTTGCGATAGTCCCAGGGCGGGTTGACGAGCGCGACTCTCATGGGGCGTCTCTCATGGGTCGACCCTCATGCGGCCGCTCCCGCGAGCGGCGGGGCGCCCGCCTGCGCACGCTCGGTGGTGAGCCAGTGCGCCAGGTCGGCAACCCCATCGCGCCAGCCGGTGAAGGGCTCAAGGCCGAGGCTCTCGACGGCCCGTCGCGTGTCGGAGACGTAGTAGCGCTGGTCGCCGGGGCGCCAGTCCTGGAAGCTGCGCGCCACCGGGCGGCCCAGCAGGGCGCCGACATGGTCGAGGAGCTGCAGCAGGCTCACGGCGTTGCCGGGGCCGCCGCCAATGTTGAAGGCGCGACCGGCCGCGGTGTCGATGCAGGCGAGGGCCGCCCGGTAGACCGCCACCACGTCGCGCACGTGCAGGATGTCACGCACCTGCCGGCCGTCACCGTAGAGCGTGACCGCCTCGCCGGCGAGCGCCCGGATCAGGAAGTGGGCGACCCAGCCCTGGTCCTCGTTGCCCATCTGGCGCGGGCCGTAGACGCAGCTCATCCGCATCACCGCCGCCGGGATGCCGAAGCTGCGGGCGTAGTCGAGGACGTACTGGTCGGCCGCACCCTTGGAGCAGCCGTAGGGCGTGTGGAAATCCAGGGGTCTCGCCTCGCCGATGCCGCGGGCGCGCAGGTCCGGATCGGCCGGGAGATAGGCCTCGCCGACCGCCTCCAGGGTGATGTCGGGGAGGTCGCCGTAGACTTTGTTGGTGGAGGCGTAGAGCACCGGCACCGGCCGCTCGAGCGCGCGTAACGCCTCTAGGAGGTTCACGGTGCCGAGGAGGTTGATCTCCAGGTCGGCGCGCGGCGCGACGAGACTCGTGGTCACGGCGACCTGGGCGGCGAAGTGGAACACCGCGCCCGCCTCCGCCACCGCCCGGGCGAGTTCCGGCGCGTCGCGAATGTCGGCGACGACCGGGGTGATCCGGCTGCCGTGGCGCTGCCGCAGCCAGTCGAGGTTGCCTGCGACGCCGGGGCGAGACAGGGCGTCGTAGACGATCACGGCGTGGCCGTCGGCCGCGAGGCTGTCGGACAGGTTGGCGCCGATGAACCCGGCGCCGCCGGTGACGAGGATCGGCCGGCCGTTCACGCGACGAGACCCCGCGCTTCGAGTTCGCGCCGCGCTTCGGCGACGCGGTCGACGGCCTGCTGCTCGGCCACCCAGGCGGCGAGTTCGGCGAGCCCTTCGACGAAATCACGACGCGGCGCGTAGCCGAGCTCCCGCTGGATCTTGCCGATATCGGCGATGCAGTGCCGGATGTCGCCGAGCCGGGCCTGGCCAGCCAGCTCCGGCTCGATACCCTCCCGGCCCATGGCGCGGGCCAGCAGGCGGGCGACCTCCCGGACAGTCCGGTCCTGGCCGCTGCCGACGTTGTAGACCTGACCGGCGGCCGCCGGATGCTCCAGGGCCAGCGCAAAGGCCTGGGCGACATCCTCCACGTGGACGAAGTCGCGCCGCTGCTCGCCGTCCTCGAAGATCATCGGCGGCTGGCCGTTATGCAGGCGAGCCGCGAAGATCGCCAGCACGCCGGTATAGGGGTTCGACAGGGCTTGTCCCGGCCCGTAGGCGTTCCACAGGCGGAGCGCCACACCCTCCATCCCGTAGGCGGGGGCCAGCGTGAGCGTCAGGCGCTCCTGCGTATACTTGGTCAACGCGTAGACCGAGGCCAGGGCCGGGCGCTTCGATTCCGGCGTCGGGATCGGCCGCATGGGCTGCCCCTGCGCGTCGAGGGGGTCCCAGGGCTCGCCGGGCCGGCGGGGGCGGCGCACCACCTCCTCGGCCGTTCCACCGTCCGAGGTGCGGTAGAGCCCCTCGCCGTAGATGCTCATGGACGAGGCCACGACCACGCGCCTCACCGGCGCTTCGATGAGCTGCTGGAACAGCACGGCCGTGCCGCAATCGTTGACCGAGACGTAGCGCTCGACGGCGTACATGCTCTGGCCAACGCCGACTTCGGCCGCGAGGTGCACGACCCGGTCGATCCCGCGCAAGGCCCTGGCCACCGCCGCGCCGTCGCGGACGTCGCCCGCCTGGAACTCGACCTCTGGCGGCAGCATCCCGGCACCGCTTGTCCCGCCGCCATGGACCTGCTCGATCAGGCTGTCGAGCACCCGCACGCGGTAGCCGCGGCGCAGAAGTTCGGCGGAGAGGTGGCGACCGATGAAGCCGGCGCCTCCGGTAATGAGTACGAATTCCGGCACGAGGCGTCACATTCCCCTGCGAGGACCTTCAGCTATGTAGAGCGGGAATCCCGGACCGGAGAAACAACGCAAGTTAAATTCCGGCCTCGGCGAACGAAAAACCAATCTTCAATGCTAAGGTCGCGGGAAATATGGGCTATTTGTGCCGTCCGACGATAAATCTCCGCGAGACAATCCGCCTCATCTAGCCGGCGGCACGGAGGTCCCTAGACAGGCGCCTGAGCGGCATCTCTCCAGTCCACCTCAAATGAGACTGGTGGGCAGATCAACGATTATTTCGAGAAATCGAGATCAGCTGCCGATAAAAAGGTTCGCGCCGTCATTCTCCGACCTCATCCAAGCAAATGACGGCCCCCGCCCGCGGTTCCCTATAAAATCCGGACATGATGCGGCCGCGACTGGAGGGGCGGGAGGGGGCCCTTCGCTGAGCGCGCAACCGGATCCGACGGATGCGGTCCCCGGGGCATGGATGGATCACCGTGCGGGCAGATTTTCGGGCTGGCTGAACCGGAAGCTCACGTCCGGATCCTCGGCCGAACGGTCGCCCGCCGCCATGATTGATATCCGCAGGGCCGCGGCGCCCGCGAGCGTCGCGACGGCGGCGAGAGCCGTCACGGGTCGCGGCAGGCCGCGGCGGGTCAGGAGCGAGGCTGCCAAGATCCCCAGCGGGAGGGCGGTGCCCAGGAGGGTCGCCCCCAGATGCTCCACCCTGCCGGCCTTCCCGCTGAGGGCGCCCGCGACGCCCGTGCGCCGGTAGGTGGCATGCGAGATCGCCGCGCCGGCGAGTTCGGCGGCGAGCGCCGCCGCGGCGGTTCCCTCAAGGGCGCGGCGCCGGCTCGGATCGGCCTCGGTCATCGCCAGCGCCACGGCCGCCGAAGCCATCGACGAGGCGCCGAAACGCATGGCGAGGCTCTGCGGGGCCGCGGCCCAGAGCGGCGTCGAGGTCGCCGACAGCAGGGACGCCGTGTAGGTCGAGAGGCCGAGGCCCGTGAGCGCCGCCGGCACCTGGGCGGCGCGGGCAAGGCCCCTGAGGCCCCGCGTCCCTGGCCGGAGATCTGCACCGAATTGCGCCGCCGCGGTGAGGCCGGCGGCCCCGCTGAAGCCCATCAGGATCCAGGTGCCGATCGACATGGGCGAGGTGTGCTTGGCCACCCGCAGCATGTTGTAGAAGCGCTCGGGCGTGTGCAGGTCATAAACCAAGAGCGGCGCGCCGAGGATGGGGGCGAGCAGCGCGAGGTAGCGCCCCCGGCGCACGAGCGGCGCCGCCTCCGCGCCCTGACGCAGGTCCGCCAGGGCGGCGATCACCGCGGCCGAACCGGACAGGCCGGCGAGAAAGATGTAGCCGCCCACCACCGGGTTCTCGAACGGCGACGCCTTGAGCTGCGGGCGGCCGTAATAGGTCGGCCCCGTCCAGCCGGCCCGGTTCGGCCGTCCGTGCACCGAGGGCGGCTCGGTGGCCTGCCGGGGGACGCGCGGCGCGTCCTCGGGGCCGTCCCGCGTGGCGGGAGCGGCTTCCGGGCTGATCGTGGCGGTCACGGTCGCTCACCCCGCTGCGGCGCGAATAGGAAGGCGCTCGCGAGCGCCAGCGCCGCCACCGTGGCGAGGCCAGTGGCGAGGCTCGGCGCGACCCGGTTGGCGGGCCGGGTTGGGGCGGCCGGCAGGTTGTAGACCTCCGGCCGGTCGATCAGCAGGAAGAAGGCGTTGAGGTGCCCGAGATCGCCGGTCGCCCCCGGGGCGCCGGGGGTGCCGTACAGGTAGGCGCTGTCCACGCCGATCCCGTGCAGGTGCTCGACGCGCTCGGCCGCCCGGATCTGGAGGTCGGACAACTCGCCGAACTGGATCGAGTCAGTCGGGCAGGATTTGGCGCAGGCAGGCTCCAGCCCGCCCTTGAGGCGGTCGTAGCAGAGGGTGCACTTGTGCGCCTTGCCGTCCACCGTGCTGACGTCGATCACGCCGAACGGGCAGGCCGGCACGCAGTAGCCGCAGCCATTGCAGATATCCTGCTGGACCACGACCGTGTCGAACTCGGTCTTGAACAGGGCCCCGGTCGGGCAGGCTTCGAGGCAGGGCGCGTTGTGGCAGTGCTTGCACACGTCGCTCATCATGAGCCAGCCGGACTGGAACTTCTGGTCCTGTCCGCCCCGGAGGCCGTTTGCCCCGGACTTCTCTACGAAGGCGACGTGCCGCCAGCTGTTGGCCGACAGGGCGCCGGTGTTGTCGAAGCTCTGGCCGGTGAGCCCGATATTGTCGGCCGGCAGATTGTTCCACTCCTTGCAGGCGACTTCGCAGGCCTTGCAGCCGATGCAGACCGTGGTGTCGGTGAAGAAGCCGTAGGACCGCCCCGCCTCGATCCGCACCCCGGCGGTGAGTTCGGACTCGTTCGGGATCACGTGATCCAAGGTGGAGTAAGCGTGCTCCAGGGCGCGGGGATGCATGTTCATGGGTCGGCGCTCCTCAGCGGGCCTGGGACGGCGGGAGGAGGCGGACCGAACGGGCCACGAGGCCGATCAGGTTCCGAGCGGGCTCGTAGGTCACGCGCACCCGCGCCTGGCGGGCTTGAAGGGGCGCGAGTTGCGCCGGCTCGGCCGCGGCGTTGCGGTCCAGCAGGAACAGGTGCGAGACCCCGTTGTCGTCCGTGAGCTGAAAGCGGCTCTCCTGGACGATGGTGACCACGCCTTCTTTAACATACGTCAAAGTCTCGTCCTCTCGGAGCGTGGCAGTCGAAGCCTGGAATAGATCACAACTGATCCGATAACCGCCGCTCGCCGGCGAAGTTTCTCAGCCGATCCGGCCTGACCTTGGCGCAACGCCGCGAGTGCTGCCGGGCGCCGCTCGGCCGGGAACAAAATGGCTGCCCGCCCGGCTTAACCTTGCGAAGGCCGAGCAACGGGTGGCACGATGACGAAGATCCGCAGGCGCTTGTCGGAGAGGGTAGCGGGCTTCGTGCGGGACTGGTCGCTCCCGCGCCAGATGGCCGGGCAGAGCGTCATGTCCGAGGCGGCCCGGAGCACGACCTCGGCAAACCTGCGCCCCCGCCTGGAGGAGGCCGACCGGATCGGCACCAGCGTATGCCCGTTCTGCGCCGTGGGCTGCGGTCAGCTCATCTACGCCAAGAACGGCAGGCCGATCCACGTGGAGGGTGATCCGCGCAGCCCGATCAACCAGGGAACCCTGTGCCCCAAGGGCGCCGGCACGCTCGGCATGCTGCTCTCACCCGAGCGGATCAGCGACGTGCTCTACCGGGCGCCCTATTCCGACCGATGGGAGAAGAGGCCGCTGGCCTGGGCGATGGAGCGCATCGCCCAGCTGACCAAACAGGTGCGCGACGAGACCTTCGCGGGAACCCTACCGGACGGCCGGATCATCAATCACACCTTAGGCCTGGGCTCCCTCGGGGGCGCCACCATGGACAACGAGGAGAACTACCTCATCAAGAAGCTGTTCGGCGGCGGCCTCGGGATGATCAACATCGAGAACCAAGCGCGCATCTGACACTCGTCCTCGGTGCCCAGTCTGGGTACCACCTTCGGGCGCGGCGCCGCCACCATGGCGCTGTGGGACTTGGCCAATTCCGACTGCATCATCGAGATGGGGTCCAACCTCGCGGAGAACCACCCGGTGGGATTCCGCTTCGTCGTGGAGGCCCAGCGCCGCGGCGCGACCGTGATCCACATCGACCCGCGCTACACCCGCACGAGCGCGCTCGCCGACATCTACGCGCCGATCCGCTCCGGGTCCGACATCGCGTTCCTCGGCGGGATGATCCGGCACATCCTCGAGAACGACCTCTGGTTCCGGGACTTCGCCCTCGCCTACACGAACATCAGCCACATCATCGAGGAGGGCTACGGCGACCCCGAGCAGAACGAAGGCCTGTTCTCCGGCTACGACCCGGTAGCTGGGACCTATTCGCAGGACACGTGGCAATACGCCGGCAAGACCGTGCCGTCGCCGGTGGCCGAGCACCGGGTGCAATCCCAGGAGAATTCCTCCGATGAGGGCGCGGCCTTCGAGAGCATGACCAAGTCGCCGCCGCCGCAGGACCCGACCCTGCAGCACCCGAACTGCGTCTACCAGATCATGCGGCGCCACTACGCGCGCTACACGCCCGAGATGGTCGAGCGGGTGACCAGCTGCCCGAAGGACCTGTTCGTCCGGATCACCGAGATCTTCGCGCACAACTCAGGGCGGGAGAAGACCGGAGCCTTCACCTACGCGGTGGGTTGGACGCATCACTCCACCGGCGTCCAGATCATCCGGGCCGCGAGCATCATCCAGGGGCTGCTCGGCAATATCGGGCGGCCGGGCGGCGGCATCATGGCCCTGCGCGGCCACGTCAGCATCCAGGGCTCGACCGACATCCCGACGCTCTACAACATGCTGCCGACCTACCTGCCGCAGCCGAACGTCTTCCACGACCACGCCACCGTCGACCGGTACCTCGCGACCGAGACGCCGCCCACGGGCTGGTGGTCGAACATGCCGAAATACGTGATCAGCCTGCTCAAGGCCTGGTACGGCGAGGCTGCGACGCGGGAGAACGGGTGGGGCTACCAGTTCCTGCCCAAGCTCACCGGCGACGCCTCGCAGGAGCCGATGACCATGGCCATGTCGGACCGGGTCGTGAAGGGTCAGTTCATCCTCGGCCAGAACCCTGCCGTGGGGGCGGTGAATTCGGAACTCGTGGAACGCGGCTTCGCCAATCTCGAATGGATGGTCGTGCGCGATTTCGCCATGACGGAAACCGCCAATTTCTGGCAGCAGGGCCACCGGGTCCGCAAGGGCGAGGTCCGGCCGGAGGAGATCGGCACCGAGATGTTCTTCCTGCCCGCCGCCATGCCGGGTGAGAAGGACGGCTCGGTCACGAACACCTCCCGGCTGGTGCAGTGGCACGACGTGGTCTGCGAGCCGCCGGGCGACAGCCGCTCGGACCTCTGGTTCATCGTCCATCTCGGGCGGCGGCTGAAGGAGCTCTACCGGGACTCCATTGAGCCGAAGGACCGGGCCATCCAGGCGCTGACATGGGACTACGCGCTCCGGGGCGAGAAGCAGGAGCCCGACGCCGAGGCGGTGCTGCGCGAGATCAACGGCCGGACCGTCGCGGACGGGAAGCAGGTCGCGGATTATCGCGAGCTCAAGGACGACGGCTCCACAGCCTGCGGCGGCTGGATGTATTGCGGCATCTTCCCGGAGACGGGGAAGAACCTCTCGCGCTCCCGCCGACCGGACGGGCCCGGGGAATCCGGCGCCCATCTCGGCTGGGCTTGGACATGGCCGCTCAACCGCCGGACCCTCTACAACCGCGCCTCTGCGGATCCGGCCGGGAAGCCCTGGTCCGAACGCAAGAAGATGATCTGGTGGGACGAGGCGCAGGCCAAGTGGACCGGCAACGACGTGCCAGACTTCCTGGCCGACAAGCGGCCGGACTACCGCCCGGACTGGTCGAAGCGGCCGCACGGCATGGACGCGCTGGGCGGCGACGACCCGTTCATCATGGAGGCGGACGGCAAGTGCGCACTGTTCGTGCCGTCCGGGCTCAAGGACGGGCCGCTGCCGACGCATTACGAGCCGATCGAGAGTCCGGTCCGCAACCCGCTCTACCCGAAGCAGCAGCGCAACCCGACCGCGAAGCTCTGGGGCCGGCCCGGCAACGAACTCCACGACGCCGCCGACCCGCGATTCCCCTACGTCTTCACCACCTTCCGCCTGACCGAGATGCATTGCGGCGGCATCGCCACCCGAGTCATGCCCCACACGGCGGAACTCCAGCCGGAGGCCTTCGTGGAAATCTCCCCGGAACTCGCGGCGAGCCTCAGGATACGGCACCTCGGCTGGACCGTGATCTCGACCCTGCGCGGCGAGGTCGAGGTTCGGGCCATGGTCACGGAGCGGCTCAAGCCATTCCGGATCGACGGCCGGGAGGTCCACCAGATCGGCATGCCCTGGGTCTACGGTTGGCAGGGCTACGCGCGGGGCGACGTCGCCAACGTGCTGCTGGCGATCACCGGCGACGCCAACACCAGCATCCACTCGACCAAGGCGATCACCTGCAACATACGGCCCGGCCGCAAGGCGCGGCCGGACGTGCTCGGGCAGAGCGAGGCCCGGACGTGAGCGCCGCCCCTGGCCGGGAGTCCGGCCACCGAGCGCTCGCCGCCCTCGACATCGTGCTGGCGCGCAAGCCTGAGCGCGACGACGACCGTCTCTCGGAAGCGACGGCAGAGCTGACGAAGTTCCGCGACGCGATCATCGCGGAGCAGCGCGGCGGCGGCGTCCGCAGCGCGAACGACCGGCAGCACCTCGCCCATCTGAACGCGGTGCTCAGCGTGGTTCTCGGCGTGCATTTTCCCCTGGGAGAGACACCGTGGGACGAGCTTCAGAAGGCCCGGGACTGGCTCTCCGATCTTGTCAGGACATCATAGCTGGTGTTTTCGTTTCCAGGTGGAGCAGGTCGGCCCGCTGAAGATCCATGATCCGGACCGGCGTCAGCGTTCTTTGGACAATCAACGCCGCTTTCAACGGACACTACACGGTCGATGGAACACAGGAGACGCGCGCTGACTGTACTGAGACCTCTCATGCCGCCGAACTGGCATGCCCATCATCGCAAAATGCGCTGATCCTGAATTGGTCCGGACGTTCTGGATCCGCTCTTTGCCCCGAACCGCCCGGACGTAGGCCGGCGGCTCCCGGAACCGTCCCCGTGACCGTTTCACGGCCATTGCGGTCGGTAAGTTGACTTGGCAGCGATCCCGGTAGCCGACGTTTCCGCATGGGGGGTGATCGACACGCCTTGGTCATGTCACTCTTCAGTCCGGCCGATCATGCCCGGCCGAACCGGTTCGCTCATGACGGGACGGCCCTCCTGCGCTAAGCGTCGAGCCGGTCCCTCGCCAGTTGCGCAGGGATCGCCCGCGGAAAGGACTGTTCGTGGCCTCTGTTCTGGCCCCCCCTGCCACGCATGCCTTCCTCGCCGGCGGCGGCGCGATCGGCCTGCTTGTCGGCTCGCGGGATTGGTCTGCGACCCCGCTCGGCCCCATCGAGGAGTGGTCGTCGAGCCTGAAGACCGCGGTCAACATCATGCTCACCTCGTCGAGCCCGGTGTCGATCCTCTGGGGACCTGAGCGCATCCAGCTCTACAACGACGCGTACGTCCCGATCGCGGCAGAGCGGCACCCGGACGCGCTCGGCCGGTCGGCGGCCCGGAACTGGAGCGAGGCTTACGAAACGTTCCTCGGGCCCCTCCTCGATCGTGTGTTCGAAGGCGAGACGGTCCGGATCGACGAGCACGCGGTGCTGCTGCGGAAATCGTTGGGGCTCGTCGAGCAGCGCTTCTTCACCGGCAGCTTCCAGCCCGTGCGCGATGAGACCGGACGGGTAAAGGGCGTCTTTCACCCGCTCTCCGAGGTGACCGGCAATCAGGCGGCCGCACGAGATCAGCGCCGCGCCGAGCGCGCGCTGCGGGAAAGTGAGACGCGCTACCGACAGATTGTCGAGGGCGCCGAAGACTACGCGATCGTACGCCTCAACGATCGCGGGATCATCACGACGTGGAACACGGGGGCGGAGCGCCTCACGGGTTTCACCGAGCGCGATGCGATCGGGCAGCCGGGGAATATCCTGTTCACACCCGAAGACCGAGCCTTGGGCCGGGCCGACGCGGAGTTGAGCCGGGCGATGCGCCACGGGCGAGCGCAGAACGAGCGCTGGCACATGCGCAAGGACGGCAGCCGGTTCTGGGCCTCCGGGCTCATGATGCGTCTCGACGCTGACGGCGGCAGCTATCTCAACATGTTCCGCGACCGAACGGCCGAGCACGAGACCGAGGCGGCCCTGGCCGCCGAAGTCGCGGCGCTCGGGCGCTTGCAGGACATCAGCACGCGGCTGGTCGGCGACGAGGCTCCGCAAGCCATATACGACGCCATCCTGACCGCCGCCGCCGAACTGATGGGGTCCGAATGCGCCAGCATCCAGATACTGGACGAGGCCGGGGATCTCAAACTCCTGGCACACCGCGGCTACGACCCACGCTCGGCGGCTTACTGGCAGACGGTCGACGCGAATTCCGAGAGCACGTGTGGCATCGCGATGACCACGGGCAAACGCGTGATCGTGCCCGACGTGGAACTCAGCGGCTTGGCCCACGACAGCGGCGATCTTCAGTCCTACCGCTGGACGGGTATGCGGGCGATCCAAACGACGCCGCTGCTGTCACGCTCGGGCAAGCCCATCGGCATGCTCTCGACGCACTGGAAAGACCCGCACACCCCTCCGGAGCGCGATCTGAAGCTGTTCGATGTCCTCGCCCGCCAAGCGGCCGACGCGATCGAACGAACGACGGCTCAGGCAAACCTGCGCGAAAGCGAGGCGAGGCAGGTGTTCCTGCTCGCGCTCTCGGATGCGTTGCGCCTCCTCAGCACGCCGGCGGAGATCGCCTCGACTGCGGCGGAGCGTCTGGCCGAACGCTTCCACCTGAGCCGGGTCTTCTACGCTGAGTTCTTCGGCACCCGGATGAGGGTGGAGCGCGACTACACCAGGGGCGTCGATTCGCTCGTGGGTGAGCACGATCTGGCGACGTTCGGACCGGACCTGCTGGGCGCGTATCACGATTGCCCGATCGTCAAAGTCGACGACGTCCGCACGGACGTGAGGTTCAGCGAGGACGCACGCTCAGGGCTCCTCGCCAGGCAAGTCGGCGCCTACCTCGATGTCGTGCTCTTCGAGCGCGAGCGTTGGGTGAGCGTGCTTGCCTTGCAGAGCGCCACAGCCCGGAACTGGACATCCGTCGAGGAGGGTCTGTTCCGAGAGGTCGGTGAACGCATCAAAGTCGCCATCGAGCGCGCCCGCGCTGAGGATCGACTCCGCGAGTTGAACGACACGCTCGAGCGGCGGGTCTCCGAGGCGCTCGCCGAGCGCAACATGCTCGCGAAGCTCGTCGAGATGACCGACGTCATGATCATGGCGATCGACCTTGAGTACAACATCCTCGCCTTGAATGGCGCTAACGCCACGGAGTTCGAGCGCATCTACGGCGTGCGCCCGAAGGCAGGCGACAACATGCTGGAGCTGCTCGCCGACCAACCGGAGCACCAGGAACAGGTCCGGACCGGCTGGGTGCAGGGCATGCGCGGCGAGCCGGTCACGTTCGTCGAGAATTATGGCGATCCGGACCGGGGCCGCCCCTACTTCGAAGTAAATTTCCGGCCCCTGCGCAACGAGGCCGGCGAGCAGGTGGGTGTCTACCAGTTTGTAACGGACGTCAGCGACCGCCTCCGCCGCGAGGCGCAGCTCGCCGAGGCGCAGGAAGCGCTTCGCCAGTCGCAAAAGATGGAGGCGATGGGTCAGCTGACCGGCGGAGTCGCGCAAGACTTCAACAATCTGCTGACCCCGATCGTGGGCTCGCTCGACATGCTTCAGCGAAGGCAGCTCGGCGGTGAGCGCGAGCAGCGCCTGATCGCTGGTGCGATGCAATCGGCCGAGCGGGCGAAGACGCTGGTCCAGCGGCTGCTGGCGTTTGCGCGCCGTCAGCCGCTTCAGCCGGTGCCGGTCGACATTGCCAAGCTGGTCACCGGCATGGGCGAACTGGTCGCGAGCACCACGGGTCCGCAGATCAAGGTCCTGGTCGACGCTCCGGACGGGCTGCCGCTGGCGAAGGCCGATCCGAACCAGCTTGAGATGGCGCTTCTGAACCTCGCCGTGAACGCGCGGGATGCTATGGAGGACGGTGGAACGCTCCGCATCTCGACCAGCGTAGAAGACGTGAGAGCGGGCCATCGGACCAAGCTACGACCTGGGACGTACCTTTGCCTGTCCGTTGCCGACACGGGTTCAGGCATGGACGAGGCGACGATCACGCGCGCCGTCGAGCCGTTCTTTTCGACCAAGGGGGTCGGCAAGGGGACGGGTCTCAAACTGTCGATGGTCCATGGGCTTGCCTCGCAACTGGGTGGCGCGCTGGCGATCCAGAGCCGACCCGGGCTCGGCACCAACGTCGAGCTGTGGCTCCCCCGAAGCACGGGCGGCCAGGGGGCCGTCAGGCCAGCGGTCAAGATGTCCGAGTTGCTCACCACGCGCGGAACGGCGCTCCTCGTCGACGACGAGGAACTCGTGCGGATGAGCACGGCGGATATGCTGAGCGATCTGGGCTATGCGGTGGTCGAAGCCACTTCGGCGGAGGCGGCTCTCAATCTCGTCGACAAAGGCGAGCACTTCGACCTTCTCGTGACCGATCACCTGATGCCGGGCATCAGCGGGACCGAACTGGCGCGCACGATGCGGACAGCCAGACCCGGGATGCCCGTCCTGCTGGTATCCGGCTACGCTGAGCGCGAAGGTCTGGATCCGGACCTGCCGCGGCTGACCAAGCCGTTCCGCAAGGACGAGCTGGCGTCAAGCCTCGCCCGACTCACAGCGGACCCGTGATCGACGGGGCCTTGCAGGGGCACGCCGCGCCTCCCCCGTGCGAACAGCGCCGCGGCACCCCAACAGGTAGCATCGCCGAACGAATATCCGGCGGCCACCCCGAACAGCGCAAGCCGGCTATCGGCCGGATCTTGTCTCTGCCGATGGGCCGCAGCTGCGTCTTCGGCGAATGGTTTTTGGAAATCCCACGGTCAGATGATCTGACAGCCACAATGGGCATCGTGGCCGTGCCCGAGATGGTCCGCACCACGTTCCGCGGCGGTGCGTTTCGGCGACCGTCATTTCAGCCCGAATGGTGTCCTGCGACGCGGCGCTGGCTTCCCGGACGCCGGTCGCCCACGCCGTGATCCGCGGCGTCCCGTGATCGCGTGGGATCGTTCGGGAGATCCGAGGGTTGTCATGCTGCACCGCAACCATCCCTGCGATCATCCGTCGGCCGCGCGTATCTGGCGGCCGCTCAGATCGTGCGGCCTGCCCCCTGGCAGCGCGTGGATGGATGGCTCGCGGTACAAAGGACCCCTTCATGCGCCTCGAACTCTCCCTGGCCGGCTCAACCCTTCTGCTCGGCCTCATGCCGCTCCCGGCGCAGGCCAGCTCCTGCGCCGAGCAGATCGGGACGATCGAACGCCGTCTCGACAGCGCCGGTGCTGTTCACGTGGCCGGCCTCCAGGACGGCCACACGATCCGCAGCAGCCATTCGCCGAAAGCTCTCGCAGCAGCTCCGCCGAGCGCGCCCAGCGACGCCGCGATGATCCCCACATCGGCGCACGTCGCCGACGCGCGTCGACTTCTCGACCGAGCCGCCGAGGAAGATCGCGCCGGTCATCAACGGGCGTGTGAGGAGACGATGACCCGTGCCAAGTCCATGATCGGCGCGCTGCCGTAGAGCGGCGCAGGCGCCTCCGGTTCGGCCTTCAACCCGCCGGCCCCACTGCATGGCTTCAGCGCGATCCGATTGATCGACGAGCATGTCCCGCAATTCACTTGGATGATCTCATGACACGCCAGTCCTTCACCGAGCGTTGGCTCGGACCGACGCTGATCGGGTCCGCGGCCGCGCTCGCCGCCTCTGCGCTCTACGCTGCCTCGAAGTCGCGTGAGGCCGAGCGTGAGACCCCGCCGATCGGCCAGTTCCTCACCGTCGATGGGGTGAGGCTGCACTACGTTGAACGCGGTCGCGGCGAGCCGCTGGTGCTGATTCACGGCAACGGCATGATGATCCAGGATTTCCTGGTCAGCGGCATCGTCGACGATCTCGTCAAGCGTTACCGCGTCATCATCATCGACCGGCCCGGCTACGGCTACAGCGACCGCCCGCGCGGTCTCTGGACGCCGCGCGCCCACGCCACGCTGTTCCAGAAGGCGCTTCAGCAGCTCGGCGTGACGCAGGCCATCGTGCTTGGGCATTCCTGGGGTGCACTGGTCGCGGTCGCCCTCGCGCTTCAGGCTCCGCAGCTCGTCCGCAGCTTGGTCCTGGCCTCCGGATATTACTACCCAACGCTGCGCGCCGACGTCTTGCTCTCATCCCCGGTGGCGATCCCCGGCATCGGCGACCTAATGCGCCACACCGTGTCGCCCGTGGTTGGCCGGATCCTGCAACCCGCCTTGATCAAGGTCATGTTCGCGCCGGCTGCCGTACCAGAACGGTTCGACCGCCAGTTCCCGAAAGCCATGATGCTGCGGCCGGTGCAGCTACGAGCCTCGGCGGAGGACGCCGCGCTCATGACACCCGTGACTGTCGAGCTTCAGAGGCACTATCGCGACCTGAAGCTCCCGGTGGTCATCATCGTGGGCGGAGACGATCAGATTGCCGACGTCGACCGGCAGTCGAAGCGCCTGCACAGCGAGCTGCCCAAAAGTGACCTCATCATCGTGCCCGGGATGGGCCACATGATCCAGCACCTGGCACCGGCGGAGGTCATCTCCGCGATCGACCGCGCCTCTGAGCGGGTCCGCCACGCCGCCTGACGGGTAGAGTCCGCGGATCGTGACGTCGCGACTGTTCGATACCGGTGTCAGGGCGCGCCTGTTCCTCGACACCACCACGTCGGAGAACAGGCCGGGCGGGTTCACAGCTGGCTCATGACCGCCGTACCCCGCCCCAATGCTGATCTGCAACCTGAAGGATCAGCTTGTCGAGCGTGAGATCGGTAATCGCCTTTCGGAGCCGCGGGTTGTCGGTCTCCAGATCTTTCATCCGACGGATCTGAGCGGTCTTGAGGTTACTTACCCACGTCGCCAGCGCCAGTAAGTCACCTCGCTCATGCCGATCGCGCGGATCGCTACTGCCACGCTGTGGCCTCGGTCGACCAGCCCATCCGCCTGCAGCAGCTTCGCGACGATCTCTTCAGGCTTGGGCCGTTTCTTCGACATCGATCCGTCCTCCAGGCTCGGAAGCCATACCAAAGGGCGGACCGCTGCATTGGGAGACGATGATTTGACCAAATGCGGGGATTCCGTTGCGTCCGACGAGCGCAACCGCTCGAAGAGAGCGTTGCAGATCCGCCACATTCCACACAGCATATTTCCAGATTGCAATTCATCTAAGTCAAGACGGCGCCGCGATCATGATGTCCCTCAGTGCGGTACGCGAAAGATAAGAATCCATCTAAGATCCATTTTAGAAACACCCCCCCCCGCAATAGGGGATTAAACCTTGATCCACATTGTGTCCCGCCAGTAACTCCGCATCTGACGACGATGAGATTTTCGGGACATTTCGGCTTTCGTGCGAAGCCGCGGAGTGGATGATGGGCAGGATTCTCCAGTGTCGTTTCCTCGGGCTTCTGCTGACTAGCACCGTATCTGCCACGGTGGCGCATGCACAGCGGGACGTCGCTCCGGCCGAACTTGCCGAGGCCGTAACGCTGGACCAACTCACCGTCGAGAGTACAGGCGAGCGCTTGGAACCGCAGGGCGGCGTCACCATCGGGTATTTGACCAAGCAGACGCGCAGCGCGACGAAGACGAGCACCCCGGTCATCGACATCCCGCAATCCATCACTATCGTCCCGCGGGAGCAATTCCTGGATCAGAATTATCAGAACCTGACCGAGCAGCTGCGGTTCGTGCCGGGTCTGATCCCCGCGCAGGGTGAGAGCAATCGCGATCAGGTGCTGATCCGTGGCCAGAACACCAGCGCGGATTTCTACGTCAACGGCATCCGTGACGACGTTCAATACTTCCGCGATTTGTACAACATCCAGCGGATCGAGGTCCTGAAGGGGCCGGACTCCCTCATCTTCGGCCGCGGCGGCGGGGGTGGCGTCATCAACCGTGTCCTCAAAGAGGCGGACGGCTACCGTGTCAGGGAGATCGTGGCCGGCGGCGGCCAGTTCGGCGACAAGCGCGTGGCCGTCGATGTCGGCGATCGGATCAGCGACAGCGTCTTCTTCCGCCTGAACGGCGTGTTCGAGGATTCGGGGACCTACCGCCAGTTCGGCGACCTGACCCGCTACGGCGTCAATCCGACCGCCACGTTCCTCATTGGCCCGCAGACGACGCTGAAGCTCTCATACGAGTACTTCCACGATCAGCGCTTCCCCGATCGGGGCATTCCCTCTCAGTTCGGCCGCCCTTACCGGTACCGTGACAACATCCGGACCTTCTTTGGCAATCCGAATGTGAATTTCACCAAGGTCGATGCCAACATCGCCAGCGTGCAGCTCGATCACCAGTTCGACTCAGGGGTCGAGCTGCACAGCCAGCTGCGATTCGCCGACTACGACCGGTATTACGTCAACACGCTTCCGGGCAGCACCGTGAACGCGACGGGGACCGCCGTGACGATCACCGGGTACCGCAACGACACGCCGCGGACGAACTACTTCAACCAGAACGACTTTACTTACAAATTCCTGACCGGCGGCATCAAGCACACTCTTCTCGGCGGGTTCGAGCTCGGCTACCAGGAGGGGCTGGCCTATCGGCAGTCCCTGTCCTTCGGGAACACCCTCGCGACTAGCGTCGTGGTCAACCCGCTTCGCCCGCTGACCTTCGCGCCCACAGTTCTGCGCAACAACGGCACGACGGATTCCAACGCGCGCTACAGCCTCGGCCTCGCGGCTGTCTACGCCCAAGACCAGATCGATATCACCGACTGGCTGCAGATCGTCGGCGGCCTGCGCTACGATCATTTCGATTTCGCGTCCACGGACCGGCGCACGCTGCTGACCAACAACCGCGTGGATGATCCGATTTCGCCGCGCGCCGGCCTGGTGTTGAAGCCGCTGCCTAATCTCGCGCTCTATACCAGCTACAGCGTGTCCTATCTGCCCTCCTCCGGCGACCAGATCGGGAACTTCACGCCGGGCTTGGTCATCGCCAAGCCGGAGCAATTTGAGAATACCGAGGTCGGTATCAAGTACGACGTCAATCCGCGCTTTCAGCTCACTGCTGCGGCCTACAATCTGGATCGGTACAACCAGCGTTTGGCCGATCCGAACAACCCCGGCTTCTTCATCCTGTCGGGCAAGACCAACACGCAGGGCTTCGAGGTCGGCGCGAACGGGTACCTCACGGATTGGTGGCAGATCGCGGGCGGCTACGCCTTCACGGATGCGCGCATCGCGAGCGCGACCTCAGCCGTGATCGTGGCCGGCAACACGGTCGGCCTGGTCCCGTTCAACGCCTTCACTTTGTGGAACAAGTTCGACGTGACGCGCGAATTTGCCATCGGCGTCGGCATCCTGACCTACTCACACACTTTCGCAGCGTCGGACAATACAGTGCGTCTACCGGGATACACACGGATCGACCTCGGATTGTTTTACAACATCAGCGAATCCGTCCGTGCGCAGATCAACATCGAGAACCTGTTCGACAGGCGTTACATCTCCACAGCGGACAACAACAACAACATCACGCCGGGCGCTCCGCGGACGATCAGAGCACAGATCATCGCTCGGTTCTGAGCGCGGCCGCTCTCTGGTGTTAAGGCTGCAGGCACGCAAAATCGTCGAACGCATGCGAAGGTTCATCGTTTGACGGTGCGGCGACGTCCAGTCCGATGCAACTGACATTTGGGAGCGGACAGTCCTCCAGCGACCCAGTTTTGCCGCACGAGAACATCTGCGCTGTCACTGTCAGACGACGTTCCTTCCGGCTGTACTCGGACAGCAGTTCGCTCGATTCGAGCGTCGAAATAAGTCGGCCTATCGTAGGCGGGTCGACGCCCAAAGCCATTTGCACGATCGTTGTCACTCCAGAACGAGCTGAGGCTCGTCCGCGCGGCCCGGCGGATGTCGCAACACCTCGTATCGGTCGTCGGCGTAACGATGTCGCCGCGTCAGTGTCGGCGCGAATAGTTTCCTCCTTGCGCGTCGCCTCGGCACTGTCCGTGCCGCTCGGCCCCGATCCATGCGGGACCGGCCATCTCCTGACGTCGTGCCGGCAGGCTCCGGATCACAACGGTAACACGCTGCGATAGCCGTTGCGCGAACGCCTCATTCGCCCGCCAATCCGCACGTCAGCCTTCTCCCGGCCCTTTCGGAAAGGTGCCGGAGGCAGAGTAAAGCACCACGCTTTCACCGACTCGGCCGGGCGCCTACATATCCGGCATGCCCGTCCTCCTGGCGCTCGCCGTCGCCCTCCTGTTCGGCCTCGTGTTCGGCCCCCAGTGGTGGGTGCGCCGGGCGATGCAGCAACATGCCACCGAGCGGCCAGACCTGCCTGGAACCGGAGGCGAGCTCGCCCGCCATCTGCTCGACCTAGCGCAGCTCGAGCACGTTCCCGTCGAGATCGCGCCAGCCGACCACTACGACCCAGTCGCGGACGTCGTGCGCCTGTCGCCGGAGAACCATAATGGCCGCTCGATCACGGCGGTCGCAGTCGCGGCGCATGAGGTCTCCCATGCGCTTCAGCACGCGGCGGGGGACCGGCTCCTGGCGGCGCGGGTGACATTCGCTCCAGTTGTACAGGGCTTCGAGTATGCAGCGGCGGTCGTGATGGCAACCGCGCCCTTGATGCTCGCCGTGGTCAAGTCGCCTGTCCTGCTCGCCCTGCAGGTGGGTATCGGCATCGCGCTCCTCGGTGTTCGCTTCGCGTTCCACCTCGTGACGCTGCCCGTGGAACTCGACGCGAGCTTCCGCCGGGCCCTGCCCATCCTGGAAGCGGGTCGCTTCCTCGACGCTGCCGATATGCTTGGTGCCCGCACCGTACTGCGCGCCGCAGCGCTCACCTACGTCGCCTCGTCCCTCGTCTCGCTCGTGAACATCGCCCGCTTTCGCCGATTGCTCCCGTTCTAAGAGATGGGCGGTGCATCTGAATTCACGCTCCACTCGGCGGCAAGTGGATAATGACCTATCAGCCAGCTCCTGCCGAACAGCTGCGTGGTGCGTGCTGCAAGTGGAGCTTTGAAGCAGACCGGCATGGATCTACCCCGAGCGGCCGTTCACCACCGATCCTGCGCACGGCATTAGATAGCCGGTCGTTCCGACCCGTCGGCGACCGAGAAGAATCACCCGAGACCGCGCCCCGACCACAGTCACCGGCGACCGATAAAGGCGTTTTCCCACCGATGCTCCCGTGAACGACCTTCCGTAGAGTGGTGACCTGCCGGTCCCGCCCCGGAAACCGGCACGGGCCCCGGACCGAGGACGGTTGGCTCCGAAGTCATCCACCAAATCGTCGAGTGGTGTCCTGCCGTGATCATCGTCGACAGGCGAGCGCGATGAGCCGCCGGGTGGGAGAGGCGTCTCCCTCCATCGTCCCCGTGGTCACGGCGGCGCTCCGCACCGATCCATCTCAGCGGTCGACCGCCATTTGGCGCTCAAGGAAGTCCAGCCGGTCTTGGCCCCAGAAGATGGTCTCGCCTACCGCATAGGTGGGGACACCGAACACCCCGCGGTCGATTGCGGCCTGCGTCTCCTTCGAGCGCAGTGCAGCCCATCGTGGCTCACCCGCGCGTTCAAGGATTGACGTCCCGTCCAACCCGATCTCGCTGATGAGGCGCACGAGCGTTTCCCGGTCGCCGGTGTCGGCTTCCTCCTCCCAGAGCGCCTTCAGGATGCGATGCGCCAAGTCGATGGCCCGAGGATCGCCGATCGTCTCGCGCACCACGAGGACACAATGAGCGGCGGTGGCCTCATTGGCGGGAAAATGCTTTGGCTTCAGGTTGATCGGGATGCCAAGGACATCGCGCCAGCGCGCCAGATCCTGAAGGCGATAGGCTTGCCGCTGGGGCGAGCGTTTGTGCAGGGGGAGCCCGCCGGAGGCCGGAAAAACCTCGCCCGTGTCGATGGGATAGATCCGTACGCTCGCACCGTATCGCTTGGCGACACCCATCAGGCGCGCCCCGCCGAGGTGGGTCCAGGGCGAATTCAATGAGACGTAATAGTCCGCCTGGCAGCTCATCGGTCCTCCCATCGACCTACGACTAATGCAGCGGTCCCGCGTCGCCGCCTCGTGTACGCTTAGCCTGGTGCGGACGGCTAGCGCCACGCCTCGCGGGCTCGATCGTGATCATTGGGTAGGGCAATGCTCTGCTCCACCCCGCTGATCGGAGCACCCGCCTGGCAAGCGCAGAGGAAGCAGCTTGGACACCGGCCCTACCGTCTCCGATTAGCCGCGGGTGGGCGGCACGGATCGAGCCCAGGCTCGGCAAGCTCGATGCCTTGAGCCGCCAGGCGATGCAGGCCGGGATCCTGCGCCTGTGGCAGGCGACACGGTTCACAGCCCTGTTCGTGACCCAAGCTGTGGAAGAGCCGTTGGTCCTGACCCAGCGCGCGATCGTGCTCTGGGATGGGCCGGCCGCGATCCGGGTCGATCTCCCCGTCCTGCATCCCGATCCGCGACGACCCGGGACTGGTGCGTCTATGACGGGATATCTTAGATTGCCTCTGACGGCCGATCTGACGGCACGGCACCGCGCTCTCGGCACGCATCCATGGGGCTGCCCGACGTTCGCGCCTCAAACCAGCGTCAGCACAGCGGCGATCGCCGCCACACCGACAGCCAGCCATGCCGCGTAATCGCCGATGAGCCCGCTGTGCAGGAGTTCCAGGGCCCGCGTCGGCGCCGATTGGGTGACGCTGACTGGCCGGACCACTGCTGCCGGCAGCCTCTTGCGGAAAAGACCGTAGCCGGCGCCCACCAGCGCCGCCGCTACCGACGCCCAGGGCAGCCAAGCCGGTCCCTCGGCGAAGGCGCCGACCGCCGGGCGGTGCATGAAGGCCGATGCCGCCCGCGGGATGCCGTGCTCGATCAGGCTCGCCGGCAGTCCGGCATCGAGGGCAAGCAGCACGCAGCAGGGTGCGAGCATCAGCCAGAGCGGTCGATTGGCCTTCTCGCGCTCGTCCTGACTCGGCGCTCCGGCTTCGTCGCCTGGATCCGGCCCGAGCCCGAGGAAGATGCGGCCCGATGCCCGAAGGACTGCGGCCCCGGTCAATGCCGCGCCGATGGCGCCGGCCGCGACCGCGAAGCCGTGGCCCTGCTGCGTCAATGCCCCCTGGACGAGTCGCGTCCCCTGGTCGAGCACCCCGATCGGCAGGCCGCAGAGCAGCAGCCCGGCGAGCGCCATCGCAATCCCGGCCGGGCCGAGGCCCCGTCCGAGGCCGCGCAAAGCGATCTCGTCGATGCTGGCCCGCGTGGCCAACAGGATGCCTGCGATCATGAACAGGGCCCCCTTCACCAGCCCGTGGCCGACCACGTAGATCAGCATCCCGCCCGTGCCGCCCGCCGACAGGGCACCGATTCCGGTGAGCATGATCCCGGCATGCGAGATCGTGGAGAAGGCCAGCATCCGCTTGAGGTGGCGCTGCAGCAGAGCCATCCAGCCGCCGAGCAGGGCGGTGAAGCTGCCCATCCCGATGAGGAGCACGGGCAACGTGCGCTGAACCTGATCGGAACCCGCGAAGACCACGGCGCTCACCTTCGCGAGGCCGAACAGCCCGAGCGAGACCATCGAGCCGGAGAAGATCACTGATACCGGGCTCGGCGCCACCGAATGGGCATCGGCGAGCCAGAACTGGAACGGCACGATCGCGCCCTTGATCATCAAGGCAGTTGCCGCGAGGCAGAAGGCGCCGGCCACCACCGGGTCGCGCCCCCCCCTCGCCACAGCGGCCGCGATGCCTTCGAAATCGAGGGTGCCGGTCTGCGCGTAGATCAATCCGATCCCGCCGAGCATCAGGAAGCCCGCGAGACTGTTGATCACGGTGAAGTTGATGGCGCCCGCCAGGGCCGACTCCTCCAAGTGGTAGGCCGTGAGCGCGAAGGCGGCGACGCTCATCACTTCGAACCACACGAACAGGTTGAACATGTCGCGGGTGAAACAAAAGCCGACCATGGCGGCCAGGAACAGCAGCATCAGGATGTGGAAGTGCCCGTGGGTGCGATCGAAGAACCCCCAGGCGAACAGGAAGGTCAGCGCGTACAGAAGGCCGATGAAGGCCGCGATCCACCCGCTGGCTTCGTCCACCGAGAAGCCGATCCCGAGATGGACGCCGTCCCTCGGCTCCCAGCCGCCGAACCAATAGACCAGGGGGCTATCGGCGGCTCGCGCGGCGATGACGGCGCACAGGATCGCGACGGAGAGCGCCGTGAGCGTTGCCAGTATGTCGGGGAGACGGCCGGGCAGCAGATGGGCGGTCGCCAGCATCGCCGCGCAGACGACGAGCGGGATCGCGACGGGCAGGGGTAGCAGGGCGGCCGGGAAAGCGGTCACGAGACGCTCCGCTCCGCATCGCTCACCCGACTCGGTCCCGGATCGCGGCCGGACTTGCCCCCCGCGCGCATCGGCCGGAGCTTCTCCGGATCGAGGCTGCCACCGCGCTTGTAGGCCTGAATCGTCAGCACGAGGAGGAGGGCTGTGAGCGTCGCGCCGACTACGATGTCGGTGAGCACCAGTGCCTGCATCACCGGATCGACGGCGGGCGTGCCGGGCGGATGATCGTAGAAGATCGGCGCGATGCTGCCCCAGCGATAGCCGAGGCCGAGCAGGAGCACGTAGGTCGCCGACTGGCAGACGCCGAGGCAGCCGACGAGATGGATGAAGTTGCGACTCGTGGCGATGCCGTAGAGTCCGATCCCGAAGAGCCACGCGGCGACCGCGTAGGGCAGCATGCTCACGCCGATTCCTCCCCGGGCTCGTCGGGCTCGTCGGCCGCGCGGGTCTCCTCCATGAATTCCAGGAAGAGCTGCGTGAAGCCGCCCGTCACCGCCAGGGCGACGCCGAGATTCTCGACGAGCATCAGGCCGCCCGAGAACACGTCCCGGAAGGTGCCGAGCGGCAATACGTTCTGCATGAAGGCGGCGCCGGTCAGCATCGGCGCCAGCCCGCACAGGGTGAAGAGCAGCGCGCCGCCGCCCTCCATGGCATCCAGCCAGTGACTGCGCACGGTATCGCGCCAGCCGGCATAGCCCTCGCCGAGGTAGATCAGCAGGGTTGCGGACGCGAGGATCACGCCGCCCTGGAAGCCGCCGCCGGGCGTTACGGTGGCGTGCAGCACCACATACAGCCCGAACAGGGCGGTGAGCGGGCCGGCGATCCGGCAGACGAGCACCACTGTGTCGGAGCGGGGGATCACGGCGCGGCCAGGCCGGCGCATGGCGCGCTCGGTGTTGCCCTCGCCGCGTCGGCCGCGCAGCAGCACCACCGTGCCGGTGATGGCGGCAAGCAGCATGAACTCCTCGCCGAGGGTATCGAGGCCGCGCAGGTCGAAGTTGATCGCGCTGACCATGTTGGCGACGTGCCGCACCTGCGGGGTGATCGCGTTGATGCGTTCGCCGTACTGGGCAATCGTCGATCCGAAGGGTGGCAAACCGGCGATGACCGCCCCCGTGCCGGGAAGCAGGACGAGCCCTGCCAGGACCAGCAGCGCGATCCGGGCGCGGGGGCTCACGACTTCTCCTCGGGCGGTCGGGTCCGAACCGCCATCAGCGCCACGAGGAAGAGAAGCGGTACGGCCGCCGCTCCGACGGCCAGTTCCGACAGGGCGACGTCGGGGGCCTGAAGGGCGTCGAACAGGATCGCCAGCACGAGGCCGTTGACCGCGATGGCGAAGATCTGACGGGCTGGGTCGCGCACCAGCACCACGGCGGTGCCCGACACGGCGGTGAGCAGAAACAGCAGCGGCAGGATGAGCGTCATCGCGGCATCCTCATGCCGAGCGGCCCTCGCGCATCAACAGCGCCCGGCCGGACACGTGCGAGAGCACCGCCGCCCAGGCAAGGAAGACGATCATCATCACGAGGATCTTGAGAGATCGTCCCGAGATGCCGTCGGCGAGGAACGCCGCCGCGGTGACCAGGAACGCCGCGGCGACGTTCAGGAAGGCGAGCGCGTGCAGCCGGTCCAGCGCCCGAGGCAGGCGCCACAGGGCGATGGCGACGAGCCACGTCACCGCCACCGCCAGACCGACAGCCAGGCCGATGAGGATGCTCATATCCAACGCTCCAGGAACACCGCGAGCAGCATCGTGCCCGGCAGGTTGAGTAGGACCAGGGTGAGAGCGAGGTCGGTGGTCGCGGCTTGGTCGGTGGCAAAGGCCATGAAGGTCAGGATCAGGACCGTGATGCTGCCGACGAGCTGACAGGCTGCGAAGCGCTGGCCCGGCCGTCCCCGCCATGTCAGGGCCGCCGCGAGGCCGAGCGGCGGAAGCAGCGCCAGGACGGCGGCCGTCCAGATGTTCATGGGGCGTCGTCCTCGAGGGCGTGCGTCGCCACGGTGCCGTGCTCGCGGTCGAGAATCAGAACGTAGCTGTCCGGCGTGAGCGAGGCGGCGAACAGCCCGACGGCCCGCGCGGCGTAGACCGTGTCGCCCGACGCCGCGGCCCAGGACAATTCACTCGCGGTGCGCTCGCGCGTCGTACCGCCGCCGGCGCGCCCGAGCACGACCCTCGACAGGCGGAGCCCGACGTGGACGGCTTGGCGAGGTACAGCGAGGATGGCTGGGCCGAGCGGCCGGAGCGTCAAGCGATCGAAGTGAAAGCGCGTGCCCCCGCGCCGACCGACGCCCCACCACCACAGCGTGCCCAGGCTGGCACAGCCCACGGCCGCCACGCTCTCGCTCACATTCACGGCGCCGGCGAAGACCATGTAGGTGAGAACCAGCGCGGCCCAGATCGCGACGGCGTCCCGCATCGATCACCCCACAATCCCGCTGATCTTCTCTGCCCGCATCGATCCTGACCGGGGCATGCCCCGCGGAAGCGTGGCCATGCGCATGTCCGACCAAACCTAGCCTCGTGCTTCAGCGTTCCCGGAACAACGGGACACGCTTCCGTGTAGGGCGATCAGTGTTGGGAGGATGCCTATGAAAGCCGAGATCCTCGAGATTCGCTTCATCCACGAGGGCTGGAGCCGGTTCGGCATTGCGCGGGTGCGCCTCGCCAACGGCGCCGTCGTCGAACGGGAGATCGAGGACCACGGCAACGCGGTGGGGATCCTGCCCTACGATCCCGTGCGCAAGGTCGCCGCGCTCGTGCGCGAGCTTCGGGTACCGCCCCTGTTCGCGGCCGGCGAGCAGGTCCAGCTCGAGGCCCCGGCAGGCCTGATCGATGATGGGAGCCCGGAGCAGAATGCCCGCCGGGAGGTGCTGGAGGAGGTCGGCCTCCGCCTGACCGATCTCGAATTCGTCGGTGCCACCTATTCCTGCGCAGGCGTGACCACCGAGAAGCTGCACCTCTACCTCGGCTCCTACGGCCAGGCGGACCGGATCGAGGACGGCGGCGGCGCTGCGGGCGAGCACGAGAACATCCGCGTTGTCGAGATGCCGCTTGCGGAACTCGCCGCCCGGGCCGACGAGGCGGCGATCACCGACCTGAAGACGCTCACCCTCGTCCTTGCACTGCGGGCGCGCCATCCGGAGCTGTTCCGCGCGTGAGAATCCGCTATCGCGTACTCGCTCGGGGGTTGCTGACCGCCGTAGTGCTGGCCGGGGTCGCGTGGATCGCCTTCCACCTGCGCTGACCGCATGTGGCGCAGACGTTTCAGGGATCGATGTCATGAGCGAAGACGCCGGACACGGGGAGCCGCACGGGCTCGACCGGGGCCTGACCAATTACGGCGACCGCGACTTCGCGCGCTACCTACGCCGTTCCTTCGCCCGCTCGATGGGCATCTCGCCGGGCCTGCTGGACAAGCCGGTGGTCGGCATCGCCATGACGCCGTCCGGCTTCAACAACTGCCACCGCGGCATGCCCGAGCTGGTGGAGGCGGTCTCCCGCGGCGTACTGGCGGCCGGCGCCCTGCCGCGGCCGTTCCCGACCGTGTCGCTGGGTGAGGTTTTCCTCAATCCGACCAGCATGATGTATCGCAACCTCATGGCCATGGACACGGAGGAGATGATCCAGGCCCAGCCGATGGACGCCGTCGTGCTGATCGGTGGATGCGACAAGACCGTGCCGGCCCAGCTCATGGGGGCGGCCTCCGCCGACCTGCCGGCGATCCAGCTGGTCACCGGCCCGATGTCCACCGGCCGTCACCGGGGCCAGCGGCTCGGCGCCTGCACCGACTGCCGCGGCTTCTGGGCGAAGTACCGGGCCGGCACGGTCGACGCGGAGGAGATCGCCGAGGTGGAGGGACGGCTCTCCGTCACCGCCGGCACCTGCGCGGTGATGGGCACGGCCTCGACCATGGCGTGCATCGCGGAGGCGCTCGGCCTGTCGCTGCCCGGCACGGCGGCGATCCCGGCGGTGCATTCCGACCGGCTGGTGGCCGCCGAAGAGACCGGGCGGGCCGCAGTGCGGCTGATCCAGTCGAAGATCCGGCCCTCTCAGGTCATCACGGAGAAGTCGGTCGAGAACGCCATTCGCGTGTTGATGGCCGTATCGGGCTCGACCAACGCCATCGTGCACCTCACGGCGGTGGCGGGGCGGCTCGGCATCCGCATCCCCTACGCGCGCTTCAACCAGATCTCCGACGAGACCCCCGTCCTGGTCGACCTCAAGCCCGTGGGCGAGGGCTACATGGAGGATTTCCACGCGGCCGGCGGCATGGGCGCTCTGCTGCGCGAGCTGCGGCCGCTGCTGCATCTCGACACCGTGGATGTGGAGGGACGTACTCTCGCCGAGCGGCTGGACGAACCCGCCGGCTGGGTCGATCGCGCGGTGATCCGCGCGTTCGAGAATCCGGTCTCGCCGGTCGGAGGGCTGGTCGCCCTCACCGGAAACCTCGCGCCCGAGGGCGCGATCTTCAAGCGCGCGGCGGCGACCCCGGCGCTGTTCGAGTCCGAGGGGCGGGCGGTTGTGTTCACCGGCCTCGAAGACCTGAGCCGGCGGATCGACGATCCCGACCTCGACGTCGCGCCGGGCGACGTGCTGGTCCTGCAGAATGCCGGGCCGCACGCCGCCGGCATGCCGGAGGCCGGCTACCTGCCCATCCCGAAGAAGCTCGCCCGGGCAGGGGTGAAGGACATGGTGCGCATCTCGGACGCGCGGATGTCCGGGACGGCCTTCGGATCGATCGTGCTTCACATCGCCCCCGAATCCGCCATCGGCGGGCCGCTGGCCGCGGTGCGCGACGGCGACCGGATCCGTCTGTCGATCCGCGACAAGCGGATCGACCTGCTGGTCGACGACGCGGAGATCGCCCGACGGATGGAGGGCTTCCAGCCGCCGCCGGCGCCGAAGCGCGGCTACAAGGCGCTCTACCGCCGCACCGTCACGCAGGCGCCGGAAGGCTGCGACTTCGACTTCCTGATGGGGGAGAGCGATCGCGACGGGTGACCGGACCGCGCCGGATCGGCCGCGCGAGCGCGCCGCCGCAATCGGCGCGCGCTACGATTCGCCGGGTGCGGATGCCGGATCGTGCGCCGACGCCCCGGCGCAGGCCGACCTCCGGGTCAGCGGTCCCAGATCGTCCTGCGCCCGTCCTAAGACGTGGACCGGCTCCGCTCCGGCCTCTGCGGCCCGGCGGCGCCGGACCAGGATGCCGGCGCAGTCTCGGGTCCCGTCGGGCCCGAGGCGCGGAGCGACGTGCGGAGCCGGCGCGACGGCGGGTCCCGGCCGACACGCTGGCCGACACAGGGGCCGCCACGCTGGCCCCCGGACAGGCTTGCGCGCGGGAGCGGCGTCGCAGGCCTTCGCGTCCGACGCCGCTTGATCGCGGACGGCGGCGGGCCCATCGTCACGACGCGACCAGGGAGAGGACCGGATGACGCGCGCCTGCATCGTGGGCTGGGCCCACACGCCCTTCGGCAAGCTTGAGGAACCGGATGTCGAGGGGCTGATCGCCCGCGTCTCCGGCGAGGCGCTGGCCCATGCCGGCGTCGAGGACTCCCAGGTCGACGGCATCTACGTGGGCTCGATGAACACCGGCTTCTCGAAGCAGGGCTTCGAGGGCTCGCTCGTGGCGGTGAACCGGCCGGGCCTCGCCCACGCGCCCGCCACGCACGTGGAGAACGCCTGCGCCACCGGCTCGGCGGCCCTCTACGCCGCCCTCGACTTCGTCGACAGCGGCCGGGGCCGGATCGCCCTGGTGGTCGGCGCCGAGAAGATGACGGCCAAGTCCGTGGCCGAGACCGGCGACATCCTCCTCGGCGCCTCCTACCGCAAGGAGGAGGCCGACATCGAGGGCGGTTTCGCCGGCGTGTTCGGCCGGATCGCGGCGGGCTACTTCCAGCGCTTCGGCGACCGCAGCGAGGAGCTGGCCCGGATCGCCGCCAAGAACCACCGCAACGGCGTCGCCAACCCCTACGCGCAACTGCGCAAGGACCTCGGCTTCGAGTTCTGCAACCGGGTCTCGGAAAAGAACCCCTATGTCGCGGCGCCCCTGCGGCGCACGGACTGCTCGTTGATCTCGGACGGCGCGGCCGCGCTGGTCGTGGCCGATGCCGAGACCGCCGAAACCCTGGAGCGGGCGGTCGGCTTCCGCGCCCGGGCCCATGTCAACGACATCCTGCCCCTGTCGCGCCGCGATCCGGCCGCGTTCGAGGGGGCCCGCCTCGCCTGGGAGAAGGCGCGGGCTCAGGCGGGGATCGGCAACGACGACCTCTCCTTCGTGGAGACCCACGACTGCTTCACCATCGCGGAATTGATCGAGTACGAGGCGATGGGCCTCGCCGCCCCGGGCGAGGGCTACCGCGTGGTGCGCGAGGGGCTGGCCGAGAAGGGGGGCCGGCTCCCGATCAACCCGTCCGGCGGCCTGAAGGCCAAGGGTCATCCGGTGGGCGCGACCGGCGTATCCATGCACGTGATGGCCTGCCTTCAGCTCATGAGCGAGGCGGGCGAGATGCAGGTGCCGGGAGCGGAGCTCGCCGGGATCTTCAACATGGGCGGGGCGGCGGTTGCCAATTACGTCTCGATTCTGGAGCGGCGGCGGTGAGACAGGCCGGTCGGGTCATGGGAGCGCGGCACGTCCCGCGCCCCGTCCGGTCCCGAACGTGCCCGCTCCCCTCCGCGCCTGCAGCCTGAGGTGCGGGCGCACAGCCTCGGGGGAGACCTCCGGGGATCGCGCGCCGGCGGGAGGGTTCGTTCGAGGCCGCCCCATGCCTCACCGCCATCGGGTTCGGGCGCGAGAAGCGATCGGCGGACCGTCACCGGCCGGAGATCGGCATGCGCGCCGCCGCCGGCGGCGATCCGGCGGCCTCACCGACGGGCCGATCCTCAGCCCAGGCTGTCCAGCGCCTGCCGGAGGTCGGCGATCAGGTCGGCCTCGTTCTCCAGGCCGATCGACAGCCGGACGGTCTCGGGCCCGACCTGCGCGGCGGCCTTCTCGTGCTCCGGCAACTGCCGGTGCGTGGTCGAGGACGGGTGGATCACCAGCGACTTGATCTCGCCGATGTTCACGAGGTGCGAGATCAGCTCCAGGGCGGCGATGCATCGGAGCGCCGCCGCCTCGCCGCCCTTCAGCGCGACAGTGAAGATCGAGCCCGGCCCGGCCGGCGTGTAGCGCCGGGCGAGCTCTTCCCCGGGCTGGCCCGGCAGAAGCGGGTAGCTCACCCGGGCCACCGCGGGATGATCCTTCAGGAAGGCCGCCACCGCCCGGGCGTTGGCGCAGTGCCGCTCCATGCGCAGCGGCAGGGTCTCGATGCCCGTGAGCGTCAGGAACGCGTTCATCGGCGACAGGCCGGGCCCGAGGTCGCGCAGGCCGAAGAACCGGCAGGCCGCCGCGAACGGGGTCTCCGGAAAAGCCTGGGTCAGAACCAGCCCGTCGTAATCCGGCCAGGGCTCGGTGATCAGGTTGTAGCCCCCCGTCCTCGCCCAGTCGAAGCGGCCGGCATCGCAGATCACGCCCCCGATGGTCTGGCCGGAGCCGCCCAGGAACTTCGATGTCGAGTGCACGACGATGTCGGCGCCGTGCTCGATCGGCCGGATCAGGGCCGGGGACGCGAGGGTGTTGTCCACCACCAGCGGCAGCCCGTGGCGGCGGGCGACAGCGGCGATCCCCGCGAGGTCCATCACGGACGCGCAGGGATTCACGATCGATTCGCAGACGATCGCCCGGCATTCCGGCGTGATCGCCGCCTCGAACTCCTCCGGCGTCATGCCGGCGGCGAAGCGGGGCTTCAAGTCGTAGCGCCCGTCGAGGCGGCGCATCAGGCCGAGCGACCCGCCGAACAGGCGCGGGGAGGCGACGTAGGCGTCGCCGCTCCTCATCAGGGTCATCAGGACGAGCAGCATGGCCGACTGCCCCGAGGAGACCGCCACCGCGGCCTTCGCACCCTCGAGATCGGCGATGCGGCGCTCCAGTGCGGCGACCGTCGGGTTCGAGCCGCGGGAATACGAGAAGCCGGTGCGGCGACCGGCGAAGATGTCGGCCGCCTGCTCGGTTGAGTCGAAGACGAAGCCGTTGGTGAAGTAGATCGGCTGGACCCGCGCGCCGGTGGCGGGATCCGGCGCCGCGCCGGCATGGATCGCCCGGGTCGCGAAACGGTGCGGTCGGTTCTCGTCCGTCATGATCCCCGGTCGGGTGTTCGGTGCCGGGACCGCGGGTGAACCCGCGCCGATCGGCGCGTCAAGCCGCGCGGCTGATGAAGGCCTGAAGGGTCCGGACCAGGGTCGTCGGCTCGTAGGGCTTCGGGATGAAGCGCGCGCCCTCCGGCATGTCGTTGGGACCCGGCGTGCCCATGCCGGACACCACCAGGACCGGAATCGACGGCCAGCGGTGCGCGACGAGGCGGGCGAGGGCGAACCCGTCCATCGAGCCCTGCGGCATGTCGACATCCGTCATCAGGACGCCGACATCGTCGCGGTTCTCGAGGACCTTCAGCGCCTTGTCGGCGTGGCTGGCCTCCACGACGGTGAAGCCGGCATCCGCCAGCGTGTCCGAGGCCTCCATCAGCAGGAGGCCGTCGTCTTCCACGAGGAGCACGACGGGTTGGTCGGACGGGCTATCTGACATCAGACCTGCGGAGGTGTGTCTCAATTCCGAAACCCGCGCCGTATTCCTCTGGGGCTCCCCGCGTCAAGGCGCGGGGGCCGGCTGCGTCAGGCTGCCTCTTCGCGCTTGCCGAGGCGCTTGTCGAGGTACGTGTCCACCGTCTGGGTGAGTTCGTCGACGCGCCCGTCGAAGAAATGGTTCGCGCCCTCGACCATCTGATGCTCGATGATGACTCCCTTCTGGGTCTTCACCTTCTCGATCACCGGCATGACCTCGCGCGCCGGCGCCACCCGGTCCTCGGAGCCGTGGACGAACAGGCCGGACGACGGGCAGGGGGCCAGGAAGGTGAAGTCGTAGCGGTTCGCCATCGCGGCGATGGAGATGAAGCCCTCGATCTCGGGGCGGCGCATCAGCAGCTGCATGCCGATCCACGAGCCGAACGACACGCCGGCGATCCAGCAGGACTTCGCTTCGGGATTGACCGACTGCACCCAGTCGAGCGCGGCCGCCGCGTCGGACAGCTCACCCGAGCCGTGGTCGAAGGCGCCCTGGCTGCGGCCGACGCCGCGGAAGTTGAAGCGCAGGGCCGCGAAGCCGCGATTGGCGAACGTGTAGAAGAGGTTATACACGATCTGGTTGTTCATCGTGCCCCCGAATTGCGGATGCGGGTGCAGGATGATGGCGATCGGCGCGCCGCGCTTCTTGGGGGCTTGGTATCGACCTTCCAGGCGGCCGGCAGGACCGGTGAAGATGACTTCGGGCATCGCTCGTCTCTCACGCTCGGGATCGTCCAACAGCGACCGGCGCGACAGCCTTGACTCATCGCGCCCGCACCATAAAAGCGGTCTTAGAACAGTTCTAGTCGATTAGAACAGTTCTAAAGAAGCAGCTCGATGCATCGTGTCGGCTGTCGCGCCGGCCACTCTCGGTCGGCAGGATCTCATTCTCTCGGCGCGCCTTAGCACGGCGAGCGGGTGCGCGGGCAAGGAATTGTGACGCGCCGCAGCAGAGGCTTCGACGGAACACGGATGAGCCGGGCACGCGCCTATCTCGACTACAACGCAACCGCCCCGGTTCGTCCGGCCGTCGCGGCGGCGGTCGCGCGCGCGCTCACGCTCCCCGGAAATCCCTCCTCGATCCACGCGGAGGGTCGCGCCGCCAGGGCCGCGCTGGAGGAAGCCCGTGCGCGGGTGGCCGAGCTCGTGAACGTCCGCCCCGAGCAGGTGATCTTCACCAGCGGGGGGACCGAAGCGGCGAATGCCGTCCTGTCGGGCGATCTGCGGCGGCGCGGTCTGCCGCCCCCCGCGCGGCTCCTCCACACGGCGACGGAGCACCCCTGCGTCGCGGCGGGCCATCGGTTCCCGGACGGGGCCGTGGAGGAGGTGCCAGTCACCGCGGACGGCGTGATCGACTGCGCCTCGCTGGAGACGCGCCTCGCGGCACTGGCGGACCAGCCCCTCCTCCTCTCGGTCCACGCCGCCAACAACGAGACCGGCGCGGTTCAGCCGCTGGCCGACGTGGCCGCCCTGGCGCGGGCGCACGGCCGGACGCTGATCCACAGCGACGCCGTGCAGGCGGCCGGCAAGATCCCCCTCGACATGCCGGCGCTCGGCCTCGACGCGCTGACCCTGTCGGGGCACAAGTTCGCGGCGCCGAAGGGCGTCGGCGCCCTGGTGCTCGCGGAGGGCGTCACCCTGGAGACCGCCTTCTTGCGCGGCGGCGGCCAGGAGCGCCGGCAGCGCTGCGGCACCGAGTGCCTGCCGGCGATCGTCGGCATGGGCGAGGCGGCCCGGATCGCCCGCGCGACCCTCGATCGGGAGGCCGCCCGCCTGTCGGACCTGCGCGACCGGATCGAGGCCGGCGTGCGGGCCCTCGCGCCCGACGCCGTGGTGTTCGCCGCCGGCGCCCCGCGCCTGCCCAACACGCTCAGCGTCGCGGTCCCGGGGCTGGACGCCCCCGCGGCCCTGATCGTTCTGGACCTCGCCGGCGTGGCGGTGTCGTCGGGCTCGGCCTGCTCGTCCGGCAAGGTCGCGCGGTCGGCCACGCTCGCCGCGATGGGCGTCGCGGCGGACCTCGCAGGAGGAGCACTGCGCGTCAGCCTCGGCTGGAACACGGTGGACGCGGATGCGGCATGCTTCCTCGACGCCTTCGAACGGGCCTTGCAGCCCCTATATAAACGGCGAGGACAGGCGGCCTGAGGGCCGCTACCCCCGCTTTCCGAGAGACGCTTCCCGGTCCTTGACGCCGGAGATGCCTAGGAGACGCTGATGCCTGCTGTGCAGGAAACCATTGACCGGGTCCGCTCGATCGACCTCGACCAGTACAAGTACGGGTTCGAGACCACCATCGAGATGGAGAAGTCCGAGAAGGGCATCTCCGAGGACGTCGTCCGCTTCATCTCGGCCAAGAAGAACGAGCCCGCTTGGCTGCTGGAGTGGCGCCTCGACGCCTATCGGCGTTGGCTGACCATGCAGGAGCCGGAATGGGCGCGCGTCTCCTACGACAAGGTCAACTACAACGACATCTACTACTATGCGGCGCCCAAGCGCCCGGCGGCGATGTCCCTCGATGAGATCGACCCCGAGATCCTGAAGACCTACGAGAAGCTGGGCATTCCCCTGCGCGAGGTCGAGGTGCTGGAAGGCATCGCGCCGGAGCGCCGGGTCGCGGTCGACGCAGTGTTCGATTCGGTCTCGGTGGCCACCACCTTCAAGAAGGAACTGTCGAAGGCCGGCGTGATCTTCATGCCGATCTCCGAGGCCGTGCAGGAATATCCCGAGCTCGTGCAGAAGTATCTCGGCTCCGTCGTGCCGGCGACCGACAACTTCTTCGCGACGCTGAACTCGGCCGTGTTCTCGGACGGTTCGTTCGTCTACATCCCGCCGGGCGTCCGCTGCCCGATGGAATTGTCGACCTATTTCCGCATCAACGAGCGCGACACCGGCCAGTTCGAGCGCACGCTGATCATCGCCGACAAGGGCTCCTACGTCTCGTACCTGGAGGGCTGCACCGCCCCGAAGCGCGACGACAACCAGCTCCACGCCGCGGTGGTCGAGCTGGTCGCCCTGGATGACGCCGAGATCAAGTACTCGACCGTCCAGAACTGGTACCCGGGCGACAACGACGGCAAGGGTGGCATCTACAACTTCGTGACCAAGCGCGGCGATTGCCGCGGGGCCCGCTCGAAGATCTCGTGGACGCAGGTCGAGACCGGCTCGGCGATCACGTGGAAGTATCCGTCCTGCATCCTGCGCGGTGACGATTCCCGCGGCGAGTTCTACTCGATCGCGGTGTCGAACGGCATGCAGCAGGTGGATTCCGGCACCAAGATGATCCATCTCGGCAAGAACACGACGAGCCGGATCATCTCGAAGGGTATCTCGGCCGGCCGCTCGCAGAACACCTATCGCGGCCTCGTCTCGGCCCACCGGAAGGCCTCCAACGCCCGCAACTTCACGAACTGCGATTCCCTGCTGATCGGCGACCAGTGCGGGGCGCACACCGTGCCCTACATCGAGTCGAAGAACGCTTCGGCGGTGTTCGAGCACGAGGCGACCACCTCGAAAATCTCCGAGGACCAGAAGTTCTACTGCCAGCAGCGCGGCCTCTCCGAGGAGGAGGCGACCGCGCTCATCGTCAACGGCTTCGTCCGGGACGTGCTGCAGCAGTTGCCGATGGAGTTCGCCGTGGAGGCCCAGAAGCTGATCTCGATCAGCCTGGAAGGCTCGGTGGGCTGACCGCCTGGGCCGATACGACGACGACCTGCTGCGCGCGGCCCATCGGCACGGCGCGCGGCACGCCGACGAGGTCGGGAGCAGCGTCCTGTGCGGATGCTTCTTCTGCCTCGCGGTCTTCGCGCCGGACGAGATCGCGGGCTGGATCGCCGATGACGGCACCGCCCTCTGTCCCCGGTGCGGCATCGACGCGGTGATCGGCGACCTCTCCGGCTATCCGGTCGGGACCGCCGCGCTCCTGCGGGCGATGCGGGACGAATGGTTTTGAAGGACTTGGACTGACATGCTGGAAATCAAGAACCTCGTCGTGCAGATCGAGGACAACCGCATCCTGAACGGCCTGAACCTGACCGTGAACGACGGCGAGGTCGCCGCCATCATGGGGCCGAACGGCTCGGGCAAGTCGACCCTCTCCTACGTGATCGCCGGCAAGGAGGACTACGAGGTCCTCGACGGCGAGATCCTGCTCGACGGGCAGAACGTGCTGGAGATGGCCGCCGACGAGCGCGCCGCGGCCGGCATCTTCCTCGCCTTCCAGTACCCGCTGGAGATCCCCGGCGTCGGCACCATGACGTTCCTGAAGGCTTGCCTCAACGCTCAGCGCAAGGCGCGCGGCGAGGCGGAGCTGTCGACCCCGGACTTCATCCGCGCGGTGAACGGCGCGGCCGACAAGCTTGAGATCAACAAGGAGATGCTCAAGCGCGCCCTCAACGTCGGCTTCTCCGGCGGCGAGAAGAAGCGCATGGAGATCCTTCAGATGGCGCTGCTCCAGCCGAAGTTCTGCGTGCTCGACGAGACCGATTCCGGCCTCGACATCGACGCCCTGCGCATCGTCTCGGAGGGGGTGAATGCGCTCCGGGACCAGGGCCGTTCCTTCCTGGTCATCACCCACTACCAGCGGCTGCTCAACCACATCGTGCCCGACACCGTGCACGTCATGTCGAAGGGCCAGATCGTGAAGACCGGCGGCAAGGATCTCGCCCTCGAGCTTGAGGCGTCCGGCTACGCCGAGTACCGCACCGGCGAGGCGGCCTGAGCCATGGCCGACGTCACAAACCTCCGCTCCCCCGCCGAGGCCGGCCTGTCGAAGCTGTTCGAGACGGCGCGCCGGAGCTTCGCCAGCGACACGACGATCGCCCGCGAGGAGGCGTTCCGCTTCTTCGAGGCGACCGGCCTGCCGAGCCGCCGGGTGGAGGCGTTCAAGTACACCGATCTGCGCGCCGCGATCACCGACGTCGCCCCGCCCGCCGAGGCACCGAGCCTCGACGCCGCCAGGGCCGCCGTGGCGCGGGCCGTGGGGTTCGACGGGATCGAGGCCGCGCGCCTGACCTTCGTCAACGGTCATCTGGTCCGCGAACTGTCCGACCTCGCCGCGATACCCGACGGGGTCCGCGTGACGCCGCTGAACGAGGCGCTGACCAACGGTGACGTGGTCCTGGCGCAGCTCGCGCCCGTGCCGCAGGCCCGGGAGAACCCGGTCTATCAGCTGAACACGGCGTTCCTGGCGGATGGCGCGGTCATCTCGGTGGCCGCCGGCGCGAAGCCCGCGCGGCCGATCCATCTCCGCTTCGTCGGCTCGGGCGATGCGCCGTTCTCCACGGCGACCCGCGTGCTCGTCCAGCTCGGCGAAGGCGCGGAGTTCAGCCTGCTGGAGAGCCACGAGGGTCCGGACCAGCTCACCTGCCAGCCGAACGACGCCCTCGACGTCGTGGTCGGCCCGCAGGCGGTCTTCCGCCACACCCGCCTGAACAAGGAGGGCGATGCCACCATCGCCCTGTCGACCCTGTCGCTGAAGGTCGACACCGAAGCGCAGGTCGAGACCGTGAACCTCGTCACCGGGGCGGTGCTGTCGCGCCACCAGATCTACGTCCACGTCGCGGGCGACGACACCAACGTGGTGGTGAACGGCGCGGCCATGCTGCGCAACGGCCAGCTCGCCGACTCGACGCTGCTCGCCGACCACGCCGCGGTCGGCGGCGTCGGCCGCGAACAGTTCAAGTGGATCATCGACGGGGATGCCACCGGGGTGTTCCAGGGCAAGATCATCGTCCGTCAGGTCGCGCAGAAGACCGACGGCAAGATGAAGTCCGACTGCCTCCTCCTCACCGACGAGGGGCAGATGATGAACAAGCCGGAGTTGGAGATCTTCGCCGACGACGTCGCCTGCGGCCACGGAGCCACCTGCGGCGCGCCGGATCCTGACCTCCTGTTCTACCTGATGGCCCGCGGCCTGCCGCGCGCGATCGCCGAGAGCCTGCTGGTCCAGGCCTTCGTGGGCGAGGCTGTCGAGTCGGTCACGCACGAGGGCGCCCGCGCGGCGCTGATCGGCGAGATCGAGGCTTGGCTGCGGGCGCGCGGCTGACGACCCGGCCGGCCTCGCCAGGGACCGGCCGACACGCCGAACCCCACCCGTATCCTCGGATGCCCGCGCCAGCGGGCCTCGCAGGAGGGCCGGGGGATCGCAGCGCCAGTCAAAGGCCTCTTCGAGGCCCCCGCCTCACCCCGGCCCCTCGGGATGAGGCGGTCTTACGGGATCGGCGAACTCATCTGAAGGTCGCGACCATGAACGCACCCGTCCTCACCCCGGCCTACGACGTCGAGGCGATCCGCAGGGATTTCCCGATTTTGTCGCAGCAGGTCTACGGCAAGAAGCTGGTCTATCTCGACAACGCCGCCTCCGCGCAGAAGCCGAGGCAGGTGATCGACGCGATGGTCTCCTGCATGGAGACCGGCTACGCCAACGTCCATCGCGGCCTGCACTACATGGCGAATGCCGCGACCGAAGGGTTCGAGGGCGCGCGCGAGACCACCCGCCAGTTCCTCAACGCGGCCTCGACCGACGAGATCATCTTCACCCGCAACGCCACCGAGGCGTACAATCTCGTCGCCTCCACGATGGGTTGGGCCGGGCTGATCGGGGAGGGGGACGAGATCATCCTCTCGATCATGGAGCACCACTCCAACATCGTGCCCTGGCACTTCCTGCGCGAGCGCCGCGGCGCGGTGATCAAGTGGGCCCCGGTGGACGATGACGGCAACTTCCTGATCGAGGAATACGAGAAGCTGTTCTCGCCCCGCACCAAGATGGTGGCGATCACCCACATGTCGAACGTGCTGGGCACGGTGACGCCGGCCGCCGAGATCGTGCGCATCGCCCACGACCACGGCGTTCCGGTCCTGCTCGACGGGGCGCAGAGCTCCGTCCACCAGCCCGTCGACGTGCGGGCGCTGGACTGCGATTTCTTCGTCTTCACCGGTCACAAGGTCTACGGCCCGACCGGGATCGGCGTGCTGTACGGCAAGAAGAAATGGCTGGAGCGCCTGCCACCCTACCAGGGCGGCGGCGAGATGATCCGGACGGTGAGCGAGGACGCGATCACCTACAACGATCCGCCGCACCGGTTCGAGGCCGGAACACCGGCGATCATCGAGGCGGTGGGTCTCGGCGCCGCCCTCGAGTACATGATGTCGGTGGGGCGCGAGGCCATCGCGGCCCACGAGGCCAAGCTCACCGCGTACGCGCAGGAGCGGCTCGGGGCGATGAACGCGTTGCGGCTGATCGGGACCGCGCCCGGTAAGGGCGGCGTCATCGCCTTCGAGATGAAGGGGGCTCACGCCCACGACATCGCCACGGTGATCGACCGGCAGGGCGTCGCCGTGCGCGCCGGCACGCATTGCGCCATGCCCCTGCTGAACCGCTTCGGCGTGACCTCCACCTGCCGGGCCTCGTTCGGCCTCTACAACACGACGGCGGAGATCGACACCCTTGCCGAGGCCCTCGGCAAGGCAGAAATGCTGTTCACCTGATAGTCTGGTTGAAGCTGGTCCCGCCCGCGCGGGACCGGGGAGAGTGAAGCGATGACCACCGACGCCACCATCACGGGCGGCATGAACGCCCCCGCCGTCGCGGGCACCTCCGCGATCCCGCAGGCGGAGATGGACCGCCTGACGGACGACATCGTCGCGGCGCTCAAGAGCGTCTACGATCCCGAGATACCGGCCGACATCTACGAGCTCGGCCTCATCTACAAGGTCGACATCGACGACGACCGGAAGGTCGCCATCGACATGACGCTCACGGCCCCCGGCTGCCCGGTGGCGGGCGAGATGCCGGGCTGGGTCGAGAACGCCGTCGGCGCGGTGGCGGGCGTGCAGGCCTGCACGGTGACGATGGTGTTCGATCCGCCGTGGGATCAGAGCCGCATGTCCGACGAGGCCCGCGTCGCCCTCGACATGTGGTGAGCGGCATCGGCTGAGCGTGCGGCCGGCCCGTTCCGCGGGCGGCGGCGTCGACGCCATTGGGGCGAGCCGCGCAGGGGTCTCGAACCGGTCGATGACGGCCGTCGCCGGCTCGCCGGTTCAAGCCTGGCACGCCTCGTCCACGTGGAGGAGGGCACCAGGGTTTCGCGTCGCCGTCGGGATCGGGCGCGGGGCGGGTTGATGGCGGTCGTGATGCCGCTTGTGCTGCCGATCGATGCCGCTGGTCGAGGGTGCTTGGACGTCGACCGCGCCCATGCATCGGGTCCCATTCGCGCCGTCGCCCGAAGAATTCGTCCAGCGCGGTGCCGCGCATCGCGGGTTCGACCGCGGTGACTCGCCCGGGTACATCGGGATCTCGGGGCTGAGGCTGGAAAGACTTGACCGACGTCTCTGAAGACAAAGGATCGATGCGGCCTATAACAGCGTGGCTCAAAGGGTGCTGTCTTGAGGATGCAGCGATTGCGAGCTGCGGCTCTCTACGTAGCCGTTAAGGCCGCGCTAACCATGACGGCGCAGATCAGGTCTTGCCGCAGCGCTGCGGCGCCCTCCTGACGCAGTTGGTGAATTCGCATGGCTTCGGGCTACGTGCTGGCGGCGTTCCTCGAAACGACTGGGCTGATCGGTCTCGTGATCGCCACCCTCAAGATCCGCGCGGAGCGGCGGGCGAAGGCCGCCGAGCTCCGGTACTTCCTGCGCTCCGGTCAGATGCCGTCAGCGAGCGCCGCATCGATCGGATCGCATCGGGCACCCGGACGGCGCATCGCCGCGGTGACCGTCGCCCCGGTCCGGAGCCGGAACGCCGAGGCGCGTCAATCGAGCGCGCGCTCTGCCCTCAGCCGCGCCATCGCGCAGAGCGGGACAGCGTTGCGGACCGAATTCGGCACGCGTGTCAGCGCAGGATGACGTCGAGCCCACTGCCGAACAGCACCACGGCGCTGAGCGTGAGCATGAACTTCAGATCTTCGAGACGAGCGCTCACGATCAGATCCTCGTATTGGGCAGCGAGATCGCCGCTCCGATCACCCAAGAACATCGCATTAACGGAATTTCCGCGAGTCCTTTCAGCTTCTGTTAGGGATTTACCGACCGTTTCCGTTTGTTAAGGTTGCCGAAGGGTTAAGGACGCCGCAACGGCCTCCACCTCCGTCGAGAGAGTTCCAGACCATGGATCAAGGGCGGACCGGAACGATCCGACGCGGCTTCGACTGGATCTTCCGTGACAGGACCACGGGCGTCATCACCATCGCCCAATGGCCGAACCTGCCGCTCTGGCTGTTCGGCGGCCTCACCGTGGCCGCCTGGTTGGCCCGGGAAGCCGGGTCGCTCGCAACGTGGCTGACCATCGGAGCCGACCTGGCCCTGGCGTGGTGGGCACTCGACGAGGTGCTGCGCGGCGTGAATCCCTGGCGCCGGTTCCTCGGCGCTGCGACGCTCGCCGGACTGATCGCGCTCGTCGCTCTCCGTCGGTCAGCATAAAACGGGCGACGCGGATCGCACTACCCGCGATTGCATATTCCCGGACCAGAACGTCCGAGTACGGGCGCCATCCACCTCAAGACTGCTTTCGGACGGGCGCCTGGGCTTGATCCCGGATGTGCAGACTACTGGCGCGCCCCTGCGGCGCCGGGTCGAAACATAACGGTAGGTTGCACCATCCAAGAATTTGTGAATGGTCGCGCTTGGCATTGCGCTCGGCATCGGGCTGCGCGAAGCCGGCCAGCCGGACGCGCATGCGGGCGCCCGGCCGAAGGACTGGTGTTGAAGGCATCATGACCGACGTGGGAGGACCCGAGCCGAACACCGCCGCGGACGAGCGGGAGCGGCTGCTCGGACAGATCGCCGACGCGCTGAACATTCCCGTCGTGGCGTTCCGGAGCCGCGTATCCTGGGCGGACGGCGCATCGGGGCCGAGCGCTTCGGAATGCGCGGCGCTGCTCGCGGCGTTCTCCCGGATCGCCGACCCGGATCGCCGCAAGGCGTGCTTGGCGCTGGTGGAGCAGTTCGGAGACGGGTGACATCCAGGCGCTCGGCGGTGCGCTCGCACACACGGGACCCCTGAGCACCGCAGCGCGACATGCTATAGGGCCGCTCGCGACCGACGCGGCATGCGCCGTCCGAGCGACGGCGGCCCAGGCCGCGCTTGCCACCGCTGATCCCAGGCCCTGATGCCGATCATCTCCATCTCGAAGCTGTCGAAGACCTACACGTCGGGCTTCACCGCCCTGCGGGATATCGACCTCGCCATCGAGCGTGGCGAGATCTTCGCGTTGCTGGGTCCGAACGGCGCCGGCAAGTCGACCCTGATCAACATCGTCTGCGGCATCGTCACGCCGAGTTCCGGAACGGTGCTGGTCGACGGCCACGACATTGCGAGCGCGTACCGCGCGGCGCGGCGAGCCATCGGTCTCGTGCCGCAGGAACTGACCACCGACGCCTTCGAGACGGTGGTGAACACGGTCAGTTTCTCCCGCGGGCTGTTCGGGCTGACCCCGAACCCCGCCCATATCGAGCGGATCCTGCGGGCGCTGTCCCTCTGGGACAAGCGCAACAGCCGGCTGATGACCCTGTCGGGCGGCATGAAGCGCCGCGTGCTGATCGCCAAGGCGCTCTCCCACGAGCCGCGGGTGCTGTTCCTCGACGAGCCGACCGCGGGCGTCGACGTCGAGTTGCGCCAGGACATGTGGCGCCTCGTGCGCGACCTGCGCCAGCAGGGCGTCACCGTGATCCTCACCACCCACTACATCGAAGAAGCCGAGGAGATGGCCGACCGCATCGGCGTCATCCGCCGGGGCGAGATCATCCTGGTGGAGGAGAAGGCCGCGCTGATGCGCAAGCTCGGGCGCAAGCAGCTGACGCTGCATCTCCAGAAGCCGATCACGGCCGTCCCGCCGGATCTGTCGGATTACGAACTGGCGGTCGCCGGCGACGGCAGCGAGCTGGTCTACACCTACGACACGCGTGCCGAGCGCACCGGCATCACCGGCCTGCTCACCGGGCTGGCCGCGGCCGGCATCCGTTTCAACGATCTCCACACCGAGCAGAGTTCGCTGGAGGACATCTTCGTCGGCTTGGTCCGCGAGGAGAGGGCACAGGCATGAGTGCGGGCTTCAGCATGAACTGGCCCGCGGTCCGGGCCATCTACCTGTTCGAGATGGGCCGCTTCTGGCGGACGGCCGGGCAGAGCATCCTCGCGCCGGTGATCTCCACCACCCTGTACTTCGTGGTGTTCGGCGCGGCGATCGGCTCGCGGGTCTCGGCGGTCGACGGCGTGCCCTATGGGCTGTTCATCGTGCCCGGCCTGATCATGCTCTCGCTGCTCACCCAGAGCATCTCGAACGCCTCGTTCGGCATCTACTTCCCGCGGTTCGCGGGGACGATCTACGAGATCCTGTCGGCCCCGATCTCGCCGCTGGAGGTGGTGCTGGGCTTCGTCGGCGCGGCGGCCTCCAAGTCGATCCTGATCGGCCTGATCATCCTGGCGACGTCGGCCCTGTTCGTGCCGCTGCGGATCGACCACCCGCTGTGGATGATCGGCTTCCTGCTGCTCACCGCGGTGACCTTCAGCCTGTTCGGCTTCGTCATCGGCCTCTGGGCGGACGGCTTCGAGAAGCTGCAATTGGTGCCGCTCCTCGTCGTGACGCCCCTGACGTTCCTGGGCGGCAGCTTCTACGCCATCGGCATGCTGCCGCCGTTCTGGCACGCGGTCAGCCTGCTCAACCCGGTCGTGTACCTGATCAGCGGCTTCCGGTGGGCCTTCTTCGGCACCGCCGACGTCAGCATCGCGGTCAGCCTGGGCATGACCGCGCTGTTCCTGGTGATCTGCCTCGGCCTCGTCACCTACATCTTCCGAACGGGCTACCGGCTGAAGAGCTGACCGCTCAGGGCTGCGCGGCGAGGAAGGCCAGGACTCCGTCCCGGTGGGGCTTGGCGCCGACCGCCGTGGAGTGGTCCTTGCCCTCGATCTCCAGGGCACGCGCGTCCGGGATCAGGGCGGCGAGCGCCGGACCGGAACCCGCCACGGTGTCGAGGGTCCCGACCGAGACGAGGACCGGCACCTCGATCTGCCCGAGTTCGGCGCGGCTCAGGGTCTGGCGCGAGCCGCGCATGCAGGCCGCCAGCGCCCGCAGGTCGCTGCGGGTCTGCTCGGCGAACATGCGGAAGGCGGCGGCCGTGGGGTTCGGGGCCGGGGTCCCGGCGGGCGCCTCCAGGGCCTCGGCGATGCCGGAGGGCAGACCCTTTCCCTCGACGAGGTGCATCCCGAGACCGCCGATCAGGGCCGAGCGGACCCGGTCGGCGTGGTCCAGGGCGGTGTGGGCGGTGATCCGGCCCCCCATGGAATAGCCCATGACATGGGCGCGCGCGATGCCGAGATGGTCGAGCAGCCGCACCGCGTCGCCCGCCATCGCCTCGGAGCTGTAGGCGGCCGGATCGTAGAGCTTCTCGCTCTCCCCGTGACCACGATTGTCCAGGGCGATCGCCCGGTATCCGGCCTGGGTCAGGGCCCGCACCCACTGCGTATTGACCCAGTTGACCGCGTGGTTCGACGCGAAGCCGTGGATCAGCAGGATCGGCGTGCCGGTTCCGTCCGTCGGCGGGACATCGATATAGGCGATCCGCACGCCGTCGGACTTGAAGGTCTCCATGCCGCGCAATCCATGCTCCGTAAGCTCGGTCACCCGCTTAGACCACGCGGACGCGCCGGGGCAACGCGGATCGATCCGCTTGCAGGGCGGGGCGCCGGCTGGCACACCGCGCCGGTCATGACGGACACGCAGCCCTACGGCACCTACGAACCGGCCGGCCTCGTGGCGGCGATCACCCGCCGCACGAACCGGATCCCGGCCGAATCCTGGTACGGGCGGCGCCTCGCGCTGTTCCTGCGCCGAATCGCGATCGCACGGCTCGGCGGCAAGCCCCTCGACGTGACCCGCTACGGCGCGCGGATGCGGCTGCATCCGTACAACAACAACTGCGAGAAGAAGGTGCTGTTCACCCCGCAGTTCTTCGATCCGGAGGAGCGCGCCCTTCTCGAAGCGCGCCTGCCGAAGGACTGCGTCTTCCTAGACATCGGCGCGAATATCGGCGCCTACGCCCTGTGCGTGGCCGCGTTCTCGGGCCCCGAGGCCCGGATCGTCGCCGTCGAGCCGCAGCCGGACGTGTTCGACCGCCTGACCTACAACATAGCCCAGAACCCGTTCCACACGGTCAAGGCGGTTGCCTGCGCGGTGGCCGACAAGGCGGGCGAGCTGACCCTGTTCATCGATCCCCGCAACCGCGGCGAGTCGAGCCTGCGCATCGTCGGCACCAACGAGGGCGCCCGGATCACCGTGCCCGCGGTGACGCTCCTCGACCTTCTCCACCGGGAAGGGCTCACCCGCGTCGATGCCGTCAAGCTCGACGTGGAGGGGGCCGAGGACCTGATCCTAGAGCCGTTCCTCCGGGAGGCGCCGGCCACGCTGCTGCCGCGCATCCTGTTGATCGAGAACGGCACCGGCCAGTGGCAGCTCGATCTGCCGCAGCACCTCGGAGGCTTCGGATACCGCGAGATCTCGCGCTCCCGGCTGAACCTGATGTTCGAGCGTGCGGCCGTCAGGCCGGCGTGATCACCGGGATCTCGTCCGCGACGGCGACCCCCTCCGGCCCGACGGCGCAGCGATAGGCGCGGACCTCCACGCCGGCCGCGCGGGCGTCTCGGAACGCCCGGTCGAAGACCGGGTCGATGTCGCGGGCGACGTCGAAGGCCTCCGCGCGCATCTGAACGACGATGACCACGAGCGCGCGGCCACCCTCGGCCACGACCTGGGCCAGATCCCGCATGTGACGGGCGCTGCGGGCGGCCTTGCAGTCCGGAAACTCCGCGAGGCCCGGCCGCCGCATCAGGTGGCAATTCTTGACCTCGACGTGGCAGGGGCCGGACGCGGCGCCGCTCGCCAGGAAATCGACCCGGCTCGCCTGCGCGTAGCGGACCTCCGGCCTCAGCGCGTCGTGACCGGCGAGCGCCGCGATGGCGCCGGCGTGGAAGGCTTCGGCCACCAGCGCGTTCGGGCGCAGGGTGTTGATGCCGACCCATTGCGGGCCACCCGGCAGCTCGGCCTGCACCAGCTCCCAGGTCATCGGCAGCTTGCGCGCCGGATTGGTCGCGCGGGACAGGAGCACCCGCGCGCCGGGCTCCTTCAGACCCAGCATCGCCCCGGGATTGGGGCAATGCGCGGTCACGCGGCCGTCATCGGTGTCGATGTCGGCCAGGAAGCGCTTGTAGCGCTGCACGAGCCGTCCCGGCACCAGAGGCGCGGCGAACTGCATCGGATCCTCGGGGTTCACGTAGTCGCGGGCTACGGTCGCGCTATCTGCCTGCCCGACCCGCCCGACACCAGAGTCCCATGAGCCAGCCCTCCGATTCCGTCACCGCCGCCATCCTCGTCATCGGCGATGAGATCCTCTCGGGTCGCACCAAGGACAAGAACATCGGTACGATCGCCGACTTCCTGACGGCCGCCGGGATCGACCTGCGCGAGGTGCGGATCGTGCCGGACGAAGCCGCCATGATCGTCGAGGCGGTCAACGTCCTGCGCGCCCGCTACACTCACCTGTTCACGACGGGCGGCATCGGCCCGACCCACGACGACATCACCGCCGATTGCGTGGCCCAGGCTTTCGGTGTCGGCGTCGACGTCGACGAGCGGGCGCGGGCCATGCTGCTGGAACGGCACAAGCCCGAGGACCTGAACGCGGCGCGCCTGCGCATGGCCCGGATCCCGTTCGGGGCCGACCTGATCGCCAACCCGGTCTCGAAGGCACCGGGCTTCCGCATCGGCAACGTTCACGTCATGGCCGGCGTGCCGAGCATCATGCAGGCGATGCTCGACTCGATCGCCCCGACCCTGAAGGGCGGTACCGCGATGATGTCCGAGACGATCGAAGCGGCGGGCCTGCCGGAGGGCAACTACGCCGGCGGTCTCGGCGAGATCGCCAAGGCGCGGCCCGCGGTCTCCATCGGCTCGTACCCGGCGATGACGCCGGAGGGGTTCCGCAACCGGATCGTCGTGCGCAGCCGGGATCCGCAGGCGCTCGCCGAGGCGTGCGACGCGGTCCGGGCCTTGCTGGCGCGCCTCTCCGCCTGAGGTTCGGACGTCGGGTCGCGGAGCGGAGTCAATGGTTCGGGACAAGGACAAGCGCGCCGACCCCATGGCTCGGCGCGATGCGCGCCTGAAGGAAGTGTCGGACGTCGGCCGGCCGGACGCCTACGTGCTCCACGAGGTCATCCGCCTGGGGGGCGACGAGGAACTGCGTCGACACGGTCTGGCTCTGTTCCTCTCGGCCTTCGCGGCCGGCCTCAGCATCGCCCTCTCGCTGATCGTGCCGGGGGTCCTCAGGAGTCACTTGCCCGAGGCCGAGTGGGCGAAGATCGTGAGTTCGATGGGCTACGCGGTCGGGTTCCTCGTGGTGGTGCTCGGACGCCAGCAACTCTTCACCGAGAACACCATCACGCCGGTCCTGCCGCTGCTGCACGACCGCTCGGTCAAGACCGCCCTGCGCGTCGTGCGACTGTGGGGGATCGTGCTGGCCGGAAACATCCTGGGGACGCTGGCCATCGCGGCGCTGCTGGCCCATTCCGGCGCCTTCGAGCCGCCGGTCCTCAAGGCCTTCGCGGATATCAGCCACGACGCCATCGCGCATGAATTCTGGGCGACGCTCATCAAGGCGGTCTTCGCCGGCTGGATGATCGCCCTCATGGTCTGGTTCCTGCCCGCCACGGCCAGCGCGGCGCCGTTCGTGATCCTGCTGATGACGTGGCTGGTCTCGCTCTGCAGCCTCGCCCACGTCGTGGCCGGCTCGGTGGAAGCCTTCTACCTGGTGGTCACCGGCGCGGCCTCGCTGCACGATTACGCGTGGAAGTTCTTCCTGCCGACCCTCCTGGGCAACACCTTCGGCGGCGTCGCACTGGTGGCGGTGCTCAATTACGGTCAAGTCGCCCCCGAGGTGGAGGAGACCAAGGCCGTGGAGGGTGATCGCACCGACTGACGCCGCGACCCCTCGCCAGAACCGGCCGCGCCGGTGCCGCGCGCCGCCGTCGATGCGGCAGGCCGGAAGGCGTCGCCTCAGTCGAGCCGCACCGCCGGACTGATCAGGTGATCGAGGTCGTCGAGCACCCACGTCATCGTCCCGCGCAGCGGACCGTACAGGCCGAGCTGGTGCTGCCGGTAGAGGAGGTCATGGGTGAGGCGGGCCGACAGGCCGTTGAGGCGCCCGCCGCCGAAGGTGTAGCGGCCGAGCGTGCCCCAGCCGTTGAAATCCGCGAGGGAGACGATGGCGCCCTTCTCGACATAGCGGAACGGCGGCAGCGTCGATCCGACGGCGTCGCCGCGGGCGAGGGCGCGGCCGAGGTGGCGCGCGAGGTGCTGGGCCATCTGTCGGGCCGCCTGAGCCGTGGCCGGAACGGACCGCCCGGTTTCCGGCTCCGTCAGGCTGGCACAATCGCCGAGGGCGACGATGGCCGGATCGCGGGTGGTGCGCAGGTCACGGCCGACCACGAGTTGCCCGGTCCGCGAGCGATCCAGACCGTCGAGGTCGGCGAGCACGTCGGGCGCCTTCACGCCGGCCGCCCAGACCTTGAGTCCGGCCGAGATGTGGCTGCCGTCCTTCAGCGCGAAGCCACCGGCATCCGCGCCGGTCACCATCGCGTCCGTCCGGACCTCGACCGCGAGGTCGGACAGGGTGCGGCCGGCAGCCCGCGACACCCTCTCGGGAAAGGCGGGCAGAAGGCGCGGACCGCTCTCGATCAGGGTCAGGCGCAGGCGCTGCGGCAGATCCGGCGATCCGTAGGCCGACAGCAGGTTGATGGCGTGCTTCAGCTCGGCGGCCAGCTCGACGCCCGTTGCGCCACCGCCCACGATGGCGATCTCCAGCACCCCCCCGTGGTCGAGCCGCGCCAGCAGATGACAGCGGAGCTGACAGTGGAAATGCTCGGCCTCGGTCAGGTCATCGATGGTGAGGCAATGTTCGGCCACGCCCGGCGTGCCGAAATCGTTGGCGCGGCTGCCGATGGCGAGGACGAGCAGGTCGTACGGGAGATCGACGACCGGCCGTCCCTCCGCCGCCTCGACGGCGAGGCGGACGCGCTTCGCCCGCCGGTCGATCCCGACCAGGGCGCCGGGCTGGAAGCGGAAACCGTTGCGGCGCGCCTGCGCGAAGAAATCCACCTTCTGCCGGTCGGCCCGGGCGGTACCGGCCGCGAAGGTGTGAAGCATCGGCTTCCAGACATGGGACAGGCTGCGATCCGCGAGGATCACGTCGGCCCGGCCCCCGCGTCCCAGGCTGGTGGCCACCTCGATCCCGGCGACGCCGCCGCCGACGATCACGATCCGCGCCCTGTCCGCCGTATCCGCCATGCCGTCTCCGCATCCCCACGGGTCGGGAACGCCGCTCGGGGCACCGATGTTCGCCCGGGCGATCACGGAGCGGCTCCGGCATGGCGCGGGGAGCCGAAAAGGACATCCCGTCATGAAAAAAGCCGCCCGGGGGCGGCTTTCTCGAACCTCGCGGCGTCGCCAGGAGAAATCAGGACCGCAGGCGGGTCCGGACCTCACCGAGGCTGGCGCGGATCAGGCCTTGGGCGGCGTCACCCTGCATCCGCTCGCGCAGGATCGTCTCCGACACCTTCACGGCCGCCTCCGCGGCAGCGGCACGGACCTGCGCCTCGGCCTGGGCCTCGGCCTGGGCGATCTTGGTCTCGGCGGCTTTGGTGCGCCGGGCCAGGAAATCGTCGAGCTTGCGATGACCCTCCTCGGCGGCCCGATGGGCCTCCTCGCGGGCGCTGGCGACGATCGACTCGGCCTCCTTCTCGGCCTCGGCGCGGCGGCGCTTGTAATCGGCCAGCACGGCGGCCGCTTCCTCGCGCAGGCGCTTCGCCTCGTCGAGTTCGTGGCGGACGCGCTTGGCGCGCCCGTCCAGACCATTGGTCATCGCCGAGAAGCCGCCGACCTTCCAGGCGATGCCCATGAAGATGACGAACGCGACGGCGACCCAGAATTCGGCTTCGAGCAGCATCGGGGTTCCCGTCTAGTGTGCGGTGGCGTCGAGGGCGCGATCGAGGCTGGCCCGGTCAGGAGCCTGACCGGTGAGCCGCTCGACGATCGCCGTGGCGGCCTCGCCCGCGATGGAGCGGACGTTGCCCATGGCGCTCTCCGTGCGCGTGCGGATCGTCGCCTCGGAAGCGGAGAGCTTGGCGTTCAGCTCCTCCTCGAGCGCCTTGCGCTTGACCTCGGCCTCGGCGGCCAGCTCGTTGCGGGTGGTCTGCGCGATGTCGCGCGCCTTGCCCTGGGCTGTCCGGAGGGCGGTCTCGAAGGCAACGCCGGCGGCATCCGCCTCGGCCTTCATCGCCTGCGCCTGATCCAGGTCGGCACGCAGGCGCTCGGCGCGGGCATGCAGGATCGACTGGATCCGCGGCAGCGCGATCTTGTCCATCAGGTAGTAGAGGAGCCCGAAGGCCAGCGCGAGCCAGATCAGCTGCGCGAGAAAGCCCGAAGTCTCGAAGGGCGGAAAGGCGCCGGAATGCGCTTCCGCGTGCTCGGTATGGCCCGGCACGATCTTCGTGTCGGCGCCCGAGGGCGGCGTGGTGAGGGGATTGGGCTGCGCCATGAGACCGCTACACTGACACCGTTCGCTGAGGTCACCGCCGGCGCGGCGACCGAAGAAGGCGGACGCTCCTCGCGGGAGCGCCCACCCGTTCGTCGGGCGAAGGCCCGGGGAGACCGCGGGTCCGCGGTCTCCGACGCCGATCAGACGGCGAAGAGCAGCAGCAGCGCGATCAGCAGCGAGAAGATGCCGAGCGCCTCGGTGAGGGCGAAGCCCAGGAGGAGGGTGGCGCGCTGGCCGTCGGCCGCGGACGGGTTGCGAAGGGCGCCGGCGAGGAACTGACCGAACAGGTTGCCGAGGCCGATGCCCGCACCCGCCATGCCGAGGCAAGCGAGGCCGGCGCCGATGTACTTCGCAGCGACGGGATCCATGATAACTCCTGAGGTCTCTTCAGATCGAAACGTGCGGTGACGTTTGCGGCGGGTGGAGCCGGCCGGGATTAATGGCCGGGGTGAAGGGCATCGTTGAGGTAGATCGCCGTCAGCGTCGCGAAGACGTAGGCCTGAAGCGCCGCGACGAGGAACTCGAGAGCGGTCAGCGCGATCGTCAGGAACAGCGGAAGCGGCGATAGCACGCTCCAGGCACCCGCGAGAAGAAGCTGAACCACGAAGAACGCGAAGATCTTCATCGCGATATGGCCGGCCAGCATGTTGGCGAACAGACGGACCGACAGGCTGATCGGGCGCGAGATGAAGGAGATGACCTCGATCGGCACCAGGATCGCGAGCAGCGGCTTCGGCACGCCTGACGGCACGAACAGGCCGAAGAAGTGGGTGCCGTGCTTCATCACGCCGAAGATCACCACCGTGGAGATCACCAGGGCCGCGAGGCCGAAGGTGACGATCAGGTGGCTGGTCACCGCGAAGGCGTAGGGGATCATCCCGAACAGGTTCAGGACGAGCACGAACATGAACAGCGAGAAGACCAGCGGCAGGAACCGCCTGCCGCCGTCGCCGGTGGCCTGGTGCACGGTGTCGGCGATGAATTCGTAGAAGATCTCGGCCAGCGACTGCATGCGGCCCGGCACCACGGAGCGGGACGCGGTCGCCACGATGGTGATCAGCGCGATCACCCCGACGGCCGCGAACATGTAGAGGGCCGACTGCGTGAACGCGAGCTGCTGATGGCCGATATGGCCGAGCGACACGAGCGGCTTCAGCTCGAATTGATGGATCGGGTCGATCGTGACCGCCATTCCCGCTTCCGCCCTTCTTGTTCGGCGCACCGGCATCGCCGGCCGCCCAGATCCCTCTGGACCGGCGTGCCTTACGGCTCCTGCCGGTCGCGTCGTTCCGGACGCGCGCCGGAGAAACCCGACACCCGCATCACGTTGTAGACCCCCGCGACGAACCCCAGCATGAGGAGGACGATCAGGCCCCAGGGCTTCGTCCCGAAGACATGGTCGACGATCCAGCCGAGTATGCCCCCCGCGATCACGCCCGCGACGAACTCCGTGGAGAGCGTCATGGCCTGGCCCAGCGAGGATGGCCCGCCGTTCCGAGCGCGCGTGGAAGGATCGGGAGCGGCCTGCGGCCGCTTCCGTTCGATCTGCGTCTCGAGACGTCTGAGCCTCGCGGAGAGTTCGCTGTCCGTCGGCGTCTGCTCGGTCCTTTTCCCGTCCCTTGGGTCGTCGCCGTTCACGGCTCAAAACTCATCGGGCAGGAGGATCTGGAACCGGCTGGACACCCCCAGCAAGCGCGGCGCACCATAGTTTCGCCTATCTTGAGTGTCAAGGCGAACTCCATACACGATAAGTCTTTGATTTTGAGTTGGTATTTCAGGTTGGAGCGCCACGCTGGACCGGTGCTCCGCGCATGTCTCCGAACAGTCGCTCAGGCGCCCAGAATGGGCTTGATCACCTTCTCCATGCCCTCGACCGTCATCTCGCCGGTGTAACGCTCACCGTTGATGAAGAAGGTCGGGGTGGAGTCGACCTTGAACACGTCGAGCCCGCGCTGCTTCACGGCGTTGACCGCGCTGTAGACCTTCTGGTCCTTCAGGCACGCCTCGAAGGTCTGCTTGTTGTAGCCGGCCTGACGGAGCATCTGCTCCAGCGCGTCCACAGGCTTCGGGGTGAAGGCCCAGGCCGGCTGCTGGTCGAACAGCAGGTCGGTGATCGGATAATACTTGGACTCGCCCTCGCAGCGCGCCAGCATGAAGGCCGCGGTCGCCAGCGGGTCGAGGGGGAATTCGCGCAGGGTGAACCGCACCTTTCCCGTATCGATGTAGCGCTCCTTCAGGGTCGGCCACGTGTTCTTGTGGAAGGCCGCGCAGTGCGAGCAGGTCATCGAGGCGTACTCGATGATGGTGCATTTGGCATCCGCCGGTCCGAGCCAGACGTCACCGAGGGGACCCGGCTGGAGCAGCGCGGCGGTGTCGATGCCCTCGGCGCGGGCGCCGCGAACGAGGGCCGGCAGGGCGATGCCGGCGCCGATGGCAAGGCCGGAGAACTTGAGAGCGTCGCGTCGCGTCGTCATCGGGCAGGCTCCGCCGGAATGGACCGTCATGGCGTTTCGATGCCGGTACTCGGGCGCGGGCTTCCTGGCAAGGTGACCGAATCGTCCCGTTCACCGGTCCGGGCGCGAGGCCACGGCCGCGGTGCCGAGGCGGTCGAGGGCGGCGCGCAGATTGTCGTCAGCGATGCCCGCCACGGCGCGCTGGACCTCGACGGCGCGCGCCGGATCGATCCGGGCGGGCGCGGCAGCACGGCCGCCCCGCCCGACCCGGTCCTGCTGCAGCACGATGCGGGACACGCAGGCCCAGCCGTAATGGGCGTTGATCCGCTGGATCACCACCGGTGCGAGGTGCTGCAGCTCGATGGCGAAGACGCCTTCGACCCGCACCACCAGGGTGCCGGATTCGGGGGTGCCGGCGTCCTTCCGCCGTCGCTTCGGCCATTCGAGCTTCGACGGACGGCAGTAGCGGGCGAGCCGCTCGCCGACGATCTCCGGCCAAGCGGCCAGGATGTCGGTCGAGGCGAAGCCCTGCGCCGCGAAGGCCGGCCCGATGCAACCCTCGATCAGTTCGGCCAGCGGTTTGACGCGCGCCATGATGGTTCCGGCCCAGTGGATCCGCGGAGGTTAGCGCAGGATGGTTGACGAAGGGAGGACGCGCCGGCGGTTTCGTCGCCCTATGATCGCCGCCGCCCTCCGGCTATGCAGCGGCAGCCCGGTCGACCAGCCCATGCCGCCCCTCACAGCCACGGATTCCAAGCCCGGTCCCGGACCGTGCGCCGACGACCTGCTCGCCTGGTACGACCGGCATCGGCGGGTGCTGCCCTGGCGGGCGCTGGCCGGAGAGGTGCCCGACCCCTACCGGGTCTGGCTCTCCGAGGTGATGCTGCAGCAGACCACGATCGCCGCGGTGCGCCCGTATTTCGAGCGCTTCCTGACGCGTTTCCCCGACGTGTTCACCCTCGCCGCAGCCCCCGAGGAGGCGGTGATGTCGGCTTGGGCCGGACTCGGCTACTATTCCCGCGCCCGCAATCTCCACGCCTGCGCGCGGGCCGTCGCGGCTTCGGGCGGTCGCTTCCCCGACACCGCCGACGGCCTGCGCAAGCTGCCGGGGATCGGCGCCTACACGGCCGGGGCCATCGCGGCGATCGCCTTCGAGCGACCGGAGGCCGCCGTCGACGGCAACGTCGAGCGGGTGCTGAGCCGGGCCTACGCGGTCGATGCCCCCCTGCCGGGCAGTCGCCCGGAGATCCGCAGGCTGACGCAGGCCCTCGTCCCGGAAAGCCGACCGGGCGACTTCGCGCAGGCGCTGATGGACCTCGGCGCGACGATCTGCACGCCGAAGCGCCCCGCCTGCGCGCTCTGCCCGTGGATGCGGCCGTGCCGCGCCCGGTCGCTCGGCACGCAGGAGACGTTCCCGCGCAAGATCCGGGTGGCGAAGGGCGCGCTGCGCCGCGGTGCCGCCTTCGTGGCGATCCGCAGCGGCGACGAGGCGGTGCTGCTGCGGACGCGCCCACCGGAGGGACTACTCGGCAACATGGCGGAGCCGCCGGGCAGCGCCTGGGAGCCGGATTATGACGTCGCCGCAGCCCTGCTGGACGCGCCGCTCGACGCGCGCTGGAAGCGCCTGCCGGGCATGGTCCGCCACGGCTTCACGCATTTCCCCCTGGAACTGACCGTGTTTGCGGCGCGGGTGGCGCTCTCGACGCCCGCACCGGCCGGCATGCGCTTCACGCCCCGCTCCGGCCTCGCCGAGGAGCCGCTGCCCGGCCTGATGCGGAAGGTTCTGGCCCACGCCTTCGATCCCAAGGTGGAGCCCGAGAAGAAGCCGCGCGGTCGCCCGAAGAAGGAGCCGCCGCCGATGCCGCTGCTGGCGGCCCTGGAGGCGCAGGTGTCGATACCGGATCCCGATCCGCGGCCGAGCGTGCGGGCCGTCCCGAAGCCTCGGCCGAGGCCGGCGCCGGCGCCGCCGCCGGAGGTGGACGATGTGCTGGATGAGGAGGCCGCCCCCCCCATGACGGCACGGCCGGGACCGCCTGTGCGCCGATCCGGGGCGGCGCGGAAACGGTAGAGCCGTCCCGCACCGCACGCACGCTGGCTGCAGACGGAGGACGTCGTCGCCCTCGCAGCAAGATCGTGATCGGTGTTCCGGAGCGCGGCGGAGGCCGCGGCTGGCACTCCCGTGGGATCTGCCGGCGTCGGCGCCTCGGGACGGATTCAGGGTGAACCGATGGCGTCCGGGACCCTGGGGCCCGGAGCGCGGCGACGGATCGCGGGCTCAGCCGTTCGCCATCGCCTGCCGCAGGCCGGCCCGGTAGGAGTCGATCACCACCGGCTTGCCGCCGCGTTCCACGTGCCAGAACGTCCAGCCGTTGCAGGCCGGCAGGCCCTGAACCAGGGCACCGATCTTGTGGATCGAGCCGATGACGAGGCCGTTGTCGAGCTGTCCGTCCGGACGCACCGTGGCGCGGTACCGGCGGCGCTCGTCGGTCACGGTCTCGCCGGGCCGGATGTGCCCCGCCTCGATGACCGACAGGAACGGCACCCGCGGCTCGGCGCGCTTGGTCGGCGCCACCATGAGGGCCGCCTTCGACAGGGTCTCCACCGCCGCGATCCGCTCGCGCGCAGCTTCCGCGTAGAGCGTCTCCCGCTCGATGCCGATGAAGCGGCGGCCGAGGCGCTTGGCCACGGCTCCGGTCGTGCCGGTACCGAAGAAAGGATCGAGGACGACGTCGCCGGGATTGGTCGCGGCCAGCAGGGTCCGGGCGAGCAGCGCCTCGGGCTTCTGGGTCGGGTGAACCTTCCGGCCTGCGGCATCCTTCAGCCGCTCTTCGCCGGTGCAGAGGGGGATGAACCAGTCGGAGCGCATCTGGAGGTCCTCGTTGCCTCCTTTCAGCGCCTCGTAATGGAAGGTGTAACCCTTCGACTCCGCCGAGCGCGAAGCCCAGATCAGGGTTTCATGGGCATTGGTAAACCGCTTGCCGCGGAAATTCGGCATCGGGTTGGCCTTGCGCCAGACGATGTCGTTCAGGATCCAGTAACCGAGATCCTGCAACGCGCTCCCGACCCGGAAGATGTTGTGGTAAGACCCGATCACCCAGAGGGTCGCGTTCGGCTTCATCACGCGGCGGCAGGCCGCGAGCCAGTCCCGCGTGAAGGTGTCGTAGGCTTCGAAGGTCGCGAATTTGTCCCAGTCGTCGTCGACGGCGTCGACGCGGCTCTGGTCGGGACGCAGCAGGCCGGCTTCGCCGAGCTGAAGGTTGTACGGCGGGTCGGCGAACACACAGTCGACGCTCGACGCCGGAAGGGCGTTCATGGCGGCGATGCAATCCCCGACCAGCACTTGGTCGAGGGGCAGGGAACGCTGGGCGGGTACGAGACCCATCCGTGGCGCCGACGCGGGCCGCCCGGCACGCGAGACCTGATTCCGGGCGACGGCGTCGGCAGCCACGGTACGCGGGGAAGCCATGGCAAACACCGGTTACGCGACTGACCGGCAGACCATGCCCCCGGTACGGTAAAGGTCGCGTTGTCGGATTTCAGCGCCGGGCGTCCCGTTCTGGGGCTGCAGTTTTTGCCGGGCCGGGAACCGATGATCCACCCATCGATTAATCGACCCTGTCGCCGAGCCGGGTGAGTGGCGGCACGGGTCGATGCGGCGGGCCACCCCGCAGCGCCGCGAGACGCCAAGGCGGCCGACCCGCAACGAATGCCGGAAACCAATCCCCGATCCCCGCAATCCGAGCGTTCCGCGTCCACCTGAGCGGGAAGCAGGGTCACACCCAGCGCAAGGCTTGGGAATTTCAGCCTATAACCTGTCTTCCTCGGCTGAGACGCCGAAAAGCTTTGAAATGACGCGCCTCGACTTGCAGGCAAGTATTTACGAGATCTGACAGAAATTTTCCGCAACAATTGCGCATGTAATCAGCACGCGTCGAAAAATCGCGCCTTTAATGCGACCTCGACCGTACGCCAAGACCGGCCTTATTCCGGCCGATTTCGGAAACGACTGGCGCCGTCCCGAAAAAACAAGGGAATGCGTTCAGAATGTCGTTTGGTTTCGGAAAGCTCGTCGTTTCGCTCGGAATGCTGACCACCGTCCTCGGGACCTCCCTCCCAGCCTTCGCACAGAGCGGGGCGGCCTCCTGGTACGGCAGCGGCCACCGCACCGCGAACGGCGAACATTTCAACCCCAACGGAATGACCGCCGCCCATCGGAGCCTGCCCTTCGGCACCCGGGTCCGCGTCGAGAACCAGCGGACCGGCCGCTCCGTGATCGTGCGCATCAACGACCGGGGTCCGTTCGTGCGCGGCCGCATCATCGACCTGTCCCGCGGCTCGGCTCGCGCCCTCGGCATGGGCGGCACGACCTACGTTTCCCTGCACGTCCTGAACTGACGCCACGGCACGCGGACGGCCCTGCTCCCGACGGACAGGGCCGTCACGAGGCGTTGTCTGCGGCATCCGGAGGCACCATCTGCTGCCAGGTTCAGCCCGGATCAACCGCATGCCCAAGCCTCTCATCGTCGACATCCCGCACGACCTCGGCCGCGACGAGGCCAAGCGGCGCCTCGAGCACGGGATCGATCAGGCGCGGGCCTTCCTGGCCAAGAGCGGGATCACGGTGGACCAGCTCGCCTGGACGGGCGATCGCCTCGATTTCGGCGTGTCGGCGGTGGCCCAGAAGATCGCCGGCACGATCGACGTGGGAGCCGAGAGCGTTCGCCTGGAGGTGAAGCTGCCGTTCCTGCTCGCCCTGTTCGCCGAGAAGATCCAGAAAGTGGCGAGCAAGGAGGGCAACCTCCTGCTGACCAAGAAGTAGCGGTTCGGAACCGGAACGCGGGGACCTTGTTTCCGCCGGACCGGTGCGACCGCGCACCGTCGGTCTCGCGGAGGATAACGGTGTTCCAGTTCACGCTCGCCGATCCGGGGCAGGTCCCCGAGGTGCCGCCGCAGCCGGTCCCGGCACCGGACCGGCCCTACGAACCCCCGCAGGCGCCGACGCAGCCCCCGGGACCCGAGATCCCCGGGAACACCCCCTCCGAGTCCCCCGGCATCCAACCGCCGGAGATCCCGGTGAACGACCCGGGTGCGCCGGAGATCAGCCCCCCGACCGGGCCGGCCAACCCGATCGCCTGAGCCGGTACGACCTGACCGGGGCGGTGCCGTTTGAACAGCCCGCCCCGCACTGCCATAAGCCGGCCCATGGCCGCTCCCCCGCTCCTCACCCTTCAGGACGTCTTACTCACCTTCGGCGGCACGCCGCTCATCACCGGCGCCGACCTCGCCATCGCTCCGGGCGAGCGCACGTGCTTGGTCGGTCGCAACGGCTCGGGCAAGTCCACGCTGATGAAGATCGCCGCGGGCCTGGTCGAGCCCGACAAGGGGCGCCGGTTCATCCAGCCCGGCACCACGATCCGCTACCTCGCCCAGGAGCCCGACTTCTCGGGCTTCGCCACCACGCTCGACTTCGTCGAGGCCGGCCTGCCGCCGGGCGAGTCCACCCACCGCGCCCATTATCTGCTGGAGAGCCTCGGCCTCACCGGCGCGGAGGACCCGCAGACGCTCTCGGGCGGCGAGGGGCGGCGCACCGCGCTGGCGCAGGCGCTTGCCCCGGAGCCCGACGTCCTGCTCCTCGACGAACCCACCAACCACCTCGACCTTCCGGCGATCGAGTGGCTCGAATCGGAGTTGAAGGGCACCCGCGCGGCGCTCGTCCTGATCAGCCACGACCGGCGCTTCCTCTCGGCGCTGTCCCGGGCCACGATCTGGCTGGACCGCGGCGAGACCCGGCGGATCGACCAGGGCTTCTCCAGCTTCGAGGCCTGGCGCGACGCCTTCTTCGAGGAGGAGGAACGCGATCAGCACAAGCTCGACCGGAAGATCGCCGCGGAAGAGCATTGGCTGCGCTACGGCGTCACCGCCCGGCGCAAGCGCAACGTCCGCCGTCTCGGTAACCTGCACGAGCTGCGCAAGGACCGCCGCGAGGTCCGTCGCCCCGTGGGCAGCGTCAGCATGCAGGCGTCCGACGCGGAATCCTCCGGCAGCCTCGTGGTCGAGGCGCGCGACATCGCGAAATCCTACGGCGAGCGGACGATCGTCGCGGGCCTGTCGCTCCGGGTGATGCGGGGCGACCGGCTCGGCATCGTCGGGGCCAACGGCGCGGGCAAGAGCACCCTGATCAACCTGCTGATGGGGCGCCTCGCGCCGGATTCCGGCCAGGTCGTGCTGGGCACCAACCTGCTGCCGGTGGTCCTCGATCAGGCCCGGGCCGTGCTGGAGCCCGGCATGACCGTCACCGACGTGCTCACCGGCGGGCGCGGCGACAGCGTGACCGTGAACGGCCAGAGCCGCCACGTGATCGGCTACCTCAAGGACTTCCTGTTCACCCCCGAGCAGGCCCGGACGCCGGTCTCGGTGCTCTCCGGCGGCGAGCGCAACCGGCTGCTGATCGCCCGTGCCCTGGCCCAACCCGCCAACCTTCTCGTCCTCGACGAGCCGACGAACGACCTCGACCTCGAGACCCTCGACCTCCTCCAGGAGATGCTCGGCGACTACCAGGGCACGCTGATCCTGGTGAGCCACGACCGCGACTTCCTCGACCGCGTGGCCGGCAGCGTCCTCGTCTCCGAGGGGGCGGGCCGCTGGGTCGAGTATGCCGGCGGCTACAGCGACATGCTGGTCCAACGCGGGCAGGGCGTCGAGGCCCGGGCCGCCGCGCCGAAAGCCAGGGAGCCGCGGGAGCGGTCTGCCGCGCCGACGCCTCAGCCGGCGGGCAAGCCCAAGCTCGGCTTCAAGGACCAGCACGAGTTGAAGACGCTGCCGGCCCGCATCGGGAAGCTGGAAGCGGCGATCGGGCAGCTCAAGACGATCCTGGCCGATCCCGATCTGTATGCCCGCGACCCGGCCCGCTTCGACAAAGCCTCGTCCATGCTGGCGCAGGCCGAGACCGAGCTGTCGCAGGCGGAGGATCGCTGGCTGGAGCTAGAGATGCTGCAGGCCGGCTAGGAACGGCCGGCATCTCCGATGCGACGAGATCCCATCTGCAGGGCGTTCGGCCGGTCGTTCACGGCCACGCCTTGCCGAGATACCTCGCGACGTCCCTCGTCTGAACACCGACGCGTCTGACGGCGTCCACGATCTGCTCCCGCGTCACACCGAATCTCCGCGCCCAGTAGCGAAGCTCCCATTCCTCGTGAACGTTGATCTTGAATTTGTCCTCCGGCTCCCGCCGATCGAGATCGTCAGCCATCTTGGGTTTACTCCAGGTGAAAAACAAACCTAAGCGATATTTTTAGGGCGGCAAGGGGCGGTGGTGGGCGTAGTCCACAGATTGCTGCTACGAACCCGATCACCCTGCGGCACGCATCGGTGCGACGATCGTGCGTGAGACGCCGAAGGCGCGGGCAAACGTTATTTTCCCCGTTCCGTCAGTCACATCGAAGAAGGCTTGCCCGGCATGACCGCCTACCAGACCCTGGAGCAGCGCTTCGCCCGTCTAGCGGCCCTTGAGGGCGCGGCCGGGATCCTCGGCTGGGACGCGCAGACGCTGATGCCCGACGGCGCTGCCGAGGCACGGGGCGATCAGCTCGCGATCCTTCGCGGGCTCGCCCACGAGATGCTGACCGCCCCCGGGGCCGCCGAGGATCTGCTCGCCGCCGAGCAGGCGGGACACCCCGATCCCTGGCCCGCGGCCAACCTGCGCGAGATGCGCCGCGCTCAGGCGCACGCCACGGCCGTCCCGCGCGACCTCGTGGAAGCGAGTTCCCGCGCGGTTTCCCGGTCGGAGATGGTCTGGCGCGAGGCGCGACGCGACGCGGACTTCGCCCGGCTGGAGCCACACCTCGCCGAGGTGCTTCGGCTTCAGCGCGAGATCGGTGAGGCCAAGGGTGATGCCCTCGGGCTCGATCCCTACGACGCGCTGCTCGACAGCTACGATCCCGGCATGCGCCGCGCGACGATCGATCCGCTCTTCGCGGACCTCACGAGCTGGCTGCCAGCGCTCATCGCGCGCGCCCGGGAGATCCAGGCGTCCCGAGCGGCGCCGCTGCCGCTCGCCGGCCCGTTCGACGTGGACGTGCAGCGCGCGCTCGGCCTCAAGCTCATGGCGGCGGTCGGCTTCGACTTCACCCGCGGCCGGCTCGACATCAGCCTGCATCCGTTCTGCGGGGGCGCCACGGACGACGTGCGCATCACCACCCGGTACGACGTGGCCGATTTCGGCCGCGCCCTGATGGGCGTGCTGCACGAGACCGGCCACGCCCTCTACGAGCAGGGCCGTCCGGCGGCGTGGCGGCACCAGCCAGTGGGCGCGGCGCGAGGCATGAGCCTTCACGAGAGCCAGTCGCTCATTGTCGAGATGCAGGCCTGCCGGAGCCGGGCGTTCTTCACGTTCCTGGCGCCGTTGCTGCGGGAGGCATTCGGGCGGTCCGGGCCGGAATGGTCACCGGAGAACCTGCACGCGCTGAACACCCGCGTCGCGCCGGGCTTCATCCGCGTCGACGCCGACGAGGCGACCTATCCGGCCCACATCCTCCTGCGCTACCGGCTGGAGACCGCGATGATCGCGGGCGACCTCGCGGTGCGCGACCTGCCGGGGGCCTTCAATGACGGATTGCGGGAGCTTCTGGGGCTGGCCGTACCGGACGACCGGGTCGGATGCCTTCAGGACATCCACTGGCCGAGCGGCGCCTTCGGCTATTTCCCGACCTACACGCTGGGTGCGCTGGCGGCGGCGCAGCTGTTCCGGGCCGCCCGGTCGGCCGAGCCCGCGCTTCCGGATTGCCTGGCGCAGGGGGATTTCGGGCCGCTGAGAGACTGGCTGCGCGCCAAGGTCCACGCGGTGGGGAGCCTGCATGGCACCGACGAACTCCTCGCCCGCGCGACCGGCGCGCCGCTCGGCACGGAGGCGTTCCGGGCGCACTTGGAGGCGCGGTATCTCGCCGGCGCGAGCTGACCGGCGGGCGACCCGATCCGGGAGGCTGTCCCGCGTCAGCGGCCGCAGGGAGACGGGGCAAGCGATCGCCGGTGAGGTCGGTCGGCTCGCAGCGTCGGCGCGCGGGGGGCAACGGGTGCCGCGGCAACGTGGCGTCGCCGATCGGGGCGCCCACTGGATCGCCGCCCGGCAGGCGCGGCTCTGAGACCGGCGGCGGAAAGCCCGGCGAACCCCCGCGCGCGACGCGGGCGGATGGCAGGACCTACAGCGCCACCACGTCCACCGCCGCGCCCAGACGCTCGCGAGCCAAGTCGGCGACGTGGCGGTGGTGGGTGAATAGGATCGGCTGGACGCGCGCGCCGATCTCCGCCAGCGCGTCGAGGCCGTAGCCGGTCCGGGTCTCGTCGAAGGTCGAGAAGAGGTCGTCGCCGATGAACGGCGCCGGCTCGGCCCGGCCGGCATAATCCTCCAGGTAGGCGAGCCGCAGGGCGAGGTAGAGCTGGTCGCGAGTGCCCTCGCTCATGCCCTCGATCGCCACCGTACCGCCGCCCGCGCGCTGGCCGGCGAGCCGCGGCGTGTCGGCATCGTCATAGGTCTGGGCGAGGCCCGAGAAGGCTCCGCCGGTGAGCGCCCGGAACAGCGCACCGGCCCGCGCGACCAGGGGATCCTGCTGCCCCGCCCGGTGCCGGGCCATCGCCTGACCCAGCATCAGCCCCGCGAAGCGCAGGACCGCCCAGGACCGGGCCGTCGACTGAAGATCGGCCTCGGCGGCCTTGCGCTCCGCGAGTGCCGGTTCGGCCCCGGTCCCGCCCTCCAGCTCCGCCCGGCGGCGCTCGGCCCGGTCCCGGTCGGCAAACACGATCTGGCCGCGTTCCCCCAGAGCTTCGGCCTCCAGGGCGAGCCGGGCCAGCTCCGCCTCGATCGCCTCCGGCGGCAGCGCGGCGAGATCACCGCGCAGGTCGGCCTCCGGCAATCCGTCGCCGGCGCCGGCGAGGCTGCCGCGGAGCCGCAGCAGCTCGGCCCTCAGCCGCTCCCGGGCACTCAGCCGGTCGAACAGGATCTCGACTTCCACCATCGATGCCGTCTCGAGGTTCGGCAAGGCCTCGGCGACCTGCCGGCTCAGAGCCGCGAGCGCGGCGTCCCGGCGTTCACCGGCGGCCCGGTCGGCGCCCTCCGCCTCCTCACGGCGACGATCGAGTTCGGCGCGCCGGGCCTCGCGCGCCTGCGCGGCGACGAGGCGCGCGTGCAGCGTCCGGACGGCGCCGGTCGGCGGCGTGCCAGCGAGGTCGGGGGCCAACGCCTCGATCAGGGCGGCCGCGCCGCATCGGAACGCCTCCATGTCGCGCCGGAGGCCGGCCGACCGGCGATCGAGGGCGGCGCGCTCCGCCAGCCGGTCGGGGACCGTGCGCCAAGCCTCCAGGGCACCTTCGGCCTCTTCGGGCCGCGCCGTCCCGCCGAGCGCGAGAGGCTGAAGCGCCTCGATCCACTCGGTCCGCCAGGCGGCCCGTTTGGCCTCCAGGCCGGTCCGGGCCGCGTCGAGCCGTTCGGCGGCGGCCCGCGCGGCGCGCAGCGCGCCGCCGGTCTGCAGGTTCGCCTCCCAGCGGCTCGCCAGGGTCGCGACCCGGGCTTCGAGACGTTCGAGGGCCTCACCGATCTCGAGGGCCGGCGCCGGCTCGAGGCCGGCACGGGCTCCGAGATCCGCGATCGGCGATCGGGCCGCTTCGATCCCGGCCCAAACCCGGCCGCGCCCGATCCGCTGATCCGCGAGCCGTTGCTCGGCCTCGATCAGGCCCTCGACCTCGGTCAGCCACGCCGCCATCTCGGCCGGCGAGGCGGGAACGATCCCGGCGGGCCGCCACGCCTCGCGCCAGGCGGCCTCGCCCTCGGCGATTTCGGCGCAGATCCCGGCAAGATCCTCCTCGGCGGCGGCCAGATCCGCCTCCTCGGCGGCGAGGCGTTCGAGGTCGGCCGCGTGGGCCGCGACCCGGGCGGCATCATCCCCGCGCGCGTCGGCCAGCCGGTCCGCGTCGCGGCGCGCCGCCTCGTAGGCCGCGATCTGGGCGGCCGCGACGGCTCGCCCCGACGCCAAGGCGTCGCGCAGCGGTGCGAAGGTCGCGTCACGGGTATCCCGGAGCGCCTCCACGCGCTCGCGGGTGGCCACGGGCCGTCCGGCCTCGCGCTCCCGGACGCGGTCGCGGGTGACGGCGACTTGGCGGCGGGCCACGTCGCGCTGGTCGGCCGACCGCTCCCGCTCGCGGATCTTTCCGTCCAGCAAGCCGCGAAAGCGCGCCACCGTCTCCTGGGCAGGCAGGGGCATCCGGACGAGGGCGGCGAGATCGGGGATCGGAGGCGACAGCCGGGCAGCCCCGTTCCGCAGCAGGGCCGCCTCCCGCTGTATGGTCGCGTCCAGCGTCTCGAGAGCGGCGACCCGCTCGTGCAGGCGTGCGAGCGGCCTGAGGGCTTCGCGCAGCGGGGTCGGATCGTGGGTCGCGCCCGCCGCCTCGACCTCACGGGCAAGCCGATCGCGCTCGGCGCAGGTTGCGGCGAGGTCGTGGGCAAGCTGCTCTTCGGCCGCGCTCAGCGCCCGGTGATCCCGGATCAGCCGCTCGATCCGGGCGCGGGCGGCGTCGGTCGGCTGATCGGCTTCCAGCGCCGCCACGTCCGGCGCGCCGATGCGGGCGCGCAGCCGCTCCAGCTCCAAGCCGACCTTGTGGGCGTCCCCCTCGATCCGGGGCAGGTCGGCGCCACCCTTCTCGTACGCGTTGGTGCCGCTGAAGGCCGCCAGAATCTCGTCGGCCCGGAGCGTCAGTCCCGGCTCAACCGGCACCGCCTCGGCTTCGGCGCGGGCGCGGGCGAGGGCGGAGCCGGTGCCCTCCACCGCGGACTCCGCGCCGCGGCAACGCTCCAGGGCTGCGCCGAGGCGCTCGATCCAGGTGGGTTCAGCCTCGACCAGCCCGTTCTCGGCGGACATGCGCGCGTCCAGCGCATCGATCTCGGCGAGGATCGGTCGGACCCGCTTGAGCCGCTCCAGCCGGGCGCGCGCGACCGCCATGGCCTTCTGCTCCTCCCTGACGCCGTCGAGCTGCCCCGCCGCGGCGGCGATCTCGTCGTTCAGCGCCCGCCAGTCCCCGGTCCGCACGCCCTTGTCGCGAATCGCCTTGCGGGCGGTCTCGTGGCGCTCCAGGGCCTGGTAGAAGGTCCGGTGCTTGGCTTGCCGCGGCGCGAAGATGCCGTCGGCCTCCTGATCGAGGGCGGCCTGCAGGTCCGTGAGGCCGCGCAGGCCCGAGCCCGCCGCGAACAGGCTCGCGCCGACCTCGCCCTCGACATCGACCATCTCGCGACCGCCGGCCCGCAGGCTCGACGCGTCCAGGCCGAAGGCACGGCAGAACACCGTTCGGGAGATCCCGCCCAGGAACGGCGCCAGGACGTCGTCGGGAAGCGGCGCCTCGGCGGCGTCGATCAGGGTCCGGCTGTTGCCCTTCCGGCGGCGGAACGTGAGCCGACGCCCGTCGACGGCGGCGATGTCGGCGCCGAGTCGAAGCTGCGGCATGTCGTGCAGGAAGGCGTAGCGGGTGGATTTCTCGAAGCCGAACAGCAGATCCGTGACCGCGGCCAGTGCGGTGCTCTTGCCGGCCTCGTTGGCGCCGAGCACCACGTGCAGCCGCGCGTCCGGCCGGAATTCCACGACCCGGTCGGTGAAGGCGCCGTAGCGCTCGAGGGCGAGGCGGATCAGGCGCATCGTGTGTCCTTGCGCTGCCGGCTCAGCAATGCCGGCCGCCGAGGCGTCCGAGGATCAGCGCCTCGGCCTCGGCACAGAGGGCGTCGAACTCGGCCTCCAGATCGGCTTCCGCGGCGACCGCGGCGGGCATCCGGCTGCCGATCTCCGCGAGGATGGCGCGTGCCCGGGCCCGGAATTCCGGATCGCGGTCGAGGTCGGCCAGAAGCGCCGCCGGATCGATGGCCGGACCGGAGGGTTCCAGGGCGACGCGGGGCCGGTGGGTCTCGATCTTCAGCCGCTCCAGCCAGATGTCCTCGTGCAGGCGGTGGGCGGCGGCTTGGATCTCGGCCGTGACCGCGTCGCGGTCCGACGACAGCGCGTCGTGAGCCGGCGTCACGCCGGTGAGGTGGACGCGGACCAGGACGAGACGGGTCGCCGCCAGGGCGGCGAGCGGCCGCAGCGCGCCCTCGACGGCCTCCAACGCGGCGCGGAGGTCCGCCGCGTCGGCGAGATCCACCGAGATCTGTTCGAACCGGGCGCGGTCGAGGGCGAGCCGGGTGACCCCGGTCACCCGGCCGTCGGCGACCTCGACCACCACGGCGCCCTTCTCACCGCATTCGCGCACGCTGCGGCCCTGGAGGTTGCCCGGAAACACGATCCAGGGATCCCGGGACAGTTCGGCGTACTCGTGGATGTGGCCGAGGGCCCAGTAATCGTAGCCGCGGGCCGTGAGATCGGAGACCGAGCAGGGCGCGTAGGTCTCGTGGGCGGCATGGCCGGTGCAGGAGGTGTGGAGGATCCCGAGGTTGAACCAGCCCGGCAGGGCAGCCGGGTAGGTGAGGGACAGGTTCTCCTCGACGGCACGGCTCTGGAAGCTCCGGCCGTGCAGGGCGACCCGCAGACCGTCGAGCCGCAGGGTGCCGGCGCGGTTCGACGGGAAGATGTGGACCGACGGCGGCAACGTGATCGCCCGGCTGATCACGCTCTCGGCGTCGTGGTTGCCGCGGACCAGCACGGTGGAGATGCCGGCACGGTCGAGGCGCGCCACCTGCCGGGCGAAGAACAGGCCGATCGTCGTGTCGGTCCAATCGCCGTCGTAGACGTCGCCGGCCACCACCACGAAGGCGACCGCGCGCTCGATCGCCCGGCTCACCAGATCCTCGAAGGCCTGCCGCCCGGCCGAGGCCAGTCGACGGGCGAGGTCCGCGTCCCGGGCCGCGAGGCCGGATAGGGGGCTGCCGAGGTGCAGGTCCGCCGCGTGGATGAAGCTGAACGCCGTCATCGGCCTCCGGAAGGACTGGGTGAAGCGTCGAAGGGCGGTGCGATCGCACCGGCGACGGCGCCGTGATCGCGCTCTTAGGCTGTCCGCGGGGTGGGCCTCAAGCGGTGTCGGTGGACGGCGGTCCGACGGTGCCGAAGAATCCGGAAAGCACGCGCCCGCGGTGTGTCCTCCACTCGGCGTCGGGTCGCAAGCCGCTCTCGCCGCATGAACCCGCTGAGGGCGCGGTTCGACGCGGACTGCGGGACCGCTTTCCGGGCTGGGCCGGCGGAGCGGAACCCGATCCCGGATGCCGCGCGACACGTCGGCGCGGCGGCGCGCTCCATTCTCACGACGCGGTCGACACCGCGCGAATCCCGTCGAACGTCCCGGCGCCGGGCGCGTTAAAGCGTGGCGGTAGAGGCGAAGCCGCGCAGTGAGGTACGAGACCGGTTCGATGACCCCAGCTGCACGCCCGGTCCGCTCCATCGCCTTGCCATCGTCCGCCCAGCCGCACCGGCCGCACGGACCGTTCAAGATCGTGAGCTGGAACCTCCTGCGGCGCACCGGCGCGGCCGTCGACGACGTGGCTGCCCTGGTCGCGCAGGAACAGCCCGACCTGCTGCTGATGCAGGAGGCGACCCGGGCGATCGGCTTCCTGCTGGACCGGATCGGCGGCCACTACGCCTGGGCGCCACTGCCGGGCCGGATCCACGGGCTGGCCATGTGGAGCCCGAAGCCGTGGCCGGCACCGCCGCGCGTGATCACGCTGCCCTCCGGCGCCCTGGTGCATCGGGTCTGCCAGATTCTCGACCTCGGCGAGTTCGGCGTCGCCAACGTGCACCTGTCGCACGGGCAGATGCTGAACCGCCGACAGCTTCGCCGCATCGTCGGCGAGTTGCCGGCCCGTGCGGCGGTCCTGGGCGATTATAATATCGTCGGCCCGGCCCTGATCCCGGGCTTCCGCGACGTCGGACCCCGTCAGCCGACGCACGCGATGGTGGACGTGCTGCCGCTCCGGCTCGATCGCTGCCTCGCCCGCGGGCTGGTCTGCCACGAGCACGCGGTGCTGCCCCGGGGGCGCTCCGACCACCGGCCGATCGTCGTCCACCTGGGACCGGCCCCGGAGGCGCACGCCCCCGGCCGGCTCAAAGGTATGGCAGCAGCAGTCGCACGCCTGCGTCGCGCAGACGGATCGGCAGGGCGCGCGCGGCGAGATCCTCACGGCTGAGGCGCGCCTCCATCTTGCCGCGCATGAACCGGTCGAGCTCGGCGGCCAGGTCGGCGTCGATGATCTCGACGTTCAGCTCGAAATTGAGCCGGAAGCTGCGCATGTCCCAGTTGGCGCTGCCGACGAAGCACCAGACGTCGTCGACCACCATCGCCTTCGAGTGATCGAAGGGCGGCTCGTCGAGCCAGACCCGCACCCCGGCCCTGAGCAGCGGATCGAGATGTGCGCGGGTCGCCCAGTCGATGAACGGGTGGTCGCTCACCCGCGGGATGATCACGTCGACGGTGATGCCCCGGGTCGCGGCCTGGGCCAGGGCGCCGGTCACGAGTTCGTCGGGGAGGAAGTAGGGCGTCACGAACCGGACCGTCCGACGCGCGCAGGCGAGCGCCTGCAGGATCACCTGTTCGATCTTCTCGACGTCGGCGTCCGGACCGGAGGTGACCGCCCGCGCGACGCTGCGTCCGGATGGTTCCAGGTCGACGGACCAGGGCTCGCCGTCGAGCAGTTCCCCGTCGACGAAGGCCCAATCGGCCGCGAAGGCGACGGCGAGTTGCTCCACCACCGGGCCGCGCAGTCGGAAGTGGGTATCGCGGATCGGATGCTCCGGTTTGAGGGCGACGCGGTTCGCGTGCGCGATGTTGAGCCCCCCCGTGAACGCAGTGGAACCGTCGATGATCAGCAGCTTCTTGTGCGAGCGCAGGTTGAGAAACGGCATCCGCCAGGGCAGGGCCGAGTGCATGAACAGGGCGGCCGGAACCCCGGCGGCGGTCAGGCGGTGATAGACGGGCGCCCGGAAGTAGCCGCCGCCGATGCCGTCGATGATGACGCGGACCTTCACGCCCCGGGACTGCGCCTCCACCAGGGCGTCGCAGAACTCGCGGCCGGTGGGATCGTCCCGGAAGATGTAGCTCGACAGGCCAATGCTGGTCCGCGCCCCGCGGATGGCGTCCAGCATCACCGGATAGGCCGCGTCGCCGTTGCGGTACATCTGAACGGCGTTGCCCTCGAAGGCCGGCAGGGCGGTGATCCGCCGGATCGCGCGGTCGAGGGGCCAGAGGGCTTCCGGCACCACCGCGTCGTCGGTATCGGGCAGCCGCGTCGCGTCGGAGGGCTTGGTTCGCAGCCGACGGGCGCGGCGCGAGACGCGATTGATGCCGAAGGTCAGATAGAGCGCCGTGCCGAAGATCGGCGAGAGCCACGCCAGACCGATCCAGCCCACCGCCACGCTCACCCGCCGCTTGCGCAGCAGGGCGTGCAGGGTCACGCCGACCGCCAGCGTGATGCCGATGAGCGCCTCGACATCCGCCCGCATCAGGGCGGTCGACTGGACCCATCGAAGGAGCGCGTTTTCCAAGGCGTCGGCATCCGGTTCGCGTCAGGCGGCGCCGGATATACCCGACAACTCCGTTCCGTTGCGGATTAATCCGCCAGCTTGACCGATCGGGCGATCCCGCCGCCGGCGGGCCGCTCGCAGCGATACGGACCGCTCCCGTCCAGCGCCGCGTAGAGGACGCGGCCTCCGGACTCGATGCAGCGCGCCTTGGCCTCGGCGTAGGGCCGGTGGAAGCTCCAGATCGTGATCATGGGCCCCATCGTGGCGAGGCATACGCCGCTGAACACCAGGGCGGCCGCCCAGGTCGCGGCGTTGCGCTCCGGACGCCGCGGTCGGGGCGGCGGCATCGCGCCGTAGAAGGCCAGCGTCAGACCGAACAGGTCGATGGTGCTCATCTGCCGTCCCGCTTGGGGGCATCGGGCCCGACAGGACCCGACGCAGGCTCAATCCTAGGGCAGGGCCGCGCCATAGCCCACGCGTGCGGGCCTGCGTCGTATCGCGTCACGCCCCGCGGGTCTCATGGCTCCCAGCGCGGCGAACGCTTGCCGAGGAAAGCGTCGATGCCCTCCTGCGCGTCGGCCATCATCATGTTGCGGGTCATGACTTCGGCGGCGTAGCCGTAAGCCTCCTCCAGACCCATCTCGATCTGCCGGCCGAAGGCTTCCTTGCCGATCGCCAGGACGCGACGGGCCTTCGCGGCGATCCGCGCGGCCAGCGCGCCGACCGTGGCGTCCAGGTCCGCCTCCGGCACGACGCGGTTCACGAGGCCGATCCGGAGCGCCTCGGCCGCGTCGACCGGCTCTCCAACCAGCAGCATCTCCAGGGCGGCCTTGCGCGATACGGCCCGGGAGAGCGCGACCATCGGCGTCGAGCAGAACAGGCCGATCTGCACCCCCGGCGTCGCGAACCGGGCGCCTTCGGCGCAGACGGCGAGATCACAGGTCGCGACGAGCTGGCAGCCGGCGGCGGTCGCGATCCCGTGGACCCGGGCGATCACCGGTTGCGGCAGGCGCGCGATGCTGAGCATCAGCCGCGCGCAGGTGCGGAACACCGCGTCGGTCGCCTCCCGGGACGGATTTGCGCGCATCTCCTTGAGGTCGTGGCCGGCGCAGAAGGCGGGACCGGCCCCCTGCAGGATCACGACGCGCACCCCGGGATCCTCCCGGATCGCGTCGAGCTGCTGCTGGAGGGCACCCATCAGGGCCATCGACAGGGCGTTGCGCGCCTCCGGACGATTGAGCGTCAGGGTCGCGACACCGCCAGCATCGCTGCGCAGCAGGATCGGGTCCTTCGCGGGAACGGGGACGGACGGGACCGCCGCGCCGGCTGCAATCATGAAGCGTCTCCGGGTGTTGGCCGCTCGAGTTCGCAGGACCGATCTCGCCTGCGGGCTGTACCACGCGGAGCGAGCCCCCGGCGATGCCACGCACCGCCACGTCGGTTTCACGAAAGCTTAAACCTTGCTGCAGGGAAGCTCAGGCGGCGGCCCGAACGAGGCCGGCGCCGCAGGTCCGCGGGGTGCACGTCCATGATGGTTCTGCCGTTCGTCGGTTTGGCGGGGAGCGCGATCGCCGTGCTCACGGGGCGCCGCCGCGTTGCCGTCGGCCTCTGGTTCGTGTCGCTGATCGGCATCCTCGGATTGTTTGCCGCGCACGCCACGTCAACGCTCCAGCTCAGTTTCTGAGCGGGACGCGCATCATGACGGTCCGGCGCGCGCGCCTTCTGAACGCTCTCGGGCTCCTCGGCTGCAGCGCAGTCCTGCTCGTCGCGTTCGGGTACCAGTTCCATCTCGGCGAACTGCCATGCCCCCTCTGTCTCCTGCAGCGTGCCGCCTTCGCGGCGGCGGGCATCGGCTTCGCGCTCAGCGTCCGCTTCGGTCCGCGGGCGTCCCACTACGGCATCGTGATCCTGAGCGCCCTCGCCGGCATGGTCATCGCGGGTCGGCAGGTCGCCCTGCACGTCGTTCCCGGCACGGGGGGCTACGGCTCGACGCTGCTGGGGCTTCACTTCTACACGCTGGCCCTGATCGCCTTCTTGGCGCTGATCGGGGCGGTGGGCGTGGTTCTTCTCGCCGAGGGAGCGCGCCAGGCCGATCGGCAGGCCGGTATTCAGGCCGAGCGGGGCGCCGGCCTCTTCGGGACGGCCTGCCTCTCCCTGTTCCTCTGCGTCGTCCTCGCCAACGCCGTCTCCACGGTGGCGGAATGCGGCGGCGGCCTGTGCCCCGACGACCCTACGGGCTACGAGGCACTCGACGCCCTGCTGAAGCGCTAGCAATCATCGCTCGAATAGACCGGCAGGCCGACCGTGCCAGCACGGTCGGACGCGCCCGGCGAGATCCAGCAGCGCGCGCCTCGGCGAGCGCCGGGCACTGCGCGAACTCTGGTTGTGACCCTCAATCCTGCTCGGCGAGGGCGTGATCGAGGCTGGCGAAATCCGCGCCGGGGCCGTTCCACCAGACGGCCGGGTAGCGCACGAGCCGACCCATCACACCGGCATAGGCGTCGGCCAGCGTGGTATCGACGATGGCCACCGTCGCCCGCGACTGCGTGAGGTTGTCCGCCAGGACCTCGGCGCTTCGGTCGCCGTCGAGGCAGGACACGCGCAGGCCGAGGCGGGTCAATCCGAGACGGATCGCCTCGGCCTGGCCGAGGTCTCGCACCAGCAGCGCCGCGGAGGCGCCGGCCCCGAGGCCTTCGCCGCAGGCCCAGCGGGCGACGCGGTGCGGACAGATCGCCGGAACGAGCGCGGCCTGACCGATCTGACGGTCGGCACCGGCATTGGAGCCTTGGATGCGCCCGTGGATGTCCCGGGACACGGGCGCCGGAATGCCTTCGACAGAGGAATTGATGCCGTACATGCGATGCAGACCGCCTGGATCTGGACAAACCCTAGTCACTGGCGTGACGCGGGCGGGTTAACACTCTGTCTCCCGGGAGGCCCCTGGTGGACCGCGGGCGCGATTTCGCGGGTTCGGCGGCCCGGGACTTCGCCTATGGCCAACGGGTTGTGAACGAACGACGGCAATTCAGCTGCGAATTCGGTCGCATTGGCGCAGGGTCTGCTTCGACCTATGTCCCGCCCGCCCGAGGCGGTCCGACAGTGGCCGCCCGATACCGAGGAAACCGCCGCGCATGCGCCACGTCGCTCTCCCCGCCGCCCTGATGCTCGCTAGCCTGCCGGCGCAGGCGCAGATCCGCAACGCTCCGGCCCCGCGCGCCCTGGAATTCGCCGCCTACATCTTCGCCGCTTCGAACGTCTGCGGATATCGAATCGGCAACGAGCAGTTCGAGGCGCTGCTGGCCAAGCAGAGCGTCCAGGTGGCGGACGTCCAGCCGCGCGGCCCCTTCGGCAACCGCGTGCAGACCATGTTCACGCTGATGTCGAATCAGATGGCGCAGAACCGCGATCAAGCGTGCATCGCGGTGGCCGGCGAGTACGGGCCGGAGGGCACGGTCGCCAAGAACGTGCTCCTGCCGGCGGGATCGGATTCGGCCCAGCCCGCCAAGCCGGTCGAGCCCACGAAGCCGGTCGAGCCCGCCAAGCCGCAGTGACGGGCGCCTCGGATCAGCCGAGGCTCCACGCGATCGGCCGGACACCCCGCTCGGCGAGCCATCGGTTGGCCCGTCCGAACGGGTCCGAACCGGGATAATCCCGGGCGCGGTTGAGTGGCGAGGGATGCCCGCTCTCGAACACCCCGTGGCGGTCCGCGTCGATCAGCGCCGCCCGGGCGCGGGCCTGGGCGCCCCAGAGCAGGAACACCGCCGGCTCCGGCCGCGCGGAGACGGCCGCCACGGCGTCGTCGGTCAGCGCCGACCAGCCGTACCGCAGGTGCGCCCCAGCCTTCCCGGCCTCCACGGTGAGCGCGCTGTTGAGCAGGAGGACACCCTGCCGGGCCCAGGGCGTGAGGTCGCCGCCCGCCGTCCGGTCCGAGCCCGCCTCCGCCAGGATCACCTTCAGGGAGGCGGGGAGGCGGCCGGTGCCCACGTAGGAGAAGGCGAGACCGTTCGCGTCGCCCGGCGTCGGATAGGGATCCTGGCCGAGGATCACCGCGCGCACGGCGGGCAGCGGCGTCTCGGCGAGGGCGCGGAAGATCCGGTCCGGCGCCGGCAGCACGCGGGCGCCCGCCGCGATCCGCGCATCGACCCGGGCCGCCACCGCGTCGGCCTTCCCATCCGCGAAGAACGGCAGCGCGAGCCAGGGCGATCCGGAGGCGCGGAACGCGGCGAGGGCGTCGGCGACGGGGGAAGCGGTCATCGTGTCTCGTGGTCCGGTCGGGGTGGAAATAGGCGCCCTGGCGCCTCCATCACGGGCGGCGCGGTTGCGGCCCGGGGCCGCCCGTGTGTAGGGACAGAGGTCGAGCGTGCGGCAGACCGCGGTGCGGCATGTCGCGTCCGGCCTTCGCCGGGCGGGATCGCACCCTACATGGAAGTGCACCGACAGGGGTAAGCCTCCGGTCCAGGCCCAAGCGCGCGCGCCGGCCCCCGGATATCTGAAGCCAGAAGAAGGACTCGGCGCGCGGCGCCGGAACGCTGCCATGAACGAACGCGTCGAACCCGCCGCGCTGGCGAATGGCCGGCCCCTCGCCCCGCGCGAGCCCGCCGCGAGTGCTCTTCCGGCCGACCATCCGAAGGTCGCCTGGGGCCGCGTCGGCGTGCTGCTGATGAATCTGGGCACGCCGGAGGCGACAACCTACTGGCCCATGCGCCGGTACCTCAAGGAGTTCCTGTCGGACCGGCGGGTGATCGAGGTGCCGCGGCTGATCTGGTGGCCGCTGCTCAACCTGATCATCCTGACCAAGCGCCCGGGCCCCAAGGGCCGCGATTATGCCAGCGTGTGGAACAACGCGCTGAACGAGGGTCCGCTCAAGACCATCACTCGCGGCCAGAGCGAGCGCCTCCAAGCGGCCATGGGTGATTCGGTCGTGGTCGACTGGGCGATGCGCTACGGCAAGCCCGAGGTCGCCGGCCGGATCCAGGCGCTGCTCGATCAGGGGTGCGACCGGATCCTGCTGGTGCCGCTCTATCCGCAATACGCCGCGGCCACGTCGGCCACGGCCTGCGACCAGGCGTTCCGCGCCCTGATGGACATGCGCTGGCAGCCGACCGTGCGAGTCTCGCCGCCTTACCACGACGATCCCGTCTACATCGCCGCCATGGCCGATTCGATCCGCGAGGGTCTGGCGAAGCTCGATTTCGAGCCGGAGGTGATCCTCACCTCGTTCCACGGTGTGCCGCGGAGCTACCTGCTCAAGGGCGACCCCTACCACTGCCAGTGCCACAAGACCGGGCGGCTGATCCGCGAGGCGCTGGGCCTCTCGCCCGACACGATGCGCGTGACCTTCCAGTCGCGCTTCGGCAACGAGGAATGGCTGAAGCCCTACACGGACGAGACCGTGATGGAACTGGCCAAGTCCGGGGTGAAGCGGATGGCGATCGTCGCCCCCGGCTTTACGGCGGATTGCCTGGAAACCCTCGAGGAACTGGACGGCGAGAACCGCCACTATTTCGAGGAGAACGGCGGCGAGCGCTTCGCCTACATCCCCTGCCTGAACGATTCCGATCTCGGGATGAAGGTGATCGAGAACGTGGTGCGCCGGGAGCTTCAGGGCTGGGTCTGATCTCCGCGGCGCGACGCTGCTTGCGGAGCGGCCCCGCCCGCCTATTCTCTTCCCGAGCCGGACGGCTTCATTGATCCGGCACGGGAGGATGATCACATGGCGTTCTTCATCGGCATCGCGTGTCCGTGGCTGCTGATCGCGGTGCTCGACTGGATCGCGGAAGGACGCCGCAGCGCGGAACTCGCCGCCCTCGGCGTCACGCCGCAATCCGCGCCGGCGCAGTCCAGCTACCTCGTTCCGGATCGACCCTACTGAGGAAGCAGCGGCACGGCGGCTTCGCTGGCTGAGGGCGCAATGCTTCGGCCCGTGCCGGCTTCGGGCGGAGCGACGTGATACGGGGCAGCGCGACGCCGGGGAGCGCGCATCGATCGCGCCGCTTCATCCCACATGCGATCACGGCCGCCCGCCCGGTTCATCCGGCGGGACGTACCGCGCGCCGCGGGCTCGGTCCCGTCAAGAACAGCGGGTCGCATGTCGGCGCTCAAGCAGGCCTGGGCCGGATCCAGCCCAGGCCCTTCACACCCGAATCAGGGCTTCTTCGGCTCGGGCGCGGTCTCGGCGGCCGGCGGCGCGTCGGTGCGCTCGATCTTCGCCTCGGAGCGCAGCTTCAGGATCATGTCCTGCTGCGACTTGCGGATCAGGTGCTGGTCGATCTGCTCCTTGAGTTCGTCGAAGGTCGGCTGGGGCTTCGTCCGCTTCTCCTCGACCTTGATCACGTGCCAACCGAACTGGGTCTTGATCGGGTCTGAGACCTGCCCGGCCTTCATGGCGAAGGCGGCGGTGGCGAAATCCGGGACCATCCGCTCCTTGGTGAACCAGCCGAGGTCACCGCCCTCGGCCTTCGAGCCGGGATCTTTGGAGGTTTCGGCCGCGACCTTGGCGAAATCCTCCCCGCCCTTGATGCGCGCCGCGATCTTCTTGGCCTCGGCCTCGTTGTCCACGAGGATGTGGCGGGCATGCACCTCCTCCTCGGGCTTCATCAGCTTGACGGTCTGATCGTAGATCGCGTGCTCGGCCTCGGGCGTGACGGCGCGCTTGGCCTCCTGTTCGAGGTAGTCGTCCAGCAGGAGCTTGTCGCGGAAGTAGGCGAGCTTGCGCTTGAACTCCGGCGTGTCGCCGACCTTGGCGGCCTCGGCGGCCTGCGCGCCCACGCGCAGGTCGACCATGTAGTCGACGAGCAGGTTCTTCTTCTGCGCCTCGTCGACACCGGGCAGCGACAGGGCCGGGTCGTCCGCCGCGTTGGCGAGGTCGCCCTGCGTGATCGGCTTTCCGTTGACGGTCGCGACCACCGTATCCGGGGCGGGTTCGGCCGGCGCCGTGGCAGCCGGCGTGCTGGCGGCGGGGGTCGGGGCCGGCGTCTTCTGCGGGGCCTGAGCCAGCGCAAAGCCCGGCATCGCGATCATGACGGCGAGCGCGCTGGCGCGCCGGAGGAGGGCGGTGTTCGGCATGCGGGCGAAGTCCTCGACTGACATCTCGGCGCCGCTCCGAACGGGCCGGGCGGCATGCCGCGGCACAGGTGGCCCGCGTCGCACAAGAAGGCAAGCGCGGCCGTTCCGACGATCCCGGAACCGTGACCGCACTGAACCGCGTTGAGGGTTGCCCCTTCTAGGTGCGCAGGCCGATGTTTACCTCTATAAGCCCGGCCAACTCCGCCCAGGCCGGCCCGCCACGCTCACCCGTGGGCGGGCTCGCGCGTCCGCAGGTCAATGATGCTCGGCTCGATCGCCAAGAAGATTTTCGGCTCCTCCAACGACCGTCGCGTCAAGGGCTATCGCCCGCGCGTGGCGCAGATCAACGCGCTGGAACCCGAGATCCAGGCCCTGTCGGACGAGGCCCTGCGGGCCCGCACCGATATGCTGAAGGCCGAACTCGCCAACGGCAAGAGCCTCGACGACATCCTCGTGCCGGCCTTCGCGACCGTGCGCGAGGCGGCCAAGCGCGTTTTCGGCCAGCGTCACTTCGACGTGCAGCTGATCGGCGGGATGGTGCTGCACGAGGGCGGCATCGCCGAGATGAAGACCGGCGAGGGCAAGACCCTGGTCGCGACGCTGCCGGTCTACCTCAATGCCCTGGAGGGGAAGGGCGTCCACGTCGTCACGGTGAACGACTATCTCGCCGCGCGCGACGCGGAGTGGATGGGCCAGCTCTACCGCTTCCTGGGGCTCTCGGTCGGCACCATCGTCCACGGCCTGGACGACGCGCAGCGCAAGGACGCCTATGCCTGCGACATCACGTACGGGACCAACAACGAGTACGGGTTCGACTACCTGCGCGACAACATGAAGTATGAGATGTCCCAGCTTGCGCAGCGGGGGCACAACTTCGCCATCGTCGACGAAGTCGATTCGATCCTGATCGACGAGGCGCGCACGCCGCTGATCATCTCGGGCCCGGTGGACGACCGCTCCGAACTGTACGTGTCGGTCGACGCGATCATGCCCCGGCTGGTGCCGGAGCATTACGACCTCGACGAGAAGCAGCGCACGGTCTCGCTCACGGAAGCCGGCAACGAGTTCGTGGAGGAGACCCTGCGCGAGGTCAGCCTGCTCAAGGACGGCGACCTCTACGACGCGCACAATGTCAGCCTGGTCCATCACGTGAACCAGGCGCTGCGGGCTCACACGCTGTTCACCCGCGACAAGGACTACATCGTCAAGAACGACGAGGTGGTGATCATCGACGAGTTCACCGGCCGCATGATGCAGGGCCGGCGCTACTCCGAGGGTCTTCACCAGGCCCTCGAGGCCAAGGAGCGGGTGACGATCCAGCCCGAGAACCAGACGCTCGCCTCGATCACGTTCCAGAACTACTTCCGCCTCTACAAGAAGCTCGCCGGCATGACCGGCACGGCCTCCACGGAAGCCGACGAGTTCGCCGAGATCTACAAGCTCGACGTGGTCGACATCCCGACCAACAAGGAGGTCGAGCGCGTCGATGAGGACGACGAGGTCTACCGGACCGTCGGCGAGAAGTACGAGGGCATCATCGCCGAAATCGACAAGGCGCATGCCCGCCACCAGCCGATCCTGGTGGGCACCGGCTCGATCGAGAAGTCGGAACACCTTGCCGAGATGCTCAAGAAGGCCGGCTACAGCCTGCTCGACTATTCCGACCCGAGCGCGTTGACCGACGTCTACGCCGCCGCCCGCGAAGGCCGGGTGACCAAGCGCTTCGCCGTGCTGAACGCCCGCTTCCACGAGCAGGAAGCTTACATCGTGGCCGAGGCGGGCGTCCCCGGCGCGATCACCATCGCCACCAACATGGCCGGCCGCGGCACCGACATCAAACTCGGCGGCAATCTCGAGATGCGCATCGAGAAGGAGCTGGGCCACCTCGTGGACGGTCCGGAGCGCGCCGCCGCCATCGAGGCCATCAAGGCCGAGATCGCGGAGAATCGCGCCAAGGTGCTGGCCTCCGGCGAGCCGGCCGATCCCGAGGCGGGCCGGAAGAAGGCGCTGCCCGGCGGGCTCTACATCATCGGCACCGAGCGTCACGAATCCCGGCGCATCGACAACCAGCTCCGCGGTCGCTCCGGCCGCCAGGGCGATCCCGGCCGCTCGAAGTTCTACCTGTCGCTGCAGGACGACCTGATGCGGATCTTCGGTTCCGACCGCATGGACGGCATGTTGCAGAAGCTCGGCCTGGAGCAGGGTGAGGCCATCATTCACCCCTGGATCAACAAGGCGATCGAGAAGGCGCAGCAGAAGGTCGAGGCGCGCAACTTCGACATGCGCAAGAACGTGCTCAAGTACGACAACGTCATGAACGACCAGCGCAAGGTCGTGTTCGAGCAGCGCCGCGACTTCATGGGCCAGGACAGCGTCCGCGACACCGTGGACGAGATGCGCGAGGGCGTCATCGATGACCTCGTCGGCCGTCACATTCCGGAAAACGCCTACGCCGAGCAGTGGGACGTCGCCGGGCTGCGCGAGCAGGTGACGGACGTGCTCAACCTCGACGTGCCGGTCGAGGATTGGGCGAAGGAGGAGGGCATCGCCGACGAGGAGATGCGCGAGCGCCTGCTCAAGGCGGCCGAGACCGCCTATGCCGAGCGGACCGAGAAGAACGGCGCCGAGGTGACGGCCTATATCGAGAAGCAGGTGCTGCTCCAGACCCTGGATCACCTGTGGCGCGAGCACCTCGTGACCCTCGACCATCTGCGACAGGTGATCGGCTGGCGCGGCTTCGCCCAGCGCGACCCGCTGAACGAGTACAAGTCGGAGGCCTTCGACCTGTTCAGCGGTCTCGTCACGTCCCTGCGCGAGCAGGTCACCGCGCAGCTCTCGCGGGTCGAGATCATGATGCAGGAGCCGCAGGAGGCGTATCCGGCCGGTGGGCCGCCGCTGCCGCCGATGTTCGCGCAGCACCTCGACCCGGTGACTGGTGAAAACGAGATGGATTACGCCGGTGTCGGCTCCGGCAGCGACGGCGGCGGTGGCGCGGCCTACGGCTTCGCCGCACAGGGCCTCGCCGTGGACGGCGCCGTGCTGGAGCGCGACCCGAACGACGTCGGCACCTGGGGTCGCGTCGGCCGCAACGAGCCGTGCCCGTGCGGGTCGGGCAAGAAGTACAAGCACTGCCACGGCACCCTCCAGGGCTGAGATCGGCATGCCGCCACGAGCCGTCTTCGTCGCTGGGGCCGGCACGGAGATCGGCAAGACCTACGTGACCGCCGCCCTGACCCGCCGCCTGCGGGAACGCGGCCTGCCGGTCGAGACCGTGAAACCCCTCGCGAGCGGCGTCCCGCCGCTCCACGATCCGGGCTTTGCGGAGAGCGACACCGCCCGCCTGCTGGACGCGCAGGACATCGCCCTCGATGCCGAGGCCGTGGAGACCTGCTCACCCTGGCGGTTCTCGGCCCCGCTCTCGCCCGATCAGGCCGCGATCCTGGAGGGCCGGTCCCTGGATCTGGCCGACCTCGTCGAGTGGTGCCGGGCGCGGATCGCCGGCACGCCGGGAACGCTGCTGATCGAGGGCGTCGGGGGCCTCATGAGCCCGGTCACCGCGACGGCCACGGGCCTCGACTGGCTGCGGGCGCTCGACATCCCGGCGCTCCTCGTCTCCGGCAGCTACCTCGGCGCGATCAGCCATGCGCTGACCGCGTGCGAGACCCTGCGCCGCTACAGCGTGCCGTTGCGCGCCGTGGTGGTGAGCGAGAGCCCGGGCGCGCCGGCGCCGGCCGGCACCGTCGCGGCGTCGATCGCGCGGCATGCCGGAGCACCGGTCGTCTGCCTGCGCCGCGGCGAGGCCTGCCCCGGGAGCTTGGCGGATCTGATCGTCACCTGATCCGGGCGAGCACATCCGGCGGCCCGGCGGGGATGACCGACCGATGACCCGGCCGCGAACCGGATCGCGGGGTGCCGATTGTGGGACCGGGGTCTTCGGGTTGTGAACGGCGTCCTCGCTGGACGGCAGAGCGCGAGATGCTAAGTGCCGAACCGCGTCGATCCGCCCAGTTTCGGGTCGGTTCAGCGGGAGCCGTGCGTTGAGCCAGTCCAAAGCCCGAGCGGCGGGGTCCCCATCGGGAACCGAGGCGGCGGACACCGTACCGGGTCACGGCCGCCTACGGCCTGCCGTCATCCTGGGTGCGCTGGGCGTCGTGTACGGCGACATCGGCACGAGCCCGCTCTACGCGTTCAAGGAGGCGGTGAAGGCGGCGACGGCGGGCGGCGCCGCGGTGTCGGCGGCGGCCACCGGCGCAGTGTCGCTGATCCTGTGGTCGCTGATCCTGATCGTGTCGCTGAAATACGCGGTGCTGATCCTGCGCGCCGACAACCGCGGCGAGGGCGGCA
>NZ_BPQS01000018.1 GCF_022179385.1 Methylobacterium longum | reverse complement strand
AGAGGCTCCCCCTCCGGCGCCGTCGCCTCCCGAGCCCTCGCGCCCGGGGACATCGCGAGGACGGCGAGGCCGAGAAAGACGGCGAACCCAGTGAGCCTCGGCATGTGCGCGTTCCTCAACGATCATCCAGCTGTCATCCGGGGGCGGTCTCAGCGGCTCGTGGCGGCGATCAGCCGTTCATCCGCCCGGTCCTGCCCGGCCGCCTTGGCGTAGAGATTCCTGGCGAGGTCCGGATCTGCTCGCAGGCCGCGCACGTTCCAGCTTTTCAGCATCGCCGGATCCCAGGTCTGCGCCAGAAGGAAGGTGGCGTTCGGGGCGTTGCGCGCCTGCGCGCGCTCCAGCAGGCGGCGGGCGCCGCTGATATCGCCGAGCCGGATCAGGCCCCGCGCGCGTTCGACGAGGGGATCGATCTGCGGCTTCGGCTGCGGAGACCCCGCGGGTCTTGGGAGGACAGCAGCCTGAGCCTTGGTCGCGAGCGTCTCATCCGCGACGGCCGAGACGGCACGAGAAGTGATCACTGCGGCGTTTCCGAGAGGTGCGACATTCACCTCCGGCACGATGACATCGGAGCTTGGGGCGTGCCGATCCGCGACGCTGAGGGCGGGTTGAATGGACGGGACTGCCTCGCGGGCCGGGACGGCAGACGGTTCGCGGCTGCCGGGTTCGCCACCGGAAGCCGCAGGATGGTCTGCAGGGCCTCGCATGAACCGGACGTTCAGGCGACGCGACGTGACCTCGTACCGGCCTCCGGTCTCCGGCATCCAGAACGCCGCGACCGCCAGCGGGAAGCTGCTGTTGCGCTCGTCACTCTGTGAAATCTCAAGCTTCGAGAGATCCCAGGTGCCGATGTCGACATCCGCGTTGTCGCTCGACGGCGAAAACGTGTGAGTCGCGTCGCTCACTGACGCGCCCGGAGGTAGACCAAGCAACGTAAGCGCTTCGATATCGACCTCTGGTGCGCGGACGAGCTTGATCTCCAGGGGGACGGCGGCACCCAGCCGTCCAACAACGTCGTGCGTGATGATCGACAGATCGGGCGCTTTGCGCGGCGCCGAATCCGAGTCCGGCCCGGTGTCGCGTGTGGCACGATCGGTGGGATGGCCATCGCCGAAGCGCTGCGCTGACGCCTGAAAGGGAACCGCAGACGTCAGCACCAGCGCGAGCGCGATCTGCGCGTATCGGGCCCTATTGCAGGAAGGCGTTGCCATCGGATGCACTCCGGGCCTGCGCTTATCAATAATATCTCTTGGGCAAATACAGTACTGGCCTACCAGCGTCAATTGATACGGATTAATATCGGACAGATCTGTGCGGAGGCAGGTGACGATATCGATCACATTGCAGGTGGCACTCTGCCGGATTTCAAGTTGCGGCTGGGGCGAGTTCGGCCGGTGCCAGGCCCGCGACGATGCGGTGTGCGCAGCCCACCACGCGCCTCATCGCCGAGGCGAGTGGGGGCGGCGATCGTGCGTCGGCAAGGCGTCACGGCCTCCGACGGCCCGTCGAGGGAAGCGTCCCCCTTCACGTCGACTCATCGTCCGAGACGGTGCCTCAGAACGGGCAAGGGCACGCCGTGCCGGGGGACCGGGAACCGGCGCGCCGGTCTCGGCGGCGCTTCGCGGAGTCCCGGAACGTCGGTGCCGTTACTCTTCGAGCGGGGCCGCAGGATCGTCCGGCTCCGGTTGGGCGTCATTCTTCGGCCGCTGCAGCACCTTCGCGGGCCGAGGCACGTGGGCCCGAACTTCCGTCTGGAAACTGGGCCGAGCCGGGGGCAGCGGCGGATTGGCGATCGGGTTGGTATTCTTCGGCTGCGCACGCGGGAGATGAGCCGTTCCGTTCACAGCGGACGTCGTGTCGGGGATCGGCGCGGCCGGCGTCGGGGCCGGGGATGCCGCCGGTCCCGCGGCTTCGGAGGTGGGGGCCGGATTTGGTGGCTCGACAGACGCGGTCGGGCTGGTTCGTCCTGAGGCGACGGGGGCTGCGGGCTTGGCACCCGGCGCCGGCACGGCCACCGCCTCCCCGGCGCCCCGCGATGGCCCAGGCGAGCCCTGCTGGCCGCAATTGCTGACGACGGCCTTGTAGGCTTTGCCCTCGATCGTCGCGGAGACGATGCAGGGCGCCGGATGGTAGATCAGCTCGTACTGGAAGCCTCCCCTCTCGTCGGATTCCGTGCGGAACTGACCGTCGAGGATCACGGGCGTGCGCGGCCGCTCGGTCGTCCCGAGGACGTAGAGCCGACCTGTTGCAATCGTTGCAATCGCGATGTCGGATCCCGCGGAAGCGGGCTCGCCGAGCATCAGCGCGGCTGCTCCTGCTGCCGAAAAGATCGAGATAATGCGGGGCAAATGAGCTGATCCTACCCGTCCGATTCAGTACGGTGATACAGACAAGCGAGGCTCGCCGACAGTTCCCTCCCCCGCCTGGCGGTTCTTCGCGCGACGATCCGGTACGCCCTGCTGCGCCCATGCGGGCCTCGGCTCGGTCCCAGAGGACCACGTCGGGCTCCCGGTCGCTCCGCGGTGGCTCACCAGTCATCTCGGCGAGCGGCGCCTCCCGCTCCCCGAGGGCGGGCGGGCTGATCGCCGTCGAGACGGCCGGGTACCTCCAACGATGGAGACCGGTTCGTAGCCCGGCTGCCATCCTGGATTTTGACATCGAACGGGACGCCGACCCGCTCTTGCGGGCGCATCTCGATGCGGTCGCCATATGGGATCGATGGGCGGGTCCGCTCGGCTGCAGCGCCCTATGCGGCCAGGTACACGCTCCCGTCGCAACGTCGGCCCTCCCAAGAGCCGGATTCAGCACGAATGGCCCGACGCACCTGACGACACGACGGGAAGTGCCATGCCTTACTCAACCTCATCATCGACGCGGGACAGGAATGAGGCCGGAATTTCTATCCCGAGTCGCTTCGCTTTCTGAAGATTCACCGACAAATAAAATCGCGTATTGAGCTGGACCGGAAGCTTGCCCACCTGCGCGCCGTCGATGATTTTCTTCACGTATCCGGCGGCTTTCCTATAGGCATCCACTTCCTCCGGGCCGTAAGCGATGAGCGCTTCGTTCAGCGCCGTAGCTTTGTTGTAGGCGACCACCGGCACACGGTATTGCTCCGACACCGTGCTGATGCGTTGGCGGTGCACGAAATTGAAACTGTCGTTCATCAACACCAAGCCGCATTTCCGGTCGGATAAATCACGGATCGTGCCTTCGATTTCCTGCTCGGTGGAAACATTCGACAAAATCGGCTCAATGCTCACTGACTTTGCAGCGTCCTCAAAGGGGCCCACGTAGTACTTGTAGTATGGCGCAGTCCGAGTGTTGTACATCATCGAAATGCACGGCAAGTCCGGCAAAAGTTCCTTGAGGTACTGAACCCATTTACCCGCGATGCTGCCCTCGGAATTTATGAATCCGGTCACGTTCTTCCCGGGAGCGGCCAAATTCTCCACGAAGCCGCTTCCAATCGGATCCGCGACAGTCGCGAACACGATCGGTATGGTCTTGGTTTCATTGAGCAGGGCGCTGACCACCGGTGTGGTGGCAGCAAAAATCGCGTCCGGACTGCTCGCGGCGACCTTTTTGGCATAGATCTTAGCGGTTTCAGTATTACCGCCGGACCAATAATACTCATACTTTATCGCCACATCGTTGCTTGCAGCTCGATCGAGAGCGTTCGCAAAACTCTTCACGAGATCCTGCGCTACCGCGTCATTCTCAGAGAAATTCGTAACGACCGCAACCTTCTTCTCTTTGTTGCGCGGCTCGGCGAGCGCTGGACCGCAACAGATCGTGATCGATAAGATCGGCATCGCGATTATCTTGATCATTGCTATGCGCGCTCGCTCGAGTCAGAATCCGTACGTGTGAATTGCGATGTCTCGTACTTAAGCTGACTACACTGATGCCCCGGAACTGCACATCGTTCCAAGCGAGAATCTGACAGGCCGCCTGCATCGCGCATATGGACTTCCGCGGCGTTCGACGGAGGAGCAGGATCGAATTCCCGGACTCGTCGGCATCCCTCCGTGATAGGCCTTGCGCGTCGATGTCGACAGGGCCGCGGGCGGGCTTCGACCAGCGCTGCTCGGTTCCACGTGTGAAGGATCCTGCGCCGACCGTCGCTGCGCCTCTGCAACACGTTCAGCCCATTTCCAGCGAGCTTCACCTTCGTGCCGCTCTCTAGGAAACCGGTCCCCGCCCAGCGCTGACACGCCGAGTAGACTGTCCTTCCCATCGCTTCATGATCCTCACAGCCCTGGACTTCAGACCTGAGGAGCACTCTTGGCTGCCGGCACCCGATCGAGGGACGCCTTTCGTGACTACGATCGCATCGGAGCTGTAGTATCTGCTGAAGACGCCCGCCGCGCCGGTGCGGTGAGCCTCAGCCCATTCGATCGCCGCGCCTTTGCAGGGGATTGCAGCGCATTGGACAAGACCGCACTTCAGGATGCCAGCATTCCGCTAGCAATCAATCGGGTAGCGAAATCACTGAGCGACGGACGCTCCATCCTATTGGATTATTTTAGGGCAAATACTGATGTTTCGGCAAGCACCATGATCGCTCCGCCTGTCGCGTTCTGCTCGGCATCGCCGAAATCGACATGGTTGCGGCCATCGGTCTGATGTCGCTGGCCATCGGTTCCGCGCGACAGCAGGTGAGGCAATTGGCGAACGAGGGATCATCGGCGATGTCAAAGACGTCTGCGGCCACGCTTGCCCTGTCGATGATGATCGCGGCCCCTGCGACCGCATGGAGCTTCGGCATCGCCGGGTGCCCCGATCTCCCCGCATACAATCGGGCATTGGGGACCCTCCAGGGGATCTCGACCTGTGGCATGTCCGTCGAGGAGGCCCGTCGCGTCATCGCGGATCATGACGGTCCTCCGGTAGCGGCACCGCCGGTCGCACCGGCGCCGGTGATCGCATCGAAGCCGCGAGCGGAGCACCGGCATCACCGGACGCGGACGCGGCACAGGGCGGCACACCGTCGGCGAGCCGTCACCGGCCAGGCGGATTGACCTGGATACCGATCCGCGGCGACGCGGCGCGCCCGGCATGTGTCATGGCAGCGCCGTCCAGCCCGCCAACGGGCAAAGCGTGCTACGAGGGCTGGTCAGTCGCATTCCTCGCTACCTGATCGGGAGATATCGATGCCGTCCCTCAGCTGGCTGATCTCCAAGACCATGCAGTTCTTTCTCGGCAGCGCGCAGGAGCGCCGAGCCGACGCTGCAGCCCGCGAAAAGGGAGCCGGGACATTCGACGACACGGCCAGGGCGCGTGGCCGGAACTTCGACGACGATTACAGAGCTGCGACGACGATGCTCAAGACGCGCGTCGATAGGGAGTTTCCCGACAGCTACTACGCAAGGCTGAGCTCCAAGAGTAACAGCTCGTACGATTATGGGCAGGATCGGGCCCTCGCCGTCGACACCATGTCGACCGCCATAGCGATGGCTCTGCGAGGGGGAGCGACCGTCCGACAGGCCGCCGATGCCGGTGCGGCGAGCGTCGGCATCTGAGCAGCGGCCGGCCGGCATAAAAGCTGCGTGGCCGACCGACAGCTTTGCCCGTCCCGCAGGTCTATCGGTGCGGGAGCCCGGCCGCAGCCCCGCGCCGCTGCTCCCGGATAAATCCCGATGGACGGCACGCGTTATGCGTCGGCGCGGATCAGGTCGGCCGCCTTCTCGGCGATCATGAACACCGCCGCCTGCGTGTTGCCGGAGACGATGCGCGGCATGATCGAGGCGTCCGCCACGCGCAGGCCCGTCACGCCGCGCACGCGCAGGTTCGGATCCGTGACCGACCCGGGATCGCCACCCATGCGGCAGGTTCCGCAGATATGATAGATCGTCTGGCCGTCGCGACGGGCGAAAGCGAGCCAGTCCGCGTCCGTCCGGCAATCCGGGCCGGGGTTGAGCTCGGGGCCGCGGAACCGGTCCATCGGCGCCTGGGCGACGATGGACCGGGCGATCTTCATCCCCTCGACCATCGCGCGGCGGTCCTCCTCGGTGGCGAGGAAGTTCGGTCGGATCGCCGGGGGCTTCAGCGGATCGGGCGAGGCGGCGTGGATCGTGCCGCGCGATTCCGGGCGCAGTTGCGTGACGCCGATCGTCATGCCGGGCAGGCGATCGAGCTTGCGCTCGGCCGCGTTGGCGTAGCTCGCATGCATGAAGAAGTACTGCACGTCGGGTCCATCGAGCCCCGGTCGCGTCCGCACGAAGCCGTGGGCGAGGCCGGTTCCGAGCGACAGGATCCCCTGCCGGGTGGCGAGGTAGCGCGCCGCCGCCAGACCGAGGCGGAGTCCGCGGGTCTGCTCGTTAAGCGTCACCGGCAGGCGCACGCGCCAGTTCATGCGCGTGCAGTAATGGTCCATGTAGTTGGCGCCGACCCCGGGGAGCGCGTGCTGCACCGGGACGCCGAGCCCGGCGAGGATCACCGGATCGCCGAGGCCGGACAATTCGAGGATCTGCGGGGTCTGGGCGGCGCCTGCGGCGAGGATCACCTCGCCGCGGCAGCGGAAAATCCGCTCGCGCCCGGCGACCAGCGCGGCGACGCCGTTCGCTCGGTCCTGATGGAAGGTCAGCCGCAGGACCTGCGCGTCCGTCACGACCGCGAGGTTCGCGCGCCCTAGCGCCGGCCTCAGGTAGGCGTCGGCAGCGCTGATCCGTCGACCGCCTCTCTGGTTGACCTGGTAATAGCCGAAGCCGTCCTGGCTCGCCGCGTTGTAGTCGGGATTGCGCGGATACCCTGCAGCCTGCGCGGAGGCGATGAAGGCCTCGGCGATGGCCGGACGCTCGGCCACCTCGGTGAGCGGCAGCGGTCCGCCGCGCGCCCGCAGCGGATCGGGGGCGCCATCGAAATCCTCCAGCTTGCAGAAGTAAGGCAGCACGTCCGCGGAGCCCCACCCGCGACACCCGGCCTGCGCCCAGGAATCGTAATCCTGCGGCTGGCCGCGCACGTAGATCATGCCGTTGATCAGCGTCGAGCCGCCGAGACCCCGGCCCCGTGGAACCGCGATCACCCGGCCGCCGGTCGCCTCCTCGGGTTCGGTCTGGAAGCGCCAGTTGTAGGCCGGGTGCTGGAGCAGGCGGCTGAACCCGGCCGGGATCGAGACCCAGGGACTGCGCGCGCGCCCCCCAGCCTCGAGGAGGAGCACCCGCTGCGTCCCGGTCTCGGTCAGCCGGTTGGCCAGGACGCAGCCCGCGGTGCCGCCGCCCACGATCACGTAGTCGAAGTCGCCCGCCTCGACGGCGTCGGTGTCGATCCGTTTCAAGATCCGGCCTCAGAGTGCGCCCATGTGACGGGCCATCAGGGCGATCTGCCGTTCCAGCATCGGCAGGCCCTTCTGGATGCGGCAGCCTGCGGCCAGCGCGGCGGCGAGCAGCGGCGTCATCTCCGGCTCCATGATCGCCTCGGCGACGAACTGTCCGTCGTGAAGGGCGGCGAGATCGAACGGGGCAGCGTCCTGCGGACGCATTCCGAGCGAGGTGCCGTTGACGAGAAGATCATGGTCCGGCTGAGCGCCTTCCGCCGCGACGACGAGTGTCGGGTAGGCCGCGCGCAGGCGGTCCACCAGCGCCTGCGCGCGGCCGGCGGTGCGGTTCAAGATCGTCAGGCGCGCGACGCCCGCCTCGGCCAGGGCGAAGGCGATGGCGCTCGCGGCGCCGCCCGCCCCCGCGAGCGCCGCATTACGGCCGCGGGGCTCCAGGCCCGAGGCGCGCAGGGCCTCGACGAAGCCGATTCCGTCCAGCATCGTGCCGATCATCCGGCCGTCCGCCTCGCGCCGGACGCAGTTCACGGCCCCGATCTGCTCGGCCTCGCGGGTGAGCGCATCGCACAGGCCGGTCATCGTCGTCTTGTGCGGGACCGTGGCGATGAAGCCGCCGAAATTGCGCAGGTGCCGCAGCCCGTCCATCACGGCGGCCAGCCCGTCCGCGGTCACGTGCAGCGGGACCAGCACGCCGTCCACCCCGTGGCGGGCGAAGAGCGCCCCCATCACCGCGGGCGCCTTCACGTGGTAGATCGGATCCGCCAGGATCCCGTAGACCCGGGTGCGCCCGGTGATCCCGGCGGCGCTGATCGTCCCGTCCATGGCCGTCCTCCCGTCCATCCGCCGTCCCGGCTCACGTCATGTACAGGCCGCCGGCCACGTCGACGGTCTGCCCGGTGACGAAGCTGGCCTCGGCGGAGGTCAGGTAGAGGGCGAGATCCGCGACTTCCTCGGGGGCGCCGAGGCGGCCCATCGGCGTCAGGCGGGCCTGTTCGTCGTTGACCGCGCGGCCCACTGCCCGGACCATCGGGGTCTCGATCCGGCCCGGCGCGATCGCGTTGACGCGGATGCCGAACGGGCCGAGCTCGGCCGCGAGGTGCTTGGTGAAGCCGATCAGCCCGGCCTTCGAGGCCGCGTAGTGGCAGGCGACGATCGGCGAGTAGGTCTTGCCCGCCACCGAGGACAGGTTGACGATCCAGCCGCGCCCGGCCGCGCGCATGGCCGGCGTCAGCGCCCGGACGGTGTTGAACGCCCCCGTCAGGTTGACCGCGACGACGCGGTTCCATTCCGCCGGATCCATCTCCCAGACGCGGTGGGCCGCGCCGTCGTGCTTGGGCGAGATGCCGGCATTGTTGACCACCGTGTCGAACGGGCCGTCGAGGGCGGCGGCGGCCGCCGACAGGGCCGCCGCGACGGCCGGATAATCGGCGACGTCGAGCTGCATCGCCAGGGCTCGTCCGCCGGCGGCCTCGATGGCCCCGACCGTCGCGGCCACGTCCTCCGGGTTCACGTCGGCGACGCCGACCAGGGCGCCGCGCGCGCCGAAGCCCTCCGCGATCGCCCGGCCGATCCCGCGCCCGGCGCCCGTGACGAGGACGCGGCGGCCGGCATGGCTCGGTCGGCGCGCGATCGGATCCGGATTCGTCTCCCGCTCGATCATCTCAGATCCCCAGATAGGCGCGACGGACATGGTCGTTGTCGAGCAGGGCCGCGGACGCGTCGGCCAGCACGACCTCACCGTTCTCCAACACGTAGCCCCGGTCGGCGACCTGGAGCGTGTGGAACACGTTCTGCTCGACGATCAGCACGGTGGCGCCGGTCTTCACGATCCGGTCGACGACCGCGAAGACCTGCGCCACCACGATCGGCGCGAGGCCGAGCGAGGGCTCGTCGAACATCAGGAGCTTGGGACGCGCCATCATCCCGCGGGCGATGGCCACCATCTGCTGCTCGCCCCCCGACAGGGACCCGGCATTCTGGTCGAGCCGCTCGCGCACCCGCGGGAACAGGTCGAGCACCTCCGCGAGCGTCTCCGCCTGGCGCCCCCGCGCCGCGCGGCGGTAGGCGCCCATCAGCAGGTTCTCCCGCACCGTCATCTCGGGGAAGAGCTGACGCCCCTCAGGGATCAGGGTGACGCCCCGCTCCACCATCTCGTGGCCCGAGAGACGGGTGACGTCCTCGTCCTCGAACAGGATCCGGCCGCGGGTCGGCTTCACCAGGCCGGCGATGGTCCGCAGCGTCGTCGTCTTGCCGGCGCCGTTGGCGCCGACGATGGTCACAACCTCGCCGGCGCGCACGTCCAGCGACACGGCGTGCAGGATGCTGGTCGCGCCGTAGCCGGCATCCACGCGCTCAAGCGTGAGCATGGACGAACTCCTTGCCGAGATACGCCTCGATCACGGCGGCATCGCGCACGACGTCCTGCGGGCTGCCCTGGGCGATGATCTGCCCGGAACTCAGGACGATCACCCGGTCGGAGAGCGCCATCACCGCCTGCATGACGTGCTCGATGGCGATGATGCTGACGCCGGTATCGCGGATCGACAGCATGAGGTCGATGGCGCGGCGCACGTCGGTCTGGTTGATGCCGGCCATCACCTCGTCGAGGAGCAGCACGCGCGGGCGCATGGCCATCACGCGGGCGACCTCGAGCCGCTTGAGGCCGCCGATCGTGAGGCCGCGGGCCTCGCTCCCGAGCCAGGGCGCGAGGCCCATCCGCTCGGCGGTCTCGCGGGCGACCTCTCGGGCCTCGCGCACGTCGCGGTGGCGGTAGAAGGCGCCGACCATGATGTTCTCCTCGACCGTCATGGCCGCGAAGGGCTGCACGATCTGGAAGGTCCGGCCGACGCCGAGCGCGGCGAAATCGGCCGGTCGGCCCGGGCTGTGCCACGTCCCGTCCGGCGCGCGGACGCTCACCGATCCGGCATCGGGCTTCAGGAAGCCGGAGATCATGTTGAAGACGGTGGTCTTGCCGGCCCCGTTCGGGCCGATCAGGCCGAGGATCTCGCCCTCGCGCAGCGTGAAGCCGACATCGTTGGTCACGTGCAGGCCGCCGAAGCGCTTCTGCAGGCCCTCGACCCGGATGACGGCCTCGCCGAGCGGCCGCCGCTCCGCCGCGCGCGGCGCTGCGGCGACCGTGCCGGCCTGCACCCCGCGGGTGCCGGCGCCGGCCCGCGTGAAGCGGGATACCAGGCCCATCAGGCCGTTGGGCAGGAACAGCACGACCAGCACCAGCACGAGGCCGTAAACCAGCCCGTGGAGCCCGAGCGCCTTGGCACCCAGCCAGCCGCGGGCGAGCTCGGTGATCGGCACGAGGAGCACCGCGCCCAGCAGCGGTCCGAACACCGTGCCCAGGCCGCCGATCAGCGCGAACATCGCGATCTGGATCGACAGGGTCAGCGAGAACACCGCCGCCGGCTCGATGAAGGTCAGGTACATGGCGTGGAAGGTGCCGACCATGGCGGTCAGCGCCCCCGACACCGCCACAGCCACGAGCCGCGTGCCCACCGTCGGCACGCCCGCGGCGCGGGCGGCCGATTCCCGCTCGCGGGTCGCCACGAGGTAGAACCCGATCCGGTGGGTCCGCATCCACCACGCGACGGCCAGCGTCAGCAGCAGCAGCCCGAAGGCGATGGCCAGGGGCGGCCAGCGGTCCCGGAACACCATCCAGGCCCAGCCGAACTTCAGCGGGATCATCAGCCCGGTGGCGCCACCGGTCAGATCCCGGAAATGCAGCGCCAGCACGCGGAAGACTTCGAGGAAGGCGATGGTCGCCAGCGAGAAGAACGGCCCGTGCAGCCGGAAGCACGGATAGCTGATGGCGAGCGCCACCAGCATGGCGAGGGCGGCGCCCGCCACCATGCCGATCCACGGGCTGATCCCGGCACCGACGAGCAGCATCCCGCAATAGGCGCCGAGCCCGTAGAAGATGCCGTGGCCGAGGGAGAGCTGGCCGGCATAGCCGCCGACGATGTTCCAGGCGGTCGAGAGCGCCGCGAAGACGCAGATCGTGATGAAGACGTGGTAGATGAACGGGTTGCCGACCGCGACCGGCACGGCCACCAGGGCCGCGAGAACGAGGGCCAGCGCCGCCGCGCCCCGGCGGGGGAACGCGGACAGTCCGGCGGACGGGGCGGCGGTGAGCGGGATATCGGTCATCGCGGCCCCCTCACGGCGAGACGTGGGACAGCCGGAGCTGTCGTCCGAACAAGCCCGAGGGCTTCAGGATCAGGATCGCCAGGAACACGCCGAAGACCGCGACCTCGCGCATGTCGGCCCCGACGTAGAAGCCCGTGACGCTGTCGATCAGGCCGATCAGGATCGCTCCGACGAAGGCGCCGCGGATCGAGCCGAGGCCGCCGAGCACGACGACCACGAAGGCGATCAGCACGAAGTAGGTGCCGCTGTTGGGCGAGGTCGGGTAGAGCGGCGCGATCAGCACCGCCGCCACGCCCACGCAGGCCGCGCCGATGCCGAAGGTCAGGGCGTAGATCCGGTTCACGTCGATGCCCATCAGCTCCGCCGCGGCGCGGTTCTGGGCCACCGCCCGGATCGCCCGCCCCGTGCGCGTCCGGGCCAGGAACGTCTGCAGCCCCGCCACCAGCAGGATCGCCGTACCGAGGATCACCACCTGTCCGAGGAGCACCCGCACCGGACCGATCTGCAGCGGTTGGCGCAGGCCCGACGGCGGGGTGTTGGCGATGTCGGCCCCGAAGACGAGGAGGGCGAGGTTGATCAGCACCGTCGACAGGCCGACCGTGGCGAAGATCTGGATGTGGTGGTCGCCCGCGGCGAGCAGCGGCTGGATCAGGAACCGCTGGGTCAGGGCGCCCAGCAGGAACAGGACCGGGACGACGAGGATCACGGCGGCGAACGGGTGCAGGCCGAGTCCGCTCACGGCGAGGTAGGTCAGGTACATCCCGACCATCAGGAACTCGCCGTGGGCGAAGTTGACGACCTTCACGATGCCGAAGATCAGGGTCAGCCCGACGCTGACGATGGCGAACAGGCCGCCGAGCATCACTCCATTGGCGAGCACCTGGAGGAAGACGTCCATCCCCGATCTCCGTGGCGGCGGCGCGGCTACTGGCGCGTCTGCATCGGGGCGACGGCGGCGCTGTCGGGATAGACCGTGACGAGCTTGCCGCCTTGCCACTGCATACCCATCATCGCGGCGCGCTCGTTCTGGTTGTTCTTGCCGAACTTGAACCCGTAGCCGACCGCGGTGACGCCGTCCTTGACGTCAATCCCCTTGGCCGCCTTGACGATGGTGTCGGGCTCGAAGCCCTTCGCCTTGTCGATGGCCTGCAGGATGAGCTTGGCGCCGACGTAGTTGTTCAGCGAGTGCCCGGAGCGCGGCGCGCCACCGTATTTCTTCTGGTAGGCCGCCACGAAGCTTTCCAGGCCGGGCGTGTACTGCGTGTTGACGAGGTACTGGGTGAAGTCGGTGTCGAGGACGCCCTCGATGACCGTGTGACCGACCGCGTCGGCGGTGGGTTGCATTGAGTATCCGCCGCCGCCTCCGATGATGGCGCCTGGCTTGAAGCCCGCCTCGTTGGCCTGTTGGAGGAACAGGACGGAATCGTTCTGGTAGGAGGTCTGGAGCAGGACGTCGATGCCGCGTCCCTTCAGGTCGAGGACTAGGGACGACATGTCGACCGTCGCGGCCGGATAGCCCTGCGCGGTGACGACGTTCAGCTTGGCCTGGGCGGCGAATTTCTTCTGGAAGCCCGCCACCGAGGTGCCGTAGCTCGAATCCTCGTAGATGATGCCGATCTTCAGGTCCCCGGGCTTCTTGCCGAGCCCGGCCGCAACCTTGTTGACGATCATCTCGACCGCGAGCTTGGCCATGTCCTCGGCCGTCGGGTTGGTGCGGTAGAGATACTGCAGGCCGCGCCCGGTCACCTCCTCGGCCACCGCGCCGAGCTCGAAATACGGGAGGCCCGACAGCTCGGCCACCTGGCTCGCGGCGATCGAGCGGGCGGACGAATAGGACCCGAAGATCGCCACCACCCGCTCCAGGGAGATGAGGCGGCGCGCCTCGCCGATCGCCTGATTGTTGTCGACCGCGTCGCCTCGGGCGAGCACGACCTTCTGGCCCTGGACGCCGCCGGCGGCGTTGATCTCGTCGACGGCGATCTCGACGCCCCGGGCGCTCTCCTCGCCCAGGAGCGCAAGCTGCCCGCTGAACGGGAACAGCGCGCCGAACTTCACGTCGGCGGCCCGAGCCGTCGTCGGGGCTGCGGCGCCCAGCGCGAGGGCGGCGGCGAGTGCACGCGCCAGAACTCTCATCGTATCCTCCCGTGTTCGGTGTCGACCCGGCGCTTCGCGCGCCTTCTCGGTGGGCCGGTCGTCGGCGTCAGTAAGCGAGCGCGTCCTTGCCCTCGAAGCTGGTGATCGGCGGGTAGGCCCGCTGGTCGGTGATCACGTCGATCACCGTCACGGCGCCGCTCGCGAGGGCCTCGCGCAGCGCCGGCGCGAGATCCCCGGGGCGCTCGACGCGTGTTCCAGCGCAACCGCAGGCCCGCGCGATCGCGGCGTGGTCCACCGCCTCGAAATCGCAGACGTCGGTGAAGTCGCCGAACAGGCTCAGCTCCGCGTGCTTCTGGTAGCCGAGGATCTGGTTGTTCAGGACCACGACGACGACCGGAAGCCGCATGCGCCGCGCCGTCTCCAGTTCCGACCAGACGTGCCCGAAGCCGCCGTCGCCGGTCACGCAGATCACGGGCGCCTCCGGTCGCGCCGCCTTCGCGCCCAGGGCGAAGGGCAGGCCCCAGCCGAGGCCCGCGATGCCGCGTGGCGTGAGGAAGCGCTGGCCGGATTTGCGCGCCGTGAGGAAGTTGGCGATCCAGATCGACGCATAGCTCGCGTCGGCGACGACGACGGTCTCGGGGGTCGTCGCCGCGTCGATCTCGGCCATGATCCGCTCGGGCCGGATCGGCGCGGCCTCCATGTCGACGAGGCGCGCCATGTCGGCGACGTGGGCCTCGCGGGCGCGGCCGATGGTGTCGGCGAGCCCCGCGCGGCGGCCCTCCAGCCCGGACAGATCCCGCTGCCGCAAGGCCTCGACGAGGGCCGCCAGCGTCAGCTTGGCGTCGCCGACGAGGCGCAGGGCTTCGTAGTTGCGGCCGACCTCGCCCCCGTCCACGTCGAGATGGATGAACCGGGCGCCCGCCGGGTAGAGCGACCAGCTGTCGGTGCCGTTCTGGTTGGTGCGGTTTCCGACCAGGAGGACGACGTCGGCTTCCGTGACGAGGGCGCGCAGATGGGACGAACGCGCCCGGGGCGCCATGAAGTAGCCGGCGACGCCCACGGAGAGCGGGTCGGTCTCGGCGACGGCGCCCTTGCCCATGACCGTGGTGGCGACCGGAAGTCCGAGGGCCTGGAGGGCGGCGAGTTCCGGATAGGCGCCGGAGGAATGGACGCCGCCGCCCGCGATGACCAGCGGGCGCTCCGCCCCGGCGATCAGGTCGGCGGCCTGCGCGATCCGGGCCGGGTCGGCGACCGTGCGGTCGAGGGGGTAGGTGCCGAGGTTGGCCGCACGGCGCGGGGCGGCGGCCTCGAAATCGGGGCGTTCGTCGAGGAGGTCGAGGGGCACCAGCAGCACCGCCGGTCCGGGCCGCCCGGACGCCGCAGCCGCGAAGGCCATGTCGACGTAATCGTCGATGCGCTCGGCGACCGCGACCCGTCGGACCCACTTGGCGACGCCGGAGAACAGGGCGAGGTGGTCGAGTTCCTGGAAGGCGTTCCGATCCGTGAAGCTGCGGTGGACGTCCTGGACGATCGCCACGACCGGTATGGACGCCTTCAGGGCTTCCGCGAGCCCCGGCACCAGCAGGGTCGCGGCGGGACCGTTCTGGGCCGCGACCACGGCGACCCGGCCCGAGATCCGCGCGTACGCATCGGCCATCGCGGCGCCCGCGTTCTCGGTGCGGTAGCCGATCTGGCGGATGCCGTGATGCGGCGCGGCCAGGAACAGGGCCGAGGGGATGCTCTGGCCGAACACGTCGCGGACCCCGTGCCGGTGGAGTGCGGCGGCGAGGGCGTGGGCGCCGCTCATGTTGGCACGCTCGGACATCGCGGACATCAGCGGCTCCCCTGCGCGGCGTCGCCCATCGTCAGGACGATCTTCCCGATGTGCTGGCCCGCATCCATCCGGGCATGGGCCTCGGCGACCCGGTCGAACGGGAACACGGAGTCGATCGGCGGCCGCACCCGCCCCGCCGCAAGCAGCGGCAGGACGTGCTCGGCGAGGGCCTCGGCGAGGCGCGCCTTCAGGGCGACCGGCCGGGCCCGCAGCGTGGAGCCCGTGAGCGTCAGCCGCTTCATCAGGAGCGGCTGGAAGTCGATCTCGGTCACCCGCGAGCCCTGCTGGAAGGCGATCTGCGCGATGCGCCCGTCGACCGCCACGGCGTCGAGGTTGCGGGCGATGTACGGGCCGCCGACCATGTCGAGGATCACGTCGGGACCCTTTCCGTCGGTGGCGGCCTTCGCGGCGGCAACGAAGTCCTCCTGCCGATAGTCGATCGCCGCATCCGCACCGAGCCTCAGGCAGGCCGCGCACTTCTCCGGCGAGCCAGCGGTGACGAGGACTGTGGCGCCGCGGGCCTTCGCCAGCAGGATCGCGGTGGTGCCGATGCCCGAGGAGCCGCCGTGGATCAGCAAGCTCTCGCCGGCCTGCAGCCGGGCGCGCTCGAACACGTTGCTCCAGACGGTGAAGTAGGTCTCGGGGATCGCCCCGGCCTCGACCGCCGGGAGGCCGTCGGGCACGGGCAGCGCGACCGCCTCGTCGACGACGGCCCACTCGGCGTAGGCGCCGCTATGCACCAGCGCCATCACCCGATCGCCGGGCCGGAAGCGCCCGGCACCGGGCCCGCGCGCCTCGACGATGCCGGCGAGTTCGAGCCCGAGCACGTCGGAGGCGCCGGGTGGCGGAGGGTATCGGCCCTCGCGCTGCATCACGTCCGGGCGGTTGACGCCCGCGGCCTCGACGCGCACGAGCACCTGGCCCTGGCCCGGCTCCGGGCGGGGCCGCTCGACGATCCGGAGGACTTCGGGGCCGCCCTGCCCTGCGGCGATGACCGCTCGCATCCCGGTGCTCATCACCCCTCCCCCTGCGTTGCGACTGCTTCGGGAAGAAGCAGCACCTTCATGGCTTGCCGGCTGCGCGCCAGCTCGAACGCCGCCCCGGCTTCGGCGAGGGGGCGTCGATGCGTGATCAGCGCTTCGAGGGTCGCGGCATGGACTGCGAGAAGGCGGATCGCCTCGTCGAAGGCCCGCGACGTGGTATCGTGCGCCGCACGTAGCTGCTTCTTGCTGCGGACGAAGCCGGTCAAGTCGAGGTCGAGGGATCCGGAATGGATCCCGGCCACAACCAGCACGCCGCCCGAGCGCAGAGCGGCCAGCCCTTCGACCACCGACCGGGCTGATCCCGTCGCCTCGATCACCCGGTCGGCCTCCCCGCCGAAGGCGTGCCGGACGGCAGCCTCCAGGCTTCCACCGCAGAGATCGGCGGTCGCGCGGATGCCGATCCGGCGGGCGAGATCCAGGCGGGCGGCGTCGTCGAGACCGGCGAGCAGCACGGCCGCGCCCCGAAGCTGCGCGACGAAGGCGATGGAGATTCCGATCGGGCCCGGGCCGAGCACCACCACCCGGTCGCCGGGCCCCAGCTCGGCCACGTCGACGGCGTTGACCGCGACCGCCAGGGGCTCGGCGAGCGCCGCGACGGTCAGCGGCAGCCCGTCGGGCAGGCGGCGGCAATTGTCGGCCGGAACCACGACCTGTTCGGCGAAGGCCCCGTCGGCGTGCAGACCGACGATCCGCCGGCCCTGGCAATGCTGCGGCCGGGCGGCGGAACAGGCCGCGCAGTCACCGCACGGCACCGTCGGCCAGCAGGTGACCCGGTCTCCGGGAGCGAGCGCCGTCACGCCGTCTCCAACCACCTGGACCGTGCCGGAAAACTCGTGGCCGAGGGTGACCGGCATGAAGGCGGTCATGAAGCCGTAGCCCGGCGTCCACTCGAAGGCGTGGAGGTCGCTGCCGCAGATACCGGCCGCGGCAACCGCGATGGTCACGCGGCCCGCGCCGGGGCCGGGCGGTGCATCGACGTGCACGAGGTCTGCCCCGAAGGCAGCCGTCGACTTGCGCAACGCAAGCATTTCCGTCCCCTGTCCGCGGCGAACCTCTCGGGCCCGGCGCCTGCGTCGCAGCGCGAGCCGTCGACGCAGTTTGTAATTTGTTATAACAAATATCGGGCCGAGGGGAGGAATATGTCAAGCGCTTCGGCGTCCGAGCCGCAAACCGGCGAAATCATGCCGGACTGGGTCCGTCCGATCGTCAAGGAGAGCCTGAGCGAGCGCGCCTATCGCGAGTTGCGCGTGGCCCTGATGCGCGGCCAGCTGCGCCCGGACACGCGCCTGCGTCTGCGCCCGATGTCGGCCCGGTTCGGTATCAGCGCGACCCCCATGCGCGAGGCCCTGCTCAGATTGGTCTCCGAGAAGGCTTTGGCCCTCGACGCGCGCGGCAGCGTCGTCGTGCCCAGGCTCGCCCTGGATCAGTTGCTGGAGATCCGCGCTATCCGCACGGATCTCGAGGGACGGGCGGCGGCCGCCGCGATCGCTTCACCCGCAGGGGAGATCGATGCGCTCGAGGCGATCCACGTGCAGATCTCCCAGTGTCATGCGAGCCGCGACTTCGCGCAGGCGGTGAACCTCAACACCGAGTTCCACTTGTCTCTGTGCAGGCTCGGGCGGATGCCGATCCTGTACGAGATCGTCGAGCTGCTGTGGGTGCGCTGCGGCCCGATCCTCTCGCACCTCTACGACGACGGTGTCCCCGATTGGGAGCCGCACCCCCATCGGCGCATCATCGACGCCCTGCGGCGCGGCGACTCGGATACGGCGCGCGACGCCGTCCGAGAGGACATCGAGCGCGGCGGCAGCGGGTTGTTCGCCCATGTTCGCCCCTCCCCCGCCGGGTGACCGGCGGAACGGGCGGCGCTCCGCGTCGACGACGCCCCCGATAGCGCGCCGGGATCCTCCGGCTCGTCGGCCGGCGCTTCCGGCAATCCCGCTGCCGCGAACTGCGAGGCCGATGGATCAAATTCGGCCGAGGATCGTCTGTCTGGCGGACTCATCGCGGACGAGGGGAGACGTGTGAGCGTCGGATTGATCGCCCTGCTGGACGACGTCGCCTTCATGGTCAGGACGGCGGCAGCCTCCCTCGACGATGTCGCGGGACAAGCCGCCAAGGCTGGAACGAAGGCGGCCGGCGTCGTCATCGACGATGCGGCAGTCACACCCCGCTACGTCGTCGGTTTCGCGGCGGAGCGCGAACTGCCCATCGTCGGCCGGATCGCCCTGGGATCGCTCCGCAACAAGCTCCTGTTCCTGCTCCCGGGCGCCCTCGCCCTCAGCGCCTTCGCGCCCTGGGCGATAACGCCGCTGCTGATGCTGGGCGGCGCGTATCTCTGCTTCGAGGGCGCCGAGAAGGTCTACGAGGCCCTCGTCCCGCACGGCGCTCACGACGACGGGGCGGCTGGCCAGGACGGCGCCGGGAGCGATCAGGCTCGGGAGGACCGCCGGGTCGCCAGTGCCATCAAGACCGACTTCATCCTCTCCGCAGAGATCATGGCCATCACCCTCGCGGCGTTGCCGGAGGGCGATTTCTGGATGCGCGCGGCCGTGCTGGCGATCGTCGCCGTGGGCATCACCGCGGGCGTCTACGGCGTGGTCGCGCTGATCGTGAAGGCGGACGACGCGGGCTTGGCCCTGGCGCGCAGCACCGCGAAGCCGCCGTTCGGAAGCCTCGTCCGCGGCCTCGGACGCGGCGTTGTCAAAGGCATGCCGCTCCTGCTCACGCTCCTGGCCGTCATCGGTACGGCCGCGATGGTCTGGGTCGGCGGCGGCATCCTGATGCACGGCCTGGAAGCCTACGGCCTGTCGGCGCCGGCGCATGCCGCCCACGCGGCCGCGGTGGCTGCGGCGTCACGCCTGCCCTTCGCCGAGGGCTTGGTCACGTGGCTGGTCACGGCTTTGGCATCGGGGCTGATCGGGCTGGCGGTCGGCGGTCTGTTGATCCCGCTGACGCGCTTCGTCCTGGTACCGGCGTGGCACTTCCTGTCGGGCTCGTGGCGGCGCCGGCCCTGACGTCGACCGGCCGGCCGTCCCGCAGGCCGCGTCGCCCAGGCTTCATCGCTCAGGGCTCATCGCGCAGTTCGGCCGGCGGCCCGTCACCGAGCGCTGGCGCCTCAGCCCGGGCACGACCACCGCGCCGTCCGCTTCGGAGCCCGCGTCCGGCCGTTCGGGACGGCCGCGACGGACGTGCAGCACTCGCTCGGAGGATGCGCGTCGTTCCCGGGCAGAGCGTGACCTCAGGCGGGCGACCCCACGATCAGTCCCGTGAGCGTTCCGCAGAACGCTTCGGCGGCGGCAGGCAACGTCCGCCCCGCCTTCTTGATCAGGCAAACCGAACGCACGAACTGCGGATCGTCGATCAGGCGTGACCGAAGCTCGGGCTCAGCATGGATCTCGCGTGCCGAGCCCGGGAGGATCGTCAGGCCGAGGCCGGCCCGAACCATACCGACCGCCGTCATCATGTAGGTCGCCTCGCACGCGATCGTCGGCAGGCGCCCCGCGCCGACGAAGGCCAGGTCGACCACCGCCCGGACACTCGTGGCGGGGTCCATCAAGATGAGCGGGTATTCGGCGAGAACGTCGACCGTAACCTTCGGCAGCGCGCCGATCGGATGGCCGCGGGGATAGATCACGTGCAGGACATCGCTCGTCCGATACAGAACGCTGAGCTCCGGATCGCCAACGTCGCCGCCGACGATGCCCAGATCGACGTCCTCGTTTCGCACGAGGTCGAGCACCCGCTGCGCGATCGCGTCCTTGATGAGGAAGGTCACGCGCGGATGTTCGCTGCGGAACTGCGCGATCGCCTCGGCCAGCGCGCTCGCCGCGAAGGACGGCAGGGTGGCGACCCGGACGACGCCGTGGCGCCGGGCCGCGAGATCGCGGGTATCGATCACCACCGCGTCGAGGTCGCGCAGAACCCGCTGGAACACCGGCAGCAACTCGCGGCCCAGACGCGTCGGCGCGACGGTTCGGCTGGTACGGTCGAGGAGCCGGGCCGCGAGGGTCTCTTCCAGGCGCTGGATCTGTACCGTGAGCGCCGGCTGCGACAGGTTCAGCAGGGCGGCCGCGCGGGTGAAGCTGCCGGCCTGAACGACCGACACGAAGGCGCGTACGTGGCGGAGGTTCAGATCCATAACCTTTAACTATCGCTGCGATCCAACCTTTTCAATTGCGTAATGCAGTATCTTGCCGTTTCTTCCGGCGCAAAGGCGCTCGGCAAGAGCGCCGCATTCCACCGGGAGGATTGCATGCTGGCCCTGCTCGGCCTGTGCACGATCGTGCTGCTGCTCGCCGTCATCCTCACCAAGCGCATGTCCCCGCTCGTGGCGCTGATCGTCATCCCGGTCGCGGCCGCGCTGGTGGGCGGCTTCGGCCTCGACACCGGCAAGTTCGTCCTCACCGGACTGCAAAACCTCGCCGGTGTCGTCGGCATGTTCGTGTTCGCGATTTTGTTCTTCGGCATCGTCAGCGATGCCGGGATGCTCGATCCGATCATCGACCGCATCCTCGCGACGGTGGGCACGCGCCCAACCCGCATCGTGCCCGGCACCACCCTGCTGGCGCTTCTGATCCATCTCGACGGCTCGGGCGCCGTGACCTTCCTGATCACGATCCCCGCGATGCTGCCCCTCTACGATCGCGTCGGCATCGACCGGCGCATCCTGGCCTGCGCGGCCTCGATGGCGGCGGGCGTGAACTTCCTGCCCTGGACCGGGCCGATGATCCGCGCCTCCGCGGCTCTCAAGCTGCCGATCCCCGAGATCTTCTCGCCGCTGGTGCCGGTGCAGCTCGTCGGCCTCGCCTTCATCTTCGCGGTCTCCTACTGGCTGGGGCTTCGCGAGGAGCGCCGTCTCGCGCTCGCGCCGCGCCTCGCCGCCGCCGGGGCCGCCCCGGCGCCGGTTGCCGCCCGCACCTTGAGCGACGCGGAGCGGGCCCTGCGCCGGCCGCGCCGGTTCTGGATCAACATCGTCCTCACGGCCGCCGTCCTCGGAACGATGGTGTTCATGGCCGAGAAGGTGCCGCCGGCCCTGATGTTCATGCTCGGCACGGCACTGGCGCTGATCATCAACTACCCGCAGGTCGACGCCCAGAGGCAGCGCATCGACGCCCACGCCAAGGCCGCGATCCTGATGGCGTCGATCCTCCTGGCGGCCGGCGTGTTCACCGGGATCATGCAGGGCACCGGCATGCTCAAGGCGATGGCCCAGACCGCCGTGACCTTCGTGCCGCCGGAGATGGGGCGCCACATCCCCTTCGCGCTCGGCCTCGTATCCATGCCGCTGTCGATGCTGTTCGACCCGGATTCGTTCTATTTCGGCGTCCTGCCCGTGGTGTCCGAGGTCGCCCAGCAGCTCGGCGTGCCGCCCGTGCAGGTCGCCCAGGGAGCCCTGCTCGGCCAGATGACGACGGGATTTCCCGTCAGCCCGCTGACGCCGGCGACCTTCCTGGTTTGCGGCCTGACCGGGATCGACCTCGCGGACCACCAGAAGTTCACCTTCCCGTTCCTGCTCGCGGCCTCGGTGGTGATGACCCTCGCCTGCGTCGCCCTCGGCGTCTTTCCCCTCTGACCGCGGAGATCGATCCATGAGAACCGTCAGCCTGGGGGCCGGCGCGGGCTATGCCGGCGACCGTATCGAGCCCGCCATCGAACTCGCCGAGAGGGGTACGATCGACTACCTCGTCTTCGAGTGCCTCGCCGAGCGCACCATCGCCTTGGCGCAGCAGGCGAAGCTTCGGGATCCCGAGGGCGGCTACGACCCGCTTCTCGAGGCGCGCATGCGGGCGGTGCTCGCACCGTGCCGACGGCGCGGCATCCGCATCGTTACCAACATGGGCGCGGCCAACCCGGTCGCCGCAGCGCAGAGGACACGGGCGCTGGCGCGGGAGCTGGGTCTCACGGGGTTGCGGATCGCCGCGGTCACCGGCGACGACCTCCTCGACGCGGTTCGGGCCGGGGACTTCACGTTGGAGGAGAGCGGCGCGCCGGTGACCAGCCTCGGCAACCGCATCGTCTCAGCCAACGCCTATCTCGGCGCCGCTCCGATCGTCGCCGCGCTCGCGGAGGGGGCCGACGTCGTCATCACCGGCCGCGTCGGCGATCCGGCCCTGTTCCTCGCGCCCTTGATCCACGCGTTCGGCTGGCCGATGGACGATTGGGAGCGGCTCGGCCGCGGCACCCTCGCGGGCCACCTGCTCGAATGCGCCGGCCAGATCACCGGCGGCTATTTCGCCGATCCGGGCTGCAAGGACGTTCCGGGTCTCGCCCGCCTCGGCTTCCCGATCGGCATCGTGGCTGAGGACGGTACGGTCGAGATCACGAAGGTCGCGGGTTCGGGCGGCCACGTCAGCCTCGCCACCTGCAAGGAGCAGATGCTCTACGAGGTGCATGACCCGGCCCGCTATCTTCAGCCGGACGTCGTCGGCGACTTCTCCGAGGTCGAAATGGAGCAAGTCGGTCCGGATCGCGTGCGGGCGACCGGGGCGACGGGCTCGGCGGCGACCGGCCTCCTGAAGGTCTCGGTCGGGTACGTGGACTCCTACATCGGCGAGGGGCAGATCTCTTACGCCGGACCCGGCGCTCTCGCCCGCGGTCGCCTCGCCCTGGAGGTGGTGCGCGAGCGCCTGGCGCTCACCGCCGTGGCGACGAGCGAGTTGCGCTGCGACCTGATCGGCGTCGATGCGCTGCATGGGGAGGCGCTGTCGCGCGGGCCGGAACCCTACGAGGTCAGGCTCCGCGTGGCCGGTCGGACCGAGACCCTCGCCGAGGCGGTGCGGATCGGCAACGAGGTCGAGACGCTCTACACCAACGGGCCGGCCGGCGGCGGCGGCGCCTGGAAATCGGCCCGCGAGGTCGTGGCCGTGCAATCGGTCCTCGTTCCGGCCGCGCTCGCCCGGCCGCGTGTGCAGTTCGTCGAGGCCTGAGGGCCGGGGGATCCAAGGATGAAGCTGCGTGCGCTCGCCCATACCCGCACGGGGGACAAGGGCAACACATCGAACATCGCGCTGATCGCCTACGACCGCGCGGATTACGACCACCTCGCGGCGCATGTGACGCCCGAGCGGGTGAGGGAGCACTTCCGCGGGATCGTCACCGGCGAGGTCATCCGCTACGCGCTGCCCAAGATCGGGGCGCTGAACTTCGTGATGACGGGCGCCCTCGGCGGGGGCGTGACCCGCTCGCTGGCGCTCGACGCGCACGGCAAGGGGCTCGGCTCGGCCCTGCTCGACCTGGATGTTCCGGACCGGACCCCGTCGGACTTCGCGCAGACCGGCCATTCGTCGGCGTGAATCTCCCACCATCGTGGTCGCCGCTCCCTTAGAAGGCGGGGATCGATGTACCGATCACTGCCGGGGCCATCCAGCCGGACGCCGCGTCAGGCCGCTTCGCGGTTGAGCCGAACGACGAGCTGATCAGCAAATTTCGCCGCGGCGACGGAGAGTGATCGCCCGCGCAATTGCGCGAGAACCAGCGTCATCGGCGTCAGGTCGCGGATGTCGATCGGCCGGCTGTGCAGCCTCTGATCCTGGGGGATGCCACTCGGGATCTGGAGGCTGACAACATCCTCGCGCAGCGTGAGATTGCGCAGAAATTCGAGCGATCCCGACTCGACGGCCGGCCGAAGCTCGACGCCGCGACGGGCGAGCGCCTGCTCGATGTGATGGCGGATGGCCAGCGAGTGGTCGGGTAGTGCGAGGGCGTGGGCGAGGCATTCGCGCAGCCGTACCGGCCCCGTCTCTGACGCCAGCGCATGTCGCTTGCGCATCAGAGCGCAGAGGATCTGGTGTCCGGAAAAGAGCGGATGGAGTTCCGCCGAGGGCGGCGGCTGCAGGATCAGGGCGAGATCCGCCTCGAACGCCGCCAAGGCGGTCACAGCCTGCGCGTGGTCGCGGACCTGTACCGTGAAGCCGACCTGGGGAAAGCGGGCGCGGTAAGCCTCGACCTCCGCGGGCACCACCTGCGTGACGAAGGCTTGGCTGCAGGCGAGCGACACGTGACCCCGGCGCACGCCCGACAGGTCGGCGATCTGCGACCGGACCCGCTCGAGATCCGCCGCCTGGTCGCGGATGTGCCTGGCGAAGAGCTCGCCGGCTGCGTTGAGCCGCATCCCCTGGGGCAGGCGTTCGAAGATTGGCGTGCCGAGCTCGTATTCGAGGTCCTGGATCTGCCGCGTCAGAGCCGACGGGGTCAGGTTCAGCCGTTCCGCCGCCCGTCGGATCGAACCGGCCCGGGCGATCTCGGACACGTAGGTGACGGTGCGCAGGTGCTTCACACCGACATCCTGCCGTGCTGTTGCGCTGAAGGCAACGGAACGGTCAGGAAATAGCACTTCCTCGCAACAGCCCTCCCGCTTAGCGTCGCGGATATCGGGACTCTGCAGGAGCCGTTCGATGATCCGCCGCCGTACTCTTCTGGCCGGCCTGGGAGCCGGCCTCGCCCTCGGACCCTTGTCCCGCGCCCGCGCGCAGGGCACCCCCGTCACGATCCGGATGGGATCGCTCAAGCTGATCCACTCGATCGCGCCGAGCTTCTACGAGCGCTTCACCCCCGCGGGCGTGCGGGTCGAGGTCGTGCCCTTCGAGAGCCCGACCGAGTGCAAGAACGCCGTCGTCACCAAGTCGGTCGATTTCGGCACCTTCGGCATCGCCGCGGCGACGCTGGGCGCCGCCGCCGGGGAGCCGGTCGTGGTGATCGCCTCGACCTGCAACCGCGGCATGGCGGTGATCGCCAAGAAGGATTCCGAGATCCACGCCATCAAGGATCTGCGGGGCAAGCGGGTCGCGATCTGGCCCGGCAGCACGCAGGAGGTTTTCGTCCTGGAGCGCATGCGCATGGAGGGTCTCTCCGTGAAGGACATCACGCCCGTGCGGATCTCCTTCTCGGAGATGCACATCGCGCTGGCTCGCGGCGACGTCGACGCCTATGTCGGCGCCGAGCCCGGCCCGGGCGTGAGCCTCGCCTCCGGCATCGGCCAGCTCGTCGAGTACCCCTACGGCACCGAGATGGGCGCGCTGAACATGGTGTTCGGCGCCCATCGCGACACGCTGACCGAGCGGTCCGACCTCGTGCGGACCATGCTGGAGATCCACCGGAAGGCCACGGATTTCGCAGCCGGCGATCGCGACGCGGTGATCGCCATGGCGGTCGCCAAGCTCGGGCAGAAGCGCGAGGCGCTGGAACTCTCCGCCCCGAACGTCGAGCTGACCTGGCGGCTGGGACCCGACGAGGTCCGGCAGGCCGGCGCCTACGCCCAGCACATGCTCGCGCTGAAGCAGATCAAGCGCCTGCCGGAGCCCGGCTTCATCGACACCCGTTTCGTCGACGCGATGGGACGGGCGTGAGCACCGGGATCGAGGCCGGCGCCCTGCCGGTGACGGCGACGCCGGCCACCGGCTACCGGGCCGACCGGACCCGGCCCGGGCTCGCCCATCTGCGTCGGCTGGCTCTGGCCTGCGTCGTGCCGGCCGCGCTCGCCGCGGTCTGGCAGTTCACCACCGCGGGCCGGCCCTACAGCCTGATCCCGCCGCCCGCGGAGGTCTGGGCCGAACTGCAGGACCTCGCGGTCGGCGGCGTCAACGACGACGCGTTCAGCGGCACCCTGTGGACCCATCTCGCGGCCTCTCTCGGGCGCGTCTACGGCGGCTTCGCCCTGGCGGCCGCCGCCGCCCTGCCGCTCGGACTGCTGATCGGCCGCGTCCCGGTGATCCGCGCGCTCTTCGATCCCGTGCTGCAGGTCCTGCGACCTGTCCCGGTCACCGCGTGGCTGCCGCTGGCGATGATCCTGTTCGGCCTTGGGCCGCGCTCAGCCTTCTTCCTGGTGTTTCTCGGGGCGTTCTACCCGATCCTGGTCAACACCGTGTTCGGAGTCCGCTCGGTGGAGCCGCGCCTGTTCGAGGCGGCCGCGATGCTGGGCTGCACCGGCCCGGCGCAGTTCGTCCGCGTGGTGCTGCCGGCGGCCCTGCCGTCGATCTTCACCGGCCTGCGGCTGGGCCTGGGCTTCGCCTGGGTGGTGATCGTGGTCGGCGAGATGACCGGCGTCCAGACCGGCCTCGGCGCGATCATCATGGAAGCACGCCAGCTCTCGCGCACCGAGATCGTGATCTGCGGCATGGCGGTGATCGGGGTCGCGGGGTTCGTCTCGGACTGGCTGGTCATGCAGCTCGGCCGCCGCCTGCTCGCCTGGAGCCCCAACCATGGGTGAGACCGATGGCTGATCCCACGATCCCGATCCTCGACATGCGCGCGGTCTCGAAGACCTACGCGGCGGGCGGGCGCCGGACCGAGGCCCTGCGCGAGGCCGACCTCACGGTCTCCCGCGGCGAGTTCGTCTGCCTGCTCGGCGCTTCGGGCTGCGGGAAGTCGACGCTGCTGCGGGTCGCCGCCGGCTTCGAGGCGCCGAGTTCCGGCGAGGCCCTGATGTGGGGCAAGCCCATCGCCGGGCCGGGGCCGAGTCGCGGCATGGTCTTCCAAGATTACGGCCTGTTCCCGTGGCTGACCGTGCGCGACAACATCGGCTTCGGTCCGAAGGCGCGCGGGCGGCCCGCCGCCGAGGTGCGCGAGGTCGCCGAGCGCTACATCGCCCTGGTCGGTCTCCAGGCCTTCGCCGACGCCTACCCGCACCAGCTCTCTGGCGGGATGAAGCAGCGGGTCGCCATCGCCCGCGTGCTCGCCAACGAGGCCGAGGTGGTGCTGATGGACGAGCCCTTCGGGGCGCTCGACGCGATGACCCGCGAGCGCCTGCAGGACGAGCTGCTCGACCTCTGGTCGCGCACAAGCCTGACGATCCTGTTCGTCACCCACGCCATCGAGGAGGCGATCTTCTTGGCCGACCGCATCGTGATGATGTCGCCGGGGCCCGGGCGGATCGAGGCGGTGCACGACGTGGACCTGAAGCGGCGGCGCGACGTGTCGAGCCCGGCCTTCAACGACCTGCGCCGGATGCTGGCGGCCCAGCTCCACAGCCACCACGCCCCGCGGGCTGCCGCCTGATGGACAGCGCCTTCGACGATCCCCGCCGGCCCGAGAACCGCCTGGCCTACCACGCCGCCATCGACCGGCCGCGCCTGACCCTGCCCGGCGGCAAGCACGTCGCCGTCTGGCCCGTGGTCAATGTCGAGCACTGGCTGATCGACCACCCGATGCCCCGCCAGATCCTGGTGCCGCCGACCGCCGCGAGCCTGCTGCCGGACATCCCGAACTGGGCCTGGCACGAGTACGGCATGCGGGTCGGCTTCTGGCGGTTCCTCGAGGCGTTCACGAGCCGCGGCATCCGCCCGACCCTGTCGATCAACGGCTCGGTCTGCACGGCCTACCCCCGGATCGCCGAGGCCGCCCATGCGGCGGGCTGGGAGTTCATGGCCCACGGCTTCCACCAAGTCCCGACCCACCGGGTCACGGACCAGCCCGGGATGATCGCCCGCACGGTCGCGACGATCACCGAGGCCACGGGGCATCCGCCGCGCGGCTGGCTCGGTCCGGGCCTGACCGAGACCCTCGACACGCCTGATCACCTCCACGAGGCCGGCATCGAGTATGTCGGCGACTTCGTGGTCGACGACCGTCCCTGCCGGGTGGCGACGCGCACCGGGTCCCTCGTCGCGCTGCCTTACTCGGTCGAGCTGAACGACATCCCGCTCCTCGCCATCCAGCACCACAGGGCCGACGAGTTCGTGGACCGGGCGCTCGCCAACCTCGATCGCCTCGCCGCGGAGGCCGCGGGTTCCGGCCCCCTCGCCGGTGCCAAGGTGATGGGCTTCGCGATCCATCCGTACATCACCGGCGTCCCGCACCGGATCGGCCTGCTGGAGCGGCTGCTCGATGCCCTCCTGGGGCGTCGCGACGTGGCCTTCATGCAGGGGGCTGAGATCCTCGACTGGTATCGCGCCACCGGCGACCAGAGCTGACCTTCGAGCGGGCCTGAGACGAGGAGCTGCCGTGCCCCCCTTCCCGACGATACCGCTCCTGCACGCGGCCTACGCGGCGGGCCTCGACCCGCGCGCCGTCGTGGCCGAGGCCTACCGGCGGCTCGCCGCGGTGGACGATCCCGGCATCTTCCTCGCTCTCGTGCCGGAGGCCGAGGCCCAGGCGGACGCGGCCGCGCTGCCGCGCTTCGATCCCCAAGCCATGCCGCTCTGGGGCGTGCCCTTCGCGGTCAAGGACAACATCGACGTGGCCGGCCTGCCGACCACGGCCGCTTGCCCGGACTTCGCCTACACACCGGAAGAGACCGCGACCGCGGTGACGCGCCTGCGCGCGGCCGGGGCGATCCTGATCGGCAAGACCAACCTCGACCAGTTCGCCACCGGGCTCGTCGGCCTGCGCACGCCCTACCCGGCTCCGCGCAACGCCATCGATCCACGCTACGTGCCGGGAGGCTCCAGCAGCGGCTCGGCGGTCGCAGTCGCCCATGGGATCGTCGCCTTCGCCCTGGGGACCGACACGGCGGGTTCGGGGCGGGTACCGGCGGCGCTCAACAACGTCGTGGGTCTGAAGCCGTCGCTCGGATCGGTCTCCAGTCGCGGCATGCTGCCGGCCTGCCGCACCCTCGACACGCTCTCGGTCTTCGCCGGCACGGTCGCCGACGCCGACGCGGCCTTCCGCGTGATGCTCGGTCCGGACGGGGCCGATCCCTGGTCGCGGGGACTGCCCGTAGCCGCAACGCCCGCCGGTCTTCCCCCCGGCCTGCGATTGGGCGTGCCGGATGCCGCCGGTCTCCGGTTCGAAGGCGACGCGCTCTCGGAAGCGGCGTTCGCGGCGACCCGGGCCGATCTCGAAGTGCTGGCGGGCGCGGCGGCGGCGATCGATTTCGCGCCGATGTTCGCCGTCGCGGCGCTACTCTACGACGGGCCCTGGGTCGCCGAGCGCTACGCGGCGATCCGCCCGGTCTTGGAGACGCGCCCCGGGATCCTGCATCCGACCACGCGGGCGGTGATCGGAGCAGCCGATCGCTTCAGCGCCGCGGACGCCTTCGTGGGCCTCTACAGCTTGGCGGAGCTGCGGCGCTCCGCGGATGCGGTCTGGGACCGTGTCGACGTGCTCGCCGTGCCGACCTACCCGCGTCCGCAGACCCGCGCCGCGCTGGAGGCCGATCCCATCGGGCCGAACAGCGAGCTCGGCACCTACACCAACTTCGTCAACCTGCTCGACTGGTGCGCCCTCGCGGTCCCGGGGCGTCCCCGCACCGACGGCCTTCCCGCAGGAATCACCCTTCTCGCCCCCCGCGGGTCCGACGGGCTGCTGGCGGCGCTGGGGGCGCGGCTGCATGCTGCGGCCGGCGGCCGGATCGGCACCGGCACGATGCCCGTGCCGGGGGTCGAGCCCGGCCCGGCCCGGGCCCTGCCGGGGGAGATCGAGTTGGCGGTCGTCGGCGCGCATCTGTCGGGTCTGCCCCTGAACCGCGAACTGGCCGAGCGCGGCGCGCGGTACCTGCGGACGGTGACGACCCGGCCGGACTATCGCCTCTACGCGCTCCCGGGCGAGCCGCCCCAGCGCCCGGGGCTGCTCCGGGTCGCCAGCGGCGGCGGTGCCATCGAGACGGAGGTGTGGGCGCTGCCGCCCGCCGCCTTCGGCACCTTCGTGGCCGGCATCCCGGCACCGCTCGGCATCGGCACTCTGCGGCTCGCCGACGGGACAGCGCCGAAGGGCTTCCTGGTCGAGGCGGCCGGCGTCGCGGGCGCGGTCGACATCACGCAGTTCGGTGGCTGGCGCGGCTACATGGCCGGTCGTGCCGCGGCCTAGCGGGCCCGTCGCTCGCGAGGGCCTTCTGCACCTGAGGGACCGGCTACGCGGATCGCCTAGCCGGCCCCGAGATCCCGTCCGCCCGGCACACCGCGTCCTCGATGCGCTCGGCGACGTGCGGCCCCTCAGGCGCAAGCACGGACCGGCCGCTTCGCTCCGAGAGCGACACAGGCGCGCCTTGCCGTTCGTTGAGCTCGGCGCCGCGGTGGCCTATGCAGTGGCGCCATGGAACTCCAAGCTCCCGCCAAACACGTCTTGGCCGCCCTCGCCACCAAGGCGCTGCCCCCCGGAAAGGCGGCGCCGTTCCTGCCGATGAGCCGCGCCGAGATGGCGGCGCTCGGATGGGACGCCTGCGACATCGTGCTGGTGACGGGCGACGCCTACGTGGATCATCCCAGCTTCGGCATGGCCATCATCGGCCGGCTGCTTGAGGCCCAGGGGTTCCGGGTCGGCATCATCGCGCAGCCCGACTGGCAATCCGCGGAGCCGTTCAAGGCGTTGGGCAGGCCGACGCTGTTCTTCGGCGTCACCGGCGGCAATCTCGATTCGATGGTGAACCGCTACACGGCGGACCGTCGCCTCCGTCATGACGACGCCTACACGGCGGGCGGAGAAGGCGGCCGGCGCCCGGACCGCTCGACCATCGTCTACACGCAGCGCTGCCGCGAGGCCTACAAGGACGTGCCAATCATCCTGGGCGGCATCGAGGCCTCGCTCCGCCGCATCGCCCACTATGATTACTGGTCCGACAAGGTGCGCCGCTCAATCCTGGCGGACGCGAAGGCCGATCTGCTCATCTACGGCAATGCCGAGCGCGCCGTCGTCGAGGTGGCGAACCGTCTCGCGGCCGGCGAGGCGCCGCACGAACTCCACTCCGTCCGGGGCGTCGCCCTGTTCCGCCGCGTGCCCGAGCATTACACGGAGCTGCCCGCCGACGATCTCGATTCGACCGACGAGGCCGCCGCCCGTCGCCCCGGCGAGACCGTGATCCGGCTCCCCGCCTACGAGCAGGTCAAGGACGACAAGGAGGCCTATGCGCGCGCCTCGCGGGTGCTCCACCGGGAGGCCAACCCCGGCAACGCACGCCCCCTCGTCCAGCGCCACGGCGACCGCGACCTGTGGCTGAACCCGCCGCCAATCCCGCTCTCCAGCGAGGAGATGGATGCGGTCTACGATCTGCCCTACGCCCGCGCCCCCCATCCCTCCTACGGCGACGCGAAGATCCCCGCGTGGGACATGATCAAGTTCTCGGTGACCATCATGCGCGGCTGCTTCGGCGGCTGCACCTTCTGCTCCATCACCGAGCACGAGGGCCGCGTCATCCAGAACCGCTCGGAAGGCTCGATCCTGCGCGAGATCGAGAAGATCCGCGACAAGACGCCGGGCTTCACGGGCGTGATCTCGGATGTCGGCGGGCCGACGGCGAACATGTACCGGATGGCCTGCAAGGACCCGAAGATCGAGGCCGCGTGCCGGCTTCCGTCCTGCGTCTTCCCGGACATCTGCCCGAACCTGAACACCTCGCACGACGACCTGATCCGGCTCTATCGCAAGGTCCGGGAGGTGAAGGGCGTCAAGAAGGTGATGGTCGCCTCCGGCGTGCGCTACGACCTCGCGGTCCGGAGCCCCGAATACGTCAAGGAGCTCGTGACCCATCACGTCGGTGGCCGTCTCAAGATCGCGCCCGAGCACACCGAGCGCGGCCCCCTCGACCTGATGATGAAGCCGGGGATCGGCACGTACGACCGCTTCAAGGAGATGTTCGACGCCGCCGCCAAGCAGGCCGGCAAGAAGTACTACCTGATCCCGTATTTCATCGCGGCGCATCCGGGCACGAACGACGAGGACATGATGAACCTCGCGCTCTGGCTCAAGAAGAACGACTATCGCGCCGATCAGGTCCAGACGTTCCTGCCCTCGCCCATGGCGACCGCCACGACCATGTACCACACCGAGATCAATCCGTTGCAGGGCGTGCGGCGCGGCGGTAGCGAGCCGGTCGACGCCATCAAGGGGATGCGGCAGCGCCGGCTGCACAAGGCGTTCCTGCGCTACCACGATCCCGAGAACTGGCCCCTGTTGCGCGAAGCGCTGCGGGCGATGGGCCGCGCGGATCTCATCGGGCCGAGGCCGGACCAGCTCATCCCGCTCTCACAGCCGCCGGGCGTGGGCTCCGGCGCGGGCAAGGCGGGAGGCCAGCCGCGACCCATGCGCCATCCGGGCGCGCCGCGTTTCACCACGAAGGGCGTGCCCCTGCGGAAGTGACGGTCTCGCGCGCGAGCCGAACTTGCGTTCCGACGCGTTTCCCCGCGCGGTTCAGACGCGCGGCGGCTGGTCGTCGCCCGCAGGGTCTGGTCCAATTCGAAGACCGACGGACGCGCTCGGGCCGATCCACTCCGGCCATCGACGGCGCTCCTCCCCGCGACCGCACATCGCCCGAGGCTGAACCGTCAGGTCACCCTGGGTCGGATCCGACCGGGTCGTGCATCGACGACCTAACGGAGCGGTGTGGCCCGTCTCCAATGCCGGACGAATGCCGGATCGCCACTCTGGGCGGCTGAGGACCGTCTGGTGGAAGCGCAGGCGCGGCTACAGAAGCCCCATAGCCAGCTTCCGAAACCTGCCCCGGATTCCGACAAGCCTCGCATTGGCAGACGGTCCGCACGGTCATACAGTCATACACATGACCGGGACCGCCATGCCCAAGACAGACTCGCCCAAGACAGACTCGCCCCAGACCGCCCTGCCCCAGACCGACCTGCGCCTGCCGCTCTACCAGCGCCTCCGCGACGAGATCGCCTACAGAATCGCGCGCAACGTCTGGCGCTCCGGCGAGCCGATCCCGACCGAGGCCGAATTGGCGGCCTCGCACGGAGTCGCCATCGGCACGGTGCGGAAGGCGATCGATGCCCTCGTCGCGGATGGTCTGGTGGAACGACAGCAGGGTCGTGGCACCTTCGTCCGGCGTCCGCGCTTCGACCGGTCCCTGTTCCGCTTCTTCCGACATCTCGATGCAGAGGGTGCGCAAGCTGTCCCGGAGGGTCGTATCCGGGCTCGGAAAGCCTGTCGGGCGTCCGAGGCCGTCCGTACCGCGCTGGGTCTCGAGACCGGCGCCCAGGCGATCTGCCTGCTGCGGACCCGGCTCGTCGAGGGCCGCCCGATCCTGTCGGAAGAGATCTGGCTGCCGGCCCTGCGGTTCGCCCCCTTGCTGAATGCGCCGCTGCCGGAGATCGGCGACCTGCTCTACCCCGCCTACGAGCGCCTCTGCGGAGAGATCGTCGCCCGTGCGGAGGAAACCTTGACGGTGGGCTCCGCGAACGAGGCCGACGGCGAGAACCTCGGCCTCGCGCAGGGCGCCCCCGTGGTGCTCATCGAGCGCCTCGCCTTCGGCTTCGACAGCCGCCCGATCGAGTGGCGCCTGACCCGCGGCGCGGCCGCGGGCTTCCGATATCACGTCGACATCCGCTGACACCGGCAGGCCCCTTGACGGTCCACCGGTTCCAAGTTCATATATTCATATAAATGACTAGTCCTCTTAAGGGGACGGAGGAACGCCCGTGTTTGGCTGGTACCGTGAAATCGGTCCGGCGGAACGTCGCACCTTCTGGGCCTGTCTGGGCGGGTGGTCGCTCGACGCTTTCGACGTGCAGATGTTCGGCCTCGCGATCCCGGCCCTGATCGCGACCTTCGGGCTGAGCCGCTCGGATGCCGGATTGATCGGCGCCGTCACCCTGCTGGCGGCGGCGCTCGGCGGGTGGATCGGCGGCGCGCTGTCGGATCGGATCGGCCGTGTCCGCGCTCTAAAGATCACGGTGCTCTGGTTCGCCGTCTCGACCTTCCTGGCGGCCTTCGCACAGAGCTTCGCCCAGCTTCTGAGCCTGAAGCTGCTTCAGGGGCTCGGTTTCGGCGCCGAGTGGGCGGCCGGCGCCGTGCTGATGGCCGAGGCTATCCGGCCCCGGCATCGCGGCAAGGCTCTGGGTGCCGTCCAGGGTGGCTGGGCGATCGGCTGGGGCGCGGCCGTGCTTCTCTCGACCGCTGCGTTCTCGGCCTTCGAGCAGGGGACGGCTTGGCGCCTCCTGTTCGCGTGCGGTCTCGCGCCCGCGCTCCTCATCCTCTACGTCCGCCGCTCCGTTCCCGAACCCGCTCGTCGACACGCTGCAGCCGAGCCTCAGGCGCCGGCCACTCCGCTCGCGATCTTCGCGCCGGGCATGCGCCGGGTCACGATCATCGGGGCGCTGCTGGGTCTTGGCGCGCATGGCGGCTTCCACGCCCTGTTCACGTGGCTTCCCACCTACCTGAGCGCCGAGCGCGGCACCTCCGTGCTCGGCACCGGCCTCTATCTCGGGATCATCATCGCGGCGTTCGGTCTGGGCTGCCTCGTCGCCGGCAGCTTGGTCGACAGGCTCGGCCGACGGACGACCGTGGCGATGTTTGCCATCGGCTGCATGATCCTGGTGGCGCTCTACCTGCTAGTCCCCGTCGACGGCACCGTCCTGCTCCTGCTCGGTGCGCCCCTCGGCTTCTGTGCGGCCGGGATCCCGGCGAGCCTCGCGGCGCTGTTCAGCGAACTCTTCCCGGCCGGCCTGCGGGGGACGGGGATGGGCTTCTGCTACAATGCCGGACGCTTCGCCTCGGCGGTGCTTCCCCTCGGTGTCGGCCTGCTCAGCGAGATCCTCGGCCTCGGCCCGGCGATCGGCGTGTCCGCCCTGGCCGCCTACGGGCTCGTACTCCTTGCTGTCACCCTTCTGCCGGACGCGCGAGCCGACGATGCGCGCCCCGCACATCGTGAGTTGACCCGATGAATCGGCGCACCTTCTGCCGCGACATGCTCGCGGGCGGTCTCGCACTGACCCTGGCCCGGCCGAGCGGCGCGGCCTCTGGCACGTCGGGCACGCCGGGCGCGTCGGGCATTGTGGCGGTGGACACCCACGCCCACGTCTTCACCCGCTCCCTCGCCCTGGCGGGTGAGCGGCGCTACGCCCCCGAGTACGACGCCAGCATTGCCGACTACCTCGCGATGCTGGACCGCAACGGCCTGTCGAACGGCGTGCTGATCCAGCCGAGCTTCCTCGGCACCGACAACAGCTACATGGTCTCGGCCCTGCGCCAGGAGCCGAAGCGGCTGCGCGGCATCGCCGTCCTCGCGCCGGAGGCCGAGGCCGCGACCATGCGCGACTTGGCCGAGGCGGGGATCGTGGGTCTGCGCCTGAACCTGATCGGCCGGCCCGACCCCGCCTTCGGCACCCCGGCCTGGAAGACCCATCTGGCACGGGCGAAGGAACTCGGCTGGCAGATCGAAGTCCAGGCCGAGGCGCGGCGTCTCGGCGGCCTCCTGCCGCCGCTCGTCGAGGCGGGTGTGCCGGTGGTCGTGGATCATTTCGGCCGCATCGACTCCGCCCTCGGCGTCGCCGATCCCGGCTTCGGCCGACTGCTCGGCTTTGGGGCCGGCGGGGGCGTCTGGGTGAAGCTGTCCGGGGCGTATCGCAACGGCAGCGGCGAAGCGGGGCAGCAGACGGCTCGGGAGGCGGCCGCGCGCCTGCGCGAGGCCTTCGGTCCGCAGCGGCTTCTCTGGGGCAGCGACTGGCCCCACACGCAGTTCGAGACGAAGGCCAGCCCCGCTGAGGCGCGACGCGACCTCGATGCCTGGGTGCCGGATGCGGCCGATCGCCGGATCATCCTCGCCGACACGCCGACGCAACTCTTTCGCTTCGACCGGTAGGGCCGCCACGGGCTCAGACCATCCGTCATCAGAGGAGGGACACGACCATGGCAGAGACGACCACGCCGCTCGCGGCACCCGCGGACGCCTTCGAGGCCCGGACGATGCGCAAGGTGGGCCTGCGCCTGATCCCGTTCCTCGTGCTCTGCTATTTCATCGCTTACGTCGACCGGGTGAACGTCGGCTTCGCGGCGCTGACCATGAACCGCGATCTCGGCCTCTCCACCGCGGCCTTCGGCCTGGGCGGGGGCCTGTTCTTCGTCGCCTACGTGCTGTTCGAGGTACCGAGCAACCTAGCCATGGAACGCGTGGGCGCGCGGATCTGGATCGCCCGGATCATGATCACCTGGGGCCTCGTGGGGATCGGCTCGGCCTTCGTCACCGGGCCGGTGAGCTTCGCGGTCGCCCGCTTCCTGCTCGGTGCCGCCGAGGCCGGCTTCTTCCCCGGCGTCATCCTCTACCTGACCTACTGGTTCCCGAAGGCCTACCGGGCGCGCATCGTGGCGATGTTCATGGTGGCGATCCCGCTCTCCAGCTTCTTCGGCTCGCCGCTCTCGGCCGCCCTGCTTACCCTCGATGGCGCGGCGTCCCTGCGGGGCTGGCAGTGGCTTCTGATCTTGGAGGCCGTGCCGGCGATCCTCCTGGGCTTCGCGGCCCTCGCACTCCTGCCGAGCCGGCCCGCGGGGGCGACGTTCCTCAGCCAGGAGGAGCGGGCTTGGCTGACCAACCGGCTGGACGCCGAGCGCCGGTCGGCGGAGGCTGCGGCTCCTCACCACGCGCACGGCCTCGCGGCGGTCTGGGCCGTGCTCGCCAATCGGCAGGTCTGGCTGCTGGCCGTGATCTACGCGGGCAGTTCGGCGACCAGCAACACGCTGTCGCTGTGGATGCCGCAGATCCTCAAGGGGTTCGGGCTCAGCAACCTGGAGACCGGTTTGCTCAACATGATCCCGTTCGGCATCGCCTCGGCGTTCATGATCTTCTGGGGCCTGCGCGCCGACCGCAGCGGCGAGCGCATCTGGAGCACGGCCTTGCCGCTGGCCTTGACCTCGGTCAGCTTCGCCCTGACGCTCCTGACGGGGTCGCTCTGGGCCACGCTGGTGCTGCTGTCGCTGGTCCTGCTCGGCAATTACGCCATCAAGGGACCGTTCTTCGCCCTGGCCACCGAGACGCTGCCACCGGCTCAGACGGCGGCCGGCATCGCCGCCATCAACACGCTGGCGCATCTCGGGACCGGCGCGATCACCTCGCTGATCGGCCTGCTCCGGGAGCAGACCGGGAGCTTCCCCGTCGCCCTGCTTCCGTTGTGCGTCCTCACCGGCGTCGGATGCGCCCTGGTCTTCTGGATCGGTCGCAACCAGTTGCCGGAGCAGAAGGTTCACGCCGCCGCGCCGATCGCCCGGGCTTGAGCGGAAACCCCTCGTCCCATGCCGCGCCCGCGCTGCCATGGGACGTCCGCGGATCGCCGTTCTCCCAGATCCGGTGGGTGGCGATCTTCGATCCGTTCGCGTCGGCCGCTCGAGCCCGCCTCCCGGCTTCGGCTCGCCGCAAGTCCCGGTCGTTCGCGGCCTCCGTCGCCCGCCCCGCAAAGCGGATTTCGCGCAGGACACGCCGTGGCGCGGGCGGGCGTCTGCCCGCCGGCACACGTCGGCGGGCCATCGCCGGCAGCGGGACGCCCACCGGCGCGTATCCTCCACCCGAATCCGGACCAGCCCGACGTACAGCAGGCTCGTCTGTCGCCGCCCCGTGCTAGAGGAAGCGGACGGCGCGCTGGTCATCCAGCGTCGAACGTCCCCGAACGTTCCCCCATGGAGAAGCGCAGTGGCCCATCCGGACCTCGGCACGAAGCGGATCTGCCCGACGACGGGCAGGAAATTCTACGACCTCAACAAGTCCCCCGTGATCTCCCCCTATTCGGGCGAGATCGTCCCGATCTCCCCGTCGACGTCCTTCGCCAGGGCGGCGCCCCCCGTGGCGGCGCGCAAAGCGGCCCCGACCGACGACGAAGAGGAGACGGACGGCCCGGAACTCGTCTCGCTGGATGAGGTCGAGGCCGAGGAAGCCGGTAAGGAGGCCGACGGCGAGGCCGAGGGCGATGATGCCTTGGAGATCGAGGACGAGGGCGACGGGGGCGAGGATGACACCCTCGTGGTCGACGAGGACGACGAGGACAGCACCGACCTGATCGAGGTCAACGACGACGATGACGACCAGTAGCCGCGCTCGAGCGTATCGCTCCAGCGGCCGGGCGCCGATCCGGCCGCGGTCTCGGCCGCTGTCCGATCGGCTCGCCCATGGGCAGGGCCCGATCGGATGATGCCGCGCGGCCGATTCCGTGAGGGCGACGTCGAAAATCGCACCGCCCCCGATCGGGACGCCCGTGCCGATGGCCGGATCCCCGCGCGCGGCGTCGTGCGACATCCGCGACATGCCAGATCCGGCTTCGGCGGCCGCACCACCCTGACAGCGCGGAGGGGCACATCATCGAAGCAACTCATGGGCAAGGCTCTCGCCGGGTGACACCCCCGCAGAACATCGCCGCACTCGCGCAAGGCCGGGCCTGCGGTTCCTGTACGATCTGTTGTCGGGTCTTGGAGATCGCGGTCCTCGACAAGCCCGCGGGGATCCTGTGCCGCCACAACACCGGCACGGCGTGCGGGATCTACCCGGAGCGTCCGGAGGCGTGCGCCCGGTGGCACTGCCTGTGGCGCAAGATCGGAGCCCTGCCGGATGAACTCAGGCCGGATCGATCGGGCGTGATGTTCTCGCTGGAGACCCGGTCACCGACCGCTGAGGCTCCCGACGAGGCCTGCATCGTCGGTCGCGCGGTGGAGGGCGCTCAGGCCTTCGACAGCTGGGAGGTGGAGGAGGCGTTCGCGATGTTCGCTCGCGAGGGGTCGCTGCCGGTTTGGAAGGTCTCCGGCCGAGACGTCATCCTGGTGAGCCGGGGCGGAGGGAACCCTGCGCGGTGACAGCGTCGATGGGCGATGCCGTACAGGTCTTCAGGTCCACCCGCGCGAGCCGATACTCGACTTGGCTCGCGGGGATGTCGGGACGGAGGGTCCGCTGACCCGGTCGGGACGACGCGCGTTGGCCGCCGTCCCGACCGAGGAAGGCTCAGGCGTTCGTCAGATTGGCGGCGCTTTCCTTGCCGCTGCGCCGGTCAGCCTCGACCTCGTAGGAGATCTTCTGTCCCTCGATGAGGTTGCGCATTCCAGCGCGCTCGACCGCCGAGATGTGCACGAACACGTCCTTGCCGCCGTCGTCGGGCTGGATGAATCCGTAGCCCTTCGTCTCGTTGAACCACTTCACAGTACCGGTAGCCATGGCGATAACCCTAATCGTCGGCTCGCCGAGGTGGCGTGCCGTGAGCGTCGAACCGGCCGTACTGGCCGACCGTTCCATGCTTAGCACGGTCTGGCGGGAACCGGGCGCGCTGTCGCACGAACCGTGACGGAAGTTTCCGGGTTCGCTGCGGCTGCCCCATGCGGCGGGCTATCTTTGCGGCTCACGGAGGCGCAGGATGTCGGTATCGGCGAGAAAGTGCCGCAAGCTTCGGGCTCGCGGTCTCGACTGTAGCGGACAGGCGCGCGAATGGCAGATGTCGTGAGCTTCCCGGCCGGCCGCCGCTCCTCCTGCGCGCTGACACCCTACCGGGCCTACCGGTTCGCGCCGGATGGCAGCGTCAGGTCGACCATCCCGATCGAGGCCGCCACCGATGCGGACGCGGCCGAGCGTGCTTTTCACCTGAGCGACGGGGACCGCGTCGAACTCTGGTCGCGCGCGCGCTTCGTAGCCCACGTGGGACCGCTGGACGGCCCCGTGGCGACCTCGATCGCCCTCCTTGAAGACGAGCCGACGCGCGATCCGTCAGCGTGAGTTCTCGCGGGGGATCGGCAGCAGGACGCCGGGACGAGCGGCCGCATCCTCGGCGTGTAGGCGAGGTTGGCGCGTGTTCCAGTCGAGGTGCAGGCGCGCTGGCCTCCTGCGGCATGACTTCTCCTCGGGACGCGACCGACTGCCGGACGTCGTTGCCGGGATGACCCGGCTGCGCCGTTCAACCCAAGCCGGCCCCTATCGCGGACGTGAGTGACGGGCGCCGCTCGCGAAGGGATGGATGCCGGTGCATGAAGCGATGCGCGGCAGCCGAGCCACCATGCCTGCGGCGCGGGTCATCGAAACAACGGCAGCTCGAATCCGAGCAGACCGAGGCCGCAAACGAGCATCCCGCCGCTGAGACCTTCGAGCCGAGCTTGGTAAGCCGGCCATCGTGACGCGGAAGCCGCGATTGCTGCGCCGAGGGCGAGGGCGCCGAGACTGAGGCCGAACATCGATGGAAACCTGCTCACCAGCCGGGGCAGCCAAGTCGGCTACAGCTGTGGGAAAATCGTTTCCAGCATTCAATTTTTTGCGTGACGCGCCATCTCCCATTTGGGGCATTATATTAGCTGTTATTTACACCTTCCGCGCCAACGGAATGAGCATATGGCGATCTGAGTCCGCTTTCGATGCTGCAACTGAAAAACAAAGAAAACGGAATATCCAATCCGGGCGACAGGCTCCGGCTGCGAGCAACGCGATGAATATTCTCGCTTGGAACGAGGCTGTCGATGCCGTCTACAGGGCGGCGGCCGAGCCTCTTCGCTGGCCGGAAGCCTTGCATCAAGTGGCCATCTTATTCGATGCCATGGGCGCCACTCTGCTTCATCGGCATGACGACGGCCGCATCGGCGTGATCGTCTCGCCCACTCTGTCGGCGTTGAATGAGGAGTATGGTCGTCGCTGGCAGCACCTCGATGTGCGCGCCGAGCGGGTTCTGAGCGCAATCGCGAGCGGGCGGCGGGATGTTCAGGCCGATCACACCGTCTGCACCGCGACAGAGGTGGCGACCCTGCCGATCTACCAGGACTTCCTGATTCCGAACGGCATCGGCTGGAGCGTGGGCGTGTCCGTCTCGCCGACGCCTGAAATCGCGGTCGCCCTGTCGCTGCTCCGAAGCCTCGGCAAGCCCACCTTCTCCGATGCCGAGCAGGAGCATGTTCTGGCGTTCAGCCGCCACATCGAGCGTGCGCTCAGCCTCTCCATCCGGCTGATGGATGCAGAGGCAGAGAACCTCTCGCTGGCCGGCGCACTCGACCGCCTCGATTGCGGTGTCTTCATCCTCGATGCGGACCAGCGCATCCTGACATCCAATGCCAGGGCCGGCGCTCTGCTGGGACGCGGCTTGATGGCTTTGGACGGGCGCCTGACCGCGCGCAGCGCCCAGACGCGGCGGGCGCTTCAGGACCGGCTTGTCGCGCGTTTCACGGGTCAGGAGCAAGGTCGGGCGCTGCCCGGGACCCTCGTCTTGGAGAACGGCGAGCACAGCCTCCTGCTGCAGATCATGCCGCTGCCCGTCGTGCCCGGGCCTTCATCCCTTCAGACGGCGAGCACGATCGTCCTCGTCGTGGAGACGGGACACGGCCGGCCGTTCGACCCCGCGGTGGTCCGTGACGTGTTCCAGTTGACGTTGGGGGAAGCGCGGTTGGCGGCGCTGATCGGCGCCGGCGTGTCTCCCGGGAAGGCAGCAGAGACCCTGGGCATCTCGGAGAACACGGTCCGCACCGTCCTGAAACGGGTGTTCGAGAAGATGGGCGTCTCCCGCCAGAACGAATTGGCAGCGCTCTTGGGCAAGCTGTTCATGCTGCGCCAAGGGTGAGTGCCCGAGGAGGCGCAGCGCGGCGAACAGAACGCGATCGGGGCCGCCACCGGCCCGCTGGTTGCGACGACGAAGACCGCAAGCTCTATCGACTGCTTCGTGTCCATCGGAACCTCCCTCGGTTCGTCGGTTGGAGCAGTCTAGCACAGGCCATCCGCATCTCTGCCGGGGACACCCGACGACTCAGTTGATCGCCCAAACCAGCGGCAGCGCGCCGGCGAGGAACAATGCGGAGGAGAGGAGCACGGCGAAGCGCTCGCGATGGCGGCAGACGAACGCGCGACGGTTGGCGAACATGACGGGTCCAGATCGGAGGAAGCGTGTCACGCTCGCTCCTGAACCTTGACCGATCGGGGGCACTCGGCACTGTCCACAGGCGGTCGCCGACACATGTCACCGCCGAGCCACATGCGGGTGGGTGGCGCTGAGCGCATCGTGGGACGACCGCCGCGCAGGAAGAGCGCCCGTGCGGCGGCCGTCATGCCCGCCATTGGCCGTTCCAGAGGCGCGGGCCCCCGGGGTCGCTGCGCCGAGGTCGAGCGGAGCCGCTACGGCCGCTTGGCCCGGTCTGCTTCTTCGGCCGTGACCGCTTCCACCGCCGCGATGACGTTCTCCAACTCGGCCACCTGACGCAGGGTGCTCCCGGCCGGCAATCCATCCTGCTCGGCCATTGCCAGGATGAGCGTGCGCTGATGCGCCTTGAGGCGTTCGAGGAGGGCGTCGAGCTTATTGGACATAGGCGGGCTGTAACCGGGCGAACTGCATTCGACAATCTGCGATGCTCAACCTGCGCTGATTGCTCCGCTACGCCGCCGCCTGCACGGCGGTAGCGGCCAGACCCTGTTCAAAGCGCGCGTCCGTCCGGGTCTTCCCGCCGTCGTTCGAGACCGCCACGGACAGGGGCGCTCACGCGACCGGCGGGACAGGTCCCGGATTCGGATCTCACCTTGGGCGGCCGTGCGCCGCCCATCAAAGCGGCGGAGCCGATCCCCCGCCGCTCCCCCTCTCGTCAATCCCGGCGCCTGGGCCGCGTGTCGCCCGCTGTCCTTACAGGCCCATCAGAACGCCGGCCGAGCCGGCGATCGTCATCGCGAGGCCGCCCACGAAGGCGCCGATCATCGCGTAGGAGAAACCCTTCAGGACCATGTCGAACACTCCTTATGAAGCGGCGGGCCCTCCGAGCGGCCCGATGAATTCGCCTGCCATGAAGATGCCGGATCCGCCGATTGCGTGCAGTGCGATGAGTCACGCTGCAGCGCGGAACCAACCTGGGACGCGCGCCTCCAGCGCCGCGCTACCGTCAGCGGATCCTGCGTCCGACTGATCCGCGGCGATGGAAGGGGTCCGGCTTTTGGTCGGGCTTTTGAGCCTTGAGAACGGACAAGATGGCAGAGCACCCGACGCCCGAAGAATGTGATGCCCGGCTGCGGCGGGCGGATGCGTTGAGCGCACGAAGCCGGAGCGTACCCGATGCGATCCGCGCGACTGGCCTGCGAGGGCGTGCGCGGGTGGGGGCCTCGTCCTCGCCTCGCGTTCAGCCACGCGACGTAGCCCGCGACGCGACCGCGATTGAACCTTCCACGACGCTGACACGGCGCGGCGCGATGGATTAATCCGCACAATCTTTCGGATGGCTATTCATCTTTGCTCGGCTCACGAAGCGGTCGATATCGCCTGAGACTGTGGACCACACAGAGAAGGGAAAGAGTATCTTATCGACAATTTGACCATGGCCGAGGCCCGCATAGATATGCGTCTCGACCTCGTGCCCGAGTTTGCGGATCCGGTCGGACAATGCGGTCGTACTCACCGGCAGGACGATCGTATCGTCTGCGCCGGTGAGCAGCAGCAGGGCGGGCTGTCGAGGGGAGCAGCCGTGGATCGGTTCCATGTCAGGGCCGGCGCCCGAAAACACCTCGTGATCCGCCTGTTCGGTCATCGATGAGATGGCGTATGGTCCCGCAATACCGATGACACCGGCCAAAGCACCCGGTTCCGAGCCGGCCTGTGCGAGCCATTCCGGGTACAGAGCCAACATGGTCGCCGCCCAGGCCCCGGATGAATGCCCGGCTACGACGACGCGTCGAGCGTCGCCGCCGAACTCATGAGCGTGCCCGATCGTCCATGCCACCGCGGTGGCCGTGTCGGCGAGAATGTCCGGCAGCTTGGCTGTCGGGAAGTGGCGATACTCCGGCACGACGACGACGTAGCCTTTCCGGGCTAGAGCTGCGCCGACATAGGCAACGCCTTCCTTGGATCCGTTCCGCCAACCGCCGCCATAGAAGAAAACGACGACCGGGTGTTCGCCGCCCTCCTTGGGCCGGTAGATGTCGGCCAGATTGGATCTGCTCGGCCCATACGCGACGTTCCGCTGCACTTCGGAGGATAGCGATGGAAAAAGATTACAAACCGCAATTATCAGATGTGCGAATTTGGTCCCCAGATCCCAGATCATCGTTGTTCGCATCCAGATATTCATTGGGTGGCGGTGACCCGGCTGCACTCGATGCCGCCGGTGTCCCGGAGGACCGAGCGGCCGTCGGCCTTGCGGTAGTACCGGGCACCCTTGGCGGGACGCGGCATCGCTTCACCACCCGCTCGATAATCCCCAGCGTCGTGTGCAGGCGCCGGAATACCCCATGGGTCGTCAGCCGATCATGGCAGGTCTCGCGCCGCAAGGCCTTCCCGCACGCGCGGGCGACGGCTCTGCGGGACTGCAAGCGAAGCGGGAACCCGGACCCTCCGCGACACTGCCCCCCCGCCACCCGACTTCCGGTTTCGCGGCGATCCGGCGCCGGAGACGCATGGCCGATCCTGACGCGATGCTGCTGGTCGCCCCGGCAGCAGAGGCGTCGAGCATGTCACCACGGCAAGTCGCGACAGAACCTCCGGCAGCTCCTCCCAGGCGCGACGCGCGTCAACATGGCGAAGATTGTTCACGGCTGCTGCACGGTGCGCCCGCTCTTCGGCGATCGCGGCAGCAGGACCGCGATCCTGTGTTCGCCGAGGCTGATCAGAAATTACCCGGCGCGACTTGGCAGACGACGATACCGCGGGCCCGCCACATGGCGACGACGCTGGCGCGATCGTCGAAGATCAGGTCCGGCGTGCGCCCCTCGTCCAGCCATTCGGCCTTGAGCACGGTGTCCGGCCGGTGATCGCCCGCGGCGCGCGTTCGGATCGGGATGCCTCCGAGCCCGTACCGGGCCAGCCATCCGAGGGTCTTGCCCTCGACCTCGTCCGACCGGCCGGACCAAATCTCGACGCTGTGGCCAGCGGCATCCAGGGCGAGAAGCGTCTGGATGATCGGCTGGCAGGGCTGGTCCTGGTCGCAGGCCGCGTAGAACCCGCCCCAGTCCTTCCGACCGGGCCGGGCGAGGAAATGCGCGCGGTGCTCCGTCAGGGCGAGCGTGCCATCCAAGTCGAACACGACGAACATGCGTTTCCTCGTTCGCGGGTCGATGCGGTCGGTCAGGACCGGATCACCGTGCGTCACGCGACACCGGCGGCCTCGTTCTCGCGGCACCTGTCGATCAGGGCCAGGCGGCTCTCGCCCCGGCGCGCCTCCTGCGGATCACCGCTGGCGATCTGCAGTCGCGCGCAGTGCTCTAACGGCCCGTAGCGATCCGTCAGGATCGCGCCGGCTCCGATCGCGCGGGCTCTCTTGCCCTTCGGGATGTCGAAGTGGACCCAGCTCGCGGTCCGGTGCTTACCGAAGGAGAGCGTCGGGTGCCCCTGGATCCACTTGCGCTCGACGCCGATGCGGTCGACCATCTCCAGCAACTCGTCGAGGCTGTCAGCCCAGAGATGGCACATGAGCATCCCATGAAAGGGATGCTCGACGTCGTCCACGTAGCAGCTCATGCCCGCCCCACGATGGCGGGTTCCGGGACCGGGGCGATCGGCTGCCCGCATGGCTCGGGATGCTGGAGGCGGTCTCGCACGTCTATTCCTGGCGGCTTCGCGCCGGTCACAGCGACGTGGCGGTACGCGGGGCGGCCTGGACTCGGACGACGGTATTCCCGATGTCGCGCGACATGCTGGTTCCTCTGGTCCTCGCGGCCGTCTTCACGCTGGGGTGCGTCAGCATCCATGGTGCTCGCAAGTATCCAGACGCCATGACCCTGGCTTTGCTTCTGCTGCTCGGATTTCTGGCGACCGTGTACGTCGGCCAGCATGTGCAGCTGGATGCACGGCACCCGACTTGGCAGCACGAAGCCTCCGACCTCAAAATACCGCTGCCGGCTCATCCGGTGATGTGACGGGAGCCGCAGGGGGACGGGTGAATCCACTTCGGGGTGGAGGCGGTGGATCATGACTCGGCACCCCGATTGGCCGTCCCCGTCGAACGCAGTTCGCTCCCTGCGGTCTTCGGCTGGATCGCGCTCTCCGCGAGCCCCCATCCCATGTTGCTCGCACCCGCCCTTGACGAGGATCACGGCGGCGAAGAGGCCGGGCGCGGAAGACGGGGTTCGCCTCGTGGTCGCGCGGGCCCGCGGCAGCGACTGATCCGACAGAGCCTCCGCTCGAACATCCACCAACGCCGCGGAACGGCAGGCACGCGCGGGCAAGCTCGGCGTCGGCCACGGACCGGCCGATGGGCCGATCGCAGATGCCCCCATCGGAATGTCCGGGCAAGCGTCGACCGTGCGTCCAGAATCCGCGATACCCGCCGCTCGTACCAAAGCCAGGCTGTTCAACCCGCCATGACATGACGTCTCACAGCAGGATGATATTGCGGGCTCTCCCGCCGATCGAACATTCCGTAATCGCGGATGATCCGCACGGCTCGGATGCGCATGCCCGCCGTCCCGGTCGAGGGTTCGGGAACCGCGTTGGCATCCACCCAGGATAGCAGTACCAGCATCTTCCCCGGCGTGGTGAGGGAATTGAACGCCGCCCACGCCACCAGTCCGTCGGCCCGGGGGACGAAGCCCAGCGCGAGCAACAGGTCGTCGTCGCCGGCGGCGAGCGCGCTTCGCGCCGGCATCACCTCCACGAGGGTGCAGACCTTGGCCTCGCCGATCTCGGTCGCGTCGAAACGCTGCTCCGAGATCGCGTGGCCGACGGGCGGATGGCTGTCCGCCGTCACCTCTCCGACGCGGAGATGGTAGTCGGTGAACACCTCGGATCGACCCCTCCCCTGGATCAGGTGATGGCCGGCATGGGTGCGCCAGCGGATCACGGACTTCTCGTCCCGCCACGTCGAGTGCGAGAGCACCCAGCCCGGTCGCGTCCGGCTCGAGAAGCGTTCGTTGTCGATGAAGCCGTCGATGCCCTCAAGCTCAGGCTTCAGCACGGCCGCGTGCGCCAAGTAGGTATCCTGAGCGCCGTCGCCGGGACGGACCTCGAAGATGACCGAGAACATGGATCCCTCCCCTGGCTCCGGTCTGGATCGACCCGGGACCGGCTGAACCGGACACGCGATTGAGGCTCGGCGGAGCGCCCGATATCCGCGCATCACTCGTACAGGTCGAAGCTCGCAGATTCGATCCGTCCGCAGGCGGCCTTCGTCGGCCCTTTGCAGTCGGTCGCCGTCCATGAGGCGACGATGCGGCCGCGGCAGCCTCGAATGACCGGCGTTCCAGCCTCGCGCCACGTCCGCCGATCTGTCCGGCCCCGGGGCCGCACGCTCCGCGGCCCGGCCGCGTTCGCACGACGCCGGTAGCGCGGACAGGCCGCGGCAGGTCGCAGCCTACCCGCCTTGGCGGCGGCGCGCCCGGCGTCGAGAGGGCGTCCACGACCCGGTGCCCCGGGTTCGCTCCCGAGCGGAAGCGATGAGACTCGAGGCGGCGGATCCGGTGACCGGCCCTGCCAGTCACAGGGCGGCGAGCAAATCAGACCCGGTCGCGCGGCCGGCCAGCGCAGCCTCGACAGCGGCGTCGACCTCCTGATCGACGACCCCGGCCGCCTGGCGCAGAACGGAAACAGTGCGGTTTGCGGCGATGCGGCAGCCTGCGCTCAAGCAGGCTCGGAGGATGATCGGAGCGTCGACCCGTGTCGCGGCGCCGGTTCAGGCTAAACCCATGCCGGAATTGGTGGGCGGTGAGGGACTCGAACCCCCGACCCTCTCCGTGTAAAGGAGACGCTCTACCAACTGAGCTAACCGCCCGGCGGTCAACCGTTACGGCATGGCGCCGGTCCGGTGCAAGGCACCACGGCAACGGCCGTACCACCGTCGCGGCCGGCGCGCCGCACGACGCCCTCCGGCCGCCACACGAGCCGGAACGACGGCCGGCGGCCGCACAGCACCGGATGCGTCCCGTGCCGTGCGGCCTAGCATGTTCCTAGGGGCGCACGACGAGGCGCGAGTTCCGGTTCTCGTCCGGCCAACCGAGACCGCGCCCCCTGCCCCGATGGCGTCGCACTCGACCGGCATCGGATCCCCCGCCAGGAAGAAAGGCACACCGAACCCCGGCACGAAAAAACCCCCGGCGCCGGAGCGCCGAGGGCTGTTGTGGTCAGGCGTTGCGGGCGATCAGTGCGCCACGAAAGCGGCGCCGTCCTCTTCCGTCCGCGCGGGCTTGGCCACGGGCAGCGGCTCCTCCCACTCGATCGCCACGGGCTGGCGAACCAGCGCCTTCTCCAGCACCTGATCCATCCGAGAGACCGGGATGATCTCCAGCCCGTTCTTCACGCTGTCGGGCACCTCGGCGATGTCCTTGGCGTTCTCCTCGGGAATCAGCACCGTCTTGATGCCGCCGCGAAGGGCGGCGAGCAGCTTCTCCTTCAGGCCGCCGATCGGCAGCACACGACCGCGGAGCGTCACCTCGCCGGTCATCGCGACGTCGCGGCGGACCGGGATCCCGGTGAGCGTCGAGATGATCGCGGTGGCCATGGCGATGCCCGCCGACGGACCGTCCTTCGGGGTCGCCCCCTCCGGAACGTGGACGTGGATGTCGCGACGCTCGAACAGGGGCGGCTCGATGCCGAAATCGATGGCCCGCGAACGCACGTAGGATGCGGCCGCCGAGATCGACTCCTTCATCACGTCCTTCAGGTTGCCGGTCACGGTCATCTTGCCCTTGCCGGGCATCATGACACCCTCGATCGTCAGCAACTCGCCGCCGACCTCGGTCCAAGCCAGACCCGTGACCACGCCGACCTGATCGTCCGCGTCGATCTCGCCGTAGCGGAACTTCGGCGGACCGAGGAAGACCGGGAGGGTTTCCACGGTCACCGCGATCGACTCGGTCTTGGTGATCAGGATCTCCTTCACCGCCTTGCGGATCAGGTTGGACAGCTCACGCTCCAGGTTGCGGACGCCGGCCTCCCGCGTGTAGCGGCGAACCAGCATCATCAAGCCGTCGTCGTCGATCGACCACTCGTGCGTCCCGAGGCCGTGCTTCTTCAGGGCGTTCGGGATCAGGTGCTTGCGCGCGATCTCGACCTTCTCCTCCTCGGTGTATCCCGCGATGCGGATCACCTCCATCCGGTCCATGAGCGGGCCCGGGATGTTGAGGGTGTTGGCCGTGGTCACGAACATCACGTTCGAGAGGTCGTAATCCACCTCCAGGTAGTGGTCGTTGAAGGTGCTGTTCTGCTCGGGATCCAGGACCTCGAGGAGCGCCGCAGACGGATCGCCGCGGAAATCCATGCCCATCTTGTCGATCTCGTCGAGCAGGATGAGCGGGTTCGAGGTCTTGGCCTTGCGCATCGACTGGACGATCTTGCCCGGCATCGAGCCGATGTAGGTCCGGCGGTGACCGCGGATCTCGGCCTCGTCGCGCACGCCGCCGAGGGACATGCGCACGAACTCGCGACCCGTCGCCTTCGCGATGGACTTGCCGAGCGAGGTCTTGCCGACACCGGGAGGTCCGACGAGGCACAGGATCGGGCCCGTGAGCTTGTTCGCCCGCTGCTGCACGGCGAGGTACTCGACGATCCGCTCCTTGACCTTGTCGAGGCCGAAATGGTCCTCGTCGAGGAGCGCCTGGGCGCCGAGCAGATCCTTCTTGATCTTTGAGCGCTTGCCCCACGGGATGCCGAGCATCCAGTCGAGGTAGTTGCGCACGACGGTCGCCTCTGCCGACATCGGCGACATCTGGCGCAGCTTCTTCAGCTCAGCCGTCGCCTTGTCGCGCGCCTCCTTGGTGAACTTGGTCTTCTCGATCTTCTCTTCCAGCTCGGCCAGCTCGTCGCGGCCGTCCTCCGAGTCGCCCAGTTCCTTCTGGATCGCCTTCATCTGCTCGTTCAGGTAGTACTCGCGCTGGGTCTTCTCCATCTGCCGCTTGACGCGGGTCCGGATGCGCTTCTCCACCTGGAGCACGGAGATCTCGCTCTCCATCAGCGACAGCACGCGCTCCAGGCGCTGCGCCACCGTGGGGGTCTCCAAGATGCCCTGCTTGTCGGAGATTTTGACGAGCAGGTGCGAGCCGATCGTGTCGGCGAGCTTGGACGGCTCGTCGATCTGGGTCACGGCGGAGACGACCTCGGGCGAGATCTTCTTGTTCAACTTGACGTAGTTCTCGAACTCCGAGAGCACCGAGCGCGCGAGCGCCTCGGCCTCGACGCGGTCGCCGAGCTCGTCGTGCAGGGCTTCGGCGGTCGCCTCGTAATACTCGTCCGAGCGGGTGAAGCCCGTGACCTTCGCGCGACCGACGCCCTCCACCAGCACCTTCACGGTGCCGTCGGGAAGCTTCAGAAGTTGAAGCACGGAGGCAAGGGTGCCGATCTTGTAGATCGCGTCGGTCGCCGGATCGTCGTCGCCCGCGTTGATCTGCGTGGCGAGCAGGATATGGCGGTCCGTGCGAACCGCCTCCTCGAGGGCGCGGATCGACTTCTCACGCCCCACGAACAGGGGCACGATCATGTGCGGGAAGACGACGATGTCGCGCAGGGGCAGGACGGCGTAAGTGCCCGTCGAACCCGGGACCACCGGCTGGCGCGATTTCGACTGTGACATGGTGACTTCCTCTCAGGGACGCCCGGGTTCGGCGCCCCATGCATGGAGCGCGCCTACAGCCAGGGGCCGACCGGGCCGCGAGGGTCGGAACTGTAATGGACTTTGCGGCTGGTAACGCGGACCGAACCTCGAAGGAGCGTGCGGCCGCCGCGCTGAGCCTGAGGTGGCTGCGGGGTGCAGCGTTTTCAAGATGTTCCCCGCAGCGCGCCCGGCCGGAGCCGGGCGCCCGACGCAACCCTACCGAGCGCTTACGCGCTGACGCTGGCGGGTGCGTCCTTGTTGCGGTCGCCGTGGATGTAGAGCGGGCGCGACTTGCCCTCGACCACCTCCGGACCGATGACCACCTGTTCCACGGACTCCAGGCCCGGCAGGTCGTACATCGTGTCGAGCAGGATCGTCTCCAGGATGGAGCGCAGGCCGCGGGCACCGGTCTTCCGCTCGATCGCCTTGCGGGCGACGAGGGACAGCGCATCGTCCTGGAAGGTCAGGTCGACGTTCTCCATCTCGAACAGCCGCTGGTACTGCTTGACCAGGGCGTTCTTCGGCTCCTGCAGGATCTTCTTGAGCGCGGCCTCGTCGAGGTCCTCCAGCGTCGCCAGGACCGGCAGACGGCCGACGAACTCGGGGATGAGGCCGAACTTCAGCAGATCCTCGGGCTCGACCGAGCGGAAGATCTCGCCGGTGCGGCGGTCGTCCGGGGCCTGCACGGTCGCGCCGAAGCCGATCGAGGTGCCCTTGCCGCGTTGGGAGATGATCCGCTCCAGCCCCGCGAAGGCGCCGCCGCAGATGAACAGGATGTTGGTGGTGTCGACCTGCAGGAATTCCTGCTGCGGGTGCTTCCGGCCGCCCTGCGGCGGGACGGAGGCGACCGTGCCCTCCATGATCTTCAACAGCGCCTGCTGCACGCCCTCGCCCGACACGTCGCGGGTGATCGACGGGTTGTCGGACTTGCGGGAGATCTTGTCGATCTCGTCGATGTAGACGATGCCGCGCTGGGCCCGCTCGACGTTGTAGTCCGAGGCCTGGAGCAGCTTGAGGATGATGTTCTCGACGTCCTCACCGACGTAGCCGGCCTCGGTGAGCGTCGTGGCGTCCGCCATGGTGAACGGCACGTCGAGGATGCGGGCCAGCGTCTGGGCGAGCAGCGTCTTGCCCGAGCCGGTCGGCCCGATCAGCATGATGTTGGACTTGGCCAGCTCGACGTCGTTGTGCTTCGTCGCGTGCGCGAGCCGCTTGTAGTGGTTGTGCACCGCGACAGACAGGACCTTCTTGGCGAAGTCCTGACCGATGACGTAGTCGTCGAGGACCCGACGGATCTCCTTCGGGGTCGGCACGCCGTCGCGGCTCTTCACCAGCGAGGATTTCGACTCCTCGCGGATGATGTCCATGCACAGCTCGACGCACTCGTCGCAGATGAACACCGTCGGGCCGGCGATCAGCTTGCGGACCTCGTGCTGGCTCTTGCCGCAGAACGAGCAATACAGCGTGCTCTTCGAGTCGTTGCCGCCAGTCTTGCTCATATCGGTCTCCGATTCCTCGCGTCCGCAGCCGGCAAGGGGCGAACGCGCATCGCGTGAATGTAGGGGGCCCGTTTAAAGAAACAGTGTGCTGCGCGCCTTTGCCCGAAGGACCCGATCCCGGATGCAAACACGCTGCCGCGGCGGGATCAAGGCCACGCCGCGGCGGTCAGGCGACGCGTTCCGCTCAGGCTGCGGCCGGCTCGGGACGCTTCTCGATCACCTCGTCGATGAGGCCGAACTCCTTGGCCGCGTCGGCGGTCATGAAGTTGTCGCGCTCCAGCGCCGTGTGGATCGTGTCGTAGTCGCGGCCGGTGTGCTTCACGTAGATCTCGTTCAGGCGCCGCTTCAGCGCCTCGATCTCGCGGGCATGGATCAGGATGTCGGTCGCCTGTCCCTGGAACCCGCCCGACGGCTGGTGGACCATGATCCGCGCGTTCGGCAGGGCGAAGCGGTGGCCGGGCTCGCCGGCGGTCAGTAGCAGGGAGCCCATCGAGGCGGCTTGGCCGACGCAGAGCGTCGTCACGGGGCAGCGGATGAACTGCATCGTGTCGTAGATCGAGAGGCCCGAGGTGACCACGCCGCCGGGGGAGTTGATGTAGAAGGAGATTTCCTTCTTCGGATTCTCCGCCTCGAGGAACAGCAGCTGCGCCACGATCAGCGACGCGCCGTAATCCTCCACGGGACCGGTGAGGAAGATGATGCGCTCGCGCAGCAGGCGGGAGTAGATGTCGAAGGCGCGCTCGCCGCGGCTCGACTGCTCGACGACCATCGGCACGAGCGCGTTGTTGTAGACGTCGATCGGATCTCTCATCTCGTCCTGCCCAAGTGAGGCCCGGAGCTGCCGCGAATCAGAGCAGCTCCGGACATGTCAGCGAACACCGGCGATGCTTAACCATCGCCTAACCCTTGCCCGCCGTCCTGGGACAGAGCGGGACTCAGTCGGCCTTTGCCTCGGTCTCGGCTTCGGCCTTGCCGGCCGGCTTTCCGCCGGTCGTGTCGTCGTCTTCGTCGTCGGCGAAAAGCGCCTCCTTCGAGACGGGTTCCTCGACGAGTTTGACCTGGCCGAGGACGTGGTCAACCACCTTTTCCTCGAACAGCGGCGCCCGCAGTTCGGCGAGCGCCTGGGCATTCTTCCGGTAGAAGTCCCAGACCTGCTGCTCCTGGCCCGGGAACTGCCGGACCCGAGCGATGAGGGCCTGGTTCACCTCGTCGTCCGAGACCTTGATATCGGCGCTCTCGCCGACCTGCGCAAGCACGAGACCGAGACGGACGCGCCGTTCCGCGATCTTCCGGTACTCGCCCTGGGCCTCCTCCTCGGTGGTGTCCTCGTCCGCGAAGGTCTTGCCGCGGGTCTTGAGGTCTTGCTCGACCTGCGCCCAGACGGCCGCGAATTCCTGCGCCACCAGGGAGGGCGGCAGCTCGAAGGCATACTTGCCATCGAGGGCGTCGAGGAGGTCCTTCTTGAGGCGGCGTCGCGTCGCGGCCTCGAAGTCGCGCCCGATCGCCTCCGACACGGCCTCGCGGAGCTTCTCCAGCGACTCCATGCCCATGGACTTGGCGAGCTCGTCGTCCACCTTGGCCTCGCCCGGCGCCTGGATCTTCGCGACCATCACGTCGAACTCGGCATCCTTGCCGGCGAGCTGCTCGGCCCCGTAAGCCTCCGGGAAGGTCACCTTCACGAGCCGCTTGTCGCCGACCTTGGCGCCCACGAGCTGCTCCTCGAAGCCGGGGATGAATGAGCCGGAGCCGAGCTCCAGATCGACGCCCTCGCCCTTGCCGCCCTGGAACTCCTCGCCGTCGATGCGCCCGACGAAGTCGATGGTGACGCGGTCGCCCGTCTGGGCCTCGGCGCCCTCGTCGCGCTCGGCGAACGGACGGCCCTGGCCGGCCATACGCTCCAGCGCCTCGGTCACTTCCTCGTCGGAGGGCTTGGCGACGCGCTTGGTCAGGCTGACGTCCGAGAGGTCGGCGAGCTCGAAGCTCGGCATCACCTCGAGGGCGACCTTGAAGGCCAGGTCGCCCTTGGCGTCGAGGGCCTTCTCCACCTCGGCCTGATCGCTCGGGAACTCGACCTGCGGCTCCAGGGCGAGCTTGAGGCCGTTATCGGTGACGATCTGGCGGTTGGCCTCGTTGACGGCATTCTGCACCACCTCGGCCATCACCGAGCGGCCGTAGACCTTGCGCAGGTGCGCGACCGGCACCTTGCCGGGGCGGAAGCCCTTGAGCTGCACCTTGTCCTTCATGCCGGACAGCTCGTTGGTCAGGCGCTCCTCGAGTTCCTGGGCGGCCAGCAGAACCTGAAACTCGCGCTTCAGCCCCTGGGCGTTGATCTCGGTCACCTGCATCGTCGTCGTCGCTCTTCAAAGAAACCTGGGGTCGCCGGCCGGGCCGGCATCGTGCTCGCGCGGACCGGGTTGCCGAGATGTCGGGTACGGGACGGAGGGTCCGAAGGGACCGCAACCTCAGCGGACGTCCTGGTGCGGGCGGAGGGGCTCGAACCCCCACGTCTTGCGACACTGGAACCTAAATCCAGCGCGTCTACCAGTTCCGCCACGCCCGCGCGCGCCGACATCCGGCGCATCGCCGGCCGCCAGAAGCGGGCCCTATAGCATGGGCCGACGGGCTCGCAGCAAAAAACTTGTCCCTGTGGCGCGAGAGCCCGCGCGCCGCTAAGGAGCGAACCCGTCGCGAGCCGCAGCCGAGATCCCATGCCGCCATCCCGCCCCGTGCCGCCGACCGATTCGCGCGACGGCTCGCCGTCGCGCCGGACCCTGCTCGCCGCGGCCGCCGCCTTCGGCCTCGTGCCGGAGGCCGCGCGGGCTCAGGCTCCGGGCGCCCCGTCGGCCGCGCCCTCCCCCGGTCCGGCCCCCGCGCAAGCGGAGCCCGCCGTGCTCCCGGCGGCGCCCGGCACGGCGCGGCTCAGGACGGAGCCCGCACCCGAGACGCCGGTCTGGTGCTTCGACGGCAAGGCCCTGCCGCCCGTGATCCGGGTGAAGCTCGGGCAGCCGGTGCGGCTGAAGCTCGAGAACCGGACCGACAAGCCCCTGTCGCTGCACTGGCACGGGGTGCGCAACGTCAACGCCATGGACGGCGTCGGCGGGGTCACCCAGGCACCGATCGCACCGGGCGGCGACTTCCTCTACGCCTTCACGCCGCCGGATGCCGGCTCCTACCTGATCCGGCCCCTCGTCGTCGGCGGGGCGAGCGAGCCCTCGGGCCGGGGGCTCGCCGGCATGCTGGTCGTCGAGGAGACGAATCCGCCCGCGGTCGACGCCGATGTCAGCGTCGTCCTGCAGGACTGGCGGCTCCAGGACGACGGCACCCTGATGCCGTTCGGGCAGACGGCGCTCTCCGCCGCGCATGGCCGACTCGGCAACCTCGTCACGGTCAACGGCAAGCCGGTACCGGGCCCATTCGAGGCCCGTCCGGGCGCCCGCGTCCGCCTGCGCCTCGGCAACGCCTGCAATGCCCGGGCGACGCGGCTCCGGTTCGAGGGCGTGAAGGTCTACGTGGCGGCGGTCGACGGTCAGCCCACCGACACGTTCGAGCCCCTGCGGGCGACCCTGCCGTTCCCCCCCGGCACCCGCTACGACCTGATGGTCGACCTGCCGGAGGAGGAAGGCGCCCGGTGCACGATCGAGGCGCTGGTCGGGAAGGGCCTGACGCTGGCGAGCGTCACCACCAAGGGCGCCAGGATCACCGAGAAGCGGCCGCCGATCGGGCCGATCGGCGAGAACAAGCGCCTGCCGGCCGAGATCAAGCTCCAGAACGCCCTGCGCCGCGACGTCGTGATCACCGGCGGCGCCGTCGTGCCGAAGACCAAGGACGGAACCAAGGACGGAACCAAGGACGGGCCGAAGGACGGCCCCGCACCCGATCCGGTCTACACGGGCGACCCGCGGAAGATCTGGTCGGTGAACGGGGCCAGCGGCACCGCCGGCCTCCAGCCGATCTTCACGGTGAAGCGCGGGCAGGTCGTGGTCCTGGCCCTGCGCAACGAGACCGCCTTCCCGCAGGCCCTGCACCTGCACGGCCACTGCTTCCGCCTGCTTCATCCCCTGGACGACGGCTGGGAGCCCTACTGGCTCGACACGTTCCAACTTCTGGAGGGCCGGACCGCGCGGATCGGCTTCCTGGCCGACAATCCGGGGCGCTGGCTGATCAGCGCCACGGTGCTGGAGCGCTTCGATACCGGCCTCTGGACCCTGTTCGAGGTCACCTGAGGTCGGCCGCCACGAGAGCCCGCAGCACCGCGGGCATCAGTTCGGGAATGTCCTCGGCGATCAGGCCGGGACCGTGCCGCAAGCCGGCATCGCCGTGCAGCCAGACGCCGGCGGAGGCCGCCTCGAAGGGCGGCATGCCCTGTGCCATCAGGCCGGCGATCAGGCCGCCCAGCACGTCGCCCGAGCCCGCGGTGCCGAGATAGGGCGTGCCGTGATCGTTGATCGCCGCGCGCCCGTCCGGGCTGGCGATGACCGTATCGGCCCCCTTGAAGACCACCACCGCGCCCGTGAGCGCGGCGGCCGCCCGGGCCCGGGCGACCTTGTCGGCGCCCTCCGCCGTCGCATCCGCCGTCCCGAACAGCCGGGCGAACTCGCCGGCATGCGGCGTCAGCACGGCGGACGCGGCGCCGTCCGCGATGTGCGCGGCGAGGAGCGGTGCTTGCCCGGCAAAGCTCGTCAGCGCGTCGGCATCGAGGACGAGGCCGCGGCCGGCCGCCGCCGCCACGGCGACGCGTTCGCGGGACGGCTCGCCGGTGCCGAGGCCCGGCCCGGCCAGCACGACGTTCAGGCGTTCGTCGGTGAGGAGGTCGTCGAGGTCGTCGGCGCTCTCGCAGGGCCGCAGCATGATCGCCGTGAGGTGCGCGGCGTTCTCGGCCAGCGCGCCGGCCGGCGAGGCGACGGTCACGAGGCCGGCCCCGACCCGCAGGGCACCCAGGGCCGCGAGGCGGGCGGCGCCGGTCTTGGTGGCCGGCCCCGACAGGACCAGAGCGTGCCCGCGGGTGTATTTGTGGCTGGTCCCGGTCAGCCGGGGGAAGGCTTGAGCCCACAGGTCCGGACCGTTCCGGTAGGCCGGCGCGCACGTGGCGAGGCCAGCCTCCAGCGCAGCCGGACCGGTGCCGATATCCGCCACGCTCAACTGCCCGCAGAGGCTCCGGCCGGGCTGGAGCAGATGGCCGGGCTTGAGCGCCACGAAGGTCACGGTCTCGACGGCGCGGATCGCGGTGCCGCGCGCCGCGCCGGTGTCGCCGTCGACCCCGCTGGGCACGTCGACGGCGAGGACCGGTCGGCCGCTGGCATTCACCGCTTCCACGAGCGCGCGGGCGACACCGTCGAGGTCGCGCGCCAGGCCCGCCCCGAACAGGGCGTCGATCACGAGGTCGCAGGCGGGGATCGCGCCCGCATCGGCCGACCGGACCGGCCCGGTCCAGGCCTCTGCGGCCTGGGCCGCATCGCCCTTCAGCGCCCCGCGATCGCCGAGCAGGGACAGGCCGACGGCATAGCCGTCCGCAGCCAGCAGCCGCGCGGCCACGAATCCGTCGCCGCCGTTGTTGCCCGGTCCGCACAGGACCTCGACCCGCCCCGCCGCGGGCAGCCGGGCGCGGGCGCGGGCCGCGACCGCGGCGCCCGCGGCCTCCATGAGGGCCAGGCCCGGCACTCCACCGCCGATCGCCGCGGCATCGACCCGCCTCATCGCCGCGACCGTCAGCAACCGCATGTCCATTCCCGCTCCTGCCCGTGCGCCGATCAAGCCCTGACTAAAAACAAGTCAGAAATCCGCGAAAAGCCCGAAGGATGTGCGTGCATCGCACATCAAACGGGCACTATGGTCCGGCAGGCCGAGAAAACGGCATGGCGAACGCGTCACGAGGATGTTAGAAATGCCAGGCACCGAAGCGCAGGCCCGAGCGGCATGAAGAAGATCGAAGCGATCATCAAGCCTTTCAAGCTCGACGAGGTGAAGGAGGCGCTCCAGGAGGTCGGCCTTCAGGGGATCACCGTCATCGAAGCGAAGGGCTTCGGCCGCCAGAAGGGCCATACGGAGCTCTACCGGGGCGCCGAGTACGTGGTCGACTTTCTGCCGAAGGTGAAGCTGGAGATCGTTCTCTCCGACGCGCTGGTGGAAGGCGCGGTCGACGCGATCCGCAAATCAGCCCAGACCGGCCGCATCGGTGACGGCAAGATTTTCGTCTCGACCATCGAGGAAGCGATCCGCATCCGGACCGGCGAGACCGGAACTGACGCGATCTGACAGGCGGTTCTGGCGCCTCGGCTTGGGTTCTGCCTAAGTTTTCGCTCTGCACGAATGTCCGGCATCGGCGCTTTCCACTATGGAGTGCCGACTTCCGCACCCCACATCATCGGGAACGGCCGGCGCGACCGGCCGCTGAGACCCCGATGCAGGAGGATGTGCGATGGCCGTCACGGACCCGCGCGAGACTGCCAAGATCTACGATCTGTCCGCGTTCCGGCGCGCCCAGTCCACGCCCCGCGTCATCGCGGAGGCGAAACCGGCGCCGGCCGCCAGCATCGGGGGCGGCGCGTGGTATCATGAGGCTGCCATCCGCGAGGATGAGCGTCCGCGCCGGCCCTGAAATCGTCACGGGCGGCGAGGCTCCGCACCTGTAGCGCGTTGTCGGGGTCGGTCCGGCGGGTTCCGCCCCATCCCCCTCCGCGTCGTCGGACGCCCGCACCGGCGTCCCTCGAAGGAGGGCTGCGGCCACCCGCGATCCCGAGGGAGCGTGCCGCGCGGCCTGCGCTGAATGCCGGTGCCGCACGTCGCGGCGGGCCAATCCGCACCCACCGTACGAGCCCGGATCGTCCGTCCGCCCGTCCGGAAAACGGCGAAGCCGGACCCGAGGGCCCGGCTCCGTCGATCCTGCCGGAACGCCGAGGCGTCCCTCGCGTCTTACGCGGCTGCAGCGGCCTCGGTCGGTACGGACGCGATCGTCTTCAGCACCTGCGAGGCGATCTGGTAGGGGTCGCCCTTCGAGTTCGGACGGCGATCCTCAAGGTAGCCCTTGTAGCCGCTGTTGACGAACGAGTGGGGCACGCGGATCGAGGCGCCGCGGTCGGCCACACCGTACGAGAACTCGTGGATCGAGGCGGTCTCGTGCTTGCCGGTCAGCCGCATGTGGTTGTCCGGGCCGTAGACGGCGATGTGCTCCTCGCGGGCGTTCTTGAACGCCTCCATGAGCTTCTCGAAATAGGCCTTGCCGCCATGCTCCCGCATGAACGCGGTCGAGAAGTTGCAGTGCATGCCCGAGCCGTTCCAGTCGGTGTCGCCGAGCGGCTTGCAGTGGTACTCGACGTCGATGCCGTAGCTCTCGCAGAGGCGCTGCAGGAGGTAGCGGGCCATCCACATCTCGTCGGCGGCCTTCTTGGAGCCCTTGCCGAAGATCTGGAACTCCCACTGCCCCTTGGCCACCTCGGCGTTGATGCCCTCGTGGTTGATGCCGGCATCCAGGCAAAGGTCGAGGTGCTCCTCCACGATCTTGCGGGCGACGTCGCCGACGTTCGAGTAGCCGACGCCGGTGTAGTACGGGCCCTGCGGCGCCGGGTAGCCGGAGGTCGGGAAGCCGAGCGGGCGGCCGTCCTTGTACAGGAAGTATTCCTGCTCGAAGCCGAACCAGGCGCCGGCATCGTCCAGGATGGTGGCGCGCTTGTTGGACTCGTGCGGGGTCGTACCGTCCGGCATCATCACTTCGCACATCACCAGGACGCCGTTCTTGCGGGCCGGGTCGGGGAAGTGGCGCACGGGCTTCAGCATGCAGTCGGAGCTGCCGCCCTCGGCCTGCTTGGTGGACGAGCCGTCGAAGCCCCACATCGGGAGCTGCTCGAGGGTCGGGAAGCTGTCGAATTCCTTGATCTGCGTCTTACCGCGGAGATTCGGGGTCGGCGTGTACCCGTCGAGCCATATGTACTCGAGCTTGTATTTGGTCATTCCGGTTCTCTCGTCCGTATCGATGCGCGACCTGGGCAACCCGGGAACACGCGAACGGCTTGCCGCCTCCACGACGGCCGGTGCCGCTGTTGCATGGAGCGTGCCAGGATTGCTATTGCTGCGGGAACACAGTGCCCTAGCTGCGCTCTCTGCCGATCACGGAATCGCGAGCAGTCGGTATCGGCGGCCGATCGTTCCACCGGAACGCCGATTCCCACCCGGCGCGGGTGGCAAGGTACGCCCGCGCCGGATATCAAGCGCCGCTTGCTGACGCGGCCGACATCGCTCGGTTGCGCGACGAGAGATCATTCACAGATCCCTGGAGGATGCCCACGATGACCACTGCGGCCGAGGTGCTGAAGACGATCCGGGACAACGACGTGCGCTACGTGGACTTCCGGTTCACCGACCCGCGCGGCAAGTGGCAGCATGTCACGTTCGACGTGTCGCTCATCGACGAGGAGATCTTCGACGAGGGCACCATGTTCGACGGCTCCTCGATCGCCGGCTGGAAGGCGATCAACGAGTCCGACATGCTCCTGATGCCGGATCCGGCGACCGCCACCCTGGACCCGTTCTTCTCGGCCGCGACCCTCTCGATCGTCTGCGACGTGCTGGAGCCGGCCACCGGCGAGCCCTATGCCCGCGACCCCCGCGGCACCGCCAAGCGCGCCGAGGCCTACCTGCAGCAGACCGGGATCGGCGACACGATCTATGTCGGCCCGGAGGCCGAGTTCTTCGTGTTCGACGACGTGAAGTTCGCCGCCGACCCCTATCGCACCGGCTTCGAACTCGACTCCACCGAGCTGCCGACCAACGGCTTCACCGATTACGAGGGCGGCAACCTCGGCCACCGGGTGCAGACCAAGGGCGGCTACTTCCCCGTCCCGCCGCAGGATTCGGCGCAGGACATGCGCGGCGAGATGCTGGCCGCCATGCAGTCGATGGGCGTGAAGGTGGAGAAGCACCACCACGAGGTCGCTTCGGCCCAGCACGAGCTCGGCATGAAGTTCGACACGCTGACCCTGCTCGCCGACCACATGCAGATCTACAAGTACTGCATCCACAACGTCGCGCAGAGCTACGGCAAGTCGGCGACCTTCATGCCCAAGCCCGTCTACGGCGACAACGGCTCGGGCATGCACGTCCACCAGTCGATCTGGAAGGACGGCAAGCCGGTCTTCGCGGGCGACAAGTATGCCGGCCTCAGCCAGGAATGCCTCTGGTACATCGGCGGCATCATCCGCCACGCCAAGGCGCTCAACGCCTTCACCAACCCGTCGACCAACTCGTACAAGCGGCTGGTGCCGGGCTACGAGGCACCGGTGCTGCTCGCCTACTCGGCGCGCAACCGCTCGGCCTCCTGCCGCATCCCGTGGACCAAGAGCCCGAAGGCCAAGCGCGTCGAGGTCCGCTTCCCCGACCCGATGGCGAATCCCTACCTCGCCTTCTCGGCGCTGCTGATGGCCGGCCTCGACGGCATCCGCAACAAGATCGACCCGGGTCCGGCCATGGACAAGGATCTCTACGAGCTGCCCCCGCGGGAGCTGAAGAAGATCCCGACCGTGTGCGGCTCGCTCCGCGAGGCGCTCACCAGCCTCGACAAGGATCGGGCCTTCCTCAAGGAGGGCGGCGTGTTCTCGGACGACCAGATCGACTCGTTCATCGAGCTGAAGATGGCCGAGGTGCTGCGCTACGAGATGACCCCGCACCCGATCGAGTTCGTGCAGTACTATTCCCTGTAAGGCGACGGGGGCCGGGCGCGATGCCCGGCCCCTGCCGGCGGACGGGGGTGGGCAGGTCCCACCCCCGTTCCGTACGGCGGATACCCGGATGCTCACCCTCGACCACCTCGTCGTCGTCGCGCCGGACCTCGCGGCGGGCGTCGCGCATGTCCGCGACTGCCTCGGCCTCGCCATGCCGGAGGGCGGCCGCCACCGGGAGATGGGCACGCGCAATCACCTGCTGCGCCTCGGCGAGGCCCTGTTCCTCGAGGTGATCGCCGTCGATCCCGAGGCGCCCGCGCCGTCCCGCGCCCGCTGGTTCGGCCTCGGCGACACCGCGCAGGTGCGGGCCGACTGGGAGGCGGGCCGGCGGCTGCGCGGCCTCGTCGCCCGCACGGACGACCTCGACGGCGTGCTCGCCGCCCACCGCGACCTGCTCGGTCAGGCCGCCACGATGACCCGCGGCGCTCTCGCGTGGCGCTTCGGCGTGCGCCCGGACGGGGCTTGGCCGGCGGATGGAGCCGCGCCCCACGTGATGGATTGGGGCCCCCGCGGGAACCCCGCCGCGTCGATGCCGGACCTCGGCGCCCGCCTTGAGGCGCTTCTCCTGACCCATCCGGATCCGGGCGGCGCGGGGCAGCTTCACGCCGCGCTGGGACTCGCCGATTCCCCGAGAATCGTGGACGGCCCCGGCCCGCGCTGGAGCGCACGGATCATGACGCCCACGGGTGCCCGGACGCTGACCTGAGCGATCGACGGACCCTCCTCGCCGGCCTGATCGGGAAAGTGACCGGCGAGGAGGGTCTGGCCGGGACTCGGCGGCCCCGACGTTCGCAACCTAGCAGCGATGCATCGCGGCGCGGTGGCAGGAAAGTCTCACTCCACACCGGATCGGCGCGGATCCTCACGTATGCGCGAAGATGTCGGTCTCGGGCCACCCGTCCAGGTCCAGGCGGGCGCGGGTCGGCAGGAAGGCGAAGCAGGCGGCGGCGAGGTCGGTGCGCCCTTCCCGTGCCAGCATCGCGTCGAGCCGGTCGCGGGCCGCGTGGAGGTGGAGCACGTCGGACGCCGCGTAGTCGAGCTGCGCCTGGGACAGGGTCTCGGCGCCCCAGTCGGACGATTGCTGCTGCTTCGACAGGTCGACGCCGACGAGTTCGCGGACCACGTCCTTCAGACCGTGCCGATCGGTGTAGGTCCGGGCGAGCTTCGAGGCGATCTTGGTGCAGTAGACCGGCTGCGGCATCACGCCGAAGGCCTTGTAGAGGACCGCCACGTCGAACCGCGCGAAGTGGAAGATCTTCTGCACGCCGGCATCCGCGAGGACGCGCTTGAGCACCACCGGTTCGGGTCCGCCCTGCGGGATCTGCACCACGTCGGCGGTGCCGTCGCCGGTGGAGATCTGCACCACGCAGAGCCGGTCCCGGTGCGGGTTGAGGCCCAGCGTCTCGGTGTCGATGGCTACCGCCCGGCCCGCGTCGTAGTCGGCGGGCAGGTCGCCGCGGTGGAGGCGTACGGTGGGGCTCGGCATCTTTCTCGGACCTTGAGGCTTTTCGGCCGGTAGCATCGGTGCCAAGTGCCCGCAAGCCGCGGGATCTTCGCGCCGACGCGGCGGACAGGGAGGCGAGGATGAACGCGGCCGAGGTGATCAGGACGCTGGGGCTGACGCCGCATCCGGAGGGCGGCCACTACCGCGAGACGTTCCGCGACCCGCGCACCGTCGACGGCCGCTCGGTGGGCACCGCGATCTACTTCCTCCTGGACCTCGGCGAGGTCTCCGCCTGGCACCGGGTCGATGCCACGGAGATCTGGCACTGGCACGCGGGCGCGCCGCTGGTGATCACCACGAGCCCGAACGGCCACGACGCCGAAGCCCGGCATCTCGGGCCGGATCTCGCCGCCGGACAGCGTCCGCACTGCGTGGTGCCGGCCGGCCATTGGCAGACCGCCACAAGCCTCGGCGCCTGGACCCTGGTGGGCTGCACGGTGTCGCCCGGGTTCGAGTTCTCGGGTTTCGAGATGGCGCCGCCCGACTGGCGGCCGACGCCCCGGGTTTAGGCCCGCGGCACCGCCCACGAGGCCCGCACCGCCGTGAGCGCCCCGGCCACGATCAGCAGGCAGGCGAGCGCCAGGGCCGGGCTCGGATCGGCGTAGCCCGCCGCCACCAGGATCAGCGTCGAGAGCACCGGCGCCGCGTAGGCCGTCACACCGAGCAGCCGCACGTCGCCGCGCTTGCAGCCGATGTCCCAGAGATAGAAGGCGGCCCCGACGGGCCCGAGGCCGAGCAGGAGCACCGCGCCCCATTGCACCGCGTCCGCCGGCCAGACCGTCGCCTCGAAGGCGACATGGCCGACGAGGCTCAGGGCCGCCGTGACGAGGCAGAACCCGGTGACGGCATCGGTCGGCACCTGCCCGATCCGGGCGGAGAGCACCGAGTAGCCCGCCCAGACGAACGCCGCCGCCAGGGACGCCGCGTAGCCCGGCAACGCACCCGCGGCGAAGCCGAGATCCCCCCGGCCGGCGAACAGGGCCGCGACGCCGGCGAGGCCCAGGACCGCTCCGGCGAGGTGGCCCGGCCGCAACCCCCCGGAGCCCGGGAGGCGGGCGGAGAACAGGACGATGAGCAGCGGCCAGAGATAGTTGATCAGCCCGGCCTCGGCCGGCGGCGCGAGTCGCAGGGCGCTGAAATAGAGGGCGTGGTAGCCGAACAGCCCCCCGACCCCGAGGAGCCAGACCGGCCACGGCTGGATCAGCGCCCGGGCGCGGGCCGGCCGGGCGATCCACGTGATGCAGCCGCAGAGGCCGCCCACCAGGAAGGTCAGGGCGGCGAGCTGGAACGGCGGCACGGCCCCCGACGCTGCGGTGAGGAGGGCGAGCAGCGACCACAGCAGGATCGCGCCGAAGCCCGCGAGCGTGGCGGATGCGCTCCGCGCGGGCGCGGCTGAGATTGATGCGGACTCGTCCATGGCCCGCGGCTATCACGGCGGTACCGAGTCGGCGAGGCGAGGTCACGCCTCCGTCACCGTCTCGCTCTACCGGCGGCCCGAAACGGGAGGTTCGCGATGCGCGGGATCATGATCGGGCTGTGGCTGCTTCTGGCAGCGGGCCCCGGGCTCGCCGGTGAGGCCGCCCAGCTCGGCCCCCGGCCCTTCTACCTCGTCGACCAACTCAAGCCCGGCCCCCTCAAGGACACGCTCGCCGCCTGCGGGGTCGACCGGACCTACACGCCGCGGACCTTCTCGATCTCGCACCGGGGCGCCCCGCTCATGTTCCCCGAGCACACCCGCGAGGGCCTGATCGCCGCCGACCGGATGGGTGCCGGGATCATCGAATGCGACGTGGCCTTCACCAAGGACCGGCAGCTCGTCTGCCGCCACAGCCAGTGCGACCTGCACACGACCACCGACATCCTGGCCCGGCCCCCGCTCGCCGCGCAGTGCACGCAGGGCTTCGAGCCGGCCGATCCGGCCACCGGCCGCAAGGCCTCGGCCAAGTGCTGCACCAGCGACCTGACCCTCGACGAGTTCAAGTCGCTCACCGGCAAGATGGATGCGGCCGACCCGGAGGCCACGACGGTCGCTGCCTACATGAACGCGACGCCGCGCTGGCGCACCGACCTCTACGCCGGCACCGGCACGCTGATGTCCCACAAGGAGTACATCGCGATCGTGAAGGGCATGGGGCGGAAGTTCACCCCCGAGCTGAAGGCACCCCAGGTCGCGATGCCGTTCCAGGGGTCCTACACCCAGGACATGTACGCCCAGCAGATGATCGACGAGTACCGGCAGGCGGGCATCCCGGCCTCCGACGTCTTTCCGCAGAGCTTCCAGCTCCGCGATATCCTGTACTGGCTGGACAAGGACCCCGATTTCGGCCGGCAGGCGATCTTCCTCGACAACCGCGACGAGACCACCAAGGGCTTCGATCCGGAGAACCCGGCGACCTGGACGCCCGGCATGGCCGAGCTGGCGCAGAAGGGCGTGCGGATCCTGGCGCCGCCGCTCTGGATGCTGGTCCGGCCCGGCCCGGACGCGACGATCGAGCCCTCGACCTATGCCCGCGCGGCGAAGGCGGCCGGTCTCGGCCTGATCGCATGGTCGCTGGAGCGCTCGGGGCCGCTCAAGGACGGCGGCGGCTATTACTACCAGTCGATCAAGCCGGTGGTGACCGGAGACGGCGACATCCTCCGGCTCCTCGACGTGCTGCACGGGCAGGTCGGCGTCATGGGGGTGTTCTCCGACTGGCCGGCCACCGCGACCTTCTACGCCAACTGCGTCGGCGTGCCGTAGGGCCGCGGCTCAATCGGCCCACAGGGCAGCGAGGGAGAAGAGGCCGGCCATCGCCAGGGTGACGATGAGGATGCCGGCGATGATCAGGGCGAGCGTCATGGGCGCCTCCTCGGCGGGAAGACTGGGGGAGAAAGGGGCGGGCTACCGAAGCGGCACCGCGGATCGGCGTCTCACGGCACGAGCAGCAGCAGCGCGAGATGGCCCAGGTGGCCGAGATCCAGGGGCTTCCATCCGAGCCACCGCTGGATCGGCATGTAGATCGCGCATTGCAGGACGGCGCTGCCCAGCATCGCCAGGAAGAAAAAGCCCCAATCCTGCGTGATCATCCCGATGGTGGCCGCGAACATCGCCGTCGTGGCGAAGATCAACCTGCTCGCATCGCCCGGGACACGGGCTTCGGTGTCCGACATCGACCTTCTCCGGAAGCGCGGTCAGCGGGCGCGGCAGTTGGCGCCGTACCAAGTCATGGTCCGGCGATCCATGCCGCCGTCGGACGAGGGTCCGCAGACCGGGAAGCGCGGGTCGCCGCTGCGCTGCAGGCTCGCGATCCTGTAGAGGTCCTGCTGCGCCTCGCGGCGGCGGTTGTGCTCGGCGAGCTGGGCCTGCCAGGACAGGCTGCTGGTGGCCTCAGCGATGGCGCGCTGCTGGTGAAGCCCCATCATGCACACGGCGAAGGCGTCGGTCTCGGTCTCGAACCCGAAGGCGTAGCACTGGTTCCGATCCAGCGCGTGCCGCTCCTGCGGGGTCACGCAGGCGGCCAGCCCCGGGACGCAGGCCGCGGCGGGGCCGAGCTTGGCGAGGGCCGGCGGCCGACGACGCGCGGCGGACGAAGAACAAATCCACACTGCGCCGACAGGGTGAACGTCGGATGCACCATCGGACCAGTCTTTCATGATGCCCGCAGCCCCGTTCTTCTGTCCGCGGAAGCATCCGCGACGCGACGGAAGGAGACCTATACGGGATCGCTCGGACTGTTCGTGTTTCAGAGCACGCGGACGGTGGCGCGGAACGCTGCCCGCAATACCCGTTGTCCCGCGTGCCGGGCCAACGCCGGCCCGGGAAGGGAAGTCGTCATGGTTGGCGGAGGCACGGTCCGCGCGTGCCGGTCAGGCCAGGGATGACGCCCGCCGGAGCCTCGTCCTCTCGGGACGCGGGACATGCCGGTCCGGATACGGCGATCCCTTGGCCGGGATCGCGCGACGTGCCGAGATCCGGCACGAACGGTGGCGAGGGCGTGCGAGTTCGCCCGCGGGGCTCCGGAAACGACGGGATGCCGGGCATCCCGCCGGATCGCCGCGCGTCGGGCGCGGCGTCCCTTGCCGCCACGGAGTGGGCGCACCGGGCCCGAGCCCGGCGCGCCCCTTCGGCGATCAGACGAAGTGCTGGCCGCCGTTGATGGTGAGCGTCGAGCCGTTGACGAAGCCCGCCTCGTCGCTGGCGAGATACTCGACCGCGTGCGCGATCTCGTCGGCCTCGCCGAGGCGACCGGTCGGGATCGTCGAGATGATCTTGTTGCGGATATCCTCCGCCACCGCCATCACCATCTCGGTGGCGATGTAGCCGGGCGCGATCACGTTCACCGTGATGCCCTTGGACGCGCTCTCCTGCGCCAGCGCCTTGGCGAAGCCGATCACCCCGGCCTTGGCGGCCGAGTAGTTGGTCTGGCCGGCCTGGCCCTTCTGTCCGTTGATCGACGAGATGATGATGATGCGGCCGAAGTTCCGGTTGCGCATGCCCTCGATCAGCGGACGGGTGCAGGTGAACATCGAGTCGAGGTTGGTCCTGATGACCGCCTGCCACTTCTCGAAATCCATCTTGTGGAAGGCGCCGTCCCGGGTGATCCCGGCGTTGTTGACCAGCACCTCGACCGGTCCGAGCTCGGCCTCGATCGCCTTGATGCCGGCCTCGCAGCTCGCGAGATCGCCCACGTCGAACTTGAAGACGGGGATGCCGGTCTCGGCCTTGAAGGCATTGGCCGCCTCGTCGTTGCCACCGTAATTGGCCGCGACCCGGTAGCCCTTGTCCTTGAGCCGCTTCGAGATTGCAGCCCCGATACCGCGGGTGCCCCCCGTGACGAGGGCGACGCGTCCTTGAGCCATTGTTTCCTCCTGTTCGCATCACGTGATGCCGCGTGCGGATGGCGTCCGCACGCGAATTTTTGTGAACTTGGTCTCAAGTCTAAATTCCCGACCGGGCGGGCGTTACGGAACGATCACGCCCGCTCGATGCACATGGCCACGCCCATGCCGCCGCCGATGCAGAGCGTGGCGAGGCCCTTCTTGGCATCGCGGCGCTTCATCTCGTGGAGCAGCGTGACGAGGACGCGGGCGCCCGAGGCGCCGATCGGGTGGCCGATCGCGATGGCGCCGCCGTTGACGTTCACCTTCGCGTCGTCCCAGCCCATGTCCTTGTTCACCGCGAGCGCCTGGGCCGCGAAGGCCTCGTTGGCCTCGATCAAGTCCAGGTCGGACGGCTTCCAGCCGGCCTTCTCCAAGGCCTTGCGGGAGGCGGGAATGGGACCGGTGCCCATCACCTTCGGATCGACGCCGGCGGTCGCCCAGGACTTGATCTTGGCGAGGGGGGTGAGGCCGCGACGCTCGGCCTCCGAGGCCGACATCAGCACGAGGGCGGCGGCGCCGTCGTTGAGGCCGGAGGCGTTGGCGGCCGTCACCGTGCCCTCCTTGGAGAAGGCGGGCTTCAGCTTGGCCATCGCCTCGATGGTGGCGCCGTCCCGGATGTACTCGTCGGTGTCGACGACGGTGTCACCCTTCTTGCCGGGGATCGTCACCGGGATGATCTCGTCCTTGAACCGGCCCTCCTTGCGGGCGGCCTCGGCCTTGTTCTGCGAGCGGGTCGCGAACTGGTCCTGCTGCTCGCGGGTGAGCTGGAAGGCCTGGGCGACGTTCTCGGCGGTCTGCCCCATGTGGTAGCCGTTGAAGGCGTCCCAGAGCCCGTCCTTGATCATGGTGTCGACGAGCTTGAGGTCGCCCATCTTCTGGCCGCCGCGCAGGTACTGCGCGTGGGGCGAGAGCGACATCGATTCCTGGCCGCCCGCCACGATGACCTTGGCGTCGCCGTTGGCGATCTGCTGCATGCCGATGGCGACCGTGCGCAGGCCCGAGCCGCAGACCTGGTTGAGGCCCCAGGCGGTGGCCTTCTCGGGGATGCCGGCCTTGATCGCCGCCTGACGGGCCGGGTTCTGGCCGGCGCCCGCGGTGAGGACCTGGCCGAAGATCACCTCGTCGACGTCGTCGGGGGAGACCTTGGCGCGCTCCAGCGCGGCCTTGATCGCCGTGGCACCGAGTTCGTGGGCCGGCACCGCGCCGAAGGCGCCGCCGAACGAGCCGACCGGCGTGCGCGCGGCGCCGACGATGACGATCTCTTCGTTGCCTGCCATGTGAACGTTCTCCTCTCACGAGCCGGCGCGCCTTCCACTGTCCGGGCGCGCTCTGATGCCGGACTTCGGATGAAGGGCGCCGCATCGGCGAAGTCAAGGTTGCGCAACAGGACGCGAAAAGGTGGGGATGACGCGATCGCGAGACTGAAATGGCGCAGAGCGGCCGTGATCGCCTGCATTATTCTGCGCTGAACAGTTGCAGTTTGCTGTTTTCTGCGCCCTTGGAAGGCCTTAAGGATCGTGCTGCGGGCGCGAAGACGGCCTCCGCCGTGCCGCATCGCGTGCCCGCAACGCCCCTAGGTCCCGAGTCCAGAAAGGCCGTTCCCGATGGCGGATACCGTCAAGGCCACCCAGACCGTCATCAAGAAGTACGCCAATCGGCGCCTGTACCACACGGGCACGTCGACCTACGTGACGCTGGAGGACCTCGCCACGATGGTCCAGAACGGTGAAGACTTCGTCGTCTACGACGCGCGCACCGGCGACGACATCACCCGGTCGGTGCTCACGCAGATCATCTTCGAGCAGGAGAACAAGGCCGGCGCGGAGAACCTGCTGCCGGTGGCCTTCCTGCGCCAGTTGATCCGCTTCTACGGCGACAGCATGCGCACGATGGTGCCGAGTTTCCTGGAATTCTCCATGGCGAACTTCGCCAAGGATCAGGACGGCCTGCGCGAAAAATTCGCCCACAGCTTCGGCCCGGCCGCGTTCCAGAACGCGATCGAGCAACAGGTGCGCGCCAACATGAACTTCTTCGGCGATGCCATGAAGATGTTCACCGGCTTCACACCGCCGGCTGCGGGGACCAACGCCCCGGTGGTCCCCGCAGCGGCGTCCTACGCCGGCGGGGAGCTGGACGACCTCAAGCGCCAGATGCTGGAGATGCAGCAGCGCCTCGAGGCCCTCGCGAAGAAATAATTTCCGATGGGCACGGCGACATAAAAGGTTGACGATTCGTAAACGCCGGCCCCACCTTTGCACCATCGGCACGGAAACGTGCAGGAGATGCTGCAATGGTGCGGATCGGAACAGGCGGGCGTGTCGGCCCGGCACAGATCAGGCCGGCGCGCGCGGTGCCGGAGGCCACCGAGAGCGCGCCCCAGGCAGGCACGCGCCCGCAGCAGGATGCCGCGCGTGCACTCGTCGTGATCGATGGAGGGCAGTCGGAGGAAGCGGGCGGCACCGCAGCGGCGGAACGCTCGACCGCGGGCAAGCCCCGCGCCGGCTTCGTCGCCCAGTTGCTCACGGCCGGGGACCCGACGCTGCTTCCGTCGCGGCTGGAGCGGACCCGGATGGCCGCCGCCTGCTACACGGAGACCGCGCGGCGCCTCGCGTGATGCGGCGCCTCACCGGCGTCGGGCCGCCCGAGAGCGGGCCACGCCTCGATGGCGAAGCGCCGTCATCCCGGACCGCCTCGGCTATCCCGGAATGACCGGTTGATCGTCGCACCCGTATCGCACGTCCCGGAGGACGGCCGGTGCCGCACCGGGCTCAGGCCTCGGCGGACTTCACCTTGAGGACCTGGCGGCCGCGGTACATGCCGGTCTTCAGGTCGATGTGGTGCGGACGGCGCAGCTCGCCCGAATCCTTGTCCTCCACGTAGGTCGGCGCCTTCAGGGCGTCGGCCGAGCGGCGCATGCCGCGGCGGGAGGGGGAGGTCTTTCGCTTCGGAACGGCCATGGCAGTGATCCTTCGTGACGCCGCGAACAAAGCGGCGCGCGGGCGGCTCCTCGATCGAGGATCGCCACGCACACCGCGGGATACGGATGAGGGCGCGCTTATAGCGCCGGGGTCGGCCCCTGGCTAGAGGCGCCGGAGCACAACCGTCACACGCAGGCGTTAAGCGCGGGTTCAAGCGGGACGGCCCAGTGATGCGGTGCCGGCGCCGCGGCGCGGGCCGTGACCCTCGGGAGTATCACCATGGCTTCCCCCACCAGGACCCTCGCCCTCTTCGCCCTGCTCTCGAGCCTGATCACGGCGCCAGCGCTGGCTCAGGCCCCCGCGCCGCAGGCACCCAGCGCGGCCACGCCGACGGCGCCCGCCAAGCCCACGGCGCCGAGCGCACCGGTGGCCGGGCCGCCGAACGCCGCCAAGGGCGCGCTCATCGATCTCAACAGCGCGAGCCCCCAGGAACTCGACGCCCTGCCGGGCATCGGCGCGGCGCGGGCGGCCGCGATCGTCAAGGGCCGTCCCTATCGCGGCAAGGATGATCTGGTGTCCAAGAAGATCATCCCGGAGAGCGTGTACGACGGCATCAAGGACAAGGTCATCGCCAAGCAGAAGTAGCCACCTACTCGCCGATCACCCCCTGAGGCATGGAGAAGCCGGGGGGCGTCTTCTCGGCCGCCTTCGGCGCGGGAGTTCGCCGGGCGGGGGCCTTCTTGCGGGCCTCCGCCTTCGGCGCCTTCACGGCAGGCGGCGCCTCGCAGGCCTTGAAGGCGAGTTGCGCCAGGGGCGCCCCCTCCTCGGCCACGATGGTGAGTGCGTCGGGCAGCACCGGCAGGGTCGGCTGCCAGCGGATCGGACCGCCCAGCATGGCCTCGATCGCCGCTGCCGCACTGCCGCGCCGCAGCGTGTTGAAGTCCGGCCCGTAGGCGGTTGCGACCTTCCCGGCGATGACGACCTGCAGCACCTCGTTGACCTCGGGTGTCAGCGGCCGGAGCGGGTTGGTGGTCCGGACCTGCCCGGCCCGGGTGATCACCATCTTGAAACCCTTACCGCTCTCGAACCGAGCCGCCTGAGCCCCGCAGGGCTGCTCGATCGCGGGACCGGCCGCCGGAGTCGGCGCGGCCTGCGGTGCCGCCGGCGCGGGGGCCGCAGGCGGCCCGTCGGGCTGGGGCGTGGGCGCCTGGGCTGGCCGAGGCGGTGCTTGCGGGGCGGCCTGCGCGGCCGTCAGGCCGAACGGGGCGGCGAGCATCAGCCCGGCCGCGAGGCGAACCAGCCGCCTCATCGGCCGTCCCCCGGACGACCGCGCCGCGACGCCTCGGCGCGTTCCGCGCAGCCGAGCATTCTGATCGGTTCCAATTCGGTCGCTTCCAGGTCGAGAACGTGCGGATCGATGATTTGCGCCGTGCGGTCGATGGGGCTCCGGCGCGTGCCGACCGAACCGATGACGAGGTGTTCGTCCTCGACGTCGAGTTCGGCGTCCAGACGCAACGGCGCGCGCCGGCCCCTGGCCACCATGGCGACGGCGGCCACCACGGCGACGGCGAAAACCAGTATCGCCAGAAAGATCAGCAGCCGCTCCATGCTGCGCGATGCTCTAACCCGCGCGGAGGGCCGCCGTCACCCCACCGGAGCCCGCCCCGCGCGGAACGCTCCTTGCGTGGCGCGGCGGACCGGGTAGATGCGGGCGGGCCGGAAGCGGGATCGATCGATGCAGCACGAGCCGAGTCGCGAGCCCGACGAGCTGGAGGGCCATCTCCTCGGCCTGATCGAGGCGGCCCGGGATCAGGCCCGGGAGGATCCCTTCCGCAATCCCGTGCTGGCCGTGACCCTGGCCATCACGCGGCGGTTCGACCGGAACGAGATCTCGCTCGGCGACCTCGAGGGCCTGTTCGTCCGGCTGCGCGCCGCCGCCCTGACCGCGCGGGCGGCGCGGCTGCGGGCCTATGTCGGGCTGGAAAACGAGCCGGCCGCATCATCCGATCCGCAGGCGGCCATCCCGGCGCGCCTCGTGGCAGCCGTGCCCGACCGTCCCGAGAGCTTCGAGGCGTTCAGGGGCTTCATCAACCGCATCGCCTTCGCGGTGGTGTTCACGGCACACCCGACCTTCGGCATGCCCCGGGCCGTGGCGACGCTGCTGGCCCAGGCGGCAAGCCTTCCGGACGAGGCCGCCCGGGCCGGCCTGATCGCGCGGGCGGCGGCGCTCTCCACCCGGCCGGACGCGCCGATCACCCTGGACGTCGAGTTCGAGCAGGCCTGCGCGGCCGCCAATAACGGCCGCCTCGCCGTCGACGCCTTCAACGGTGCCCTGCTCGACGCCGCCCGCGCCCGTTGGCCGGAGAGCTGGACCGAGCTGACGCCGCGCCCCTTCGCCATCGCCAGCTGGGTCGGCTGCGACACGGACGGGCGGACCGATATCGGCTGGTGGGACACCCTGCGCTACCGGCTGATCTCGAAGCGGATGCAGTTCGACCGGGTGATGCGCGAGCTGCCCGAGATCGCGGCCTGCCGCGAGGTCCGCGCCCTGGCCGAGGGGGCGCTGGCGGCGGTGAACCGGCAGCTCGCGGTGGCGCCGCGCCTCGGCGAGAAGCCGTCGCTGGAAGCGGTGCATCGGTTCGCCCTGGCGCTGATCATCGAGCGCGAGCGCGCCCAGACCGACGCGAGCGCCCTCATCTCAGGACTGACCAAGGCCCTGGAGGCGGCCGGGGATGCGGCCGACCAGCGCCGGATCGCCGTCCTGCGTTCGGGCGTGGCCACGCACGGCCTGTCGAACGCCCTGCCGCATTTCCGGCTGAACGCCAGCCAGATCCACAATGCGGTCCGCCGGGTGATCGACCTGGAGGGTGAGCCGACCGATGCGGCCCGGCGCCGCTCGCACCTCGCCACGATCCACGCGCTCCTGAACGACGTCCGGCCGGTGGCGGTGGATTTCGGGGCGCTCGCCGCCGAGCGGGCCTCGGCCGCCCGGCTGATGATGACGATCGCCCAGATCCTCAAGCACGTCGACGGCACCCATCCGGTGCGGTTCCTCATCGCCGAGACCGAGACCGGCTACACGCTGCTCGCCGCCCTCTGGCTGGCACGCCACTACGGCATCGCCGACAAGCTGGAGATCACGCCGCTCTTCGAGACGGCGAGCGCCCTGGAGCAGGGCATCCAGGTGCTCGACGATGCCCTGCGCAACCCGCACTGGCGCCAGTACCTGAAGCGCATCGGACGGCTGACCGTGCAGTTCGGCTACTCGGATTCGGGCCGCTACGTCGGCCAGCTCGCCGCCACCTTCTGGATCGAGCGGCTGCGCCTGCGCATCACCGAGATGCTGGTCCAGAACCGCCTGGCCGACATCGAACTCGCCATCTTCGACACACACGGCGAGTCGATCGGGCGCGGCGCCCACCCGACCTCGCTGCGCGACCGCCTCGCCTATCTGGCTCCCGAGGATGCGCGGGACCGCGCCCGCAAGGCCGGGATCAGGGTGCGGCTCGAATCGAGCTTCCAGGGCACCGACGGCTACCTGCTGTACGGCACGGAGGCGCTGGCCCAGGCCAGCGTCGCCCGCATCGCCGAGCACGTCTACGCGCTGGACGTGACGGAGGACGACACCTTCTCGGACTACGCCCTGAATGACCACCCGCGGCGCGCCGAAGCCGGGGAGGATCCGATCTACTCCGAGCCGGACTTCGCCCTGGAATTCTTCACCGCCGCCCGCCAGGACATGGAATCCCTGGTCGACGACCCGGGCTACGCCGCGATGCTCGGCACGTTCGGCCCGAGCCTGATCGACCGCACGGGCTCCCGGCCCGTGGCGCGCCAGAGCGACAGCGGCGGCCCGGCCCGGATCACCCACCCGCGCCAGATGCGGGCGATCCCCAACAACGCGATCCTGCACCAGCTCGGCTTCCTGGCGAACTCGCTGCACGGGATCGGCCGCGCCGCGCAGCGCGGGCCGGACCTGTTCCGCGACATGCGCCGCGACTCGGTGCGCTTCTCCCGCGCCTTCCGCCTGGTGCAGCACGCGGCATCCGTGGGCGACCTCGACGTGCTGCGCGCCTACATCGACACCCTCGACCCGGCCGTGTGGCTGGAGCGGGCGCGGCGCACGCAGAAGGATTTCCGCCGGGACGAACTGGTGGTGATCGCCGGAGCCCTGGAGCGCCTCGACCTCGCCTCCGCGCTCCGGAGCCTGTTCGGCCGGCTGACCCGCGACTGGCTCGCCCTGTCGGCGGCCGCACCCGACCTGCCCGCCATGTCGGCGCGGCTGACGCTGCTGCATGCCCTGCGGCTCGCCCTGATCCATCGGATCTGGTTCCTGGCGGTGCACATCCCGGGTTTCCGGCCGCAGGCCGGCATCTCCCGCGAGCAGCTGCTGGAGCGCTTCCTGCGCCTCGACATCGACGGCTGCCTCAAGCTCCTGGACGAGATCTTCCCGGTCACCCCCGATCCGACGCTGGGCCTCAACTTCGGCGAGCCGGCGGGCCCGCGGGATGTCGGCACCTACGAGGCCGAGCACGCCAACCTGTTCCAGCCGATCCGCCGGATGTTCGACCAGGCGCGCGAGATCTCCGGGATCATCCAGCACGAGGTGGGGGCCTTCGGATGACGCGCGGCCCTGGGCGCCACGCACCGCATCACCGACGCTGAGCCGATCCGGACACGCTCGATCTCCAGCACGCGAGAGGCCCGGGAACTTCGACTCATACGTGCGGTTCCCGCAGTCAAAGGATGTGGGAGCCTCAGCATGCTGGCGATGAACTATCGCGGACCTTACAGGGTCCGGCTCGACCGCAAGCCAGTTCCCGTCTGCGAGCACGTTCAGGATGCCGTAATACGGGTCACGCGGACGTGCATCTGCGGCTCTGATCTTCATCTGTACCATGGCATGGTGCCCGACACGCGTGTCGGCATGACGTTCGGCCACGAATTTATTGGCGTGGTGGAGGAAACAGGGTCCGGGGTGAACAATCTCGCCGTCGGCGACCACGTGATCGTGCCGTTCAACATCGCCTGCGGGAAGTGCCACTTCTGCAAGCAGGGATTGTTCGGGAACTGCCACGAATCGAACGCCCAGGCGACCGCTGTCGGGGCGATCTACGGCTACTCCCACACCGCCGGCGGCTACGACGGCGGCCAGGCCGAGTACGTCCGCGTCCCCTACGCCGATGTGGGTCCGTGCAAGATTCCCCCGACGATGGACCTCGACGACGCGGTGCTCCTCACCGACGTCGTGCCCACCGGCTATCAGGCCGCCGAGATGGGGGGCATCAAGCAGGGCGACACCGTCGTGGTCTTCGGCGCCGGCCCGGTCGGCATCATGGCGGCCCGTTCCGCGTGGCTGTTCGGAGCGGGCCGGGTGATCGTCATCGACCACGTCGAGTACCGGCTCGACTTCGCCAGACGGTACTGCCCCGCCGAGGTGTACAACTTCCGCTCGATCGAAGACCCGGTCGTCTTCCTGAAGAAGACGACCGACTCGCTCGGACCGGATGTCTGCATCGACGCCGTCGGCGGCGACGCGGCGGGCAACGCCCTGCACACGCTCATGGGCACCAAGCTGAAGCTCGAAGGCGGCTCCGCCATCGCGCTCCACTGGGCGATCAACGCGGTCAAGAAGGGCGGCACCGTCTCGATCGTGGGCGTCTACGGCCCCACCGGCAACATGATCCCCATCGGCAACGTCGTGAACAAGGGCATCACCGTGCGGGCCAACCAAGCCTCGGTGAAGCGTCTGCTGCCGAAGCTGATCGACCACATCGAGGCCGGCCGCCTGAACCCGAAGGAACTCATCACCCACAAGGTGCCGCTCGAGGAGATCGCGGACGCCTACCACATCTTCTCGGCAAAGCTCGACGGCTGCATCAAGCCGGTTCTCGTTCCCCCGACAGCGCGCGCGTGAGGAGATGCGGATGAGGAACCTTCCCATCGATCCGTCGACGATCCCCGGCTGGGGCATCGACGCCGACCCGCGCAACGATCCCACCTACCCGATGCGGGATCGGTCGCGCGACGACGACACGGGCATGAGCTGGGAGCGCCCGCCGCTGCAGACGCGGCGTGTCGAGATCCTGGCCTCGATCGAGCACAACAGGCTCCCGGCCGTCCTCGGCACCTCGACGCCGCCGCGCGGGCTCAGCGGCATGATCCGCCGTCAGGCGTTCAAGTACAGCGAGTCCCAGTGGACGCACTGGCTCATGCTGATGGCGGCCGACCGGGTGAACGTCGTCGAGGGCTTGGTCGACGATGTCGGGCGCGGCCGGATCCCCAACGTGCCGGCCGAGATGGGCATCCGCTCCGAACTCGCGCACAACCGGGCGGGCTTCGTCGAGAAGGTCGCCATCGCGGGCGCGGTCGTCGGGCTCGGGATCCTGCTCGCGCGCGTCACCCGCCCGCATCCGCATGGCGGGCGGGGCAGGCGCGTCTGAGGCCGGCGCCGCGCGGGCGCCGGACCGCGCCCGCGCGGCTCAGGCTGCCTCCACCCGCAGGACCGTGCCGCTGATCCCGGTGACCCGCACCCGTCCGCCCGCCGGCAGGTCGGGCCCGGTGACGCGCCACAGGGTGTCGTCGAAGCGGATGTGGCCGGCGCCCTGCACGATCGGTTCGTCGAGCACGCCCTCGCGCCCGATCAGGCCCCGGTCCGCGCGGTTCAGGCTCGCGCCGGCGGCTGCCGCGCCGCGCCGGTGCAGGCGGGTCGCGATCCCCACCAGGGCGACCGCGAGGCCCGAGAACAGCAGGGTCTGACCCTGCCAGGGCATGGGCACCGCCGCGGTCGCGAGCCCCGTGGCGAGGGCGGCGAGGCCGAGCCAGATCAGGAACATCCCGGGCACCAGGATCTCGGCGCCCGCGAGGACGAGGCCGGCGATGACCCAGCTCCAGGCAGCTCCGAGGGCCTCGAAGGTCCCCGCGAGGGTGGCGAGCGTCACCGGCGTCAGGCCCGCGGCGGAGCGACGTTGGGCGGCGTTCCCGTACGCCGGGGCGCCGCCGCCCCGTCGCCGAAGACGCTGCGGGTGAGCTCGCCGATGCCGCCGAGCGTCCCGGCCAGCGCCGCCGCCTCGATCGGCACCACGACGACCCGCTGATTGGGCGCGGTGGCGATGGCCCGGACCGCGTCGACGTACTTCTCCGCCACCAGGAAGTTCGCCGCCGCGATGTCGCCCTCGGCGATCGCCCGGCTGACCATCCCGGTCGCCGCCGCCTCCGCTTCGGCGGAGCGCTCCCGCGCCTCGGCATCGCGGAAGGCGGCCTCGCGCCGGCCCTCCGCCTCCAGGATCGCCGACTGCTTGCGTCCCTCCGCCCGCAGGATCTCGGCGGCACGCTGCCCTTCGGCCTCCAGGATCGAGGCCCGCTTCTCGCGCTCGGCCTTCATCTGGCGCGCCATGGCCCCGGCGAGGTCGGCCGGCAGCACGATGTCCTTGATCTCGATCCGGTTGATCTTGACGCCCCAGGGCGAGGCCGCGGCGTCCATCACCCGGAGCAGCCGCTCGTTGATCTCGTCGCGGTGGGCCAGCAGCTGGTCGAGGTCCATCGCGCCGACCACGGTGCGGATGTTGGTCATCGTCAGCGTCGTGGCCGCGAGATCGAGGTTCGAGACCTCGTAGGAGGCGCGCGCCGCATCGAGCACCTGATAGAACACCACCGCGTCGATGGTGACGCCGGCGTTGTCGCGGGTGAAGGCCTGCTGACTCGGGACGTCGATCACCTGCTCCATGACGTTGACCCGGCGGCCGACGCGCTCGATGAACGGGGTAATCAGGCCGAGGCCGGCCTCGAGGCTGCGGGCGTAGCGACCAAAGCGCTCGACCGTGTAGACGTAGCCCTGCGGAACGATCTTCACGCCCGCGGCCAGGGTGATGATCGCGAGCGCCGCGACGCCGACCGCGAAGACGCTCAAGCCCACCGGAAGACCCATCGACGCCCCCTCCCCTGCCCGCACCGCCTCGGGCGTTCGGCGATGTCTCAGCTTAACAGCTCGCCGCGGGCCCGGCGACCGCGCGGGGCCGGCGCGAGGTGAACGGGCGGCCCCCCATCTCGATCATCTTCGGTTCAGGCCGTCGGGCCTAGAGATCGGGCAAGCGCCACGTTTCCGGTCGCTTCAGGCTCGGGAACGCAACGCTTGTTGAAGAAACAATCGGCATGATATCGGCCGCCCTCGCCGCGGAAAGAAGTCCTTTCGGATCGCAGCGGGCGGCAGAAATCCCCACCCAACCGGATTCGGTGCGCGCGTGAAGATCGCTGTCCTCGCACATCTGAAGTACCCGATCGGCCAGCCCTACGCCGGCGGCCTGGAGATGCACACGCATCTCCTCACCGTCGCGTTGAAGCGGCGCGGGCACGACGTGACGCTGTTCGCCAGCCGCGGCTCGGATCCGGCGCTCGATCCCGTGATGCTGTGCGACCCCACCGGCGATGCGCTGCTGGATCCGGAGCGCGAGGAGGCGATCGACCGCGCGGAGGCGGATGCCTACCGGCGGATGATGGAGATGGTCGCTTCCGGCGGCTTCGATCTCGTCCACAACAACGCCCTGCACGCGCTGCCGCTGCGCGAGAGCGGCCGGCTCGGCCTGCCCTGGATCACGGTGCTGCACACGCCGCCCTTCGAATCCCTCGTCGGCGGCGTCGTGGAGGCCGATCCCGACATGGCCTTCCTGGCCGTGTCCGCGTCCCTGGCCCAGGAATGGGCGGAGATCGTTCCCGGCGCGCAGGTGGTCGATAACGGCGTCGACCTCTCGACCTTCGCGTTCTCCGAGCGGGCCGATGCCCCGGCCTACGCGTTCTGGTCCGGCCGGATCGTGCCCGAGAAGGGACTGCACCTCGCCATCGACGCGGCGCGCGCGGCCGGGCTGCCCCTGACCTTCGCGGGCCCCCGGCTCAATCCAGCCTACTGGGACGCCGAGATCGCCCCGCGGCTCGGGCCGGACCTGACCCATCTCGGCCACCTCTCGCACCGGGACCTGGCGCACCATCTCGGGCGCGCCCGCGTGGCGATCGTCTCGCCGCGCTGGGAGGAACCCTTCGGCCTCGTCGTGGCGGAGGCGCTGGCCTGCGGCACGCCGGTCGCCGCCTTCCGCCGGGGCGCCATGCCCGACATCCTCGACGCCTCCTGCGGCCGGCTCGGTCGTCCGGACGATCCGCAGGACCTGGCGGTGGCTATCCGAGAAGCCGCCGGCCTGTCGCGCCGGGCCTGCCGCGACCGGGCCGAGGCGCTCTACGACGCCACGGCCATGACCGAACGCTACCTGGACGCCTACGATGCCGTGATGGCGCGGTGCGCCGAGCGGGCGCAGCCGACGCTGCGCGTCGCCGGCGGACGGGGCTGAGACCGGACATCCGCGCCCTTCCCGAACGGGCGCCCCTCTCCTTCACCGAACCTGACGGTGCCTCGGGAGACCCGACATGACCACCGATGCCGACATCCCGGCGGCCCGCCCTTGCGTGGTCTGCATCCCCGCCCGGAACGAGGCGGAGCGGCTGCCGCGCCTGCTCGCCTCGCTGGCCGCGCAGGACGGCATCTCGGCCCGGGCGCCGCTGCGCGTCGTGGTGCTCGCCAACAACTGCACGGACGGGACCGTCGCGGCGGTCCGGGACGTGGAGGCTTCGGGCATCCTCGCGGCCCTGGCGCTCCGCCTCATCGACGTGACGCTCGCCGGCCCGGAGGCCCATGTCGGCACCGCGCGGCGCATGGCCCTCGATGCCGGCGCCGACTGGCTCGCCGCCGAGGCGGGACCGGACGGGATCCTGCTCACCACGGACGCCGATGCCCGCCTGCCGGCCGACTGGGTCACCGCCAATCGGCGCGCCCTGCGCTCCGCCGACGTGGTCGGCGGCCGGCTCGTGATCGACGACGAGGGCGCGACGGATCCCGAGCTCGCGGCCCTGCACGGGCGCATCGAGCGCTACTGGTCCGGCGTCCGGCGCCTGGAGGACATCCTCGATCCACCGCCGCACGATCCCGCCCCCCGGCACGGCGACCACACCGGGGCGAGCCTCGCCGTGCCGGCCGCGCTCTACCGGGCGGTGGGCGGCCTGCCGCCGCTGCCCTGCGGGGAGGACAACGCGCTGGTCGGGCTGCTGCGGGCCCAGGGCGCCCGCCTGCGCCATTGCCCGGACGTGCAGGTGATGGTCTCGGCGCGCCATCAGGGCCGGGTCTCCGGCGGCATGGCCACCGAGATGGCCCGCCGCGTCCGCGTCCGCGACGGCGAAGCCTATCTCCTGCCCGAGGCGGCCCATTGGCAGGCCCTGATCCTGCGGCGGGCGGCCCTGCGCCGGGCGTTCCACCTCGCCCCCGCGGCCCGCACCGCCGCCTGCGCGCGACTCGGGCTCGGCGCGGACGATCTCGCCGCCGTCGGTGCCTGCCCCAACGACATCGCCTTCGTGGAGCGGGCCGACCGCATCCTCGAGTCGCGAAGCCCGCCGGCGCCGGAATGCCCCCTCGATCAGGCGCTCGCCGACCTCGACGCACTGGCCTTCGCCCTGCGGGACGCCGCGTGACCCGCGGGATCGGCTGGTACGTCCATCATCAGGGCGCAGGCCACCTCCAGCGCGCCCGCATCGTCGCGTCCGCCCTGCCCCGGCCCTGCACGATCCTCGGCACGCTCACCGGGTTCGACACCGCCGGGCTCGACATCCTCAACCTGCCGGACGACCGCCCGCTGGACGGCTTGGCCGCGTTCGACGGCCTGGACGGCGCGGCCGGGCGGCCGGAAGCCCTGCACTACGCGCCCCTGAACCATCCCGGCGTGCGAACCCGGATGGCGCGCATCGCCGACTGGGTGGCGCGGACGGAACCGGCCCTCATCGTGGTGGATGTCTCGGTGGAGGTGGCGCTGTTCGCGCGCCTCCTGTCGGTGCCGACCGTGGTGGTGCGGCTCGCCGGCACCCGGACCGACCAGCCGCATCTCGAAGCCTTCCGGAGCGCCGCGCGGATCCTCGCCCCCTTCCCGGCAGCCCTCGACGGCGCGGGGGTGCCGGACTGGGTCCGGGCCAAGACGGTCTATGCGGGCTTCCTCGGGGCGGCGGCACAGGCCCCGCCCGAGGCGAGCCGCGACATCGTCGTGGTGTTCGGCCGCGGCGGCGCGGGGGGGCACGTCGCGGACCTCGCGGCGGCGGCCCGGTCCGTGCCGGACCGGCCATGGCACGTCCTGGGGCCGGTCTCGGGTTCCGGCGCGACGCCGGACAACCTGCACCTGCACGGCTGGGTCTCCGACGTCGAGGCGCGGGTCGCCCGGGCGTCGCTGCTGATCGGCGGCGGCGGCGACGGCGTCGTGGCGCTGGCCGCCGGGCAAGCCAAGCGGTTCATCTGCCTGCCGGAGGAGCGGGCCTATGGCGAGCAGACCGAGAAGGCCGAAGCGCTGGCACGGCTTGGCGCCGCGATCGTGCACGAGGGCTGGCCGCCGGCTGCCGCCTGGCCGGCGCTGGTGCGGGCGGGGCTCGCCCTCGACCCCGCCGTGATCGGCGCGCTGCACCGGCCGGACGCCGTGCGGGACTGCGCGGCGACCATCGAGGCGCTCATCGGGCAGCGCGACTGCGGGTGACGGGAACGCCCGTCGCGGACGGAGATCCCGACCGGTTCCGCGCGGCCGGCCGCCGAACCGATCAGGCGTTCAGGTCGAGCTTCGCGGCCTCGATCCCGTCGGCCCGGATGGCGTCCGGCAGCGCCGAGAAGTCGCGGTAGCCGGCCTCGCGCGCCATGGCGTCGAGGGCCGTCTGCTCGTTGTCGGCCGCGCCGGTCCAGAGCACGGCGCCGCTCTTCGTCTGCTTGATCTGAAAGATGCTCATCGATTCTTTCCCGGGCGCGAGAAGACTATCGTCCCGTTAACGTCTCTATTGGAGCGCGGTTGCAGCCTGAAAAAGCTAAACTGCTACGATCCGCGTCGCGCCCTCACCTGCGGCGCGAGGTCCGGCGGACGGCGCGCGCCGACGGCGCTATGCTGGCGGGTGTTCAGGATAACTCGCCATGAAAACGCCGGCCTGCACAGCGAGGGAGAGGCGATACCAGTCACGTACCGCATGTGAGGCTCCCGTCGTGAAGTACGTCCGCTGGCGCGCGCCCCGCCTGGGTCTCCTGTGCGGGCTCGCGATGCTCGCCGCGGCGCCGGTCCGCGCCGTCGAGACCGCCGCCGTCCCCGATGCCGCCGCCATCGCGCCTGCGGTCACCGTGGTCCCGGCGGAGAGCCGCGAGATCGTCGAGCGCGCCGTCGTCACCGGGACGCTGGTGCCCCGCGACGAGATCCTCGTCTCCCCCGAGGTCGAGGGCCTGCGCATCACCGACCTTCTGGTCGAGGAGGGGGATCGCGTCACGAAGGGCCAGGTGCTCGCTAGGCTGTCGCTGGAGATGATCGCCACCCAGGAGGCCTCGAACGCCGCGGCGGTCGCCCGGGCCGAGGCCGCCATCGTCCAGGCGCGGAGTCAGATCGTCCAGGCGGAGGCCGCCAACGTGGAGGCCAAGCAGGCGCTGGAGCGGGCCCAGGCCCTCGCCAAGACCGGCAACGCCACCGCGGCCGTGCTGGAACAGCGCGTCTCTGCGGCGCAGGGGGCCGAGGGGCGCGTCGCCGCCGCCAAGGGCGGGCTGCAATCCGCCCAGGCCGACCTCGCGACCGCGCGGGCCTCGGGATCCGAGATCGCCCTCCGGCGCGCCCGGGCCGACATCCGCGCACCGGAAGCCGGCATCATCAACCGCCGCACCGCCCGGATCGGCGCCACCGCCACCGCCGTGGGCGAGCCGCTGTTCCGCCTGATCGCCCGGGGCGAGATCGAACTGGAGGGTGAGGTGCCCGAGACGTCGCTGGCGCGCCTTCAGGTCGGCAACCCGGCGAGCCTCGATCTCGACGATGGCCGCCGCCTCACCGGCAAGGTGCGCCGCGTCTATCCCGAGGTCGACCGCGCGACGCGGCTGGGCAAGGTCCGGATCCGGCTCGGGGAGGATCCGGCCCTGCGCATCGGCGCCTTCGCCCGCGGCAACGTGGAGGTGGCCCGCCGCACGGGCGTCGCGGTCCCGGTATCCAGCCTGCTCTACGCGGCGGACGGCCGGGCCAGCGTGCTGGTGGCGAAGGACGGGCGCGTCGAGGCGCGGCCGGTCACCACGGGCCTCTCCTCGGAGGGCTACACGGAGATCCGCTCGGGCGTCGCCGCCGGCGAGAGCATCGTGGCCCGCGCCGGCAGCTTCCTGCGCGACGGCGACCGGGTGCGTGCCGTACCGTCGACCGATACGCCGATGGCGGCGCCCATGGCCGACGCGGCCCCGCGGTAGGACAGAAGCATGCGCCTCAACGTCTCCGCCTGGGCGATCCGCAAGCCGCTCCCCTCAGTGGTCCTGTTCCTGGTCCTGATGATCCTGGGGCTGGTGAGCTTCCGCGCCCTGCCGATCACCCGGTTCCCGAACATCGACATCCCGATCGTCTCGGTGACGATCACCCAGTCGGGGGCGGCCCCCTCCGAATTGCAGACCCAGGTCACGAAGTGGGTCGAGGATTCGGTGGCCGGGGTGAAGGGCGTCAAGCACATCCTGTCGACCATCACGGAGGGCACCTCCACCACCACGATCGAGTTCCGCCTGGAGGTGAACCAGGATCGGGCGACCAACGACGTCAAGGACGCCATCGCCAAGATCCGGCAGAACCTGCCGCGCACCATCGACGAGCCGATCGTCTCCCGCGTCGAGATCGCCGGCCTGCCGATCATGGTCTACGGCGCCTCCGCGCCCGCCATGATGCCGGAGGACCTGTCGTGGTTCGTGGACGACGTGGTCGCGCGCGGCCTGCAGAGCGTGAAGGGGGTCGGCGGCGTCGAGCGCCTCGGCGGCGTCGCCCGCGAGATCCGCGTCACCCTGAAGCCCGACCGGCTGCTGGCCCTCGGCATCACCGCCGCGGACGTGAACCGGCAGTTGCGCCTGACCTCGGCCGACATGGCCGGCGGGCGGGCCGAGGTCGGCGGCCAGGAGCAGTCGATCCGGGCGCTCGCCGCCTCGGCGAGCCTCGACACGCTGGCCAAGACCTCCATCGTCGTACCGGGCAACCGCAAGGTCCGCCTCGACGAGCTGGCGACCCTCTCGGACACCGCCGAGGAGCCCCGCACCTTCGCGCGCTTCAACGGCGAGCCGGTGGTGGCCTTCGCGATCTCCCGCGCCAGCGGCGCGAGCGACGCCGACGTCTCGGTCGGGGTCGCCAAGAAGATCGCGGCGCTCCACGCGGCGAACCCCAACGTGCGGTTCGACCTGATCGACACCAGCGTCGACAACACCATCGGCAACTACCACTCGGCCATGATGGGCCTGATCGAGGGCGCGGCCCTCGCCGTGGTTGTGGTGCTGCTGTTCCTGCGCGACTGGCGGGCGACCCTGATCGCCGCCGTGGCGCTGCCTCTCTCGGTGCTGCCGACCTTCTGGGTGATGAGCGCGCTGGGCTTCTCGCTCAATGCGGTCAGCCTGCTGGCGATCACGCTGGTCACCGGCATCCTCGTCGACGACGCGATCGTGGAGATCGAGAACATCGTCCGCCACATGCGGATGGGGAAGTCGCCCTACCGCGCCTCCCTGGAGGCCGCCGACGAGATCGGGCTCGCGGTCATCGCGATCACGGCGACGATCATCGCGATCTTCTCGCCCGTGTCGTTCATGGGCGGGATCGCGGGCCAGTACTTCAAGCAGTTCGGCCTGACCATCGCGGCGGCGGTGTTCATGTCGCTGCTGGTGGCGCGGCTGATCACGCCGCTGCTCGCCGCCTATTTTCTGCGCGACCACGGGCCGGACCACGAGCGCGACGGCGTCGTGATGCGCGGCTACACCCGGCTGGTGGCGTGGTCGGTGCGGCACAAGTTCATCACACTGGTGCTCGGCATCGCGTGCTTCGCCGCGTCCATCGCCTCCACGGGCCTGCTGCCCGCGGGCTTCCTGCCGGCGGAGGATCAGGCCCGCACGCTGTTCGTTGTCGAGCTGCCGCCCGGCGCCCGCCTGCCCGACACGGTCCGGGTCGCGGACCGGATCGTCGGCAAGATCCGCGCGCTCCCCGAGGTGAAGAGCGTGTTCGTGGACGGCGGCCGCCAGCTGCCGGCCAAGAAGGAGGTGCGGCTCGCCAGCCTCACCATCAATCTCACCCCGAAGAACACCCGCGACAAGACCCAGAAGCAGGTCGACGCGGAGGTCGCCGCGATCCTGAGGGAGGAGCCCGACCTGCGCTTCTGGGCCCTGCGCGAGGGCGGCCAGCGCGACCTCGCGCTGATCATCGCCGGCCCCGACAAGGCCGTCGTGGCGGAGACCGCGGCCAAGCTCCAGCGCGAGGCCCAGCAGGTCCCGCACCTCGTCAACGTCATGTCGACCGCGCCCCTCGACCGCACGGAGGTCCGGATCCGGCCGAAGCCAGGCGTGGCGGCCGATCTCGGCGTCTCCACCGACACCATCGCGGAGACGGTTCGGGTCGGTACCATCGGCGACATCGGCATGAACCTCGCCAAGTTCAACGCGGCGGACCGGCAGGTGCCGATCCGCGTGCAGCTCCCCGAGAGCCTGCGCGGCCGGCTCTCCGAACTGGAGACCCTGAAGGTGCCGGTGAAGGGCGGGGCCGCCGTGCCCCTCGCGACGGTGGCCGATATCAGCCTCGGCCAGGGGCCGACCGGCATCGACCGCTACGACCGCGCCGTGCGCGTCGCCCTCGAGGGCGACATGCAGGGCACGGACGCCCTGGCCGAGCTGATCTCGAAGGTCATGAACCTGCCGACCGCCAAGAACCTGCCGCCCGGGGTGACGATCAGCCAGACCGGCGACGCCGAGGTGATGGGCGAGGTGTTCGAGGGCTTCGCGCTGGCCATGGGCGCCGGCCTGATGATGGTGTTCGGCGTGCTGATCCTGCTGTTCGGCAACTTCCTGCAGCCGCTGACCATCCTGTTCTCGCTGCCGCTCTCGATCGGCGGCGCGATCCTGGCGCTCCTGATCTGCCACATGCCGATCTCGATGCCGGTGGTCATCGGCATCCTGATGCTGATGGGCGTGGTCACCAAGAACGCCATCATGCTGGTGGACTTCGCCGTCGAGCAGATCCACGCCGGCGTGGACCGCAACACCGCCATCGTCGATGCGGGCCGCAAGCGCGCCCGGCCGATCGTGATGACGACCATCGCCATGGCGGCCGGCATGGTGCCGTCCGCGATGGCGCTGGGGATCGGCGGCGAGTTCCGCGCGCCCATGGCGGTGGCGGTGATCGGCGGCCTGATCGTCTCGACCGTGCTGTCGCTGGTGTTCGTGCCGGCGATCTTCGTCCTGATGGACGACCTGTCGCGCGTGCTGGGGCGCCTGCTGGGCCGCTTCGTCGGCGAGCGCGACGACCCGCAGGACGAGGTCGCGTTCGATCCGGCCCATCCCGCCAATGACGGCCGCCCGTCGGCGCCGCGGATCGCCGCCGAATAGGCAGGGAGGGCGGCTCGCGCATTGCGCGCGGCGCCGCGATGGGCTGTGACTCGGCCGCATCGAATCACAGGGGATTTGCGGAACGATGTCGGGTGGTCACGGGGCTGTCGAAGGATCGAACAAGCGCGTCGCGCTGCTGATCTCGGTGCTGGCGTTGTTCCTCGCCTTCAGCGAGACGCTGGGCAAGGCGTCCCAGACGGACTCGATCGGCGCCAATGTCGAGGCCGCGAACCAGTGGGCCTACTTCCAGGCGCGCACCATCCGCTCGACGGTGCTCAAGACCGCCGACGAGGCCCTGGCGCTCCTCCCCCCCGGGCCCAATCAGGACGCGATCGCGGCCAAGCGCGCCGAGTGGACCAAGACCCTGGCCCGGTGGGAGTCGGAGCCCGCCACCGGCGAGGGCCGCAAGGAGCTGACCGCGAAGGCGCGGGCGTCGGAGGAGCGGCGCGACCTCGCACTCCTGCGCTACCACCATTACGAGCTGGCCTCGGCAGCCTTCCAGATCGGGATCGTGCTCGCCTCCGCGGAGGTGATCACCGGCATCGCCATGCTGGTCTTCGCGGGGGGCTTCCTCGGGCTCGCCGGCGCGGCGCTCCTCGGCTTCGGCTACCTCGCGCCGCACGCCCTGCCGTTCTTCCACTGAGGGCCGATCTTCCGGGGCAGCGGCCTAACGCCACGATCCATCGCGATCGATCGTCCGAACGGACGGCCGGACTGGACGCGCGCGCTCGAAGCTGATCGTCTCGGCCTGTTCCAGGGGGGAATGATGTCGGACATATCAGAAGAACAGGGACGCTTGACGAAGATCGCCAGCGCGATCTTCCTGCACACCGAGCACGCGATCTACGCGGCCCTCGGCCTCCTGCTGGCGCTCACCGCCTTCATCGCGCTGGTCGATGCCGCGGGGCTGACCTGGGAGGCCATGCGGGCGCTCGGGGGCGCCGCGCAGATCCTGGAGGTGATCGACCGGCTGCTGTTCCTGCTGATGCTGATCGAGATCCTGCACACGGTGCGGGTGTCGATGCGGTCGGGGACGCTGACCTGCGAGCCGTTCCTGATCGTCGGCCTGATCGCGTCGATCCGGCGGGTGCTGGTGATCACCCTGCAATCCTCGGAGATCACCCACGCCAAGGACTGGTCGCCCGAGAAGCAGGCCCTGTTCAACGCCTCGATGATCGAGCTCGGGGTGCTGGCGGGCCTGATCGTCACCATGGTCTTCGCGATCTTCCTCCTCCACCGCGCCCGCGACGACGGCCGACCGGCCGGCGAGGAGAAGGCGGCCGGCGAGTCCTGACGCCGGGATGCGGGCTCGATGCGGGCTCAGTTCATCCGCAGGATCGCGGCGTTGAGGAGCGTCGCGAAGGCGACCCAGGCGGCGTAGGGCACGAGGAGCCAGGCCGCAGTCCGGTCGAACCGCCAGGTCAGGCGGATCGTCCAGAGCACCATCACCAGCAGCATCGCCACGACGATCAGCCCCGCGCCGATGGCGTGGGCCGTGAAGAAGACCGGCGTCCAGGCGGCGTTGAGGATGAGCTGCACGAGGAAGGCGGCCAGGGCGAGCCACCAGACCTGGCGGCCCGGTCCGGTGCCCGGCCTGGCGCCGAGGAGCCGCCAGAGCGCCACCGCGATCATCGTGTAGAGGAGCGTCCAGGCGACCGGGAACACCCAGTTCGGCGGGTTGAAGACCGGCTTGTTCAGGCTCGCGTACCAGCCCGGGATCTCGGCCTGGGTCGCCACCGAGCCGACGACCGCGGTGGCCGCCACCGGCAGGATCGCGGCGGCGAGGCGCAGCCAGCGCGGCAGGGGCATCCCCTCGGGGACGCGTGTGGCGGCAATCATGGTCGTTCGTCTCCACGGGGCGCGGCTTTAGAATGGGGCCGGGGGCGCGCGGCTTGCCGGGCCCCCCGTGCCGTGGCACGCGCCCGTCTCCATCCGCCGAGAATCGCCAGATGTCACAGCCTAACGCGCCGCAGGGGCCGACGGATAGCCAGGGCGACGCCGCGCCGGACTTCACCCGGCGCAGCCGCGCCGCCCAGGCGATGGGCCGGATCGAGCCCGAGACCCGGGCGGTGGTGATGCCGCTGCACGTTTCCACCACCTTCATCCGCGATCCCGACAACGGCTACAGCTCCGGCTACAGCTACGCGCGGCCCGACAACGCCACGGTGCGCGAGGCCGAATCCGTCCTGGCGATGCTGGAGGGCGCCGGGGCCGGAGCCCTGCTGTTCGGCTCCGGGATGGCGGCGGCGACGGCGGTGTTCGGCGCCCTGGAGCCCGGCGACCACGTGGTGGCCGGCACCGTCATGTACTGGGCGCTGAAGCGCTGGCTGCGCGAGGAGGCACCCCGGCGCGGCCTCGCGCTCACCTTCGTGGACACGGACGACCTGGACGCCCTGCGGGCCGCCATCGAGCCCGGCCGGACCAAGCTCGTCTGGATCGAGACCCCCGGCAACCCGCTCTGGACGATCACCGACATCGCCGCCGCGGCCGGGATCGCCCACGCGGCGGGCGCGCGCCTCACCGTCGATTCGACCGCCGCCTCGCCGGTCCACACGCGCCCCCTGGAATGCGGCGCCGACATCGTGATGCACTCGGCCACCAAGATCCTCAACGGCCATTCCGACGTGGTGGCGGGCGTGCTGGCGGGCGCGCGGACGGACGCGTTCTGGGAGCGGATCCGGAGCATCCGGGCGGGCAGCGGCGGCATCCTCGGGCCGTTCGAGGCCTACCTGCTGATGCGCTCGCTCCGGACCCTGCACCTGCGCGCGGCCGCGCAGGCGGCCGGTGCCCTGCGGCTCGCCGAGCGCCTGAGCGGGCATCCGAACGTCGCCCGCGTCCTCTATCCGGGGCTGCCCGACGATCCCGGACACGCGGTCGCCCGCCGGCAGATGCGGGACGGGTTCGGCTTCATGCTGTCGATCCGGGTCGCCGGCGGCGAGGCCGGCGCCATCGCCACCGCGGCGCGGGTGCGGCTGTGGAAGCGGGCGACGTCGCTCGGCGGCGTCGAGAGCCTGATCGAGCACCGCGCCTCGGTGGAAGGTCCGGGCAGCCCCTGCCCGCCGGATCTGCTGCGGCTGTCCACCGGCATCGAGGACACGGACGACCTGTACGAGGACCTCGATCGGGCGCTGCGCGGCGCGCATGGCGGCTGAACCGCGAAAACCCCGTGGTGCCGAACCCGGTTCTGGCGCGTTGTGCCGGCACTTCCGTCGGCGCAGAGCGCCACAGATCGCGAGCCCTACGACATGACGACTCGTTTCCGCGCGATGGTCCCCGGCTGTCTCGCGCTCCTCATTCTGGCGCCGGCCGCCCGGGCCGACGCCGTGCCGACCCTCGACGTCGAGAAGACCTGCCGGTCGTCCCAGGTGGCCAACACCAGCATCAGCGATCAGGCCAACTACGACGGCTGCCTCCGCTCCGAGCGGGAGGCCAGGAAGGAGGCCGAGCGCCACTGGGCCACCTATTCGCCCGCGGCCAAGCGGCAGTGCCAGGACCAGTTCAAGGCGGGGGGCTATCCGTCCTACGTCGAGATGGTGACGTGCCTCGAACTCGCCTCCGGCACGGTGCCGACGCAGAGCGACGCGGGCGGCCGGGCGGTGGGCGGCCCGGGTTCCCCGCAGGACGTGAAGGCGCAGCGCGAGAGCGGCACCAACCTGACCAAGGAGCCGCCCGCGAGCCAGCGGGTCGACCCGATGAAGGTGCTGGACAAGAAGTAAGCGACGCGGCGCGCCGGCGACCCATTCTCCCGGCGCCGGCGCCGGAGGGTTCCGGTGCGTGCTATGGGCGGGCCTCCCGCCCCGCATGCCGACCGGAACCGTGAACGCCCTCGCCATCATCGCTCCGATCTTCGGGATCGTCCTGATCGGCTGGGGCGCGGCGCTCGCGGGGCTGCTCTCCGACAAGGTGAGCGACGGCCTGTCGGAATACGTCTTCGCGGTCGCCGTCCCGGCGCTGATCATCGCGACGCTGACGAAGCCCGGGATGAACGGGACCGTGGCGTGGTCCTACTGGGTCGCGTATTTCGGCGGTGCCGGCATCTCGTGGTTCGTCGGCACGCTGATCGCCCGCCGGCGGGCCGGGATCGAGCGGCGGGGCGCCATCCTGCACGGATTCGCGGCCAGCCAGTCGAACACCGTGTTCGTCGGCGTCCCCATGATCCTCCAGGCCTACGGCGAGGCCGGCGCCTTCCCGCTGTTCATGCTGCTCGCCGTGCATCTGCCGCTGATGATGGGCAGCGCCACCTTCCTGATCGAATCCGATTCCGGCCTGCCGGTCCTGGCGCGGATCCGCGGGCTCGTCCTCGTACTCCTGCGGAACCCGATCTTCCTGGCGCTGCTGATCGGCATGGCCATGAAGGGTCTCGGTCTCGCCCCGGCCGGCATCGCGCGATCGCTGATCGACGCCTTCGCGGGCACGGCCTCGACCTGCGCGCTGGTGGCGCTGGGTGCCGGCCTGAAGCGCTACCGGGTGCTGTTCGACCTCAAGGGCGCGCTGGTGATCGCGCTCCTGAAGAACCTCCTGCACCCGCTGGCCGTGTGGATCCTGGCCTTCCACGTGTTCTCGATGCCGCCGGCCTACGCGGGGGTCGCGACCCTGTTCGCCGCCATGCCGGTCGGGATCAACGCCTACCTGCTGGCCGCGCGCTACCGGACGGAGACCGGCATGGTCGCGGCTTCGGTGCTGGTCTCGACGCTGCTGGCGCCGGTCACGACCGTGGCGTGGCTCATGCTCCTCGGGCGGGCATGACGCCCGGCCCTCCGCGTCACCCGGAGCGTTGGACGCCGCGCCCCGCGGGTCTAGGGTAGGCACAAGCACCGGCTCTCGAAGCCCAACGCACCCCTCTCAGGCGAGGAATCCCCATGAACGCCCCGATGCGCCCCCCGGGCAGCGCCTCCCCGTCGGCCCCGGCCTCCCCGAGCTTCGTCTGGGATGACCCGTTCCTCCTGGAGGACCAGCTCACCGAGGACGAGCGGGCGATCCGCGACGTCGCCCAGAGCTTCGCGCAGGAGCAGCTCCTGCCCGGGATCGTCGAGGCCTACGCCGACGAGAAGACCGATCCGGGCCTGTTCCGGAAGATGGGCGAGCTCGGTCTCCTCGGCGTGACCCTGCCCGAGGAGTACGGCTGCGCCGGCGCCTCCTACGTCGCCTACGGGCTGGTGGCGCGCGCCGTCGAGGCGGTGGATTCCGGCTACCGCTCGATGATGAGCGTGCAATCCTCCCTGGTGATGTACCCGATCCACGCCTACGGCTCGGAGGAGCAGCGCAAGAAATTCCTGCCGAAGCTCGCCTCGGGCGAGTGGATCGGCTGCTTCGGCCTCACCGAGCCGGATGCCGGCTCGGACCCGGCCGGCATGAAGACCAAGGCCGAGAAGATCGACGGCGGCTACCGCATCTCCGGCGCCAAGATGTGGATCTCGAACGCCCCCTTCGCGGACGTGTTCGTGGTCTGGGCGAAGTCGGACGCCCACGAGGGCGCGATCCGCGGCTTCGTGCTCGAGAAGGGCATGAAGGGCCTGTCCGCGCCGACCCTCAAGGGCAAGCTGTCGCTGCGCGCCTCCACCACCGGCGAGATCGTCATGGAGGGGGTCGAGGTCGGCGAGGACGCGCTGCTGCCGAACGTCTCCGGGCTCAAGGGGCCGTTCGGCTGCCTCAACCGGGCGCGCTACGGCATCTCGTGGGGCGCCATGGGCGCCGCCGAGGATTGCTGGCACCGCGCCCGCCGCTACACGCTGGAGCGCAAGCAGTTCGGCCGGCCGCTCGCCCAGACGCAGCTCGTCCAGAAGAAGCTCGCCGACATGCAGACCGAGATCACCCTCGGTCTCCAGGCCTCACTCCGGGTCGGGCGGCTGATGGACGAGGGCAAGATGGCGCCCGAGATGATCTCGCTGATCAAGCGCAACAATTGCGGCAAGGCGCTGGATATCGCCCGCACCGCCCGGGACATGCACGGCGGCAACGGTATCATGGGCGAGTACCACGTGATGCGCCACGCCCAGAACCTCGAGACGGTGAACACCTACGAGGGCACCCACGACGTCCACGCCCTGATCCTGGGCCGGGCGCAGACGGGGCTGCAGGCGTTCTTCTGAGATCTAGCAGCCGCCTCCCACCTGCGCCCTTATCCTGAGGCGCGGCGAGGCCGCCTCGAAGGCGGGCTCCAGGGATCGCAGCGGCATCTGGAAGCCTCCTTCGAGGCCTCCGCTGCGCTCCTCACCTCAGAATGCGGGCGCGGGCGGGATATATCGCAGCAAGGAGGACGGTTACTCCCCGCCCTCCTCCCCGGCCAACGACCATTCGAGCACCCGGGCGAGGTGATCGTAGGCCCCGTACTTGCTCGCGAATTGCGGGTAGGGCCGGGCCGTGTAGGCCGCCTCGCCGGTCATGAACCGGGCGACCAGTCCCCGCAGGCGCTGGGCGTGCTCGGCCACGATCGTCGGGACGTCGCGCGCCTCACCCCGGGGCGGCTTCACGGGGATCGGCAGGAACGGCTTCCGGCCGCCCGAGGCGTGGACGTAGAGCAGGTCCGGCGTCGCCGTCACGGCCGGCAGATCCGCGAAGGCGCCGTGCATCAGCATCGCCGCCTCCAGGGTGAGCTGCGGTGAGAAGCCGGAGAAGATCATCTTCCCCGAGGGCGGCGCGCCGGTCTTGTAGTCGACGATGCAGGCGGTGCCGTCGGGGCGCATCTCGATCCGGTCGGCCCGCGCGCGCAGCGTGAAGGTCTCCCGCCCCATCGGGATCACCCAGCGCCCGGAGACCTCGGGAAACACCCGGGTCAGGCCGGGCCGGCGCTGCGCCTCCCAATCGAGATAGGACGAGGCCATGCGCTCGTAGCGCGGCCACCACTCGGCGTAGAGGTTCGGATACTTGGCCTCGATATCGGCGAAGGCGTTCACCGCGAGGTTGAGCAGCCGCTCCGCCGGATCCCGCGGCAGGCCCCCGGAATGGCGGCCGGCGAATTCCGCGAAGACGTCATGCACCAGCGAGCCGCGGGTGGCGACGCCCGGCGCGGCCGCCAGGGGGTCGAGGGGATCGAGCCCGAGCACGTGGCGGGCGAAGATGCTGTAGGGGTCGCGCACCAGCGTCTCGATCTCGGTGACGCTGAGCGAGCGCGGGAACAGGGCCGGATCCGGCTTCGGCGCGGGGCGCTTCAGCCGAGGCTGCGGCGGGGCCGCGTCGAGCCGGGCCGCGCAGTCGGTGAAGCGGCGCCCCGCCTCCAGCACGGCCTCCCACCGGGTGTCGCCCGAGAGCGCGCGCAGGCGCTGGATCAGGCGTGACGGCACGGTCGGCGCGCCCTCGCGTTTCAGCGCGCGGGTGATCACCGCGTCCCGGCAGCCGAGCGCCTGCACGAAGTCGTGGGCCATCTGGCCGATGCGGCGCTCTGGCGGGTTGAGGCCGACCCGCTCACGCATCGGCCGGTTGAGGAACGCGTCGGTCAGCGTGCGCACCGGCCAGACGCCCTCGTCCAGGCCGCCGAGCACCACCCGGTCCACCGACAGGAGGCGCGCCTCCAGCAGGCCGAGGATCCGCAGCCGCGGATGCGGCGCCTCGCCCGTGCAGGCGACCGTTCGCTCGCGGGCGAGCGCCGTGAAGAAGGTAGCGTAATCGTCGAACCGCCCCGGCATCAGGCCGGGCTCGGCCATCTCCAGGTCGTCGAACAGGGCGTCGAGGCAGGACAGGGACCCGTCCATGTTCTCCTCGGGGGCGTCCTCCGGCCCGGCGATCAGCCGGTCGCAGGCCTCCCGGTGACGCGCGGCCGTGGTGACGAGGTCGCAATCCCCGGCGCCGTCCGGACCTGGGAAGTCCCGGAACACGAGGTCCAGCCGGTCGAGCAGGTCGACGGCCAGCTCCCAGTCGATGTCCTTCAGGCGGCGTTTGGCCCGGGGCCGGTGCTCGGGTGGGCCGGCGCGCTCGGCCGCGAGGGCATCGCGCAGGCCGCCGAAGCCCGCGGCCGGGACCGGACCGCGCAGCAGGCCGATCTCCAGGGCCGCGGCCCCGCGCACCACGTCGGCGCGCGGCAGGCCGAGACGCACCATCGGGTGCGCGAGCAGGGCGATCAGCCGGGCCGGGATCGCGTCCGCCTGATCGCGGGCGAGGTCGGCGGCGAGTTCGGCCGCGAGCCGCGCCAGCCGGCCGGCCGGGCTGCCGGCGAGCGCCAGCCCTGCGGAATCCTCCGCCACGATGCCCCAGCGCAGCAGTTCGACGGCGACCCGGCCGGCGAGTCCGCGGTCGGGCGTGACCAGGGCCGCGGTGGCGCCGGGCGTCTGGAGCGCTTCGCGCAGCGCCACCGCCGCCACCAGCGCCTCCTCGCGCTCGTCGGCGGCCTCGGCGAGCGCCACCCCGTCGAGGCCGTGGCGCGCGGTGGCGTCGCGCGCCTCCGGGTCCAGGGCAGCCCAGGCGTCGGTGGTGTCGGCCGGTCGGAGGGCCTGCGACAGCAGCGCTGCCCGGGCCGCCTGGCCGGGATCGGGCTCGTCGAGGGCGACGATCGCCGCGCGGTCGAGGTTCAGGTTCTCCGGCCCGAGCAACCGGTGCAGCACCGCCTGCGGATGGCCGTGGGCGATCACGCGGGAGAAGCCCTCGCCGGTGTCGATGCCGTCCCAGCCGGCGGCGTCGAGGTCGAGGTCGAGGCCCGGCAGCACCACGGCGCCCCGCGGCAGCTTCGCCACGGCGGCGATCAGGCGGGCGGTGGCGGGAACGGAGCCGAGGGAGCCCGCGACGATCACGGGATCCGGCGTGGCGCTGCGCGACAGGCGCCGCTCCTCGGCGAGGAGGAGGCCGCGGGCGCGGGCGACGGGATCGGCGAGGCCCCGCTCGGCCAGCAGCTTGGGCCAGTTCTCCGCGGCGATCTTCACGAAGTCGAGGGTCAGGCCGAAGTAGCGGGAATACTCGGCCTCGACGGCGGCGCCGATCTCCGACCAGGGCAGGCCCTCGACCGTGAGGGCGTCCATCAACCGCTCGAGATCGCCCGCGAGCCCGACCGCGTCGGCGGGGGAGGACGGCACCAGGAACGGCACCTCGGCGTCCAGCGGCAGCAGGGTCCGGTCGACGGTCTTGGCCCAGGCCTGGACGAGGCGGGCGAGGATCAGGCGGCGCTCCAGCGGCGGCATCGGGACGCTGAGCGGGTCGGCGTTGTCCTCGAGCAGCGGCTCGGCGGCGAGGTCGAGCTCCGCCTCGTCGGCCTCGCCGAGGGGGATCATCCGGGGGAGAAGCGTGGCCTGTCCGGGCGCGTCCCGGCCGAGGCTGTCGGCCAGGATCGCGGCGAGCGCCCGGGCGGCGCGGCGGGTCGGCAGGTAGATGGTGACCGCGGCGAGCGCCAGCGGGTCGTCGGCCACCGGCCCGACGAGCCGCCCGGAGAGGAGCGCGGCGGCGAGCGTCGGCAGGAACGGGACGCCGCGGGAGATGGTGAAGACGGCCTGACGGGCGGGCATGGGGGGCTTCTACGCCCACCGCGGGATCACGGACAGGGGGCGATGGGCCGCCGCGGCATCCGGGACGGCGGCGGCTCGCCTCCCCCAGGCGCCCAGGGCGGCGCGCGCCCGCGATCGACCGCGCCGCTCAGCGGCCCGCCCCGGCCGCGGCGCCGTAGCCCGCGCGCCGGCCGAACACCACGCCGGAGGTCAGCCCCGACCCGCCCGGATAACCGTTGAAGAACACGCCGCCCACCATCTCGCCGCAGGCGTAGAGCCCGGCGATCGCGCTGCCGTCGGCGCGCGTCACGGCGCCGTCGTCGCCGACCTCGACCCCGCCATACGTGAAGGTGATGCCGCCCGTGACCGGGTAGGCCTTGAACGGCCCGGTATCGATCGTCTGCGCCCAGTTCGACTTCGGCAGGGGGAGCCCCCGGGTGCCGCGCCCGTCCTTCACGGTCGGGTCGAACGGGACGGCCTGGTCCACGGCGGCGTTGAACGCCGCGATGGTGTCCTTGGCCGCCGCCGCGTCGAGGCCGTCGAGCGAAGCGAGGAGGCCGTCCAGGGTGTCGGCCTCCACGAAATGCGCGTCGTGGAAGCGGTATTCGCTGTAGAGCAGGTGATCGACCTTGGCGTCGAAGATCTGCCACGCCACGTGGCCGGGCTGCTCCATGATCGAGCGGCCGAACTGCGCGTAGGTGTAGTTGCGGAAGTTCTGGCCCTCGTCGACGAACCGCGCGCCGTTCGCGTTCAGCATCAGCCCGAGGAAGTAGCAGATCTTCCGGTAGTGCTTGCGCTCCCCGTGGGGCAGGTCGAGGTTGCCGTAATCGGGCGTGTGCAGGTCCATCGGCGTCGCGTGGCAGCCGCCGTAGAAGCCGTGCGCCTTCGCGCCCAGCGCCAGGGCCATCTCCAGCCCGTCGCCCTGGTTGTGCGGCGTGCCGCGGACCCGGGCCTTGTCCCAGCCTTCGCCGATGAAGCGCGTCCGCAGGGCGGCGTTCGACTCGAAGCCTCCGCAGGCCAGCACCACGGCCCGGGCGCGGAACGCGCCCTGCGGCGTCTCCACGCCGACGACGCGGTCCTCCTCGACGATCAGCCCGGTGGCCGGACAACCGTAACGGATCTCGCCGCCGGCGCCGGTGAAGGCCTCCAGCTCGGCGCGGGCGAGGCCGAAGCCCTCGTCGTGGGTGGCGAGGGTCAGGCCGCCCCAGAAGACGAAGCGCCCGTCCTTCTCGAAGGATTGCCGGGAATAGATCGGCTCGAACTTCACCCCCTGGGTCGCGAGCCAGCGCAGGGCCGCGCCGCTCTCGTCGATCAGGATGCGCTGCTCGCGCGAGAGGGGCCGCCCGTCGTTGAAGCCGAGGAGGTCCTCCTCGAACTTCTGCGCCGTGTAGGCGCCGAAATCGGTGCGCGGCAGGCGCGGATCCTCGGGGTCGACCAGTAGCGGGATCAGGTCGTCGTTGCCCGCGTAGACGAACCGCATGGCGCCGGCCGTGTAGGCGGTGTTGCCGCCGGCCAGATCCCGCTCCGCCTTCTCGATCATCAGCACCGACGCGCCGCGCTCCAGGGCGGCGAGGCCCGCGCTCATGGCGGCGTTGCCCGACCCGACCACCACGACATCCCACGGCCCTTCGCCCGGACGCTGCATCGCCGCCTCTCCCTCGCTGCCGTTTCGCATCCGGATTGTATACGCCTGTATGCAATATTGCGCAACCGTTCCGGAACGGTCGGTTTCACGCTATGGCCACCGCGAGGAGAGCCGGGATGAAGGCCAGCGACGCGGAGCGCTCCAGCGGCGCCGGCGCCTACGAACGCCTGCTGCGGGCGATCGAGGAGGGCGAACTCGCGCCGGGCAGTCGCCTGCGCGAGGCGGACTTGGCCGAGCGGTTCCAGATCAGCCGCACACCGGTGCGCGAAGCCTTGGGCCGGCTGGAGGCGCAGGGCCTCGTCGCCCACGAGCCCCACCGCGGCGCCAGCGTGGCGCAGCTCGATTACGGGCAGGTCAGCGAGCTCTACGATCTGCGCGAGGTGCTGGAGGGGACGGCGGCGCGCCTCGCGGCGATCCACGCCAGCGCGGTCGAGACGGAGATCCTGGAGGAGATGGTCGCCCGCGACCGGACGCTCCTGGGCGACGCGTCGGCGCTGGCACGGACCAACCGCCTGTTCCACCGCCAGATCCACGGCGCGGCGCGCAACCGCTTCCTCCAGGGCACGCTGGAGACGATGCGCCTCTCTCTGGTGCTGCTGCCGGGGGCCACCACCCTGTCGGCCCCCGACCGCGCCGCGGAGTCACTCGCCGAACACGACGCCATCGTGGCGGCGATCCGCGCGCATGACGGCGACGGCGCCGAGGCCGCGGCCCGGGCGCATATCCGGGCCGCCTTCAAGGCCCGGATCCGGATCTGGCAGGAGAGCTGATCGCGCCTCAGGCGGGGGCGACGACCCGGGCGGGCGCGGCTCCGCCCCGGAACAGGGCCAGGGTCGCGATGATGCCGCAGGCCGCGGCCGCCATCAGCCAGTAGCTCGGCGCCGCCCGGTCGCCGGTCTGATCGATCAGGTAGGTCGAGACCATCGGGGTCGCGGTGCCGAACAGGGCGGTGGCGAGGCTGTAGGCCAGGGAGAAGCCGCTCGCGCGCACGTGGGCCGGCACCACCTCGGAGAGCGAGACCACCATGGCGCCGTTGTAGACGCCGAAGAAGAACGAGAACCACAGCTCGACCGCCAGCATCTTGCCGAAGGTCGGGTCGGCCACGAGCCAGTGCAGCGCCGGGTAGGTCGTCAGCAGCGACAGGGTCGAGATCGTCAGCAGCACCGGCTTGCGCCCGATCGCGTCGGAGATGGCCCCGCCCACGGGCAGCCAGATGAAGTTGGTGATGGCGACGCACAGCGTCACGATCAGGCTGTCGGTCTCGGTGAGCTTGAGGACGTTCTTGCCGAAGGTCGGGGTGTAGACGGTGATCATGTAGAAGGTCACCGTCGTCATCGTGGTCAGCATCATGCCGAGCAGCACGATCCGCCAGTTAGCCGCGACCGTCGCCAGGATCTCGCGGGTGCCGGGATGGTGGGTCCGCTTGGCGAAGGCCTGCGTCTCCTGCAGCGAGCGCCGGATGAAGAAGATGAACGGCACGATCAGGCAGCCGACGAGGAACGGGATCCGCCAGCCGAAATCGCCGATCTGCTGCTTGGTCAGGTAGGCGTTCAGCCCGTAGCCGATGATGGCGGCGAACATGATCGCCACCTGCTGGCTCGCCGACTGGAACGACGTGTAGAAGCCGCGCCGCTGCGGCGTGGCGATCTCGAACAGATAGATCGAGACGCCGCCGATCTCGACGCCGGCCGAGAAGCCCTGGAGCAGGCGGCCCGCCAGCACGATCAGCGGGGCCGCGATGCCGATGGTCCCGTAGCTCGGGCAGAAGGCGATCAGCACCGTGCCGCTCGCCATGATCGCCAGGGTGACGATCAGGCCCTTCCGGCGGCCGATCCGGTCGATATAGGCGCCGAGCACGATCGCCCCGAGCGGCCGCATCAGCGCGCCGAGCCAGAACGTGCCGAAGGTCAGCAGCAGCTCGGTGGTCTCGTTGCCCGCGGGGAAGAACGCCCGCGCGATGTAGGTGGCGTAGAAGCCGAACAGGAAGAAGTCGAACATCTCCAGGAAATTGCCGCTCGTCGAGCGGAGGATCGCGCCGATCCTGGACTTGAGGGTCGCCTCGACGGCACCCGGATCTCCGGCCATGTTGCCATTCTCCCCGTGTGCCGGTCAGGCACCGATCCATTTCATCGCGATGATGGTCCCGGTGACGGTCAGCGCGCCGCCGATGCGGGTGGCGATCTGCGCGAAGGGCATCAGCGCCATGCGGTTGGCCGCCGTGAGGATCGCGACGTCGCCGGTGCCGCCCTGGCCGCTGTGGCAGGCGTTCACGATGGCGGTCTCGATCGGGTACATCCCGAGCCAGCGCCCCACGAAGAAGCCCGTGGTCATCAGGGTCACCACGGTCGACACGATGGTGATCAGGTTCACCAGGGTGAAGGCGGCCATCAGCTCGTGCCAGGGGGTGAGCGCCACGCCGATGGCGAAGAGCAGCGGGTAGGTCATGGAGACCTGCACGAACTTGTAGACGACGAAGCCGCCGGCCTGGAGGTGGGGCGAGACGGCGCTGGCGAGCTTGGCGAAGACCGCCAGGAACAGCATGGCGACGGGGGCCGGCAGGCCGACCAGATGGTGGGCCATCACGCCCAGCAGGTAGAGGGTGATGGCCGTGAGCCCGGCGGCGCCGATCGTGGCCGGATCGATCTGGCCCCGCGCCGCCTCGGACTTGGCCTGCGCGTCGCTCGACTTGATGCCATCCGAATCGGGCTGGAGCCGTCCCTCGCCGGTGAGGTGGGGATATTGCTTCCCGATATAGTTGAGCGTGCCGGACAGGATGATCGCGGTGAGAGACCCGAGCATCACCGGCGGCAGCACCTGCGCGAAGACCACGCCCTGCTGCATCCCCAGGATCGCCGCGTAGCCGATGGAGAGCGGGATCGCGCCCTCGCCGACGCCGCCCGCCATGATCGGCACGACGATGAAGAAGAACGTCTTGTAGGGGCCGAGGCCCAGCAGCGTGCCGACCAGCGTGCCGACGAGGGCCGCCGCCACCGAGCCGATCGCCAGCGGCGCGAAGATCTTGAGGAAGCCCTTGATCAGGACGTCGCGATCCATGCCGAGGATCGAGCCGACGATGATGGTGGCGATGTAGATGTAGAGGAAGTTGGTGAACTTGGTGAAGTCGGTGATCGCCTTCACCATCTGCGGCGGCACCAGGGCGTAGTAGACGAGCGCTGAGGGGATGAAGGTCGCGAAGATCGCGCCGGCGCCGATGTTCCTCAGGATCGGAATCCGCTTGCCGATCTCCGCGCAGGTGAAGCCGCCCATGACCAGCACGGCGATCATGGTCGGCCCGTCGGGCTTGATCTCGCCCTCCTGGACGAGGACGGCGAGGAGGATCGCCAGGATGAGGTAGACCGGGAGCGGGATGATGCCGATCTTGGTGTCGACGAGGCGCCACCAGCGCTCGGGCCAGAACCGGGCCGCGCGTCCCTCGGCCGACCGGCTCTCGGCCGTGGCGGGCGTGGGGCTTGTGGTGGCCGTGCCGGTCATGCGTTCCCCCGAACATCCCCCCACCGCGCACGGGCCGTTACGGGTTCCGGAACGCCATCGCGCTCGCGCCCCGTCGAGGTCCGCATGACCGGCGGAATAAAAGTGACATTCGGCGTATCAGCGCCGCTCAGGGGCGGCAACGCGTTCTGGAACAAAGCGCGCGACCTGTTCCGAAGACGCGGATTAAAGACGCGCCTTCCACCCTCGCACCTTCGCACGCGCGGGCCGCCCGCTCTCCCGTCCGCCGATGCCGGGGCGCCCCCCCGCGAACCGGTCGACCCTCCCCGGCCCCGTCGCAGGCCGCGGCCTGAGGCCGACGGGCGGCTCGGGTCAGGAGGCCGGAACCCCGCACCCGACCGCCCACGAAAAGGCCCGGCGCGGAGCCGGGCCGGGACAGCCGCCCTCTCGCGAGGACGGCGGCACGGGCACCGGCGCGGAGACCCGAATCCCCGCGGCGATGGCTCCGATCAGAAATCGCGCTGGACGCGGACGCGGACCATCGAGGCGGAGTCCTGGGTCGCGGTGCGCGGCACGAAGGTGCCGTTGTTGATGCCGGCGACGTTGGAATAGGCCGTGGGGCTCTTGTCGGTGTCGATCGCCCGGCCGCTCTTCAGGCCGATCTGCGTGTAGAAGGCCTCGACGCCGATATCGAGGTCCTTGACCGGCGACCAGATCACGCTGCCGCCCGCCACGAACTGGTAGGTGTCGCGCAGGGCTTGGCTGAGCTGGTAGAACCGGCTGCCAAGCACGCCCACGGCGTTGGCCCCGAAGGCGTTGGCTCCGTTCGGGTTCACGAGGCTGAAGATCGCGCCCTGGGCCCGGCGCGCGCCCTGCGCGAAGTTCTGCTCGCCGTAGGAGCCGAAGAAGGCCGAGCGCCATTCCGGAGACCAGTAGTGGAGGTAGGCCGCCGTCACGGTGACGCTCTGCGAGGTCTGCAGCTGGCCGGTGAACGGGTTGATCGTGGCATCCGCGAAGTACTGGGCGAACTTCTGCCCCTGAATGGTCGCTGTACTCTGCGTGTACGAGCCGGTGTAGGACGAGTATCCGGTGTAGAGCTGCGCGCCTTCGCCGTAGGCACCCTGCAGGTAGAGGGCATCGCCCGGCGCCACGAAGGGCGTGTTGACCTTCAGGCCGCCCTGAACGGCCCAGCCCAGCACGCTGTTCGTGTGCGGCAGGCTAATGTTGGAGCCGCTGCCGGTCCCGGCGCCGTTGCCGACGTTCAGCTCGTGCGAGGCGGCCGACACCTGGGCGGAGCCCCAGGCCTGGTCGAGGCGCAGGGCGCCGACGAAGTCGGGCAGGCGCTCCCGCTGGATCGCGTCCACGAAGCCGTAGCGTGACGGGAAGCCGTTGGTGTACCCGATGAAGACCGGAACCGGCGAGTTCGACAGGGCGAAGTTCGCGACGTTGGTGTTGACCGTGACGCCCGCCGGATTGACCGTCGGGGAGAAGATCGGGGTGCGGCGGAAGACCGGGTCCTCGACCGAGAGCGTCGCCGACAGGCCGTTTCCAGCCGTCACCGTGTAGGCGAGCAGGTTGGTCGAGGCGCTGTCCGACCCGAGCGTGCCGCCCCCCAGCTCGAAGTCGTGGGCGTAGAAATCGAAGAACGAGGAGGCGCGACCGGCGGTCAGGCCGGCGAACTGGATGAATGCCTTGTCGACGTTGGCGAATTGCTGGTCGCGGCCGTAGCTGTCGATGCCGAGGCCCGGATAGGCCTGTCCGATGCGCTGCTGGGTGCCGGATTGGCCGATGCCGGCGTAGCCCGTGCGGGCGCCGGCGTCGAGGCGCACGAAGGCGCGCAGGGTGCCGTAGCCGGTCTGGGTGCGGGCATCGAGGTTGATGCGCATCCGGCCCTGGTAGCCCGACGTGTCGCCGTTGCCCGTGCCGTTCTGGCGCGAGTAGCTGGCTTGGTAGCCGCCCTCGAACCGGGCGCGGCCGGAGAGGCGCAGGCAGGTGTCGGTGCTGGGAATGTAGAAGAAGCCGGCGCCGTAGGTGGAGCAGACGCGGACGTACTCGATCGGAACCGCCTTCTTGACCGGCAGGTCGGCGGCGTGCGCGGCGCCGACCGCCGCGAAGGCAGCGGCGGACCCGAGCAGTGAGCTCTTCAAGAGCTTCATTGACATCTCCAAGTTCACGAGACCCGAACGCGGACAATCATCTTCATGACCGAAGTGTCAGTCCGCCAAAAAATTCGTTTTTTGTTCGATCCGAGTCGAAATCCGGACAGGTTTGCCTTCGGACATCCGCCTCGCGGATCGCACCGTGTCCATTCAGGACTGATTCCTCAACGTCCTGCTCTTTCTTCATTGAAGAGCGTTGCCGCACGTTGTCTTTATGCAACAAAACTCTCTTGTTTATCTTGCGTATTGGCGTGCATTTGCAATACAAGCGCTTCAATCTCGGAGTATTTAAGCAGGTCAATAGTACAAATTAGATCTCGATTTCGATCGTCGCGGCGAATGATTTCAAGTCGTCGAAAATCCCCCGCGGAATACCTCGGGGAGCCGGAGGGGCTTCCACCCGCGGGGCAATCGACGCCAGCGGGCGGGGCCTGGGCGTTTGGAGCCGGACGGAAGGCGTGGCTGGCCAGGACCGTGACGCGCGGCGGCCCCGCGCAGCCGGGCGCGGCGGGGACGAGGCCGGGCGGGACGGCAGGGGACCCGATCGATCCGGCGACGGGGCGCCTGCCGGGTGCCGCATCACAGCGGCGCGGCCCCGCATGCGAGGCGCGGGCTCAGCTCGACCGGGCCGGGGCGCGCAACGAAAAAGGCCCGGCGCAATGCCGGGCCTTGGAAGACGTGGTGCACAGGGTCCGAAGCCGGGAGACGATCCCGGCTCCGGGAATTTGGATCAGAAGTCGCGCTGGACGCGGATACGGATCTGGGAGACGCCGTCCGAGGTCGTGGTGCGGACGAGGCCACCGGCGTTGATCGCGGCGACGCGCGAGTAGGCGGTCGGATCCTTGTCGACGTCGATGACGCGGCCGTTCTTCACGCCGATCTGCGTGTAGAGACCCTCAAGACCGATATCCAGATCCTTGACGGGCGACCAGATGATGTTGGCGCCGGCGACGAACTGGTAGGTGTCGCGGAGCGCCTGGCTGAGCGCGTAGAAGCGCGTGCCGGGCGTGCCCACGCCGTTGGCACCGAACGAGTTGTTCGGGTTGATGATGTTGAAGATCTGACCCTGGGCCAGCCGCGAGCCGCGGGCGAAGTTCTGCTCGCCGTAGGAGCCGAAGAAGGCCGAGCGCCACTCCGGCGACCAGTAGTGCAGGTAGGCCGCCGACACCGTGACGTTGTCGTTCAACTCGAGCTGGCCCGTGAACGGGTTCACCTGCGCGTCGCTGAAGTACTGCGAGAACTTCTGACCCTGGATGGTCGCGGGGTTCTGCGCGTAGGTTCCCGAGTACGAGGAGTAGCCCGAGTAGATCTGCGCACCGTTGGAGTAGGCGGCCTGGACGTACAGCGCGTCGCCCGGAGCGATGAACGGCGCGTTGACCTTGATGCCGCCCTGCACGGCGAAGCCGTAGGCCGTGTTGGTGTGCGGGATGCTCACGTTCGAGCCGCCCGTGGTCGCCGTTGCGGCGGTGCCGAGGCCCGCGCCCGGGATGAAGCCGAGGGTGTTCTGGACGTTGTTGGCATTCAGCTCGTGCACGGCGGCCGAGACCTGAGCCGAACCCCAGGCCTGATCGAGGCGGAGCACGCCGACGAA
>NZ_BPQS01000017.1 GCF_022179385.1 Methylobacterium longum | reverse complement strand
CAGGTAGACGCCGTCCGGCTTGTCGCCCTCGCCGATCAGGTCCGTGCCGGCCGGGACGAGGTGCGGCTTGGCGCTGATCCGCTCCAGCACCGCCCGGTCGTCGGCCGAGAGCGGGGCGAGGCTCTCCAGCTTCAGGATCAGGGGGTTGGCGGCCCGGCCGTCCGGGCGTGAGGTGCCGTCCTCGGCACCGGCTGTGTCGTTGTCCTGCATCGCCTCTCACCCAAGTCGGGCCTCTCACCCAAGTCGTGCTTGCGACCGCCGAGGGGTGTGGGGCAGTCATTCCTCGATCCGCGGCGGCTGCCCGCCGGCGCAATCGGCGTCACACAAGCGTAGGCGCCCGCCGCCGGACCATCTCCTGCTGAATGTATAACCTAAATCAAAGTTCCCCAGCGGGATCAGCTTCCGACTGCACCAGTTGCATCGTCGAATTCTGTACAATACCCTTCCGGAGCCCGCGACGAACGGCCGGCGCGCCTCTCGAGCTGGCCACATGTAGCAGCCCGCTTCTGCGCGGACGGCTCGCGACGCCGCGGGAAGATCCGCCGACCGCCCGGCATCGCGACAGACCGGATGCGCACGAGCGGCACGGTGCTGCCGGAAGGCTGGCGTGACGAACGATCCGGTTCCGGCTCGGGCTTCACGGGCTTCTACGGTGAGGTCAGGGGGATTTGTGCCGGTCCGCTTCCACGTCGAAGATTCGGCCGGGCGGCCGCCCATCGAGCCGTTCGCCCCCTCTGAATGCGGCGTGCCCAGTGTCCGCACGGGGACTACCCTTCGGTCCGCCCAGGGTACGCGATCAGCGAGGAGGTGTGCTCAGTCCGCGCCCGCATCTCGGCGGCGGCGGCTCGCATCTCCGCGATTTCGGCACGCATTGCGGCAATCAATGCGCGGCCCTTCCGCACCTCCGCCAGATAGGCCCGCGGCTCCGGGCTCACAGGAGGCCGCTTCGGCTTGCGTCCGTCGTGCAGCCGTTCGCTGAACGGCACCTCCATCAACGCGGAACCGGCCGCATCACAGATCACGAACGCGCAGGCGAGCGGCGCGGTGCCTTCGTGCAGGAGATCCGCGCACAGGTCCGGGATGGTCCGGCACGCCTCCAAGTAGGCGGCGTCCAGGCTTGGCCAATCGAGGCCAACCCGGTCTCGTTCCAGGCCCTTGGGCGTGCAGAGATGGAAGTAGAATTGTGGCATCGGCTCGGCGCACCTGCTCTCAGCCAAACCGAGCGAGGCGCAGATGGTTCGGTCGGAGCCTGCGGAACGCTGCGGTGCGATCCGCGCACATCCCGGAGCGACTGCGCGCTGAGGCGCACGGTACCGCCCTGCCCGCGCGCGACCCGGTGCCGACAGGCACCCGTGGTCCGACGCACCGGGAAACTGCGTTCTGCAGGACGTTCGAGGATGTATCCAGGAAAGCGTTCCGGAGCGATCGCGGCGTCGAGATCCCCCGATCAGGCTGGGAAGGCCGCTCTGCACGAGGCGGACCCGATCTGGCCCGATGACGTCCCATCCGCTTTCGCGGCCTGTCTCGTCCGGAGCAGCCATTCCGCTTCCGGCCGGTGCCGAACGGGGTCCACCGGACGGCCTGGAAGCGGACCTTCGGCTCCGCGCAGCCCGCACCGTGTCCAGGAGGCGGGCCACCTCGGCCGAGAGGTGCTCTGACTGCCGCGAAAGCGCTCCTGCCGCCCCAGCACCTGGTTCGCCGCTGTCCCCGTCCCGTCGGCGGCCGCGAGTTCGGCGACGGTGTGCGTCGCTTCGCTCGTCCCGGATGCGGCGCGGCTGATGCTGCGCACAATCTCCTGCGTCGTGGCACCCTGCTCCTCGATGGCGGCTGCGACGTTCGTAGAGAGACCGCTTACCTCCGTCACTGTGCGGCCGATCTCCTGGATGGCGACCACGACCTGCGGGGTCGAAGGCTGGACCGGGCTCACGCAAGCCTCGATCTCCGCCCGCGGTCTGGGACGCGAGTTCTTTGACCTCCGCGGCGACGACGGCGAAGCCACGGTCCGCCCGCGGCCGTGCCGAACGTCTCGGAATCTCCCGACACGGCGCGCCCCGCGTCCTCCGTCCGACGCGCCTCGTCGGCCGCCTGCGCCGTCATCGCGGAGGAACGCGCCATCTGGCCGGAGATTTCCTGGAGGGTGGACGCCAGCGCCCCGGTCGCTGGTGTGACCGTCTGTACGGTGGCCGGGAGAGGTCGGGAGGGGCTGATCGGCTTCCTTCGCCCGCGCGCTCCGAAGCGGCCCCGCCGCTTTCAATCGACCCGGCTTGGCCGCCCTGCGCCCCGTTCGGCCCTTCAGCCGACCTCATCAGCGTCACAGAAGCGGACGTTGCGGCGGCTGTCCAACCGGGGGCGCCCCTAAACGCGGGATGCGGCGTTTCACGGGTCGCCCCGGCGTGGAGGCAGCCCAGGTCGATCGAGAGCTCGCGACCGGGCCGGCGGCCCCGTATGCTCCTGACGGCGGAGAAGGTTTCCGCTGCCGCGGCCCGCGCCGGTCGCCCCGATGGACGACCTGGAAGCTCCGGTCAGCCTTCCGCCTGCCCGAAGGCATCGGCGCCCCCACGGATGAGCGCGAATGCGGCCTCGGCGTCACCGCGCCGGAGCACCTTGAAGTCCTTGCCGGCAAGTTGGTTGTACTGCGCGAAAAACGCCTCCACCTCGTCGAGCATGCCGGGCCGCAGGTTGGACAGCGCCTCGACATGCGCGTGCGTGCGGGCCTTCACGGCCACGCCGACCAGCCGGTCGTTGCGCTCCCAGCTACCGTCGCGCTCCTTCTGTTCGGCCTCGATCACGCCGAGCAGGCGCGCCTCCAGCACGCAGCCGGGGAAGACCGGGGCATCCATCACCACGAGGATGTCGAGCGGATCGCCGTCGGCGCCCTTCGTGGAGGGGATCATGCCGAAATCGTAGGGGAAGCTCATGCCCTCCGGCAGGACCATCTTGAACTGGAAGGCATTGAAGGCCTCGGAGTAGGCGTACTTGTTCGGACTGCCCTTCGGCGTCTCGATGACCACGCGGACGGCGCCGTCCTCGCCAAGGGTGGGCAGGCGGCTCAGGGGCGGGGCGGGCTCGCTCACAGGGGGGGCTCCAGCGCGGTGCCAGGCAGCGCGACAGATGGGTGAACCGGGACGGAGGCCATCCGGGTCCCGGGCTGCCGCAGGACGCCTGCACGGTCTCCCGCAGGAGACCGCCTAGCGGCGCGTTTCCGCGCCCGGGGCAGGATCTCGGTTTTGCGATGATCGCGTCGCGCGAGCGCGCTCCAGGGAGGCCGCTCCGCGCCGCGCCGCGCGCAAGATCGCGAGGGCCGGCTGCCACCAGCCGCGCGCGATCTCGGCCTGAGTTGCGGCCTCCCGGGCGGGCCACGCGCGCACCAGCTCGTCATGCGTCGGCCGGCGCCACGTGGACCAGATCAACAAGCCGGCCCCGGCTTCCACGGCGGGATAGAACCGGGCGGCGACGACGGGCTCGACGACCTCGCCGCTGATCGCCTCGAACACCACGCATCCCAGATGGGTCTGCAGCACGCGTCCGAGCGGCGGCTGCGCCTCCCCGGGCACCGGGTACCGGTTGCGGCGGCGCTCGGCGGCCTCGGCCAGCCGTTCCGCGTGCTCGGGGGACGCCCTGCGGCTCGCCGCGCGCTTGCGCCGCTCCTCGGGCTCGGCTCGACGGGCGGCATCCTCGATGGCCGGCCACCGCCGGCGGAGCTCCTCGAACGACCGGAACGGCACGCGCCACGCCTTCGAGGCCGGGTCCCACCGGGCCCAGGGCACCAGCCGCAACTCGGAGACGACGTCCCGGGAGTACGGCGTGCGCACCACGAGGTCGTCGGCAACCTCCAGGTAGGGGCTCGTGATCGGTTCGAAGGTGCAGGCATCGCGGCCGCGCGCGTCGGCATGGGCCAGAACGCCCGACCACTCGCGGCTCGACCACGCGTTCAGGCGCCGCTCCGCCGTGGCGCCCGGCACGAACCAGGCCCCCAGGTCGTCGCGCCACCGCGCGCGGGGGAACGCGGCCCGAAACCGCTCCACGGTCATGCGGTCGTACGGGAAGGCAGCCGTTGCCCCGGGTGCCCCGTCGCCGGCATCCCGCTGCGTCGCGCTGAACTGCTCCGTTTCTCCGGCCATCGGTCGACCTATGTTGGCCTTCGGCCGTGCCGACATGCCGAAAGCACCAGTCGCAAGTTCGAGAACGGGCAACCGGTTCCCGCCCCGCACGTCCGGCAAGGTCCGATCCTGCAGAGCCCCGGCGGCTGCACCCAGTGCACGCTCGGCGGATGGTGACCCGCATCCCGCCGGGTTTCGGCTTTCCGAAAGCGGCGGCAGTGCCGATGCGCGCAGCTTCCGGAAGGCCGGCGCGATGATGCGGCGCACCGCGGCGGCGCGCGGGCAAAGAATGCGGACCCTGCGGCCCACGTTCACGACCCGGCATACTGCCCTTCGGTGACCGGCTCCATCCACGTCACGGCCTTGCCGTCGAGACGCTCCTGGATCGCGATGTGCGTCATCGCCGTGGTGGCGGTGGCCACATGCCAATGCTTCTCGTTCGGCTCGAACCAGACGACGTCGCCCGATACGATGTCCGCGATCGGACCGCCCTCGCGCTGAACCCATCCGCGTCCGAACGTGACGATCAGCGTCTGGCCGAGCGGGTGCGTGTGCCACGCGGTCCGTGCGCCCGGCTCGAACGTGACACTGGCCATCGCGACGCGGGCCGGATCGGGCGCGCTGTGGATTGGGTCGATCCGCACCGTACCGGTGAACCAGGCGGACGGTCCTGCGCCCGAGGGCTGACTTCCGCTGCGCTTGATGTCCATGGGATCCATCCTCCGTCCGTTGCGGTAACGCGCGTCAGAGCGACCAGCCGCCGTCGACCGAGATCGACGCTCCGGTGACGAACGCACCGAGGTCCGAACACATCCACAGGACGGCTTCGGCGATCTCCTCGGGCTTGCCCAGCCGCCCGACCGGCTCAAGATCGATCGCCTTCCGGATGTCGCCGCCCGTGAAGCGGTCCATCATGGGTGTCTCGATGTTCCCGGGAAGGACGGCGTTCACCCGGATGTTCGCCTTCGCGTAGTCGAGGGCGGCCGACTTGGTGAGGCCGATGAGGGCGTGCTTCGAGGCGGCATAGTTCGCGCCTCCCGCCACCCCCCTGATGCCCGCGCCGGACGATGTGTTGACCACCACGCCGCCGCCCTGCCGGAGCATCTGCGCGATCTCGTGCTTCATGCACACGAATGTGCCGCGCAGGTTGATGCCGAGGATGCGGTCCCACTCGTCGAGGGGGATCGCGTGGACCGGAGCGGCCCTGTTCTCGACCCCCGCGTTGTTGAAGGCGCAGTCGAGGCGGCCGAACCGCTCGACGGTTTCGGCGACCGCCGCTTCGACGTCCTCCGGCACCGACACGTCGCACCGGATCGCGAGCCCCTCCCCACCCGCCGCTTCGATCTCGGCACGAAGCCGATCGAGCGCAGGCTCGGTCCGATCGGTGATCGCCACCCGCGCGCCTTCCCGCGCGAACGCGATGGCAGCGGCGCGGCCGATGCCGCTGGCTGCCCCCGTGACGAAGGCGACTTTTCCGGTGAAGCGGCGCATGTCTCGATCCCTCGGCTGACCTCGATGGAGCAGACGTAGACGCTGCGCTGTGCGCCGATCAGCCGTTCCTCTCTCAACGGAACGATGAGCGGGGCTCATCGTCGGGCAGCGCGGCCTCTAGAACCCGAGCGGCGCCCTCTCGCGGATCAGGTCGATGAGGAGCCGCAATCCCGTCGGCAGTTGGCGACGGCCGGGATAGTAGAGGTGAAAGCCGGGTCCCAGAGGGGCCCAATCCGCCAGCACGACGCGAAGCTCGCCGCGGGCGACCGAGGGTCCGACGCACGCCTCCGGGAGATAGGTGAGACCGCCGCCCGCCGCCGCGAGCGACAGGGCGAACTGCGTGTTGTCGAGCGTCACCGCCCCGGGAACGTCGAGGGCGATCTGCCCGTCGGCCCCCTCGAACTCCCATCGGTAGAGGCTCTCGTCGCCGAGGCGGATGCGCAGGCATCGGTGTGCCGCGAGGTCGCGCGGATGATCGGGCGTCCCGTGCCGATCGAGGTAAGCCGGAGCGCCCACGACAACCCAGCGCAGATCGGCGGACAGGCGCCGGGCCACCATGTCCTGAGGGATTGTTCCGCCGTAGCGAATGCCGGCATCGGCGCCGGCTTCCACGACATCGAGCAGATCGTTGGACACCCTGACGTCGACCTCGATCATGGGGTGGCGGTCGTGGAAGAGAGGCAGCACGGGGGCGAGCAGCAACGTACTCGCGTGTTCGAGAACGTTGAGGCGGATCCGGCCGGTCGCCTTCGTCGGCTCCCGGTGCTGGTTGAGCACGTCGAGCGCGGAGCCGATCGCCGCGAACGGGGCGTCCAGCGAAGCCAGCAGGTCTTCCCCTGCTGCGGTCAGCGTGACGCTGCGGCTGGTGCGGTTGACGAGGCGGACGCCGAGCCGAGCCTCCATCGCCTTGAGCGCATGGCTGAGCGCGGAGGCACTGACGCCCAGTTCCAGACCGGCCCGCCGGAAGCTGCGGTGGCGCGCGATGGCGAGGAAGGTCCCGAGGTCGGCTAATTCGGCTCGATCGATCCGCATGGAGGCAGTGGCGCGCCTGCTGGCGGGAAAGCAAACCCGATCGCGTCCTGACCGAATTGGACCGGGACCCACCGGCTTTCCCTGCGACCCCGTCGAGTGGCTTTCCGCCCGTCCGCTCCCAGGCGGCCGACGCATCGGAGCAGATGTTGCGGTCCCGCCCCCCCATGACCCCGGTCGGACGCTTAGCTGACCGTGGCGGCATCCCGGAAGCGGAGATCTCGCCAGCGGAAGGCGCCGCTCCGATCACAGTGCAATCGTGTATTGAAATCTATTTTACGAGAAATTCCGCGGACCAATTCGATATTGTGGCACAATATTCCGCCGACCGGCGGACGTCGCCCGCGCGCATCTCCGGCGACGCCGCACTTGTCAGCATACAGGATCCCCAATCTATAACGGGGGATCGCCCCACGACCGCCCGGCGCCGTTCTGGATCTCCATTCTCCGATGCCATCACCGGTCACGACTTTCGGTCTTCAACCCCTGGCCAGCCGCCCATGCCGGCAGGTGACCCGGTTCGATCAGGTGCATTCTACCCCGCAGGGTCGCCGCGACGACGCCGTTCGACCGAATTCCCTTTGAGCCGACGCCCGTTCACACGCGATGCACACCGTATTCTCGACAGACGGGATCCACCCGCACAACACCTTCCGACGCTGGCGGGAAGTGCTCGGCGACCAGTTGGTCCCGGCCGAGATGCGGAGCGTCGGCGACGCGCCCTTCCAGGGTCGGATCCAGGCCTCGACGATCGGGCCGATGGCAGTCACCGAGATCGCGAACGGCGCGATGCGAACCGAGTCCACGGCCGACCACATCCGGCGGAGCGGGCGCGACGATCAAGTGGTCGCTGTCATGAGGCTTTCCGGCGGTTCCGCCTGCCAGCAGGGCGACCGCGAGGCCGTATTCGGTGCAGGCGACCTCGTGGTGTTCGACCCCCGCCCGGGCGTGTCGGAGGCGCAGGCGGGCTGCTCCCTGATCGTCACCCTGCCGCGCGAGCGCTTCGAGGCCCTTCTGGGGCCGTCCCGGCTGTACACCGCGCTCACGGTCGGAGCCGACCTCGCCTCGACGACCCTGGCCAGCACCTTCATCCAGGAGCTGGTGCGCGTGGGTGATCGGCTCACCTCCGACGCGGCCGCGCGCATGGCGCTGATCGGGACGGACCTGATCGTGGCGAGCCTGGCCGAACGGATGGCGCAGGGGGTGCCGCGTTCCATCCACGGCACCGTCACGGTCCAGCGCGCCAAGGCCTATGTCGAGGCGAACCTGAGCGACCCGAACCTGGACCCACGGCAGCTCGCCGCCGCGATGGGCCTGTCGCTGCGGCGTCTGCAGGAGCTGTTCCACGAGCGCGGCCGGCACATCTCCGATTACATCTGGGAGCGCCGACTGGAGGCGGCCGCTCAGCGCGTCGCCGATCCGGCATGCGCCCACGTGTCGATCGGCACGCTGGCTTACGACTGCGGCTTCGCCAGCCAGGCCCACTTCGCCCGCCGCTTCAAGCAGCACCACGGCATGCCCCCTCGAGAATACAGGATTGCCTCCCTTCTCAACGGCCGCGGAGGCGGATCGGATTTGTAGATTTCGCCGCTCGAACGTCTGCTCTGTCCTTCGTGTCCCCCGAAGGCATTCCGTCCAAATTCTCCCCGCGCCGACGTTGTCCGACCGCCAACCGATGGCTGCGCATGGGAAGCGCCGGCATCCGCCGGCATGGGTCGGAAGCGGGTCGGAAGCGGGATGGCTGCTCGGGATGGCTGTCGGTTCGTCCGCTGCCGATCAGCCCCCCGTCGAAGCCGCCCTCGTCCCAGCTGACAGGTCAGGTCGATAGCGCCACAGGGGTGGACCTTTGAATCCTGCGACATGTTGATCCCGTATATCCATTCAATGGACCTCCGAGGTGTACAATTGGCAGAGCGACATTCGACCCAGAACGGGCAGCACGACTCGGCACGCCTGCCGATTTATTTCGCGTCGATTGGCAGCGTCGGCTTAATGCTGGCCGCCCTCGTGGTGACGATGACCGGTCAGATGGCGAATTCGCCCGTGATGGGCGAGGCGCTCGCGATCGGCGCGCCGGTCATCAAGAACGTCGCGCTCACGGCACCGTTTCCCGGGCAGATCGCTCGATAGGACGCCCGTCGAACCGGACCACGGCCGACGGGGCCATCGGCCTCGAAGCGTGCCGGTAGCACAGGGCCGTTTCCTGCCGTTCGCGGAAACGCGAGCGGCGTCCGCTGTCCGGTAGCAACGAAGTCACCCTGTCTGGCCGGCTCGGATCAGGACGACGGCGCAGGGGATCTCTGCCGGTACGTCTCCGAGCAGCGCCGCGCGCCTGATCAGCCTCGCAGCCAGGACGCATGACGCGTCATCAAGCGTCATGAAGCATCGCGCGTGCCCCGCGAGCGAGCTCCTGGTCGGCACCGTTGCCGGCCCGGCGGAGGCCCTTCGCACCCGTAAGGACTCCGATCTCGCCCGCCAGGGATCCGAACCTCCCGCCGATGCGACCCGCGGGGCGGGTGTGGATCACCGCCGCCTCGGCGGCAACGGTCGGGGACGCGCCGTCGATGGCGCGGTTCCCGATGACGTGTTCCGGTTCACCGATCCGGTCCGGGGCGATGCGGTGTCCGTCCGGCGGGCGGGTCCGCCATCCCGCGACGACCGGAACCGTGACGGCGGGCGCTTCCCGCGCGGTCCCCCGGGGACGCGTTGATCCAGCGCAAGGTCCACCGAGCCGGACCGGCCGCATCTCGGCGGTGCGAACGCATGGGGGCGCACATGACGACGGCGGCCGCGGGCTTGCCGGGGACGAAACGGCCGGCGCGCGCCGGATGGGTTCCGGGCCTGCGCGGATGGCTGGCCGTCCTGCCGCTGACCGGTCTCTGTACCGGCTTGGCGGCGCAGGCGGTCGGCCGAGCGGACGTCGCGGCGGCGGCCTGGACCCTCGCGACCCTGGTGGTCCTCGGGGCCCTCCTGATCCAGGTCGCGACGAGCCTGGCGCGGGGAGATGTCGGCCTCGACCTCGTCGCCCTGCTCGCGATGGGCGGCGCGCTCGCCCTGTCGCAGCCGCTGGCCGGCGCCGTCATCGCCCTGATGTACGCGGGCGGCCAGTCGCTGGAAGCCTACTCGACCGGCCGCGCCGGGCGGGCGATGACGGCGCTGCTCACCCGGCAGCCGCGCACCGCCCTGCGCGAGGAGGACGGCGGGTTGACGGAGGTGCCCCTCGCGGCGCTGGTCCCGGGAGACCGCATCCTGGTGCGCGTCGGCGACATCCTGCCGGTGGACGGCCGGGTCGCCGCGGGCCGCGCCGTGCTGGACCGGTCGAGCCTCACCGGCGAGGCGCTGCCCGTCACCATCCCGGCCAACGAGCCCGTGCTGAGCGGGACGGTGAATGTGGGCCAGCCGTTCACGCTGATCACGGAGCGGCCCGCAGCCGAGAGCACGTATGCCGGGATCGTCCGGCTCGTGCAGGCGGCGCAGGCCCGGAAGGCGCCGATGGCACGCTTGGCGGACCGGTACGGGCTCGCCTTCCTCGTCCTGACGCTGCTGCTGGCGGGAGGCGCGGGGCTCGCCACCGGCGACCCCCTCCGGGCGCTGGCGGTGCTGGTCGTCGCCACGCCGTGCCCGCTCATCCTGGCGGTGCCCGTCGCCCTCGTCTCCGGCCTCTCCCGCGCGGCCGGCATCGGCGTGCTCATCAAGGGTGGCGGCGCCCTGGAGATGCTGGCCAAGGTCCGCGTGCTGGTGGTCGACAAGACCGGCACCCTGACCCACGGCGCCACCCGGCTGACCTCCGCACGTATCCTCGGGGGCCTCGACGAAGGCGAGGTCCTGGGGCTGGCGGCGTCCCTCGAACAAGCCTCCGGCCACCCGCTGGCGCGGGCCCTGATCGAGGAGGCGGTCCGGCGCGGCCTGACGCTCTCGCAACCCGAGGCGGTCGAGGAGACGCCCGGGGAAGGCCTGACCGGACTGGTTGAGGGGCGGCCCGTCATCGTCGGGGGGGCGCACCTCATGCGGATGCACGGCGTCCCCTTCCCGTCGCGGGACGAGGCGGCAGGAATCCCGGCTGTCGCCGCGACGGTGCTGGTCGCCGTCGACGGCGCGGCCGCCGCCGTGCTGGCGTTCGCCGACCCGCTGCGGGCGGACGGCGGCAACGCCCTCCTGGAACTGCGCGCGTGCGGCATCGAGCGCGTGGTCCTCGCCACCGGGGATCGACGCGCCGTCGCGGAAGCGCTCGTGGCCGGCCTTCCGGTCGACGCCGTCGCCGCCGACCTGGACCCGACGGCCAAGACGGACACGGTGACCGCCGCGCGCCGGCTCGGTCCCGTGATGATGGTCGGCGACGGGGTGAACGACGCGCCCGCCCTGGCCGCCGCCGACCTTGGCGTGGCCCTCGGTGCCCGGGGGGCGGCGGCGGCGGCCGAGGCGGCGGACATCGTCCTGCTGGTCGACAGCCTGGCGCCCCTGCCCCGGGCCATCCGCATCGCCAAGCGGGCCCGCGCCATCGCGCTCCAGAGCGTGTGGGTCGGCCTCGGGCTCTCGCTGGCCGGCATGGTCGCGGCGGCCCTGGGATACCTCTCACCCCTGCGGGGGGCGCTCCTGCAGGAAGCCATCGACATCGCTGTGATCCTCAACGCCATGCGCGCCCTCGGCGCCCCCCGTGACGGGCGCGAGCAGACGGCGCCGATCGTCCCGGGCCGTCCGTGAAACGGGCCGCGCGGCGCCCGCGGGCTTGCGCTGGATCAAGGTGGATCGATCCGGCCCGGGCGAGGCTCCCCGCGTCAGGATCGGCGCACGGTGGAGGGGGCCATGGAGTTCGCGAACATCCTCGTTTCCGCCGACCTCGGCGACGCGGCACCGGACCGGGTGCGCCTCGCCGCCGGGCTGGCCCGACGCTTCGCGGCGACCCTCACGGGCGCGGCGGCCCAAAAGGTGCCGGCTCCCATCCTGGTGCGCGATGTCCACGACGCCGCCCGACAGGAAGCGCGCAACGAGGCGCTGGTCCGCGAGATCCTCGAACAGGCACGCGCCATGTTCGAGCGCAACGCCGGCGACGGGATAAGCACGGCCTGGCAAGCCGCCCTCGCCGGGGCCATCACGCATCTCGTCGAACAGGCGCGGGCCGCCGACCTCGTCGTGGTGGGCCGGCGCGGGCGCGGCGACGAGGACCCGGGTCCGCTGGGCGTGCCGCCCGGGCCTGTGCTGATGGAGGCGGGCCGGCCCGTCCTCGTCGTGCCGCCCCGCCTCGTGCACCTCAGGGCGGCCCGCATCGTCGTCGCCTGGAAAGACGGCGCGGAGGCACGGCGGGCCGTATCGGCGGCGCTGCCCCTCCTCCAGGGCGCCGACGCGGTCGCCGTCGCGACGGTCGGGGCCGACGGGCGCCAGGAGGGTTTGGAGGCCGTGGCCGGCCACTTGGCGCGGCACGGTGCGCCTGTCACCACCCACCTGTTGCGGGCGGCGGGCGGCGAGGGCGGCGAGATTCTCGACTTCGCCCTGCGGCAGGACGCCGACCTCATCGTGATGGGTGCCTACGGTCACGCGCGCCTGCGGGAATGGATCTTCGGGGGCGTCACGCGCGAGGCCCTCGAACGCGCGCCGGTCTGCTGCCTGATGTGCCACTGATGCGCTGGTCCCACGCTCCCCTCGGCGGATCGGCGCCGATCCTCTTGGCGGTCACCGGAAAGGCGGCCTGGGCCGCCCCGGCGGGCCGCGGACTGGCGTCCCTCCGGGCGGGCCGCGGGCGCGGCCCTGGGGTCGGCTCGCAGTCAGCCTGCCCGATGCCCGAGGCGCCGCCGTTCGGCACGCTCTCCGCACGCTCGTCGGCCGCTTCCCCATCGGGGACGGACGTCGCGGGCGGCCCGTCCCGCGGCGTGAACGTCACTCGACGAAGCCCCAGCCCGCCTCCAGGGCGGCCCGGTCCTCCGCGTTCAGCGGACCGGGCCACGCGGTCCGGTTCGGTGCCCGCACCTGGGGTGGCGCCGCGTCGGTGGTCGACCGCACCGCAGGCGGTGGAATCGACGGCCCGCGTGTCCGCGATCGCAGGACCCGGGCGGTGGCGGCGCGGCGAGGCGGCTCTCGCTCTGTCATCGTCGGCCTCCATCTTCAGTGGGCGAGGAACAGCGGTGCCGGGCTGCCCCGCAGGAAGGAGCGCGTGACGCCGCCGAAGAAATACTCGCGGGTCGGGGCGTGCCGGTAGGCGCCCATCACGATCATGTCGGCCCGGAACAGACCGGCCTGGGCGCGCAGGGTCGCGGCGACTCCCTCGCCCTTCGGAAGGTCGTTGACGGAGACCTTCACCCCGTGGCGCGCGAGGTGGGGCGCGAACTCGGCCCCGGGCACCGCCGCGTGGATCTCCGCCTCGGTGCCGACGGAGACGATCTCGACCGCCTCGGCCGCGCGCAGGAACGGCAGCGCGTCGTTGGCGGCCCGCGCCGCCTGGGCGCTGCCGTCCCAGGCGACGAGGATCCGCCGTGCCGCGAAGGCGTCGTGTCCCGGCGGGACGGCGATGACCGGACGGCCGCTGTGAAACAGCGCCTTCTCGATCATCTGGCGGTCGAGATCGTAGGTCCGCGGGCCGATGTCCAGGACGGTGAGGTCGTGCAGGCGCGCGCGCTCGGCCAGCCGGTCCACGATCTCCGGATAGGGCAGGCTCGGCGCCTCCGTCGTGCAGACCACGCCGGCCTGCGCGGCGTCCCCGGCCGAGCGCGCCGCCACGGCGCTGGCCAGCGCCTGGAGCCGGTGGTCCGCGGCCGAGACGCCGGCGGAGTCGAAGCCGCCGGGCCAAGCGGCGTCGCCCGAGTGGCGCCAGGCGGACGACTGGAGGGTGAGGTGGGCGCCTGCGGCCTTGGCCAAGGTCAGGCCATAGCCGACGGCCGTGGAGGCCGCCTCGCGCTCGCCCTCGAAGGCGGTGCCGACGAGGACGTCGCGGAGGCCCGCGAGGGGCGCAGGGCAGGGTCCGGGCATGGACTTCTCCGATTCGTGCCGGCCCCATGGTTCGTGCCGTCCTGGGCGCGCGGCCTTGATCCAGCTCAAGCGGCCCGGGCGACGCGGTTTCAGTTTCAGTCCGGACCAAAAGCTATTCGGCGCCGGCTGCGAATACGGGTCGACGGCTGTTCCCTGTACCGGAATCGCAGTAATGACCGGACGCGCGACGCGGCCGACCGAGGCGCGGCGACAGGCGAGTTCCGCGACTGCCGCGCGCAGGGCTTCCCCGGGTGCGGTTGATGACGGACCTTATCGACAGGCCCAGCGCCGACCTGGAGCGTGACATCATGTCGGCGAGCGACGCGCTGCGGCAGACCCTCGACGAGGTGGGCATCTGCGTCTGGTCGCTGGATGTCCCGACCGGACGAGCCACCGTCTCTCCCACCTGCGCCCACCTGTTCGGAGTGCCGCCCGAGCGGCTGACCACCTTCGCGGACTCCCAGGCCTTGGTGCACCCGGACGACCGGCAGGCCCGGGCGGACGCCATCCAGCGGGCCTTGCGAGAGGGGGGCAGCTACGAGGTCGACTACCGCGTCGTGCGGCCCGACGGGCACGTCTGCTGGCTGCGCTCGCGCGGCCGGGTGAGCCCCGACACGGACGGACGGCCGGCACGGCATCGCGGGGTCGTCCTGAGCATCGACGGGCAGAAGCGGGCCGAGGAGGACATCCGGGCACGCGAGGCGCACCTGCGCTCGATCCTCGACACCGTGCCCGAGGCGATGGTCGTCATCGACGAGGCGGGCCTCATCCACTCGTTCAGCGCCGCGGCGGAGCGCCTGTTCGGCTACGCGGCCAGCGAGGCGGTCGGGCAGAACGTCCGCATCCTGATGCCGGAGCCGATGCAGAGCGAGCACGACGGCTACCTCGACCGCTACCGCCGGACCCGGGAGCGCCGCATCATCGGCACCAACCGGGTCGTGACCGGCCGGAGACGGGATGGCTCGATCTTCCCGATGGAGCTCGCCATCGGCGAGATGCGCTCGGGGGAGCAGGTGTTCTTCACCGGGTTCATCGACGACCTCACGGAGCACCAGCGCACCCAGGCCCGCCTCCAGGAACTCCAGTCCGAACTCGCCCACGTCTCCCGGCTGAGCGCGATGGGCGAGATGGCCTCCGCACTCGCGCACGAGCTGAACCAGCCGCTCGGCGCCATCGCGAACTACACCAAGGGCTGCCGCCGCCTGCTGGCGCGCCCCGGGCCCGAGGCCATCGCCAAGACGATGGAAGTCCTCGACAAGACCGCCGAGCAGGCGCTGCGGGCCGGCCAGATCATCCGGCGCCTGCGCGAGTTCGTCGCCCGCGGCGAGACCGAGAAGCGGGTCGAGCCGGTCGCGCGGCTGATCGAGGAGGCCAGCGCGCTGGCGCTGGTCGGGGCCCGCGAGCAGGGCATCGTCGCGCGCGTCGCCGTCGACCCCCGCGCCGGCTCCGTCCTGGCCGACCGGGTCCAAGTGCAGCAGGTCCTGGTGAACCTGCTGCGCAACGCCCGCGAGGCCATGCAGCAGGGCGACAGGCGCGAACTGACCGTCGCGGCGCGGCCCATCGGCCGGGACACGGTCGAGATCACCGTGTCGGACACCGGCCCCGGCATCGCCGAGGAGATCGCGGACAGGTTGTTCCAACCGTTCGTCACGACCAAGCAGAGCGGCATGGGCGTCGGGCTCTCGATCTGCCGCACCATCGTCGAGGCGCATGGCGGGCGGCTCGACGTCGGACGCAACGACGCCGGCGGGGCAACCTTCCGGCTGACGCTCCAGGCCGCCCACGCGGGAGACCCGCCCAATGGCAACTGACCTCGTGCACGTCGTGGACGACGATCCGGCGATGCGGGATTCCGTCGGCTTCCTGCTCGGGACCGAGGGGTTCGAGGTACGGCTCTACGAGGCCGGCACGGACCTGCTCGACAGCTTGGCGAAGCCGGCTGCGGGATGCGTCCTGACCGACATCCGCATGCCCGGTATCGACGGGCTGGAACTGCTGCGCCGTCTGCGGGCGGCGGGGCACACCTTGCCGGTGGTGATGATGACGGGGCACGGGGACGTGCCGCTCACGGTCGAGGCGATGAAGCTCGGCGCCTGCGATTTCATCGAGAAGCCGTTCGACGACGCGACGCTCATCCAGGCGCTCAGGTCGGCCTTGGAGCGGGGCGGGGCAGCCGGGGTGGTCGATCCGACGCTGCGCGAGTTCGTGCGACGCGTGGGGACCCTGAGCGAGCGGGAGCGGCAGGTCCTGGACCACCTCGTCGCCGGGGGCACCAGCAAGGAGATCGGCCGCACCCTCGACATCAGCCCGCGCACCGTCGAGATCTACCGGGCCAAGCTCATGGCCAAGACGCGGGCGGAGAGCCTGCAGGAACTGGTGCGCTGGTCGGTGCTGGCGGGCCTCGCCTGACGCCGGTTTGAGGCAGGTCAAGGCGACCGCCGGTCCTCGTCCGCATGGTGGCGCCTTCCAACCGGGGAGCACGCCGACCGGCGACCGCCATGACGACAGACCCTGCCAGCCTCATCTACGTCGTGGACGACGACCCGGCCGTCCTGCACTCCACGCGTTTCCTGCTCGAGAGCGAAGGGCACCGTGTCGAGACCTTCGCTGACGGCCGCGAATTGCTGGCGGCCTTTCCCGGCCCGAACCCGGCCTTCGTGCTGCTCGACCAAATCATGACCGGCATGGACGGCCTTGAGGTGGTCGGGCGCCTGCGCGACCTCGACAGCCGTGTCCCGGTGGTCTTGATCACCGGTCATCCCGATCCGGGCATCCGGGCGAAGGCCAGTGTCGCCGGCGTTCCGCTGGTCGAGAAGCCCCTGGCGTTGGACGTGCTCCTGGGCGTGCTGGCCGATGGCGAGGCCGGCGGGGGCTTCACCGCCGGCGCCTAGGATCACCAGCCCGCCGCGGGACTTCGCGGGTGCGGCGGCTTGCGCGGATCGGCCCATGGCCCACGCGAGGGGATCTCGTGTGCCTTCCCCGGTCCGGCTGGCGTCCAGGATTGCGGGCGCGGCCTCGGGTGGCTTTGACCCAGGTCAACGGCCCGGGCCCGTAACGGCGCGCTTCGCCGTCCCTCGATTGCGTTGACCGCCGTCAAGGCCATGCCGGGCCCCGGCAGGATGCTCCGCCCGTTGGAACCGGCTGAGAGGTCTGTCATGCCGATCGAGCCCGCCACGCGCGTCATCGGCGCAGCCTTCACCTCCGGATGCGTAACGGTCCATGGGTTTCGCCGACATCCCGACGCGGTCACCCTAGTCCTGGCCCTGGTGGCCTACGCGTTGGCCACGACCGTCGCGTCGCTCCTCGCGGCGCGGTTCTCATGGGCCGCGGCTCCCGACCCCGGGGGTGGATGGATCTTCGTGCCCCTGAGCGGGGCTGAGCCTCCGCCGGCACCCTAGGTAGATCCCCTTACGCGGAGCTGCTTAAGAGACCGCCCGGAATTTCGCCGGGGCCACGACCCCGACAAGGTCTCCTCACCCCACGCGGACGAGGAGAGAAGCGATGGCCGCCGAGATCACCCTGCCCCCATCCGCGCGCGTGACCGCGAACGTCGCCGCCGGCGGCAAGCCCGGGATCGCGCTCTTCGCGGGCTGCCCCGAGCTCCTCGGCACCCCCTTCGCCTACGCCCGCGAGGAGGAGATCTACGGCGAGGGTGAGGAGGCCGAATTCGTCTACAAGGTCGTCAGCGGCGCGGTGCGCACCCACAAGGTGCTGAGCGACGGCCGGCGCCAGATCACCGGCTTCCACCTGCCCGGCGACCTGTTCGGGTTCGAGCAGGGCGAGATGCACCGGCACACGGCCGAGGCCCTGTCGGACACCCGGGTGCTGATCTTCCGCCGCCGGGGGATCGAACGCGCCGCGACCCGCAGCGCCGAGGTGGCCTGCCAGCTCTGGGCCATGGCGGCGAGCGGCCTTCGCTACGCCCAGGACCACATGCTGCTGCTCGGCCGGCGCTCCGCGGTGGAGCGCGTCGCGACCTTCCTCATGGAGGTCGACGAGCGTCTCGGCGGCACCGGCACCTTCGCCCTGCCGATGACCCGGCGCGACATCGCGGATCACCTCGGTCTCACCATCGAGACCGTGTCGCGCACCTTCTCGCACCTGGAGGAGGACGGGGCGCTGCTGCGCGCAGCCGGGCGCCAGGTCAGCCTCCGGCGCGCCCGGCTGCGCCGCTTCGTCGAGGATTGAAGGTTCCCCTCCCCCAGCGCCGGGGAGGAGCGCACGGCCCCGACGCGCGACGCGCGAGCGAGCCATCGAGGACCGCACCGTCGCCCTGCGCTGAGGAGGCGGCCACGCCCCGTGGAACGCCCGCGCCGGCGGCCGCTCTCGGCGCGACGGCGGAGGCCGGGATGGCCGGCCACTCTCTGCCGCGCTGTGCCTTGCTGTGCCGCGTGACCCTGGCGCCTTGCCCGGAGCATCCGGACGGCAGAGCCGGGCGCGGCTCCGAGAGCGTGGCACCGCTCCGACCGGACGGCCGCCGCGACGCGGCGCTCTGGCACGGGACGCGGGCGGCGCCGCCCGGCTGATCGGCTCCCCGGACTGGACGACCGAGGGCGACCGCCTCCTGTGCCGTTGGGTGCGGCCGGTCGCTCTCGGCGACTGCCGCTCCGGCCTCGACGTCGGACACGGGGATCGTGACGGCGGGTCGAAGCCGGCGCGCGTCGCGACGCCCCGACCCATCGGATGCCGGATCTGGTTCGAGCGGGGCGAGGCGAATGGTGCTCCGAACCGAGATTGTTTGATTCACCGCAAGGCGCGACCGCATCGTGCCCCCAACCTGTCTTCCGTCCTGTGGAACTGGAGGGCGCAGCATGTCCGTGGTTGACGGAGATACACCGTCGAGGCCGAACCAAGCGGCGGTCGCGGACCGGTGCGATGCCGCGCAACCGCCCGCTGGCTCGACGCGCCGACCGGCGCGCGCGCGCGGCCCGCACTGGCGCCAGGGGCAGATCGCCCGCGAACCTGCCCGTGCGTCGCGCGTGGATTGGACCCTCGCCCTCAGGCGCAGGCTGGATCGGTCCGGTGCCTCGGCCTCGGAGATCGACGCCCTCGCCGCGTCCGTATCCCGGGTCGTAGCGATCGAGGCCGACCGGGAGATCGTGCGCGAGGACGACGTGCCCGCCGAATGCCGGCTCCTTCTGGATGGCTGGACCTGCCGCTACATCCCCCTGGAGACCGCGAGGCCGCAGATCCTCGGCCTGCAACTGCCCGGCGACTTTCTGGACCTCCAGGGCCTCCTCCGACGGCGGATGGATCACGTGATCGCCTCGCTCACCCCGTGTCGCATCGGCGTCATCCCCCATGATGCCTTGAGGCGTCTCACGGCGCGGCATCCCCGCATCGCCAGGATGCTGCAGCTCGAAACGGCCTTCGAGCTGGCCACGACCCGTCGCTGGCTCCTGAACGCGGGGCACCGCCAGGCGTACGCGGGGATGGCGCACCTGATCTGCGAACTCTTCACGCGGGCGGCAGCCGCCGGCCTGACCGAGGCGTCCCGGTTTTCCATGCCGTTGACGCGGGCGGAATTCGGCAGCGCCCTCGGCCTGACGGCGGTCCACGTGAACCGTACCGTGAAGAGGCTTCACTGGGCCGGGCTCGTCACATGGCGAGGCCGGTGGATGACCATCGAGGACTGGGATGGGCTGACGGCGGTCGCCGATTTCGACCCCGCCTACCTGAAGCGGTAACCCGCGACGCCCGGACCGGAACGGTTGGCGGTCGCGCCGACGCTTCCTCGGTGACGGGCGCGCTCACATCGGCCCGAGCACGTCGCTCACCGACAGGGCGATCTCGCGCGCCTCGTTCGCGGGCGCGACGCGGACCGCGACCGCCGAGCCGGACGCCTCGATCCTCCCCGCGCCGCCGGCATTGGCCCCCTCGTCGAGGACGACGCCCGCGAATGCCAGCGCGCGGCAGACGTCGGTGCGAACCTGCGCGGCGTGCTCACCGATGCCGCCGGTGAAGACGATGGTGTCGACCCCGCCGAGGGCGGCGATGAGCGAGCCCGCCTCCCGCACGATCCGGTAGGTGAACAGATCCAGGGCCTCGCGCGCCGCCACCGCGTCGCTCGCCTCCAGGACCTGCACGTCGTCGCTGATGCCGGAGACGCCGAGAAGGCCCGACCGGGCGTTCAGGAGATCGGCCACCGCGTCGGGTGACAGGCCACGCTCCCGGATCAGGTACAGCACGAGGCCCGGGTCGACTGCGCCGCTGCGGGTGCCCATCATCAGCCCGTCGAGCGTCGTGAAGCCCATCGTCGTGGCGACGCTGCGCCCGTCCCGGATCGCGCACAGGCTGGCCCCGTGGCCGAGATGGGCGGCCAGGATCCGCCCGCTCGGGTAAGCCCGGGCGAGATGGGCGTAGGACAGCCCGTGAAAGCCGAAGCGCACGAGCCCCTCGTCGATGAGGGCGCGCGGCAGCGGGTAGAGTTGGGCCAGCCGCGCCTGCGTCCTGTGGAAGGCCGTGTCGAAGCAGGCGACCTGCGGCAGGTCCGGCCAGGTCTCTCCGACCGCCCGGATGCAGGCGAGCGCCTGCGGCTGGTGCGCCGGGGCCAGCGGCACGAGGCCCTCCAGCGCCAGCATGACGTCCGCATCGAGGCGGACCGGCGCCGCGTGGCGCGTGCCGCCATGGACGACCCGGTGCCCGGCCGCCGACGGCGCGGCGGGCAGCCGCTCGAACAGCCGGCGGGCGACGGTCGCGTGGTCGCCCGCCGGCGGGCGCTCCCCGTCGGAGGCGATGCCGTCGACCGTGATCCGAGGCTGTCGCCCGATATCGGCGACATGGGCGTGCCAGGCCGGTTCGCACGCACCCGGCCGGAACAGGGCGCAGCGCAGGCTGGAGGAACCAGCATTGAGGACGAGGATCATCGCCCCGCCTCAGGTGACCACCGTCCAGCCGTCGACGGTCCCGGCCCGACCGGGCTCGTCCGCGTCGGTCGGGCCGCACTGCATGATGTCGCCCTCGATCCGGCGGTCGTGGTCCTCGGTGGCGGACCGTTCCGGCCAGGTCCAATCCCGCACCTCCGGCAGGTCGTCGCCGGTCCGGCGGACGTGCTCGCGATGGGCGGCGAGCGCGTCCCGGAGCGCCTCCTCGGCGTGCTCGGCCCGGGCGCCCAGTCGCGGGACGGCCCGGATCGCGGCCTGGGCGAGATGATAGCGGTCGAGCCGGTTCAACACGCACATGTCGAAGGGCGTCGTGGTCGTGCCCTCCTCGATGAACCCGTGCACGTGGAAGTTGCCGTGGTTCGTCCGCTTGTAGGTCAGCCGGTGAATCAGCCACGGGTAGCCGTGGTAGGCGAACACCACCGGCCGGTCGCGCGTGAACACGCTGTCGAAGGTCGAGGCATCGAGCCCGTGCGGGTGCGTCTCGGGGGCGGGCAGCGTCATCAGGTCGACGACGTTCACCACCCGGACCCTGAGTTCCGGGAGGTGCCGGCGCAGCCAGTCCACGGCCGCGAGCGTCTCCAGGGTCGGAACGTCACCCGCGCAGGCCATGACCACGTCCGGGCCCGCATCGCCCTCGTTCGAGGCCCAGTCCCAGATCCCGGCGCCGGCCGCGCAGTGCCGGGCGGCCTCGTCCAGGGCGAGCCACTGCAGGGCGGGCTGCTTGCCGGCCACGACCACGTTGATGCGGTCGTAGGTCCGCAGGCAGTGGTCCATGGCGCAGAGAAGGGTGTTCGCGTCCGGCGGCAGGTAGATCCGCGCCGTGTCCCCGCGCTTGTTCGCCACGAAGTCGATGAAGCCGGGATCCTGGTGGCTGAAGCCGTTGTGGTCCTGCCGCCAGACGTGGGACGAGAGCAGGATGTTGAGGGACGGCACCGGCCGGCGCCAGGGCAGGTCGCGCGAGGACTTCAGCCACTTGGCGTGCTGGTTCACCATCGAATCGACGACGTGGGCGAAGGCCTCGTAGGTTGCGAACAGGCCGTGCCGCCCGGTGAGCACGTAGCCTTCCAGCCAGCCCTCGCAGAGGTGTTCGCTCAGCACCTCCATGACGCGGCCGTCGCGCCGGAGGTGGTCGTCGCCCGGCAGGATCTCGTCCTGCCAGGCGCGGCCCGTCACCGCGAACACCGCGTCCAGCCGGTTCGAGGCGGTCTCGTCCGGCCCCATGATGCGGAAGTTCCGGCTCGCCGCGTTCAGGGTCAGGATTTCGCGCAGGTAGGTCCCGAGCACGCGGGTGGCTTCGGCCGTGAGGCGGCCGGGCTCCGGCACGGCGACGGCGACGCGGCCCAGGTCCGGCAGGCGCAGCGGCGCGCTCCTGTGCGCGTTGGCGTGCGGGTTGGCCGAGAGGCGCCGCGGCCCCTGCGGCGGCAGCGCGGCGAGGTCGACGACGAGCGATCCGTCCTCCGCGAACAGCTCCTCCGGCCGGTAGGATCGCATCCAGGATTCCAGGATCGCGCGGTGCCCGGCGTTCTCCCGCACGGCCGCCACGGGCACTTGGTGCGAGCGCCAGGTGCCCTCGACCGGCTTGCCGTCCACCCGGTCCGGCCCCGTCCAGCCCTTGGGGCTGCGCAGCACGATCATGGGCCACCGCGGCCGCCCGGCCTCTCCGTGGCCGGCGCGCCTGCGGATATCCGCGATGGCATCGCAGGCCGCATCGAGGGCCGTGGCCATGGCTTGGTGCATCGGGGCCGGCTCGTCGCCCTCGACGAAGGTCGGCGCGTAGCCGTAGCCGACGAGAAGGCTGCGAAGCTCGTCGGCGGGCATGCGGGCGAGGAGCGTCGGGCTGGCGATCTTGTAGCCGTTGAGGTGCAGGATCGGCAGGACGGTGCCATCCGTCCTCGGGTCCAGGAACTTGTTCGCGTGCCAGGAGGCGGCGAGCGGCCCCGTCTCGGCCTCGCCGTCACCGATCACGCAGGCGACGGTCAGGCCCGGGCTGTCGAGGGCGGCCCCGAAGGCGTGCGCCAGGGCATAGCCGAGCTCGCCGCCCTCGTGGATCGAGCCCGGCAGCTCGGGCGAGGCGTGGCTCGGGATGCCCCCGGGAAACGAGAATTGCCGGAACAGGCGCGCCATCCCGTCGAGGTCTTGCGCCACGTCCGGGTAGATCTCGCTGTAGGTGCCCTCCAGGTACGCGTTGGCCACGAGCCCCGGCGCGCCGTGGCCGGGCCCCCAGACCGCGATCATGTCGAGGTCGCGCTGGCGTATGACCCGGTTCAGGTGCGCGTAGATGAAGTTGAGGCCGGGCGTCGTGCCCCAATGGCCGAGGAGCCGCGGCTTGACGTGTTCGGGCTTGAGCGGCTCGCGCAGGAGCGGGTTGGCCATGAGGTAGATCTGCCCGACCGACAGGTAGTTCGCGGCCCGCCAGTAGGCGTCGATCCGCTGGAGGCTGTCGGGTCCGAGCGGCCCCGGCACGAACGGCAGCGCGCGCCTGTCATCCCGATGTCCGCTCGCGTGGCGCTCCCTGGTTCCGTGCGTCGCGTCCATGCCGGCCTCCGGGCGGGTGCTGATCCCGGCGTCGACCGTGCCGGGGGGCCGGACCGGCGGCGTTGAGCTGGATCAAAGCGGGCCCGGCGATGGCCGGCAGAATGGCCTCCGTCGGGCAGGACGGGAGCGGACGATGACCCTGGTGCTTCGAACCACCTACATCCAGACGGTGCGCCGCGTGCGGGTACCGGTCGGGCTGGCGCCTCGGAACGACGCGGGCCGGCGGGTCGTCTCGGATGGCTATCGCTACCGGAGCATCGGCAGCCTGCAGGCCCTGGCGCTGGCCCTTGCAGCCTCGGCGGTGACGCCGGTGCTGCTCTGGCTCGCCCTTTGAACCCCACCGAACCGAGGAGACGGGCGATGGACGACATCACCGTGCGCCGGCACGTGCTCGACGAGCTGGAATACGCCCCGATGATCGACGCGGCGCAGATCGGCGTCACGGTCGAGAACGGCATCGTGACGCTCACCGGGCACGTCCGGAACTACGCCGAACGAGGCATCGCCGAGCGCGTCGTGCTGCGGGTCCGCGGCGTGCGCGGCGTGATCGAGCGGATCGAGGTCCGCTACCCGGATGATCCGAGGGTCGGCGACGAGGCCCTGGCCGAGCGCTGCGCCCGGGTGATCCAGTGGGACGCGCGCATCCCCCGGGACTCGGTCACGCTCAAGGTCGAGCAGGGCCGCGTCACGCTCCACGGATGCGTGCCGCACTACCACCAGAAGGCAGCCGTCGATAAGGCCCTGCGGCGGCTGGCCGGCGTCACCGACATCGTCAACCTCATCGCCGTGAAGCCGCCGGCCCGGGCCGCCGACGTGAAGTCCCGCATCCGCGCGGCCCTGCAGCGGAGCGCGCGGGACCCGGACACGATCCGCGTGCACGTCGATGGCGACACGGTCACCCTCGATGGATGCGTCGATGTCTGGCGCGAACGCGAGCTCGCCGAGCGGGCGGCGTGGTCGGCCCCCGGCGTTCGAGCCGTCGAGGACCGCCTGACCCTCGCCTGAGCTGCGCCGGTTGAGGCTCGATCCGCGCATCTTGAGCTCGGTCCTCCGGAGCACCCGGATTGCCCGTCGCGCCCCTTGAGATGGATCAAGGCCGACGCTGCGAACCCCGGCCACGCTCCCCAAGACGGCGCCGGAATTCCGGCAGCGGGAGACGGTCATGAAGATCTCCAACATCATGGTCTCGGTCGATCTCGGGGCCGCGGCGGCGGACCGCGTCCAGCTGGCGGCAAGCCTCGCCGGGCGTTTCGAGGCCACGCTGACCGGCGTCGCGGCGCGCCCGGTCCTGGCCCCCATGCCGGTCGGCGACATGCTGGAGGTCGAGCGCGTCTGGGCCATCGAGGAGCGCCTGGCGGACGAGCAGCTCGCGGCGGCCAAGGCCTTGTTCCAGCGCGAGGCCGGGGCGGCGCACGGGACGGGCTGGCGCTCGGCTCCGACCGCGCCTTTGATCTACCTCGCCAGCGCGGCGCGCGCCGCCGATCTCGTGGTCGTCGGCCGGAACGGCCCTGCAGACGGCGACCCGGGTCCGATGGGCGTTCCGGCTGGGGCGCTCCTGATGGAGGTCGGGCGCCCGGTGCTGATCGCGCCGCCGGGTGTGGAGAGCCTCGCGGCGCGACGGGTCGTCGTGGCCTGGAAGGATACGCGGGAGGCACGCCGGGCCGTTCACGACGCGTTGCCGTTCCTGACTCGGGCCGACGAGGTTCATGTGGCGGTGGTGGGTCCCGGCGCCGACCAGGAGGGCGCCGAGGACGTCGCCGCCTACCTGTCCGGCCACTGCGTCGCCGTCACCACGCACCTGCTGCACAGGCCGGAGATCGGCGCCGCGGACGAGATCCTTCGGTTCGCCCACCGCGAGGAGGCAGACCTGATCGTGATGGGCGCCTATGGGCACAGCCGCCTGCGCGAGTGGGTCTTCGGCGGCGCCACCCGCGAGGTCCTGACGACCACGCCCATCTGCTGCTTGATGAGCCACTGATGCGCCCGAAAGCCACCATTCCGGCGGGCGCTCTCGCGCTGCTCGCCATCCTTCTTCCCGCCGGCGCCGCCACGGCCTGGGACCGGCAGGTCAAGCAGGGCGAGACCCTCGCCCGGACCAACTGCGCCCGCTGCCACGCCGTGGGGCGGGTCGGAGCGAGCCCCCTGCGCGAGGCGCCGCCCTTCCGCGAGCTGCACACGCGCTACCCCGTCGAGGACCTCGGCGAGGCCCTGGCCGAGGGCATCCGCACGGGCCATCCGAGCATGCCGGAATTCCGGTTCGACCCGGATCAGGCAGAGGCCCTGATCGCCTACCTCAAGAGCCTGGAACGCTGAGCGAGGAGTTTCCGATGTACCTGCGCTGCCTCCTCGTTCCCACCGCCCCGGGCATCGACGCCACCCGGCGGCTGGACGCGGCCCTGCGGCTGGGCCAGCGGCTGCACGCGCATATCAACGTCAGCTTCATGGCGCCGGGCCCGGAGCACGTGCTCGCCGGCATGGCGAGCCTCGTGCCGATGGACTGCGCGACCATCGAGGCCATCGAGCGGGGCGTGCGGGAGGCCGCGGCCGACGGGCAGGCGGCCCTGCGCGCGTGGTGCGCGCGCCAGGGCGTGCCCTTCGCGGCGTCGGGCGGGCGCCTGGACGCCACCTTCGCGACCTGGACCGAACTCTCCGGCGAGGTCGAGCCGCTCCTGACCCTGGCGGGCCGCGTCAGCGATCTCGTCCTCGTCGACCAGCCCGACCCGGAGCGGCCGTTCACCGGTCGCGCGCTCGACACGGCGCTGTTCTCGGTGGGGCGCCCGACGCTGATGGTCGGCAAGACCCTCCCCGACGATCTGCTGGACCACGTCATGATCGCCTGGAACGGCAGCCTGGAGGCGACGCGGCTGATCGGGCAGTCCATCACGCTGCTGCACGAGGCGGGCCGGGTGACCGTGGTGCATGCGCGGACGGAGCGCTTCGAGGAGGCGCGGGCGGCCGACCTGTGCGCCTACCTGCGCTGGCATGGCATCGTGGCGGAGGCGGTCACCCGCGAGGCCAGCGAGCCGCACGCCGTCGGCGCGGCCATTCTTGGCGAGGCGGAACGGCGGAATGCGTCGTTGCTGGCCTTGGGGGCCTACACCCACAGCCGGGTCCGCGAGTTCCTGCTCGGCGGCGTCACCCGCCACGTCGTCGAGCACGCCCGTCTCCCGGTGCTCATGGCCCACTGAACTTGGGGCGGCCCGCATCGGGACGGGCAGGCCTGCGTCGAACCGTGCCTCGGTCCGTCGCGTCCGCGGCGGCGCCGCCGCCGTTCCGGGCGAATCCCGCACTTGGTCCGGTCGCACCGGTGGGCCCTCGGCGGCGGTTCGGGGACCTCGCGCTCGGCGCAGGCCGACGGCCAGACGCAGGGGCGGAGCGTGTTCCCGCTGTCGGGTTGCCGCTTTGGTGGTTTGGGGCCCTCCCGCGCGTGAAAGGCGGCGCCCAGGACCGCCTTCGTTCATTGTCCGAGGAGATGCAATATCAGCCAACGCCGGCCAAAAACTGCAATTATTCCAATCATATATCCGCTACAGCGAATCGACGAGTTTGTCCGGCATCATCCATTACAATCCGCTGGCAGCCCACCTCGAATGTGGGCTACAATGGCTTTTTAGAATTGGGCGGGTCCGGCAATGGGAGGCAAGGGGCGGCACCCCGAGAAAGCGTTGACGAGCGTGCAGATACGCTCTCTCAAGACTCCGGGGCGCTACGCCGATGGCCATGGCCTCTATCTCTTGGTTGATCCGTCAGGTTCGAAGCGGTGGATCCTCCGCATCGTCGTGCAGGGGAAGCGTCGTGACATCGGGTTCGGCGGGGTTGGGCTCGTAAGTCTCGCAGAGGCGCGGGAGAAGGCGCTTGCCTATCGCAGAATCGCTCGGAACGGCGGCGATCCAGTTGCTGATAAGCGCAAGGGAGTGGTGACCGTCCCAACCTTCGCCGAGGCGGCCGAAACGGTGCACGCTGAGCATAAGGCCACTTGGAAAAATGCGAAGCACACGGCGCAGTGGATCACGACGCTGCGCACCTACGCGAACCCGCATATTGGCTCGAAGCGCGTCGACCAGATCGAGACCCCCGATGTTTTAAGGGCGCTCGCGCCGATCTGGCTGACGAAGGGTGAAACGGCCAGTCGCGTGCGCCAGCGAATCGGCACGGTGCTTGATTGGGCGAAGGCGGCCGGGCATCGCAGCGGCGACAATCCGGTCGAGGGAGTCACCCGGGGCTTGCCGAAACAGGGCGAGCGAGAAAAGCATCACGCGGCGCTACCCTACACAGAGGTCCCCGCCTTCGTCGCGCGCCTGAGGGCGATGTCCGGGCAGGGCGACATCGGCCGCCTCGCCTTTGAATTTTTGATCCTGACGGCGGCACGCACCGGTGAGGTGCTTGGGGCGCACTGGTCCGAGATCAACGAAGCTGAGGCGCTCTGGACCGTGCCGGCTGCGCGGATGAAGGCGGGCCGTGAGCATCGGGTGCCGCTCAGCGTAAGGGCGCGTGAAGTCTTGACCCAGGCGAAGGGATTGGCAGGCGACAGCGCGCTCGTCTTTCCGGGGCGAGATGGCACGAGGCGGCTGTCGAACATAGTATTTTTCAAGGCGCTGCAGCGAATGGCGGTGCCGATCACCGCGCACGGCTTCCGCTCGTCGTTCCGTGACTGGGCGGCCGAGGCGACGACCCTGCCGCGCGAGGTAGCGGAGATGGCGCTGGCGCACGCGGTCGAGAACCGGGTCGAGGCGGCCTACCGGCGTGGCGACCTGCTGGCCAAGCGGCGCGATCTGATGGATCAATGGACCACGTTCGTAGCGGCCCTGTAGTGTCCGAAGGCTTACGGAGGGTTCCCCAAGCGTGCGACGCCTTCGACCCCGGCGCCCACCTGCCAAGCGTCATACCGTAGCCGAGCAAGATGCGATCATCGCCCGGTTCGTGGCGGCGCGGCAGAAGGGTCTTCAACCCGCGGAAGCCGCAGCCGGCCTCGATACCTCGTTGGCCTCGATCTACCGATGGCAACGCTCCCGGCAGCCATCCAAAGGCAGGCCGTCGCCCACACCCGCCCAACAGGGCGGCATCGATGCCGCCCTCGCCCGATTGCTGGATGAGCGGAACGATGACCGTGATTCTTTCCTCGAAGCGCTGTTCAAGTTCATCGCTTGGCTCCGTTGGCCGACGGTGCCCGGCGATCACCCGGCGGCGATCACCGCGTGTATTGTCTCGTATCTCACGCAGGATTCCACTGCACAAACATTGGATGAGCTACCACCGGCTGATCTGACTCTCGCGTTGCGTCATATCCGTGTCGATGTGCTGCGCCGCATATGTTCGTTCGACGCGCTCACTCTTCCGATTTTCGATGTTTGGGAATGGGATGGTCACCCCTACAGTCACCTCGATCTTGTCTCGGACGTTGCATGGTTCCTCATTGCCTACGAGCCAACCACCGACCGAGCGAGGGATACCGCCAGCTTAGACAAAGCATTTCGTGTGATGCAGGGGAATGGATTCAAGTACAAATGGAAAATGTCTAAGCGCACGTTCACGGCGCTATGGCTTAAATTGGGACCGGCCGCGCCATTCCACTATATCGAGCGCTACCATCCCGGCTTGGAGTTCTCAATCGATCCAGCGCAGCCCGGATTCGCAGCAGCAGTTGATGAAATTTTCGCTCAACCTGACGAATTGCGCCTATATATCGCGCGATGCTGTGGGGTAATTGCTTTGCTTCGTCAGAGGCTCGATCCAAGATCGCTACAGGCCGTAAGTTTCCCAAATTTTCCGCCCGGCTTTGCCGCAGAAGCAATTTCGCCACCGCCGCTGCCGAAAGGCGCTTATGTGGCTTTGAAACATTCTAGATTTTTGCATAAACCACTCTAGGAACTGGCGTTTTCATCGTGCAACCTGGAACTTGAATTTCCTCGAGATTGCGCTGACGCCATTCTTCTCTTCGTTCGAAAGGCAAACGCCTTCGAAGTAGGGGACAGAACAAATGCCCGTCGCAGAAGACTTGGTATCAATTACGCCATGTTCGGATGGCTTGCCAGCCACTGGCTTCGTCCGCCTCGCCAACATTCTTGCACCGCGAGGACCCCTGCCGATCAGCAAGTCGTCCTGGTGGGAGGGAGTGCGTACTGGACGATACCCGCAGCCGATAAAGCTTGGGCCGCGCATCACCGCGTGGCGGTGTGAAGACATCCGAACCCTGCTTGAGACGGGTGTGAGGATCTAAATCCAAAATGCAACGCATGACTACATTTCAGCCGCCTGCTCCGAGTCGGCAAACGCAGGCCCCAATAATCGCCAGAGATTATCGAATTTAGCACTGAGGTTGAAATGGCAACGCTTAAACTTTCACCAAGCGTCCTGGCGGAGAACAAGGCGAAGGCTGGATTGAAGTTTCGCCTGCCCCAATCGAACTGGCCGCGCCGCTCCGATACGTCGCCCGTGTTGGGGAACAAGCGACTCGTCAATCCTGGGAACCGTCATCGCACATGCCCGTCGGCTGATAAGCCTCCGGGGGTGACGACGCCACCTAACTCGCTACTGCCTTCCGGAAGCCGTCGGACACGCGGCCCGAAAGGGTGCGTTACGCACCTTTCGGCCGATGACGATGAAGGGCCAGCAACGATCACAATCACCGATCCGTTAGCGATCATCGGCATGGCACGAGGGCAACCGGTCGTCGCGGCCCATGCGGCACAGACTGCCTGGATCACCCTCGACACGGGATTTCGAGAGCACCGTATCGGCATTATCGCTGCGGCCTATGCGGCGGCCTACCACATGATCCGGACGGATCGAGCGTGGGAGCAGTTCATCAAGCACCCGGGTTGGGGTGGGTTAGGGCGCCGTCCAAAAAATACGCTGAACGCGCGAAACAATATGCTCCGGCACGTGCTGCGTTTCGTTTTCCAAGCCAAAAGCAACAAAGTGAAACGGCGTGTTCGGGTCTATGCCCTCATGCTCGACCGACGCTATCACGCGGGGTTCAAACCTGAAGACGTAATGCCGTTGATCAAAAGGCACGGCATTGAGTGCCTGCGCGAGCAGGAGGCTGCGCGGCGCAAGGCGGAGGCACCTGAAGCAGGACCTGACCATTACTTCGCGGATTTGAATGATGATGTTGATCGGAAACCGGGCAAACCACCACGGAAGTCTGCTTGGGGCACGCAACCGGCGGCGCAGCGTTCGTGGCCTGATTTGACACTGGAGCAACGACGTGAGGGCATGCGCCGGTTGCGCGTGTTCGTTGAAGTGATGGAGGAATATTACAATTCGAGATAATACCAGCGCACTTCTCCGCCCGCGCGTACTAAGGCTTGCAACCGCTTGCAGGCGGGACGTCTCTCGCTTTCCGAAATTGGCAGGTCATCGCTGCGGTAGGGCTGCTGCACCTCGCAGCCCACAAGCATCGACACATTGATGTGTCTCAGTCGATTAGTGATCGGCTGGCCGCAAGGCCAAACCCATTCGTTTGCTGGAGTGAGCAACGGCTGAGACGCATGAACGGCGGGTGCTGTGCTCCTAGCCGCGCGGCCCGTGCGGGAAACAGCTCCGCACCGGCATCTCCGACCGACTTCTGGGGAGGACGAACACGCCGTCGTCGCCGATCAGGCCCTGCCGCAGCGCCTTCAGCGCATAATCGACCACGCCTTCGAGACTGTGGGTGATCGGCACGGCGTGCAGGCGCAGCAAGGGAAGGTCTGGCCGAACGTAGAGGTTCTGGCATGCCGTGAAATGCTCATCGACGGGCTCGCGCAGCCGCGAATGCTGGGGCGGGGGCTGAAAGCTGAGGGTATGTAGGTGGCGCCCAGCGTTGATCGTGACGTCATCCAAGCTCTGCTTCGCATGCTTGAAGACGGGGAAGTCGGGGCTGCAGATCCACACGGGAAGGCGGCCGAAGCTCGACGGCGCCATCGGATTGCGGTGCACGCGGGTGACGAACCGGCCGTAGACCCGCTCCGCCTCACGTTCCATCTGGCGCGCGACCGCCGTAGGCGAACCCCGCAACTGCCGGAACATCAGGGTCAACAAGTACGGGGTCCAGCCATCTTGCTGCAAAGCCGTGGCCCACTCTCCGTAAGCGTTGGTGATCTGGCGGGCGGCGGCGGTGCTGCTCATGGGTATGGTCTCCAGTGTTGCTCATGGGCTCATGCTCTCATGACGGGGTTGGGCATGAGGTGTCCCAGCGGTCAGCAGGGGGTAAGGCAGCCACTCACCAGTGGTGGGTATGCTCTCACAGGGTTAACTTAGCCATCCGGGCACGGGGGTTCATATACAGGCGCCTTTTTAGGCATCTGTAGCAACTAGTGTGAGGTAGCTTTGCTTTGCCTTGGCTTAGCTCCACAGGCAGCGCGCGGGCTACGTTTGCAATTGGTATTTACCCAAGGGAATCTAAGCTGGCCGGCGGACGGATAGCGAATCCTAACCGTCCCGAGCTTTGTGTTTTCGGCCGCCATAATCCCTGATCCGTTCGACATGGGCGGTAAGTCTCCGGACGTTGCGCTGCTTGCCCGGCGAAGAGTGTGCAGACCCTTCGGTCCAGACGACATGTCTCATCGCTTCAAAAGCGAATTTACAACCCTACCTTGACATTAGGAATAGATGTCTATAAATTGCGTTTAGTTGCACCTTTTTTGCGATGCACAGAATGCCCGCTTTGATCGCCTACCAACCGCCGCCGAGGTTTCTTCTCAGGCGACGTGCCCCGCAGCGGCCGCAGCCTCAGCAACAAGCGTCTACCCCACGCAAGGCGGCCTTCGGGTCGCCTTCGTCGTTTCTGGAGCCTACCAATGACCCCCGAAACCATCCCCCTTGCCGCCCCGGCGCTGCCATCTATCGCCCTTGTGCCTCCCTCCCCACCGCTCGGTGATCCCGCGCCAAAGGAGGCGCCGCCGGCTACTGCCCCGGGCCTGATCCTCTTTGGCTGCGACGAGCGGGGTCGCCCCCATGCCAGCGCCTTCTCGGCGGCCGATGCCGAGGGCGCCAGCCGCGCCGCCGCGCTGATGGGCCTGCACGCCCTGGCGGTGGGCAAGGAACACCACGCCCTCGCCACTGGTTTGGCGCGGGGCCGACTGTTCGCCAGCGGCAAAGCGTTCGTCCCGTTCTGCGCCGCTGGGGCGTTCGCCCGCTTGATGGCCACCGCCGGCCTCCCCGATATGCCCATGCCCCTCAAGGCCGCTGGCAAGGCCACGAGCGCCCCTTCGCCCGCCGCGACGCAGTCAGGTGCCATCGGCGGCACGGACGGCTCAGGCGGGCCCCCCTCGGCGCCGCGTGACTGGTCAGCCATCGGCATCGGCAGCGTCGTGCTTGCCTGCCAGGGGCCGATGGAAGGCTGGTGGGAAGCGGTGGTCCTCTACACCAAGGCGGACGACCGCTTTGTGCTGCGCTGGCGCGACTTTCCCGACGACGGCGAGATCACCCGTGCTCGCAAGGATCTCGGATTGTTGCCGCCCGGCTCGCGCGAGGGGGTGGGCTAAGACTATGGACGTTTCGCACCCCGCCGAGCACCCGCACCGAGTGCGCGACCTAAACGATGCCTTCCGCCGGAGCTTCTCCGGCGGGCGGGTCGTGATGAGTGCCGGGGTCGCAGCGCTGCCGAGCGTGGCCCGCGCCGCGCTGCTGGCGGCGGTGCGTGGCTTCGACCGTTTCGATGCCGACAACGATCCGCACGGCGAGCACGACTTTGGCGTGGCCGCGGTCGCGGGTTATCGCTGCTTCTGGAAGATCGACTGCGACGACCTCTGTCCGCGCTTCGCCTCGCCCGACCCGGCCGATCCGGCGGTCACGAGTCGCGTGCTAACCATCATGCTGGCCGAGGAAAACTGAGGTGGGCGGTCGTACCTCAGGTCGGCGGTTGCGCGGTCTTCGTCCGCCGGCCCACCCCAGCTCCATGGGCCGAACTGCATCTGGCTCAGGCGCAATGAGCAACACTGCAACCGGCACAGACAGCGCTGGGCGCGATCTACTTGCCCGCCGGACGCCTCGTGATCGACTCACACAAGCCGGTGGCGGATCAGTCTGCCTACACGGTCGTGGTGGCGCAGCAGGTGAACCTCTACGAAGGGCCGAATCTCTACCTCAACGCCAACTACGACGCGACCAGCGTACCGGTACCCAAGGGCGTGGGTCCGATCAGCGGCATGGTGCTGATGACACAGTAAAGGTCCTCCAGCAGCCGCTTTCGGGTACGAGTGGCAGGACCTACCATGCAGTGTTGAGCCAGAGGTTGAGCTTCCGCTTTGGGGCGAGAGGCTCGGGTCTGGTTGCGACCCTTTGCGGAAGGGTGGAAGGTCCGCTTCCTGGCGCTTGATGAAACAGAGCCTTAAGACTGGGTCGGGTGAATTTGCGCTGCTCCGCTTGCAGGCGAGAGATCGACAAAGTGGGCATTTGCCGAATGGTGGGTTGTGATCGAGATATGGCCGGCCGCCTTTTTGAAGGTCTAATCGGAGACGCGAGCGCTCGGTGTCGGCGGGTATCGAGCTAAAGCTGTCCTTCACCGCGGCCTGTCTGGATAAATCCTGTTGCAATTGATTTCCCGAACGTCACGACGAGCGGCCATTTACGGTGGCCTACTCATCCTGCAGACCGCAGCGGCCTCCTGCCTCGTGTGGATCATCCTGCCGATCTTTCGACGGATGATCTCGCGCCTCGGAGAACCAGTGGATCTCGAATTATGGCGTCTTGCGACCGTCATAGGCTGCATCATCGTTCTACAATCCTGCTATTGGATCAGACTTCAGCGCGTCCCTATCTGCATCCCATTCTGCAACGTTGTCGTCGGGCATCTACTGCTGTTTGCCAGTCGCGCCAGCTTCTTTTTTGGCGGCGCGTTTTTCTCAGTGCTTTTTTTCCGGCATGTGCCTGAACTCAGTGCTCTCCCGCCCCTGGGCCAAGGTTTTGTGAAGGCGCTCGCCGTCCTAGCGATCCTGTTCTCCCTGTTCTGCTACTCGCTCGAACTGGAGCGGCTTGGGAAGGCCATTGAAGGGCCCCCGACCGACGTTCGGTAGGCGCGTTTACTCGGGTCGCGATGTGTGCTCGGCCTAAGCAAGACCCTGTTTAAGCCTGCACTTTGAGGAAGCGCCGGCGGTGGCAGGGTCATCGAGCCGCTTCTCAATGGTCGCGCGTAGTTGCACGATGATCCGCTCGATAAGCTGAAAATGATCGCGTTCGATTTCGTCCGCGACGAGCCGTTGGAGAAGCCACTCAGTGATACGTTCAAGTTCCGCGTCGGCTGTGGCAAGCTCATCCGCCGTGCCGTTCTTGGCCAGTGTCACAAGCTCGACTACCCGGCAAAGTTTTGCCCTAGCCTCGTTGTTGTGACGTCGCCTGCTTTTAGAGGCGACCCAGCCCACGAGGGGGGCGAAAATGGCGACGACCATGACGGCCAACCAGTAATAGTTGACCGTCTGATCCAGCAGGCTCTCCTGTTCGCCGTCCAGATAGGCCACCGTCCCGGGATGAACGGGAAGCAGATTAGACATCTCCGTGTCGGGAGCCTCCATCTGGGCCGCGGCGGGCAAGCTGGTGACGAGCTTGGCCTTTGTCGTCAGTAGCATCCGCGTGACCTCGCCGGCTACGCGGTCCGGCAGAGAGGCCCGCGAGACAAGCAGGATGCGGACGGCGAAGGTGTTGATCGTCTCGGTCGGCTCGGTCGGGGTGCCTCCAAACGTCCCCTGCTTGATTTCGACCGACTCGTAAGAAGGCCATCGGGCGACGATGGCGTCCGCTTCCGCTATGTCGAGGTAGGATGGCTTCGCCTTGAAGCTCTTCTGGATGTTGGCAAAGGCATCCGGGATCGGCCCTGGTCCCAGGGGGCCAGCTACGATGGCGGCGACAACGCGCCTCGCCTTTAGTGCGGGCCCGAACTCCGCCCGCGACATTTCCATCAGGTCTGCGGTGTTCAGGCCGTAGAACTCGGTGAAGGCCTTGAGCAGGCCGGGATCGAACCCGTTTGCTACCGCGAGCTTCTTGCCCGCGAGTTCGCTCCCGCTCTCAATTTTCGATGCCGGTGGCAAAAGGACCGCGACTCCGTCCTGCCGAAGCACGAAGATTGTACGTCCATGCGCCGCCGCTTGGTCGTCACTCCTAACGACGGCAATATCGACTCGACCATCCGTGAGCAATTTCGCACTATCGGCTAGGCTATCCGTCGGAACGGGAACCAAGCGCACGAGGGGATGCTCCGCGGACAGATCACGGATGAACGCTGCGAGCACTTTCTGTCCGTCGCTCCCAACGGGACCGGTCGCCAATGTCAAAGTGTATCGGGCGGAGATCAGCGCCGGGTATCTTGTCAAAGTGTATGCGCCGGCGGCCGCCACGAGGCTGAGGGCGCCCACCGCCACTACGATTTTGAGCCAAAGCCTCATCGGTGTGCGTTGCCCGGTGGGGAATTGACGTGTGCAGGTTCGCGATGGGTCCTACACACGCCGGCCGCATCAATGTCCGCCGAACACCAAGGTCTGGATCGGCAGCATCAGCGCCTGGATCCGCAGGATCATTGCGTGAACGAGCCCGACTGCATCGACTGCATGCAGGATCAAGCCCTTGAGGGGGCTGACTTGACCGGAGGCGATCAGCTCGTGGTTGCTGGTATAGGCGTTGGCGATACAGCTACTGCCCGGGGTCACCCCCTCAAGCCCACCCTCATAGAGGGGTTCAAGAAAGACGAGGATGGTTCCTGGCCGCGTCACTTGTTGAGCATCGATCAGTTGCTCGCCACCGCGGAATTGTCCGGCGGCGATGAAATCCTGCACCACCGTGACCACCATCGGGATGACGGTCCAAGGCTTCGAGACGCAGGTGACTTCCGCTACCATGCCGACCTTCATCACCTGGGCCTCGATCTGCCCGAAACCCGCCGTGATGGCCTTTCGCCCTGCGCCTTCCGGGATCAACACCCCGGCTGGACGCATGATCGGGTTGACGATGTCGCCGGCCCTCAACCTGAATTGCTCGATCCGGCCATCCACGCCGGCCCGGATGATGGTCTTCGCCTTTTCCACCTCGGCTTGGGCGAGCGCGGCTTCAGCACTGGCCTTTTGAGCCGGGAGGAGACTGGATATCTGCGCCTCGGCTGACTGTTTGGAGGCAGTGGCCGCCGCAACCGTGCCCCGTCGACCGTTCACCACATTCTGGAGCCGCTCGATGTCGCGCGGCGCGACGATGACGGCATTACGCCGGTTCAGTTCCTGCTTCGTCTCAAGTTCGTCCACGGCCTGCTGGAGGGCACTGTTCGCCTCTTGGATCTTTCCGTTGGCCACCATGATATCGGAGCGGGCGGACACCATGGCCGCATCAACCTCAGCGATCTTGCGTCGGGCAGTTTCTGCCGCGGCCTCCTGAGTTGAGCTGTCCAACCTGAAGATCGGCGCCCCTTGCTTGATCTCGGCGCTCACATCAGTGACGTAAACCTGCGCGACCCGCCCGTTGATCTCGGAAACAATCGGCACGGTCCGATAGAACAAGGTAGCATTGCTCGTAGAAGGATGATTGTAAAAGATCACGGTGATCAGCCCTACGGTGAGCATCATGCATCCAACAATACCCCACCGCAGTTCGAACCAGACCGAGAAAAGCGTGATCTCTTTGCCGAGCCGCTTACCCTGTGCGAAGCGGCGGACGAGGTAATCCGGCAGGATCGTCACCACGGAGCAGAGAAGTAGCTCAAGCATGGCTCAGCTCCCTGTGCTGGCTGGAGCGATTTTCGACATAGGCCGCAACGGTGGCCGGGTTTCTTCGTGAAGAGGGACGAGAGTTTTGGGCTCGTCCGGCAATTCGTCCGCTCCTTTACCCGGCGGTATGCCCGCAATCTTTTCGAGTGATCCCGCCATCCGTCCGAACGCTCCTCCGAAGTCGGGAATGTCGATCAGGGCGAGCAGTAGGCCGATGACCCAGAAGAGATGCACGTGCGTGAAGAGCGCCAGCAAACCCAGCACGGCGACGATCTCGAATTGGAGCTTATGGCCCTTGTGGGCGATCCGCTCGGGCAGGGTGTGCAGGCGCAGGAACAGGAGCCCAATCGCCATCACGATTATGACCAGGAACACGGCCATGACCACCATGAAGACGTCTGTCTCACCGGAGGCAGTGATGAACGGCGGCAGATGCTGGGGTGCAGCGGGATTGAGCGAGGCAGTCATTGAAGCCTCCGAGTGAGGACACGGCGCCATCCGCCGCCTATACCCTCTCCTTACGGCGCATCCCTCGTCGGTTGGCCCTAAGCGTGGCCAGTCTACGCCCGATAAGCGCGCTCGTCTCGGCCTCGTAGACGAAAAATGCCCCAAGCAGCCGCGGTATGCCAACAACGCTGCGCCAGTGTTATCTAGCCCTCAGTGAAATCGGTGTGCCTGTGACAGAAGCATCCAAGTCGATGCGCGCTGCTGATGTTTGCTTCAAAGGGTGAACTGGAATGGGCGTACTGCTGCCGGAAAAGCAGTGCAACCGATGTTCACTTTGATGAGGACGTAGACCAATGGCCAAGGCCGGGTTGTGTCGGAGCTGGAACGTCTGCTTCGGGACGAAGGGTCAAAGTCCGGTTGCCACCCGTTGCAGAGGGTCGGAAGGTCCGCTTCCAGGCCTTTGAGAAAGCATGTCCTACGACTCGGTAGGGTAGAAAGTAGTCGTTGCGGCGTGTCCAACGAGAATGCCCTATCTCTCCGCTGCTGAGGAGATGAGCTATGCCGACACAGACCGTCCTAGCCGCTGCAACGGCCCTGGCACTTGGACAAGGAACACCGCAGCCGCTTCCCTCCACTCAGGCCACGACGACCTATCATCGGGTCGAGGTAAACGGTGTTGCCATCTTCTACCGCGAGGCGGGGCCGCGCGAAGCGCCCACGATCCTGCTGCTCCACGGCTATCCGTCGTCATCCCGGCAGTGGGACCCGCTGCTACCACTGCTCGCCGACCGCTATCACCTGATCGCACCCGACTACCCAGGCTTCGGCCAGAGCGATGCGCCGTCGCCGGCGCAGTACACCTATACCTTCGACAACCTTGCCACGACGATGGAGGGGTTGGTCGCCCACCTCGGCATCGAGCGATACACGCTCTTCATGCAGGACTACGGCGGCCCGGTCGGCTTCCGCATGGCGCAAGCTCACCCCGAAAGGGTGAGTGCGTTGATCGTTCAGAACGCCAACGCCTACGCAGAGGGCCTCGGTGCGAAGTGGCAGGGCATCGCTCGGTATTGGGCAAATCCCGCGGCCCACCCCGAGCAGGTCGATGCCTTCATCTCATTGGAGGGGGCCAAGCAGCGTCACCTTGGCACGAGCCCGAACCACGAGCGGTACAATCCGGACACTTGGACAGACGAGTACGCCGTCCTAGCCCGTCCGGGTGAACGGGACATCCAAGCGGCGCTCCTCTACGACTACCGCACCAACGTCGCGTCCTATCCGGCGTGGCAAGCTTGGATGCGCAGCCATTCGCTGCCAACGCTCGTGTTGTGGGGCCGTTACGACCCCTCTTTCATTGTGCCAGGAGCAGAAGCGTACCTGCGCGACACGCCGAAGGCGGAGTTGCACATCCTCGATGCTGGCCATTTCGCGCTGGACGAGGCAACGGACGAGATTGCTCGGCTGACGCGTGACTTCCTTGGCCGCAGCATTGGAAGCTCGATAGCCCCATCTTCCGTACCACGATAGTGCGGACGATACTCTCCTAGCGTTGGAGAAGGGTCGGAGAGGGAACGTCCGCTTCGAGGCGATAGGCCAGGGTCCGCTGACCACCCAACTCAGCCGTTCGCAACATCTGCCTTTCATCCCTCCCGAAGCACGCGGTAAATCTGCATCCGCGAACAACCGACCGTCCGCGCGATGGCTGCCGGGCCAGTGCCGCCCGCGTGCAGCTCCTGGATGTGTTCTCGGTCAAGGCGGCGCTTCCCGCCCGTGTAAACACCCTTAATTTTTGCGGTCTCGATGCCTTCGCGTTGGCGCTCCTTGATGAAGCGCCGTTCCATCTGCGCCACCATGCCAAGGACGGTCAGCACGACGTGGCCCATCTCACCGCGCGTTGAGACATGCGGGTCGAGCACGGTAACGAACGCCCCGCGCTGCTCGGCCTCGTGAATCAGATTGAGCACGTCACGGGTGTCGCGCCCGAGCCGGTCGAGGCGGGTGACGACGAGTTCGTCGCCGGGGCGTAGGAACTCGATAACCGTCGCCAGTTCAAGCCGGCCCTCACGCGAGCCGCCCGAAGCTTTTTCAGCGCGAACGATGCCGCAGCCCTCGGCCTTAAGGCGGGCCAGCTGAGTGTCGAGATCCTGGTCGAGTGTGCTGACGCGGGCGTAGCCGATGCGGGCCATGGGTTGTCACCTCAGGGTGTGTCAGGCCCGCCCTACACACCACACCCGCAATAGTCGGCGTCAATGGACCTCCCCCGACAAGGCGCTACGGGCTTACCACTTCCGCTCGGGTCGGCAAGCCTCGGTTCGGCCGTTGCTTCCGCTCACGACACATTACGGACCCTTTCGTCCAATGTGATGAGCACGGGATCGTTTTGAAAGTGACGCTAATGGCGGGCGCTGCACATCAGGGAAAGGGCGATGCTCCCGGCACGGCCGAGCAGGCGATTGACGTTAAGATTGCCGCGCTCGGCGATTGGCGCGGGACGATGCTGGCATCGATCCGAAGCCTGATTTGGCAAGCCGAACCCGCCATTGTCGAGGGCGTGAAGTGGCGAAAGCCATCAAACCCATTGGGCGTGCCGGTTTGGTCGCACAACGGCATCTTGTGCACAGGTGAGACCTACAAGGACAAGGTCAAGTTGACCTTCGCGCAGGGTGCGTCGTTGCCAGATCCGTTGGGCCTCTTCAACGCCGGGTTAGACGGCGGTACGCGGCGCGCCATCGATCTGCGTGCTGGCGATGATATCGACGGAACCGCCTTCAAGGCCCTCGTCGCGGCTGCCGTTGCCTTCAATACAGGGCCGCGTTGAGGGCGGCCTCTCACCCAAGCTGCCCTCGACGGACGAGGTCTAGGGATTGGCCTGATTGGCGCACCTCAGCAGCTTACCCTGTCAGGAGCGTTCGCGCGCCCTGACCTCGCCGTGATGCCCGCCGCATCAACGCCCCACCCAGAGCGACCGGTGAACTGCCCGGCCCCGAACGTCCGGTCACATCAGCCCCTAAAGCCGTGGCAGCGCGCGTCACATCAAGCGGCTGCCAACCGCGAAGTGACGAGTGCGACACGTCGCAGAGTGACGTCACGCTGGGGTATACGCTGACGCTACGCACTGCTCTGCGCAATCAGTGTGTAGGCATCATAGGCCGGGTGGTCCACGTGGGCTCGCGTTATGCGGAACGGGCCGAGGGCAAGCAGCACCCCCTCCTCAAGCACGGAGCCGCCCTCGTTGAGGAAGGCCGCCTGCCAGCTTCCACCACCTGAGGATGCGCCGTATAAGCTTTGAGCCAGTCAGGCGGTAAGCCCTGCGCGGCGGGGGGCAGAGTCTTGGCAAACCTCGAAAGCGACATCGTTGGCCGGGTGAACCGGCTTGCCCTGCGACCGACCGAGAAGAATACACTATTGCCGCTCATGGAGGCGATCAGCAACTCGATTCACTCGATTACGGAGCTTTACGGCGACGTGGCCGCCAAGCGCGGTTGGGTCGTGGTCCGCATTCACCGGTTGGGAGACCAACTGGACAGCAGGGTCATTGGCTTCGATATCGAGGACAATGGGGTCGGGTTCACCAACGACAACTTCAGATCCTTTTGCACACCTGACTCCCGCTGGAAGGAACAGCGCGGCGGCAAGGGAGTGGGGCGTCTCGCTTGGCTCAAGGTGTTCGAGCGTATCAAGGTCGATAGCACCTATCGGGGGGCGAATGGCTGGGAGCGCCGGTCCTTCGATTTCCGGCTGTCGGAAACCAATCAGGTTGCCGAGCAGGAGGTCGAGGTTGAGGAGGAGCGGCACCACACTAAGATCACGTTCCGGGCATTCAAATCAGCCTTTGAGAACAAGTGCCCGATCAAGGCCGGCGTGATCGAAAATCGGATCGCTGCGCACTTCGTGCCCCTGTTCGTCGCCGGCAACGCCCCTCACGTCACCGTCGAGGACGAAGGGGTCACGGACATCCAGAATCTTTTCGCGGAAAGCATAGTCGATCAGCACACCGCCGACTTAACCATTGGATCCGGGGATGACGCCTTCCCGCTTAAGGTCTGGTCGTTGAAGTGCAATAAACGGATGCGCTTCGATCCGCCTTCCTTCAACTTTGCCTTTATTTCTGGAGATAGCCGGTCAGTCATCGACTACGCCATTGATGAACAATTGGGATTAAAGGCGCTGGATGGAGAGCATGTCTATATTGCCTGCGCCTCAAGCCCCTATCTAGATCAGAAAGTCAACAGCGAACGGACAGCCTTCACGCTGGACGCTGCGGAGGTCGATGAGATCAAGCGGGAGATAGCGGCGGCCGCCCGCCACTATCTGCGCCCGTACATCGAGCAGGCCATATCCCGAAAGGTCGAAACTACGCGCGAGTTGATAGCGGAAAATCCCCAATTCCTCTATCTGGCCGACGATCTGGATACCTTTGCCGAGAGCCTGCAACCCAACTCATTCGGCAAGGAAGAAATCTTCCTTGAAATGTCCCGTGCCCGGTTCCGCAGGCAAAAGCGTTTCGTATCCCTCGAAAAGTCGATCAAGGCGGGAGAATTGCTAAAGGGTCCTTTGGTCGAGAAGGTCGAGGAATACACCCAATACATTGCCGAGGAGAAGAAAGGCGCCCTGGCAGAATACGTCACTAAGCGCAAGGCCGTCCTAGATATGTTTGAAACACTTCTGGAATACAGCGAACCGGCCAAGGAGGCATACAGCAAGGAGGACGCACTTCATCAACTATTTTGCCCTATGAGGATCGACTCCAAGGGCCTAAAAATAGAGGATCACAACCTATGGCTTTTGGATGATCGGCTGGCGTTCTTCAACTTCTTTGCCTCGGATCAGCTTCTAAACCAATATACCACGTCCGACAGCGAGGAACGGCCCGATCTGGCGTTCTTCTATAACTCCTGCGTGGCGTGGCGCGAGCGGGAAGGGACCGACACCATCGTGCTGGTCGAGTTCAAGCGCCCCATGCGTGAGGACTACAGCAAGGGAAAGGATCCGGTTCAGCAGGTCCTAAGCTACGTAGAGCGGCTTCAGAATCCGCAGGGCGAGGTCGATATCCGAGGTCGCGCCATCCTCGGGATCACGCCGAGCACGTCCTTCCATTGTTACATCGTGGCCGACATTACGCCCCAGCTTCGTGACAAGATGATCGGACGCTTTGCCAAGACACCGGACGGAAAGGGGTACTTTGGCTATTCGACCGGCCCAGCGGCCTTTGTTGAAGTCATTCCCTTCGGCAAGGTCTTGCACGACGCCCGCTTGCGTAATTCGATCTTCTTCGAGAAGCTGGGCATCACGAACACGGGTTGAACACGAGGGCTGCAGAGCTGCAGTCTATTCCTTTGTTCGATCCCCACGGAGATGCAAGCGATCATTCCGTCGTCCCAATCACCCACAGGCGCACCGCCTGACACAACGCAGGCGTAGCCCCAGGCCGCGAAGCGGTCCCGAAGCACAGGGACGCATCGAAGATGGGCGGCCGCAGGGAAGGCTAGGACGGAGTGACCACGGCGGTATCATTCCCGCGTCGGGCAGAGCAGCTATGGCAGGGCGCATAATCATCCTTAGTGGCACGTCCAGCGCAGGCAAGTCCGGGCTGGCCAAGGCGATCCGTCAGGATATGCCGGAGCCGTTCTGCTATCTCTCCACCGACCAGCTAGCGGATGGCGATTTTGCACCGCTGGGGCGTGGCACGGCGGAGAGCTTCCACGCTGAAATGCTGGCCTTCTACCAGGGCTTCAATCGCTCGGTGGCTGCGTTCGCGGACGCTGGGTGCGATCTGATCGTGGAACTGGTGATTGAGTCTCAAGAATGGGCTGACGATCTGAGCTCCGTCCTGAAGGATCACACCGTCCTGTGGGTCTGGGTGTGGGTCCCCGATGACGAACTGACGCGCCGAGAGGGGGCGCGGGGCGACCGGTACGCCGGCACGGCGTTGAAGTACGCCCATACGCGGCATTTCGGCCCCTACGACCTGGACATCAACACGATGGAGCCGGAGGCTAAAAACCTGCTGAAGCTGACCCAAGCTTGGCTGCTGCTGACGCAGCCGACGGGTTCAGATCCTTGATGCGACCGCAACCGTTCTCGATGAGCAGGGAACCCGTCGTAAGGCGGTGGTCGTGAGAAGGACTGTCGGCTACCCAATCTTTCTCCACGGCACCTCGCCGCCTCATGGGACGGCAGCCACGGGTCCTAGCGACCTTCACACCGGCAGGCCGTACTATCTGGCGAGCCGGGTTCGGGCCGAGCTAGAACGGCTTGGCCAGCCCGAGCTTCTCGTGTGCCTCGACTGGCGTCATCTGCCGAATGGATTCTTCGGAAAAGCCAAGCTCACGAAGCGCCGCCCGCTGACGGTTCGTGATCATCAACGACACGGCAGGAGACCTTGCAGGCGCGGCGTCCGCAGCGTTCAGCTCGGCGTCCTCGGCGCGACCGACACGGTCGAGGAACGCTTCCTCGGCGGCAACCCGACTGAGGAGCAGCCGAAGGTAGTCGTCAGTTCCCGCCATTCACGACCCTTATTGCTCCTTTGCCGGCCTGAGGAGTGCGCCGGATCAGCCACGGGACAGGGAGCACGGCCCGCTCTGACGAAGTAGCAGGCTATGGCCGTCAGGGCTTATCCGTCAGAGCTGGGTCTTGCCTACCGTCGCCCCGAGTGGAAGCGGTGACGCCAGCCCTCATTGAGCCTGCGCTCCTCCGCGCTCTCCTCCGGGACGGCTTCCAGACGCAGTAGGATCATCGCAAAGCCGTTCTGCTGGACGTACACCTGCTCGTAGAGGTCCGGCGCGCGGAGGTCACGCTTCACATCGATCCAGAGATCGGGACGGCACGCGGCGATGTCGCTCGCGATGTTCGGCCGATGTGGACTGCTGTGATAAAGCGAGCCTGTCGGAACCGGGCTGCCGACCGCGCAGATGATGGCCGGAAAGGAGAGGCTGCGGTAGCACCGCTGCACCCGGCCGTTGCCCGCCACAACGATGGCGATCCGCTCAGGACGGTATTGCACGTAGGCCCGAGCCGCCACCTCCTTGCCGACCGCGAAGTCGCGCGCGAGCACAAGAACGTGCTGCAGATCGGGATCGCGAAAGGCCGCCATCGCCCCCCGCAGCCGGTGCGGGGGCATCAGCATGAGAGTGGCGAAGCGGTTGGCCTCGACCTCCCTGCGCTGCCGCTGATCGCCCTCCTTCGCTGTGACACGGAGCAGGTCAGAACTCTTGCACAGGAACCGGCCGGGCTGATCCGGGACGTGGTGCGCCATCAGGAAGTGGCCGAGTTCGTGCGCGATGGTGAAGCGGCGACGCGGTTCGCCCCCGCGCTTGGCAAGGATGGTGCCTTCAGACCGCTTCGCGTCGGTAACGAGGCCGCCCTCGAACTCGTCGGTTTCGAAGTCCTCGATCCGGAGGATGTCGAGTCGGGAGCATAGCTCTTGGATCGGCACGGGCGCTGAAAGGTTCGGCTCGGCCTGTAGGATGCGTTTGACGAGCGCCTCCGGCGAGCCTGCGTCCGCAAGGTCTATCCTGCTGATCGGCATCCGCGGAGCTCCTTCGCGTCTAAGATCCGTCCGCCGATGGGGACATTCGCAGCCATTGCCCAAGCTTGGTCCAGCGCGGCTTCATGTTCCCGCCGCGCACCGCGATGGCGACCGCTTTGCGTTGCCCAATCAGCACCACAAGCCGCTTGCCGCGCGTGACCCCCGTATAAAGGAGGTTGCGGGCCAACATGGTCCAATGCCCAGTGGTGAGCGGGATGACGACTGCCGGGTATTCCGAGCCCTGCGATTTGTGGATCGTCGTGGCGTAGGCCGGCACGAGGGTGTCGAGTTCGCCGTAGGGATACGCAACCTCTCGCCCCTCGAACGTCACGACGACCGCGCCTTCCTCCTCGTCGATGCGTAAGACCGTGCCGAGGTCGCCGTTGAAGACCTCTCGGTCGTAGTCGTTCTGGCTTTCCATCACCCGGTCGCCCGGCGAGAAACGCCAGCCAAAGCGCTCGACTGATGTGGAGGGGTTCGGGTTCAGCACGGCCTGGAGCTCGTGATTGAGGTTCCTCGCGCCTAGGACGCCGCGCTGCATCGGGGTGAGCACCTGGACATCACGCACGGGATCGAGGCCATAGCGAGCGGGGATACGCCGCGTCACCACCTCGATCAGCGTGGCGAGCCCAGCCTCAGGTTCGTCGATCTCGATGAGGTGGAAGTCGCTCTCGCTGCCGCGCGGAGCCGCCTCGGGCATCTTGCCGGCGTTGATGCGGTGCGCATTCACAATGATCCGGCTCTCAGCCGCCTGACGGAACACCTCAGTCAGCCGCGCCACTGGCACGCGCTCGGAGCCGATGATGTCGGCCAGCACCTGCCCCGGTCCGACTGAGGGAAGCTGATCAACGTCGCCGACGAGCAGCAGCCCGGCGTGTGCCGGCACGGCCTTCGTCAGCGCGTTCATCAGCGGCACATCCACCATCGAGGTCTCGTCGATGACCAGGAGATCGCAATCGAGCGGGTTCTCCTCGTTGCGCGAGAAACCGCCGTGCTTCGGGTCGATTTCCAGGAGGCGGTGGATGGTCTTGGCCTCTATCCTAGTCTGCTCGCTCATGCGCTTAGCCGCCCGGCCGGTCGGAGCCGCCAGCATCACGCGCACGCCCTTGGCCGTCAGGATGCGCAGGAGCGTGTCCAGCGTCGAAGTCTTGCCGGTTCCCGGCCCGCCGGTGATCACCGCGAGCTTCGCGTTCAGCATCAAGCGCACCGCTTCGGCCTGCGAAGGTGAGAGCACCTTGCCAGTCTTCGCTTCGACCCATGGCAGAGCCTTGGCGAGGTCGATCTCGGGCCAAGGCGGGCGGCCGCTCACTCTCGCCAGGAGACGCTCGGCGATGATCCGCTCGGCCGCGTGCAGCCCCGCGAGGAAGATGCAGGCTTTGTCGCCGATGATGTCCTGCACCACCTCGCTGGTCGCCAGCACGTCGATGAGCGCCGAACGGATCAGCACGGCTTCGACATCCAGGAGCGCGGTCGCGAGTTTGACGAGGTCAGCGACGGGAAGGCCGCAGTGGCCCTCGTCGGTGGCGGTCTGCAACGCGAACGAGATGCCGGCCCGTAGCCGCTGCGGGGCCTCTTTCGTCAGTCCGAGCTTCATCGCGATGGCGTCAGCGGTCTTGAAGCCGATACCGCGAATATCGCGAGCGAGGCGGTAGGGATCCTCGGTCATGACGGTGATCGCGTCGTAGCCGTAGGTTTTGAAGATGCGCACCGCTCGCGCTGTGCCTACGCCATGAGCGTGCAGGAACAGCATGATTTCACGCACGGCCTTTTGCTCGGCCCATCCGGCCACGATGCGAGCAGCGCGCATCGGGCCGATGCCAGAGACCTCCTTCAAGCGGTCGGGCTCGGCTTCGATGATCTCGAAGGTGCCTTCGCCGAAAGCGGCCACAATACGCTTGGCCATGGCTGGCCCGATGCCGCGCATGTAGCCCGAGGCGAGGTACTTCTCGATACCCTCTACACCGGTCGGCGGCGTAACCTTGAGGGTTTCAGCCTTGAACTGAAGACCGTGCTGACGGTCCGTGAACCAAAGACCGGTCGCCGTCACCCACTCGCCAGCGCCGATGGCGGGCGCGTGGCCAATGACCGGCACGAGGTCGCGTTTGCCTCGCGCCTGCACCTTTAGGACACAGAAGCCGCTGTCGGCGTTGTGGAAGGTCACCCGCTCGACCGTACCGGCGAGCGTTTCCTTTGGTGGAGGGGCGTGAGCAGGTGGGCGGGCGTTCACAGGGGCATGATCGTCTCAGGCTGTCGCCACGGGTGCCAAGCTGATTGATCTGCTATCTGTGTCGCCGGATCAATCGGCAGCACCCGATTTACGAGGCCCTCCGCGATGCCCGTTATGGCGAACGCACCGCGTACCAGAATCCTTCAACTCGCGAAGCTCGTCGCCGCTGATCTTCGGCGCGGGGAAATGACAACCGGGTTGCAGACCGTGGGCGTTGCGCTGTCCGAGAATCCGGACGCCGTGATCGTCGTGCTCGACCTGCTTATCAAAGAGGTTGTTAAGAAGCGTCCCAACGACGCTTTGTGCGAGGCTCTTCTTTTCATGGTCGGGCAAGCGCTCGACGAAACACGCATGGCGCTCGAAGGCGGCAGCGAACCAGCGATGAACCTTGTCGTAGAGGTCCAGCAGAAGCTCGTCACGGCGGCCGAGAGTGGCCTGCTGCCACCCGAGGTGATGATGGTAGTCGGCCAGCAATTTGCGGCTGCCAAGCTCGATCTCGGCGATGAATTACGTGCTCTCATGCTTGCTCTTTCCGAACAAGCGGCGGCACACGGCCCGGCCCTCAGCCCTGACGACATTACCTCGCATTACGCCGCCATGGCCGAGGCCCTCGGTCACGACCCCTTCCTCATCCATGGGCAGATCTCCGAGCAACTGGCTGCTTTCCCGGACGACCAGCGTGTCGTCATCGTCGGGTCGTTCGTCGCCTCAGAGGTGGCATCGATGCGCGATGCGACCCTCGGATGGCTGCTTGATCCGAGCCCCGCCGTGGTCAAGCAGGTGGCGCAGAGCCTTCTAGCCGTGGCGCAAAACGGGGGCCTGTCTGCTGAAAGCGTGGAGCGGCTCGTTTTGATGCGCCCGTGGCTCGCAGAGGATGTGCAAGTCATCCTCGACGCGGCCATTCGCGCGTGCCGGCAACGCGGTCTACAGCCCGCGGCGAAGCCGTCGGTTCAGATCACCTCAATTACGGTTTCTGGGTGCGATGGGGCTGGTGCGCAGAGTGCTTTTGTCATCCTCAAGCGTGGTCGCAAGCTGGCTCTGGCCTCACTCCTCGTGAAGCAAGGCTTTGGCGTCCGAGACGCTTGGATGCGGGACGACCTCAGCCGGCACGAAATCGACCTACTGCTCGCCGAGATCGCCTATCAGACCGATCCGTTCGATGGCTCGCCCGAAATCCTTCAAGGCGTCATCGCGCATCGCCTTGCAGACAACCTCGAACGCAATGAGCCGCCTCCGTTCGGGCTGGTTCAGTTTCTCGAGGCCGTCAGCCCGGTGCAGGTCCGGCCGGACCGTATGGCGACCGAAGCACTGATTGACGATCTCCTCGACGGTGTCCCGGACGAGCGGCAATCAGGAAAGGCCATCGCGACCGCGCTCGCCGACTCGAAGCTCTGGCCAAAGGAGTATTCTTTTCTGCAGTCGTGGTTCGAGCAGGGCGAGGCAGTGGCTGCCTCTCTCCACACAGCCAAGACCAAGAAGCAGCGGGAAGAGGCCGTTCTGCGGGACATCCTCCCGCAGCGACGGGGGTGCTGGGCCGAACTCCTGGCTTGGACTGCCAAGGCAGCAGAGGATGAAGTCGAAGGCGAGGAATGCATCGACTTCGCGCTAGTCGCCCGCGAGCTTCTTCGTGGCCGTCCTCTAACAGAGATCCCTCTTGCGAACTGGATCGCGAAGAACACGGTTGCGGCGTTGAGCGGGCGTTAGATCACGATGGGGCGCTCGTCGAACTCATCCCTCAGGGCATTGGATCATCCATCCCCTCGGCCAACGCTGCGAGCTTCTTAGGAGGCGTAGCCTCATCCTAAATCGAGGTTTTGAATCCTTCCGGCTTGCTCATCCACCCCTTCAGTCTCGCCCGCAAGAGCGCGCAGACTCCGGCTTGCGCGTTGAAGCGGTCTCACGCGCAGCGGCGAGCCGCTGCGCAGCCTCTCCGATTCCGAGCGGGTCTGCCTGCCGACCGATGTCCTGATGTCCGGCTTCGAGCACGTGCATGCGGAGGCCGTTCACGCACTCGACGAATCACGCACGGATGCTGGCAGGAAGGACAGCAGGGTTGAGCGACGACAGGTTACGGCTGTCAATTGAGCAGGAATCTGACAAAAGATGCGCATTCGTCCCTTCAAGCCCCAAGATGACCGCACTGCGGTGCTCGCGCTCTTCGACCGAACGTTCCACAGTTCTCATTCCTTCTTGGAGATCAGCGAGCAAGACGAGGCCCGCCAGCATCTGGAACTTCTGCTGAGGCACTCGGAGACCCTGATCGCCGAGGTCGAGGGCTCGGTGATCGGCTTCATCACCGTGGATGATGAGGGCTACATCTCCGCGTTGTACGTAGACCGCCCTCATGTTGGTCGGGGTGTGGGATCAACTCTCTTACAGGCAGCACAAAATCGTCATGAGCGGCTGGGCCTTCACGTCTTTGCGGAGAACGTTTCGGCTTTTGAATTTTATGGGGCTCGGGGCTTCGCCGTCACTGATGAGGATAGGCAGATCGATAGCTCGGGCCGTCGGCACGGCCGTTTTGCAATGGAACGCCGCTCTAATCGATGTAGCTGACCGCCCTGATCGCGCAGTGTCACGGCCTTTACTAGCGCTCACAATCCTGGCGGATACCTAGGTGATCGAAGGAATGAGAAGAAAAAAGGCCGCCTTTGGGGGCGGCCTTCTCCAATCGCTTGTCCAGTCTGCTGAGTGAACTAGAAGTCCATTCCGCCCATGCCACCGCCCATGCCGCCACCACCCGGCATCTGCGGAGCCTCCTTCTTCGGAGCCTCGGAGATCATCGCTTCGGTCGTGACGAGAAGGCCCGCAACCGACGCTGCGCCCTGCAAGGCAGCCCGCACAACCTTTGCCGGGTCAACGATGCCGGCCTGAAGCATATCGACGTACTCTTCCGTCTGGGCATTGAAGCCGTAAGTCGCGGACGAGTTGGCGAGGATCTTGCCGACGACGATGGAACCCTCGACGCCCGAGTTCTGGGCGATCTGACGGATCGGGGCCTCAAGGGCCTTCAGCACGATCTTGATGCCGGCTTGGACGTCCGGGTTGTCGTTCGACAGACCCTGAACGGCCGTCATGGCACGCAGCAGCGCGGTGCCGCCGCCCGGGACGATGCCTTCCTCGACCGCCGCGCGGGTCGCGTGAAGCGCATCATCAACGCGATCCTTCTTCTCCTTGACCTCGACCTCGGTCGAACCGCCGACGCGGATCACCGCAACGCCGCCCGCGAGCTTGGCCTGACGCTCCTGGAGCTTCTCCTTGTCATACTCTGAGGTGGTGTCCTCGATCTGCGCCTTGATCTGCGCCACACGTGCCTCGATGTCGGCCTTGTCGCCGGCACCGTCGATGATCGTGGTGGTTTCCTTGTCGATGCGGACGCGCTTGGCGTGGCCCAACATCTCAAGGGTGACATTCTCGAGCTTGATGCCGAGATCCTCGGCGATCATCTGACCCTTGGTCAGCAGGGCAATGTCCTCGAGCATCGCCTTGCGACGGTCACCGAAGCCGGGAGCCTTCACGGCCGCGACCTTCAGGCCGCCGCGCAGCTTGTTCACCACCAGGGTGGCCAGGGCCTCGCCCTCGATGTCCTCGGCAATGATGAGCAAGGGTTTGCCCGTCTGCACCACGGCTTCGAGGATCGGCAAAAGCGCCTGAAGCGAGCCGAGCTTCTTCTCGTGGATAAGGATGTAAGGATCTTCGAGATCCGCCATCATCTTCTCGGCGTTTGTGATGAAGTACGGGGACAGGTAGCCCCGGTCGAACTGCATGCCCTCGACGACGTCGAGTTCCGTTTCGGCGGTTTTGGCCTCCTCAACGGTGATGACGCCTTCCTTGCCCACCTTCTGCATGGCATGGGCGATCATCTCGCCGATCTCCTTGTCGCCATTGGCCGATATGGTGCCCACCTGCGCGATCTCGTCGGACGAGGCGACCTTGCGGGAGCGCTCGCCGATATCCTTCACGACCGCCGCAACAGCGAGGTCGATGCCGCGCTTCAGGTCCATCGGGTTCATGCCGGCGGCCACGTACTTCACGCCTTCACGCACGATGGAAGCCGCAAGCACGGTCGCGGTGGTGGTGCCGTCACCGGCGATGTCGCTCGACTTCGAGGCCACCTCGCGCACCATCTGGGCGCCCATGTTCTCAAACTTGTCGGCGAGTTCGATCTCCTTTGCGACGGTGACGCCGTCCTTGGTGATGCGCGGCGCGCCGTAGCTCTTCTCGATCACGACGTTGCGGCCTTTAGGCCCCAGCGTAACCTTCACGGCATTGGCAAGAAGCTCGACACCGCGCAGCATCTTATCGCGGGCATCGACGGAGAAACGAACGTCTTTGGCAGCCATGGGGATGGTCTCTTCAATGGTGTAAGGCCCCGAGGCGCGCCACAGCGGCCGCCTCGAAAGGGCAGGTCATCGGGGTTGCGAGCGACGCAACCGACTTAGGCGACGACACCCATGATGTCGGATTCCTTCATGATAACGAGGTCCTGACCATCGATCTTCACCTCCGTGCCGGACCACTTGCCGAACAGAACGCGGTCGCCAGCCTTCACATCGGGGGCGTTGATACGGCCTGCCTCATCACGAGCACCGGGACCGACGGCAATAACCTCGCCCTCCTGCGGCTTCTCCTTGACCGTATCGGGGATGATGATGCCGCCCTTGGTCTTCTCCTCGCCTTCGATCCGGCGAACGACGACACGGTCGTGTAGGGGGCGAAATTTCATAGTCTGGATCCGGTGTTCCTGCCGATAAACCGACGCCACTACGGCTCGGAATCGCAGGAGAGGCGGCCGTAAAAATTCTACAGCTGACCTCGCAACGCAGCTTTAGCACTCAATCAGCGAGAGTGCTAACGATCATCGCCCTTGAGCTGTCTTTTTCGCTGTCGAGCAAATTGGCCGCAATTCCATAACGGACGGACGACACTGAAATCGAGTCTGCGGTGAAGAACGTGAGCATGAGGTTCGGCGGCGGCGCTTGGCAGCGGACATCGATGATCAGGCGGCCTTTTTGCCAATGGAAACCGCTGAGTGCTTGATGCGCAACGTATAGAGGGCAAGGATAAATCGGCACGGTGCAAACAGGACGGCGGATCGCTGAGCGGGTGTTAAATCGCGATGAGGCGCTCGTTCCACCCATCCCTGAGGATGCATCCGATTATCCCGCAGCCAACGCTGTGAGCTTCCTGGTGGTTAGAACCTGACACTTGGTACCCGTGGCCCAGGGGGCCTCCGGCTTTTTAGATCGCTCAGCGCCCAAGCTGAAACGGCCCTCCCACTCCTTCCGGTAGCCCGTTCTGGGACAAGCGCGTGGTATGGTGGCCCAAGACTGTCGGCCATGCTCAAAGAGGCCCAAAATGAATGATCAAGAAGTTCGAGAGGCGCTGGATCGCCATTGGGCCGCATCCGACACGAGCGATTTCGATCAGGAGCATGAGATTTATCGAGACGAGGCAGTACTTGAGTATCCGCAATCAGGCGAGCGCATCCGCGGGCGGCAAAACATTCAGTCGTCTCGCACCGCTCAACCGAATCGGAAACGCTTTACAGTGCGGCGGATCATCGGTGCAGGCTGCTTCTGGGTCACCGAGTACGTTCTGACGTATGACGGGCAGCCGTCCTACACTGTGAGCATCATGGAGTTTCTGGAGGGGAAGGTGATCCGGGAAACCCAGTACTTTGGAGACGCGTTCGAGCCGGGGCCTTCCCGAGCGCGATGGGTCGAGCGGATTACCTGAAACCCAGTCGTTATGAAGAAGGAGCGCCGAGCAAGGCTCGACACGCTGGCTGTCCAGTTCTGTCTGCAGTGAGGCTCGCTCCGGACAGCCGCTATCTAACCGTAGCGGGGCTCGCAGACGGGTACCAAGCGTCAGGTTCTGACCACTAGGGGACGTAGCCACATTCTAAGTCGGGGCTTCGAGTCCTTCCGGCTTGCTCATCCACCCTTTCAGTTTCGCTCGCAAAGAGCGGGCAGACTCCGACTTTCGGTTTGAAGTAGTCTCACGCGCAGCGGCGAGCCGCTCCGCCGCCTGCCCGATTCCAAGCGGGTCTGCCTGCCGGCCGATGGCCAGCACGCCTTCGAGAACCCTGATGCCCTTATCGAAGGAGGAGTGAAGCGGGAGAGGGCCATCGAGATCAATGTGCGACCGGATGTAGGCCGCTCGCTGCGCCTCCACCGCCGGGGTGTCCGCGCAAGCTAGTCGGGTCACGAACGGAAGAAGACGCTGTCGCTGCATGTCGTTGGCTTCATCGTTCAGGTAAAGCGCCAGACGGCAGATCGGTCGTGAGAAACAAGGCGGCATTGCAAGATGCGACTTGATCGGCCGGTACGGCAAGCCGTGTGCGACGACGGCCGCCTCATTGATGCATGTGCCGCCGTCAGGGCCCGGAAACGGATGTGAGCCGCGCTTCAGCGTCCAGTTCAGGATGTGGTCGAAGTTGCTCATGCAACGACTCCGCAATGCTCAAGAAGCGATGTTCCTCCTAAGGGCGCGGTTCTGTCAATGGCCGCCGAATTAGAAAGATAAGCTTCGCTGCGAAAGCTTAGCTTTGAAGTCGAAGGCACGGGACTGGCAGCGTCGATGCGCCCCCTCGCTCCCGCTACCGAGCGCAGCTTCGCTGGATAGACTTGGCAGCTAAGCTCCGACGCGATCCCCGCGGCTGGACGATGCGAAATGCTTCCGCCCTTTGATTGAGGTCGAGCGCCCAGCTAGGTAGCCGATAGCGGCTACAGCAGCGCAGACGGTGCAAGCCCGTGCAACTCTGCCCAACGTCAGTTTGCCCGATCTGCGACTGTATCGTGCCCTCAAGGTCTGCATCTTCGCACGAACGAAGGCGTGGGCGGCGGCATCGACTTGCGTTGAAGAGAGAAGCTCTCGAGCCGCCGGAATCAGCTCCTGAGTGTAACGGCGAAGGTGCTGGCCGATCAGGGCAACGTCGAGGACCATGCCCGGTTGCGGAACAAAGTCGCCCTGCCGCGATCTCGCGAGGGCATCGAGTTGCCCGATGAACTGCGCATGCTCACGGTGCAGGTCTTCGGCCAACTGCCGCGTCCGATCCAGTTGGCGCAGCGGCGCATAGAGACTGGCTTCCAACGCTTCGGCATGAGCAGCAAGCTCATCGATCAAGCCGGCCAGCACCTCCTCACGGTCATGGATCACCGATCTACCGAAGGTGTACCGGCTCTCCGCGATCAAGTGTGCAAGGTAGGCATGATCATGGGCGATGAGCTGCCAGACGTTCATGCGCCGGATCACCTCTGCGGCTGGCCCTGGCCAACCCGGAGAAGGTCGGCTCGTTCCCAACGGACGAACCGTTGATCTGGCGTCGCGGTATCCGTGGTCGGCGTGGCAGTGCAGGGACTATGGGATCTGTTTCCAGCCTCGCGCCGGGTCAATCAGCACGAGAAGCGCGACCGGCTCCCATCGGCGGCGGCGCTTGCTCGGGCGCGCGAGCCGATCCTGACGTGGTGGCGTGCGGCCTGGGATGCTGCGGCGCTTGCCGACCGGTTCTGGGCCGAGGCTCGGGCAGCGCTGCCGATTGCAGCAGACACCTCATACGAAGCCGCGTTCGCCGGGCTGGAGTGGCGTCGCCTGCGCGTCAGCCAGGATCAGCAGCCGCCGGAATGGTCAGGACGAACGGCCGCTGGCCCATAAATTATTGCGACTCAGAAGCGTTTATCCAATCCGCAAGAGGCACAGTTTCATATGACCCAGCAAGTTTCGCCCTCGCGCGCGTGAGGCCGCAGTGTCCATCGTAGTCCGGGGACAACCGGTACAAGCCGTTCAAAAATGTGGGTTGCAAAGTGGGTTATGCCAGCAGGCCAAAACAGAAATATCATTCTGAGCAATGATTTATCGCGACTAACCGGCGGAGCCCAGGACCGCCTTCCGGAAATCCGGGGCGCTCCCGGCACGGGGAGCGACCGCGCCGGCCTCGTCCGGCCGCCTGGTCGGGGCTACGGGCCAGCGACCCGCGAGACGGCCGCCATCCTTCGGGGCGCGAGGCCCCGAGGGGAGGCGGACGGGTCCCTTCCCCGTCCTCAGCGAGACATCAGGCAGCAGACGGAGGCCTCCTCCAGCAGGTCGTGCGTGACCCCGCCGAAGAACCACTCCCGCAGGCGGCTGTAGCCGTAGGCACCGGTCACGAGCAGGTCGGCGCCGAACGCACGGGTCGTGCCCCTCAGGTCGTCGGCGACGGTCCAGCCGGAGGGCTTGGCCAGGTGCGCGCTGGCATTCACGGCGTGCAGGGCGAGGTAGCGGACCACGTCCTCGACTTCGGGGCGGTCCTCGCCTGGGCCGACCCGGAACACCTGGACCGCCTCGGCCCGACGCAGGATGGGCAGGGCGTCGGACACGGCGCGACGGGTCTGAAGGGTGTTCTTCCAGCCGATGACGACGCGCTTGGCCTCCAGGTGCTCGAGGCCGGCCGGAACCACCAGGACAGGCCGGCCCGACCCCATCAGCGCGTCGCCGACGTCGGCCGCCATGCCCCGCGTCACGCCCTCGTCGGCGTGGCGCCCGACAACGACGAGGTCCGCCACCCGGGATTGTCCCTCCAGGAACGGGCGCGGGGCCGCCACGTCGGAGCGCCATTCGACCCGGTCGATCAGGCAGGCCGCCGTGCGAAAGGCCTGCTCCGCCTTGTCGAGCCTGCCGAGGGCGGCCCGACGGATCTCCTCGATGACCATTCCCATGGGCACGGCGGTCTCGCCGTACCCCCGCGGGTAATCGGGCACGCAGGCGGCGACGCCGACGACGCGGGCCCTGTAGCGCTCCGCGAGCCCCGCGGCGAGCCGGACCCGAGCCGGGGCATGCAGCCCGTCGTCGACCGCGACCATGATGCTGGCAAAGGACATCGGAGCCTCCCTCGGCCCGGACTGGGCGGCCGTCACGGTGCGAGCACCCGGCCGGGACGGTGTTGACCTGCCTCAATCCGCCGGCCCCGGACCACGGCGGGGCGGAGCGTCGGCGTGACCCTCGATCCTCCGGTGACCGGGATCAGGGCGCGGCCGGCAGGATCAAGCTCGCCGGGCGTCAGGCTTGAGGCAGGTCAACGCCGCCCCCGGGAAGCTCGGGCACGATCCCCCGACCCCCGAGGACAGAAGCCATGTTCGTCGTCCTGGCCGCCAGCATCGTCCTCGTCATCGCCACCATCATCGTTCTCTACGAGACCCTTCGCCTGACTTCCGAGCACCTCGCGGCGCTGCCGGTGCCACCGCGCTGGCGCATCGTCGTCGTGGTCCTCGCCGCGTTCGCCGGGCACACGGCCGCGGTCTGGATCTACGCCGCGGCCTACTGGCTGCTCGTCCTGCAGCTCGGCCTTGGCGCCTTCTCGGGCGTTCCTGTGACGTCCCTCGAGGACTGCGCCTTCGTCTCCGTGGTCGCCTACTCCTCGCTGGGCTACGGCGACCACGCCCCCGTCGGCCATGCCCGCCTGCTCACGGGCGTCGAGGCGCTCAACGGCCTCCTCCTGATCGGCTGGTCCGCGTCGTTCACCTACCTCGCCATGGAGCGCTACTGGCCGCTGCACGGGAAGGCGCACGCCCACCGCGCCGCGACCGCCCGCCACCCGGCGGACGGGGAGGCCGGTCGCAAGCCCCTCTCCCCGCCGGCGGCCGGCACATGAGCCCGTCGGCACCCTTGCGCTGGATCAAGGCCGGCCGGCCCGGCGGGTCCCAGGGTGCCCCCCGACCGGCAAGCGGAGGCGAGCGATGCGCGAATACTTGGTCACCTTTCACAAGACCGTCCCGGACGACACCGGGCACGACCATCGCGTCCTGCAACGGCAGGCGGTCGTCGTCGCCTGCTCGGACGTCGCCGCCGCCTACACGGCCAAGGCGATGCTGTGCGAGGCGGACGGCGTCGTCGACTGGCGGCTGCGGGCGGACACCTGCGAGGTCTCCGAACTCAGCGAGCGGGCGGCCTGAGGAGGCGCGGATGGGCCATGGACTGACCGAACCCGTGCACTGGCAGGGGCGACAATGGGCCGTCACCGGCTACGGCATCGAGGCGCTCGGCGGGAGGTACCACATCCCGTTCGCCGACCTTCCGGATACCGGGACGGCGCGACCGGATTGGCTGGACGCCCTCTTCCGACGCTACGGCACCGACGGGGACGACCTGTCGGAGGCCCTGAAGGTCGCGCGTACGGTCCGGTCTGGAGCGAAGGCCACGGCATCGAAGCCGGCGGCATGAGTGCCCCGTCCCTCACAGTCGAGGAGGCGGACGACCCCGAGGCTCAGAGCCCCGCCGTCGGCCCCTCGAAGCCGCGCCTGCTCCGGGTGCTCGGGCCCGGACTGATCACCGGCGCCTCCGATGACGACCCGAGCGGCATCGCCACCTACGGGCAGGCCGGCGCCCAGTTCGGCTACGGCCTGTGCTGGACCATGCTCTACACCCTGCCGCTGATGGCGGCGGTGCAGATGGTCTCGGCCCGGATCGGCCGCACCACCGGCCACGGCATCGCCGGCGTCCTGCGCGAAACCTACCCGAACGCCCTGCTCCAGGGCGTGGTGCTCCTGCTGCTCGCTGCCAACGTCCTGAACCTCGGGGCCGATCTCGGCGCCATGGCGGATGCCCTCGCCCTGCTGCTGCCGGGCCCGCGCTGGCTGTACGTGGCCCTCTTCGCCGGCACCTGCGCGTTCATGCAACTCGCCCTGCAATACACGCGCTACGTCGCCGTCCTGAAGTGGCTGACGCTGAGCCTGTTCGCCTATCTCGGCGTGGTGATCCTGGCCCGGGTCTCCTGGTGGGACCTCGGCGTGGCCCTGGTGGTGCCGCGCATCGACCTCGGCGGCGGCGGCCTCACCACGCTGGTGGCGCTCTTCGGGACCACGATCAGCCCCTACCTGTTCTTCTGGCAGGCGGCCGAGGAAGCCGAGGACCTGCACGCCTACCCGCGCCGGCGCGATCTCCTGCACGCGCCAGAGCAGGGCGGGGGCGCCCTGCACAGGATCGAGGTCGACACGCTCGTGGGCATGACCTTCTCGAACCTGGTGGCGCTCGCCATTCTTCTGGCAGGCGGCCGAGGAAGCCGAGGACCTGCACGCCTACCCGCGCCGGCGCGATCTCCTGCACGCGCCAGAGCAGGGCGGGGGCGCCCTGCACAGGATCGAGGTCGACACGCTCGTGGGCATGACCTTCTCGAACCTGGTGGCGCTCGCCATCATGGTGACCACGGCCGCCGTCCTGCACGCGAACGGCGCCACCGACATCCAGACCTCCGCCCAGGCCGCGGAGGCGCTCCGCCCCCTGGCCGGCCCGTTCTCCGCGACGGTCTTCGCCCTCGGCGTCATCGGCACCGGGCTGCTGGCGGTCCCGGTTCTCGCGGGCTCCGCGGCCTACGCGGTCGGGGAGGCCCGACGCTGGCCCGTCGGCTTCGGCCGGCGCCTGCTGGAGGCGCGCGCCTTCTACGGCACGATCGCGCTCGCGACCCTGGTCGGCATGGCCGTCAGCCTCGGCGCGGTCGACCCGATCCGGGCGCTCTACTGGAGCGCGGTCGTCAACGGGGTCATCGCGGTCCCCATCATGGTCGTGATGATGCTGGCGGCGGCGCGCGTCGACGTCATGGGCGCCTTCGCCGTGCGGGGATGGCTCAAGCTGCTCGGCTGGGTTGCCACGGCGTGCATGCTGCTCGCGGTCCTCGCCATGCTGGCGACGGCCGCGCTTCCCCTGATCTAGCGCGCCGCGGCCCGGCGACCGCCCGTCAACCGCGTCCCGTTCCAACGGGGTTCGGGCGACGGAGAGGGAGCGCGTGAGAGCCGATCGTGCTGCCCGCGCAGCCGCGGGCGCTGCCCGGCCTGCGCGGTTGGCGGACGTCCTCACCGACGCCGCCTGCCCCCCGACCGGACGGATCGCGGCGGGCAAGGCCGTTGCGCTGGATCAATGTCCCTCCGCCCGCCGGGCCTAGCGTCTGCCGAGACCAGGCATGACCGAAGCCGGATCGAGGAGACGAGCGATGGGCGACCAGCAGATCCGCCAGAACATCATCGACGAGCTGGACTTCGACCCGAGCATCGACGCCGCCCATGTCGGCGTCGCCGTGGAGAACGGCATCGTCACGCTCACCGGCCATGTCGGCAGTTACACGGAACGGGTCGCCGCCGAGAAGGCCGCCCAGAAGGTGCGCGGCGTGCGCGGCGTGTTCGAGGAGATCAAGGTCCGCTTCGGCGACGAGACGCCGCCGCGCGACGAGGACTTGGCGCGACGCGCCGTGCAGATGCTCGACTGGTCGGTGACCGTCCCGCAGAACGCCGTGCAGGTGAAGGTCCAGGACGGCTGGGTGACGCTGTCCGGCACGCTGGGCTGGCAGTACCAGAAGGAGGAGGCCGGTCGGGCGATCCGGCGCCTCGCGGGCGTGGCGGGCATCGTGAACACCATCGCGGTGGCCCCGGAGGCGAGCGTTTCCGACGTGCGCGCGAAGATCATGGCGGCGCTCAAGCGCAGCGCCGAGATCGAGGCGGACGCGATCAAGGTGACGGTCGAGGACGGCAGGGTCGTCCTGGAGGGCAAGGTGAACGCCTGCCACGAGCGCCGGCTCGCCGAGAGCGCCGCGTGGTCGGCCCCGGGCGTGCGCGCCGTCGAGGACCACCTCACGCTGGCCTGAGCCGGATGGGCCCGGCGGCGCCGCAAGCCGCGCCTGTCCGGTGAAGGCGGTCCGATCTCGATATCGATCAGGCTGGAGAGATCCATGTCCTACACGAGCGTCATGGTAGCGGTCGATCCCGGCGAGCCTGCGCGGGAACGCGTCCGGCTGGCCGCGCACGTCGCCGACGACTTCCAGGCTCGCCTGATCGGCCTTGCGGCCGAGAGGCCTGCCTATGAGCCTGCACCCGCAGGCCCCACCCCGGGTGGCGGGTACTGCATCGCCTCGGTCCAGGAAGCCGCCCTGAACGACCTCCGGCTGGCACACGCGGCGTTCAAGGAAGCCGTCGGGGGCCGAAGCCGGGTCGAATGGCGCTCCACGCTCGCCTGTCCCTCGGCATTCCTCGCGGCTCAGTCGGCCGCCGGCGACTTGCTGGTCACGGGGCGGGGCGACGTCGGCGGCCCGCTGACGTCGATCGACCCCGGGGATGCCGTGATGCGGCTCGGCCTGCCGGTGCTGGTCGTTCCGCCCAAGGTCGAGCACCTCGAAGCCCGGCGTGTCGCGGTGGCGTGGAAGAACACCCGTGAGGCGCGTCGCGCCGTCCGCGACGCGTTGCCATTCCTGAAGCGGGCCTCGCGAGTCGTCCTGATCTCCATCGACGACGGGAAGGGAGCTGACGACGCGCGGGACCTGATCGGTCTCCTGCAGTCACACGACGTCGACGCCACGGCGGTCCAGAGAGACGCCTACGGCGCTTCGACCGCCGAGGCGTTGGTCGAGGCGGCTTCCGAGCAGGCCGCCGACCTCATCGTCGCCGGCGGCTACGGGCATGGCCGGCTTCGGGAATGGGCCTTCGGCGGCGTCACCCGCGACTTGCTGGCGGATTGTCCCGTCTGCTGTCTGATGAGTCATTGATCCGGCGCAGGCCCTCATGGGAGCCGCGCACGGAGCGGGTCGGCGACAGCCCGCGCCGGCGGGCCGGATGAAGCGCCGCGGGCCGGCGCCCGTCGGTCGTGCGGTTGGGACGGCAGGCGTCGGCATCCCTCGAGGGTCCGCCCACGAGGCCTGTCCTTGTGCGCGGATCGACCGCGTGCGCTGATCGGTCGAGCTGGGGCCGATCGCCTAACCCCGCGTCCGGCCGCCCGCCTCCCCGGGTGATCGCCCGCCCGCGCCCGTCGCCGGCCCGGATCTGGCGTTCCCGCTCCCCAGGGGGGCGGCCAGCCCGCGATCCCCCATGCGGCCCGGTCCAAGATACCGGCCGGGTCACGGCCGAGAGCAGGCTCTCGGTGCCGGGGCGGCGCACCAGAAGGCCGGTGTGGCAACGCTCGGTGGAATGCTGCCGGGCGCGATTCGCTATTTCTCCGGTGATTTGCCCGGCCGCCGAAGCCCTCTCCGGACGCCCCCTTGAGCCGGCGCCGGAGTTCGAAACGGCAGCGGACGCGAGGACAGGGGTGACGCGCAGCGCCGACGCAGGGAGAGAGGGTACGGAGCCGCAGAGCAAAGCGCCTGCGCAGTCCCCATCTGAGGGAAACAGGCAGTCCACGGAGGAGCGATATGGGGACCGAGAGAGCGGTGTTGGCAGGCGGCTGCTTCTGGGGCATGCAGGATTTGATCCGGCGCCGGGAAGGCGTGGTATCGACCCGGGTCGGCTACACGGGCGGCGACGTGCCGAACGCGACCTACCGCAACCACGGCACGCACGCCGAGGCCATCGAGATCACCTTCGACCCGGAGCGAACCAGCTTCCGACGCATCCTGGAATTCTTCTTCCAGATCCACGACCCGACCACGCCGAACCGGCAGGGCAACGACCGGGGCCTCAGCTACAGGTCCGCGATCTTCTACGTCGACGACGCCCAGCGTCGCGTCGCCGAGGACACCATCGCGGACGTCGACGCGTCCGGGCTCTGGCCGGGCAAGGTGGTCACCGAAGTGGCGGCGGCCGGGCCGTTCTGGGAGGCCGAGGCCGAGCACCAGGATTACCTGGAGCGTCGTCCCGACGGTTATACCTGTCACTTCGTCAGGCCTGGCTGGATGCTACCGGTCCGCTCACCAGCCAAGCAGGAAAGCTGAGGCTGGGCCCTCCCGGTCCCGAGGGGTTTGTCCAGAATCGGGGGCACGGCTGCGATGTCGCGGCCGCGCCCCCGCCAGGCTGACCGAACTACGTCCCGCAGCAGAACGCCTGCTTCGTCGCGGGGAGGCTCGGCGGCCCGCGATGCGGGCGAGAATCCGGCGTGCCAAGGCTGACGCCGGCTCCGCCCCAGATCGCGCATGCGGGGGCGAAGCCGGTCGGACGGGCCTGTCCGGTGAAGCGATCACCCCGGCCGTTCGGGAATTCCGGCTGCGCTGCGTGCCTCAGGCCGGCGCGGCCGGATCGATGCCGTCGGTGACGGCGCTCCTCCTGGCACGCCCCTCCTTCGATGCGGCGAAGCGGGCCCTGGCCTCCAGCCTCCCCGGCGCTTCGATCCCGGCGAGCCGCGCCACCCCGTCCTTCCCGCTGTCCGACGCCATCCGGTACCGGGCCTGCAGGTGGGACGCGGCCGCAGGTCATCGGGCCGGCGCCCCGCGGTGCGCAGCCCCGGCCGAAGCCCCGGCCGGAGGCTCGCCTGGCCGCGGCGTGCCGCCCGCCGACCGTCGTCGCGGCGCGATCAGCGGACGAGGCAGGGCTTCTTCGGATCGAAGGTCCAGCCGGGGATCAGGAACTGCATCGCCGCCGCGTCGTCCCGGGCGCCGAGCCCGTGATCGCGGTAGAGGGCGTGCGCCGCCTCGACGGCCGCCCAGTCGATTTCGATCCCGAGGCCCGGCCGCTCCGGCACCTGCACGAGGCCGCCGCGGATCGCCAGGGGTTCCCTGGTGAGGGGCTCGCCGTCCTGCCAGATCCAGTGGGTGTCGATCGCCGTGACGTTGCCGGGGGCCGCCGCGGCCGCGTGCGTGAACATGGCGAGCGAGACATCGAAGTGGTTGTTCGAGTGCGAGCCCCAGGTCAGGCCGTGGTCGCGGCAGAGCTGGGCCACCCGGACCGAGCCGGCGAGCGTCCAGAAATGCGGGTCGGCCAGCGGGATGTCGACGGCGCCGAGCTGGATGGCGTGGTTCATCTGCCGCCAGTCGGTGGCGATCATGTTGGTCGCCGTGGGCAGGCCGGTGGCGCGGCGGAACTCGGCCATGATCTCGCGACCGGAGAATCCGCCTTCGGCTCCGCAGGGGTCCTCCGCGTAGGCCAGCACGTGGCCCTGCCCCTTGCAGAGCCGGATCGCCTCGGCGAGGGACCAGGCGCCGTTCGGGTCCAGCGTCACCCGCGCCTTCGGGAAGCGCGCGTGGATGGCGGTCACGGCGGCGATCTCGTCCTCGCCGCGCAGCACGCCGCCCTTCAGCTTGAAATCGTTGAAGCCGTACTGCGCGTAGGCCGCCTCCGCGAGGCGGGCCACGGCCTCCGGGGTCAGCGCCTCCTCGTCGCGCAGCCGGAACCAGCCGTCCTGGGCGCTAGGCGCCCGGTAGCCGAGGTCGGTGCGCGTGCGGTCGCCCACGTAGAACAGGTAGCCGAGCATCTCGACCGCGTCGCGCTGCTGGCCCTCGCCGAGGAGGGCGGCCACCGGCACCCCGAGGAACTGTCCGAGCAGATCGAGGAACGCCGTCTCCACCGCCGTCACCGCGTGGATGGTGATGCGCAGGTCGAAGGTCTGCAGGCCGCGCCCGCCCACGTCGCGGTCGGCGAAGCGGGTCCGCATGGCGTTGAGGACCGCGTTCCAGGCCCCGAGCGGCCGGCCGATCACGAGGTCCCGGGCATCCTCCAGGGTCCTGCGGATGGCCTCGCCGCCGGGAACCTCGCCGAGCCCCGTCGCGCCGGTGGAATCGGTGAGGATCACGAGGTTGCGGGTGAAGAACGGGCCGTGCGCGCCCGAGAGATTGAGGAGCATGCTGTCGTGGCCGGCAACCGGCACAACCTTCATGTCGGTGACCGTCGGCGTATGGCGCGCGGCGTGGCCCTGATCGTTCAGCATGGCGTCCTCCTCAAAGCATCGGGTCGGGGAGCGGCACGGCCGGTCTCCGCCGAGCGCGCGCAGCAGGGGCGGAACGGGACCGGACCGTCCTGGGACCGGTCTCGTTCCGACGGTCAGCTCGCCTTGAGCTCGACGCGGCGGATCTCGCCAACCACCACAAGGTAGCAGAAGCAGGCCACCAGGGCGTTCAGGCCCACGAAGACCAGGGCCCCGTCGAACGATCCGGTCGTCTGCACGATGTAGCCGATCACGATCGGCGTGGTGATGCCGGCGGTGTTGCCGAAGGTGTTGAACAGGCCGCCCGAGAGGCCGCCGCTCTCCCGCGGGGAGGTGTCGGCGACGACGGCCCAGCCGAGCGCACCGATGCCCTTCCCGAAGAAGGCGAGCGCCATCAGCCCGACCACGACCGCGTCGGTCTGGACGTAGTTGCAGCCGATGATGCTCATCGAGAGCAGCATCCCGCCCACGATCGGGATCTTCCGGGCCGCCGTCAGCGAGAAGCCGCGCCGCAGCAGCAGATCGGAGATCACGCCCCCCAGGATGCCGCCGATGAAGCCGCACAGGGCCGGCAGGACCGCGGCGAAGCCGGCCTGCAGGATGGACAGGCCGCGCTCCTTGACGAGGTAGACCGGGAACCACGTCAGGAAGAAGTACGTCAGCACGGTGATGCAGTACTGGCCGATATAGATGCCGAGCAGCATCCGGTGGGCCAGGAGCTGGCGCAGCGTCTTTCCGGCATTCCCCTGGGTCTTCGTACCCTGGCCGTCCATGTCGAGCAGCGCGCCGCCGGCCTCGATGTAGTCCCGCTCCGCCTGGTTCATGGACGGATGGTTCTTCGGGCTGTCGACCACGCGCAGCCAGAGGATCGCGAACGCGAGTCCGAGCACGCCCATGCTGGTGAAGACGTGATGCCAACCGAAATTGTGGACGATCCACGCCATCAGCGGCGTGAACAGAACCGTGGCGAAGTATTGGGCCGAGTTGAAGAAGGCCGAGGCCATGCCGCGTTCGCGCGTCGGGAACCACGCTGCGACGATCCGGGCGTTGGCCGGGAAGACCGGAGCCTCCGTGAGACCGACCGCGAGGCGCAGGGCGAACAGCATGACGACGGCGGTGAGGCCGGTGAAGAAGCCTACGGCCCCCTGGACGAGGGTGAAGCCGGACCAGAGGGCGACGGCCGCCGCGTAGACCCACTTGACGCTGTAGCGGTCGAGCAGCCAGCCCGCCGGGATCTGGGCGAGGACGTAGGACCACGCGAAGGCCGAGAAGACGTAGCCCATCTGAACCGGGGTCAGACCGAGCTCCTTGGCCATGCCGGGCCCGGCGATCGAGATGGTGGCGCGGTCGGCGTAATTGATCGTGGTCGCGGCAAACAGCATCAGCACGATCAGAAAGCGGACGCGGGTGCGGCGCGCCGCCTCGGCCGCGTCGAGCATGGTGCTCGCCGTGCCGCTCGTCATGGCACTCATGGACGTTCTCCCTGGATGGATGCCGCCCTGTTGCGCCCGGGCGTCGGGTCGGGCCGCCGTTGGTTCGGCCGCTCCGGTCTTGGCGCGGATGCGGAAGCTCAGCGGCGGTCGCCGATCAGCGCCTTCAGCTCGGCGTGTTCCGCGGCGGCGAGTTCGACGAGCGGCGGCCGAACCGGGCCGGCATGGCGGCCGACGGCGGTCATGCCGGCCTTGACGATCGAGACCGCGTAGCCGCGCCTGCGGTTGCGGAGCGCGATGTAGGGCAGGACGAAGTCGCGCAGTTCCCGGTAGACGGCGTCGCGGTCGCGGCGGCGCACCGCCTCGTAGAAGGACAGCGCCCATTCGGGCAGGAAATTGAAGATCGCCGAGGAATAGGTGGTGACTCCCATCTCCAGATACGGGAGTGCGAAGGTCTCCGCGGTCGGGAGGCCGCCGACATAGGTCAGGCGGTCCCCGAGGCCGGCATAGATCCGCGTCATCAGCTCGACGTCACCGACGCCGTCCTTGAACCCGACGAGGTTCGGGCAGCGCTCGCACAGGCGGGCCAGGGTGTACTCATCGAGTTGGGCGTTGGCCCGGTTGTAGACGATGACGCCGAGTGCAGTCGCGCGGCAGACCGCCTCGACATGGGCGGCGAGGCCGGTCTGCTCGGATCCGACGAGGTAGGGCGGCAACAGCAGGAGGCCGTCCGCGCCGGCGGCCTCGGCCGCCTGGGCGAGCTCGATCGCGAGGGCGGTGCCCTGACCGGTCGGAGCGATGACGGGCACGCGGCCGCGGGTCTCCTCGACGGCCGCGCGCAGGACGCGATCGATCTCGGACGGCGTGAGCGAGAAGAATTCACCGGTGCCGCCGGCCGCGAACAGGCCCGACACCTTGTAGTCAGCCAAGCGACTGAGATTGTCCCGGTAGGCGCTCTCGTCGAAGCTGAGATCGTCGCGGAAATGGGTGACCGGGAAGGAGAGCAGCCCGGAGCCCAACGCGCGGGCCATCTCGGACGGGTGCATCGTGGCCATCCGTTTCACTCCCTGATGTGCGCCATTCGGCGTTGCGTCAGGGCTAGGACAGGCGATTAAATGCGTCCAACGCTAATTCTGGCTGGATTATCCCGGATCCTGCATCAATGTTCGATCTCGGCCATGCCCGCAGCTTCGTCGCCGTCGCCGAGGAGATGCATTTCGGTCGGGCCGCGGCGAAGCTCAACCTCACGCAGTCGCCGCTGTCGCGGCAGATCCAGATGCTGGAGCAGTCGCTCGGCGTGACGCTCCTCGATCGCACCACCCGTACGGTCCGGCTGACCCCTGCCGGACGAACGTTCCTGGCGGAGGCCTATCGGGTTCTGGGAGCGGCCGAGAGCGCCACCCGCATCACGCGCCGCGCCGCGCGGGGCGAGAGCGGCGTGATCCGTCTCAGTTTCACCGCGGCCTCGGCCTACCGCACGCTGCCCCGCGTCGTGGCCCATGTCCGGGCGATGCTGCCGGAGGTCGATCTCGTGCTGGCCGAGATGGTCTCGGACGAGCAGATCCTGGCGCTCGAAGAGAACCGCACCGATCTCGCGATCCTGCGGCCGGCCCCGATCCTTCAGGATTCCCGATCGTCGATCGCGACGGCCCCGCTGGTGAGCGAGCGGCTTCTGCTCGCGGTGCCGCGCAGCCACCGCCTGGCGAACGGCACCGCCCCGACACTTCAGGATCTCGACGGCGAGGCTTTCGTGACCTGGTCGCCCAAGGGCGGCCGGTACTTCATCGATCTGCTCGACAGGCTGTTCGAGACCGGCGGGGTGGCGCCGCGGATCGTGCAGCGGGTGAATCAGGTCCACGCCATGCTGGCCCTCGTCGGCGCTGGCATCGGGATCGCGCTGGTGCCAGCCAGTACCCGAGGGAACAGCATGGCGGATATCAGGTTGCGCCCGATCGCGCTCCCCGCGATGGCCCGGCCGGAGCTGTTGCTCGCGTGGCGCCGTGACAATTCCAATCCCTGTCTGGTCTCGGTCCGCACGATCGCGCTCGAGACGGTCGAGGTCTGACGCGCCCCCGCGGCGACGGCGGCGCCCGCTCCTCAGGCGCCGCCGCACATGTGCTGCGAATCCGGGAGCGTCCACGATTCGAGCGTGCGGAGGTTCGTCGTCTTGTAGAAGCGCCCCCTGTCATCGTCCTTCGGGCAGCCCTTGGGGATCGAGACGAGGCAGGTCGTCACCGGATCGCCGATGCGGGAGTTCCCGATGGCTTCGACATACGCGTACGAGATCCCGTACACGCCGTTTTTCAGTTCAACACTGGTGCCCTCGCCGGGTGTCCCCTCGGCGGGCTTGGTCAGCGTCGCGCTGAAGCGCGTCCCCAAGTGGGTGATCGCGCTCTGCGCGCATGCGCCGACCGTGGTCGGCGGCGTTTCCCCCGCCCGAGCCTGAGCCATCAGGCTCAATGGAACCAGTGCGGCGAGACCGATCACGCTCATCCTGCCCACGATCTTCCTCCCTGCTGTCCACCTCTCGCTCCGCCCGCGCCGGGCGGGCGGAGGCCGGACGGGCCGGATTGCGGCTGCGCGTTTCGGACCATGACGGCGTCCGGGAACGCGGTCGAGCACGGCATCCGCCGGGCCGATCAGCGCGGGGCGGATGCCGTCGAGGATCTCGGCTCCGGCCCGACCGGTCGCCGCGACGTCCCCCGCGAGCCCGCCGGCCGTCACCACGACCGATATGTCCGCGCGCCCTCCGGCGACTCAGCCGGGATGGGGACCCATGCGACGGCGGTCATGCTCGATGGCGAACACATGACTGTAGAGGTTGGCAACCCAGCTCCGCCCCTCGACCGTGAGATCGAGACAGCGGACCGCGTCCCCGATGACCGGCTCGATCTTGCCCCAGAAGAACGCCGGATACCGCTCCGCGAGGTCGGCCGGGCCGGCATAGCCAAGCTGGTCCGCGAGGCCGACCTCGGCGAATTCGTGGAACAGCGCGTTCAATTTACGGGGGTAGAGCGGATCGCCGAGTTGCCCGATCAGGTCGGCCGCGCGCATCAGGCCCGCCTCGGTCCCGGTCTCGCGGTGCTCGTCGTCCGCGGGCACGGGGAAACGGGTCAGCTCGATGGCGCGCATCACCCGCTGCGCATCGACGAGGTCATTCGTGCCGAAGCGCTCCTGCACCGCCAGCTTCGAGCGCTCGATGTGGTAGGGCGCCAGCGCCGCGTCGGAGGCGCCGCGTGGCAGACTGATGGTGGTGCCCTGGGCGTCGATGACGAAGGCGTTCGCCCGGTCGCCCGAGCAGACGCCGCGCACGTAGCCGATGTCGTGGTACAGGGCCGCCAGGATCATGTGCAGCCAATCCTCCGGCGTGATGCCCTTGTCGAGGAACCGGCCGCGCAGGATGTCCTGAGCGACGAGGGCGACGAGGGCGGTGTGGTCGCCGTCGTGGTAGAGCGCGTCGCTGCCGACGATGCGCTCGATGGTCAGACGTGCGGACGCCTCGATCACCTCGGCGAAACGGGGCTCGCGACTGCCGAAGGTGCGCTGATAGGTGAGCGCGAGGTGCTCGCCGAGCGCGTCGGCCAGCATCTTCGTCACATCGAACATGACCGGTATCCCGCACATCGAGCGAACGCCGACACGGGCTGCCGTGTCGATCGGCATCATGACATCAAGTCAGCGGCAGCCCATACTGCGGAAAACGCCGCGCCGGTGTCGAGGCGTTGATCTTCCAGGCTGGCGCGTAGGATTCCATGGCCGTCGCGGTGGCGGGCATTTCCCGGCTCGACCGGTCTTCGAGAGCGAAGCGCGGGCCGGTAGAGTCGAGGGCCGCTCTGGCCGCCCCGGTCGGGTGCCGAAGAACCACGGGGCCAATCCGACGTTCCAGTTCCTCACAGGCCTGCGCACCGGCCCCCGCCGGGGCGGTCGCGAGGTCCTTCCCAGATCGCATGTCACCAACCCGATAGGATCACCCATGGCCGGCCTCAAGGACAAGCGTGGCTTCATCGATAAGGACCGGCTCGACCTGTCGGAACGCAAGGCTGTCGAGTTCTGGATGAAGCGCTGGGGCGTCACGCAGGACCAGCTGACGGCGGCTCATCGCAAGGTCGGCCGGATGACCAAGGACATCGCCGCCGAGTTGGGCAAGAAGCGTTAGGCGCGCCCGCGGGTCTGCGGCACGAGCGATGCCGCAAAACCCTCCCCGTCGCCCTCCTGATCGCCCTGCTGATCGCCCTCCTGCAGGCCGTTGAGGCTGGCGACACGGGCGGTGGCGCGGGATCTCGCCGGCGCGTCGGCCGGCCCCGGTAGGCTCTTCGTCCAGGGGGCCGGCTGCATCACCGTCGACGCGGGGCCGGGGCTCGCCCACGGCAGCCGCGACGGGCTGTTCGGCAGCTTCTCCTCGGCCCGGGTCGCGGTCTCGGGATCGACTGCACGATCGTCGCGGGCCGGGGGCCCGATCGAAGCGGGCCGTCGGACTGGCGGGCCGGGGCCCGGTTCCGCCGTCTGCCCGCGGCTCAGGCGAGGGTGAGGCGCACCGGGAACCCGGTCACGGGGCAGATCCTGGCGCCGGGACCGGCAAACCGCACGCGTCGACCCCGCCCACTCGGCGTGGGCGAGGTCCTGCTGCGTCGACACGGCGCGGGTGCGCGGTGACGGTCCGGCTCCGATCGGAGCGGCGTCGACGCCCCCTCAGAGGGCACCGAGCTGGACGGTGACCGAGCTGGCCGCGACCGTGGCCGGGGCATCGTGCAACCAGCGAACGACGCCCGCGGTCGCGAACCCGCCCTGTTTGAGAACCTGGGCGGCATCCGTCGCGATGCGGGGATCCCGATACGCGACGGTGAACGCGGCAGGCGTCCTGAAGGGTTGAGCCGACGCGCTCGCATCGCGCCCCCGCCGCCAACGCGTCAGGTTCGGCACGAGGAGACCGCCCTGCGAGCGAACCTCCGCGGCGCCGAGCGCGACGCCCGGCACGTGGTAGGCCGCACCGAGAACGGCCGGCATCGGGAAGGCGCCGCCGGAACCGGTGGAGGTCGCCTCGGGGGCGGCCGCGAGCGCCCCGACGCTCAGGGCCAGGGCGGCGGCGAACGGAATGGCGCGGGTGGCGGTACGGCGGGTCATCGATGGATCCTCTCGGTGAGACGGGGGCCGTCGTTCGATGAGGCGTAGATGCGGGCGCGCCGCGCATTGATCAAACAGATGTAATCGATAACGGTTATCGATATCAGCGATGAAGGGTGGGGTTACGGACCGCGCCCGACGCCTTCCACCCGGTCGAGGGCGCTCGGTCGGCTCGCCCCCGGTTTCGTGCCGCCCGCCCCTGCCGCCGTGCGCGCGTTCGACCGGACGGGGTGGCCGTTCCCGTGTCTGGCGCGTTGTCCTCCTGCCCCACGGCCGATGAACCGTCGTGGCGACCGGGGAAATGCGCCTGATGTCCGACACACCGCGTCCCGGCGATGTCCCGACGCCCCCCCCCCTCCGCGCCCCACCCTTCGACGTCCCTGCGCCCCAGCGGCCAGGTCCACCCGACCGCCGTTGAACCGTGCCCCGCGGGCGGCGTGCCTGCCGGTCGCGGTTCGGAGGCCCGTCGAGGCGACGGGCGATATCGAGACCTCGGAACCATCGGATGCCGATCCAGCGCACCTTAATCCATGCCGCCTCCAACGACGACCGTTGGTACCTCTGCCGGGGCGACGACCCGGCGGACGTGTTCGTCTTCCACGAACCGAACGGACCATCCGGCGGTGCCGCCTCCCGCATCGAACTCGCGGCATTCCTCGCCGCTGGTCGGGGCTCGCCCGAACATCGTGCGCTCCTCACCAGGATCGGGAGCCTCGTCGGACCGGCGCGGACCCGCGCGGCCGAGGATGTCGCCGGCCCCGAACCGGGTGCCGCCGGCGCCGAGCCGTCACCGGGCGAGGCCGTCTCGCCGGTCCAGCTGTCGGGGTGACGCCCAGGGCGGGCGCCAGCCCCCGGGGTTTCTCCGCACGGCGCGGTTTGGCCCGCCGATCCCCTCAGGCGCGCCGGCCGCGATCGGCCCCGAGATCTGCCCCGAGATCATCGGCGCGCTTGGTCGTCGGGTGCCGCAGGATGCGGGCGGGCTGCTCGACCGAGGACGGCTTGTGCAGAAGCTCGAAGCCTTCCACCCCGTCCCGTGCCAGCACGTGGCTGTAGCCGGAGGCCAACAGGACCGGCAGGCCGGGAAAGCGGCGGCGCAGGCTCTTGGCGAGGGCGATGCCGCCCATGCCGGGCATGACCACGTCGGACAACACGGCGTCGAACCCGGCCCCGTCCGCCCCGAGCTTGTCGAGCGCGTCCTCGGCGTTGGCCGCCCAGGTCGTGCGGTCGCCGAGATCCTCCCGGATCTGCGCGGCGAGGCGCCCGGCCTCGACGTTGTCCTCGACCACCAGAAGGGACTGCCCCATCCCCAGGGGCGAGCCGGCCTCAGCCTCACGGTCAACCTCCGGTCGCTGGTCCGGGGCGACGTCGACCTCGGGCAGGCAGAGGGTGAACGTCGTCCCCGGCCGAGTTCGGTGTCCACGTCGACGTCGCCGCCGGACTGCTTGGCGAACCCGAAAACATGGCTCAGGCCCAGGCCCGTCCCCTTGCCCACCGCCTCGGAAGAACCCGTCGCTGGGGGCTTGGTTGAAGGCGATCCGGCCATAGGCCGTGTCGAAGGCGCAGGTCGGCGCGGCGCTCGACGCGATGATGTCGCGCGAGAGCCTGAGCGCGGCGGTGCGCTCGGCGACCTGACGCTCCAGGTCCTCGTCGAGGGACGGGAGCGCCCGCGCACCGGCGCGGCGGCCGCTCTCGGCCTGGGAGCGCTCCGTGATGTCCCGGGAGAGGGCGACGAGCTTCGTCTCGCCCGCCTTCTCGGAGAGGAACGGTGCGAAGCTCACCTCCCACCAGCGCGGCTCGCCCCTGGCCGTCGGACCGTAGCCCTCGATCCGGACGGGCTCGCCCGCGGCCGCCCGCCGGGCCCGAACATGCCGACGAGGCCGGGGCGCTCACTTGGGAAGCGCACCCTCGATTACAGCGGCGTACCGGGATGCATTCCGGCGAATGGTCGGAATGGCAGTCCTCGCCGCGAATTGATGGGACAACTTCAGCTTTGGTCCTGGCTGGGGAAACCGCAGGCCGCTACGGTCGGCGGTGCCATTGGAGGTCTTCCGTCGTGCGTACGCTTGCTCTCGCCTCGGCCCTCGTCCTCGCCTGCACGGTGTCGGTCCCGGCGCAGACCGCCGCCCCCTCCGCGGCTCAAACGGCCCAGCGGGACCGGATGAAATCCTGCAACCTGGATGCCGGCACGCAGAAGCTGACGGGCACCGCCCGCAAGGGCTTCATGGCAGATTGCCTCGCGGGCAAGAGCGCCGCGCCGGCCAAGGAGCTGACGCCGCAGCAGGCCAAGATGAAGAGCTGCAACGCGGATGCCTCGGCCAAGAGCCTCAAGGGCGCCGAGCGCAAGGCGTTCATGAGCACTTGCCTCAAGGGTTAGGCCCCCGGAGCCGCAGCGCGTTCGGCCTGACGCCGCGGCCCCGCGCGAGGGGTCGCCCGCGCGTGGGACCGCATCGGACGGAGGCCTCCGGCTTCCGCGTGCGGGAAGACCGGGTCGATCCGGCAGCCTCCTGCGGCAGCCGCGCGGATCGTCACGGACGCCGTGTGGAGCTTGGCGATCGCTACCACCAAGCTGAGCCTGAGTCCGTTGCCGGAGGCCTCGCGGGCCAGCCCGGAGCGGTAGAAGCGTGGGAACGCCTCGGCGGGCTCGCCGGGTGGCAGGCCCGGACCCGTATCCTCCGCGGTGACGGTCTTCGCGCCGCCGATCCGGCCCGCGCCCACGCGCCCCGGCGGTGCGATCGCCGGGCGCGAGCGCGCGGCGGGGCGGAAGCCCCTCTCCGCGGCGGCGCCGGCCGCGTCCCCGGTCGTGCAGCCGTGAGGTGACGCTCCCGTCCGCCTCCGGATGATCGGGCGCGGGCGGACCGCCTCGTGAGGACGGAATCCCCGCCCTCTCCGCTCCGGCCGAACCGGCGGGCTCGGCGGGCGTTGGCGGAGCGACGGGAGACAGAGCCACATGCAGCAGCGTTGGCCGAGCCGGTTGTGGATCGTGCGGCACGGCGAGAGCGCCGGGAACGTGGCGGCCGAGGCCGCCCACGGGGCGAGCCTCGCACGGATCGACATCGCCGAGCGCGACGTGGATGTCGCCCTCAGCGCGCGCGGCGAGCGCCAGGCCGACGCGGTCGGGCTCTGGTTCGCCGACCAGCCGCCCGAGGCGCGGCCCGAGATCGTGCTGACCTCACCCTACCGTCGGGCGCGGCAGACGGCGGACCGCATCCGCGCCGCCGGCGGCCTGGTGCAGGATGCGCCGGACCACCGCGTCGACGAGCGGTTGCGCGAGCGGGAGCTCGGCATCCTGGACCGGCTGACGCGGAGGGGCGTCGAGCAACTGCACCCCGAGCAGGCCGAGATGCGCCGACGTCTCGGCAAGTTCTACCATCGCCCCCCCTCCGGCGAGAGCTGGTGCGACGTGACCCTGCGCCTCCGGAGCGCCCTCGATACGGTCTCGCTGCACGACGGGGAGCGGCGGGTGCTGATCGTCGCGCATCAGGTCGTGGTCCTGTGCCTGCGCTACCTGATCGAGGACATGACCGAGGCGGAGATCCTGGCCATCGACGCCGCGGGCGACGTCGCCAACTGCTCGGTCACCGAATACGCCTTCCGTCCCCGCGAAGGCACCACCGGTCGGCTCGGGCTGGAGCGGTACAACTTCGTCGCGCCGATCGCCGAGGCGGGCGCGCCCATCACCTCCGAACCCGACGCAAACGTGGCGGCTCGATGACCCAGGACATGCTCACCGCCGCCCGGCTCAAGGAGCGCCCGCTCCCGGTTCCCCAGGAGGGCAGCAAGGACGAGCGCGGCAGCGCGCTGGTCCTCGGCGGCTCCGCCTCGGTCCCGGGCGCGGCCCTGCTGGCCGGCGTCGCGGCCCTGCGCGCGGGAGCCGGCAAGCTGAAGATCGCCACGGTCGGCAGCGCGGCCATGGGCATGGCGCTGGCGGTGCCCGAAGCCATGGTGATCGGGCTTCCCGAGACGGCGGAGGGCGGCGTCGACGGCGCGGGGGCGGCGGAGTGCCTGCGCAAGGCCGCGAAGGGCTGCGACGCCCTGCTGGTCGGGCCCGGGCTGATGGAGAACGGACCCACGACCGCGCTGGCGGTCGAATTGCTGGAGGCCTTGCCGTCCGCCGCCTTCATCCTCGACGCGGCGGCCGTCTGCGGTCTGGCCGCGCATGCCGATCAGATCCGTCGACACAAGGGGCGGGTGGTGATCACGCCCCATGCCGGCGAGATGGCGCAGTTGCTGGACCGGAGCCGGGACGCGGTGGAGGCGGATCCGCTCGACGCCGCGCGCACGGCGGCCAACCTGCTGCAGGCCGTGGTCGTGATGAAGGGAGCACGGACCTGGATCGTGGACCCCGAGGGCGCGCGCTGGCTCTACGAGGGCGGCGGCGTCGGCTTGGCGACCTCGGGCTCCGGCGACGCCCTGGCGGGCATCGTCGTCGGCCTGCTGGCGCGCGGCGTGGCGCCGCTGAATGCCGCCCTGTGGGGCGTCTTCCTGCACGGCGAGGCCGGCAAGCGCCTGGCCGCGTCGGTCGGCCCGATCGGATTCCTCGCCCGGGAACTCTCGGCCGCGGTGCCGGGGCTGCTGCGTGAGGCGGACGCCTGACGGCTCCCGGGGATGCCGTATCTGGCGGCCCGCCGCGCGAGGCGCGGGGGCCGGTCAGTCCTGGAACGCCGCCCCGAAGGCGTCGAGGGCGGCGCGGCCGGCCACCTGCGCGTCCTGGGCCGAGGCATAGGTCTCCGGCGACATCCGGATGGATACGCCGTCGGCGTCCGTGAGGTGCCAGCGGAACTGCCCGCGGCGCGCGCCGCAGGCCTCGACCGTGACGGCTACGGGTGTGGGATCGTCCATGTCGAGCGGCTCCTCGGAAGGCGCGTCCCCGCCTGGCGGCGGGCGCGGTGGGGTCTCAGGCTGCCTCCGGTCGACGGCTCCGACGCCGCCTCGGACTCCGGCCTCGACGGCCCTGCGGGCAGAGTGAAGGGCTCCGGCAGCGCCGCGCCGAGCGGCCTCGCGCCGCCCAGGGTCACACCGCGGTGCCGTCGGGGGCCGAATCGACCGGGGGCCTCGACCGGAAACCGTGTCAGCTGTCGGCCTTGGCGCCGCTCAACGTCAGGTCGAGGTAGGTCTGCGTGACCGGCTCGATCAGCGCCGCGATCTCCTCGGCCGCCTTGGTCTCCTGCTCGACCGCCGTGCGGAACATCGACGCGTGATCGGACTTGCCGGCCCGCTCGGCGATGACGGCCAGCGAACGGTAGGCGGCGATCTGGTCGTACTGGTAGGCATAGCCGGCGTAGAGGTTCTTGAGCGTCTCGTCCTGAGCGGTCGCGTGGACGGCGGCGCCGATCGACCCCGCGACGCTCGTGACCGTCTCCTTCAGCGTCGAGGGGCTCTCGCCGAGCGAAGCCAGCGCCTTGTCGAGGTGCTCGATCTGCGTCCGCGTCGTCCCGACATGGCGGCGCAGGACGGCCGCGTAGTCCGGATAGCGCTCCAAGCCGGACAGCTGGCGCTCCATCTGCTCCAAGCCTTGCTTCTCAAGGGCGCGGGTATTGCGCAGGGCGCCCGCGTAGATCGAGGCGATATCCGTGCTGGCCATTCAGTCATAGCTCCATTTTTCAGGTAGTTCTCGCCGCAAACGCCATCACGATACTGCTGTTCCTCCCGCGCCCTGCGGCGCAATCGTCGCACCGCGGGTCGCGGCCCCGACAAGATCTTCGCCTCTGTCCCGCACATGGGAGAAGACGGCGTCGCCATGCTGGCACCGCCCTGCGTCAAGTGGCGCCGCAACCCGGGCGCCCGGCCCGCGGTTGCCGCTCGGAACCGACCCCGACATTCCCAGGCGACGCGCGCATGGCCCAGACCCGACACAGCCAGACCGCGGCGGCCCGGGAGGTCGCCGAGGACACGGCCCCGACGCCGGGCCAGGAGAGCCGTGGCCGACGCAGGGCCGCGAAGCTTTGAGCCGGATCGGTCGGTCGCCGTGACCACTCTCGCCGCCCACGGCGCCGCCTTCGCCCGGGCGACCGCCGGCTTCGGCCCGGACGCGCCGGTGGTCCTCTGCCACGACGACGCCGACGGCCTGTCGGCGGGCGCCCTCCTCGCCCGGGCCCTGGCCCGCGCCGGACGATCTCCCGGCCCCGTCCGCGTCATCGGCCGCGGCGCGTCGCCCTGGTCGGCCCCGATCCGTGACGAACTCGCCGCCCGGCGGCCCGGCGGCCTCGTGGTCACCGACCTCGGCGTGCAGGCCGGCGCCATCCTGCCCGGCATTCCGACCGTGCTGGTGGATCACCACGTGCCGCGCTCCTGGCCCGACCCGTCCGAGGCCACCGTGATCAGCGGCCACGCAGATACGCCGATCCCAACCTCCAGCCTGCTCGCCCTCGCCTGCGCGACGGCCCTCGGCGCGTCCGAGGATCTCGCGTGGCTCGCCGGGATCGGGCTCGTCGGCGATCTCGGCGAGCGCAGAGCCGGCAGCGACTTCCCCGACATCATGGGCCCCCTGCGCAAGGCCCACACCGCCAAGGCGCTGCGCGAGGCCGTGAGCCTCGTCAACGCGCCCCGGCGCTCGGCCTCCGGCGATGCGACACCGGCCCTGCGGCTGCTCCTCCGGGCCACGGGCCCCGCCGACATCGTGGGCGGGACGGATCCGGAGGCCGCCGCCCTGCAGGCGGCGCGCGCTGAGGTGAAGGCCGCGCTGGATGCCGCGCGCAGCGTGCCGCCGCTCTTCGCCGGTCCGGTGGCGCTGATCCGCTGCGCCTCGCCCTGCCAGATCCACCCGCTCGTCGCGCAGTCCTGGACAGGGCGCCTGCGGCGGCAGGTGGTGATCGGCGCCAATGCGGGCTTCCGCTCCGGATACGTGCACTTCGCCGCCCGCAGCGCCGCGGTGCCGGACCTGATCACCTTCCTTCAGGAACGCGCGCCCGCCCTGGGGCCGGACGATCAGTTCGCCCAGGGGCATCGCCGCGCCACCGGCGGTCAGGTGCGGGTCGAGACCTGGAACCGCTTCGTGGCCGGCCTCGGCTTCGGGCCGGAGGCTCAGGTCCCGTGAGCCGGCGCCGGGCGCTGATCGTCGGGGCGTCGCGGGGGCTGGGCCTCGGCCTCGTGGCGCGCCTCCTCGAGCGGGGCTGGGACGTCACCGCCACGGTGCGCCGGCCCTCGGCGGCCCTGGCCGATTGCGCCGGCATGGGCCCCCTCCGGATCGAGGCCGGCGTCGACATCGACGACGATGCCGCCGTCGCCGGTCTCAGGGCCTCGCTCGCCGAGCAGCCGGACTTCGACCTCGTGTTCGTCGTCGCCGGCGTGGCGACGCAGGCCGGCATTCCGGCCGGTCTCATGCCCCGCGCCACCGCCGCTGCGGTATTCCAGACGAACGCGCTGAGTCCGATCCGTTTCGCAGAAGCGTTCCACAAACGCGTCGCCCCGGACGGCCTGATCGTGCTGATGACGTCGAAGCTGGGCTCGGTCTCGCTGAACCGCGGCGGCGGCTGGGGGAGCTACCGCGCCAGCAAGGCGGCGCTCAACACCCTGGCGCGTTCCTTCGCGGGGCAGCATGGCGGGGCGGCCTGGGGCCTGCTGCTCATGCATCCGGGCTGGGTCCGGACGGATCTCGGCGGCCGCCGCGCCACGCTCGACGTCGAGACCAGCGTGCGCGGGATGGTTGCCGTCATCGAGGCCCGGTCCGGCCAGCGCGGCTGCGTGTTCCTCGACCACACGGGCGCGACCGTGCCCTGGTAGCCCGGCGTCCCGGCCCGCCCGGGGTCCGCCAAGCCGCAGGAGCCGATCGCGCGGCGGTCGGGGCATCGGTCCGTCCCGACCTCCGGGGCACCACGGCGCGCGGCGCGTGGACGCGCGGCCCACGAGGATCGAGGGGAAAGACACGCGGGCATGGCCGGGCACCCCGTCGATGAACGATCCGCGGACCACGACCCTGGCGCAGCCGCTCTCGATCCAGCCCGGCCTGACCGGCTGGTCCGGCGCCGATCCGCCGGCGCCGATCATCCGGACATGCGGATTTCTGCCGGACCGCTCGTCATCGGGGTGCCCCTCCGGGTGGCCCGTCCCGGGCCCGGACGCGCCCGCGGCGGTCCGGGAGGGCAGCGCGGTCGGTGTGGGCCCTGTCCGGGCCCGCCGCCTCAGAACCGCACCGTGAACGAACCGGTGATCCGCCGCGGCGATCCCGGATAGACGCGGAACACGTTGAGCGAACTCTCGTAATAGACCGTGTTGAAGATGTTCTCGATGTTGAGCCCGAGGCGCAGGTTCTCGATGCGGTAATAGGCCAGGGCATCGGCCGCGACGTAGGCCGGCAGCACGAAGCCCGTCCCCGCCGCGTCGCCCGGCCGCGCGCCGACACCGCGCACGCCGCCGCCGAGGCCGAGGCCCTTCCAGTCTCCGGCCTGCACCTCGTAGACCGCGAGCAGGCTGCCCGAATGGCGCGGGACGTTGATCAGCGGCGCCCCCACCGGCAGCACGTTGTCCCGGGTCACCACCGCGTCGGCGTAGACGTAGCCGGCCAGCAGCCTCAGCTCCGGCGAGAGCTGCCCCTGCGCGGTCCCTTCGAAGCCCTGGCTGCGCACCGCGCCCGCCGCGAGGGAGAAGCCGCTGTTGGTCGGATCCGGCGTCAGGACGTTCTGCCGGTCGATCCGGAAGGCCGCCGCGGTCAGCAGCAGGTCGCCGCCGAACAGCTCCGCCTTGGCGCCGACCTCGTAGCCCTGTCCGGTCTCGGGCTTGAGCGGCTTGCCGGGCGAGGCGGCCGCGGCGTCCGGGCCGATATTGGGCCGGAAGCTCGTGCCGACGTTGGTGTAGAGCGACAGCTCCGGGACCGGCTGGTAGACCAGCCCGGCCCGCGGCGAGGCCGCGACCCGGGACTGGTCCGCCTGGCTGCGCGGGACGCGCTCGCGGAAGGATTCCTCGAAGATGTCGAGGCGCGTGGCCACCAGGGCCTTCCATTGCGGGCTCAGGGCGATCTGGTCCTGGGCGTAGAGGGCGGTGTTGGTGACCCGCTCCAGGTTGTTGCGCGGCAGGGTCAGCGGCGGCAGGGCCTGCCCGTAGACGGGCGCCAGGATGTCGAGGGCGTAGGGATTCGTGCGGAAGTTGGAGCGCAGGTAGAGCGTCCGGCTGTCGGTGCTCTCGCGCTCGAAGCCGAGGAGCAGCGTGTGGCCGATCCCGCCGGTGTCGAAGCGCCCGGTCAGGTCCGCCTGCCCGACCGCCACGTCCCAGCGGTAATCGCGCACGTTCCGGTCGCGGGCCACCGTCCGGTTGTCGGAGGCGATCGCGCGGATCTCGGCCGATTCACCGTCCAGCGTCCCGGTGGCGAAGTGCGTCGCCAGCCGCATCTGCCAGTCCGCGTTGAAGCGGTGGTCGATGCGCGCCTGGAGGATGTTCTGGGTCTGGACGGTGCTCTGGCCCGGCTCCCCGAGGAAGCGCGAGACCGGCAGGAATCCGAGCTGCCGGTTGAGCGCGATCACGCCCCGGTCGAAAACGGTCCGGTTGCGCTGGATGTCCGCCTCGACCGTGATCCGGGTGTCGGGCGTGACCTGCCAGCTCACCACCGGGGCGACGAGCAGCCGGTCGCTGTCGACGAAGTCGCGGAAGCTGCCGGCGCCCTGGGCCGCGAAATTGAAGCGGTAGAGGACCGTGCCGTCCTCGGTGAGCGGGCCGCCCGCGTCGATGGTCCCTCGGGTCAAGCCGAAGGAATCGACCTGGTTGCCGAACTCGACGAAGCGCTGGACGGTCGGCTGCTTGGTGATGATGTTGACGAGGCCGCCCGGATCGCTGCGCCCGAACAGGCCGGCCCCCGGCCCTTTCAGAACCTCGATGCGCTCGATGTTCTGGGCGTCGGGCGGGGGCGGGGTGCCGCGGTTGAGGGGGAAGCCGTTCTGGTAGATCTCCGAGGTGGTCACGCCGCGGATGGCGTAGCTGAAGAGGCTCAGGCCGCCGAAGTTGTTCTGCTGCGCCACGCCCGGCAGGTAGGTGAACACCCGGTCGACGCGGGTGGCGGCGAGGTCGGTGATGACCGCCCGCGGGGCGACCGTGACGATCTGCGGCACGTCCCGCTGCGGCGTGTCGGTCTTCGTGCTGCTCACCGCCCGGCCCGCGCCGTAGCCCGGCGTCGGTCCGATCAGGCCGATCGTGCCGGAGGCGGTCGTCGTGCCGGCACGGGTGCCGGAGGGGCCACCGGTGCCGACCTGCTCGACCGACAGCTCCTCCAGCGTGACGCTCTCCTGCGCGTGCGCCCCGGGCGTCGCCGCGCCGGCCGAGAGCAGGGCCGCCACGGCGAGGCCCGTGCCGCGCCGCGGGCGGGATCGCCGAAGGGCCGAAGGCCGGGGGCGGCGGACGCGGGTCGGGTCCAACGCGGGCACGGCTCAGGTCCGGATGTGTTCGTGGGGATGGGGGGCGTGGCCGTGCGGATGGTCCACCAGCTCGATCCGCGCCGGGATGATCGACAGGCTGTCGTGGCGCACGCCGCGCTGGGTCGCGATCGCGTCGGCGAAGTCGTGGATGTCCCGGACGCGCCCGCGCAGGACGAGGGTGTGGAGCGCGGCGGCGTGGTCGAGGGGCACCTGCACCTGGGTGATCACGAGGTCGTGCCGCCCCCGCTGGATCTCCGCGAGCCGCTGCCCGAGATCGCGCACGCCGGCCTCCGCCACGAAGGTGAAGGTCGCCACGCAGGCGAGATCGGGGTCCAGCTGGCGGCGGGATTCCGCCAGCCCCCGGCGCAGGAGGTCGCGCACGGTCTCGGACCGGCCGGCATAGCCCCGGACCTCGGCGAGGCCGTCCACGGCCTCGATGAGGTCGGCGTCGAGGGTGACGGTGATCCGCTGCATCAGCGCGCCCCTTCCGGGTAGGCCGGGAGGACGGCGTCGACCAGCGCGCGCGCGGCCGGGTGGGTCAGGTCGAGGCGCGGCCGGCACGGGGCGGCGTCCACGATGCGTCCGCCCTCCAGGACGAGGACCCGGTCGGCGAACCGGCGCGCGAGGCGCACGTCGTGCGTGACGAGGAGGAAGGCGGTGCCTTGCTGCCGCCGCAGGGCGGCGAGGCGGTCGAGGATCTCGACCTGGAGCGGCGCGTCGAGATTCGAGACCGCCTCGTCGAGCACCACCAGCGCGGGCCGGGTGGCCAGCGCCCGGGCGAGGCCGACGCGCTGCACCTGCCCGCCGGAGAGCTGGCCGGGCAGACGCCCGCTCGACGCCGGGTCGAGCCCGACGAGGGACAGCATCGCGCCGACGCGCGCGACCCGCTCCGCGGCCGGCAGGTCGGTGAGGTGCCGCAGCGGCTCCGCGACGATGCGGCCGATATCGTGGCGCGGGTTCACCGCCGAGAGCGGATCCTGGAGCACCATCTGCACGGCCGCCCGGAAGCGCCGCTGTCCGGCGCGGTCCAGCCCGGCGAGATCCTGCCCGCGGAACCGGACGGCGCCCGCGTCGGGGCGCTCCAGCCCCAGCAGCAGGCGGGCGAGGGTGCTCTTGCCCGAGCCGCTCCGGCCGATCAGGGCGACGCATTCCTCCGCCGCGACGGCGAGTTCGATTCCGGCCAGGACGGTCCGGGGGGTGCCGCGCCGCCAGCCCGTGCCGGCATAGGCCTTGCCGAGATCCCGGGTGGACAGGAGGGATGGGGTCGGGCGGGCGGTCATGACGCCTCCGCGGACAGGGCGTGATGGGCGGCGAGCAGGGCCCGCGTCTCCGGGCGGTCCGGTCGGGCGAAGAGCGCCGCCGTGTCGCCCCCCTCGACGATCCGGCCCTCCGCCATCACGGCGGTCCGATCCGCGAGACGGGCGACGACGCCCATGTCGTGCGTGACGATCAGGAGCCCCAGGCCCCGGTCGCGCACCAGGGCGGCCAGCAGGTCGAGGATCCGGGCCTGGGCGACGAGGTCGAGGTCGGTGGTCGGTTCGTCGGCGACGAGGAAGGGCGCCCGCGCGAGCAGCGCGAGGGCGATCATCGCGCGCTGGAGCATGCCCCCCGACATCTGGAACGGGTAGAGGTCCGGCACGCGCGGATCGTCGCCGAGCCCGACCGCTGCCAGCGCCTCGCGCATCGCCGCCCGGGCCCCGGCGCGCCGGAGCCCCGCGGCGGCCCCGGTCTCGCCGGCATGGTCGGCGATCGTGCGCAGGGGGTTGAAGGCCGAGCGCGGCGCCTGGAGCACGCTGGCGACCGTCCGGCCGCGGAGCGCGGCGGGCGCCACCGCGACGCCGTCGAGGCTGACGCGCCCGGCGCTGCGCCGCGTGCCCGGCGGCAGCGTGTCGAGGAGCGCCGCGCAGGCCAGGGACTTGCCCGAGCCGCTCGCGCCCACCAGGGCCAGCACCTCGCCGGTGCGCAGCTCGAACGTGGCGTCGGTGACCAGCGGCACCGCCGCGCCGTCCCGGCGCGTCTCGACGCGCAGGGTCTCGGCCCGGAGCACGCGCGGGCACGGGGGCGGGCACGGGGGCGGGCTCGCGGGCGGGCTCACAGCCCGCGCTCCGCCACGAGCGTCGGGTCGAGGCGGTCGCGCAGGGCGTCGCCGAGCCGGTTGAAGGCCAGCACCGCCAGGGCGATCGCCAGGCCCGGCCAGACGACCAGCAGGGGCCGGGTCCAGAAGAAGGCGCGGGCCTCGTTGATCATCACCCCCCATTCCGGGGTCGGCGGCTGAACCCCGAGGCCCAGGAAGGAGAGGCCGGCGACGTGGAGCGCCATGTGGCCGATGTCGAGGGTGGCGAGCGCCACGAGCGGCGGCAGGACGCCGGTCAGCACGTGCTCGACGAAGATCGTGGGCGGCGCGGCGCCCGCGATCCGCGCCGCCAGGACGTAGTCGCGCGTCTTCAGTTCGAGGACGAGGCCCCGGACGATGCGGGCGTACCAGGCCCAGTGCGACAGCGCGATCGCCGCGATCACGTTGACGAGGCCGGTGCCGAACGCGCCGATCAGGAACAGCGCCAGCACGAAGGTCGGCACGGTGAGGAACACGTCGCACAGGCGCATGAGCACGGCGTCGGTCCGGCCCCCGAGCATGCCGGCGACGGCACCGACGCCGAGGCCGAGGGCCACCACCAGGGCGAGGGCGGCCGCGACGGCGCCCAAGGTCGTCCGGGCCCCGGCGATCAGGCGGGACAGGATGTCCCGTCCGAGGTGGTCGGTGCCGAGGGGATGGGTGAGGCTCGACGGCTCGAAGCGGGCCGTGAGGTCCACCGCCAGCGGGTCGTGCGGCGCGGCCAGCGGGCCGAGGAGCGTCAGCAGGAGGATCGCGACGGCGAGGGCACCGGGGACCGCGAGCGGCCCGAGGCCCGGGCGGGCCGCCCGGAGGGATCCGGAGGTGGTCATGCCGCCTCCTCCCCGCCGAGCCGCAGGCGCGGATCGAGCCACGCATAGGCGATGTCGACGGCGAGATTGCACAGGACGAACACCGCGGTCATGACCAGCGTGAAGCACTGGATGACCGGGTAGTCGCGGTTGTAGATCGCCGAGACCGCGTAGCGGCCGACCCCCGGCCACGCGAAGATCGTCTCGACCACGAGGGCGCCGCCCAGGAGCTCGCCGACATGCATGCCGGTCGCGGTCACGACCGGGACGAGGGCGTTGCGGAACACGTGCCGGCGCCGCACCGCGCCCTCGGAGAGGCCGCGCAGGCGGGCGTAGACGACGTGGCGCGCCCCGCCGACCTCCAGCATGCTCGCCCGCAGGAGGCGCGCGTTGACCGACAGCGACATGAGGCAGATCGCCAGCGCCGGCATGATCAGGTGGGTGAGCGTGCCGCGGCCGGTGCCCCGGCCCATGGGGGGCAGCCAGCCCAGGGTGACCGAGAAGAGCGCGACGAGGAGGAAGGCGATCCAGAAGTTCGGCAGTGAGACGCCGAGCACCGCGATCCCCCGCACGAGGCGGTCCTGCCAGCGGCCGCGATGGCCGGCCGCCCAGGCGCCCAGCGGCAGGCTGACGGCCAGCGTGATGGCCAGCGCGGTGCCGGCCAGTTCGAGGGTGGCGGGCAGGAAGCCGAGGAGTTCCGGCAGCACCGGCCGGCGCGTGACGTAGGAGAGGCCGAAATCGCCCTGCAGGGCGCGCCGGAGCCAGTCGAGGTATTGGACGACCAGCGGCCGGTCGAGGCCGAGTAGGACGCGCGCGTCCGCGAGGGCCGCGTCGGTGGGCGGGATCTGCGAGAGGCGCAGGTAGTCGAGGGCCGGGTCGCCCTGGCCGAGCCGCAGCATCACGAACACGAGGATCGACACGCCGAGCAGCATCGGCGGGATCAGCGCGAGGCGGACGGCGGCGAAGCGGAGCATCGGGGAGCGGGTCACCGGGCCGCCGGCCGCATCGCCACGAAGGGGATCTCGTTGATCGTGGGCCCGAAGCCGACGCCCGTGATCGAGGGGCGATGGACCTCGATGGCCACCGCATGGGAGATCGGCAGGTAGATCGCGGCCTCGTGCAGGGTGGTGAGGAGCTCGGCATAGAGCCGCCGCCGCTCGGTTCCGTCGGTCGCGGCGAGCGCCGCCGCGATGGTGGCGTCGAGGCTCGGCTTCTCGGGAAGCCCGGCCTGCGCCTGGTAGTCGGCATGGGACGGCGCGCGCATGGAGCTCACGAAGGAAGCCGGATCGTAGGGCGGCCCCCAGGTCTCGCCGAAGATCAGGCCGAAGCGGCCGTCCTTCTGGCGGGCCAGGATCGAACTCTCCTCCTCGCCGATCAGCCGAACCTCGATGCCGACCCGGGCGAGATCCGCCTGGAGCACCTCCGCGATCGCCCGCTGCTGGGCGTTGGTCCCGACGAAATCGACCTCGACCGCGAGGCGGCGGCCGTCCTTCATGCGCACCCCGTCACGCCCGGGGAGCCAGCCAGCGGCGTCGAGGAGGCGGGCGGCGGCCGCCCGGTCGAACCCGTAGGGTCTGAGGCCGAGATCGGCGTAGGGCACGCTCGGCGCGAACAGGAAGTCCGCCCGCGGCTCGAGCCCGTCGAGGACGGTCCGGACCAGCGTGTCCTTGTCGACCGCGTGGTTGATGGCGCGGCGCACGGCCCGCTCGTCGGTCGGGAAGCGCGCGGAGTTCATCGCCAGGACCCGGGTCGCCAGCGGCGGCGACACCGCGGCGGCGAAGGCCGGCGCCATGTCCCGGAGCCGGATGAAGGCCTCGGACGGGATCTGCCCGGCCGCGCCGTAGACGAGGTCGATCTGCCCCGTCTGCAGGGCGACGACGCGGGTGTTGGGATCGGGGATGACCTTGACGACGAGCTGCTCGAAGGCCGGCTTCGTCCCCCAGTAGAGCGGGTTGCGCGCGAACGTGTCGGAGACGCCGGGCTGCGTGTCGACGAGCCGCCAGGGCCCCGTGCCGACCGGCGCCTTGATGCCTGCGGCCGTGGTTCCATCCGCCCCCATGGCGCGCGGCGACAGGAAGCGGAAGGGCCGGGGCAGCGCCAGTTCGAGCAGTGTCGGGTCGTGCGGCGCCTTCAGGACGAGGCGGAAGGCCAGGGGGCCGAGGATCTCGGTGCCCTCGATCTGCCGGGCGAGGTCGAGCCACGCGTGCCGCGGGCGGTTGGCCAGGATCGCGTCGAAATTGGCCTTGACGGCGGCCGCGTCAAAGGGCGCCCCGTCGCTGAAGGTGACCCCGGGGCGCAGGGCGAAATCGTAGGTCCGCCCGTCCTCCGAGAGGCTCCAGGATTCCGCGAGCCACGGCTCGACCGTCCCGTCGCCGCGGACCTTCACCAGCGGTTCGTAGACGCTCGCCTGCGCGAACATCTGGTTGGGCGCGTAGAGATGCGGGTTCAGCGGGCCGACATTCGACGGCCAAGAATAGGTGAGTTGCCCGGCCGCCGCCGGGCCGAGGAAGCACGCCACCAGCGCGGCGACGGCGCGGGTCGCCGGCTTGAGCATGAACGGACCACGGTATGAGGATCGTCGCGAAACCTCATACACGGCCCCGGCCCGGCCGTGAACCGGGCCGCACACTCGTTGAGGACGACCGGGAACACGCTTCTGCATGGGCCACGGCCCCTCGCCAAACCGCGTCCGCGGGCCCGGACACGGTGCCTGCTGAGGCGATGACCCGTGCGCGTGTGCCGCCTCCGGGCGCGCCGCTTTTTAATCCCCGCCGCTGCGTGCGCGCCGGCACGGCGCGCACGGCGGCGACTGCCTAGACTGGCCTCATGAACAACACGACACTGTCAAATGCTTGAGGACGGGCCCGCAGGACTTGTGACGTCGCCACGATCACTTGCGGTTACCGCGGCTGATCGCGTCCGGCCCGCGGATGCCGGCATCGGTCCGCGTCCCGCCGGCCGGCCCGGCGCAGCGCCTGGCCCCGCCGAGGGCCGCGGGGACGCGGCAAGCCCATCCCCGATGCAGACGAACCGGATCGTCGCAGGAGATCGCCCGATATGCCCCTCGGAAAGCTGAAGCGCGCAGGACTGATCCTGGGCCTCATCGTGGCGGGCGCCAGCCTGGCTGCCGCGCAGGCGGGCCCGTACACCGGCACCGGCGGCGGGCCCGAGACGACGATCAACGCCCCCTACCGCTCGGCCGTCGGGCAGACGGTGCCGCCCGGCGCGGCGGCCGCTCCCCAGCACGACCCGAACCGGCGCACGCAGCGGCAGAAAGACCTCGACGCCGTCCTCGGCAGCATCTGCGACGCCTGCTGAGACGGTCGCCGGACTCCGCCCCACCCATCGATCGGCACGAACGGGATTGCTCATTTGGATTGTCTGCACGACGCCTGCATCCTCAGCCAGGTCCGCTGCCATCTCGGCGAAGGGCCGAGCTACGATCCGCGCACCGACACGGCGTGGTGGGTCGACATCCTGGAGGCGCGCCTGTTCGAGAAGCCGGTCTCCGGCCGCCAGAAGGCGCTCGTCCACGTCCTGCCGGTCCAGGTCAGCGACGTCGCGGCGATCGACGGCGGGCACCAGCTGCTCGCGGCCGAGGACGGCCTCTACGTCCGGGCGATCCGCGACGGGGACATCCGGATGCTGTGCCCCCTCGAGGAGGACATGCTCGGGAACCGCTCCAACGACGGCCGGGTCCATCCCAGCGGGGCGCTCTGGATCGGCACGATGGACCGCGCCGCCGCCAAGGGGCGCGGCTCGATCTACCACGTGGCCGGCCCGCGGGTGCGCCGCCTCTTCGGCGGCCTGACGATCCCGAACGGCATCAGCTTCTCGCCGGACGGCGCGACCGGCTACTTCGTCGACACCGACGTCGGCGTGCTGCGCCGCGTGGCGCTCGATCCCGGAACCGGGCTGCCGAAGGGCCAGCCCGAGACCCATTTCGACCACCGCGGCGGGGAGGGCGGCATCGACGGGGCCGCGGTCGATGCCGAGGGCCTGATCTGGACCGCGCGCTTCGGCGCCGGTTGCCTGGACGCCTACAGCCCCGCGGGCGAGCGGGTCCGCACCGTGCCGGTGCCGATGCGGCAGCCGACCTGCCCGACCTTCGCGGGCCGCGCCCTCGACCGGCTGCTGGTCACGTCCGCCTACGAGGGGATGGACGAGGCCGACCGCGCCGCCGATCCGGAGCACGGCCGCACCGTCCTGGTCGATGTCGGCGCGCGCGGCCTGCTGGAGCCGGCCTTCCGGCTCGGGGCCTGATCGGGCCGACCCCTCATCGCTGCCCCGGTCCGAGCACCGGGGTGCGGCCACCAGGAGATCGCATGTCCGAGCCGGGCCAGCGCCCCCATCAGCCGATCGAAGCCTACGCCCTCATCGGCAATTGCGAGGGCTGCGCCCTCGTCGCCCGCGACGGGTCGATCGATTGGGCCTGCCTGGAGCGCTTCGACGCCGGCCCGGCCTTCTCGCGGCTGCTCGACCGCCGGCGGGGCGGCCATTTCTCCATCCGCCCGGCGGGCCGGTAGGAGGCGACGCGGCGATACCTGAGCCGCAGCAACATCCTGGAGACCACCTTCACCACGCGGGACGGCTTCGTGACCCTGCACGACTTCATGGTCGGGCCGGCGAATGCCCAGGCGGACGGGCCAGGGGACGAGCCGCACCGGCCCCGCCTGGTCCGGCTGGTCAGCGGCGTGTCGGGCCGCGTGCCGATGGTGCTCGCCTACCGGCCGCTGGCGGGCTTCGCGGAGGATTTCGCGGTGCCCGAGATCGCGGGGGGTCGGGTGACGGCGCCGGGCTGCCCGGGCCTCGTCGCGGAGGTCGGGCTCGTGCGGGACGGCGCCGGCGCGGCGGCCCGCTTCACCCTGGAGGGGGGTCAGGCGCGCAGCTTCAGCCTCTATGCCGGCGCCCTGCCGGAGACGCCCCCGGACGCGCGGGCGCTGATGGAGCGGACCCGCAGCGCCTGGGTGCTGTGGACCCGGGAGGCCGCCTATACCGGGCCGCTCGCCGATGAGCTGATCCGCTCGGCCCTGGTCCTGAAGGCGCTAACCTACGCGCCGACGGGTGCGATCGTCGCGGCCGCCACGACGTCGCTGCCCGAGGCGGTCGGCGGCATCCGCAACTGGGACTACCGGTTCTGCTGGATCCGGGACGCGTGCCTGTCCCTCTAAGTGCTGAAGAAGTTCGGCATGCCGCGCGAGGCGGAGGCGTTCTTCGGGTTCGTCGCGGATCTCTGCGCGCGCGAGGGGCCGGCTGCGGCCGCTCTACAGCGTCTCGGGTGAGGCCGGGCTTGCCGAGACCACGATCGCGCATGTCGAGGGCTGGCGGGGCAGCGCCCCGGTCCGGGCCGGCAACGAGGCCGCCGAGCAGCACCAGGCCGACGCCTACGGGCAGGTGCTCGACCTGCTCTACCTCTACACGCGGCTGGGCGGCACGCTGCCGGAGGCGATGCACCGCCACGGCGCCCGGCTCGCCGACATCTCCGCCGCGCATTGGCACCGCCCGGACGCGGGCCTGTGGGAGCGCCGCAAGCCGGAGCAGCGCTACCTCCACGCGGCGATCATGAACTGGGTCGCGCTGGACCGGGCGATCCGCCTGTTCGGCCCGCGCGAGCCCTGGTGCCGGGAGCGCGACCGCATCGTCGCCTTCGTGAACGGGCCCGGGATCCACCGGGACGGCTACCGCCCGCAATATCGCGGCGGGGACGACGTCGACGCGGCGCTGCTGATCGCGCCCATGGTCGGCTTCCCCGTGGACGAGGCCGCCTTCGCGCGGACCGTCGACGCCATCATCGAGCGCCTCGGGCACGGCCATCTCGTCTACCGCTACCGGACCGACGACGGCCTGCCGGGCCACGAGGGCACGTTCCTGCTCTGCGCCTTCTGGCTGGTCGACGCCCTGCTGTGGCTCGGCCGCGACGCCGAGGCGCGGCTGCGCTTCGACGCCCTGCGCGCCCTGCAGAACGACGTCGGGCTCTACGCCGAGGAGGTCGCGGAGGACGGCACGTTCCGGGGGAACTTCCCCCAGGCCTTCAGCCATCTCGGCTTCATCCACAGCGCCCTGATGCTGGACCTGTTCGACCACGGCGGCCGCGCCGCCGTGCAGGGCACCTACGCCGACCGTTCCCTGCGCGAGACGGCCCTGCGCCGGGCGCCCGATTTCGGCGGCACCGCCTGACCGCCGCGCGGCGAGACCCACCCTTCCGCACCGCCGGATTTACTGCAAGAATCACCGCCCGGAGGAATGCCCATGTCCGTATCGAGCCGCCAGGAAGCCCGCCTCCTGAACGCCGACGAGGCCGACCTCGTCGCGCGCTCGCATCACCCGAGGCTGCGCGAGGCCGATGACGACGGTCTCGCCGACCTGATCGCCCGGCTGCGCGAGCGCCGGGACCGCGCCCGGGACGTGTCGCGCCGGCAGCGCCGGGAAGTGCGCGGCAAGGCGGCCCCATCCGGCACGCGCCCGGCCACGGACGATACCGGAACCCGCGAGAAGGCGGCGCTGCTGGCGGCCGCGGTGAAGCGCGCCAGCAAGGAGCGCGAGCGTCGGCGGACCGTGCAGGCGCGCGGGCGCCTCGTCGCGAGCTCCCGCCGGGCCCTGGCGCTGAAGCAGGCGGCGGGCGCCCGCGGTGCCGGGCGACCGTCCTCGCGCACGGCCCATGACGGCATGCATCCGATCCCGAACGAGGGCCTCGCCCCATCGGGTGCCCTGGACAGCCAGGGGCAGGAGATCGCGATGCGCCGGGGCGGCGGCCCGCGGTAGAGCGCCCGCCGCGGCGGCGGACGCCGGGCCGGACCCGTTAAGGGGACGACAGCCGGACGGCCACCTCGTTCCGGCGCAGGAACGGCAGGGCGAAGGGCGGGTCGTAGCCCATGAACATCGGGGCCTCGCCCGCCGTGTGGCCCGCGGCCGCCAGCACCCGGGTGAGGACGCCCTCCCGCTCCGCGCGGACCTCGGGCGTGACGCGGCCGGAGAAGCCGAGCGCCGCCACCCGCTCGGCCGGGACCTGGACCAGCCGGACGCCCGCCTCGGTCGGCTCCGGGGCGCCCGCCTCGGCGACGGCGCGCGGCAGGAAGAACCGCATCGTGCCGCCCGCCCCCTGCTCGACCGGCACCGTCATGGCGATCCGCTGGCCGCCCGTCTCGACGGGCGCCGTCATGGCGATGCGGCTCCCGGCCCGGTTCGCGCCGGTGATGTAGCGGAACAGCCGTCCGAACGCCGCGCCGTCGCCCTGGCCGCGCGCGTCGGTCTCGACGGCGAGCCGCGGCGCGTAGGCGCGGATCTCGACACCGCGGTCCAGGCGCGCGACCACCGTGTAGGCGGGCTGCTCGTAGAGCGCCCGCACGCCGAAGATCCCGAGGGCCGACTCGACCAGCGTCACGAGGAAGTACACGACCTTGTCCATGGCTGACGCGTCCGGGTTCGGAGGGGGCGGTTGAGCGTGCGGCCGGCCGGATCCGTCAGGCCGCCATCAGGTCCGGGATGGCCCGCTTCAGGCGGAAGAACCCCCGGGTCGCGAGGGGCCACGCCCGGGCGTCCCAGTCCCGGCGCAGCCGGAGGCAGTCCGGCGGCAGCGCCGCCGCGGAGGGGCCGAGGGGCGCCCAGGCGGTCACCACCGGGAGATCCCCGGCCCAGCCGTCGCGGAACGGGGCGGCCTCGCAGCCGAAATGCGCGGCGGCGCGGGCCAGAGCATCCGCCAGCGCGGCCCCGTCGGCGCCGCGGACCCGGTCGGTGACCCCCTCGGCGTGAGCGAGCAGGCCGGAGATCCGGGCCACGCGGGCGCCGCCGACGGGGAGGCTCTCCGGATGCAGGTCATCGACGTGCAGCAGCAGCGCGACCGGCCCATCGGGCGCGGCGTCGGCGGGGCGCAGCGGGACCTCCCGGGGCGGCATCGCCTCCGCCAGCGGGGACGGGTCCTCGTCGAGGCCGGCCGGGTCGTGGCGGTCCTCCGTGAAACGCCGGATGTTCTCCGCCCGCGCGCGGTAGGGCTTGCCCCGGGTGTGGAGGCCAGCGACCCATCGCCAGGAGAGCGTGTTGCTGGCCGGATCGCCGTCGAGCAGGTGCCGCAGGAAGAAGTCCGCGCCGAGCTGCCAGGGGAGCCGCAGGGTGAAGATCCAGATCGAGGCGAACCACATCCGGGCATGGTTGTGCAGCCAGCCGGTCGCGGCGAGGTCACCCGCCCAGGCGTCGAAGCCGTCGATCCCGGTCCGGCCGGCGACGGCCTTCTCGTAGGTGCGCCGGAGGCCGGGCTCGCTGGCCAGGCGCGCCCGCTGGTCGGCGGCTTCCGACAGGTAGCGGGTCCAGGCCTCCGGGTGGGTCTCGAGGTGCCCCTTGAAGTAGGTCCGCCAGAAGACCTCGCTCACGTAGCTCGCCGCGGCCTCCGCGCCGAGGGCGGCGGTGGCCGCCGCGGCGACCTCGGCCTCGGTCAGGAGCCGGCGGCGCAGATAGGGCGAGAGCACTGACGTGGTCGCCGGCTCGTCCGGCCCGCGATCGGTGTTGCGGGCCTGCGCGTAGGCCGTGCCGGCCTCGGCCAGGAAGGCCGACAGGCGTTCGAGCCCGGCATCCCGGGTCATGGGAAACGTGCGATCCATGACCCTGAGGTAGGGCGGCCGCGGCGCGCGGGCGTGCGGCTTTTCCGTCCGCCCGCGCGCCGCGCCCCGCAGCGGGCCCGGGGAGATCCGCCGCGGACCTCCCCCGGGCCGTCAGGCCGCGTCCGGCATCCGGTCGAGGAGCTTGTCGAGGGTGAGGGGATAATCCCGCACCCGGATGCCGGTGGCGTTGTAGACCGCGTTCGCCACCGCGGCGGCGATGCCCGAGATGCCGAGCTCGCCGACGCCCTTCGCCTTCATGGGCGACGACCTGGGATCGACCTCGTCGAGGAAGATCACCTCCTGGCGCGGGATGTCGGCGTGGACCGGCACCTCGTAGCCGGCGAGATCGTGGTTGGCGAAGAAGCCGCGCTTGGTGTCGACCGCCAGTTCCTCCATCAGCGCCGCCCCGGTGCCCATCACCATCCCGCCGATGACCTGGCTGCGGGCGGATTTCGGGTTGAGGATGCGCCCGGCCGCGCAGACCGCCAGCATCCGCCGCACCCGGACCTCCGCTGTGTAGGCGTCCACGCCGACCTCGACGAAATGCGCCCCGAAGGTCGAGACCTGCTGCTCCTTCGAGACCTTGCCGAACTCGATCGTGTCCTCGGCGACGAGGTCGCCGCCGGCGGCGGATTCCGCGAGGGGGATGGCGCGGTTGCCGGCCCGGACCTCGCCCGCCTCGAACACCGCGTCGGTGGCGTTGAAGCCGAGCTTCTGCGCCACGGCCTCCCGCAGCTTCACGCAGGCCGCGTAGACGCCCGCCGTCGACGAGTTGGCGCCGAACTGCCCGCCGGAGCCCGACGAGACCGGGAAGTCCGAATCCCCAAGGCGCACCACGACCTGATCGAGGGACACGCCCATCATCTCGGCGGCGGTCTGGGCGATGATCGTGTAGCTGCCGGTACCGATGTCGGTCATGTCGGTCTCGACCGTGACCGTGCCGCGCGAGTCCAGGCGTACCCGGGCGCCCGACTTCATCACCATGTTGTCGCGGAAGGCCGCCGCCATGCCGAGGCCGACAAGCCATTGCCCGTCCCGGACCTGACCGGGCTTCGGGTTGCGCTTGGCCCAGCCGAACCGCTCCGCGCCGAGCGTCAGGCAGCCGACGAGGTCGCGCTGCGAGAAGCGCAGGTCCGGCTGGGTCGGGACGACCTGGCTGTCGTTGCGGATGCGGAACGCCACCGGATCGAGGCCGAGCTTCTCCGCCATCTCGTCCATGGCGATTTCGAGCACCGCCAGACCCGGGGCCTCGCCGGGCGCGCGCATGGCGTTGCCCTCGGGCAGGTCGAGATGCGCGAGCTTCATGGCGGTCAGGCGGTTCGCCCCCGCGTAGAGGAACTTGGTCTGGTTCACCGCCGTCTCGGGATCGCCGTCCGGCAGGTTGCCCGACGTGCTCTCGTGCGCGATCGCCGTGATGGTGCCGTCCCGCGTGGCGCCGATCCGGACCCGCTGGATCGTGGCCGGCCGGTGGGTGGTGTTGTTGGCGATGAGCGGGCGCGTGAGCGCGACCTTCACGGCCCGGCCGGTCGCCTTGGCGGCCAGCGCCGCCAGCACCGCGTCGGCGCGCACGAACAGCTTGCCGCCGAAGCCGCCGCCGACATAGGGCGCGTCGAGCCGGACCTTGGCCTTCGGCAGGCCGAGCATCTTGGCGATGCTGCCGTGGCCCCAGCCGATCATCTGGTTCGAGGTCCAGAGGGTGACCCGGTCGCCGTCCCAGGCCGCCGTCGTGGCGTGCGGCTCCATCATGGCATGGCTCTCGTCGGCGGTCGTGTAGGTCGCGTCGAGGGTCACGGGGGCCTGCGCGAAGGCGCCTTCGAAATCGCCGACCCGCTCCTCGCCGTCGCCGCCGCTGCCCTCGCCGCTGTCGGCCGGGACCGGCTCGGCGGTCTTCGCCGCCGCCGCGAGGTCGAACGCGCCGGCTTCCGGGGCGTAGTCGACCTGGACGAGGAAGGACGCGGCCCGGGCCTGCTCGAAGGTCTCGGCGACCACCACGGCGATCGCCTGGTGGTAGTGCTGGATGACGTCGCCGCCGAACAGGTAGGCGACGTTCATCACGCCCCGCTCGATGCGGGGCGTGTCGAGGGTGGTGACGACCGCGATCACGCCCGGGGCCTGCCGGGCCGAGGCGGTGTCGATGCTGCGCACCCGGCCCTTGGCGATGGCGGAGCCCAGCACGTAGCCGTAGGCGGCGTCGGGCGCCGCATCGTGGCGCTCGTAGGCGTAGGGCGCGGTTCCGGTCGTCTTGTACTTGCCGTCGATGCGGTCGGTGGGCCGGCCCACGACCTTGAGGCGGTCGATCGGGTTCGGGCCCGCGGGGGTATCGAACTTCATGGCTCAGGCCCTCGCTTGGTTGAGCGCGGCGCCGAGGGTTCGCTCGGCGAGCTTCAGCTTGTAGGCGTTCTCGTGGGTGGGCTTGGCGTCGGCGAAGACCTGGGTCGCCACGGCCTTCGCACCCTTGGGCAGGTCGGCCTCGGCCGCCTCGACCCGCCACGGCTTGTGGGCGACCCCGCCGAAGGCGACGTGGCCGCTGCCGTTCTTGCCGAGGATGGCCGCCACCGAGACCAGCGCGTACGCGTAGGAGGCCCGGTCGCGGACCTTGCGGTAGATATGCGTGCCGGGGACCGGCTTCGGCAGGGTCACCGCGGTGATCAGCTCGCCGGGCTTCAGAGTCGTGTCGCGCTGGGGCTCGTCGCCCGGCAGGCGGTGGAACTCGGCGATGGGGATCCTGCGCTCGGTTCCGGCGCCGTCGACCGTCTCGACGGTGGCGTCGAGGACGCGCATGGCCACCGCCATGTCGCCCGGATGCGTGGCAATGCAGGCCGCGCTGCCGCCAATCACCGCGAGCTGCCGGCTCACGCCGTCGAGCGCCGAGCAGCCGGAGCCCGGCTGGCGCTTGTTGCAGCCCTGCGCGGTGTCGTAGAAATACGGGCAGCGGGTCCGCTGAAGCAGGTTGCCGGCGGTGGTCGCCTTGTTGCGCAGCTGGCCCGAGGCGCCCGCCAGCAGCGCGCGGGCGAGGACCCCGTAATCCTTGCGCACCCGCGGATGGGCGGCGAGGTCGGTGTTGCGCACCAGCGCGCCGATGCGCAGGCCGCCCTCCCCGGTCGGCTCGACGGTGTCGAGGCCGAGACCGTTCACGTCCACGAGGTGGCGGGGGGTCTCGATCTGCAGCTTCATCAGGTCGAGGAGGTTCGTACCGCCGGCGATGAACTTGGCGTCGGGGGTACCGGCGACGGCGGCGGCCGCCTCGGCGGGCGTCGTCGGGCGCTCGTAGGTGAAGGACTTCATGCGCGGCTCCCGGCGACCTCGGTCATCGCCTCGACGATGTTGGAGTAGGCGCCGCAGCGGCAGATGTTGCCGCTCATGCGCTCGCGGATCTCGGCCTCGGTGACCTGGGGCGCGGCCTCGAGGTCCGCCGTTACGTGGCTCGGGATGCCGGCCTCGATCTCCTCCAGGACGGCGACGCCCGAGCAGATCTGGCCCGGCGTGCAGTAGCCGCACTGGTAGCCGTCGTGGCGGACGAAGGCGGCCTGCATCGGGTGGAGGTGGTCCGGCTGGCCGAGCCCCTCGATCGTGACGATCTCGGCGCCCTGGTGCATGACCGCCAGCGTCAGGCAGGCGTTGATGCGACGGCCGTCGACGATCATCGTGCAGGCGCCGCACTGGCCGTGGTCGCAGCCCTTCTTGGATCCGGTCAGGTGCAGGTGCTCGCGCGCGGCGTCGAGCAGGCTGGTGCGGGTGTCGAGTTCGAGGTCGCGTCGCTGCCCGTTCACCGTGAAGGTGACCCTGGCCAGGACCGGCTCGTCGGTCCGCGCGGCCCTGGCGCCCGCGGGGGCCGCTGCGGCGGTAGCTCCCACCATGAAGTCTCTCCGGTTCAGATCAAGGCTGTGAGGACGTGGGATCCCGGTCTCCGAGGCCGCGGCGGGACCGGCGGCCGGTGCGGATCGACCCATCGAAGGCGGGATGCCCCAGGGAAACGCCGACACCCTGGATTGGGTCCAAGGTAGCGCGGCGCGGCGCGACGATCAGGGGGGCTTCGCGTCCCAGGCGACGCCGCCGCGGGTGGCCGTCCCGAGGACCGGCCAGGCGGACGCTTTCCGGCCGCGGCCGAGATCGGGTATCGCGGGCTCCAGGGAGCCCGCTACGCCGCCGGCTTCATCGGGGGACTTCATGCGCCGCGCGCCGCTCGCCGCCTTCCTCGGCCCCTGCCAGAGCACCTTCCCGGGTGCTGTCCGGGGCACCTTGCTCGCCGCCTGCATCGCCGCCTTCGCCGTCGCGACGCCGGCCGCGGCGGGACCGGATCCGAGCCGGGACGTCCTGTGGGCCGCCCTGAAGACCTGCGTCCTCGCCAAGCGGGTCGCGAACCGGACCTTCCCGTGCCTCTCGGTCGATCTCGGCGACCGGGACCGGCCCGGCTCGGCGGTGCTGCGCGCCCCCGGGGAGCCGACCCACATCGTCGTCATGCCCACAGACACCGTCGCGGGCCTCGAAGCCCCGGTCCTGCGCGGCCCCCCGGGCGTCGCCTACTGGCGGGCGGCGCTCGCCGCGCGCCCCTTCGTGTCCGGCGTGCTGGACGGGAAGCTGCCGCTCGATGCGGTCGGGCTGGCCGTCAACTCGGCCCGGGGCCGAAGCCAGGACCAGCTCCACATCCACCTCGACTGCCTGAGGCCCAGCGTGCTGAAGGCCGTCCGCGCCCATGGACGCCACGTCCGCCGGACCTGGAGCCGCTTCCCGGTGCCCCTCGCGGGCGATCGCTACGAAGCGCTGCGCGTGCCGGAGGCGGAGGCCGCGCAGTTCAACCCGTTCGCGGCCCTGCGCAGCCTGCCGGGAGCCCGGCCGGACCTCCACCGGACGAGCTTCGCGGCGCTCGCGACCCCGCCGGGCGACCCCGAGCCGGGTTTCATCCTGCTCGCCTACCGGGCACCCAGCGCCAGCGCCGAGGACGTGATGGACCACAGCTGCGCCGTCGCGTCCGGCCGCGGCGCCTGACCGGATCCCGCGCGCCTATCCGGCGGTGCTCGGCGGCGGCAGCGCGTCGGTGAGCTGGCGCAGGAAGGCCCGCACCGCCCGGGGTAGCCGCCGCTCGCGCATGGCCTGGACCTGGATGCCGCGGGACAGGCTCGCCCGGGCCTGGATCGGCAGGCTGACCAGCTCGTTCAGGCGCAGGGGCGTCGTCACCGACAGGGCCGACATCAGCGCCAGCCCGCGGGAGCGCCGCACGAAGGGCAGCAGCGCCGAGAGCTTGTTGGCGGTCAGGACCGGCTCGACCGCGAGGCCTTCGAGGGCGCAGGCGGCGTCGAACACCTGCCGCAACGTCGTGTCCCGGGTGGGCAGGGCCAGCGGGTAGCTCGACAGGTCGGCGAGGCGCAGGGCCGGCGCCCGCGCGAGGGGATGATCGGGGGCGGCGAGCGCCAGCATGTCCACCTGCCCGTCATAGAGCACCTCCACCTGCGGGCTGGGGGCGAGCGCGAAGGTGATGCCGAGATCGGCGTCCCCCACCGCCACCGTCTGGGTCACCTGCGCGGGCGGCAGCACCGTCACCTCGAAGCGGATGCCGGGATGGGCCGCGTGGAAGGCCGCGATGGCGTTCGGCACGATGTCGAGGGCGAACCCCTCGGAACTCGCCACCCGGATCAGGCCGCGGGCGAGCCCCTCCAGTTCGCGGATCTCCGTGACCACCTGCTCGGAACGGATCAGCACCTGATGGGCGTGCTGCGCCAGGAGCTCCCCGGCCGGACTCGGCACCATGCCCCGCGGGCGCCGCTCGAACAGCACGCAGTCGAGTTCCGCCTCCAGGTTGGCGATCTGCCGGCTGATCGCCGACGCCGCCACGTTGAGCTGGTCCGAGGCGGCGGCGATCGAGCCCGTCCGGGCCACGGCCAGGAAGTAGCGCAGCCCGGTCGTCTGCATTATCCTGCCCCTAAGCAGCTATTTCGCCGCATCCGTTGCCGAAACGGCAAGGCAGCACTCGCCAAATTCTACTTGTTGCGATCCCAGATGCACAACACCATGGCAGGGTGAAAAAGGCGGCAGCCGCGGAACCATCCGCCGGGCCTGTCCGCCGCGCCGTCGGAGCCTCCATGCCGCTACGGACTCTCACCCGGGCCGCCACCTTGGCCGCCACCTTGGCCACCTCGCTCGCGACCCTGATCGCCGCGCATCCGGCGCTCGCCGGCAAGGCCGACGACACGCTGGTCTACGCGTCGGACAGCGAGCCCGAGAACGTCAGCCCGTACCACAACAGCGCCCGCGAGGGCGTGATCCTCGCCCGGAACTGCTGGGACACGCTGCTGTACCGGGATCCCAAGGACTGCACCTACAAGCCATTTCTGGCGACCGCCTGGACCTGGACGGACGACACGACGCTGGATCTCACGATCCGCGAGGGCGTGGTCTTCCACAACGGCGACCCGCTGGGGCCCGAGGACGTGGCCTTCACGTTCAACTACGTGCTGACGCCCGAGGCGCGCACGGTCACCCGCCAGAACGTCGACTGGATGAAGTCGGTGGAGGTCACCGGCCCGCACAGCGTGCGCATCCACCTCAAGGCGCCGTTCCCGGCGGCGCTCGAATATCTCGCCGGCCCGACGCCGATCTTCCCGGCGGCCTACTTCAAGAAGGTGGGGCTCGACGGCTTCGCCAAGGCGCCGGTCGGCAGCGGCCCCTACCGGATCACCAAGGTCGACAGCGGCCGCGGCGTCAGCATGGAGCGGTTCGACAGGTACTGGGCGGAGAGCCCCCTCGGGAAACCGAAGATCGGCAAGCTGCAGTTCCGCGTCATCCCGGACGGCGAGAGCCGGATGGCCGAGCTGATGACCGGCGGCGTCGACTGGATCTGGCGGGTGCCGAGCGACCAGGCCGAGCAGCTGCGCGCCGCGCCGAACATCACGGTGCTCAACTCCGAGACGATGCGGGTTGGCTTCCTGCAATTCGACACGCTGGGTCGCGCCAAGGAGAACTCGCCCCTCAAGGACGTGCGCGTCCGGCAGGCGATCTCCTACGCCATCGACCGCAAGGCGATGGTCGACAACCTCGTGCGCGGCGCCTCGCGGGTGATGAACGCGCTGTGCTTCGTCGACCAGTTCGGCTGCACCGACCAGGGGGTGACGCGCTACCCCTACGATCCGGCCAAGGCCAAGGCGCTGCTCAAGGACGCCGGCTACCCGAACGGCTTCGAGATCGATCTCGGCGCCTATCGCGAGCGGGACTACGCCGAGGCGGTGATCGGCTATCTCGGCGCCGTCGGCATCAAGGCGCGGCTTAACTACCTGCGCTACGCGGCGTTCCGAGATTCCCTGCGGGCCGGCAAGACCTCGATCGGCTACCAGACCTGGGGCTCGTTCTCGGTCCTGGACGTCTCGGCCTTCGACGGGGTGTATTTCCGCGGCGGCGAGGAGGACCTGACCAAGGATCCGAAGGTCATTGCCGACCTTCAGGAGGGCGACGGCTCCACCGATCCGGAGACCCGCAAGGCCGCCTACGCCAAGGCGCTCCAGCGGATCGCCGCGGAGGCCTACGCCCTGCCGATGTTCTCCTACTCGACCAACTACGCCTTCACGTCGGACCTGACCTTCACGGCCCAGCCCGACGAGGTGCCGCGCTTCTACGCGGCGTCGTGGAAGTGAGGATGGCCGCGAAGGCGCGACGCCTTTCCCCTCCCCCTTGCGGGGCGGGGTCAGGGGTGGGGGTGGCGCAGACGGCACCGCACCGCTCGATTCTGCGCCACCCCCACCTCCGGCTCCTCCCCACAAGCTTGAGCGATCCCGGGCAAGCCCGGGATCGCCGGGGGAGGAGAGGACGCTTCGTCCTGATCCGGCGCGATCTGCATCGCCAGGAAGGAGCCTGAACCCATGCTGGCCTTCACGTTCCGGCGCGTGCTGGTCGCCCTGGCGGTGGCCCTCACGGTCTCAGTGGCGAGCTTCCTGCTCCTCCACCTCTCGGGCGACCTCGCGACCGCGATCGCCGGCCCCGAGGCCACCGGGCCGCAGATCGCCCAGATCCGCCAGGATTACGGGCTGGACCAGCCGCTGCTGACCCAGTTCCTCACCTGGGGCTGGCGGGCCCTGCACCTCGATTTCGGCAACTCCTTCTATTTCCGCGAGAGCGTGATCGACCTGCTCGCCGCCCGCCTGCCGATCACCCTGTATCTCGGCATCATCGCGCTCGCCGTGGCCCTGTTCGTAGCGATCCCGCTCGGCGTCGTCGCCGCCGTGAAGCGGGACACGTGGATCGACCGGACGGCGCTCGCCGTCTCGGTGCTCGGCCAGGCGATGCCGAGCTTCTGGTTCGGCCTGACGCTGATCCTGATCTTCTCCGTCAACCTCCGCTGGCTGCCGGTCTCGGGCAACGCCACGTGGAAGAACTTCGTCCTGCCGGCGGTCGCCCTCGGCTACTACGCGATGCCGGCGGTGATGCGCCTCACCCGCAACGGCATGCTGGAGGTGCTGGCCTCCGACTACGTCCGCACCGCCCGCGCCAAGGGCCTGCCGCCCCGGAAGATCCTGGTGCGGCACGCCCTGCGCAACGCCGTGATCCCGGTGATCGCCCTCTCGGCGGTGCAGTTCGGCTTCATGCTCGGCGGCTCGATCGTGATCGAGGCGGTGTTCTCGCTCCAGGGCCTCGGGCAACTCGCCTGGGAATCCATCGCCCGCAATGACTTCCCCGTCGTCCAGGCGATCGTGCTGGTTCTGGCCATGATCTACATCGGCCTGACACTTGCGGCCGACCTCCTGAACGCCTTCCTCGATCCGCGCCTGCGCCAGGCCTGAGGATGGAGCCCGCCATGAGCCTCCCCCCCGACACGGCGGCCCTCGCCGCCCCGGCCCTGCCCCCGGACGTGCCGATCGCGCTGGCGCCGGTCCCCTCCCCCACCCGCCTGATCCTGCGGCGGGGCCTGCGCCACACCGGCTTCCTGATCGGGGCCGGGATCCCTCGGGCTGATCGTGCTGGCCGCACTCGCCGCCCCGCTCATCGCCCCGCACGACCCCTACGCGCAGGACGTGTCCCGCCGTCTGATCCCGCCGATCTGGCAGGCCAAGGGCACCTGGGACCATGTGCTCGGCACCGACAAGCTCGGCCGCGATTATCTCAGCCGCCTGCTCTATGGCGGCCAGATCTCCCTCCTGATCGGGATCTCGGCGGCGCTGATCTCCGGGCTCATCGGCACGGTGCTGGGGCTCTGCGCCGGCTATTTCGGCGGCTGGGTCGATTCGGTGGTAAGCTACATCGTGACCACCCGGCTCGCCATGCCGGTGGTGCTGGTGGCGCTCGCCATGGCAGCGCTGGTCGGCGGCTCACTGAAGGTGGTGGTGCTGGTGCTGGGCTTCCTGCTCTGGGACCGCTTCGCCGTGGTGACCCGGGCCGCGACCCAGCAGATCCGCAACCAGGATTTCGTGTCGGCCGCCCGAGCCGCGGGGCTCACGGACCTGCGGATCATCCGCCAGGAGATCCTGCCCAACATCATGAACGCGCTGATCGTCGTAGCGACCCTGGAGATGGCCCACGCGATCCTGCTGGAGGCCGCCCTGTCGTTCCTCGGCCTCGGCGTCCAGCCGCCCCTGCCCTCCTGGGGCCTGATGATCGCCGAGGGCAAGCAGTACATGTTCTTCCAGCCCTGGGTAATCACCATTCCGGGCGTGGCGCTCCTCCTCCTCGTGCTGGCGATCAACCTCCTGGGGGACGGCCTGCGCGACATCACGGCGCCCGAGGCGCGCAACTGACGGCTCCGCCAGGCCGGGACGTTAACGAAATGTTTCACGGGAAACACACCATGACGCGAGACGCCGCCATCGCGCGCGCCACGGACGCCTTCGATTCGGGCGCGTTCCTCGCCCTCCTGCGGGAGGCGGTGGCGATGCCCACCGAGAGCCAGGCCCCCGGCCAGGAGGCGGCGCTCCGCGCCTATCTCGACGCCTTCGTCGCGCCGCTCGTCGCCCGGCTCGGCTTCGAGACCCCGAAGATCTTCCCGAACCCGGACGGGGTGCACGGCCCGTTCCTGATCGCCGAGCGTCACGAGGGCGCGGACCTGCCGACCGTCCTGATCTACGGCCACGGCGACACGGTGCGGGGCTATCCCGAGCAGTGGCGCGAGGGCCTCGGCCCCTGGGAGATCGTGGTCGAGGGCGACCGCTGGTACGGGCGCGGCACCGCCGACAACAAGGGCCAGCACGTCCTCAACCTCGCCGCCCTGGAGCAGGTGATCGCCGTGCGCGAAGGCCATCTCGGCTTCAACGTGAAGCTGCTGATCGAGATGGGCGAGGAATCGGGCTCCCCGGGCCTGCGGCCGTTCTGCCGCGAGCAGGCCGAGGCCTTGCGCTCCGACGTGCTGATCGCCTCGGACGGGCCACGCCTCAACGGCGAGCGCCCGACCCTCTTCCTGGGCTCCCGCGGCGCCTACAATTTCGAGCTGAGCCTCAACCTGCGCGAGGGCCCGCACCATTCCGGCAACTGGGGCGGCCTGCTGCGCAACCCCGGCACGGTGCTGGCCTCGGCCATCGCCTCGATGGTCGACGCGCGCGGCAGCATCCTGGTCGAGGCCCTGCGGCCGCCTCCGATCCCCGAGGGTGTGCGCGCGGCGCTGGCCGACATCCGCGTCGGCGAGGACCCGACAGCTCCCACGATCGATTCCGACTGGGGCGAGCCGGGCCTGAGCCCCGCCGAGCGGGTCTTCGCCTGGAACACGCTGGAGGTGCTGGCCTTCAAGACCGGCGATCCGGACGGCCCGCTCAACGCCGTGCCGCCCCACGCCAAGGCGACCCTGCAGCTGCGCTTCGTGGTCGGCACCGACTGGCAGAACCTGATCGCGAACGTCCGTGCCCATCTCGACGCGCACGGCTTCCCGATGATCGACGTCCGGCCGGCCCGCGCCGCGGAGGTGTTTCAGGCGACGCGTCTGCCGGTGGAGGATCCCTGGGTGGAGTGGGCGCTAGGATCGATCGAGGCGAGCAGCGGCAAGAAGCCGGCGCTGCTGCCCAATCTCGGCGGCTCGCTGCCGAACGACGCCTTCTCGGAGATCCTCGGCCTTCCGACCCTCTGGGTGCCGCATTCCTACCCGGCCTGCCGCCAGCACGGGCCCGACGAGCACATGCTGGCCTCCGGTACCCGCGAGGGCCTGGCGATCATGGCCGGCCTGTTCTGGGATCTGGCCGAGGCCGGACCCGAGATCCTCCGCCGCCGCACCGCGAGGGCCTGACACGATGAGCGAGCCGGTCGTCCGCATCCGCGATCTGACGATCGCGCTCCCCAAGGGCGCCGACCGCCCGCACGCGGTCGAGGGCCTGAACCTCGACCTTGAGTCCGGGAAGATCCTGTGCGTGGTCGGGGAATCGGGCTCCGGCAAGTCGATGAGCGCCTACGCGCTGACCGGCCTCCTGCCGCGGGCGCTGAAGCCGACCGCCGGCACGATCCTGTTCGAGGGCCGGGACCTCCTGGCCCTCGACGAGCCCGCGTGGCGGTCCCTGCGCGGCGGGCGCCTCGCCATGGTGTTCCAGGAGCCGATGACGGCCCTGAACCCGGTGATGCGGATCGGCGACCAGATCGCCGAGATGTTCGAGGCGCACAACCTGCTCACCCGGAGCGAGCGCTGGACCCGGGCGGTGGCGCTCGCCACCGAGGTCGGGCTGCCGAATCCCGAGGAGGCGGTGCGGGCCTACCCGCACCAGCTCTCCGGCGGCCAGCGGCAGCGGGCGATGATCGCCATGGCGCTGGCGCTGGAGCCCTCCGTGCTCGTCGCCGACGAGCCGACCACGGCGCTCGACGTCACCACCCAGGCCCAGATCCTCCGGCTGATCCGCGACCTGCAGCGGAAGCGCGGAATGAGCGTCCTGTTCATCACCCACGATTTCGGCGTGGTGGCGGAGATCGCCGACCACGTGGCGGTGCTCCAGCGCGGGCGGCTCGTGGAATCCGGCACGGCCGAGGCGGTGCTGCGGAACCCGCAGGCGCCCTACACGAAGGCGCTGCTCGCCGCCGTCCCGAGCCTGACGCCGCCGCCGCGCGCGGCCGTGGAAGCGGCCCCGGTCGCTCTGTCGGTCACCGGGCTGTCCAAGACCTATTCGGGCCGCTCCGGCCTGTTCGGCAAGCCGCGGATCGTGGCGGCGGTCAAGGAGGTGTCGTTCGACGTCCGCCGCGGCGAGACGCTGGGGCTGGTCGGCGAGTCCGGCTCCGGCAAGTCGACCACCGCGCGGCTCGCGATCCGGCTGATCGAGCCCGACGGCGGCACGGTCCGGCTGGGGGCCCTCGACTACACGGCCCTCGGCAAGACGGCGCTGCGCGACAAGCGCAGCCGCATCCAGATGATCTTCCAGGACCCGTTCGCCTCGCTCAATCCGCGCCGCACCGTGGAGCAGATCATCACGGCGGGCCCGATCGCCCACGGGGTCCCGGCCGCCGAGGCCCGCGAGCGGGCGCGGTCCCTCCTCGACCTCGTCGGCCTCGATCCCAAGGCCGCCGCCCGCTACCCGAACGCCTTCTCGGGCGGCCAGCGCCAGCGCATCGGCATCGCCCGGGCGCTCGCCATGGAGCCGGACGTGCTGGTGGCCGACGAGGCGGTCTCGGCGCTGGACGTCTCGGTCCAGCGGCAGGTGCTGGACCTCCTGGAGGACCTGAAGCAGCGCTTGTCCCTGGCGATGCTGTTCATCACCCACGACCTGCGGGTGGCCGCCACGATCTGCGACCGGATCGCCGTGATGCACCGGGGCGCCGTCGTGGAAATGCGCGGGACAGCGGATCTGTTCGCCGCGCCGGAGCACGCCTACACGCGCAGCCTCCTGGCGGCGGTGCCGGGGGCGCGCGCATCCTGAGCCCGCGCGCCGCGTCCTCCCGTTTGGGACGCAGAGACAAGTTTTTTGGACGCTGCCGCCCTATCCGGTTGCGCGCAACCCGGTAGGATACCGCCGGTCTCGAGGGTCAAGCACCCCGGCGGAGTCACGGCCGAACCCGCTATCCGTGTCCCGCTCGAGCCTCGAAAGCCGACGGGATTCGTTCAGCGTGCCGATCTCAGACAAGCCAGACGATCTTCGGACGGTCCGCGGCCGATCCGAACCGGCGACGCCCCCGGTGCTCCGCCGCGGACGCGAGCACCGGATCGTGCGCTGGATCGGTGCCGGCAACCAGAAGCTGCCGAAGTCGAACGCCGACGCCGCATCGGAGACGGCGCGGGGGCATGTCATCAAGCTGTGCTGGTCCGACACGTTCGGCCGGCCCGTCCGCCCCGACCTCACCGGGTTTGCCCGATCCGCGCCCGGGCAGGTGCTGCCGTTCCGTGGCGAGCGACGCGGCGCCGGTTAGCCGCCGGTGCCGGTGCGGCGCTGATCGGCCCGTCCGCCCGGGACACCGAGACCGATCGCCTTCGCGAGCGCCGAGCGTTGCGCCGCGTAGCCGGGGGCGGTCATCGGGTAATCGTCCGGCAGGCCGTAGCGCTCGCGGTACCGCTCCGGCGTCAGGCCGTGGGCGGTGAGATGACGCTTCAGGGTCTTGTAGGACCGGCCGTCGATGAAGCTGACGATGCCGTCCTGCTGAACCGACTTGCGGATCTGCGCCGCGGTCGCCGGCTCGACGGTTGGCGCGGCCTCGGCGGGGGGCGCCCCAGCGAGGGTCGCCAGCGCCGCGTGCACGCCCGTCATCAGCTCCGGCAGGGCCGTCGGGGGGACGGAGTTGTTCGCCACGTAGGCCGCGACGATCTCGCCGGTCAGTGTCACGAGCTTGATCGAGCTCTCGGGATATTTTTCAGGCACTACGCGAGTCCACTCAAAGCTTCCGAGGATGACGCCGGGGGTTCCAAAAGCAAAAACCACCGCAGTGTCAAGGTGCCCGCGACAGCCCGCGGGGCACGGACGGCGCATCGTGATGCAGGAAGATCGAAGCCCGCGCGAGAAAAAGCTCGCTCACCTGCCGATGATCATCGATCGAGAAGCCTTTACAGCCACAGGTCGCGGATCGAACCGGGAATACCTACCGCACCGCGGGGTCGTCAGCCGCTGCCCGCATCGCGGCGTCACCCGATTCCGAGGGCGCGGATCAGCACCAGGCTGAGGGCGACGAGGACGGCGAGCGAGGCGGTGACCGCGAGGGTGACCCGGCCGCCGACCCGGGCGAGGACGCGCACGTCGACACCCAGGCCCAGGGCGGCCATGGACAGGACCGTGAGCACGCCCGCCAGCTGCGTGAGCGGCTTCACCGCGGGATCGGGGACGAGCCCCAGCGAGCGCAGGGTGGCCAGGGCCAGGAAGCCGAGGATGAACCAGGGCACCAGCTTGGTCAGGCCCGGCCGGGCCGGCGCGGAGGCCGCGCCCCCTGTCCGCGGCAGGCGCGGCGCGATCAGCGAGAACGCCACCACGACGGGGCCGAGCATCAGCACGCGCACGAGCTTGACCAGGGTGCCGACCTGGGTCGACAGCAGGCTGACCGGCACGGTGGCGGCCAGCACCTGCGGCACCGCGTAGACGGTGAGCCCGGCCAGCACCCCGTACTGGTTGTCGCTCAGGCCGGCGAGCGGCACGAACAGCGGCAATCCCAGCACCATCAGCACCCCGAGCACCGCGGTGAACGCGATGGCGGCGGCGATGTCCTTGGGCTCCGCCCCAATCACCGGCGCCACGGCGGCGATCGCCGAGTTGCCGCAGATGGCGTTGCCGCAGGCGACCAGGATCGCCATCCGGGCCGGCAGGCCGAGCAGCCGGCAGAGCGCCATGCTGGCGGCGATGCCGAGGACCACGGTGCCGACGATGCCGGCGAGCAGCGCCGGGCCCGACGCGAGGATCGCGCCGAGGCTCAGGGAGGCGCCGAGCAGGACGACCGCGACCTCGAGGAATTGCTTGGCCGAGAAGGCGATGCCGGTCCGGAACCGCGGATGCGGCGTCCAGGCGGTGCGCACCGCGATGCCGATCAGGATCGCCAGGACCAGGGCCTCGACGTAGGGGTGGCCGGCGACGCGCTCCTCCAGGGCCTGCGCGGCCATGGCCAGGGCGGTGATGATTGCGCAGAGCCCGATCCCGGGCAGCAACGAGGCGCCGGGACTCGACCGGCCGTCCCCGCCGGGGACGGCCGCCGGCGCGGCGCGGGATGGGACGTCACGACTCACGTGTCGGGGCTCCGGAACTCATCCCGGAGCCTATAGGAAGAAAACGGCTGCCGCACGCCGCCATAGCAGCATTTTGATCTCTAATCTGGAATGGCGGAAGGATATTTACCCATGGGCGGGCGCCTGAGCGCGCTCCGGGCCGCAGGTCCGGTCGCCGAGCGACCCCGCGGAGGGAAGGCCGGCATCGCAGCGGCTCGGGTACCGATCCCCCGTGGGGGGGAAGAACGGTATCGGCGGTGTACGGCGTTCGAAACGCACACCCGAAAGGCGCGCCCGAAACGCGCGTCCTGGGCCCGCCGGATCCTCACGCGCCCGGACGCGGGGACCGTCGCGCTGGGGCGTCAGCCCCGCTCACCGGCTCCGGAGCCAGCCCGTCCTCACGCGCAGCGCAGGCCGAGGGCCGGCACCACCGCAACGGCCCGCCGGCATCAGCCGACTTGGCGTCAGCCGACTTGGCGTCAGTCGATCATGCCGGATGCCGTCCAACCCACGCCCCGCGCGGGTCGGAAGATGCCCGCATCCGGCCCCGGACGTGGGGCGGTTCAGGCCTGCATGCCCCAGCGCTGGAGGGTGCGGCGCTCGATGGTCTGGAAGATCAGGTTCTCGACCACGAGGCCGATCAGGATGACGG
>NZ_BPQS01000016.1 GCF_022179385.1 Methylobacterium longum | reverse complement strand
GCTCGGCGAGGTAGGCGGCCGAGGAGAAGTCGGGCCGCGGGTCCCGGCCCTCGCGCCAGCCGTGGACGAGGTAGTCGCGCACCGGATCGGCCGTGATCCCGTACCAGCTCGAGTAGAAATCCGCGTCGAAGTACGGCGCCAGCGCGGCGACCAGGCGCCCTTCGAGCTCCGGGCCGTCCGACGCCCCCGTCCCGCCCCAGAACCGGTGCAGCGCCGCGGGTCGCGCCAGCGGATCGCGCAGGCGGACGAGGCGGCGCGTGAGCTGCGTCAGGGGGGAGGTCCGGCCGGTGCCGTCGGAGCCGAGGCGCATCTCAGGCCTCTGCGCAGGAGCGTTCGCCGCGGGCCATCACGGGGCGTGGCCTCGGTCGGCCGCCCTCGGGTCGGGCGCGGTCGACGCGCGGTTCGCGGATCGGTTCATGGGCGGCAGCTGGCGGGCAGCGTCGGGGACGCGAGGCGGCGCGAGAGGGGCATGGGTCTGGTTACCCGTCGCACTAACGGAACCGGCGGAGCCCGTAAACCATGGGCCGCGCGTCCGGATCGTCCCCTGAGCCGCCGGTCCGGTCCCCGACGGGACGGTCCGGCCGCGATCCCCGGCCTTGATGACGATCCAGTTTCGATATATCTAGAATTTCGTCATATCGAAATCGAGTCGCATCCATGCATGCCTATCCACCCGATGGCGTCCAGGCCGATCCCTTCGACCCCTACCGGTTCCGCGCCCATAGCGGTCCGCCGGGGGGCGATCCGCGCGGGCATCACGGTCCCCACGGCCGTCACGGCCGCGGGCCGGGCGACCGCCGGATGTTCGGCCGCGGCGGCCGCGGCGACCTGGCGCGCTTCTTCGCCCACGGCGACCTGCGCCTCGTCATCCTCCACCTCATCGCCGAGAAGCCCCGGCACGGCTACGAGATCATCAAGGCCATCGAGGAGCGGGTCGGCGGCGCCTACAGCCCGAGCCCCGGCACGGTCTACCCGACGCTCACGCTCCTCGAGGAACTCGGCCACGTGACCGTGACCCCCGGGGAGGGCACCAAGCGGCTGCACACGCTCACCCCGGAGGGACAGGCGTTCCTGGACGGCAACCGCCCGACCCTCGAGGCGATCCTGGCCCGCATGGCCGAGGCGGAGGCCGCCCGGGGCGACGGCCCGCCGCCCTCGGTCGTGCGCGCCAAGGAGGGCCTGAAGCTCGCCCTGCAGATGCGGCTCGCCCGCGGCCCGCTGAGCGCCGAGCAGGCCGCCGCCGTCACGGCCGCCCTGGAGGCGGCGACCGCCGCGGTGGAGCAGGCGTGAGGAGCCGGGGACCCGAAGCGGGGGGCGGGGTGGGGGTCGGAGCGCGGCCCGGGCCGGTGCCCGATCCGCGGCTGAGCCGCCTCGCCCTCGGGGTCACCCTGTTCCGGCCGGATCCGGACCAGGTGGCGCGCGTCCGGGCGCAGGCCGGGTCCGGGTTCGCCGCGGTGATCGCCTTCGACAACGGCGGCCTCGCGGCCGAGGCGGCGGAACGCCTCGCCCGGGCCGGCGTGACCCTGCTGTCGGCGGGGACGAACCTCGGCATCGCCGAGGCGCTCAACCGGATCGCCGGGGCCGCCCGCGACGCGGGGGCCGACACCCTCCTGCTCCTCGACCAGGATTCCGAGCCGCCCGCGGACCTCGCCGTGACGCTGCTGGCGGCGCTGGACCGGCTGCGGGGCGCCGGATGCCCGGTGGCGGTGGTGGGACCGGCCCCGGCGCCCGCCGCCGGCCACAAGCCCCCCGCCTACCCGCCCCGCCCCGGCGCTCCGGCGCGGGACGGCCTCGCCCCGGTGCAGTTCCTGGCGACCTCGGGCTCGCTCATCGACCTCGCGGCGTTCGCGCAGGTCGGGCCGTTCCGCGCCGACTTCTTCATCGACGGGGTCGAGCTCGAATGGTGCTTCCGCGCCTGGAGCCGCGGCCACGGCTGCTACCTCGCCCGCGACGCCGCGATTCCGCACCGGGTCGGCGGCGGGGTGATCCGCGCCTGCGGAGTCACGATGCCGCGCCAGCCCCTGTTCCGGATGGCGACCTACCTGCGCAACGCGGTCTACGCGTGGCGTCTGCCGCACGTGCCGCGCCGCTGGAAGCTCGCCCAGCTCGCCTATCTCCCGCTCCAGGCCGGGCTCTACTGGGCGGATGCGGGCTTCCGTCCCGCCGTGGTGCTGCGGCTCCTCGCGGCCGCCCGGGACGGCGCCCTCGGGCGCCTCGGTCCGCCGCACGACCTGCCGCAAGACGCGCCGCAAGATCCGCCGCAAGATCCGCCGCAAGATCCGCCGCAAGATCCGCCGCAAGATCCACCGAAAGACCCGCCGTGACCGACCGCCCTGCCCTCGACGTGGTGATCGTCAACTGGAACGGGGGCGCCCTGCTGCGCGCCTGCCTCGCGAGCCTCGCGGCCGGGCGGGACGCCGCTTCCGTGCAGGTCACGGTGGTCGACAACGCCTCGACGGATGGCTCCACCGAGGACCTGCCCGCCCTGCCCCGCCCGCTCCGGCTGATCCGGAACGCCGAGAATCTCGGCTTCGGCCTCGCCTGCAACCAGGGCGCCGCCGCGGGCGATGCCCCCGCGATCCTGTTCCTCAACCCGGACACGCAGGTCGCGGCCGACGCCCTCGGCCTCGCCCGGGCCGCCCTGACGGCCGATTCCCGGACCGGGATCGTCGGGGCGCGGCTCGTCGATCCGGACGGGCGGACCGCGCGCTCCTGCGCCCGGGCCCCCTCCGCCCGCGGCCTCCTCGGCCGCGCCCTGGCGCTGGACCGGCTGGGCCTCGTGCGGCCGCACTTCCTCCTCGACTGGGACCACGAGGAAGACCGAGCCGTCGATCAGGTGATGGGCGCCTTCCTGATGATCCGCCGCGACCTGTTCGCCGCCCTCGACGGATTCGACCCGCGCTTCTTCGTGTACTGGGAGGATGTCGACCTCTGCGCCCGCGCCAGGGCGGCGGGTTTCTCCGTGCGGCACGTGGCCGGGGCGGCCGCCCGCCACGAAGGCCAGGGCACCACGCGGCAGGTGCGGGCGCGGCGGCTGTTCTACTTCCTGCGCAGCCAGATCCTCTACGCCGGCAAACACCACGGCGCCGCGGCGGCTCTCGCCCTCACGGCCGCGAGCTTCGGCGCGCAGGTCCCCCTGCGGCTCGTCCTGGCGCTCGCCCGCCGCTCCACCGGGCGCTCCACCGGGCACTCCCCTGGGCACGCCACCGGGCGCTCTACCGGGGAGGCCGCGGAGGTCCTGCGCGCCGCGGCGCTTCTGGCCGCGGCGCTGCCCGACCTGCTGCCGGGCCTTCTGCAGGGCCGCCTGTCGCGCCGCCTCTCGCGCCGCCTGCCAGGCCGCCCGGGCGCGTCCCGGACGCGACGGTGAGCCCCCCGGTCGCCGGGGACGCCCGGTTCTGGAGCCTCGCCCTGCTCGGCCTCGGCCTGCCGGTCTGCATCGCGCTGGCGCTGCGCGTTCCTGCCGACGCGGCGGGCCACGCCCTCGCGGCCGGCCGCTTCCTCCCCGGCGCCCTCGGCCTGCGGACCGGCACGATGCTCGGCCTCGACCCCGCGGGTGCCGCCCGGCTCGGGCAGGGCGTCGCCATCGCCGCCTTCCTGGCCCTGGGCGTCACCGCCCTGTCGGTGGCCGTCCGGGGGCGGGAGGCCCTGTTCGCGCTCCTCGGCCTGCCGTCCGCCCTGGCGGCCGCGTCCGAGCCGGACGGGCTGGTCCTCGGACCGGTCCTCGGGCTGACGGCGCTCGCGGCGGCGCTGCTCACGCCCCGGCCACTGACGGGCCGCGGCCGGCCCTGGCGCCTCGCGGGGGCGGCGCTGGCGATCGCCCTCGCGGTGCTGGCGCGGCCGGCCTGCGCGCCGCTTGCCGGGATGCTGCTGGTGCCGGTCCCGCCGCCGGAGCGGCTCGCCCGCTTCGGCCGGGAGCGGCTGCCGCTCGCCGCCCTCGCGCTGCTGCCCGCCCTCCTCGTGTCGCCCGCCCTCCTCGGGGCGCCCGCCGTCCTGGGGGCACCCGCCGTCGGCGGATCCGATCCGGCCCCGACCGTCCCGCTGCCCTGGCCCCTCTACGGGCTCTGGGCCGCGGCCCTGCTGGTGCCCCCCCTCGCCCTGCGGCGCGGCCCCCTGCCCCCGTCCGCGGAGCGGATCTGGCTCGCGGGCTGCATCCTGATGGGTCTGTGGCTCACGGTCCTGCCACAGGCCCTGGCCCCGGCCGGGACCGCCCGCGACCTGCAGCTGCGCGACCTGCTGCCCCTGATGCCGCCGCTGGTGCTGGCCTTCGCCCGGGGGCGGATCGGCACGGCGGCGGCCCTGCGCTGGCCGGCGCTGCTCCCGGTCCTGGCCGCCGCCGTCGACGCGGTCGCGCTGCCGCTCCTGGTCCTGCGGCCGTGAGGCGCCTCAGGCCCGGCCGAGGAAATCCAGCAGCGCCCGGTTGAAAGGCTCGGGCCGGGTGACGCTGTGGGCGTGGCCGCCCTCGGTGGCGAGGGCGAGGCGGGCGTTGGGCAAAGCCGCCGCCAGCCGCTCGGAGCGCGTGTAGGGCACGAGCACGTCGTCCCGGGCGGCCATCACCAGGGTCTCGTGACCGATCGTTCCGAGGCGGTCCGCGATCCGGAAGCGCTCCAGGGCGCCGATCCGCGTCAGCACGGTCTCGGCGCCGGGGAAATGCGCCAGGGCCTGCGCCTCGTCGCGGGCGACCCGCTCGGCCTCGGCCGACAGCCAGGGCGCCGGGTACAGGAACAGCGCCTGCGCCCGCACGAAGGCTTCCGGCCCGCCCCCGGCCAGGATCGCCCGGCGGGCCGCGAAGCAGCGGCGCGTGGCCGGGTCCAGGACGTCCCAGCCGTTGATCACCACGATCCGCCCGACCCGGTCGGGGGCGTCCAGCGCCATCTGGAGGGCGATCAGGCCGCCCAGCGCGTGGCCGACCACGTCGGCCCGGTCGAGCCCGGCCGCGTCCAGCACCGCCAGCGCGTCCCGCGCCATGGCGGGGATGTCGTGGCCGGGCTCGACCGGGCCGGGCGAGCGCCCGGTGCCGCGATGGTCGTAGGTGACGACCCGGAACCGCCCGGTCAGTGCCGCCATCTGCGGCGCGAAATAGCCCGCCGCGCCGCCCAGCCCCGGCGACAGCAGCACCGGCCGCCCCGCCGCCGGGCCGGCCACCGCGTGGTGGAGCGGTCCCATCAGCGGCCGATATGGGCGATCGAGGCGATCTCCACGCGGGCGTCGGGCTTCACGAGGCCGCACTGGATGCAGTAGCGCGCCGGCTTGTCGCCCGGAAAATACGCAGCGTAGACGGCGTTGATCGCCGCGTAGTCGGCCCAGTCCGCCAGGAAGACGTGGTTGAAGGTCACGTCGTCCATCGTGCCGCCCGCGGCCTCGACGACGCCCTTGATGGTCTCCAGCACGTGGCGGGTCTGGGCCGCCGCGTCGCCGGCATGGACGACGTGGGCGTCGGCATCCAGCGGCAGCGTGCCCGAGACGTACAGCACCCCGTCGGCCAGCGTGCCCGGCACGTAGGGGGCCAGCGGCTTGCCGGTCCCCGGCGGTATCACGACCTGCTTCGGCATGCTCCCGACGCCTCCCGCGTTCGACCTGTCGTCCGGGCTCGGACAGGCCGCGCGGGAGGCGCCGCGTCGCGGCGGCGTTCGTGCACCCTGCCGGTGACCGGCGGGGCACGCAATGCACTTATCCGGCCATATCGACCCCGACCGCATCAACCGCCGCGTGCGGGCCTGCTGCGAGCGCCGCCTCGAACGACGCCACGTCCGAGACCCAGCCGAAGAAGGTCTCGATGTTGGCGAGCGCCCCGTGCTGCAGGCTCTCCGGGCCGGCCTGGTGGGTGGCGTCGGCCAGGACGATCCCGAAGTATTCCCGGTGGAATCCGTCCCGCAGGGTCGATTCCACGCAGACGTTGGTGGCGATGCCGGTGAACACCAGCGTGGTCGCGCCCCGGGCCCTGAGGGTGCTGTCGAGGGGAGTGTTGTAGAAGCCGCTGTAGCGCGGCTTGCCCATCACGATGTCGCCGGGCTCCGGCGCGAGGGCATCCACCAGGGCGTAGTCCCAGGAACCCTTGGCCAGGAGCTGCGCGTTCACCTCAGGATTCCGACGCATGGTCTTGAGAGCGTTGGATTTATGCCAGTTCGGCGAGCCCGGGCCGCCGGCCTCGGCATAGGCCGGATCCCAGCCGTTCTGGAACCACAGGATCCCGATGCCGGCCGCCCGCGCGGCCGCCACCGCCCGGGCGATCCGCGCGATCACCGGACCGGTGCCCGACACGTCGAAGCCCGCGCGGTCGAGGTAGCCGTCCGGGCTCGCGTAGGCGTTCTGGACGTCCACCACGATCAGCACGGTCGTGGCGGGGTCGAAGGCGATGGGCTCGGGCCGGGCCGGCAGGACGACGCCGCCGTGGCGGCCGTGCGGGTCGCGGTGGCCTGCGGGCGCGTCCATCAGGCGACCTCGGCGAGCGCTGCGGCGGCGTGCCGGCGCGTGCGCATCAGCGGCTGGATCCGCGTCCCGAAGGCGTCGAGGCCTTTCAGGAAGTCGTCGAACACCAGGAGCACGCCCTCCACCCCGTCGATGGTCATGATGGCGTCGAGCATCGCGGCGACGCTGGCGTAGCTGCCCACGAGGGTGCCCATGTTGAGGTTCACCGCCGAGGTCGGGTCGGCGAGCTGGCGCACGTTGGTATCGCCGCCGGACTGGGTGTCGGCCGCGCCCTGGAGGCCGAGCCACGCGATCGCCTCGGCGTCGGCCCCCGCCCGGTAGTGCTCCCAGGTCGCCAGCGCGGCGCCGTCGGTCTCGTCGGCGATGATCATGAACAGGGCGAACGCGGTCACACGCCGTCCGGTCTGCGCGCGGGCCTCGGCGAGCTTCTCCACCACGGGCGCGAAGGCGGTGGGCGTGTTGAGGCCCTTGCCGAGGCAGAAATTGTAGTCGGCGTAGCGGGCCGTGAAGGCGAGGCCCGCCCCGCTCTGGCCGGCGCATATGATCTTCACGGGCACCTGCGGCCGGGGGCTCAACCGGCAATCGTTCATCTGGAAGAACGTGCCCTTCCGGTCGCTCACCCCGGTTTCCCACAGCTCGCGCAGGATCTGAGCATACTCTGCCAAGTAGTCGTATCGCTTCGCGAAATACGCGTCGCCGGGCCATAGGCCCATCTGGTCGTATTCCGGCTTCTGCCAGCCGGTGACGAGGTTCACGCCGAAGCGCCCGTCGGAGATCGAGTCGATGGTCGCGGCCATGCGGGCGACGATGGCGGGCGGCAGGCACAGGGTCGCCGCGGTGGCGAACAGCCTGATCCGGGTGGTGACGGCCGCGAGCCCGGCCATCAGGGTGAACGATTCGAGGTTGTGGTCCCAGAACTCGGTCTTGCCGCCGAAGCCGCGCAGCTTGATCATCGACAGGGCGAAATCGAGCCCGTAGCCCTCCGCCTTCAGGGTGATCGCCTTGTTGAGCGCGAAGCTCGGGCGGTACTGCGGGGCGTTCTCCGACAGGAGCCAGCCGTTGTTGCCGATCGGGATGAACACCCCGACGCTCATGGCCGGCGCGCCGTCGGCGGATACCCGGCCGGCGGCGAGGTCCGGAGCGGGAACTGCCCGGGCGGCAGCATCGTCGTCCGCGTGGCTCTGCATCATCGTCCTGGCTCGCCCGGCCGGTCCCCCGAACCGACTCGGCGCGCAAAGGCTCGCAAAAGCACGGCGGGGGGTCAAACCCGCGGCGCCGCCGCGGAGGGGAAATGCCCATCTTTCCAGCGGCTTGCACAACCGGAACGCGATGGCTGCTCAACCCGTGCGCGCCCCGCGGGATCGCGCGCGCCGCGGTGAACACGGATTTCCGTTCCGCTAATCTGCCAGGAACGTCGCGTGGCGATTGTCGTCGCCGAACCGAAGACCATGTCCGTAGGGCGATGATAGATCTTGGATCCGTCCAGCCGGAGTGACCGTCGATGCGCGCGTGGCCCGCCCTCCTCCTCGGCTTCGTCCTCGGCCTCGGCCCCGCGGGACCGGCGGCGGCCGACGAGGCCGGGCGCATGGCGGCCCGGGCGGTGATCGCCAAGCAGGAGCAGGCCCTCGGCCGCGACGACGCGCAGACCGCCTACGCGCAGGCCGGCCCGGGGATTCGGGCGCTCTTCCCGAACGCCGACCTGTTCATCGGCATGGTCCGGAACCAGTACCGGCCGGTCTACCGCCACCGCAGCTTCGTGTTCGGCGAGGCGCGGGACACCGAGGAGGCGGGCGTGATCCAGTCGGTGGCGATCCAGGACGAGTACGGCGTCGACTGGACCGCCGAGTACAGCCTCGCCCAGGAGGCGGACGGGCAATGGCGCATCACCGGCTGCCGCCTGACCAAGGCGCCGGGCACCAGCGCCTGAGGGCGTCCGCCGGCGGAGCGCCCTCGGCGCAGGCGCGCGCGTCGCAGCGCAAGCCCCGCGCGGGCCTGCGGCTTCCGCGGATCGGTCGCGGATCCGTGCGGTCCCCGGCTGGAGGCCTTCGGAGGGCTCGGCGGAGGCGCAGTGTGCCTCACCGCGGGCGCGGCCGAGCGGCCCAGGACGGGGCCGACGTCGCCGAGCGCGGCGCCGCCCCGACCGGCACCGCCCGGGGCGACGGGGCTTCCGCAGCGATCGACCGGGACCGGTGCCGGATGCGACGGATCCGGTCCGGGGCGGGGGCGGCCTATCGGGCTTCGGGCCGCGGCGTCGCCGGCTTGTCGCGCCTCTGCAGGGTGATGTCGGCGCAGGCCCGCACCGGTTCGTCGTCGCATTTCACGTCGATGCGGGCATCCTCGCGCCCGAAGGTGACGTGCGCGCCCGTCGTCTGCGGTGCCGGCCAGCAGCGCCGCGTCGCTGGCGCGGGCGCGGATTCGGATCCCGTCGACGCGCTCCGAGACGCGCTCCGCCCCGCCGGCACGGAGGCCGCGGGGCCGGTCCGGCTCACCGGCGCGGCCGCGAAACCGGCCCTGAACCGGGCGGTTCGGCCCCGGTAAAGACCGCCGGCCCCGCCGAGGGGTGGGCCGGCACGCCGCCAGGGCTCGACGCGCCGCCAGGGCTTTCGACAGGGCCGTCCGCATCGTGTAGAGGGAGCGCCTTCCCCTCGGAGGCCCCTGTGCTCCACGTCTCGACCCGCGGCGAGGCCGCGCCGCTCTCGTTCTCGGATGCGCTCCTCGCGGGCTTGGCCCGCGACGGCGGGCTCTACGTGCCGCAGACCTGGCCGCAGATCGGCCACTCGGAGATCGCCGCGCTCGCCGGCCGGCCCTACGCGGAAGCCGCCAAGCGGGTGCTGCGCCCGCTGATCGACGGCGACGTCGCCGGCCCGGACCTCGACCGGATGATCGACGCGTCCTACGCGACGTTCCGCCATCCGGCGGTCTGCCCGCTGACCCAACTCGACGACAACCTGTTCCTGCTGGAACTCTTCCACGGCCCGACGCTCGCCTTCAAGGACGTGGCGATGCAACTGCTCGGGCGGCTGATGGACCACGTGCTCGCCCAGCGCGGCGCCCGCGCCACCATCGTGGGTGCGACCTCGGGGGATACCGGCTCGGCGGCGGTCGAGGCCTTCGGCGGCCTCGACCGGGTGGACGTGTTCATCCTCTATCCGCACGGGCGGGTCTCGGAGGTGCAGCGGCGGCAGATGACCTCGGTGCCGGCCGACAACGTCCACGCGCTCGCGGTCGACGGCACCTTCGACGATTGCCAGAATCTCGTCAAAGCCCTGTTCCAGCACGCCGATTTCGCCGATTCGGTGCGGCTGTCGGGGGTCAATTCGATCAACTGGGCCCGGGTGGCCGCGCAGGCCGTGTACTACTTCACCAGCGCGGTGGCGCTGGGGAGCCCCCGCCGGCCGGTCTCCTTCGCGGTGCCGACCGGCAATTTCGGCGACGTCCTCGCCGGCTGGGTCGCCAAGCAGATGGGCCTGCCGATCGAGCGGCTGATGATCGGCACCAACGCCAACGACATCCTGGTCCGGACCCTGGAGCACGGCGCCTACGACCTGCGCGGCGTGGTGCCCACCACCTCGCCCTCCATGGACATCCAGATCTCCTCGAACTTCGAGCGGCTGCTGTTCGAGGCCCTCGGGCGGGACGCGTCGTCCCTGTCGCGGCTGATGGCCGGGCTGAGGCAGTCCGGCGGCTTCTCGCTGAGCCCGGAGGTGCTGGCCACCATCCGCTCGGAGTTCGACGCCGTCGCGGTCCCGGAGGCCGAGGTCATGGCGGAGATCGCCCTGACCCAGGCCGCCACCGGCGTGGTGCTCGACCCCCACAGCGCCATCGGCGTGCATGCCGGGCGGCGGCTGCTGGAGAAGGCCCCGGCGACCCCGGTGGTGGCGCTCGCCACCGCCCATCCGGCGAAGTTCCCGGACGCGGTCGCCAAGGCCACGGGCGGCCTGCGCCCGCCCCTGCCCCCGCACCTCGCCGACCTGATGGACCGGCCCGAGCGCCTGACCCGGGTGGGGAACGACCAGGCCGCCGTGGAGGCGCTGATCCGCGAGCGCGCCCGCATCGCGAGGGGGGCGTGAGCGTGGGGCAATCGGCAGCACGGCCGGGAGCGGGGGGCGGCGGTGCAGGACATCGCTCGACCCTCGTGACGGCTGTCGCCCCGTCCGGAAGCCGGGTTCGCCCCGCGCCGGACCCCGTCCCGACCCGATCCCCGTCCGGGTCCACCCGCCCCCGCAGAGCGGGGAGGGCCTCCGCGTCCGATCCGGCCCCCCGCGCGACGAGCCGTCGATGAACCAGCATTTCTCCACCCACGCCGCCTCCCCGTCCTTACGCACCACGCGGCTCGCGAACGGCGTCACGGTGGTCACCGAGCCGATGCCGGGGGTCGCCACCGCCAGCCTCGGCGTCTGGGTCGGGGCCGGCTCGCGCAACGAGCGCGCCGACGAGGCCGGCCTGTCGCACCTCATCGAGCACATGGCGTTCAAGGGCACCCGCACCCGGTCCGCGAAGGACATCGCCGAGGAGATCGAGAATGTCGGCGGCGAGATCAACGCCGCCACCTCGACCGAGGGGACGAGCTACACCGCCCGGGTGCTCGGCGAGGATGCCGGCCTCGCCCTCGGCGTGATCGGCGACATCCTCACCGATTCGGTGTTCGACACGGGCGAACTCGCCCGGGAGAAGGGCGTCATCCTGCAGGAATACGCCGCCGTCGAGGACACCCCCGACGACGTGGTCTACGACGCCTTCACGGAGGCCGCCTTCCCGGACCAGCCGGTCGGCCGGCCGATCCTCGGGCGGCCGGAGACGATCCGGAGCTTCGACGAGGCCGGGATCCGCGCGTATCTCGACCGGGAATACACCCCGGACCGGATCGTCGTGGCCGGCGCCGGCGCCGTGACCCACGAGGCGATCGTGGACGCGGCCGAGCGCCATTTCGGCGCCCTGCCGGCGAAGGCCGCGCCCGAGGCGGTGCCGGGCCTCTACCGCGGCGGCGAGCGGCGGATGCCGCGCAAGCTCGAGCAGGCCAACGTGGTGATCGGCCTGCCGGGCCTCTCCTTCCGGGACGAGGGTTACTACGCGCTGCACATGTTCGCGCAGGTGCTGGGCGGCGGCCTGACCTCGCGGCTCTGGCAGGAGGTGCGCGAGACCCGCGGCCTCGCCTACGAGATCCAGGCCTTCCACTGGCCCTTCTCGGATTGCGGCCTGTTCGGCATCGGGGCCGGCACCGCCGGGGCGGACCTGCCCGAACTCGTCGACGTGACGCTCGCCGCCACCGCCCGGGCCGCCCGCGACCTCGACGCCCCCGAGATCGCCCGCGCCAAGGCGCAGCTGAAGGTGTCGCTGCTCTCGGCCCTGGAGACGCCGGGCGGCCGCATCGAGCGCAACGCCCGCCAGATCCTGGCCTGGGGCCGGGTGATCCCCGCCGGGGAGGTGATCGACAAGGTCGACGCCGTCACGGTCGCGGACGTGCGCGCCGCCGCCGCCGCGATGCTGCGGGGCACGCCGACGCTGGCGGCGATCGGCCCGATCCGCAAGCTGCCGACCCTCGACAAGATCGCGGCCGCGCTCCGGGCGTCCTGAGTCCCGATTCGATCGCCCGGACCTGCGTGGCGCCCCCTCCGTCCCCCGCGGAGGCGGGGATCAGCCGGGGGGACGCTCGTCCCCGCGCAAGCGGCGGTGCGGGCATCCGTCAGCCTCGGGGGCTGAAGGCGCGGGCGGGAAAATCCGGGCCGGACCGGCCCTGAGACGTCCCGGAACGTCCGCCCCCGCCCCGCCCAACTTGATTTGGCCGCAAAAGGGCGCGATCCGCGGCATGTGGACCGATCCCGGGGGATCTTGCCCCCGGTCAGGCCCGCACCTATCGATCGAGGCCGCCCGGGCGGCCGACGCCGCTTCTCGCACGGCCGGACACCAAGACACCCTTGCGCATCCTCGCCCTCCTCCTGACCCTGGTCGGCGGTCTCGTCGGTGCCCTCGCGCTCAGCGGGCCGGCCCGGGCCGTCGAGGCGGTCCGCGTCACCCTCGACGCGCCGGTGATTGACCTGACCACCGCGATCGAGCGCTACCGCTCGGACGGCGACCTGATCCAGATCTCGACCGCACCCGGCAAGGACGGGATCGTCCGCCGCATCGTCGTGAAGGCCCGCGACGCCGGCGCCCGGCCCGACTGGATCGTGTTCGCGCTCACGAACGATACCGACGAGCAGATCGACCGCATCCTGGTCGCGCCCCATTTCCGGCTGGTCGATTCCGGGGTGATCTGGCCCGATCTCGGCGGCTCGCGCATCGCCGCCATCACGGCGAGCCAGGGCATCCGCCCGGAGCGCGACGAGAACCCCGAGGCCGACCAGTTCACCATCACCCTCGATCCCGGCACCACCATCACCTACGTGGCCGAGCTGCGCGGCCCCAACGTCCCCCAGCTCCATCTCTGGGATCAGGACGCCTATCGCCGGAAGGCCGCGGGCCTCACCCTCTACAAGGGCATCATCATCGGCATCAGCGGGCTGCTGGCGCTGTTCCTGACCATCGTGTTCGTGGTCAAGGGCGCGATCATCTTCCCGGCCGCCGCCGCGCTCGCGTGGTCGGTGCTGACCTATGCCTGCATCGATTTCGGCTTCCTGCAGCGGGTCTTCCCGGTCACCGAACTCGCCGAGCGGGTCTACCGGGCCTCCGCAGAGGCGGTGCTCGGGGCGACCCTGCTGGTCTTCCTGTTCGCCTATCTCAACCTCGCCCGCTGGCACGTGCGCTACAGCCACGTGGCGTTCTTCTGGCTCGCCTTCCTGGCGGGCCTCGTCGGGCTCGCGGTGTTCGACCCGCCGGTGGCGGCCGGCGTGGCGCGCATCTCCATCGCGGCGGTGGCCGGCATCGGCCTGCTGCTGATCGTCTACCTCGCCGCCCATAACGGCTACGACCGGGCGATCCTGCTGGTGCCGACCTGGCTGCTGCTCGTCGTCTGGGTGACGGCGGCGGGCTTCGCGGTCACCGGCCAGATCGGCAGCGACCTCGTGCAGCCGGCCCTCATCGGCGGCCTCGTGCTGATCGTGATGCTGATCGGCTTCACGGTGCTCCAGCACGCCTTCGCGGGCGGCGGCCTCAGCCACGCCCTCGTGTCCGACACGGAGCGGCGGGCGCTGGCGCTCACCGGGGCCGGCGACGTGGTGTTCGACTGGGACGTGCCGGCCGACCGAGTCTTCGTCGGCCCGGAGATCGAGGGCCAGCTCGGCCTCGCCCGGGGCACCCTGGAGGGGCCGGCGACCAACTGGCTCGGCGCGCTCCACCCCTTCGACGTGGAGCGCTACTCGGCGGCCCTCGACACGGTGATCGAGGAGCGGCGCGGCCGCATCGTCCACGATTTCCGCCTGCGCTCGGCCGCCGGCACGTTCTTCTGGTACCGGCTGAAGGCGCGGCCCGTGATCGGCGCCGACGGCGAGGTGATCCGCGTGGTCGGCACCATCGCGGACGTCACCGAGGTGAAGACCGCCGAGGAGCGCCTGCTCCACGACGCCGTGCACGACAGCCTGACCGGCCTGCCGAACCGCGAATTGTTCGGCGACCGCCTCGACGCCGCGCTCGCCTTCGCCGGCCAGGACCCGCGCCTCAAGCCCACCGTGATCGTGCTGGACGTCGACCGGTTCAAGGGCATCAACGACGCCATCGGCCTCTCGGCGGGCGATTCGATCCTGCTGACCCTGTCGCGCCGGCTCGGACGCCTGCTGCGCCCGCAGGACACCCTCGCCCGGGTCGCGGGCGACGAGTTCGCGGTGATCCTCCTCTCCGAGCGCGACCCCGACCGGATCCTGGCCTTCGCCGAAATGATCCGCCGGGCGATCGCCACCCCCATCACCTACGCCGACCGGGAGATCTTCCTCACCGTCTCGATCGGGCTCGCCCTCTACGAGGCCGGCGCCAACCTGAAGCGCGACGAGGTGTTCAAGAGCGCCGAGATCGCCATGATCCAGGCCAAGCGCAACGGCGGCGACCGGATCGAGGTGTTCCGCGCCCACATGCGCACCGACCGCTCGGACCGGCTGATGCTGGAGGGCGACCTGCGCAAGGCGATCGAGCGCAACGAGATGCGGGTGCTGTTCCTGCCGGTGGTGCGGCTCGAGGACCGCACGGTGGCGGGGTTCGAGACCGTGCTGCGCTGGGACCACCCGAAGCTCGGGCGCGTGCCCGCCTCGACCTTCCTGCCGCTCGCCGAGGAGAGCGGCTTCATCGTCAATCTCGGCATCTTCGCCCTGGAGCGCACCGCCCTCGAACTCGCGGCGTGGCAGCGCTCCCTGGAGGTCGAGCCGCCGATCTTCGCGGCCTGCAACCTGTCCTCGCGCCAGCTCCTGCGCCACGACCTGCTGCACGACGTGAAGACCGTCCTGGCCCGCTCCGGGGCGCTCCCCGGCTCGCTCAAGCTGGAATTCAGCGAGAGCCTCGTGATGGAGAACCCGGAATACGCCGCCCAGATGCTGGCGCGGATCCACGATCTCGGGGCGGGCCTGTGCCTGTCGGATTTCGGCACCGGCTACTCGGCCCTGTCCTACCTCCAGCGCTTCCCCTTCGACACGATCAAGGTCGACGCGACCTTCGTGCGCCAGATCGGCACCGGCCAGACCGCGATCCTGCGCTCCATCGTCCGGATGGCCAGCGAGCTGAAGCTCGCCATCGTGGCGGAGGGCTGCGAGTCCGAGGCCGACGCCCAGGCGCTCGCCGGGCTCGGCTGCGAATACGCCCTCGGACCGGCCTTCGGCGAGCCGATGACCCTGCTGCAGGCCCGCCAGATCGTCGGAGCGGCGCCGGAAGCGGCCTGATCGTCGGGTCTGGTGATTTTGAAGGCTTCGACCGGGTGTATGGGCCGGGGCGGGATTCCTCCGGCCGGTGATGCGAGGACGCCCGAACAGGTCAAGCTCGTCCGGGACAGTTCGCGACGGTGCGGCCGATCGCCGGGACGGCGGCCGACCTGTTCGACGGCCGGCTGTTCGAGATCGCCCCTCAGCTGCGGGGCCTCTTCCCCGACGACATGACCGCGCAGAAGCAGAAGCTGATGGCCATGCTCGGCCTCGTGGTGGCCAACCTGAACCAGCCGGAGACGATGGTCCCGGCGCTCCAGGATCTCGGGCGCAAGCACTGCGCCTACGGCACGCAGGCCGCCCATGGCGCGCCGGTGGGCGACGCCCCGCTGTGGGCCCTGGAGCAGGGGCTGGGCCCGGATCTCCCCCCGGAGGTGCGGGCGGCCCGGATCGAGACCTGCGGGCTCGTCGCCGGGGTCACGAAGCGGGCGGCCACGGAGGCGGCTTAAGCCGCCCTTAACCATGTCCGATCAAGCTCCTGTTGATGGACGGGCGCTTCGCCCGCGATGGGGATGGTCGGATGGCCGAGGCGGCGAGGCGTAACCAGCAGTCAGGCAGCTCCGATCTCGTGCGCCGCCTGATGGCCCGGCCGGTCCGGATGGAGCAGCAGGCCCGCACCCGCCTGCCCCTGTCGGGCCGCGATCCGCTCCGCGCCGACGCGGCGGCCGAGGATCTCGCGGAGGACCCGGACGAGGCCGAGGAGATCGCCCGGCTCGAGACCGAGCTCCAGGTGGTCAAGGCGGTGCTCCGGGCCCAGCGTCGGGAGGTCGAGTCGCTGCGGGCGCAGCGCCAGCTCCTCACGGAATCCGCCCCGACCGACGATGTCCGCGCGACCCGGGAGCGCTGGGCGGCCCTCGTCGACACGCTCCTGGTTCGGCCCCGCTGATCCGCCGAAGTCATGCGGGGTCAGGCCGTGGGGGGGCAGACTATGGGGGGGCAGACTATGGGCGCGCGCTGCTCGCTCGTCGTCAACGGCCGGTCGGTGCGCGTCTCGACCGGCGACACGCCGCTGGAGGCGGCGCTCGCCGAGGGCATGATCGCGCCGCTGCAAGCCCAGTCGGGCAACCTGATCGCCGGCCAGGGCGTCGCGCAAGGGAGCGCGGCGCCGTCCGGCCGCCGCCACCCGGCCCGCCGGGCCCGGGCCGAGATCCTGCGGCCGCCCCTTCCGGGCGCCCCGATCCAGGCTCACGAGGAGGCGCCGCCGCCGCCCGTGGCCGTCCGCAAGGGCACGGTCACGGAGATCCGCCGGCTCAGCCCCGGTATCGTCGAGGTCGTGGCGACCCTGACCCGGCGCCCGACCTGCGAGCCCGGCCATCAGGCGCTGGTGACCTTCGCGGGGCTGCCCACGATGACGCTGTCCCCGACCCAGCGGGTCGACGGCGCGACCGAGATCAACGAGGCCGTGTTCCACGTCGCCCGCGACCCCGAGGGCGACCCCCTCGACGCCCTCCGGCTCGACCAGCCGGTGCGCCTGAAGGGGCCCGTCGGCCGGGGTCACTACCGACCCGGGGGCGGGCGCCTCGTGCTGGTGGCGGCCGGTGCCGGATTCGGCGCGATCTGGGCGATCGCCCGGGCGGCCCGCTACGTCGAGCCCGCCCGCGAGATGGCGCTCGCCGTCGGGGCCCGGGACGCGCTGGACCTCTACATGCGCGAGAGCCTGGATTGGCTGCGCCGCACCGGCGTCGCCCGGATCGTGCTCTGCGCCGACCGCGGCCGCCAGCGCCCGCCGGACGTGCGCTCCGGCCCGCTCACCGCCCATCTGCCGAGCCTGCGCGCCACCGACGTGGTCCACGTGGCGGGCGACGTCTCGACCGTGGGCGCCGTCCAGGTGCTCGCCGCCTCGGTGGGCGCCCGCTGCTACCCGATCGTGCTCGACTGACTGTGGCCGCCTCGACGCGGCGGCGATCGGCTGATACCCGCGCCGGGTCGGCGTGCATGGCCGGCCCCGAGCCCGAGTCCCGATGGTCCGCGTCCTCTGTCTCGGCTACAGCGTCACGGAGCTGCCGGGCTACGTCGAGCGGGCCAATGCCCTGGCCGAGGCCGAGGGGCGCCCCCTCACCGTCCTGCGGAGCGGCTGGGGCGGCCATTCCCTGCCCTCCATCGCCTGCCTGATCGACGAGATCCTGGACGCACACCCCTGCGACTTCGTCCTCCTGGAGCTGTTCACCGGCAACGTCCGCTACTTCGACGGCGCGACCATGCGGGCCTATCTCGACGACATCCTCGCGGCGACCGCCCGGCGGAACCTGCCCGTCGCCTTCCTGAATCTCCACCAGGGCGGGGTCGACTACGCGGCCGAGCCCGTCGCCGGCCTGCTGGCGGAGTACCGCGCCCTCTACGGCATCCCGTATCTCGACATCGCCGCCCCGGTGGCGGCGGCGGGTGCCGGCGACATCACCTACCTCCTGACCGACGGGACCCACGTCACACCGGCCGGCGCCGACCTCTACGGCACCCTGGTCTACAGCTTCCTGCGCGCGCCGCAGCCGGGCCGCGCCTACGTCGCCCAGTTCCGGGGGCTGCCGGGCCGGTTCGAGTCCCTGCCGCTGCGGACCCTCCCCGGCCTGACCTGCGGGTTCGCCGTGCAGCGTAACGGCATCCCGCTGGATTTCCTGGAGATTCCCGAGGGCGCGCGCGTCGACATCCCCCTCGACCGCCCCCGCGACGTGATCGGGATCCTCGTGACCTACGGGCCGCGGGCGGGCACGCTGACGGTCCAGGACCCGGCGACCGGGCGGGCGCACGACCTCGTCGCCTACGATGCCTTCTCCTACTACACGCGCGCGATGTTCCGCAGCGTCACCCTCCGGGCCGCGCGCGCGGTGCGCCTCGCCCAATCGGCGGAGCGGCCCGACATCGCCCTGCGCAAGGGCGTGCCGGATCCGGGGCCGCGGCTGGGGCGCGTGTCGCATCTCTTCTGCCGGCGCCCCCTGGGCCTCGCCGCGCGCGCCGCGCGCCTGCGCCACCGGCTCCGGCGCGACCTGCGCCGCGTCGCGCTGCGGCTCAGGCGTATCGGGGGGGCGTGAATCCGGTCCTCACGGGGCGGGGATGACGGGGCGGGTGATGGGGCGGACGACGGCGCGCGCCGGACCGCCGTCCTCCGCCGTCCTCCGCAGCCTTCCGGCGGCCCTCCGGGATCCCGGCGGCGCCGGAGCCGGAAAGTCCGGGTTCGGCAGTCGCACGGGACGGGCCGCGATCCGATCCGGAGGCGGGGACCCCGTCGGCGCGCGCCTCGGGCCGCGGCCTGCCCCTGCCCTGCGGATCCGGGCGCCCGGGATCGTCTCGACATATGCCTGCCGGACGCGCCGTGTCGATCGGGAACCCGGCTCAGGCGAAGATCATTCGAGATGTTCTGAGTAAAAATTCATTCGATCGAGACTGGATCCAAGCAAAAGCGATGTGTTAAACCGTCATTCGATTCCAATTGGGGACAATCGCTGATGGACTTTCTCAGAAAAATGAGGTTGTCGGTGAAGATGTCGGCGCCGATCTCGATCATGGTGCTGGTCAGCGCGATGCTGATATACTACTCGATATCTGCGCTCGATCTGATGGAGCGGAGGAATGATTATCTGGTCGATTATTACTTCGTTCGCCTGGAAACATTTGCGCAGGTCCGCGAGCATTTCCTCAACGCGGCCCTCATGAACCGCAACCTCCTCATCGGCCGGCCGGAGAGCGATCTCCCCCTCTATCGCAGGCGCTACGACGAATCCGTGAAGGCGGTGGCCGACAGCATCGAGACGCTGGCTGCGGGCTCCCGGCGACAGGAGGTTCAGGACATCCAGCGCACCATCGGCAAGATAGCCCGGGACTATTTCGATCGGCTCGACCGTTCCAACGACCTCGCCCTCCGGAACGATCGGCCCGCGGCGATCCAGGTCGGCCTCGTCGAGGCGCGCGACATCCGGGCCCGGTTCGACAGGGCGGCCCAGGATTACGAGGCGCTGGCGGCGGCCCGTCTCGGCGAGGCGAAGATCGCGACGCGGCGGGAGACCGGGCAGGCCCGGATGGTGCTGATCGGCTCCGCCCTGGCGGGCCTGCTCGCCGCCCTGGGCCTTTCCGCCGCGATCGTGGTGCTCGGCGTCACGCGACCCCTCCACCGTCTCGTCGCCGTGCTGCAGCGCATGGCGCGGGGCGATACCGAGGCCACGATCGCGGAGGCGCGACGGGGCGACGAGATCGGGATGGTCGGCCGGGCGGTGGAGGCGATCAAGTCCATGGTGGCCCGCAACGCCGAGGCGGAAGCCGCGCGCAAGCACCTCGCGGAGGCCGCGGCCGCCGCCGCGCGCAAGGGCGCCATGATGGACCTGGCCCGGACCTTCGAGGAGGCGGTGGCCAAGATCGTGGACCGCGTCTCGTCCTCGGCGAACGAACTCGAGGGCACCGCCCACCAGATGACCGAGACCGCCCAGGAGACGGCCAGCCAGTCCGGCGCGGTGGCGTCGGCCGCGGAGGCGGCCTCCGCCGACATCAACGCCGTCGCGGCCTCGACCGAGCGGCTCGGCAGCGCCATCCGGGCGATCGGCCGCCAGGCGAGCGGCTCATCCGACCTCGCCCAGCAGGCGGTCGGCGAGGCCGACCAGACCGCCGGCCTCGTCTCAGAATTGCAGAATGCGGCCTCCGAGATCGGCGACGTGGTGCGGCTGATCTCGTCCATCGCCGGCCAGACCAACCTGCTGGCGCTGAACGCCGCCATCGAGGCGGCGCGCGCCGGCGAGGCCGGCCGCGGCTTCGCGGTCGTGGCGGGCGAGGTGAAGGACCTCGCCGAGAAGACCGCCCGGGCGACCGACGGGATCGCCGAGCAGATCGGCCGGATTCAGGGCGTGACCGGTGCCGCGGTCGGCGCGATCGGCACGATCACCGCGCGGATCCGCGAGATCAACGGGGTCGCGGTCGCGATCGCGTCGGCCGTGGAGGAGCAGGGCGCGGCGACGCAGGAGATCGCGCGCACCATCGCCCAGGCGACGCGGGGCGCCACGGAGGTGACCGGCACCATCGCCGGGGTGGCCGAGGCCTCAGGGCGGACGGGGGTGGCGGCCGATCACGTGCTCGCGGCCGCCACCGCCCTGTCGCGCCAGTCCGAGCGGCTCTCGGCGGAGGTGGGCCGCTTCCTGGTCGGCGTTCGCGCCGCCTGAGAGCCGCGGCCGCCCTCAGGCGGCCTCCGCGTGCGGATGATCTTCGCGTGCGGGCGGCCTCCGCATGCGCACCGGCGACCCGCTCCCGCGCGGGAGCGGGTCGAGGGCTCAGCTCAGCCGCACCCGCCAGATCTCCTCGGCGTATTCGCGCATCGCCCGGTCGGAGGAGAACCACGCCATGCGGGCGGTGTTGCGGATCGCCGTGGCCCACCAGCCGCGCGGGTCGCGCCACGCGGCGTCGATGGCGCGCTGCACCCGCCAGTAATCGTCGAAATCGGCGGTGAGCAGGTACTGGTCGCGGCGGCGCAGGTCGTCGGTGAGCGGCCGGAACCGGCCCGGCTCCTCCGGCGAGAACCGCCCGGCGGCGATCATGTCGAGGGCCGCGGCCAGCCGCGGCGAGGCCTGGATCGCCTTGGCCGCGTAGTCCGGCTCGGCCTGGCGGGCGCGGACGCCGTCCGCCTCCAGGCCGAAGATGAAGATGTTGTCCGCCCCGACATGGTCGCGGATCTCGATGTTGGCCCCGTCGAGGGTGCCCACCGTGAGCGCGCCGTTGAGGGCGAACTTCATGTTGCCGGTGCCCGACGCCTCCATGCCGGCCGTGGAGATCTGCTCGGACAGGTCGGCGGCCGGGATGATCGCTTCGGCGAGGCTCACCGAGTAGTTCGGCAGGAACACCACCTTCAGCCGGTCCGCGACCTCGGGATCGTCGTTCACCGCCTTGGCAACGTCGCAGGCGAGCTTGATGATCAGCTTGGCCTGCACGTAGCTCGGCGCCGCCTTGCCGGCGAAGATCTTGACCCGGGGCGTCCAGTCCCGGTGCGGCTCGGCCTTGATCGCCTGGTAGAGCGCCACGGTCTCGATGATGTTGAGGAGCTGGCGCTTGTACTCGTGGATGCGCTTGACCTGGACGTCGAACAGCGCGGCCGGATCGACGTCGATGCCGGTGCGCTCGGCGATGAGCGCCGCCAGCGCCTCCTTGCGCTCCCGGCGCACGGCCGCGTAGCGCGCCACGAAGGCCGGATCCTCGGCATGGACCTCCAGGCCGCGGAGCAACTCGGGGTTGTCGAGCACCCCCGTCCCCACGGTCTCCACGGCGAGCCGGGTGAGGCCCGGATTGGCGTTGTGGAACCAGCGGCGGAAGGTGATGCCGTTGGTCTTGTTGACGATCTTGTCGGGATCCAGCGCGTGCAGGTCGGAGAAGACCGTCGAGCGCATCAGGTCGGTGTGCAGCGCCGAGACGCCGTTGACCCGGCGGGCGCCGTGGAAGGCGAGGTGCCCCATGCGCACCCGCCGCCCGTGCGACTCCTCGATCAGCGAGATCGACGCGAGGTAGGCCGCGGCATCCGCCGGCCCCTGCCGGCCGTGCTTGGCCTGCTCCTCCAGATGCATCCAGTTGATCAGGTAGATGATCTGCATGTGGCGCGGCAGCAGCCGCTCCATCAGCTCCACCGGCCAGGTCTCCAGCGCCTCGGGCAGGAGGGTGTGGTTGGTGTAGTGCAGCGTGTGGGTGGTGACGTGCCAGGCATCCTCCCAGGACAGGCCGTACACGTCCAGCAGGAGGCGCATCAGCTCCGGCACCGCGATCGCCGGGTGCGTGTCGTTGAGCTGGATCGCCGCGTGGTCCGGCAGGGACCGCACGTCGCCGCGCTCGGCCACGTGGCGGGCCACGAGATCCTGGATCGAGGCCGCGGTGAAGAAGTATTCCTGGCGCAGGCGCAGCTCCTGGCCCTCGGCCGAGGAATCGCTCGGATAGAGCACCCGGGAGATCGCCTCGGCGCGCATCCGCGCCGCGACCGCGCCGACATGGTCGCCACCGTTGAACCGGGCGAGGTCCACGGGCTCGCCGGCCTCGGCCTTCCACAGGCGCAGGGCGTTGACGTGGCGCCCGCGCCAGCCGACCACCGGCACGTCGTGGGCCACCGCCCGCACGGTCTCGGCCGGCTGCCAGTGGCGCCGGATCACCCCCTGCTCCGCGGAGGACAGCGTGACGGTCCCACCGAATCCGATGGCGTAGGTCGCCTCGGGCCGGGGGAATTCCCAGGGGTTACCCTCGGCGAGCCAGGTCTCCGGCGCCTCGCGCTGCCAACCGTCCTCGAAGGACTGGCGGAACAGGCCGTGATCGTAGCGGATGCCGTAGCCCATGGCCGGGAGGCCGATGCTGGCCATGCTCTCCATGAAGCAGGCGGCCAGCCGTCCGAGGCCGCCATTGCCGAGCGCGGCATCGGGCTCGGCCTCCTGCACGGCGTCGAGCTCGACCCCGAGTTCCCGGAGCGCGGCCCGGGTGGTGTCGGTGAGGCCGAGGTTGTTCATCGCGTCCGACATCAGCCGGCCGATCAGGAATTCCAGCGACAGGTAGTAGACGCGCTTGTTCGGGACGCCGCGCTCGGCGGCCAGCGCGGCCGCCACGATCCGCTCGCGCAGGGCCAGGGCGGTCGCCGCGAACCAGTCGCGGGGGCGGGCGGTCTCGGGGGTCCGGCCGAGCGCGAAGGTGAGCTTGGCGCGGATCGATTCCCGCAGGTCCACCACCGCGTCGCCACTTGCGGACAGCGCCGGGGCGGTCCATGAGGCCGTGGCCGGGACCTCGGACGGGCGCTCGTCGCGCGCGGCCTCATGCGGCACTGGCCGGATCAGAACGTCGTTCAGCACGTGCAGGTCCCCCAAAGTCGTCCCCCCGGATTCTCAGCCCGGGCATTTCGTGGGCGGATTATCTCTCTTGATGGATTGCCGCCGCATGAACGGACGGGCGATCCGTGCCCCGAAGCGTCCGACGATGCGGTCGGCTTCCGGCGAAGTCGTGGCAGCGATGCCTTGGCGGAGGGCATGGGCATGCCGGGAAACATATAGCGTGTGAACGTGACATTCTAGACACACGGGTCGGGCACACCCGCGGGACAGGCCCGAACCGGGGGCCGGGCCTCAGGAATCCACCGGCCTTCACCGGTGGTCGTCACCGGGTCGGGCTGCAGGTGAGGCCTCGGCCGGCAACGCGAGAGGGGAAGCATGACCGACACCGTCTGGTGGAAGCGCGGGACCGTCTACCAAGTCTATCCCCGCTCCTTTCAGGACACGAACGGCGACGGGGTCGGCGACCTGCCCGGCATCACGGCGCGGCTCGACTACCTCGCCTGGCTCGGAGTCGACGCCGTGTGGATCTCACCGGTCTACCCCTCGCCCATGGCGGATTTCGGCTACGACGTGGCGGATTACTGCGGGATCGACCCGCTGTTCGGCTCGCTGGCCGACTTCGATGCCCTGGTGGCGGAAGCCCATCGGCGCCGGCTGAAGGTGATCCTCGATTTCGTGCCCAACCACTCCTCGATCGCGCATCCGTGGTTCGCGGAGAGCCGGTCGTCGCGGTCGAGCCCGAAGCGGGACTGGTACATCTGGCGCGATCCCGCCCCCGATGGCGGCCCGCCGAACAACTGGCTGTCGAATTTCGGCGGCCCGGCCTGGACGCGCGATGCGGCCACCGGCCAATACTACTACCATGCTTTCCTGGCCGCACAGCCGGATCTGAACTGGCGCAACCCCGCGGTGCGCGCGGCCATGCACGACGTGCTCCGCTTCTGGCTGGAGCGCGGGGTCGACGGCTTCCGGGTCGACGTGATCTGGCACCTGATGAAGGATGCCGGATTCCGCGACAACCCGGCCAATCCCGACTACGCGCCGGGCGCGCCGGAGATCAACCGCTTCACCCAGGTCTACTCCGCCGACCGGCCCGAGATCTTCGACGTGATCGCCGGCATGCGGTCGGTGCTGCGCGACTACGGCGCGCGTGTCCTGATCGGCGAGATCTACCTGCCGGTGGAGCGGCTGGTGGCCTATTACGGCCCGGACCTGACGGGCGCCGACCTGCCGTTCAACTTCCAGCTGATCCAGACCCCGTGGCGCGCCGATGCGGTGGCCGATCTCGTGGCGCAGTACGAGGCGGCCCTGCCCGAGGGCGGCTGGCCGAACTGGGTCCTGGGCAACCACGACCAGCCGCGCATCGCCGCCCGGGTCGGGCCGGCGCAGGCCCGCATCGCCGCGATGCTGCTCCTCACCCTGCGGGGGACCCCGACCCTCTATTACGGCGACGAGATCGGGCTCGGCCACGTGCCGATTCCGCCGGACCGCGCCCGCGACCCGTGGGAGCACAACGAGCCCGGCCACGGCCGCGACCCGGAGCGCACGCCGATGCAGTGGGACGACAGCCCGCAGGCCGGCTTCTCCACGGCCGAGCCCTGGCTGCCGCTGGCTGAGGATTGGGCGACCCGCAACGTCGAGGCGCAGCGCTCGGACCCGGGCTCGATGCTCACCCTGCACCGGCGCCTGCTGGCCCTGCGGCGCGACCACGCGGCCCTCTCCGTGGGCGGTTACCGGGCGGTGCCGCTGGGTGAAGGGGAGGTCTTCGCCTACGAGCGCTTCGCCGACGACCAGGTCCTGCGGGTGATCCTGAACTTCGGTGCCGCGGCGCGGGACCTGCCGCTGCCCGCGGGCGGCTGGACGGTGCTGCTCTCGACCCGCGCGGGGCGGGCGGGCGACACCGCCGACGCCGCCCTGACCCTGGGCCCCGACGAGGGGCTGATCCTGCGGCGGTCCTGAGGGCGTCTTCGGCGAACCCGGGCCGATTTTTCCAAGTGCTTTCTCGCCGCACTGCGGTATGGGTAACCTCAGCTTAAGGTTGCCGATGGCCTAGTTTGTGCGTCGCAACGGAACCGTTGCGGTGGAGGAGCATTCAACGTGGTTGAGGTCGCGACAGCCCTGCCTGCCCGATCCGCTGCCAGATCGGGGCATTCCGCTCGGCCAGGGTCGATCCCCATGCTCGATGCGCGTCGCGGTGGTTCCTACGCCGGCTGGACATCCGGCGCGGGGGACGAGGCCCGCCCGACGATTCCGGCCCGCCCCACCTCGCTGCGCCGCCGCATCCTCTACGCCACCCCCGAGATGGCCGATTTCGTGAAGACCGGCGGGCTCGGCGAGGTGTCGGCCGCCCTGCCCCGGGCCCTGGTGCCGCACTACGACATCCGCGTCCTGATTCCCGGCTACCGGCAGGTCCGCGCCGCCTTCCCGGAGATTCCGGTGGTCGCCCGCCTCGACGGGTTCGCGGGCGTGCCGCCCTGCGACCTCGGGCTGATCGAGGCGGCCGACGGGCTGCGCATCTACGTCCTCCTGAACCCCGAGCTCTACGAGCGCGACGGCACCCCCTACGGCGACCAGCACGGCGATTTCGGCGACAACGACCTGCGCTTCGCCCGCCTCAGCCTCGCGGCGGCGGAACTCGCCGCCGGCGCCGATCCCGATTGGGCCGCCGATCTCCTGCACCTCAACGACTGGCAGGCGGCCCTGGCGCCGGCCTACCTCGCCTGGCGCGGCCGGCGGGTGCCGAGCGTGCTGACGATCCACAACCTCGCCTATCAGGGCCTGTTTCCCCGGGACGCCCTGCCCCGGCTCGGCGTTCCCGAGACGGCCTTCCAGGTGGACGGGGCCGAGTTCTACGGCCAGCTCTCCTTCCTGAAGGCCGGCATCTTCTACGCCTCGCAGGTCACCACGGTGAGCGAGACCTACGCGCGGGAGATCCAGACCCCCGAGATGGGCTGCGGCCTCGACGGGCTCCTGCGCACCCGCGCCGGCCAGGGCCGGCTCGCCGGCATCCTCAACGGCATCGACGAGACCTGGGACCCGAGCACCGATTCGCACCTCGCTACGCGCTTCGAGGTCGACGACTGGAAGGGCAAGCGCGCCAACGCCGAGGCGGTGCGCCAGCAGTTCGGGCTGGCGGTCTCCCGCGGCCCGCTCTTCGCCATCGTATCGCGCCTCGTGCACCAGAAGGGCATCGACCTCAGCCTGCAGGCCGCCGAGGCGATCGTGGCCGAGGGCGGCCAGCTCGTGGTGATCGGCCAGGGCGAGGGCCGGTTCGAGCAGGCGCTCCGCGGGCTGGCCAAGCGCCATCCCGACGCGGTCGGCGTGCATGTCGGCTTCGAGGAGGCACAGGCCCGGCGGATGTTCGCGGGCAGCGACTTCCTGCTGATGCCCTCGCGCTTCGAGCCCTGCGGCCTCGCCCAGATGTACGCGCAGCGCTTCGGCTCCCTGCCGATCGTGCGCCGGACCGGGGGCCTCGCCGACACCGTCGAGGACGGGGTGACGGGCTTCACCTTCGGGGAAGCCTCGGCCGCGTCCTTCGGGGCGGCGGTCCGGCGGGCGCTGGAGGCCTTCGGCCAGAAGAAGCGCCTCAACGCCATGCGGCGGCGGGCCATGTCGGCCCGTTTCGGCTGGGACCAGGCGGCCGACAATTACGCCGGCCTCTACGGCCGCGCGATCGGCAACAGCACGGCGCTGCGCTGGCGGGCGGCCTGAGGCGACGCCCCACCGGGCGAGCGCCGTGCAGGCTTCCCGCTCCGTCCCGGGGGTGTTCTCCCGGGCCGCGAGCGTCTCGGCGCTTTGCATCTCGTCGGCGCACCTCGTCGACCTTGTCGGGGATGCCGCGCCCGATCCCGGCAGCGGCGTCGGCATGCGCCGACGCGGTGCTCGGGATGGCCGGCAGCGGCACGCGGGCCGGGATCGCGAGACGCCCCTCCGCCAGATCGGTGAAGGGGCTTTGTCGCGCGACCGGCACGCCGTCGTCTCAAGCCGCGCAGGTCCATTCCCGGAGGGCGCCGATCCCCGCGCCCTCCGGATGACGCGGCTCAGCCGTCCAGCAGGAAGATCATCGTGGCGAGCGGCGGCAGGGTCAGCGACAGGCTCTGCCCCTGGCCGTGGCTCGCCTCCGCGTCGGTGTGGCGGCCACCCTGGTTGCCCAGGTTCGTGCCGCCATAGACCCCGGCATCCGAGTTGAACGCCTCCCGGTAGAAGCCCGCCTGCGGGACGCCGATCCGGTAGCCCTCCCGCGGGACCGGCGTGAAGTTCGACACCACGATCGCGACCTCGCCGGGCTTGGCGCCCTTGCGGGCCCAGGCGATGACGCTGTTGTCCTGATCGTCCGCCACCAGCCACTGGAAGCCGGTATGCTCGACGTCGCGGCTGTGGAGGGCCGGGGTCGCGACGTAGAGCCGGTTCAGGTCACGGACCACGCTCTGGACGCCCTTGTGCAGGGGATCCTCCAGCAGGTGCCAGTCCAGGCTGTTGTCGTGGTTCCACTCGCGCTCCTGGCCGAACTCGCCGCCCATGAACAGCAACTTCTTGCCGGGATGCCCCCACATGAAGCCGTAATAGGCCCGGAGATTCGCGAATTTCTGCCAGCGGTCGCCCGGCATCTTGCCGAGGAGCGATCCCTTCCCGTGCACCACCTCGTCGTGGGAGAGCGGCAGGATGAAATTCTCCGAGAAGGCGTAGAGCAGCCCGAAGGTCAGGTTGTGGTGGTGGTAGCGGCGATGGATCGGATCCTCCTGCATGAAATGCAGGGTGTCGTGCATCCAGCCCATGTTCCACTTGAAGCCGAAGCCCAGGCCGCCCGTGTAGGTCGGATGGGAGACGCCGGGCCACGAGGTCGATTCCTCCGCCACCGTGATCGTCCCCGGGGCGTGGCTGTAGGTCGCCTCGTTGGTCTTGCGCAGGAAGTCGATGGCGTCGAGGTTCTCGTTGCCGCCGTACCGGTTCGGGATCCACTCGCCCTGGCGGCGGGAGTAGTCGAGGTAGAGCATCGACGCGACGGCATCCACGCGCAGGCCGTCGAGGTGGTAATGCTCCAGCCAGAACCGGGCGTTGGCGGCCAGGAACGTCGCGACCTCCGTGCGCCCGAAATTGTAGATGTAGGTGCCCCAATCCTGGTGGAAGCCCTGGCGCGGGTCGGCATGCTCGTAGAGGTGGGTCCCGTCGAACAGGCCGAGCCCGTGGGCATCCAGCGGGAAATGGCCCGGCACCCAGTCGAGCAGGACGCCGATGCCGGCCTCGTGGGCGGCGTCCACGAAGGCCGCGAAGTCGTCCGGCGTGCCGAAGCGGCTCGTCGGCGCGAACAGCGAGACCGGCTGGTAGCCCCAGGACCCGTCGAAGGGGAACTCGGTGATTGGCAGCATCTCGATATGGGTGAAGCCCATATCCTTGACGTAGGGGATCAGCCGGTCGCCGAGCTCCTTGTAGGTGAGGTAGCGGTTGCCCTCCTCGGGCACCCGCGCCCAGGAGCCGAGATGGACCTCGTAGACCGAGATCGCCGCGTGGCGCGGATCCTTGGCACCCCGGGTGGTCATCCAGCCGGAATCGCGCCAGTCGAACTCGCTGGTCCCGTGGGTGACCGAGGCGGTCTCCGGCGGGTGCTGGGCCGCGAAGGCCACGGGATCGGCCTTCAGCGGCACCAGGGCGCCGTCGGGCCCGCGGATCTCGAACTTGTAGCGCACGCCGGCCTTGAGGCCCGGCACGAACAGCTCCCAGATGCCGCCATCCTGCCAGAGCCGCATCGGGTGGCGCCGCCCGTCCCAGTCGTTGAAGTCGCCCACCACGCTGACCTTGCGGGCGTTCGGAGCCCAGACGGCGAAGCGGAAGCCGTCGATGCCGTCGAGCTGGCCCGACTGGGCGCCCAGCATCCGGTAGACGAGGTTGGTGCCGACCTCGCGCAGGGAGGCGACGTCGTACTGCTCGATCGACGAGCCGAAGCCGTAGGGGTCGTAGCGGCGGCGCTTGGTTCCGTCCCAGGACTCGACCTCGATCTCGTAGAGCGGCCGGCCCTCGCCCTCGACCCGGGCGACGTAGAACCCGTCCGGGTGGCGCTTCTCGAACGGCACGGTGCGGCCGTCCATCACCAGGGCGGCGGAGCGTGCCTCCGGCAGCACGGCGCGCACCTCCCAGGCCCCGGGTCCGACCCGGTGGGGACCGAGCACCGCGAAGGGATCGCCGTGGCGGGCGTCCATCAGCGCGGTGATCGCGTCCGGGTGGACGCTCGGCGGCTGCGCGGTGCCGCCGGAGCCCGGGACATCCGCGTGCGATGCCGCTCCCACTTCCGGATCGGCCCGCCTTGCGAAGGTCTCGTCGATCGCCGTCATTCAGTTGCTCCGGGCTCGTGTCCGTCCGTGTCCAGAATGGTGAGAACCCCACGGGCGGGGATTTCGATCCAGTCCGGCCGGTTGTTGGCTTCGTAATCGACCTCGTACAGGGCCTTGGTCAGCAGGCAGAGGCGCAGCAGCCGGGCCCCGGTATCCGGGTCGGTCACCGCCGCCCGCGACCCCGCCACGGCCGACTGGTAGCCGGTCAGGAACGCCGCCTCGATCATGCCCCGCCACGCGGCGGCGGCGTCCCGCGCCCGCTCCTCGGTGTCGCCGAACCGGGCGGCGATCTCGCGGGTCACGGTCTCGGCCCCGTACGCGAAGGAGCGCATCAGCCCGGCCACGTCGCGCAGCGGCATGGACTTGGCCCGGCGCTCGTCGGCCGGGCGCGAGGGCTCGCCCTCGAAGTCGACGATGATCAGGTCGCTCTCGGCGACCAGCACCTGCCCGAGATGGTAGTCGCCGTGGATGCGGGTCTTGTGGGCTCCCAGCGGCGGCTCGGCGGTGAGCACGTCGATCAGCGCCTCGACCTGCTGACGGCGCTGGCCGAGCTCCGCGCAGGCCGGCTTGCCGGCGTCGAGGCCCCGGTCGGCCAGGCCCTTGAGCGCCCGGAAGGCGCGCTCGGCCTGGTGGCGGGCGTCGCGCGCCAGCACCGCGAGATCGTCCTCCGTGAAGGGCTCGGCCGCGAAGGCCGGATCGTCGGTCTCGATCGCCAGCGCCGCGTGCATCTCGGCGGTGCGCCGCCCGAGCAGGTCCGCCCAGGGCCCGTGGGCCTGGAACGCCTCCGCGGGGGTGGCGGCCTCGCTCTCCGGGGTGAGCACCACGGTCTCGAAGTCCCGGCGCAGGCCCTCCAGCATCAGGGTCCAGGCGTCGCCCTGGTTCATGACGAACTTCTGGAGGACGGCGAGGGCCGTCCGGGTGCCATCCTCGGCGACGTGCTCGAGCGTGCCGAGCAGCGCGGGCGTATTGGAAAAGCCCGCCTCCTCGGTGAGGAAGCGCCCGACCTCGATCTCCGGGTGCGTGCCCGGCTGCAGGCGGCGCAGCAGCTTGAGCATCATCTTCGACCCGATGGCGATCGAGGTGTTGCTCTGCTCGGCCGAGAGCCGGCGGATGTCGGCCACGTCGACCGTGACCTCCGGGTCGAAGGCCGAGGTGGTGGAGAAGACCAGCCGTCCGCTCTCCGTGGGCAGCTCGGTGCCCCGGCGCATGTCCTCGATCAGGCAGGCCGCGAAGCTGTTGGAGCCGGCCGCGCCGTAGAGCAGGCCGGTGCGCGGGCCGCGCCGGACCCGGGCGACCGCGAAGGGCAGGAGCGTCTCGTCCTCGCGGCCCTCCTCGACCCCCACCGGCACGAAGTAGTCCTGGGTCTCGCCGGTGGCGAGCTGCACCTGCAGCCGCGGCAGCAGGAAGCGCGCGCTCCCGTCCCCGTCCTTCAGGGCGGCGCAGTCGATGACCTTCACGGCCCGGATCCGCGAGCCCTTGGCGCCGAACCAGCGCCGGCTCATCAGGAACGACGGCACCACCGTGCGCTCGAAGGCGACGCGCTCGCGGCCCGACATCAGGCTCTCGATGCCGCCGGTGAGCACCAGGGTGAACAGCTCCGGCGGCTCCTGCTGCGGGCCGACCACGCCGGAGCGCGCGGCGCTGAGCGAGAACCAGTAGAAGCCGTAGGACGGCAGGGTCAGCAGGTAGGGCAGGTCGCCGATCGGCGGGAACTCGGTGCCGCCGGTCAGCTCGATCGGCACCGCGGTGCGCAGCTCCGACAGGTCGAGCTGCACGGCCTGGGGCGCCCGGGACAGGTTGGCCACGCACAGGATCCGCTCGTCCTCGTGCTCGCGGATCCAGGCCAGCACCTTCCGGTTCGACGGATAGAGGAACTGGATCGTGCCGCGGCCGAGGGCGACGCTGTTGTTGCGGATCGCGATCATGCGCCGCGTCCAGTTCAGCAGGCTGGTCTGCGCCTGGGTCTGCGCCTCGACGTTGATGGCGTCGAAGCCGTAGATCGGATCCTGGATCGCCGGCAGGAACAGCCGCTGCGGGTTCGACCGGGAGAAGCCGCCGTTGCGGTCGGGCGACCATTGCATCGGCGTGCGCACGCCGTCGCGGTCGCCGAGGTAGATGTTGTCGCCCATGCCGATCTCGTCGCCGTAGTAGAGCACCGGCGTGCCGGGCATCGACAGGACGAGGGACTTCATCAATTCGATCTTGCGCCGGTCGTTCTCCAGGAGCGGCGCGAGGCGGCGGCGGATGCCGAGGTTGATCCGGGCGCGGCGCTCGGCGGCGTAGAACGACCAGAGGTAGTCGCGCTCTTCCGCCGTGACCATCTCGAGCGTCAGCTCGTCGTGGTTGCGCAGGAAGATCGCCCACTGGCAGCCCTCGGGGATCTCCGGGGTCTGGCGCATGATGTCGGTGATCGGGTGCCGGTCCTCCCGGGCGATCGCCATGTACATCCGCGGCATCAGCGGGAAGTGGAACGCCATGTGGCATTCGTCGCCGTCGCCGAAATACTGCGCCGTCTCCTCGGGCCACTGGTTGGCCTCGGCCAGAAGCATCCGGTCGGGGTAGCTGGCATCCAGCGCCGCCCGGATCTTCTTGATGACGTCATGCGTTTCGGAGAGGTTCTCGCAATTCGTGCCGTCGCGCTCGATCAGGTAGGGGATCGCGTCGAGGCGCAGCCCGTCGACACCCATGTCGAGCCAGTAGCGCATCGTGGCGATGACCGCGTCCAGCACCTTCGGGTTGTCGAAGTTCAGGTCGGGCTGGTGGCTGTAGAACCGGTGCCAGAAATACTGCTTGGCGACCGGGTCCCAGGTCCAGTTCGAGGCCTCGGTGTCGAGGAAGATGATCCGCGTGTCCCGGTACGGCTCGTCGGTGTCCGACCAGACGTAGAAGTCGCGCTCGGGCGAGCCGGGCGGGGCTTCCCGGGCGGCCTGGAACCAGGGGTGCTGGTCCGAGGTGTGGTTGATCACGAGTTCGGTGATCACCCGCAGGCCGCGCTCGTGCGCCGCCGCCACGAAGGCCCTGAAATCCTCCATGGTCCCGTAGGACGGGTTGATGCCCTCGTAATCGGCGATGTCGTAGCCGTCGTCGCGGAGCGGCGAGGGGTAGAACGGCATCAGCCAGATCGCCGTGACGCCGAGGTCGCGCACGTAGTCGAGGCGCTGGGTCAGGCCCACGAAATCGCCGATCCCGTCGTTGTTCGAGTCGAAGAACGACTTGACGTGGATCTGGTAGATGATGGCGTCACGGTACCATTGCGGGTCGCTGCGATCGATCATCGCGTCGCTGCCTCATCGGTCGAAGGGACTGGGACCGGCGGTCGGGACCGGCCGGGGCGCGGGCGGTCGGCCGCGCGGAGCCATGGTCGGCGACGGGCGGGCCCGTCGTCGGGATCAGGAATCATGGTCGAGTGCCACGGGCAGCCTCAGCCCGCAACCCGCCGCGGCGCCCGGAGGCGCCAGATGACGCAGGATCGCTCGGCCGGATCGAGGGCGATGCGGTGGGATTTGCCCCGCAGCTCGAACGTGTAGCCCTGGAGCAGATCCTCAACCTCCACGGCGCCGTCGTCGGGCAGGCCCAGCAGCCAGAGCGGCACCTCGTAGGTGCATTCCTGGCGGTTCTTCGGATCGAGGTTCACCATGGTGAAGACGCAGTTGTCGCCCTCCGGCGTCGTCTTGGCGTAGGCGATGATGTTGTCGTTCCAGGCGCCCGTGAAGGTGACGTTGCGGAAGTCCCAGAGGGCGGGGTTCTCGCGCCGGATCTTGTTCAGCTTGACGATGTGGTCGCGGATGTTGCCGGGCCGGTCGTAGTCCCAGGCCTTCAGCTCGTATTTCTCGGAATTCAGATACTCCTCCTTGCCGGGATACGGCGCGGCCTCGCACAATTCGAAGCCGTTGTAGATGCCGTAGACCGACGAGAGGGTTGCGGCGAGCGTGCCGCGGATGACGAAGCCCGCGCGTCCGCTGGTCTGAAGGAAGTAAGGATTGATGTCGGGGGTGTTCGCAAAGAAATTGGGGCGGTAGTATTCGCCCATCGGGCCGGCCAACTCCAGGGCGTAGTCGGTCAGCTCCTGCTTGGTGTTGCGCCACGTGAAGTAGGTGTAGCTCTGCTGGTAGCCGGCCTTGGCGAGCTTCATCATCATCTTCGGCCGGGTGAAGGCCTCGGCGAGGAAGATCGCGTCCGGATACCGGCCGTTGACCTCGCCGATCACCCATTCCCAGAACGGGATCGGCTTGGTGTGCGGGTTGTCGACCCGGAAGATGCGCACGCCCCGCGCGCACCAGCCGAGGAGGATGTCGCGCAATTCGATCCACAGCGAGGGCAGGGCGCCACCGTAGAAGTGGACGTTCGAGATGTCCTCGTACTTCTTCGGGGGGTTCTCGGCGAACTTGAGCGTGCCGTCGGGGCGCCACTCGAACCATTCGGGGTGGTTCTTGATCCAGGGATGGTCCGGCGAGCACTGGATCGCGAAGTCGAGGGCGATCTCCATCCCGTAGGCGTGGCTCGCCGCCACCAGCCGCTCGAAATCCGCGAGGGTGCCGAGGTCGGGATGCACGGCCTCGTGGCCGCCCTCCTCGGCGCCCACCGCGTAGACCGAGCCGACATCGCCGGGCTCGGCCTTGAGGGTGTTGTTCTTGCCCTTGCGGTTGGTGCGGCCCACGGGGTGGATCGGCGTGAAGTAGAGGACGTCGAAGCCGAGCTCGCGGATCTCCGGCAGGCGCCGGATCACGTCGTCGAAGGTGCCGTGGCGGTTCACGTCCATCGACTGGGACCGCGGAAAGATCTCGTACCAGGCGGAGAACCGGGCCGCGAGGCGGTCGGCGATCACCGGCAGGGTCACGGGATAGCGGGTGAGGTTCACCCGCTCGGCGTTCCTGCGCACGAGGCCCGACGCGTCGGGGGCCAGGATCCGGTCGAGCTGGGCGGCCGAGCCCGTCTCCTCGGCGGCGAGCGCCGCCACCAGGGCGGCGAGGCGCTCGGCGTCGCGGCCGCCGCGGGTGCGGGCGAGGGACGCGGCGGTCCCGACCAACGCCACGCCCTCGATCGTCTCGAGGCGCACGTCGATCCCGGCAGCGCGCTTCTTGAGGGTGTCGCGCACCCAGGACGAGAAGGCGTCGCGCCACGCGATCAGGGTGAACTCGTAGCGGGCGTTGCGCTCCAGGGGGAAGTGCCCGGCCCAGCGGTCGTTGTCGACGAAGACCATCGGGTCCTCGCGCCACGCCTCGCCGCCGGCGACCCGCGACAGGATCGCGGCGGCGATGATCTCGTGGCCGTCGGAGAAGATGTCGGCCTCGACCCGCAGGGATTCGCCGACGATCCGCTTCACCGCCGAGCGGCCGCCGTCGAGCTCGGGGCTGACCGCCTCGATCACCACCCGCCCCTCGCCGTCCGGGGTGCCGCGCTCCGGCTGCCGGGCGACCTGCTGGGCGCCGGCCGCCAGGATGCGCAGCTCTCCGGGGCGCAGGTCGATGGCGCTGCCGGGATGGAAGGCGATCGGCTCGGCCTCGGGCGTCCGGTCGACGAAGGCGCCGAGCATGCCGCCGGTGCGGGCGATCAGCGCGCCCGCATCCACCGGCACCGGCTTGCCGGTGGGGTTGTAGAGCACGATCAGCCCGTGCCGGGCCGAGGCCGGATGGCCGGTATCGAAGCGGCCGAGCGCCACGCAGTCGCTGTCGGGGGCCGAGAGGCGGATCTGCGCGCCCTCGACATTGGCGGCCGGCAGCTCCGCCCGCAGGGCGTTGATCGCCCGGACATAGCCGGAGATGTCGATGCCGGTCTCGGTCTCGCGGTCGCGCGGGGTGGTCTCGACCACGTGCAGCGCCCGGCGGTAGCCCCACTCGTAGCCGATCGGCATCAGCACGCCGGCCGAGAAGAAGGCGGCGAGCGCGTAGCGGGTGCGCAGATGCGCCGCCACCGCTTCCGGGCCGCCGCCGATCTCGGCGGCGAGCCGCGTCATGTCGTGGTTTTCCGGGAAGGCGATGGAGGGCGCCAGCACCCGCAGGCGCTCGTACTGCTCGAGCGCCCAGGGCTTCTTCAGGTCCCACCACGCGAAGGAGTTGAACAGGTAGTCGAAGCCGGCCCCCGCCGTGGCGCGGGCCTCCTCGAAGGTGCAGCCCAGGGTCTCGGCGGCGAACAGGCAGGCGGGAGCGCGCCCCTTGGCCTCCCCGATCAGGACGCGCCAGGTCTCCGGCGGCACCTTGTAGGCGGCATCGCAGCGGAACCCGGCCACGCCGAGCCCCTGGAGCCGGGCGACGTAGGCGCCCCAGATCCGGGTCAGCTCATCCCGGGCGGCCGGCGTGTGGTAGTCGAGCTCGGCCAGATCGCCCCAGACGGTGCGGATCGACGGGTCGTCCGGGTCGACCGCCGCCGGGTGCATGATCGAGCCGTCGGGCTCCTTCATGAACAGGTCGGGCCGCTCGGTGGCCAGCCGCGCGTTGTCGGCGGTGTGGTTGATGACGAGGTCGGTCATCACCGACAGGCCGGCCGCCTGGGCGGCGGCGCAGAAGCCGCGGATCTGATCGTCGTCCGGCGTGCCGTCAGGATCGCGGAAGCGCTCGTCGAGGCGCTCCGGATCGGCCACCGCGTAGAGGCTGCGCGAGCCGCCGGTCTGGTGGAACGGATTGAGGTAGATCCAATCGAAGCCGAGGCTGGCGATCCGCGGCAGCTCGGCCGTCCAGTCCGAGACGCGCCCGACCAGGAGCGGGAACAGGTTGTAGATCCGCGGCCCCGCGGCGCGGGGCGCCAGCCCGGCCGGCAGGACGGCCTCGGCCCCGGTCGTCGCAGCGGCTTTGGTCGGTGCGTTCATGCTGGCTTCTGGCTCCCGTTCCTGTGTCGTAACGCCCGAACAGCCCGGGCGTGCCTCGCGGTGCGGTCCGACTTGTCTCAGCAGCGTTGCATGACAAGCCTGCGGAGGGGCGCGCTTGCCCCGTGCCCGGCCTCCCCCCTCTCCGGGGGCGGATGGCCCGCGACGCGGGCCGGGCACGGGGAGCGACGGCGCAGGCTGGGGCTGTGCCTTCCCTGCGGATCGCGCCCCTTCCTGAACCCGCCCCCTCCTCTGCTGACCCGCGCGGAGGCGAGGGCCGCCACCCCCAACCGGGGGTGGGAGGGAGAGGCGGATCCGGCTGCCCTCAAAGGTCCCGCCGCAGCACCGCGTAGGGCAGGTCGCGCAGGAGTTCGCCGAGATCGGCGCCCTCCCCCGCCACAATCCGCCCCGAGACGAGGTCCCGCCAGCGCGTGCCCGCCCCGAACTCGACCCGGGTGCCCGCGAAGGCCTCCCCCGACCAGCCCGCCTCGCCGACGAAGCCGGCCACCAGGCGCGGCACCGCCACGAACAGGTCGCCACCCTCCTGGACGGGATCGGTCCGCCGGTAGGCGATGACGTGGGCGGCCCGCATCCCCGTCGCCGTGACCGGCTCGTAGGCGGCGCTGGCGTAGAAGTCCGGGCGCTCGGCCCGCTCGGCGAGCAGCCGCGCGAGGGTCGCCTGCTTGACCCGCCCGTCCGGCCAGTGCGCCAGCAGCGCCGCGGGCGCCCCGCCCGTCTCCAGCATCCGCTCCAGCGCCGGGTAGTCCACCGGGCGGCGGTTGTCGGGGTCCACGAAGGAGAAGTCCCACACCTCCGTGCCCTGGTAGGTGTCAGGCAGGCCCGGCAGAGTGCATTTCAGGACCGTCCGGCCGAGGCTCGCCAGCATGCCGAGATGGGCGAGCCGCCGGGCGAAGGGCCGGAGTTCGGTCAGGAACTCCGAGCCCGGGGCGATCAGGGCGGTGAACAGCTTCCGGACCGCGCCCTCGTAGACCTCGTCGACGTTGACCCAGCTCGACCGGCGTTTGCCCTCGCGCATGGCCTTCTCGCCGTAGGCGATGAGCCGGTCGCGGAACTCCGCGATCGCACCGGATTCCCCCCGCTCCAGCAGGTCCAGCGGCCAAGCGCCCAGGATCGCCTGGAAGAACATCCACTGGTCGTTGGCGTCGGGGGCCGGCTCGCCGTCGATGCGGGCGAGATGCGGACCGGCGGTGCGCTGCCACAGGTCCCAGGCCTTGGCCCATTCCTCCGGGATCTCCGACAGGGCCAGCAGCCGGGTGCGGGCATCCTCGCCGCGCTTGGTGTCGTGGGTCGCCGTGGTGATCATGGCGCTCGGCCAGTCGCGGGCGCGGGCGGTCTGCAGGTCGTGGAAATGCTCCGCGTCGATGCCGTACTCGCCCGGATCGCCGCCGACCTCGTTGAGACCGAGCAGGCAACTGTACCGGTAGAACAGCGTGTCCTCCAGGCTCTTGGCCATGACCGGGCCGGTGAGCTGCTGGAACCGGCGGCGGAAGCGCAGGACCACCCGCGGGTCCGGCCGGCCCGGACCCACCGTCTCGATGCGCCCGAGCAGGACGTCGGCGGCGAAGTCGTGGACCGAGCGGTCCGGCAGGCTCGACCAGCGCTTGGCCTTGGCGACCGCGCCCTCGATGAGGCGCACGTCCTCGGGCTCGACATCCCCATCCTCCAGCTCCGGCGGCAGGTAGCTCCGGTAGGTCGGGAAGCGCGCGATGACCTCGATCAGCGCCCGGCGGAGCGCGTTGACGGTGAAGTCGCGGGTGCGCCGGTCGGCGTCGGCGACCTCCTTGAGGTCGGTGGTCAGCACCTCCAGCTCGCTGGCGAAGCTGATCTCCAGGATCTCGGCCTTGGCGGCCCGGAGCTGGAAGCCGTAGGGCTCGTCGAAGCCCGTCGCCCAGGTGTAGAGGCGCTCGACCTTCCCGCGCCGGGTCTTGTCGACCAGGATCCCGTCGAGCTGGTTGAGCACGTCGTAGCCCGTGGTCCCGGCCACCGGCCAGGGCCGCAGCCGCTCCCCGGGCTCGAGGATCTTCTCCACCACCACGTAGAAGCCCGGCCCGACGGCCGCCTGCAGCGCCCGCGCGTAGCCCAGCGGGTCGGCGAGCCCGTCGATGTGGTCGATGCGCAAGCCGTCGATCCGGCCCTCGCGGACGTGCCGGAACACGGTCTCGTGCGAGCGGTGGAAGATGTCGGACAGCTCGACCCGTAGGCCGGCCAGGGAGTTCACGTCGAAGAAGCGGCGGTAGTTGATGTCGCTCGACGCCACCCGCCAATGGGCCAGCCGGTAGGCCTGCGCCTCCAGGAGCCGGTGCAGCGGCCCGAAGCTGTCCGGGCGGCCCTTGAAGCCGTTGAGCAGGGCCAGCGTGCTGGCGGTGGCCTCCTGGATCAGCGGCGACACGCCGTAGATCTCGGCCAGGCGGCGCTTCAGACCCTCGGCCTCCTCGGGGAAGCCCCGTCTCCGGGTCTCGTCGGTGTCGATCGACATGGCCCGCAGGCGCTCGGAGATCGCGAGCAGCTCCGCGGTGGTGTCGTCGTCCACGGCCCCGATGGCGGCGATGACCCGGTTGAGGATGGTCGGGTAGCTGAGCGGCCGGATCGGTAGCTGGTGCTCGTAGTGCCAGACGCTGAAGGCGCCCGTCTCGGGGTCGAACCTCAGCTCCAGCGTGCCCTTCTCCAGGGCCTCGCCGTAGCGGTCGCCGAGGAACGGGATCACGAGGTTGCGCCCGGCCCCGAGCCGCTGCCAGTCGATGTCGAAGGCGTCGGCGAACGGGGACAGGGAGCCCCATTCCAGGACCGAGAGCCACCACGGGTTGTCGGCGCCGCCGACCCCCATGTGGTTCGGGACGATGTCGAGGAGGAGCTTGATCCCGTGGGCGTGGAGCGTCTCGGAGAGGCGGATGAAGCCGTCCTCGCCGCCGAGCTCCGGGTTGATCGCGCCGTGGTCGACGATGTCGTAGCCGTGGGTCGAGCCGGGTCGCGCCTTCTGGAGGGGCGAGGCGTAGACGTGGCTGATCCCGAGCCGGTGCAGGTAGGGGACGATCCGGCCCGCATCCGCGAAGGTGAAGTCCTTGTGGAACTGCAGCCGGTAGGTCGAGCGCGGCGGCGGCGAGGCGAGCCGCGCGGCGCCCGAGCGCGGACCCCGCGCCTCCGCCGAGAGGGAAGCCGCGAGCTTCGCCAGCGGGCCGCCGGGGGTGGCGATGTCCACGAGGTCCCGGTCGAGCTTGCGCCGCCAGTTCGGGTAGCCCTCCGTCGAGCCCGGCACGTTCGCCTGCGCGAGTTCGGAGACCACGTCCTCGTACTGGACGGCGGTGAGCATCGAGGGCGCGCGGGCGAGGTAGCGGGCGGCGGCCTCGAAGGGCGCGGCATCCGGCGGCTCGGCGGAGGGGAGCAGCTGCTCAGCCGCCAGTGCCTCGGCGAGGCGGCGGCGCTCGACCACGCGCTCGGCCCGCTCGGTCTCGGCCCGATCCTGGTCGTAGAGGCCGAGCGACTGGCGGGTGTCGGTGTCGACGCCGCGCCACCAGCCCACGAAGGTCGGCAGGTCGTGGGTGGTGATGGCGGTCAGCGCGTCCCGCGGATAGGCGGAGGGCGGCTTGAACCGGCCCTCGGCCTCGCGCTCGAAGGCGAGGATCCGGTAGCTCAGCACCCCGGCCCGCATCAGCGCGTCGGAGAAGCCCTCCGGGGCGGTGCCGAGATCCTCCGCGATGACGAGGCACTTGTTGCGGTGGCTCTCCAGCCGCAGCACCGCCAGCATCGGCTCGAACGGCATGGCCACGTAGGCGCCGGCCTGGGCGCCCGCGCCCAGCGGGATCAGGAACAGGCGGGCGAGCTGGAAGGCGTGGTCGATGCGGATCGCGCCGGCGTGGCGCATGTTGGCCTGGACCAGGGCGCGGAAGGCCGCGAGCCCGTCACGCTCCATCGCCAGCGGGTCGAAGGCCGGCAGGCCCCAGTTCTGACCCTTGGGGGCCAGCAGGTCCGGCGGCGCGCCGATCGACACCCGGTCGGCGAAGCGCTCGGGATGGGACCAGATCTCGGAGCCGCCCCGGTCGGCGCCGACCGCGAGGTCGCGGTATAGCCCGACCCGCATGCCGGCGCCGAGCGCCGCCGCGGAGGCCTCGGCGAGCTGCCGGTCGGCGAGGTATTGCAGCCACGCGTGGTAGCCGACCAGTTCCGCGTTCTCCGCCGCGAAGCTCCGCACCGCCCCGGTGCCGGCGCGACGGAACGCCTCCGGCCAGTCGCCCAGCCACTGGGCGCCCTGCTGGCGGAAATGCTCGGACAGCGCCTCGAACACGGCGTGGGCTTCGAGATCCTGGCCGCCTTCCTGGCGGAAGCGCTCGAAGCCCGCGTCGGTGCCGGCCCGCGCCGGGGACTCCGCCCAGAGGGCGCGCAGCACCGGGTCGAGCACGTCGTGCACGCCCTGGTGGTCGACCAGCGCCGCCTCGCGGAGCGCCGTGATCGCGTCGGCGCGCTCGTCCAGCAGCGCCTCGGCCCGGGACCCGGCGAGCCCCGGCAGGTTGCGCGGGGCGATGAACAGCGTCTCGAGGAACAGGCGCGAGGACGGCGAGTAGGGCGAGATCTTGGTCCGGTCGGAGCCGAACAGGGCGTGGACCGGGCTGAGGCCCAGGAACGCCGCCCCGCGCAAGGCCGCCTCCCGGGCGGCCTCGCCGGCATCCGCGTAGGTGCCGATGCCGATATTGGTGCCCGAGCGCAGGCCGTAGAGCTGGGCGGCCATGCCCCAGTCGGAGGCGCCCTCCTCCGTGTAGGGGCGCGGGCGCCAGCAGCGCTGCGGCGCGGCGATCACCCAGGATTCCGTGCGGGTCTGGCCGGCCTGCACGGTGAGGCGGTGGTAGCCCGGGGTCAGCGGCGGCAGCTCGAAGCCGGGCTCGGACCCGTGCGGGTTGGCCCGCCCCTCGCGGGCGGTGCCGCGCTCGTCCACGAGGCGCCAGACCAGGGTGTGGGGCGCGCCGTCGCGGAGGCGCACCGGGACGCGCGCGGCGCGGCGGGCCTCCACGGGCAGGAGCGGCGGGATCAGGCCGCGGCGCAGGCTCTCGACCCGTTCGAGGCTCTCGGCCACCGCCGCCGCGTCATCGACCGCGAAGCCGAGCGCCGCGAGCAGGCCGCCACGGACCTCCAGCGGCGTCTCGACGGGCTTGCCGAAGGCGTCGGTGTAGCCGGCCGCGACGCCGACCAAGTCGGCGAGCTGTTCCAGGGCGCTCACGAGCGGGACTCCGTCAGGAACAGGCCGGTCCAGGGGGGCAGGTCGCGTCCGGTCCCGTCAGGCGCGTTGGTCCAGACCACCCGGGCGCCGTTGGAATCGAGGGCGAACGGCTCCGCCCCGACATTGGCGACGAAGCGCAGGGTGCCGGCGCCGAAGCGCCACGTGCAGTCGACCACGTCCGCGCGCGGCATCGTGGCGGCGGCGCCGTCGTAGCCGGATTTCGCCAGGGGCACGACCACGTCGCGGCGCAGCCCGAGGAGCCGCGTCGTCTCGGCCAGCACCTCCCGGTGGGGCGAGCGCCCCCGCTCGGACCAGTCGAGCTTCGAGGCCTCGAAGGTCTCCCGCTCGGTGGGATCGGGGATCTTCGACGTGTCGTCCGCGAACGCCGCGAAGCTCTTGAACTCCCGGCGCCGGCCGTCGCGCACCGCCTTGTTCAGGTCCTCGTCCGGCGCGAAGTCGACGAAGAACAGGAACGGCGCCGAGGCCGACCATTCCTCGCCCATCCAGAGCATCGGGATCTGCGGCGCCAGCAGGAGGCCGGCCCGGGCGAGGTCGAGTTTCTTCGGATCGGCCAGATGGTTGAGCCGCTCGCCCAAGGCGCGGTTGCCGACCTGATCGTGGTTCTGCAGGAAGGTCACGAAGGCGGAGGGCGGCAGGTGCCCGGAGGGCTCGCCGCGCGGGTGGTTATCGAGGGTCGCGAACGGCTCGCCCTGGTAGGCGAACCCCTCGGCGAGGCAGCGGGCGAGGTGCGCGACCGGTTTGTCGGCGAAGCTTTTATAGTAGCCGGCATCCTCGCCGGTCAGCAGGACGTGCCAGCAATGGTGCAGGTCGTCGGCCCACTGGGCGTCGTGCATCTTCGGCCGGCCGGCGGCGTCGCGCTCCAGCCAGCGGGCCTGGTTGGCCTCGTTCTCCAGCATCAGGTGGATCTGGCGGTCCGGGAAGACCTTCCGGACCGTCTCGCCGAGTTCGGCCAGGAAGTGACGGGGCGAATCGTCGAGGATCGCGTGGACGGCGTCGAAGCGCAGGCCGTCGAAGCGGTACTCCTCCAGCCAGTACAGGGCGTTCTGGATGAAGAACTGCCGCACCGTGGCGCCGCTCTCCTTGCCGTCGAAGTTGATGCCCGCGCCCCAGGGGGTCTGGTGGCGCTCGGTGAAGAAGGTCTTGGCGTAGGCGTGGAGATAGTTCCCGGCCGGTCCGAAGTGGTTGTAGACCGCGTCGAGATAGACCATCAGCCCGAGCCCGTGGGCGGCGTCGACCAGGCGCTTGAGATCGTCCGGGCGGCCGTAGGCGCCGTCGGGGGCGTAGGGCTGCACGCCGTCGTAGCCCCAGTTGCGCGAGCCCTTGAAGTCGGCGAGCGGCAGCAGCTCGATGGCGGTGACGCCGAGCGCCTTGAGGTCGGGCAGCCGCGCCTGCAGGCCGGCATAGGTGCCCTCCGGCGTCGCGGTGCCGACATGGCACTCGTAGATCACCGCCTCCTCGAACGGCCGCCCGGCCCAGGTCTCGTCGGACCATTCGAAGGCGCGCGGGTCGATGACCTCGCTGAGGCCCGAGACGTCCTCCGGCTGGAAGCGCGAGGCGGGGTCGGGGGCGACGAGGTCGCCGTCGATGCGGAAGCCGTAGCGGGCGCCGGGCTTCACCCCGGGCAGGGCGGTGCGACGCCAGCCGCCGCCGGATTCGGGCAGGGGATGGTCGATGCCGTCGACGACGAGGTCGACGCTCTTGGCGGTGGGCGCCCAGAGGGCGAAGCGGACGCCGCCCTCGACCATCTCGGCCCCGAATTCCATGCTGTGGGCGCGCCGCATCGGGCCACCGTCCTCGTCATTGGCCGCGCGCACCGGGGCGCAAGCGCGGCAGGATCTACCAGTGGTGGGAGAAGGCCCCGGGCTCGTTCCGGTTCCCGCAGCGCAGCTATGGCGGGATGGGCGTGTGGCAATGGGGACGCGGCGGGGGCGACGGGATCTGCGCGCGCGATCTCCCTCGCCGGGGACGCGAGAGCCCCCGGTCCGGCCATCCGCCGGGAACCCGCGTCGCGTGCACGCGCGCCCTCGACGGCCCACCCGACGGGCCGAAGCGCGGCCGCGACCCCGAAGGAGACCTCGAAGGAGACCTCGGAGGAGGTTTTGACGGAGCCCTCCGGCCGCGGGCGGTGCCTGTGGGATGCCATCGGGTCCCGCTGAGGCGGGCATCCCGGGATGGGGAGGGATCGTGCCCCGAAGGCGCGGCCGATGCCCGCGCCGGACCTGCGCGCGCTCCGACGACGGTCCTCCCGGCCCGGGCCCCTACCCGCCCCGGCTCCCGTGCTCGGTCCCGGGGGCCGTGAGCACCAGCACCGTCCGGCCGGGCAGCGGCACGGCGGCGCCGGCCGCGCAGGCCGAGGCCCCATCCGGCGGGAGCGCGCCGTCGGGCGCCCCCGTGCCGAAGACCGGCATCCACGGCCCGCCGATCACCGGGGCGAGGCGGAACGTGCAGGCCCCCTCTCCGGCGTTGAACAGCATCAGCAGCCGGTCGCCCGGATCGCCGTCGTTGCCGATCTGCATCCCGAACACCTGGAGCCCGTCGTCGGACCAGTGGCGCCCCTCCATCTCGGTGCCTTCCGGCGCGAGCCAGTGCACGTCGCGCAGGGGTTCGTCCGGATCGATCAGCGCGCCGGTGAAGAAGCGCCGCCGCCGCAGGGCCGGTTGGGCCCGGCGCAGGGCCAGCAGGTTGGCGACGAAGTCCGTGAGACGCGGATCCGGATCGGTGTCCCAGTCCATCCAGCTCGTCGGGTTGTCCTGGGCGTAGGCGTTGTTGTTGCCGCCCTGGCTGCGGGAGCGCTCGTCGCCCATCAGCAGCATCGGGACGCCCTGGGCCAGCATCACGGTGGCCAGCATGTTGCGCGTCTGGCGGGCGCGGAGCGCCAGGATCGCCGGATCGTCGGTGTCGCCCTCGACCCCGTAGTTGCGGCTGACGTTGTGGTTATGCCCGTCGCGGTTGTCCTCGCCGTTGGCCGCGTTGTGCTTCGCCTCGTACGACACCGTGTCGGCCAGCGTGTAGCCGTCGTGGCTGGCGATGAAGTTGACGCTGGCCAGCGGCGAGCGCCCCGACGGGGCGAAGACCTCCCGCGAGCCGGTCAGGCCCTGGGTGACCTTGGCGAGGGTGCCGGCATCGCCTTTCCAGAACCCGCGCGTGGCGTCGCGGAACTTGTCGTTCCACTCGCTCCAGCCCCGCGGGTAGCCGCCGAGCTGGTAGCCGCCCTCCCCGATGTCCCAGGGCTCGGCCACCATCTTGATCCGGGCGAGGACCGGATCCTGCGCCACCGCCTGGAAGAAGGCCGCCTGCGGCGTGAAGGCGATCGGCGCCCGCCCGAGGCTCGAGGCGAGATCGAAGCGGAAGCCCGCGATGCCGTAGGCGGTGACCCAGTGGCGCAGGGAATCGAGGACGAGCTGCATCACCCGCGGGTGGCTCGCGTCGAAGGTGTTGCCGCAGCCGGTGCAGTCGAGGTTGCGGCGCGGATCGGCGGGGTCCAGCTTGTAGTAGCTGGCATTGTCGATGCCGCGGAACGACAGGGTCGGACCGGTATGGTCGCCCTCGGCAGTGTGGTTGTAGACCACGTCGAGCCAGGTCTCGATCCCGGCGGCGTTCAGCTCCCGGACCGCCGCCTTGAGGCCGCCGAGGCCGCCCTCCCCCAGGTAGCGTGGATCCGGCGCGAAATAGCCGACGGGCTGATATCCCCAGAAATTGACGAGCCCCTTCTCCACCAGGAAGCGGTCGTCCGCGAAGGCCTGGATCGGCAGGAGTTCCAGGGCGGTGACGCCGAGCTTGACGAGGTGCTCGATGATCGCCGGGTGGGCGAGCGCCGCGTAGGTGCCGCGCTCCGCCTCGGGGATGTCGGGATGCGTGCGGGTCAGCGCCTTGACGTGCGCCTCGTACACCACCGTCTCGGCGAGCGGCCGGCGCACCGGATTGAGGGCGAGGTCGGGCACCTCGGGGGCGGTGACCACGCCTTTCGGCATGTAGACGGCGCTGTCGCGCCGGTCGATCCGGTCCTCCCGGCCCCGGCGGTGCCCGTAGAGCGCGTCGTGCCAGCGGATCCTGCCGCGGATCTCCCGGGCGTAGGGGTCGAGGACGAGCTTCGAGGCGTTGAACCGGTGGCCGGAGGCCGGATCCCAGGGGCCGTGCACCCGGTAGCCGTAGAGCTGGCCCGGCAGCACCCCGCGCAGGTACCCGTGCCAGACGTCGTCGGTCCGGCAGGGCAGCCGGACCGTGCGGGTCTCGTGCCGCTCCCCCGGCTCGAACAGGCAGATGTCGACCGCAGTGGCGTGCTCGGAGAACAGGGCGAAGTTGACGCCGCGCCCGTCGAAATGGGCGCCGAGGGGCGCCGGCACCCCGTCATCGACGGCGATCATGCGGGGCGTCCGGTCACGCGGGTGGCGGCGGGCGGAAGCAGCGGGCGGCGCCGGCTATTCGGCGGCCGCGGCGGCGGCGGGGGGCTCGCGCTCGACCGTGCGGAAATTCTCGAGTTCCGCCAGGAAGTTGCGGGCCCACCAGTCGACATCCTCGCGGGTCATGCGCTCGACCATCGGCTTCCAGCGCGCCAGCCGCTCCGCCTTCGGCATGTAGAGCGCGGCGCGGATCGCCTCGGCGACCTCGAACCGGTCGTAGGGGTTGATCAGCAGCGCCTCGGGCAGCTGCCGGGCGGCGCCGGCGAATTTCGACAGGACCAGCACCCCCGGATCGTCCTCGGACTGGGCGACCACGTATTCCTTGGCGACGAGGTTCATGCCGTCGCGCATGGGCGTGACGAGGCCGACACGGGCCGCCCGGTAGAGGCCGGCGAGGACGGGGCGGGGATAGGCCTTGGTGATGTACTGGATCGGCGTCCAGGCCGGGTCGCCCAGCGAGCCGTTGATCTCGCCGACCTTCTCGTTCACGTCGCGGGCGAGCTGCTCGTATTCCGGCACCTCGCTGCGGGATTTGGGCGTGATCTGGATGTAGGTGACGTTGCCGCGCTGGTCGGGATTGGAGGCGAAGAAGCTCTCCACCGCCTCCATCCGCTCGGGCACGCCCTTGGAATAATCGAGCCGGTCGACGCCGATCAGCAGCTTGCGGGTGCGCAGGCCCGCGATGGTCTCGCGCACGACCTTGTTGGCGTTGGCCCTCTCGGCGGCCTCCTTGAAACCTGCGACGTCGATGCCGATCGGGAACGCGCGGATCCGGGTGCGGCGGCCGTCGACCATCAGCGAGCCGCCGCCGAGGGGGATCGCCCGCTGGGTGTCGACGAGGTTGCGCTGCAGGTTCTGGACGTCGGCCTCGGTCTGCAGGCCGATCAGGTCGTAGTCGACGATGGCGCGCAGCAGCTCGCCGCTCGCCGGCAGCGAGTTGAACACGTCGGCGGCCGGCCACGGGATGTGGTGGAAATAGCCGATCGGGTTGTCGAGCCCGAGGCCGCGCAGCTCCGCGGCCAGCGGCAGCAGGTGGTAGTCGTGGACCCAGATGATGTCGTCGGGCTCCACCAGCTTGGCGAGCGCCCGCGCGAAGGTCCGATTGACGCGGCTGTAGCCGGCGTAATCCGAGCGCGAGAAGGCGCCGAGACCGAGCCGGTAGTGCATGATCGGCCACAGCGCCCGGTTGGCGAAGCCGGCATAATACTCCAGATGGTCCTGCGGCGAGAGGTCGACGACCGCATACTGGACCCGGTCCCGGTCGATCAGCGTCGGCTCCTCCGAGGGCTCCTCCGTGATGGTGCCGCTCCAGCCGAACCACAGCCCCTCGTAAGCCGTGAAGGCTTCCTTGACCGCGACGGCCAGGCCGCCCGCCGCCACCGCCTTGCCGCCCTCTTCCGGGACGGCGACGCGGTTCGATACGATCACAAGGCGTGCCACTCGGGTCGGCTCCGGATCAGGGGCGCGGGTCTGGTCGAGGATCTCGCCGCGCCTGCATCGGGACTTCACTTATATGTCAGAACGCGCGGGGACCCTGCGCGATCCTTTGTTGTGTCTCGGGGCAACCCAAGCGTGAAGCCGGGCGCGGGTCAAGTCGCGGTCCTGCGGTTCCGGGACAGGCGCTTCGGCTCCGTTCCGGCGCCGCGCGCCCGCGGCCTCCGATCGGTCCGAACGGAAATCCGGGGCGCGCGCGGCGCGCAAGCCTGGCAGTTCTGCCGGACCGTGCCTGAACGTGGACTGAGCGGCGTGCCGCGCGGTCTTCGAGGGCGCAGACGGTGCCGGAACCGGTGGCAGCCCAATCGGTTACTCAGCCATCGCGGGGGCCGCGGTCGCCGCGAGCGGCTTCGTCCCCGCGCCGCGAGGAGTGCTTTCGAGATGGCCGGCAACGAGTTCCCGCAGGACGCGCACAAGGACCCGCTCGCGGATCCGCTCCACGAGACGCCGCACGGGGCTGCGGACGAGCGCGCTCAGTGGCGCGGCCTGCAGGGCGACGTCGAGGGGCTGGCCGACGTGGCAGCGGAGCGCGGGCGCGGGCTCCTCGACGCGGCGCGGCTGCAGGCGCAGACCTATGTCGAGCAGCGCAAGAGCGACGCCGCGCAGTCGGTTCACGATCTGGCCCAGACGATCCGCAGTTCCGGCCGCGACCTCGGCGACAAGCCGAACGTGCGCGCCTTCTTCGACAGCGCCGCCGACGGGCTGGAGCAGCTCGGCTCCTCGATCGAGCGGCGCAGCCTCGGCGAGTTCTACAGCGAGGCCGAATCCTTCGCCCGGCGGGCACCGGTGGCGGTGGCGGTGGGCACCTTCGTGGCCGGTCTGATCGCCGCCCGCTTCATCAAGTCGTCGAGCCTGCCGCCCGAAGCGGCGGACGGCGACGCCCGCGACAGCTTCCGGGCCTGACGCCATGGCCCAGGGTCCTGATCCGCGGCAGGCGGGCACCTCTGCCGGCGCCTCCCCCGGTGCTTCCAGCATCCAGAGCCTGATCGGCGATGCCCTGCGGGAGACCAACGAACTCGCCCGCAAGGAGATCGCGCTGTTCCGCGCCGAGATGGCGGGCAACGTCCGCCAGCTCATCGTCGGCCTCGCCTGCATGGTCGGCTCGGCGGTGTTCGCCGTGGTCGCCCTGCTGGTCCTGATCGGCGCCCTGGTGAAGTGGCTCGCCACCATCGTGGGCTCCGAGTGGCTCTCGGCCCTGATCGTGGGCGGCGTGCTGCTGGTTCTCGCCCTCGGGATGGCGCTGTGGGCCCGCAGCGTCCTCTCCCTCTCGACCCTGGCCCCGACGCGCACCACGCGTCAGGTCCGTCAGGATGCCCAGGCCCTCTCGGAGCGCGTATCCGGATGAGTACGATGAACGACCTCGAGAAGGAGATCGAGGAGAGTCGCGCTCGGCTCGACGATACGATCGACCGCATCCAGGGCCGGCTCTCCGTGCCGAATCTCGTGGACGAGATGCTGGGCAATGCCCGGCGCGTGCCGGCGCTGAACACCACCTATGACAGCGCCCTCGACGCGGTGCGCCGCAACCCCGTTCCGGTGCTGCTGATCGCGGCCGGCGTCGGTCTGCTGTTCAACCGGATGGCGCGCGATGCCCAGCGCCGGCGCACCCAGGTCTCGGCCGAGCGCGTGCCGACCCTGAACACCGGCGCGGCCCGCGGATACGACCCCGACCTCCCGACCGTGCGCCCGGCCCGGGATCCGCTCGACACGACCGAGATCTGACACGCGGGATCTGAGACCGACGACCTGAGTCCGGCCCACAGGCCGGGAAGACCGGCGCCGCCCGCGCGGACCGCGCGCCGCCGACGACCGACATCCGAGGATAGCGTCATGACCGACAAGCCGGGCACCACCCCCTCCTCCAGCATCCCCGAACAGCTCGCCGCCGAGGCGGGGATGCCGCACGGTTCCAGCGACAGGAGCCTGCGGCCGGACGCGGCCGGCCTCGGCGATCCGGGTGCGCCCGGCGCGGCGGCCGGTGATTTCACCCTCCGTCCCGACCCGCGCGGCCTGCACGACCCGCTTCCGCAGGGAACCGCACCGCTGTCGTCCGGCGGCTCGTCGGGCGGCGGGACGGGGGATGCCGCGAGGGACGGTGTCCGGGCGGCGGGCGACCGGGCCGCAGACCTCGCCGGACAGGCGCGCCGGAGCGTGTCGGATCTCGCCGACGACATCAGCGACCGTCTCGGCGGCGCGGCCGATCAGGCGCGGGACCGCGCCTCCGCGGTCTACGACGACGCGCGGGAGCGCGGGAGTGCCCTCCACCGCCGCAACATGCGGGCGCTGGACGACTTGACGAGCCAGGGGCTCGAGGGCCTCAACCGCGGCCGCACCGCGGTCGAGCGCTTCGTGGATGACAACCCGCTCCTCGTCGGCGTTGTCGGCGTCGCGGCCGGACTGCTGCTCGGCGCGCTGCTGCCGCGCACCCGCCAGGAGGACCAGAACATCGGCCCCTGGGCCGACGAGGTCCGCGACCAGGGCCTGCGCTACGCCCGCGAAGTGACCAACATCGGTCGCGAGTTCGTCCAGACCGCCCTCGATCCGGACAACCTCAACGCCGCCGCCCGCAAGGTGGCGGATCCGGACGGCCACAAGCCGCCGGAGGACGAGCGGACGGCGCACAACCTCTGATTTGAGGGCCGAGCTCGGCGCCGGACGTCCGCATCGCGGTCACGCCGGTGCGCGCGATCCGGGGTCGCGCGGCGCAGGCTTGCGCCGCGCGCTCGCGCACCCTGCGGCGGACCGGGCCGGTCAGTCCCGGTAGAGCGCCGCATGCGCCTCCCGCAGGAGGTTCTTCTGCACCTTGCCCATGGTGTTGCGCGGCAGTTCGTCCACGAAGAGCACGCGCTTGGGGCACTTGAACCGGGCGAGCCGGCCTTCCAGGGCGGCCTGGACGCCGGCCTCGTCCGGGCAGCCCGCGCCGCCCACCACCACGGCAGTGACGGCCTCGCCGAAATCCGGATGGCCCAGGCCGATTACGGCGGATTCGATCACCCCCGGCAGCGCGTCGATCTCGGTCTCGACCTCCTTCGGGTAGACGTTGAAGCCCCCCGAGATGATCAGGTCCTTGCCGCGCCCGACGATGTGGACGTAGCCCCGCGCGTCGACCTTGCCGAGATCGCCCGTGATGAAGAATCCGTCGGCCCGAAACTCGGCGGCGGTCTTCTCGGGCATGCGCCAGTACCCCTGGAACACGTTCGGGCCCTTCACCTCGATCATGCCCACCGTGTCCGGGCCCAGGGCCGGCCCGCCCTCGGGCGGGACCACCCGCAGCGACACCCCCGGCAGGGGGAAGCCCACCGTGCCGGCGACCCGGTCGCCCGCGTAGGGGTTCGAGGTGCTCATGTTGGTCTCGGTCATGCCGTAGCGCTCGAGGATGGCGTGGCCGGTGCGGGCCTGCCATTCCCGGTGCGTCTCGGCGAGCAGCGGCGCGGAGCCCGACACGAACAGGCGCATGCCCTTGGCCGCCTCCGGGGTGAGGCCGGGCTCCTTGAGGAGCCGCGTGTAGAAGGTCGGCACGCCCATCAGCACGCTGGCCCGGGGCATCAGGCTCAGGATCAGCTTGGGGTCGAGGCGGGGCAGGAACAGCATGGAGCCGCCGCTGGCCAGCACCGTGTTGATCGCCACGAACAGGCCGTGGGTGTGGAACACCGGCAGGGCGTGGATCAGCACGTCGTCGGCGGTGAAGCGCCAATACGCGACGAGGGTCCGGGCATTCGACGCGAGGTTGTCGTGCGTCAGCATGGCGCCCTTCGAGCGCCCGGTCGTGCCCGAGGTGTAGAGGATCGCCGCCAGATCCTCCGGGCCCCGGACCACGTCCGCGAAGGCGCCGCCGCCGCTACCCTGCCGATCCGCCGCGTCGGCCGCGCTGCCGCCGCCCGCCCCGTCGAGGGTCCAGATCGTGCGGACGCCCGCGGCGGCCTCGGTCAGCGCGTCGCGCCGGCCCGGGTCGCAGACGAACAATGCGGGCTCGGCGTCGCCCAGGAAGTAGCCGATCTCGGCCGGCGTGTAGGCGGTGTTGAGCGGCAGGAACACGGCCCCGGCCCGGACCACGCCGAGATACAGGAGGATGACCTCGGGGCTCTTCTCCACCTGCACGGCCACCCGGTCGCCGGGCTGCACGCCCGCTGCCCGCAGGGCCGCCGCGTAGGCGCCGGACCGGGCGATCAGGTCCGCGTAGGTGTAGCGGCGCCCCTCGGGCGTCTCGATCGCGGTCTTGGCGGGATCGGGCACGCCGTCCCGGATCAGGGAGAAGAGGTGGTTCGTCATCGTGAGGCTTAAGCTGTCGCGGGCCTAGGTCTCACGCACCCATAGCCGCCCGAGGGGCCATCCGGCGAGCCCTTTCAGGCGGTGAGCCGCTGCCGCAACGACAGGAAGGCCCCCTCCGGTACCCGTTCGGGGGCGAACAGGCCGAGACCGGTCGGCGCCGCCATGCCGACATAGATCGCCTCCATGCCGCCCCGGCCATAGGCTTCGTGCCAGAAGCCGGAGCCCTTGGAATCCCGGGAAAAATCCTGCCACCACGTGCGGTGCGGCTCCGAGCGGGTGAAGCGCTCCAGGCTTTCCAGGTCGCGCCAGTACTGGCGCATGCCGACATGGGTCAGCCCAAAGACCAGGGTCTCGTGGGCCAGGAGACCGTCCGGCCGCGACCGAACCGAGGCCGCAATGCCGCGCCCGAGGCCGACCAGCGCGCGCAGGCCGCGCCAGCGGGAGTCCCGGAAGCCGAGATAGATCACCACGAGATCGGGATAGGCGGAGAGATCCACGGACCGGCGGACGGGGGCACCTTGCATGACGCGGTCTCCCAGGTTTGTATGCACCGTAAACATGAATCCGGATGCTTACAGTGTCAACATCCGATCGGGACGGGGCCTACCATCACGGCGACCTCCGGGCGGCCCTGGTCTCGACGGCCCTGGACCTGCTGGAAACCGGCGGCGCGGCGGCCTTGTCGCTGCGCGCGGCCGCCCGCGCCTGCGGCGTCTCGGCGATGGCCCCCTATCGCCACTTCGCGGACAAGGAGGAACTGCTGGAGGCGGTCGCCGCCCGGGGCTTCGCCGACCTCGCGGCCGTGCTGGGGGCGGCCGATGCCGGCGCGCAGGGCGCGCAGGCGCTGGCCGCGCAGGGGGCGGCCTACGTGACCTTCGCCTGCCGGCACCCGGCTCTGTTCCGGCTCATGTTCACGAGGCCGTGCCGGGACCCGGTCGGATCCGAGGCCTACCGGATCCTGGAGCGGCGGGCGGCCGCGCTGGCCGGCTCGGGAATGCCGGCCGAGGACCTGACGCTCGCCGCCTGGTCGCTGGTGCACGGGCTGGCGGCCCTGATCCTCGACCGTCGGGTTCCCCTGGAGGGCGAGGCCGCCGAGGCCCTGGCCCGGCGCATCACCCTGGCCTTCGCCGCCCGCCTGACGGCGGAGGGCTGACGGCGAAGTCGGGCTGGCGAAGTCTCGACGGTGAAGGCTCGACGGCGCGATTCCGGCCGGCGCCGCTTCTACGCCTCGGCGAGCACCACGGCCCGCGGCGGCGGCAGCTTGGCACGCAACTCCCGGGTCACGGCCGGTGCGGCCACGACGGTGCCGAGATTGGCGTAGGTCTCGTGGTTCCGCTCGATGGCCGCGAGGTCGTAGAGGTAGTTGACCATCAGACCATGCGACTGTCCCAGCCCTTTCTTCGAGGTGTCGCCCAGGAAGTTGATGCGGTCGAGGCGCGCGCCGTTGCCCAGATGGAACCGGGCCACGGGGTCGAGGGGGCGCCCGCGCTCGTTCTTGGCGCGCAGGAAATAGGCCGCGGCGGCCGGGATCAGCGCCTTCCGCACGGCCTCGGCCCGGGTCTTGTCGGCCGCCCAGTCCGGATCGTCCAGCGCCCGCAGGGTCTCGATGTCCTCGGGCAGGAGCCCCTGCGGGCTGTCGGCCCGGCGCTCCCGCGCCAGCCACGCGGAGAAGCCCGGCACCGGCGACAGCGTCACGAAGGTCTTGAGCGTGGGGATCTCGCGGGTGAGATCCTCGACCACCTGCTTGATCAGGAAATTGCCGAAGGTGACGCCGGCGAGCCCCTTCTGGCAGTTCGAAATCGAGTAGAACACCGCCGTGTTGGCCGCCTGCGGCTGCAGGGGCTTGCGCGCCTGCGACAGGATCGGAGCGATGGCCGGCGCGATCTGGTCGGTCAGCGCGACCTCCACGAAGATCAGCGGCTCGTCGGCCAGAGCCGGGTGGAAGAACGCGAAGCAGCGCCGGTCCGGCGGCTCGATCCGGGCGCGCAGGTCGTCCCAGTCCGCGATGGCGTGCACCGCCTCGTAGCGGATGATCTTCTCCAGGATGTGTGCCGGCGTCGTCCAGTCGATGTGGCGCAGCACCAGGAAGCCCCGGTTGAACCACGAGGCGAACAGGTGCTCGAAGTCGCAGTCCAGGCTGTCGACGGCGTCGAGCAGGGCGGGATCTGCCGTCTCGCCGGACCGGAGCGACCGGCGCAGGTCGAACAGGTCCTCGCGCATCCGCACGAGGCTGAGCGTGCCGCCGCGGGCGAGGTTGAGGCGGCGGATCAATTCCTGGCTGCGCGGCTCGGCGGCCTCGTGCAGGGTGCCGAGGCGGGCGCGGGAGGGGGTGGCGCGGTAGGCGGCGATCGCGGCGTCGACCGCCGCGTGGTCCGCGTCGAAGTCCAGGGCGATGGCCCGCAGGAAGACGTGGCGCTCGACCTGGCCGAAGCTGGCGTAGCGGTCGAGGATCAGGCGGGCCAGCGCCACCCCGGAGGCCTCGCCGCGCCGGGAGATCAGGTCCTCGCAGAGCTTGACGAGGTCGTTGGCGCTGGCCCGGGAGGCCATGTCGCCGCGCCCGATGCCGATCAGGTCGCGGCCGCGCTCGCTGATGGTCTGAAGCAGGTCGCCGAAGAAGGAGATCGCCGCCATGACCCTTGCACTGACCCCGCCGGCCCGGACCTGAAGCGCCTTCGGCTCCCCGACGCCGGCTCGTCGATCGGGAGCGTGCTGGATCGGATTCCGGGAGCCACCGGCCCGCGGGCGGAGGCCGGATCCGGTTCCGCCGCCACTCTACGGCGGCGCGGCCGCCGCGACCAGAGCTTGACCGGTCGCGGATCGCAGGTCTTCGCCTAAGGGACCGGCACGAAGGGCGTGTGACGGCGCCGTGTGCGGATCAGAGCCGCTCGGCCACGGTGGCGAGGTCGGCCCGCTCCCGCCAATCGCCGATTCCGTGCTGGCGGGCGAAACGGAGCTCGGCCGCGCGACGGGCGCGCTCGGGGTCCCGGGCCCGGGTGATCTCGACGGACCCGATCGTGAAGGGCACACCGAGGATTTCCTTGGCGAAATCGACGCGGTAGTTCGGCATTCCGTACTCCCTGTTGCGACGGTGGCGGATGCGTCCGCACGGAACGAAACCGCCGCGTCGTCCGTATCTCCGGCGGAACCTCGCTCGCCCCGACGCCCGGGGTCCGTGCCCTGCGGCACGTCTCGGCACCGCCCGCATGGGGGCCGGTGCGGACCGCATCGACGGCATATGGTGCTGCGGCGACGCCGGTGAAGGGGCGCAGCCCGGGGCGGCAGGGATGCATCGCCGCAGCTTGCCGGGCGGCGCGCTCTGCCCGTATCGCTCGGGGCCCTGCCGTTCCCTCCCGCATATGGACCCGACCATGGCCCTCCCACGGCGGCGCGCTGGCCTGCCCCCGATCCAGCCGTGAGCACGAGCCTCGACGCGAAGGCCCGGCTCGGCCTCACGCTGATCGCCGGCGGGGCCGTGGCCAACATCTACTACAACCAGCCGCTGCTCGGCCTGATCGTGGCCGAGTTCGGCGACCGCGCCGCCCTGTGGGTGCCGACCACGGCCCTGGTCGGCTACGGGCTCGGCATCGTCGGGCTGGTGCCGCTCGGCGACGCTCTGCCGCGCCGCGCCCTGATCGTCGGGCAGTGCCTCGGCCTCGCCCTGGCCCTGCTGGCCGTGGGCCTCGCCCCGAACCTCGCCTCCCTCGCGCTCGCCCATCTGGTGGTCGGCGTGCTGTCCTGCGCGGCCCAGCAGGCGGTCCCGTTCGCGGCCGAACTCGCCCCGGACGCGAGCCGCGGGCGGATCGTCGGCCAAGTCATGACCGGGCTCCTCACCGGCATCCTGCTCGCCCGCACGGCGAGCGGCTTCCTGGGGGCGCATCTCGGCTGGCGGCCGGTCTTCCTGGTCGCGTCCGTGGTGGCGCTCGCCATGGCGGGCATCGCGCGGGTCACCCTCCCCCACACGGCGCAGACGCACCCGCTGCGCTACCGCGCCCTGATGCTGTCGATCCTGCATCTGGCCCGCACGCAGCCGGTCCTGCGCACGGCCAGCCTGTCGCAGGCGCTGCTGTTTGCCGGCTTCAACGCCTTCTGGGCGACCCTGGCCCTGCTGGTCGAGGGGCCGCCCTTCGGTCTCACCGCCGCCGGGGCCGGGCTGTTCGGGGTGATCGGGGTCTGCGGGGCCTTCGTGGCGCCGATCTCGGGCCGCTTCACCGACCGGCGGGGGGCGAAGCCCGTGGTCCTCGGCGGCAGCCTGCTGGTCGCCCTCTCCTTCGTGGTGCTCTGGGCGGGGGGCACGTGGTCGCTGCTGGCGGTGGCGCTCGGCGTGCTGCTCATCGACATCGGCATGAACGGGGCGCTGATCGCCAACCAGACCCGCGCCTACGCGCTGGTCCCGGGGGCGCGGGGCCGCATCAACACCGTGCTGTTCACGACCCTGTTCGTGTTCGGGGCGCTCGGCGCCTATGCCGGCTCGCAGGCCTTCCTGCTGGTCGGCTGGCGGGGCGTCTGCGCGGTCGGGCTCGCCTTCTCGGCGCTGGCCGTGATCGTGGCGGCCCGCGACCCGCACCCGCACCGACACCCGCCCGGCGGCCGCTCTACCTGAGCACCCGCGACAGCCGGCACCAGGCCGCCTTGTCGGACGGCAGGCCGAAGCGCAGGCGCTCCGGGCGCCCGGCGAAGCGCCGCACCGCGATCCCGGCCGCCGCGAGCCGCCGGTAGAGGTCCGGCCCGTCGGGGAAATCGGCGGTCCGGAACAGGCACGTGCCGCCGACGATCCGGCCCCCGGCCCGGGCGATCATCCGGTCGAGGCGCGCCGCATCGGCGGCCCGCGCCCGCGCGGATTCCGCGCGCCAGCCCGCATCCGACAGGGCCGCGCGCCCGATCGTCAGGGCCGGGCCCGACACCGCCCAGGGACCCAGCGCCGCGGCGATCCGGGCCGCCGTTTCGGGCTCGGCGACCGCGAAGCCCAGGCGCAGGCCCGCGAGCCCGTAGGCCTTGCCGAAGGAGCGCAGAACCACGGTGCCCGGCTCCGCGTGCGGGCACAGGCTCTCCACCGGCTCCAGGTCCGCGAAGGCCTCGTCGGCGACCAGCAGGCCGCCCCGGGCGGCGAGCGCCGCCGCGAGGGCCCGGCGCTCGGCCAGGGGATGGGTCCGCCCGTCCGGGTTGTTGGGATCGACGATCACCGCCACCCGGGCCTCGCCGAGGGCGTCGATGTCCGAGGTCTCCGTCACAGCGTGCCCGGCCCGCGCCCAGGCGGCGGCGTGCTCGGCATAGGTCGGCCCGAGGACCGCCACCCGGGTCGGCGCCAGGAGCCGGGGCAGGGTCTCGATCAGGATCTGGGTGCCGGGCGCGGGCACGACGTGGTCGGAATCCGGCGCGCCGTAGGCCGCGGCGGCGGCCTCCCGGAGCGCGCGAACCTCGCCGGCCTCGGGCAGGCGGGTCCAGGCGCTGGCCTCCACCGGCGGCACGCGATAGGGGACCGGGTTGATCCCCGTCGAGAGGTCGAGCCAGGGCTCCGGCGCGTCGGGAAAGGCTTGTCGGAGTGCGCCGAGATCGCCGCCATGCGCGATCGGGGCGACCTCACGCGCGGGAACGCTCCACACCGAATGGTCCATCTGCCCGGTACGTTCGCTGACACGCTCGCCGTCCTCGCCGTCGCCCTCGGGATCGAGGCGGCGGCCGGCTATCCGGACGCGCTCTACAGGGCGGTCGGTCACCCTGTCACCTGGATCGGCCGGCTGATCGCCGCCCTGGAGCGCGGCCTCAACCGCGGCTCGGAGCGCCGGCGGCGGATCGCGGGCTGCGGCGCGCTGGCGCTCCTCCTCGCCGTGGTGGGTACGGTGGCCTGGGCGCTGACCGGGCTCGCCGGCTTGACGGGCGCCCTCCCCGCCCTGCTCCTCCTCGGCCTGCTCTGCGCGAGCCTGCCGGCGCAGCGCAGCCTGCACCAGCACGTCGCCGCCGTTGAGACCGGCCTGCGCACCGGCGGCCTGGAATCCGGGCGCCGGGCGGTATCGATGATCGTCGGGCGCGACCCCGAGCGCCTCGACGGGCCCGCGGTCTGCCGGGCCGCGATCGAGAGTCTCGCGGAAAATTTCTCCGACGGGATCGTGGCGCCGGCCTTCTGGATCGGCTGCCTGGGCCTGCCGGGGGGCGCCCTCTACAAGGCGATCAACACCGCCGACAGCATGATCGGCCACCGCAGCCCGCGCTACGAGGCCTTCGGCTGGGCGGCGGCGCGGCTCGACGACGGCGTGAACCTGCCGGCTGCGCGGCTCGCCGGTCTGCTGATCGCCGGAGCGGCGATCCTGCGCGGCGCCGACGCCGGCGGGGCGCTCCGCGCGATGATGCGCGACGCGCGCCGGCACCGCTCGCCCAATGCCGGCTGGCCGGAAGCCGCCATGGCGGGGGCGCTGGGCCTGCGGCTCGCCGGGCCGCGGGTCTACGACGGCGCCCTGGTCCCGGACGCCCATATGGGCGGCGGCCGCACCGAGGCGACGCCCGACGACATCGCCCAGGCGCTGGCGCTCTACCGGACGGCCTGCTGGCTCCAGGGCGGGCTCGTGCTGGGGCTTCTCGGCTTCTGCCTCGCTCTGATGGGCTGAGCCAGACCGCCCCTCGATCCAGGCCTTCTCTCGATCCAGGCCTTCTCTCGATCCAGCCTTCCCTCGATCCAGGCCTTGGCACGGCCCGCCCTCCGGACGCATCCTGGCGGGCAAGACCAGACGCGGAGGCGCCGATGCGCGCGGTGTTCGTGGATGCCAGCGAGACCCTGGCGGCGGTGGCCCGGCGGCTGCTGCGGCCGGACGATCCACCCGTCGCGATCCACGAGAACCCGGGCATCGCCCCGGAGGACCTGCCCGGCATCCTGGCCGGGGCCGAGATCGCGGTGATCGACCACACCGCCCTGCCCGGCGACGTGGCCCGGGCCTGCGCGGGCCTGAGGCACGTGGTGTTCCTCGGCACCGGCGCCCGCAGCTACATGGATCCGGAGGCGCTCCGGGACGCCCTCGGCGTCACCGTCCACACCATCAAGGGCTACGGCGACACGGCGGTCGCCGAATGCGCCTTCGCGCTGATGTGGGCGGCCGCCCGGGGGCTGCCCGAGATGGACCGGGCGATGCGCGCCGGGACTTGGCTGCGCACCGAGGCGATCCAGCTCACCGGCAAGACGGTCGGCCTCGTTGGGTTCGGCGGGATCGCGGCCGAGATGGCGCGGCTTTGCCAGGGCATCGGCATGCGCGTGCTCGCCTGGAACCGGACCCCGAAGACGCATCCCGGTGTCGCCTTCGTATCCCTGGAGCAATTGCTCGGCGCGAGCGACGTGGTCTCGCTCCACCTGCTCCTCACCGACGAGACCCGCGGCTTCCTGTCGGCGGCGCGGATCGCCGCGATGAAGCCGGGCGCGATGCTGATCAACACCGCACGGGGCGCGGTGATCGACGAGCCCGCCCTGATCGAGGCCCTGCGCGCCGGCCGCGTGGCGCGGGCCGGACTCGACGTGTTCACGATCGAGCCCCTGCCGGCGGATCACCCGCTGGCCGGCCTGCCCAACGTCACCCTCTCGGCGCATTCGGCGTTCCGCACGCCCGAGGCCAGCGACAACCTGATCGGCGCCGCCCTCGAGCATTGCCGGCGGATCGCCGCCGGCTGAAGGCGCCTCAGTGCTCGGTGCCCGGCATGTTCGGCCGCGGCGCGCCGCCGTGCTGGTGGATCAGGTTGGAGCGCTCCGGGCTGCCCTTGGCGTCGGCGACCTGCTTCCGGGCCGCGGCGGCCAGGAACCAGATGCCGCCGAGCGTTCCGAACGCGAGAATCATGAGCGGAAATCCCTGGCTCATCGCGGTACCCTCCTCAAAGATGTCCCGCGGGGCGCGGGGTGCATCATCCTGCCGACGGAGTCGGCCTGAGGAACGATAACGCACGAGGCCGGTCCCCGTTCAGGCCGGCCGCACCGCATTCGGTACCGCCCGCCGGGCGGCGTCCCGGCGCAGGGCGGAGAGCACCACGAACATCAGCCCCGCCCCCACCGCCAGGCACGCCGCCAGGAACAGCATCGGCACGAGGTCGCTCCGGGTCTGGTCGCGGATGAACGGCACGGCGTTCTGGGCGACGAAGCCGCCGAGATTGCCCACCGAGTTGATCGCCGCGATCCCGGCCGCCGCCGAGGCGCCGCGCAGGAAGGTCCCGGGCATCGACCAGAAGACCGGCTGGGCCGCGAAGGTCCCGGCGGCGGCCACGCACAAGCAGGCGAACTTCACGGCGTTGCCCGGCAGGACGACGGAGAGCGCCAGGCCCGCCGCCCCGACCAGCGCCGGTCCGACCACGTGCCAGGTCAGGGCGTTGCCCTGCGCGCCTGTGCGGGCGGCGTGGCGCGGGACCCACCAGAGGGCGAGGGCCGTGACCATCCAGGGGATGATGTTGAGGAAGCCGTTCGTCAGGTTCGAGACCCCGAAGCCCTTCACCACGGTGGGCAGCCAGTAGCCGAGGCCGTAGGCGGCCAGCGGCAGGGAGATGTAGACGCCCGCCAGCATCAGCACCCGCCGGTCGAGGAGCGCGGCGAAGGGATTGCCGTGGTCGACATGGCCGCCGTCCTCGCGTTCCGCCCGGAGCGTCCGGGCGAGCCAGTCGCGCTGGGCCCGCGACAGCCAGGGCGCGGTCTCAGGGCCGTCCGGCAGGACGACCAGCACCACCGCGGCCATGAGGATCGCCGGCGCGCCGGTGGCCAGGAACACCCATTGCCAGCCCTGGAGGCCCAGGAGCCCGTTCAGGCCGAGCAGCGCCCCGCCCACCGCCGCGCCGACCGCGTTGGCGACCGCGCTGGCGATCATGAACCAGCCGATCATCCGCGCCCGGTGCGCATGCGGGAACCACAGGGTCAGGGCGAACAGCACGCCGGGAAAGAAGCCGGCCTCCGCGGCGCCGAGCAGGAAGCGCAGCACGTAGAACATCGCCGTGCCCTGGGTGAAGCCGAGGAGCACCGTGACGATCCCCCAGGTGATCATGATCCGCGCGAACCAGATCCGCGCGCCGACCCGCTCCAGGAAGACGTTAGCCGGCACCTCGAACAGGAAGTAGCCGAGGAAGAACAGCGAGGCCCCGAGCCCGTAGGCGGTCTCGGAGAGGCCGAGGCTGCCCACCATCTCCAGCTTGGCGTAGGAGACGTTCTGCCGGTCGATATAGGCGATCAGGTAGAGCAGGCCGAGCAGCGGCATCAGCCGCAGGGTCACGGTGCGGACGGTGCTCGCGGCGAGATCCTCCCCGGCGGGGAATGGCGTGGGGGGCATGGGGCGTTCCTCTGGGCGCGTGCGGTCCTTCGTGGCGGGACCTGCATGACACGGAGTCATCCCTGGCTCACGCCCCGCCTACCGGGCAAGCGCCAGCAGGCGGTCGCAGTCGACATGGGCCGCGATGTGTCGCGCGAGTCCGTCCAGCGCCGCCTCGACCCCGGATTCGTAGCCGGCACCCTCCGAGGCCGTCCCGAGGCGCGCGAGCCAGGCCGCCCGCTGCGCATCCTGCGCGAACAGGCCGTGGACGTAGGTCCCGGCCACGCGCCCGTCCGCCGAGACCGCCCCGTCCAGGCGCCCGTCGGCGAAGCGCAGCAGCGGCCGGGCCGCGTCGGGCCCTTCGGTCGCACCGATATGCATCTCGTAGCCGGCAAACGGCACGCCGTCGGGCAGGCTCGTGCCGGTGACGGCGGCGAGGCGCTTCTGCGGCGTCATCACGGTGTCGACCTCGAGCAGACCGAGGCCTGGCACCGTGCGGGGCGCCCCCTCGATCCCGTGCGGGTCGGCGAGGCTCCGGCCCAGCATCTGGTAGCCGCCGCAGAGTCCCAGCACCCGCCCGCCCCGCCGGACATGGGCGCGCAGGTCGATGTCCCAGCCCTCCTGGCGAAAAGCCTCCAGGTCGTCGATCGTGGTTTTGGAGCCCGGCAGCAGCACGAGCGCGGCCTCGGCGGGGATCGGTGTCCCGGGCCGGACCAGCGTGACGCGGACGCCCGGCTCCGCCCGCAGCGGATCGAGGTCGTCGAAATTGGCGATGCGCGGCAGCACCGGCACCGCCACCGTGACGGCTCCGGGCCCGCGCGCTTCCGAGCCGGCGAGCCCCAGCACGTCCTCGGCCGGCAGGCGCGCGGCCTCGGGAAAATGCGGCACGAGGCCGAGCGCCGCCCAACCGGTGTGCTCGGCGATCAGCCGCATCCCGTCGGCGAACAGGCTCGGATCCCCGCGAAACCGGTTGACGAGGAAGCCGGCGATCATCGCGGCGTCCTCCGGGTCGATCACGGCCTTCGTGCCGACGAGGCTTGCGATGACGCCGCCCCGGTCGATGTCGCCCACCAGCACCACCGGCGTGTCGGTGGCCCGGGCGAAGCCCATATTGGCGATGTCGCCCGCGCGCAGGTTGACCTCGGAGGCCGAGCCCGCGCCCTCGACGAGGACGAGGTCGGCGTCCTCCGCGAGGCGTGAGAAGCTCTCCAGGACGGCGGACATCAGCCGGGGTTTCCAGGCCTGGTAATCGCGCGCCTTCACGGTGGCGACCATCCGGCCCTGCACCACCACCTGGGAGCCGACCTCGCTCTGCGGCTTCAGCAGGACCGGGTTCATGTGCACGGAGGGCGCCACCCGGGCGGCCCGGGCCTGGAGCGCCTGCGCCCGGCCGATCTCGCCGCCGTCGGCGGTGACGGCGGCGTTGTTCGACATGTTCTGCGGCTTGAACGGCCGGACCCTCAGGCCCCGCTCCGTGAAGGCGCGCGCCAGCCCCGCCACGAGCAGCGACTTGCCGACATCGGAGCCGGTGCCCTGGATCATCAGGGCCTTCTTGGGCGCCTTCGCGCGCGGCGAGCTCAGAACTCGATCCCTTCCTGCGCCTTCACGCCGGCGGCGAAGTGGTGCTTGACGCTGCCCATCTCGGTGACGAGGTCGGCGGCCTCGACCAGGGCCGGCTTGGCGTTGCGGCCGGTGACCACCACGTGCAGGTCCGGCCGGCGCGCCCGCAGGGCGGCGACGACGGCATCGAGGTCGAGATAGTCGTAGCGCAGCGCGATGTTCAGCTCATCGAGGACGAGCAGGCGGATCGTGGGATCGGCCATCAGGCCTTCGGCGACCTCCCAGGCGTGGCGGCAGGCGGCGATGTCGCGGGCCTTGTCCTGGGTCTCCCAGGTGAAGCCCTCGCCGAGGGTGTGCCACACGACCCGCTCGCCGAAGGCCGCCATGGCGTGGCGCTCGCCCGTGTCCCAGCCGCCCTTGATGAATTGCACCATGCCGACCCGCCAGCCGCGGCCGAGCGCCCGCAGCATCAGCCCCAGAGCCGCCGTGCTCTTGCCCTTGCCGGGGCCGGTATGGACGAGGAGCAGGCCCTTTTCCACGGTCTTGGCCGCCACCTCGGCGTCCTGCACGGCCTTGCGCTTCTCCATCTTCGCGCGGTGGCGGGTCGCGTCGTCGCTCATGCGGTCGCTCATGTCGTCGCTCCTGTCGTCGCTCACGCGGAGGCTCCGGGTTTGACGATCAGCGGCAGGCCGGCCACGGTGAGCACGACCCGGTCGGCCTGGGCGGCGAGCTGCTGGTGCAGGCGGCCGGCCGCGTCGCGGAAGCGGCGGGCGAGGGCGTTGTCGGGCACGATCCCGAGCCCGACCTCGTTGCCCACCAGCACCAGCGGCCCCGGGGCGCCCGCGCAGGCGGCGAGCAGTTGCTCCGCGGCAGCCGCCACGTCGGACTCCGCCAGGATCAGGTTGGTGAGCCAGAGCGTCAGGCAATCGACCAGGACGGGTCCTTCGGACGCGGTGATCGCCTCCGGCAGGGCGCGCGGCACGTCCCGGGTGCGCCACGCTTCGCTCCGCCGGGCGCGGTGCTGTGCGATGCGAGCGACCATCTCGTCATCGAAGGCCTGCGCGGTGGCGAGGTAGAGCCAGGGGCCGGGGCAGGCCTCGATCAGCCCCTCGGCGTAGGCGCTCTTGCCGGACCGCGCCCCGCCGAGGACGAGGGTCATGCGTGGGGGGGGCTGAGGCATGCCTCCTCCATCGCCGCAAGCCGGCCCGCGGTCAAACCTCGATTCCGCGACGCTTCGACGGTTGCCGGCCGCCCCCGCTCCGACTATAGAACCCCAGCCTAGCCAAAGCGCCCTTCGTCTAGCGGTCCAGGACGTCGCCCTTTCACGGCGAAAACACGGGTTCGATTCCCGTAGGGCGCGCCAACAAATCCAATCACTTAGCTTGCTTTCGCGCTTGTAAATGGGTGGTCGTACGGAAAATTTACGGAAAAACTGGTTTTGTCCGTGCACGTTTGCTCGTGTCCGATATGGCTGGATGGGCTAGCTGTAGGCCATGCTTCTCAGTCCTCAGTGACGTACCGCGCCCCCACCCATTGACGGCCATCTCTGTGCTGACGAGGTAGAGCACACCGTTGCAGATGCTGCCCTTGCCCTCCGCAACCCAGCGCTGCCGGTCAGCCAGAGTGTCAGTCACGTCGAAGTCGCCAGCCGGATCTCCGACAGGACGGTCCGAAAAGCCGCCGGTTGGCGCCCCGGCCCGCCGTACAGCTTCCAATCGCGCTTAGCGGCGACACATGTCGACGAAGTTCATACGTACAGCTCGTCCTCGGGTGCGTACCGCTTAAGCCAAGCGCGGAAGCGAGCTTGGTGGGCCGGGTACTGCACCTGCGGTGAGGTCTCACCAGACAAACAGCTCGGGCATTGGCACGCCCGCACGAGACCCGAGCCTCGGGCTGACCAGTGCATCACCGGCTCCGGGTTCTCTCGGATGGCCATGAACCGAAGGTCGCGCGGCAGGTCGCGGCTCTCGCGACGCAGGATCCGGATCCGCACATCCGTGTCGTCGAGGTCGGGCAGATCCGCGCCTTTGGCAGCCGCCACCTCGCGCTCCCGGCGCACCGCCTCCTCCTCAAAGGCGTCGACCAGAAGGCTCAGCTCGCGGTCGCTCAACTCGTTCTCGTGTTCCCGCCCGAGCACGAGCCAACGGGAGGATGGGGCCGGCGTAGGGTCGCGCCAGACCAGGGCGATGGCCTCGTCCCAGTGCGCAACAATGCCGGTGTCTCTCGCATGCCGTAGGACCGCATCGGCTTCGGCGGCCGTTCGCCCCCAGGCGACGTAGACCGCGTCCTCGCCGGTGCGGCGCTCCTCCAGCCTGCGCAGGCGGCGCTCCAGGCTGGCGAGGTTGGCGCTCATGCGCCGGCTTCCTCCAGGCGGGCGAGGCGCTGCGCCATCTCGGCTGCGGTGACCGCCTCGATGTGAGCCGAGACTGCCTTGCCGATGTCGGCGGCCTCGGACGGCGTGATCTCGCCAGACGCGACCGCCTGCAGCATGGCCTCAGTCGCTCTCGGCAGGTCGGCCGCGCTCTCGATGACCGGCAGCGCGAAGGTGATAGCCCGATCCCGCCGCGGCGAGAGCAGGCGGTCGAGGCAGAGCTTCATCGCCGGCCCGTCACCATCGAGCGCCATCTCGATGGCTTTGCGGGCGAGGGCCTCGGCCTCGCCGTCCAGCATCTGCTCGACGGCCAGCGTGCTCCTGTTGCGGGCGCCTTTCGGCCGACCGCGGTTACCGGGCGCGAACGGCCTGCCGCGCACCTGCTGGTTCTGCGTAGATCCCGCGTTCTTACCTGAAGTGCTCACGACGGCTGCCTCCACGCCCGCCTGATTACGGTATCATGATACCACACAGGACGGGAAGGCACGCGCGTGATGGTGGCGCCTCTGCCGCTGAGGGAGAGGCGGAGATGTCCGCTTCGGGCAGTTCTACTCAGCGCCTGAATGACTGGGTTTGGCCGTAAGCAGAATGGCTGCTTCGGAGTAGGCTTGCCGCAAGAGCGGACCCGCCCACTTCGATCCAACTTGGACCGTCAGTTGATTCAGAGTCTTTCGTCAGCCCTTGGCGGCCGGCATCGCGGGCTTCGGCTCGCCACCGCCAAACCAGCCCTTGATCATCCCGACGATATCGCTCGGGATCACGATCCAGGAGGGCAGGAAGCCCGAGGCGTTGCCGTTCCAGCGCCCCGCTAGCGTCTGCCGCGCCTGCGCGTCCGAGCGACGGATCTCCATGTCGAGAATCCGCTCCTGGATCGGCAGCGTGGCGAGTTGCGCTTGAGCTGATTGTGCCCGCTTGTTGGCCATGAATGTGTCGTCGATCGCGGCCTGGATCGCCGCATTCGCGAAGCTCAGCTCGTCTGCAAAGCCCAGCGTCGTGACTGTGACGCCCATCGGCGCGAACTGATCGACCACTGCCTTCTCGACGGCGGCCATGATCTCAGCCTTCTGGCGGATCGCGTCGTCCGTAGAGCGCCTGCCGAATTCGCGCGCCAGTGCGGCTTGCACGGTGCGGTGCACGTTGCCGTCGACCACTTCGGCGAGCGAGCGGCCGTAGAGCACCGAGGCGAAGCGCGCTTCGTCGGTGTCCTGAGCGGCCGCCTTGGTGCCGAACCAGTACAGGAACTTGGCCGCGTCCTCCTCCTTGACGAAGGCGGAAATGACCACCGAGGTAGACAAGCCGATCGAGTCGGCGGTCTCGAACCGGAAGCCCTGGTCGGTACTCGACGTGCCGCGGTTTGCCGACGTCGTCCACTCGCGCGAGACGGGCGTGCGGTCGACGATGATCAGGCGGGCTGCCGGAACGTAGTAGTCTGACAGCGTGCCGGTGTTCGGCAGCTTGGTGTGCGGGATCTGCACCCGCTTGGCTGCGACCTTGCTCTCGGCGAGGAACTTCTCCGAGCCGAACTGCGCCTGCGCCGTCTTCGTGTCTCCACTCTCCGGGATCATGAACGCCGACTGGTTCGGCAGGATCTCGATGTACTCGCCGTAGTCGTACTTGCTGAAGTAGGCGCGTGACGGCTCAGGCGCGGCCACGATGCCGAGGCCCAGCAGACCTGCGGCCAGTGGCGCTCGGCGTCCGGGAACGAGCCAGATGAGCGCCAGCACGGCGAGTAGCGCCAAAAACGGCAGCGAGGATCCGCTCGCCAGATCGGCGGCAGCACTCGTCTTCAGGGGGGCGAGGTCACTGTCGGACAGTTGCTTGACGGCGGCGCGGCCGGCCGCGATACCGGCCTCAATGGAGGCGAGGCGGGATAGGCCGACGTAGGTTGCGACGGCGCCGAGCGAGAAGCCGGCGCGGATGAGGGTAGACATGGGTTGTCTCGGTAGTGCGACGCCCGGTCTGGGCGACGGCGATATCAGCATTGGCGTTGCCTCTGCTCAGTGGTCCGAAGACGAAGCTCAGCCTTGAGCCGAGCGAGCGCTGCATGGAACTTTTTGCACATGTGTAGCGGTTGCCGAGCACGTCAGTTCAGGCCGACCGTTTGCTGAGTGCTGTCCAACTGGCTTGGGCGCAAAGCCGAATGTCGGTGCAACGCAGCCTCGCCGACGCCGTGAGGCCCGCTGGAAGGCGTGCCTTGTGCTTAGTTCCTCTAAAGGTGGATCCCAAGCCGTGCTGGAGCGTGCCGAGGTTTTGCCGAACCCCAAAGGAGTAGTTAGCGTACCGGAGTGCCTCGGCGCAGGAGGTCCCCCGTTGACTACGCTTTCGCCTATCGCCGGCTCTCCCACGACCTCCAAGCCTCTTGGACCGAGAGGTCTGCCGCTGATTGGCAACCTACTCGGTCTGCGCAGGGATCCTCTCACCTTCTTCACGAACTGTGCGCTTATCTACGGTGACGCCGTCCCCTTCCGCCTCGGCCCGCGCCGCGCCCTATTCCTCAACAATCCGGATCTGATCGAGCGCGTCCTCGTCACAGAGCATCGCAACTTCCCCAAGATCAGCTTCCTGTGGCGGCAATTCACGGCGGTCCTCGGCGACGGGCTGGTGACCAGCCATGGTTCTCTCTGGCAGCGCCAACGCCGCCTGTGTGCTCCGGCTTTCACGCCAGCGCGACTGACGGCCTATGCCGGTGTCATGGTCCAAGCGACGGAACGGATGCTCGATAGCTGGCGCATCGGTGAGGTCCGTGACCTGCACGCCGATATGATGGCGCTCACCCTGCGCATCGTTGCCGAGACGCTATTCGGCGTCGGCATCGAGGCTGATATCCCGCGGATTGAAACCGCTGTTGCCGACCTGACTAGCGAGATGGCCGCGCGCATGGTTCGGCCCATCCTCATCCCCGACGCCGTGCCGCTACCCGGCCACCTCCGTTACCGGCGTGGGCTGGCCTGCATCGAGGACGTGGCGACCCGCATCATCGCGAAGCGGCGACGCGAAGCCGCGGCCGGGCAGAACCTCCTCGACGCGCTGATCGATGCACGGGATGAGACCGGCGCGCCGATGTCGGATCGACAGCTGCGCGACGAGGCGGTGACCTTCCTGCTCGCGGGGCACGAGACGACGGCCTTGGCACTGACATGGGCCTTGTACCTGCTCGGGCAGCATCCTGAGGTCGGCGCCGCTCTGACCGCCGAGGCGGATGCCGTGCTGGGTGATGGACCCGTCACGTTCGAGGACCTGCACCGCCTGCCCCTGGCCGAGCAGGTCGTGAACGAGAGCCTGCGGTTGTACCCACCCGCGTGGCTGATCGGCCGCGAGGCGGGGCAGGATTGCGAGATTGGCGGCCATGCGATCCCGAAAGGGACGCCACTGTACACGTGTCCTTGGGTGCTGCACCGCGACTCGCGCTTTTGGGCAGAGCCACTGGCATTTCGGCCCGAGCGTTGGGTCGAGCGCGCCGACAGGCAGCTACCGCGCTTTGCCTACATGCCATTTGGCGGCGGTCCGCGGGTTTGCATCGCGCAACGCTTCGCGGTGATGGAGGCAGTGCTGATCCTGGCGTCGATCGCACGACGATGCCGTCTGCTGCCGTCGCAAGACAGGCCCGTCGTGCCTTTCCCTTCGATCACCCTGCGCCCCGCGGGCCCAGTAAAGTTCCGGATTGAGGCGCGCTAATGCGCCATGCGGCAAGGCACGACGGCATAGGCTTCGCCGGAACTTCGAGCTAAGCTGCGGCATGAGCGATACAAACCGGCGTCACCTGCTGATGGGTACAGCGACTGCCCTCGCTGCCACCGGCTTTGCTACGACAGCCAGTGCGCAGTCGTTGGTCGCCGGTCCTGACAATTGGGCAACCATGAACCGCGCCCAGCGCGACAGCGCCTACAACAACTCGGCCGCAGTCACCGATAGCGCCAAGATCGTGGATGGCTGGACCAAGGACTCGGCCAAGCTCCGCGAACGGTTCGCGAGTTTGGTGGACATTCCATACGGGCCAAAGCCGCGCAACAAATGGGACCTGTTCCCCGCGTCCGAGCGCTCGGCCCCCTGCCTCGTCCACATCCATGGCGGGTACTGGCAGACGCGCTCGCGCGAGAATTTCTCCTGTATGCTGGAGGGAGTTCTGGCCGCTGGGTTCTCCGCAGCCATGCCCGGCTACACCCTCGCGCCAGACGCGACCCTGATCGAGATTGTTGATGAGGTGCGCCATGCCCTCGACTGGCTGGCAGCTGAGGGGCCGTCGCGCGGCATCGCCGGGCCCGTGATCCTCTCCGGCTGGTCTGCCGGTGGGCACCTATGCGCGATGACCTTGGATCATCCAAGCGTGCGGGCTGGGCTAGCCATCTCCGGCATTTACGAGCTTGGTCCCCTGCGCGACACCTACCTGAACGACAAGCTGCATCTCACGGACGAGGAGGTCACGACGCTGTCGCCTCTGCGTCTGGCACCCGTCAACAAACCTTTGGCGCTGGGCTACGGCACGGGTGAGTTGCCGCCGCTGGTTGAGAACAGCCGCACCTTCCAGGCTTACCGCGCCAACCATCATGAGGCAGGTGCCCTGATCCCTGTTCCGCGCGCCAACCACTTCACCGTCTATGACCAGCTGCGGTCGCAGGATGGGGTGCTTGCTCAAGCAGTCTTCGCGCTCGCACGGTCGGTACGCTCATGAAGTGGGCCTCAAGGATCGAGGGTGAGTCAAAAGCTCTGGACTGTCCGTTTTGCGGGGGCGTTATAGCGCTATGACCGTGCCCAGGTTCTGATCTGCGTCGCACGGAAGAGTGATGCACGGCTCACCGACGAAGGCCAGCGAATGACGCAGTCAAGACTCACAAGCTGAGCTGCTGCAGCGTCCGCTTCGGAGAAGCCGCCATAGGCCATTGATTGGCCAGGATGGGCGCCAAGCCGAACGTCCGCTGTTGCGCTCGATGGTGATCGGGCGTGACGAAGTTTGGCCGAAATCAGCCGGCCCGCTTTGGAGCGACCGAAGCAGCGAAGCGGACGCACGCCGCACGCGTTGCCTCAGACATTGATCATGGCCTGCTGTCCGTCCGGCAAGAGGCCGATCAGAATAGTTCAGAGGGCGCTCAACAGGCCTGAGAAGCGCGCGAGCGAGCCTCGATGCCTCAGAGCTCGTCCGATAAGTCGTCCATGAGGCTATAGGCTGCTCCACCGGCAGCATTCTTGCCCTGGGCGATGAGGGCACAAAGCCACCTGCCGGGCCCCTTATGAGGGCACTTATCGGACGGGCTCTCAGGTGAAAATACCGGTGAAGACTGAGCGCATATCGGTCACGGTCTCGAGGGTCTGGACGGCAGTCACGAGCCGCTCAGCCTTGTCCTGAGGCAACCCGGCGAACTTGGCACATCCTTGGAACTTGCGGACTGTGTCGTCGAAGCTCATCGGCTTCTGTGGGCTGCCGCGGGCGAAGTCCCCCTGCCCAGAGAAGGTCTGACCGTCCGCAAGCCGGACCTCAACGAAGCTGCGCATCTTGTCGGCGCCGGCCGCGTCGGCATCCGGATTGTTGTAGAAATCGACCTTGGCAATCAGGGCCTGCAGGTCAGGCCGGGCGATCACGTCGTCCTGGAACTCGCTGAGCCCCGCCTTGCCGTCGACCAGCAGCACGGCCATGCAATACTCCATGCTGAACTTGGCCTGCAGGCCCGTCTTGGGCCGGTGATGGATCAGCGTGTTGAGCATCTGCCTGTTGGTGCCGACCCTGACCTGCGCCACATCCTGTGCTCGGATGCCGTGCTGCGCGATCAGCTCCGCCATCACGTCCATCGCTGGGTGAGTGAGCGAGCCGGAGGGATAGGGCTTGATCGATACGCCGGGCGAGAGCAGCGACCATGGCTTGCCGAACTTGCTAGTGATCGCTCCCGGATCCCAGCCGCCACCAAAGGCCGCGAAGAAGCCGCGCTTGGCCTCGAAGATGTCCTCGGCGGCGGTCCAGCCCAGCGCTGCGAGATCGGCTGCCACGATGCCGGCCTCTGCGCTGTGACCGGCCTGGAACGGCTTGGTCATCGTGCCGAAGTTCTCGCGCAGCCCGCCGGCTTCCGCTCCGGCCACGCCGAAAGCGTTGCGCAGTTGCTTGGCGTCGAGGCCGCGCAGCTTGCCTGCGCAGACCGCCGAACCGAACGCGCCGCACATGCTCGTGGAGTGGAATCCGCTCTCGTAGGACCGCGGCGCGATCGCCTCTGCGAGCTTCGTGGCGACCTCGACGCCGAGGTGATAGGCCAGCATGAAGTCCCGTCCCGATTTGCCGAGCGCCTCCGACATCGCCAGGGCGGCAGGCAGGTTTGGCACTGTGGGATGGGTGAGCAGGCCGTAGACGCGGTCCTTGGCTACGGCGAGCTGCGTGTCGTCGAAGTCGTCAGCATGGATGGCGACGCCGTTGGCGAAGGCGGCGAAGCGCGGACCGGCGTGTAGGTCCGTGCCGAGGACGGTGGACGGTCCATTCAGCACACCGAGATTGGCGAGGTAGCGGCGTACAATCGGGCCGGTCTCGGCCTTCTCGCCGGCGATGGCGAGACCGACCGCGTCGAGGATGTGCTTCTTGCCGAGCGCGATCAGATCTGGGGACAAGTCCTCGAAGCGGGTCGAGACCACGAAGTTGGCAGCCTCCTCTGTCACTCCCGGCACGTGCGCGGCCGAACTGGGCTTCTGCTCCGCAGCAGCTGTGTCTTGCGAAACCAGTCCAGTCAGCGCCGACCCGCTACCCAGTGCCGACAAACCAATCAGAAACTGCTTACGGCTTAGCATCTTGGGCCTTCTTGCCTCTAATCGAAAACAGTAAAAGTATCGACAAGATCGTGTGCAGCAACCTCGAAGCACATAGATCACGAGGATGTGTTCAAGTAAGTGGCTCAGTCGCAGCGACAGATGGCTGCGCTCCAAGTGGCTGTTTATGGCTGCGGCGGATTTTTCCACAAAACGTGGCGGTCGGTGGTCTGTCACCAGCCTTAATGAATGCTGCACCGAAGCAAAATGCTTGTCCGAACCGACGAAGCGGTCCAAACAACAGCCCCCTTCTGCTTGATGGGCTTGTTCATGTCCAAGGCCACTGCTGCACTCGCGGTCACCCTCGTCACCTCACTCGGGATTGCCGCACAAGCTCAGGACCGATTCGCCGCCGAAACGGCGACGGTCGCCGAGGTGCACAAAGCCCTCGCCACCGGCCAAATCAGCTGTCACGGCCTCGTTCAAGCCTACTTGGATCGAATCGCCGCCTATGATCAGGCCGGCCCGAAGCTCGCCGCCATCCGCGAGAGCAACCGTAACGCCCTCAAGCAGGCCGACGCCGTCGATCAGACCCGCGGCGACCTCGCCACGCGACCACTCGCCTGCGTCCCACTGGTGCTGAAGGACAACTACAACACGGCCGAGATGGCCACGACGGGTGGCTCCTCCTCGCTAGAGGGCGCACAGCCCAAGGAGGACGCTGCGGTCGTAGCCCGGTTGCGCAAGGCCGGCGCCATCATCCTGGCGAAGGCGAACATGCAGGAGTTCGCCTTGGGCGGCACCTCCATCAGCTCGCTCGGCGGCCAGGTACTCAACCCCTACGATCTGACCAGGACTCCGGGCGGTTCCAGCGGTGGGACTGGAGCAGCGGTCGCCAGCGGCATGGCGCTCGCAGGTACAGGCAGCGACACGGTGAACTCGATCCGCTCGCCGGCTTCGGCCAACAACCTCGTCGGCCTGCGCGCCACCCAAGCCCTGATCACCCTCGACGGCATCATGCCGGTCTCCAAGACCCAGGATGCTATCGGCCCCATCACCCGTACTGTCGCTGATGCGGCAGCCATGCTGCAGGTCATGGCTGACCCGGACAAGGTGAAAGGAAACTACACTGCCGACCTCAAGCCCGACGCCCTCAAGGGCGCCCGCATCGGTGTGGTCAAGGTCTTGTTTGGCACGAAGCCGGAGCACGCCGAGGTAAACCGGGTTATGCAGTCAGCACTGGACCGGCTTCGTGCAGCCGGCGCGGTGCTCGTCGATATCGACGATCCGGCCCTTGAGGCTGACCGGCTGGGTGCAGCGGACGACGTCCAAACCTACGAGTTCAAGGCGCTCATGAACGCCTACCTTGCCTCGGTACCCAACGCTCCGCAGAAGGACCTCGCCGGCATCATCGCCTCGGGCAAGTACAACAAGCCCGCCTTGGAGAAATTCCTGCTCGCCGCTCAGGCGCGCGGAGACGGCATGAACGAGCCGGAGTACAAGGCCCGTCTTCAGCGCATCGCGGCGTTCAAAGACCACCTCGCGGCAGTGTTCAACGAGAACAAGCTCGACGCATTGGCCTACCCGCTCCAGAAGCGACTGGTGGTGCCGACCACCGAGCCGAACCAGGCCGATCGCAATGGCATCATCGCGGGCCTGACCGGCTACCCGGCGATCGACGTCCCAGCTGGATTCTCGACGCCGACAGAGACCGCGCCACTGGGGGTGCCGGTCGGCATGGACCTCCTCGGTCGTCCCTTCGACGAGGGGCACCTCCTAGGCCTTGCCTACGCCTACGAGCAGGCCACGGGGCCTCACCGCTTGCCGTCCAGCACGCCGCCCCTGGCACAAGCCCACTGACTTCTGACCCTCGGGGCTCATGAAGGCTCGGGCGTCACTTGCCCTCACGAGTTCTCTCGGGCTTGGCTATCGACGAAGGGCGGGGGTCCTTCACACGCATCCGATCCGGCGACCTCGCAATCTGCACCGTTGCAGCTGAATCAAACTCAGCTCCAGGCGCGACGGTCGTTCGAGGGATCAGCCCACGCGCAGCAAGCTGCAGATGTCGCGCACGTTCCCGACCTTCTCGATCCCGATGACAGCATCAATCAGCGCCGAGGCCTTCTCATTGCCGAGAACGGGCTCCATCAGGTCGCGACACTTCCCGACGACCTCTTCGCGCGGCATCGAGTTGTCAGCCGTGCCGCGGACCGCCAGCACCTTGTCCGTCAGGACCGTTCCGTCGTTCAGCGCGATCTCCACGATGGCGGCGCGTGCGGGTTCGAGGCGCTCCAGCTCGTCGCTCGGAATGAGCTTGACCTTGGCGCGCGTGCGCAGAACCGTCGGATCGGCCATGCGGTCCTTGTCGTGAGCCGCCTTGAACGAGGCCGTCCCGTCCAGCAGCATGACCGCCACCATGTGCTGCAGGCAGATGTCAGGCATGTCGCGGTTGTCGACGATGCGCGCCTCAGTGTGCGCCACGCGGACGACGACGCTCTTCACCGCGTCAGGATCGAGGGACTGCTTGCGCAGGATGTTGCTGAGAGCATCGAGCGGCGCCTGGATCGGAGAGCCCACTGTCCACTTCTTGATGTTCGTGCGGGCAATCTCGTAGCGCTCGCCCAGTTCGGCCGTGAGCTCGCTGAGCCGTGCGTCGGGCGCATATGCCAGGAAGTAATTGTCCGCACCGGAGAAGATGTCGTCGATGCCTGTGCACCCGGCGTGCACCATCAGCGCTGCGGTGAGCCCGCTGCGCGCGGGCATTCCGGCGAACACGAAGGATTTCTCGATGTGCTGCGTATCGCGCGTCCAAGCGCCGATCCCGGAGGATTGCTGGGCCGCGTAGTCGAGTACCCAGCGCATCTGCTGAGCGTCGAGCTTGGCCGCGCAGGCCGCGGCGGCCGCCGCCCCGAAGGCGCCCGCGATGGCGTGGGTGCTCTTGTGGCTATTGTTGCGGAACGGGATCGCATCGAAGCTAAGGGTGACGCGCGGACCCACGTCGTAGCCCAGTGTCACGGCGCGCAAGAAGCGCGTGCCGCCGATCCCAAATTTCTCGGCGGCGGCGAGCGCAGCTGGGACGATGGCTGCGCCTGGATGCGACTGCGAGAACTCGTTCGAGTCGTCGGTCTCGTCCGAGTGCGCCAGCATGCCGTTGACCAGGGCCGCCACCAGCGGGTCGGCCGTCGTCTTGGCTGCTACGAGGGTGGCCTCGCCGGAGCCACCATAGGATGCCGCGAAGCTGTAGGCAGCCTTAGCGGGCGGGAGCCCTGAACCCGACACCATGGCGGCGAACGTGTCGAGGATGTGGTGCTTGGCTTTCTCGACAACTTCGTCGGGAAGCGCGCGATCTCCGGCTGCGCTCATATATGCGCTGAGGTTGGCCATGACCGGGCTGACGGTATTCGGAGCGGCGAAGACGCGCAGCGGCACGGCGCCGATAGCGCATCCGACGCCGCGAAGCAGGGTTCGCCGACTTGCCCCGCTGGCTAAGTCTCGACCAGCCATTGATCTTGCTCCCGGCGCGCAGTGCTGGCGTGGGATACCAGACAGGCAGGAGGGGTCAAATCACAGGACGGTTTGTCGGTCGAAGGGTGTTGCGCCGAGGCTGGCATCGCGAGACTTCAGCGTTCAAACTGAAAAAGCAGACCTCCGTCACGGCTCAACGGGTCGTCTCAAAGCGACTCGAAGCGGGAGGTGGGAACGTCCGCTTGCATGCAGTTCGGTTCAGGCCTCTCGAACGATTGGGTTTGGCCGAAAGCCATCTGGCCGCTTCGAGACTAAAACTGCAGGTAAGCGGACGTTCTGCGAGGCTCAGGTAAAAGCCTCAGAGTGACCGGTCCAGACCTTCCGCGTTTCGCTCCGGAGGTCGGCTGTTGAGGAAAACGCAGAAATAATGGTGTAGCGGGGCAAATCAGCGTGTCGGGACCGGTTCAGCCCCGCGGTAATCGTAAAAGCCCCGCTTGGCCTTCCGACCGAGCCAGCCGGCCTCGACGTACTTCACCAAAAGCGGACAAGGCCGGTACTTTGAGTCAGCCAGTCCCTCATGGAGGACCTGCATGATCGACAGGCAGGTATCCAGCCCAATGAAGTCGGCAAGCTCCAGCGGGCCCATAGGATGGTTCGCGCCGAGCTTCATCGCGTTGTCGATCGACTCCACCGAACCAACGCCCTCGTAGAGGGTGTAGACAGCCTCGTTGATCATCGGCAGCAGGATGCGGTTGACGATGAAGGCCGGGAAGTCCTCGGACATCGTCGACGTCTTGCCGAGCTTGGCAACGAATGCCTTGGCCGCTTCGTAGGTCTGCTCCTCAGTCGCGATGCCGCGGATCAGCTCGACGAGCTGCATCACCGGCACTGGATTCATGAAGTGGATGCCGATGAACTTTTCCGGCCGGTCAGTGATGGCGGCGAGCCGCGTGATCGAGATGGACGAAGTGTTGGTGGCAACCAGCGCTTCGCAAGACAGCGCGTTGCACAGCTTAGATAGGATTTGGCACTTCGTCGCCTCGTTCTCTGTCGCCGCCTCGATCACGAGATCGCACTCCGCGAAGTCCGCGAAGCTGTAAGCCGGAATGATGCGCTCGCGCGCTTCGCATTTTGCGCGCTCCTCAAGCTTGCCCTTCGACACGAGCTTGGCCAAGCTCGTGTCGATATTGGAGAACGCCGCGTCGATGCGCTTCTCCTCGCGGTCGTTCAAACGCACGGCGAAGCCCGCGGTCGCGCATGCCTGAGCGATGCCGGTACCCATCTGCCCGGCGCCGATAACTCCGACGCGCTTGATCTCGATCATAATGTCTCGTCCCAAGCTCAATTCCGTGACACCGTCGACCGACCTCGACAAGCCTGCCGAACTCACCCTCTGGCCCCGACACGACCCGGCGCCCCGGCGCATGTTGCGCAAGGACGTGTCTCCCCAAACCTTTCCTCGGCGCTCGCCGCAGCGGCGGTCCCGCCTACATGGCTGGAGGAGAAGCTTGTCAACAGTGCGAGTCGCGGCCGGCGGGGCGTGCCCGCCAGAACTGAGGAGATTACCGTGGTCGTTCGCACAGCTGCCGGGCTCGCGTTGCTGCTCGCCGCATTGGGCCACGTGCAAGCTGCCGATACAAACATTGCCCCGTCCTCAATCGCCGGCACGGTTCGCGGTCCGAGCGGTCCCGAGGCGGGCGTCTGGGTCATCGCCGAGACGCAGGACCTGCCCACCAAGTACGCCCAGGTCGTCGTCACGGACGACGAGGGTCGCTTTGCGCTCCCCGATCTACCCGGCGCGACCTATCAGGTCTGGGTGCGCGGCTACGGCTTGGTGGATTCGGCCAAGAGAGAGGCTCGGCCCGGCGAGTCCCTCGCGCTCACGGCAGTGGCAGCCCCCTCAGAAGCCGAAGCAGCCCAATACTACCCTGGTATGTACTGGTACTCCCTGCTCAACATCCCACCGAAATCTGCGTTTCCAGGCACCGGTGATCAGGGCAACGGCATCCCAAGCACGATGGTCTCTCAGGAGGCCTGGGTCGATACGATCAAGAACATGTGCCAGTCCTGTCACGCGTTGGGCTCGCGCGGGATACGGCAGATCCCGGCCTTCTTCAGGACGCAGAACGACTCGCACACCGCCTGGGCGCTGCGCACGCAAGCCGGTCAAGCCATGGAGTACATGGCTGTCGCCCTCGGCAGTCTCGGTCCGGAGAAGGCCTACAGCATGTTCGCCGATTGGACCGACCGCATCGCCGCGGGCGAGTTGCCCTTCGACAAACCTGAGCGTCCGAAGGGCATGGAGCGCAACCTCGTCGTCACGATGTGGGATTGGGCCTCGCCGAAGCACTATCAACACGACGCGATCTCGACCGACAAGCGCGATCCTCGGCTCAATGCCAACGGGCTGATCTGGGGCTCACCGGAGGAGAGCACGGATCTGGTGCCGACGCTCGATCCAGTCCGGAACGTGGCCGGTGAGGTGAGACACCCCTACCTCGACCCGAAAACGCCCTCGTCGCTCGATGCCGCCCGCAGCCCATCTGCCTACTGGGGTGAGGAGCCGATCTGGGACGGGCACACGAGCATCCACAACGTGATGATGGATGGCACCGGGAAGGTGTGGTTCACCGCACGCTTGAGACCGCCGGAAAACCCGGGTTTCTGCCAAACTCACCCATCCGCGGCAGTTGCGCCGCTTAAGCAGTCAGTCCGCCAGCTCTCGATGTACGACCCTGCCACTGGACACTGGGAGTTGATCGACACCTGCTTCACCACACACCACCTCTACTTCGGGCATGACCGGAACGACACGCTCTGGACGAGCGCCGGTGGTCCGGCAAGCGGTGTGGTCGGATGGCTCAACACGCGCTTATTCCTGGAGACGCACGACGCCGTCAAAGCGCAGGGCTGGACCCCGCTCATCGTCGACACCAACGGTAATGGCCGGCGCGACGACTTCGTAGCCGCCGACCAGCCCGTCGATTCGGCCAAGGACAAGCGTGTGATGGCGGCCTTCTACGGCATCATGCCGAGCCCGGTCGACGACACGATCTGGGGCCAGTCGATGGATCGCGGCTTCTCGCGCATCGACCAACCCGGTTACGTCATTCGCTTGAACCCCGGGTCCGACCCGGCCCGAACTGCGCTAGCCGAGATCTACCGGCCGCCGGAGGGCAGCTTTGGCCCACGTGGGCTGGATATCGGCCTCGATGGCGTGGTGTGGACCGCGCTGTCGAGCGGGCATCTCGCTAGCTTCGACCGCACGAAGTGCAAAGGCCCGCTTAACGGACCGGAAGCGGCGGAGGGGCGCCTCTGTCGGGAGGGCTGGACCCTCTACCGCTTTCCGGGCCCGCAATTCCGCGATCTCGACGCCTCCGACAGTGCCGAGCATGCCTATTATGTTTGGGTCGATCGCTACAACGTGCTCGGGCTCGGCGCGAACGTGCCCATCGCCTCGGCCAACGGCGGCGAGCGGCTTCTCGCTCTTGTGCACGGGGAGTTCGTGAGCCTGCGGGTTCCCTACCCGCTGGGCTTCTTCACGAAGAACGTGGATGGGCGCGTCGACGATGCTGCAGCCGGTTGGAAGGGGCGCGGCCTGTGGACCACCTCTGGCACTCGGGCGAACTTCCACGGCGAGGGCGGCACAGAGGCGTCGCCCAAGGTGTTCCGGCTACAACTGCGCCCTGACCCGCTCGCACAATAGCAGTCTAATCCCAGAACTTTCTTTAGATTTTCATAGAATTCGCGTGCCTGATATGCGCATTTTAAGTTGAAGGAACGCAAGTGGAGGAGATTATATTTAGATGGATTAATCTGTCCGCTTTTGTTCGATCGGATGTAGTGACGCTATCTCGCTTCGCGCTCTCGCTTGCGGTGATGGTTCACGTGCTGCTCCACAGGCGTGAGGTTGGAGCAACTATCGGCTGGATTGGCCTCGCTTGGCTCGCGCCGATCTCTGGATCCGCCCTGTATGCCCTGTTCGGCGTCAACCGAGTCTCGCGACGTGCGCGCCAATTAGACATGAAGCTATCTACGCGGGCTGAAGCGGCGCCAGCGCGGGCGGCTCCCGTACCGTCAGCCTACCAAACGTTCGAGCATGCTGTTCGGCAAATCACCCGGCTGCCGATCCAGGAGGGCAATTCCGTCCAGCGGCTGCACAACGGGGATGAGGCCTATCCGGCCATGCTGGCTGCAATCGGCACGGCTCAACACTCAGTTGCGTTGTCGAGCTACATCTTCCGCGATGACGAGGTGGGCGGGACATTCTTTGAGGCCTTGGTCGCCGCGAAGGCGCGAGGAGCGGAGGTCCGTGTGCTGATCGATGGCATCGGCAGCGGCTATTTCTTTCATAGAATTTACCGGCGCCTGCGTAGAGCTGGCGTGCCAGTCGCGCTCTTCATGCACTCGGCGCTGCCATGGCGCATGCCGTTCCTCAATCTGCGCACGCACAAAAAGCTTCTCATCGTCGACGGAGCGATCGGATTTACCGGGGGCATCAACATCGCCGATGAGAACCGCGTCGCCTCACATCCGCGGCGCCCCGTCCGCGATACCCACTTTCGCTTCGAAGGACCTGTGGTCGGACAGCTTGCAAGAGCATTTGCGCGGAGCTGGGCATTCGCGATGGGTGAGAAGCTCGATGGCGAGCGCTGGTTCCCAAGTCTCGCTTCGGCAGGCGAGGCTATGGCCCGTGTTGTTACGTCCGGGCCTGACGCTGATATCGAGAAAATTGAGTTTGTTGTGCTTCAGGCGCTCACCTGTGCTCAGAAAAGCATTCGGCTCGTAACGCCTTATTTCTTGCCCAACGAGGTCGTGACCAGTGTCATGTCACTTGCGGCAGTTCGGGGGATAACTGTCGATATCATCATCCCGCAGACCAGCAATCACCGCTTAGTTGACTGGGCCACGCGAGCTCACGTCGGCCTCTTGCTCGAAAATGGCGTTCGGGTGTGGCTGGATGAGCCACCGTTTGATCACTCGAAGCTACTCGTCATCGACGGAATTTGGTGCTTTGTTGGTAGCGCAAACTGGGACATGCGCAGCTTTCGTCTCAACTTCGAGCTTAACGTTGAGATCTATGATGCAGACCTAGCGGAGCAGATCACAGGAACTATGGAGAACAAGATGGCACGACGCCTTACACAGGCAGATCTGGCAAGGCGTTCGCTCCTGGTCCGGCTACGCGACGCCAGCGCCCGCCTCCTCCTACCTTATATCTAAATATCTAATACTCCGCTTGCCGTGGCCATCGCCAAGCGAAACAGCCCATTGTCGTGCGCGTGCAATTCTCTGAATGACGCACGGCTGCCGGGGTGACTCGGCGACCATTAGGTACGCCGGGCGTCATGCGCGATTGCGCCTGATCACAGTCAAGGATGCGGATTGGACTCCTTGCGCTTCCACAGGTCCCAAGCGCGCATGTGGATCTGGTCAACGGCCCTGCTGGCCTGGCGCCCTTCCTCCGGCTCCAGGTAGGTCACCGTGCCTCCCAAGGTGATCGCCTGTGCCTGGATCCGGGCGTTCACCTCGGTGTAAACGGCGCGGAACACCGCCATCGGTATCGTCGGACCCACGACGACGTCGCCGTGCCCGCGCATGAGCGCGACGGCGTGCTCGCCCAGTGCTGTAGCCAGCGCGCTGCCGAGTTGATCGTTGCGAACCAGAAGATCCGTCATTCCACCAGCCTCGCGGATCTCGAAGACCGGAACTCCGGAGCTCAGAAAGGCGGCCAGGTGGAAGGTGGCGCGCATCGGCACCTGGCTGACGCTGAAGGGGATCACGGCCGGCGAGTGGGTGTGCACCACTGACTGCACATCTGGGCGTACCCGATAGATTGCGCTGTGGATGAACCGCTCGAGGAAGACCTGTCGGCCCCTCGCATCGACCGGCTCGCCGTCGCGGTCGAACTCCAGGATGTCGTCGCGTCGGACCAGCGCCGGCGCCACAGAGCGCGACATCAGGAAGTGATCAGGCCTCGTGGGATGTCGGGCGCTGATATGTCCAAAGCCATCCACCACGCCTTGATCAGCGAGGATGTGGTTGGCGACGACGAGATCCTCGACAACGGCACCAAGGGACGGCTCGAGTGTTGGCGTGTGTTGCTGAGCGTAGCTCTGTTCGGACCACAAATCCCCAAACAGGCAGGCGCAGGCGACCACCGCCAGGAGTGTAGGTCTCACCATTGCGTCTCCTCCGCTCAAGTTGCGCAGTGTGAGGGCGAAACGGTGAGCGCGGCAACGGCTGAGTGCGGGCGAGCGCCGTCAGAGGCCACACTATCGATGCCAGGATCCACTACGGGTCTGCTTGTGGGGAGGCCGATAGTCCTGAGCCACTTCTCACTGCAGCAACACCGCCTGCACAAACCGGACGAGGGCCTCTCGCGCAGCAGCCGTTGCGGTCGGATTATGGCCGACATGCGCACCCGTTGCCACGCAAGCATCCGTTCCAAGCTTGTAGGGCTCGCTCGTCGCCGCGTTGAGGATTGTGCCCTCGTCGCCTTCCTTCAGCCGGCAATTGCGGGTGCTCTGCGCCTTCGGGATCCCAACGAGGGGCGGGCTGGTCGGCGTATCGAAGCTGTGCTGCGCGTCCGGGTACTCCGTCAGCGCCACATCTGCCCCAGCCGCCTTCAGCCGGGCCACATAGTCCCGGCACGGCACGACGCTCACGTAGTCGTCGCTAATGCCGTGAAAGAGGCGGATTGGCGCTGAACCAACCTTGTGTCGTCGCGGTAGGTTACGTTGCAGGGGGTGTAAAATCCGATGTGGGCGGCGAAACCGTTCGCGCCTCCGTACGTCGAGCGGAAGCGCTCAGAGGCCGAGTACACGGCCGCGACTGCCCCCTTCGAGAAGCCCATGACCGCGATGCGGTCGGCTCGGACCCGCGGGTGCGCCGCGAGTACGTCGAGGGCGCGATAGGCGTCGACCATCATGGCCAGAGAGTTGAGCTGCTCCTGATCCTCGATGGTACTGACGATGCCGCGACCGGTGAACGTGTCGAGGATGAACGCACCTACGCCCGCTTCGTTGAGGGTGCGCGCCCACGCGTCAGGACCGGCGCTGATCCCGCCCGAGCCGTGGATGAGGATCACGACGGGCACCTTCTGCGGTGCGCCAACCGGAAGCCGGAGTTCGCCACCGAGGATGACGTCGCGCCCGGGCGCGTCAGCACGCAGGAACTCATCGCCGGTGACGGTTCGGCTTTTGACCGCGTGGATCTCGATGCGGCCTGGAAGCGGCGATCCGGCCTGAGCCGCGAGCGTCGTGGCCGCGAGAACCAGTAGCGTGGCGGTTGTGACGCGCATCGAGCCTCCAAGACGGTGTTCCGCGCTAGCTTGGCGCGAACGGCGCCGGCGTCAACTGGCGAGGGCGGCGCATTCACGCGATGCACCGTCCGGTGCTCGCCGATAGTCTGCCACGAGGTCGCGAAGCGGCTGCATCGTGTTGCTCGGGGCCGAGTTGAACGTCGAGATCGAGCGTCAGATGGCACGCCACAGCACAACAGGGCAGCCAAAGCCGGTCGGATCCCGGCAGGCTTATGTAGCCGGTACCGTGGGCCCGCCGAATGGCTGAACGGGCTGCCTGCAAGGTATGGTGGATCGTTGCCAAGGCTTAGCGCAGTGGCGATTAACATGCGTAGTCCGAAACTCCGAGGGTTCGGAAACGTCCTAGAGCGTGTTATGAACCTGTGCTCTGGTAAGCCGTTGATCCAATTGACGTCTAGAGCCAGCTAATTTCATCCGCACGACGGTTGTCTTCATGAACGAAGCATCCGATCCTGGGCGCCAAGCCATTCAAAGACTAGGCAGTGCATCTGTATCAGATGCGCGTCAGCGGGCGTAAGTGATCCTCGCTGGAAGGTTCATAACACGCTCTAAATCGGGTCTCTGAGGCTGCTCGCCGCACCTGCGCTGGGGGCTCAACATGGGTTGATATTTCTGCCGCTGTAACTACACCGGCTCTGGGGGCGTGGAATGAATTACGCGATCGTCGCTGCCATAGCGGTCGTTCTACTGGGGCTCGCCCTCAAGACGCTCGGCATTAATCAGGAGTACGAGCGAGCGGTGCTCTTTCGCCTCGGTCGGCTCGGAACGACCAAAGGGCCGGGTTGGTACTGGCTGATCCCGTTCGTTGACCGCGTCGTGAAGGTGGACACCCGAACCATCACCGTGCAGCTTGAGACCCAGGAGACGATCACCCGCGACGGGGTCGCCGTCAAAGTGAACGCGGTACTCTGGTATCGAGCCGTCGACCCTGCTCGTGTGGTCACAGCGGTCGAGTCGTGGCGTTCGGCCATCATCCAGGCGGCCGAGACCGGAATGCGCGACGCCATCGGCCAAAGTGACCTCGATCAGATGCTGAAGGACCGGGTCGCCATCAACAAGCGTCTGCTCGAACTGCTCTCAACCGCAGCTGAGCGCTGGGGGATCGAGATCGACGCAGTCGAGATCAAGGATGTCGATATCCCTGAGCAGATGCAGCGCGCCATCGCGCGTGAGGCTGAGGCGATCCGCGAGAAGCGAGCGCGCATCATCAAGGCTGAAGGTGAGAACGAAGCGGCTCAGAAACTTGCTGAGGCGGCGGCGATGATCGCGACCGCGCCGGGTGCTTTAGAACTGCGGCGACTTCAGACCCTGACAGAGATCGGCGTCGAGCATAACAGCACGATCATCGCCATGCTTCCTGTCGAGCTTCTGCATGCCGCAGGGAAGATCGCCGGGCTGCCGTCAGGAAGCGCTGAATAGCAACTCGCGCGGCGGCAGCTGTGGGGCTCAGATCGTCATTGAAGCCTCTGTTTCAGCGGATGTACTCAAGACGCCACTCAATGAGCCGCTCGAGGTCGTGTCCGTCAATGAGGTGGAAATTCGGAGTGGATTTGGAGCAGCCATCGGTCAGGCAGCTTGCGGTGGAATTGCTGTGAGGGTCTCGTCGAGCAGGCTTGGGGTGAAGCCGGCCATGCCCTCGATCTGCATGTAGCGGTGCTGGAGCTGCCACTCGTCGTTGGCCTCCAGCAACACGGCCCCGATCAGGCGTTGGATGGAGTCGGTGTTGGGAAAGATGCCCACAACGTCGGCGCGCCGTTTGATCTCCTTGTTGAGCCGTTCGAGTGGGTTCGTGCTGTGCAACTTGGTCCGGTGCTGGACCGGGAACGTCAGGTAGGCGAGCACGTCCTCGCTCGTGGCATCGATGAAGCTCTTGAGCTTCGGCCAGCGATTGTGAAGCTGCTCGGCAAGATGGTGGAGAGCGGCACGGGCCGCCTCCTGGTCGGGCTGCTGGAAGGCTTGGCGTAGGCCGGCGGCGACCATGGTCTGCTGAGCGCGCGGCACGTAGGCGAGCGCGTTGCGGGTCCAATGAACCCGGCATCTTTGCCAGGTCGCCTTCAGAACGCGGCGGATGGCGGCTTTGAGCCCCTCGTGCGCGTCCGAGATGACGAGCTGCACACCCGAGAGCCCGCGCTTGACCAGGTCGCGTAGAAAATCGGTCCAGAACACTTCAGCCTCGGACGGTCCGATGTGCAGCCCGATGATCTCGCGTCGGCCTTCCGTGTCCACCGCCACGGCGACTATGGCGGCCACGGAGACGATGCGCCCGCCCTCGCGGACCTTGAGGTAGGTGGCATCGAGCCAGAGATACGGCCACGCCCCCGACAGCGGGCGCTTGAGGAAGGCGTTCACCCGCTCATCGATGTCCTTGCACAGCTTGGACACGGAGGACTTCGAGATGCCCGACAGCCCCATGGCTTGAACGAGGTCGTCGACGCGCCGGGTCGACACGCCTGCGATCCACGCCTCCTGGATCACGGCCACCAGCGCCTTCTCGACGGTCTTCCGCGGCTCCAGGAAGCCGGGAAAGTAGCTGCCGGTGCGCAGCTTCGGGATCTTCAGGTTGAGTGAGCCCAGCCGCGTGTCGAGGCTGCGTTCCCGATAGCCGTTGCGGTAGGTGCTGCGCTCGCCGGATCGTTCGTAGCGGCCAGCCCCGATCAGACCATCCACGTCGGCCTCCATCAGGATCTGCAGGACCGTCTCGGCCAGGCCACGCAGGAAGTTGCCGTCGTCGGCCTTCTGGAAGGCTTCGATCAATGCCATTCTGTCGTCGGTCATCGGGTGCTCCCGGCTTGGGTTGAAGTCCGCAAACTCCACCTTAGCCGCCGGCCCTGATGGCCACCCCAATCCCCGCCGAAACGGGCCCCGAATTTACACCCCGTCCGTGGACGCTACCCCGCTCGAAGCTAGCTACATCGCGAACTTGTGTGTTCGTTAGCCCATGTTTCGCGCAAAACCGCAGCGATTAGTAGTCGAGCGCCATGTCCGCTATCAAGAAGCGATCAAGTCGGCACGAATGACGTGAATGGGCGCAAAGCCGAACCACTGGTTTTATCCCATTGGTGAGCCGGCATGGCGTAGTTTGGCCGAAAGCTGCCGGTCCGCTTCGGAGAAGGTCGACCGGAAAAGCAGACAGCTTCCTACCGACCCAGCGCAGTCGCTCACGCGCGGTCGTGAGGCGCGCGAAATCGGATGTATGTTCCGCCGCTACTAAGGATCGGGTTTTGCATCGGTTAGGGTTGCAAGTCTGCAAAGCGGCCTGTTCGAGAACGACAATAGTGACGGCGTTCAGGGATCAATCGGCTTCCTCGAACGCGGTCTGAAATGGCGACACACGGAAGTGCCGGGGGCAAGCCCTCGGTTGAGCAGGATCGATATCATCCTGCCTTCACCATCAACTTTTCTCGCTTCCATACAGGATACTCATATCAGGAATGCCCGTAGTCTGTCCCGCGCTCGTCCAAACGAGGAGCCGTATGACGCCCCTTCGAAGGCTGTCAGCGAGAGACTGGCAAGAGATCAGATCGCGATGCCATGAGCGACAACGACACGACGATCCCCGCCCGGCGGCGCTTTCTCGTCCAGAGCGCGGCGGCGGCCGTAGGCGCGGTGGCCGGCACCGCTCACGCGGAAGAGGCGGCGCCGCCTGGCATCCCTGACTGGATGAGGGCGCCCGGTGCGGATGTCGGCAGCCAAACCTACGGCACCCCCTCGCGCTTCGAGGCGGGGCTTACCCGCAACGTGCCGAAGGGGCTGAAGCAATATACCTCGGCTTCGAGCCGTTCGCCCCTGCAGGATCTCGACGGGATCCTCACACCGAACGGCCTGTTCTACGAACGCCACCATGGCGGTATCCCGGACATCGACCCCGCCAAGCACCGGCTGCTGATCCACGGGCTGGTGGAGCGACCCCTGATCCTCACCATGGAGGACATCCGACGTTTCCCGTCCGAGTCGCACATCTACTTCTTGGAATGCTCGGGCAATCCGGGCTTCGAGGCGATCAAGGGCAAGACCGCCTCGGATCTCGTCGGGCTCGTCAGCTGCGCCGAATGGACTGGAGTGCGTCTGGCGACGGTTCTGCGGGAAGCCGGGCTCAGGCCGGAGGCCCAATGGGTCGTAGCCGAGGGCGCGGATGCCGCCGCCCTCACCCGCAGCATACCCCTCGCGAAATGTCTCGACGACGCGCTGCTGGTCTACAGCCAGAACGGCGAGCGGCTGCGCCCGCAACAGGGTTACCCGCTGCGGGTGTTACTGCCCGGCTTCGAGGGCAACATGAACGTGAAGTGGCTGCGCCGCCTCAACGTGAGCGCGGAGCCGGCCTATTCCCGCGAGGAGACCTCCAAGTACACCGACCTGATGCCGGACGGCACTGCGCGGCAATTCACCTTCGTGATGGAGGCGAAGTCGATCATCACCCGGCCCTCCGGCACCCAGAGGATCACCGCCGGCTTCCACGAGATCACCGGCATCGCCTGGACCGGGCGCGGCCGAATCCGAGGTGTGCAGGTCACGACTGACGGGGGCAAGACCTGGCAGGAGGCGATGCTCCAGGAGCCGGTGCTGAACCGGGCCCTGACCCGGTTCCGCCTGTCCTGGACCTGGGACGGCACGCCGACAACTATCGCGAGCCGAGCCATTGACGAGACCGGCTACGTGCAGCCGAGCTTCGAGGATCTGACGGCGGTGCGCGGTCTCAAGTCCTTCTACCACAACAACGCGGTCGTGCCTTGGCGCATCGCGGCGGATGGCGAGGTCGCCAATGGCTACGCGTGAGTTCCGCGCCTTCGCGGCTACCCTCCTCCTCGTTGATATCGCTGGAAGCGCGCTGGGGGCCGAGCGCTTCGAGATCGGCCGCCCGGCGACGGAGGCCGAGATCGCCGCCTGGAACATCGACATCGACCGCGACGGCCGGAAGCTCCCGGCGGGCCACGGCAGCGTCGCCCACGGCCGCGAGGTGTTCGAGGCGCAATGTGCTTCCTGCCACGGGCAGAAGGGGGAAGGCGACACCGGCGAGCAACTTGCCGGTGGTCAGGGCACGCTGGCCTCGGCCAAGCCCGTCAAGACGGTCGGCAGCTTCTGGCCCTACGCGCCGACCCTGTTCGACTACATCCGCAGGGCGATGCCGATGAACGCCCCGCAATCGCTCAGTGACGGCGACGTCTATGCAGTCTCGGGCTACGTCCTCTACCTGAACGGGCTCGCGGTGGAGAACGCCGTGTTCGACGCGAAATCGCTCGCGGCTATCCGCATGCCGAACCGGGACGGCTTCGTTCCGGACCCGAGGCCGGATGTGAAGCCCTGATCAGCATTGTCCAGAAGCGAAGCAGCCGAAAACCACCCATCTGCGACGCTCACGCAGGCGTGGAGCGATGACTTAGGTCGGCCGAAAGTTGTTAGGTTGGTTTCGGGCAGACGATGCAGGAAACCAGACATCTACCTGGCCTACCCGACAATATGGGCCAGGCTAACCGCACCCAGGCTTGGCTCGCCGCATGCGTGGACGCGGCGATGTGGGTCACTGGCGGATACTTCGATCGCCTGCGCCGCGCCGAGGCCGGGGGCCGGCAGGAGCACGTGCGGAACGCATTGCTGCCCGCCAGCGCGGCACTGTCTGGAAATGCGCTCGTGGTGCGAGCTTGCGAAGCAGCGTAGCGTCGAATGCGCGTTCTGTTCGGACGCCGGTGAGGGTGAGGCTCGGCATGAGTGTCAGCGCGACGTCGCCAGCCGTGGCCGATCCAGCGTTGAGCGAGTTCCTCAACCGGTCGGGACTGGTTAAGCCCGGCGAAGGGGTGCAACTCGTGCCTCTCACTGGCGGGGTGGCGTCGGACATCTTCCGGGTGGAGGTCGGCGAGCGCACATTCGTCGTCAAGAAAGCGCTAGCCCGTCTGCGTGTCGCGCAGGAATGGAACGCCCCGGTCTCGCGCAACGCCAGCGAGGTGGGTTGGTTCATCGAGGCGCAGCGTGCCGTCCCACAGGCCGTGCCGGACATCCTCGCACACGATCCCGCCCTAGGCTTGTTCGCGATGACCTATCTAGACCCAGCACACCATTCAATCTGGAAGAACGAGCTCCGCGACGGCCGGGTCAGCGCGGGCTTCGCCGCGGCGGTCGGCCAGGCTGTCGTGGCTATTCACGAGGCGACCGCGCGATCGGCAGAGGTCGCGCGCCGCTTCTCCAACGATGAGACGTTCCACGCCATCCGCCTGGAACCCTACCTCGAGGCGACCGCGAGGCGGCACGGCGACCTCGCAGAGGAGCTCTGTGCGCTGTCCCGGGATACGCTCCGGCGCAAGCTGGCCCTGGTGCACGGCGACGTCAGTCCGAAGAACATCCTCGCTGGCCCAGCCGGCCCCGTGCTGCTCGATGCCGAGTGCGCCTGGTACGGCGAGCCAGCCTTCGACCTGGCCTTCTGCCTCAATCACCTCCTCCTCAAGTGCGTCTGGAAGCGGCAGCACGCGGCGCAGTACCTCGCCTCCTTCGATGCCCTGGCGGCCGCCTACATCTCCGGCGTCGGGTGGGAGCCACCCGAAGCCGTGGAGGCGCGTGCCGCGCGGCTTCTGCCCGCACTGTTCCTCGGCCGCATCGATGGCAAGTCGCCCGCCGAGTACATCACCACGGAGGCCGATCGGGAGCGCGTCAGGCGGGTGGCCCGTCACCTGATCGCGAGCCGTCCAAAGCGCCTGTCCCACATCCGTGACCAGTGGGCGAAGGAGATCCTGCCGTGAACGATGCGACCATCACGGGCGTTCACGGACGCCGGGTTTGGGACTCAAGGGGTCGCCCGACCGTCGAGGTCGAGGTCACGCTGTGCGAACGAGTCGTCGGGCGCGCGATCGCGCCTGCGGGCGCGTCCACCGGCTCGGGTGAGGCGGTCGATCTGCGCGATGCGGGCGAGGCCTTCGGCGGACTCGACGTGCGCCGCGCGATCGGCAACGTGAACGGACCGATTGCCCAGACCCTGGTCGGGATGAACGCCGGCGACCTTCCGGCCGTCGACGCGGCGATGATCGCTCTGGACGGCACGCCTGACAAGTCGCGTCTGGGCGGCAATGCCCTCGTCGCGACCTCCATGGCCGCGCTGCAAGCCCGTGCCAGCGCCGTCGGCCTTCCGGTCTGGAAGCTTCTGGCCGGCTCGCGGCGGGTGCGCATCCCCCTCCCGGAGATCCAGATCTTCGGGGGTGGCGCCCATGCCGAACGGCGCGTCGACGTTCAGGACTTCATGGTGATGTGCCCCGGTGCCGCCTCCTTCGCCGAGGCCCTGGACTGGACGGCCGAGATCTACCGTGCAGCCGGGGGCTTGATGCGCAAGGCCGGCAAGCTCCAGGGCGTGGCCGACGAGGGCGGGTACTGGCCTGTCTTCGCCTCCAACGAGGAGGCGCTGGACACCCTCGTGCTGGCGATCGAAGCCGCGGGCTTCAAACCGGGCGGCGACGTGGCAATCTCGCTGGATGTCGCGGCATCCGAGTTCGGCGAAGCCGGCGTCTATGCTCTGGCGCTCGACGACCGAAAGCTGGATACGGGCCAACTGATCGACATGCTCGGCAGCTGGCTGCTGGCGTATCCGATCGCGTCGGTCGAAGATCCCGTGGCCGAAGACGATACCGAGGGGTTTCGGGCGTTCACGGAGCGCTTCGGCCAGCGATGCCAGATCATCGGTGATGATTTCCTGGTGACCGACGCGGAGCGTGTGAGGCGGGCCGCCCGCGATTGCTCGGCCAATGCGGTTTTGATCAAGCCGAACCAAGCGGGCACCGTCACGGAGACCCACGCCGCCCTACTCGCCGGGCGCGAAGCCGGCTTCGGCACGATCGTGTCGGCCCGCTCCGGCGAGACGGAAGACACCACCATCGCGCATCTGGCGGTCGGCTGGGATGCAGGTCAGTTCAAGGTTGGTTCCTTCTCCCGGTCTGAGCGCATGGCCAAGTGGAACGAGATGCTGCGGATCGAGGAGTGCATGGGACGGGACGCGGTGTTCGCAGGCTGGTCGGCTCTGCCGTTTAGGGAAAGCGTTTAGCCTCGCACACACAGCTTGCCGCTACCGAGCTGACAGTGCGCGGTAGCGATGAGGGTCGACGCGTTCGGACGGGAAGCGGCCGGCTGGATTTGGCCGTGTGTGGACGGCTCTCCGTTGGCAAGGGGTTTCTTTGAGGCTGCTGCAATCTGCTGGTCGGTGCGGCCATGTGTTCGGCCTGTGGTGCGGCTCTCACATGCGCCGCTGGCCATGATGCCTTTCGCGCGGATCAGGTCCCGACCAAAAGCACGCACTCGAAGTGCATCGGCCAGACTGGGTTTTCCTGTTCCGGCGGTATTGACCGGCTTCGTGCATCAGCTCCTGTTCGCCCTTCCCAACCTCGTCGGCGCCGCTCCCCGGCCGCCGGATCTCTACGCCGCCGTCACGGCCGGCTCGCGGTAGACTTCTCCGCTCGTCATCAGCGCCCAGACCATCCGCGCGGTCTTGTTCGCCAAGGCGACCGCCGCGACCTTGGTGGCGCGCCGGGCCAGCAACTGAAGCAGCCACGCGCGCCGGTTGCCGTGCCGCTGCGCTTGGCGGATGACCGCCATCGCGCCGACCACGAGCATCTGACGCAGATAGCCGTTGCCCGCCCGCGAGATGCCACCGAGCCGCTCCTTGCCGCCGCTCGAGTTCTGCTTCGGCACGAGCCCGATCCAGGCCGCGAGGTCGCGGCCCGTCTTGAACACACGCGGATCAGCCACGCTCGCGACGAAGGCACTGGCGAGCAGCGGCCCGACGCCGGGGATCGCCATCAGCCGGCGGCCGACCTCAGTGGCTCTGGCGCTCTCACGGATGCGGCGGTCATTCTCCAAGACCTGCGTCTTCACCACAGCGAGCTGGCGCACCAGCATCTCCAAGCACACTCGCGCGTCGGTGGGGATGCGCTTATCTGCGCAGTCGGCGACGATCGAAAGCAGGCGTTCCAGTCCCACGCGCCCGACCGGAGCTACCACGCCGAACTCCGCCATGTGAGCCCGCAGGGCGTTCGAGAGCTGAGTGCGCTGCCGGTTCAGCATCAGCCGCACCCGATGCAGCATCATCACGCTCTGCTGCTCGGGCGTCTTGACCGCGACAAAGCGCATGGTCGGCCGCGTCACCGCCTCGCAGATCGCCTCGGCGTCGGCAGCGTCGGTCTTGCCCCGCTTGACGTAGGGCTTCACGTACTGCGCCGGCATCAGCCGCACGTCATGACCCAATGCAGTCAGTTCGCGAGCCCAGTGATGCGAAGTGTTGCACGCCTCCAAGCCGATCACGCAGCGCGGCAGAGCCTCGAAGTACGCCAGTACGCGGCCCCGCGACAGCTTCCGGCGCACCACCACCGCGCCGGCTGCATCGATCCCGTGGATCTGGAACACGGATTTGGCGATATCCAACCCAATCGTCACAATCGTTGCCATCGACGCTCTCCCTTCGGCTCAGCCTGTATGACTACCGCAGGCGGGAGGAGAGCCGTCCACAACATCAAAAGCGGAATGGCTGTTTTGGAGGAGGTCTGCCGATAAAGCGGACGGCCTCCTATCGACCCTACCCAGCCATCCAGGCCGCCATCGGCGCTTCTCCAAAGCGGCCGGTCGTAGGCCCTCCGGCAACTTCAGCTCATGGGGAAAGCAGCGGTACTCGCCCTAGATTTACCTAGAGTTCATACGTCTTGTGCTATTACCCTATAAATGTTTTAGACTCGTCAGAGATATTTATGACAATCTCAGCAGCTTGGATCCGTACTATCAATTCTTGCGAAGAGCTTATATTTGTCAGCGACAGTCGATTAAGCGGCGATGGCAGAAATTTCGACGCTTGTCCAAAGATACTAACATTGCCTCGCAGTGACTGCGCGATTGCATTTGCAGGATACAGCGGCGCCGCATATCCCATGATGCAACAACTTGCCCTCGCGATAGACTCTCACGCGCCTGCTCGAAGAAGATCGCTCGATTTGACCTCACTCAAATCGCATGCCCTGAAAGTATTCGACTCTATGGCTGCCGAGATTAGAGTTTCTCCTCATCTGAAGGGCGTGGTTGACGCGTTGCCGGGTGCAGAATTCCTATTTGGAGGCTACGATTGGATTAAGAAAGGTTTTGAAATATGGTCAATCAGATATGATAGCAAGCAGCAAAAATTTATCGCGCATCCAGGGCAAACTTTGGTCCATTTAAGTGAGCCTGATATATATTCACTTCGCCCCTCAAGAAAACCAAGAAGAGGTACGATTATTGGACGTATCGCGTTTGCGGGCGATCAAGCACCGCTTGCGTGTGAGAAATTTCTGGAGATATACAAAACTCGCCCCAAGTCTATGCCGTTTAAGATCGATTGGGAGCCCTTTGAGGTAATCCGCGACATGCTGCGTGATCCGCGACGGTCCGAAACAATTGGAGGCCCACCCCAACTGGTCAAAGTATATCAATATATGGACGCCGCAGTGCAGGGCATTTTTTGGCCTTCCAAGGAAGAAGGCCGCATTCATCTACAGGGGCGCCCGTGTTTGGGTTACGAGCGAATTGAGCGGTTCATTATGGATCCAGATACCCTACGTAGCGAGGCTATGACTTTCACACCTGTGTCTACTGAGACCGTTTAGGTATTAGCTAGAATGCAGCTCGGGTGAGCGGCATGAACTGTCCTCGTACCTATGTCCGCTTCAACGCATCCGCAGTCAGAAAGCGGACGGTCGCAAAACCACCCATCTGAGACGTTCGCGCGAGCGATGCGTGGTGGCAGATGCTGGCCGTAAGCAGAACGACCACTTTGAAGAAGGGTGGCCTGAAAAGCGGACGGGCTCCTACCAACCCAGCGCAGTCATTCACGCGTGGCCGTGCGGATCCCGAAAGCAGATGGGGTGGATGGCTCCCGCTCCGACTGACGGCATCTGAGTGCGAACCGCTTACTGCACGTTACAGGTGATCTCTGGGTGGCCGCACCCTGCTCCTCTTTCGCAGCCGCAGCGACGTGACCGAGACGCAAGAGAAGTCCGCCTTTTTCAACCGTTCCGAACGGTATGGGAACGTGACCCCCATGCCACGACCGTCGTGATTTGAGCTTACGTTGGCCCATGTGCTTGTCGCCGCCGTGGCGAACTGCTCTCTGACACCGTGATCAAAACGCGCCGCGCCGCGGCCTTCCTGGCCGTCTCCCTCGCTCTCGTCCCGCCTGCCAGCGCCGGGAACGACACGTTCGAAGGCATGGTCGGCCCCTACGGAGAGCGTTTGCGCTACGATGAAAAGGGGCTGACCCTCACGTTCCCTGACCCGGATGTGACGCTGAATATCGGAGGCCGTCTGCACATCGATGCCGGCGCAGCCGGTTTCAGCCGGCGGGGTCTACCTGAGGCCTTCCCCGACAATGTCGCGGTGCGCCGCTCCTGGTTCGAACCGACACTCACAATTGGCCGCGACTGGGTGATCGCCTTCCAGTACGATTTTAGCGATCCCGTTCTGCCGATCAACGACGCCTTCGTAGCCTGGAAAGGGCTGCCGGATACGATCCTGACGCTCGGCAACATGAAGGTGCCATTCAGCCTCGAATGGCTGCAAAGCAACAACGACACCCTATTCGCCGAGCGCTCCCTCGCCAACGCCTTCGTGCCGGACCGCCGGTTTGGCTTTGCGATCGGGCATCACGGGCAGGCGTGGACTGCGGCGGCAGGGGTGTTCGGCAATGCCGCCAGCAACGGCATCTCCGGCGACGGAGTGGCGGTGGCCGCACGGGCTACCGTGGCGCCCATCCTGAATGAGGACGAGATCCTGCATCTAGGGCTTGCTGGCATCTATCGCCGTCGCTCTCGGAGCGACGACGATTTCAGCCTCTCCACACAAGCCGAAGCCTCGTTATTCGCGCGCTCTTTCGTCGACACCGGCGACTTGCCCGACGTTGCACAAGCTACCCGCATCGGAGCGGAATTTGCCTACCGCAACGGCCCATTGCTGCTCCAAGCCGAGTACATCCACGCCGAGATTGAGCGGTTCGAGGGGCTTGGTGGCCCATTGCCGGTCCTCAGTTTTCAAGGCGGCTATGTCGAGGCGGGCTTAGTGCTGAACGGGAAAGGCCGCAGCTACACTATGACACCTCAGGGCGGCACGACTTACGCAACGTTCAAGGGTGTAATCGTGCCGGAGGGGCAGCGGGTCTCCCGGGGCGGGATCGGTGTCTTCGAAGTAGCCGCCCGCTACAGCAGCATCGACCTTAACGCTCGAGGTTTTCGTGCCGGTTCGGAGCGGGATGTGACCCTTGGCCTCAGCTGGTACCCCGAGCCGAATTTGCGCCTGATCGCGAACTACATCCATGGGCGCGTGCAGCCGAGCGAGACCCAATCTGACGCCCTCAGCCGCACGTCATTCTCGGTCGACACGATCATCACGCGCCTACAGATCTACTGGTGAGTGCCGTTCAGTCGGTAGGCGGCGCGGGCGTTCGATGTCAGGACTGCTCGACAAGGTCGTGTGGATATTAGGCAGGCTGCCTTCGAGCTTCAGGTTCAGCAAGCGGACACTCGTCGGTCGGCAAGATCTGACCGATGCCGTGTCGCCTGCTTCTGGAGCACGCGGCACTCTCCAAAGCCCAGCACAGGACGAAATATCGATCAGGGAATTGCTGGACCGCGTCGCGAGCCCATTTCGTGCGAATGCGCGTGCGGCCGCCGGTTCGGCTTCGATGGCATCACGATGGTGGAACATCGCGTTCGCAATGAAGCTACCGAGTTCGGTCGCACCGGACCCGAGATTTCGCGTTTCACTCATGCTCGGCCGAGCTCTCTCAAGTCGTTGCTTCGTTGGAGGAAAGAATGGCTAGGCAACTTGGCGCGGGCCATACACCCAGGCCGCTACACTCGTTTTTCGTCGGACTGGGTGGGGCTTTGCTGATGGCCGCCCTGTTCACGGACTTCATGTATTTTAGCAACGCGTTGATGCAGTGGGCCAACTTCTCGGCGTGGCTGATCACCAGCGGGCTCGTCCTGGCCCTAATCGCCGCAATCGTCCTCGTGCTCGATTTCGTGCTCGGTAGGGCCGGGCTGATCAGTTGGCCCGACTTCGGCCTGCTGGCTGTCGCCGCGATCCTCTCGATCGTCAACGTTTTCATTCATACGCGCGATGGGTGGACGTCCGTCGTCCCGTCCGGGATCACCGTGTCGGCCATCGTCGCGATCCTGCTTCTCGTCGCCGGTCTTCGCGGCTGGTGCGTGACCGGCCCCAAGATGCCCGCCCAGGGAGACAACGCATGACCATGAAGCGATTCCGCGCGGCTTCCAGCCTGATGGTCGTCGCGCTGCTGGCCGGCTGCAACGACAAGGGAGGCGATCCCGCGAAGCAATACGGGTCGAACCCGGACATTCCAGAGCCTCACCAGTACCTCATCCCCCCGATGAGCGTACCGCAGGCCGTAGGCTGGAAGGAGGGGGAAACGCCCACGGTTCCCGCCGGCCTGCGCATCCAGGCCATGGCGAACGGGCTGATGCATCCGCGTATCGTCTACCCGCTCTCCAACGGCGACATCCTCGTCGTCGAAAGCAACGGCCCCGGCACCAAGCCATTCCGGCCGAAGGACTACATCTCGGGTTTGATCAAGGCGCGCGGCGGCTCTGCCGACAAGGGTGGCAATCGCATCACCTTGCTGCGGGATGCCAACGGCGATGGCGTTCCAGAGCTGAAGACGGTGCTCGTCGATAATCTGCACTCGCCCTATGGGGTCGCGGTGGCGGCGGATACGCTGTACGTGGCCAACACTGACGCGATCATCGCCTATCCGTTCAAGCCCGGCCAGACGGAGATCAAGGAGCCGGGGACCAAGCTCGCGGATCTCCCGGCCGGCCCGATCAACCATCATTGGACCAAGGCGATGGTCGCCAGCCCTGATGGATCAAAGCTCTACGTCGGTGTCGGGTCCAACAGCAACGTCGCCGAAAACGGGATGGATATCGAGGAGGATCGCGCGACCATCTTCGAGGTCGACAGGCTGACCGGCGCCAAACGCTTCTACGCGACCGGGATCCGCAACCCGACGAATCTGGCCATCCAACCCGGAACGGGGCAGTTGTTCGCCGTCGTCAACGGACGCGACGAGAACGGGCCGGATGCGGATCCAGACTATCTCTCCTCGATCAAGGAGGGCGGCTTCTACGGGTGGCCCTACAGCTACTGGGGGCAGCACGTGGACGACCGCGTTCAGCCGCAGAAGCCGGACATGGTCGCGAAGGCGATCAAGCCGGATTATGGACTGAGCTCCCACGTCGCGACCCTCGGTGTCGCGTTCACCCAAGGTCAGAAGGTGTCGCCGCAATTCGCCGATGGCGCTTTCGTGGGCGAGCATGGCAGCTGGAACCGCGATCCGCTGAACGGCTACCAGGTAATCTTCGTCCACTTCGTCGATGGACGCCCGAACGGAGCACCGATTCCGGTGATCACCGACTTCCTCGCGGAGGACAAGAAGACGGTCCGCGGACGCCCGGTCGGTGTGTCCCTCGATCGGACGGGCGCCCTGATCGTCGCCGACGATGTCGGCAACACTGTCTGGAGAGTGAGCGCGGCAACGGCCACGCACTGAGTGGCGCAACGTCCGCTCCTAAGAAGCCGATAGAGGCGGCTGAGCGGCCGAAATGGGCGCAATGCCGAATGTTGCTTTAGGGCCGACGGTGCTCGTTCTCTTACGCCGCTGCGGCACGGCCGAGGGCGGGCTTTGGTGCCCGCTCGCGTCCAAGCCAGCCGCGCCGCATGGGTTTCAGGACGAAATAGGCCAGCACGGCGGTGATGAGGTCGAGGATAATCGCGATTGCGAAAACCGGCACCCAGTTGCCGGCCGCGTCGTGGATCAGCGCCGCGACAGGACCGCCAAGGAGCGAGCCGACGCCTTGCGCCATGTAGAGGAAGCCGTAATTCGTGGTGGCGTGCTTCGTTCCGAAGGTATCGGTTAATATCGAGGGAAATAACGAGAAAATTTCGCCCCAGGCGAAAAACACAACGCCTGACAGCAGTGCGAACGCGTAAGCGTTCTGCCGATTGTAGAGCAACAGCCCGATTGCGGCCGCCTCGAGCGCGAACGCGATCGCCATCGTGTTCTCCCGGCCGATATGGTCCGACACCCAGCCGAAGAAGGGACGCGTCAGGCCATTGGTGATGCGATCGAAGGTCAGCGCGAAAGGAAGCGCCGCAAAGCCGAACACGAGCGCGTCGGCAACGCCGAACTCGCGGGCGAAGTTGGCGAAGTTGGCCGTGACCATCAAGCCGCCCGTCGACATCATCGTCATCATGGCGAACATCAGCCAGAACACAGGCGTGCGCAGCATCGCCCTCGGTGCAGTGTCGGCTGGATCGCTCGCGGTTCCGGCTGGGTCGATCAGTGGCACCTCGCCGGCCTGTGGCGCGCGCAAGCCGAGAGCGGCTAGAAGCCCGACTGCACCGAGGATGCACCCGAAGACCAGAAGCGTGTGCCGGAAGTCGCTAGCCGCGATCATATCGGTGATTGGGAAGGTGGTGATCATGGCACCCATGCCATAGCCGGCCGCCACCATGCCGGTGGCGAAACCCCGGCGGTCCGGGAACCAGCGCACCATCAGGCAGACGATGCCGACATAGACGATGCCAGTCCCGAGGCCGCAGAGCAGACCATAGGTGGCGTACAAGGCGAGCAGGCTCTCGGCTTTCGAGGCCATGACCCAACCGAGCCCACTCAGGGCGGCACCTAGAGCGATCATCAGTTTCGGACTAAATCGGTCGATGAGATAGCCTTGCACTGGGGAGAAAAAGGTTTGCAGCACAATCACCAGCGTGAAGGTGACCTGCACTGCGGCGAGTGAGGCACCGGTGCTGGCCTGAAAGGGTTTGACGAACAGGGTCCAGACGTATTGTGGGCTCGAAATCGTCATCATGACGATCAAGCCAAGCAGGAGTTGGAGCCAGCGTCGACGCGACTTGACTGGATTCATTGCAACCTCCAGGTGCCTTTTAGATGACGACATCATCAGCGCGGGTTGGCGTCAATCATGCGCCGCAGCGCAGCTCAAAGGGCCGCGTCGCAGATCTCGATTGACAGCGCGCTGCCGTCCCCAGCCAAGTGCCCAATTTGATGAGTGACCGGTACAGGCCACGCTTCAAAAGCTGGCAGCGGCGCAGTTGCCCCGTGTCAGCTCTCGACGAAGCTGCTTAATTCATGCTTCAAGTTGACTCGTTTTATATAATTTTTTGATGCCGATAGTTACGGCCATGCCGAAAAGTGATATCTATTTCGTATCTGATAAGTATTCCGAAATGACAAGATCCGGGCTTAGATCTCGCACTACCGTAGTGTCCGCTTCGGAGAGGGCTGTGATGGCGGCCGAATGGCCGAGATGGCCGCGAAGCTCAATGTCCGCTTTCCAGCAGTAACCCTATGACGCGTCACCATCCGTTGCGGACCTCGAATATAGGTATCAAGCGTCAGACTTCGATCATCAGACAGTATGCGCCAAGCGCAAAAGCGCTGCGGGATGGATGGCGCTGGCGAGGGAAGTGCCAACGCGAGCGAAGTCTCTCGCTGTCAGCGAGGGCTAATTCGCGCCGAGGCGGGGTGGCCAGGCACTTTGAACCGCTTCCCCGTATCGGTGATCTCAGTGCCGTTGACCCGTAAGATCGAGAAGTCCTGGTCGAGATAATTACCGACGAGCAGATAGCGTCCGTCCGGGGTGAACGCCGCTGCCTCCGGCAACCCGCCAACCTCAATCTCCTTGATCTTCGTCACCGCCTTCCCGTCGATCTTCAGGACGGCGAGGCTTCCATTCTTGTTGTAGAAATACGCCTTCTTGCTCGCGTTTGAGCCCCTGAGGATGACCGCTACTCCGACATCACCTCTCGGACTGATGGCGATGCCTTCCGGACCGTCTCCAACGACGACGCGGTCCGTGATCCGCGGCGGCTGAGCTTCAAGATCAATGACGCTCACCGTATCGACGCTGCCGTCCGAGGCGCCGGAATTACCGTTGTCCGCGGTGAGCGCGATCTTGCCTGTTGGGCTCACGACGACGTTGTAGGGCCAGGGGCCGGTCGGCAGATCGAGCTTGTTGTAGGTCACCTTACCGTCCGCGCCGATGTCGAGCAGCGAGGCCTTTCCCGCTGGAAACTTGACCGCCACGGCGTGGCGGCCATCCGGCGTGAAGGCGATTTGCGAGACTATGTCGCCCATAGGCACGGTTTCGACCAGCTTCACCTCGGTACCTTTGATCGACAGCACGGCGACCGCGTTGTCGGCGCGGAGAGCCACGAGGGCCATGTCGCCCTTCGGGCTGATGTCCAGTCCTGACGGCATCTTGCCGACCTGCACTGTCGTGGCGAGCTTAGGCGGGCTCGCCTTCAGGTCTATGACGTGGACTTTGTCGTCCGGCACCTGCTTGAGCGCCTCGCCCTCCTGGATGACGCTGACGGAGTCCGCCACCAGGGCCATCGAGCCGCTGGGGTCTATGGCGATGTTGGCGGGTGGACCCACCACGGAGTTCTTCAGAGGCAGGTTGGCGATGATTTTGGGGTCTTCCGGGTTGGCCAGGTCGACGACGAGCACGTTGTCCTTGCCGGGAAGTGACATCACCGGCTTGCCCTCGTCGTTCCAGACGAGCTTCTCGTCATTGCCGACGATCATGTAAGGCGCGCCGAGCACGGTCGTGCTGCACAAACCTGTCACAAGCCAGGCGCTGAAGCCTGCCGCTCTCAAGATACGTGCCATCGCTGCTGCCCCTCGCGGCCTGAGTCGCTTTACGACTGCGTTTTCTCCCGCGGGTCAGTGTAGCGGTGCCGCGAGCTTACACAATTCTGCTCAACTGCTTTCCGCGGCTGCCGGTTACGATTTGCGAGAGTTCAAACCACGGGAGAGCGGTTCAACCAGACTGCCGGTTCGGTCGCGAACGACCGTCGCATCGACACCCGCGAAGTCGCTCTGCAGGCTGGGTCGGAAGAACAATCCCGCTTTCAGGCTGTCCCCGATGCGGTGAGCACGCTCAATCAGGATGGCTGCGACCTCACGCGGGAAGTGGGCGTGAGCCGTTTCCTCGAACAGGCTGAGCCAGCGAGCGAAATGGGGCGGTTGAAGCTGGCCGAGCGCGAGATGCTTGCCGAACGGATTGCCCTTGTAGCGGCCCGTCTTGAACAAGACTGAGGACCAGAATGCCTGGATGGTCGCCATATGTTGAGCCCAGCAGTGGTCGGGGATCGCTGCCGCGAAGACTGGGCCAATCAGTGCATCGCCGCGCACGCGTGCGTAGAAGGCGTCGAGAAAGCGGGCGAGGCTAGCCTCGTCAAGGGTGGAGTCAGGCATGACCATGAGATGCCGGCGGTCGCTTGCCGCTACAAGGGGCGATAGAACGTCTGCCCTGATCGGCACCCAAGCTATGCGGGGGGCCGGCGGTTCAAACCATTAGTTGATGTCGGCTTTCGGAGATGAACGAGAGCGCCCTCAATGTCCGGGATAGGCGCGATGATCCTTCCTCGGCATCGCGGACACAAGGAGATCAGTTCGCGGTCCTCTCGGCTTACTCGGGCGTGAGATAGCCGAGTGCCGAATGGATGCGTTGCCGATTGTAGTAGCCCTCGATGTAAGCGAACAGGTCGCGTTGGGCCTCGTCCCGGGTTGCCCATCGTCGCTGATGGGCGAGTTCGACTTTGAGGGTGTGGAAGAAGCTCTCCATCAGGGTATTATCGTAGCAGCAAGCCGTGCGGCTCATCGACGGCTTCGCCCCCATGCCGGTGAACTGCCTCCGGTAGTCCTCGGCCGCGTACTGGCTGCCGCGATCCGAGTGGCAGATCAACCCGGCGGCCGGCCGCTGCCGTTGGGTCGACATCATCAGCGCCGCCACGCTCAACTCGGTGCGCATGTGATCGCGCATCGACCAGCCGACGATCTTGCGTGTGGCCAGATCGAGGACGGCAGCCAGGTACAGCTAGCCCTCGCCGGTCGGCAGGTAGGTGATGTCGGCCAACCAGACCGTGTTGGGCTGCGCGGCCGAGAAATCCTACTTCAGGAGATTGGGCGCGATCGGGAATTCGTAGCGGCTGTCGGTCGTGCAGGGCCGGAATCGACGCCCCACCAGGACACGGATGCCATGCCGGCGCATGAGGCGCTCTACCCGGCCCCGGCTGACAGGCCGGCCCTCAGCCCGTAGGGCGGCATGCACGCGTGGGGCACCATAGCGCCGATGGTCTGCGGCATGGATGCGCCGGACATTGTCCAGGAGCTGGCGGCTGGAGGCCGAGCGGTCGCTCTCAGGCCGTGACCGCCAGCCGTAAAAGCCGCTGGATGAGACTCCGAGCACGCGGCACATGAGACGCACCGGCCAGGTCCGCGCATGCTGCTCGATGACGGCGAAGGTCACTTGGGCATCTCCGCGAAGATGCCGATGGCTCTTTTTAGCACGTCGCGCTCCATGCGCATGCGGTCGAGCTCACGCCGCAGACGGGCGATCTCGGCGGCCTGATCGGACGGGGACGCGACCGGGTTTGGTGGCGAGGCCCCCGTCGATCCAGCAGGCCGCGGCCGGAGTGAGGCCCCGTTCAGCATGGCGCGCCACTGCCGCAACATCGAGGGCTGGATCCCGAGCTCGGCCGCGACCTGCATCTGCGGTCTGCCGCTGCTCTCCGGCAGGGCGACCGCTTCGCGTTTGAACTCGGGTGTGAACTCTCGTCTCGTCTTCGCCATTTGACACCTTCCCCGCTCAGGATGAGCGTATCAGAGGTGTCCGAGATGCCGAGGGAGGATCAGCGCCACCCTCGTTTAGACGACTGGACTCCACTGGATCGGGACGAACCTGTACCCATCCGCACCCTTGAGGATGTGGCCTGCCGCCGGGAACGGCGCATGGTAGAACGATACCTGCAGGCGCTCGGCCGCAGCTAAGTCAAGCATCTTCACGCGGGTCTCGCAAGCCTTCTCCGCGTCCATGTCAAACACCGCCGACCATCCTGGATTTCGTACGAAGAGCGCGGGATGGTTGGCTGTGTCACCCATGATCAACTGCCTGGCCGAGCCCGAGCCCAGCATGAATGCCGTGTGGCCGGGGGTATGGCCAGGGGCGGCCACCGCCGTCAGGGACGGCACCACCTCCTCGCCGGCGGCGAAGCGCTTCACTTCTCCCGTCATGGGCCCGAACACACGGCGTGTCGCCGCGAAGGTCGGCTTCCAGCCGTCCGGCGCCTTGGCCATCCGGGCATCGTCGGTCCAGAACGCCCACTCTGCCTCGGGTACGTGGACCTGCGCCTTCGGGAAGACCGCCGTGCCGTCCTTACGACGGATGCCGCCGATGTGGTCTGGATGGAAATGGCTGATCACGATGTCGTCCACGGTCGCCGGGTCAAAACCGGCGGTACGGAAGTTCGTCATCCAGCGGCCGGTGGTGGGCGGGCCGTTGTCGGCAAAGCCGGTGTCCACCAACACCGTGCGGCCTCCGATGCGCAGCACGACGGACGTGAAGGTTAGAGGAAGTGTGTCCGTGGGAAGGAAGGCATCCTCCATCGCCTTCTTCAGCTCGCCTGCCGGCGCGTTGGGGATGAAGCCATCAAGCGAGCGCATGGCAAAGCCGTCGTTGATCGCTGTCACCTCGACCGCGCCTACCTTGTAGCGGTAGAAACCCGGCGCCTGATCCGATGCGAGTGTCGGCGCCTGTGCCGAGGCTGCATAGGGCATGGCGAGGGGAGCGGTCGCGAGCGCGGCAACGCAGGCGGGCTGGGCGGCCGCAGCCAGAACGGATCGTCTCGTCACCATCGGATCTATCCCAGTCGTTGACAGCTGCTGTCGGACGGCCGAGATCGCCGCCTTGTTCCACGTCATGATGCGCGCTCGAGGACGCGCCCGGCTCACGGCTTTGATACCTCAGCGACGGGCGACTTCAGGAAGTCTTCGATCGCCTGGAAGAACTGTTCGCGGTTCTTCTCGAACAGGACGAAGTGCGTCGCATCCGGGATCATCACGCTCTTCTTGAGCGGCACGTTCGTGAGGTCGCGCATCAGTACCTCGCGATCCTCCGGATACGACCACGTGTCGTACTGCCCGGCGATGACGAGTGTCGGCACGTAGATCGAGGAGGCGTTCCACATGCGACGGCCGGTGGCCTGCATGAAGCTGTCCTCCAGGACCCCGTTCGGCGCACGGAGGCTGGGCGGGGTTCGGCTTCCACTCGTTGGATCGGTCGCCAGCATCTCGGCGTTGAACGCGTCAACGACACCCTGCTCGCGGTACTCGCCCTTGTTCTCGATCGGGATCTCACCGTCCCAGCGGGCCGTGTTGGCCGCGGCTGTGCCGAGGCGGTAGGCGCCGAGCCCGTAATTGAATTCGAGCGGCTTACGCTTGTTCTGAAGCGCCGTGCCGGCCCCGAGGTTGGTATGCTGCGCGAACGCGTAGGCCGGCGCGTAGAGCACGATCCGACGCAGCTTGTCGCTGTGCAGTGACGCGAAGTAGCCGGTCGTCATCGCGCCCCATGACCAGCCGATCAGCGTCAACTTCGACACGCTGTGGCGCTTGCGGACGAAGTCGACCACCGATCCGATGTCGCGCACCGCGAGGTAGGAGCGCGTCACCGGCCGGTTCTCGGCCGCTGGCTTGTCCATGGCCGGCTCGCGAGATGAGAAGCCGTAGTTGCGCTTGTCGAACATGTAGACGACGTAGCCGAGCCGGGCGAGCCGATCAGCCCAGGAGTAATCCTTATAGGACAGGTCGAAGTCGGGCGTGGACGGGGTCGTCGCGCCATGCACGAACACGACGACGTTGTCGTCCGTGAAGCGCGCGTTGCCCTCCGCCATCTTCATGCGCACAAACAAGCGGACGCTGGGATCAGCGCCGTCGATCTGCTCATCTTCCTTCGTGATGGGCTGAGCCTGTGCCGCCATACCCAATAGAAGCAGCGGCAGCAGAAAGCTCAGCACAGCAAGGTGACGTCTCACGAAGGCACTCCCCTCTGATATGCGCTCTCGTCAGCCCCGGGCTGAGCCCTCGCGCGCCAGATGCTTGTCAAAGAAGCCGGCGATCTCCTCGAACACCGCTTTGGTCTCCAGCCCAGTGTCGTCGCAGATGTAGATGCTGGCGCACAGCCAAACTGGCGGTGCGCCTCGTCCAAAATTGCTATTGCGTAGCCTCGTGCCGTGCCGCCTGGACCAGGCGGTCGCCATCCTCGCGCAGAAGCAGGCGATCTTTGACTAGCACATCTACAGACTTGGCCACTGCAGCAAGGTAGGCGTCCAGATCCGAGTAGCGCTCCTCCAGCGAGGGCCGCGGATCCCCATTGGCCTCGCGCTCGGCTCGTGTTCGGGCAAACGGAAGCTGGCTTCCCTCCCGGTCGCACAGGGAGCCCACAGGGAAGGGATCAGCGTAGAGGTTCCAACCCGTGAAGGTCGCCCGCGGTGCGGCGACGGCCGGCAGGCGAATGCCTGCCACGTCGTTGCCGTCCGCATCTACTCGCGGCACGAGTGGCCGGTATTGTAGCCCGCTCTCAGGCTTGGGATCGACGTAGGTGCTGAAGCGCGCAATTGTGTTCGGCGCGGTGGGGACTGGCACACCGACGATGAAAGGAAAGCCGGTCTCAGCTGCCTCGACCAGCGTGCCATCCGATAAGCGCGGAATCCGGCTGTCCGGCGGCACTGTGCCGTCCGTCACCCACTCCTCGAGCGCCACCAGAAGGGCTCGAAGGACAGGTGCCGGATTGAGGGTGCTGCGTGTGTTCGCGCAGGGTCCTCTATTCGAGGTCAGTCCAGCGCGGCCATAGTGGAAGGCGCTCGAGACCAAGTACGCGCGCGCTCGGTCGGGCGAGGCGATGTCCTTGCGACCCAGCGGATCCGTCGTTAGCAGCGAAGCACCTTTCTGCCAGTACTCGGTACCGGTGTTCACCTCGATTAGCAGCGGGTCGAAGCCGTCGTTGCGCAGGAGCGCGCCAGTCCGTCCCGTCACCGGGTCGTGCTGGGGCGTCGCGGAGAACGGGAAGGTATTTTCCGGATAGAGATGATCTTCGTGCTGCGTGTTCGTTCGTGACGGTTGGCCGAAGCGCGCGTTGAGGAAGACCCCGCCGATCCCGGCAATGTGGGACAACACGCCGTCGAAGACCTGGTGTCCGGTCTCGTCGCGATTGAAGCCCTGATAGATGAAGTCGCGCAGGTAGCGCCCACTCTGTGAGATGCCGAGAGCGACCGCGTGTCGGATTGTTCCGCCCGCCGGGTTGGCGCCGCCGGCGGCATCGCCGCGTAGGTAGGCGATTACGTCGCGCGTCGCGGCGAAGCCGATGCCGAGCACTTTCGGTTCAGTGGCCTGGTAGGTGAACTGGTAGATCGAGCCCGGCAAGGGCTTGGTGCCCTTGGGGAGGAGTTCGAGTTGCCGCGACGTCGCGTAGTGCCACGCATCCGCCGGAACGGGCCGGGGCGGGTCGGCCTCCCGGCGGCGCACGGTCAGCTGCGTGCCGGCCTTATTCTGACTGGCTGCCTTGAAGGTGAGATAGAAGGGCGCCTCCGGCGGCCCGCGGGTGGCGCTGACGAGTTCGTCGCGCACGATCTCCACGATCGGCTTGCCGTTTTGGGAAGCTACCGGGACGTCAATCGCCATGCCGCCCTGCTGACGCAACGCGTCCGCCTCCCAGCCCGACCAGACGACGGTGTCACCGCGTCGCAGGACGAGGCTGGTGCCGGCATCGACGGCGCTGCGCGGATCGTTGACGGCCTGCGCGGCTTGGGCCGGCGCATCCAGCACCCAGTTGAATAGGAACTTGCGGCCGCGGTTCAGCACCTCGAACAGCAGCGTGCCGCTGCCCCGTGCAGGGTCTTTCGGGCGCAAGATAAACAGGTCGGTTTTGTACTCGACCATGCCGCGTGCATTGCGCGGCGCGAGCGTGATGTCGACGATGCCGGCGTTGGCTGGATCCGCCGGATCGAGTTCGCCGTGGGCGGCTCCGATGACCCGCTCGTAAGCGCCAGCAGACCCAAATTCCGCGCCTTCAGCAAACGGCTCGACGGCGGTGATCTCGATGCTGATGATGCGCGCCTGGGCTGGTGCGATGCCGAGTGCGCACCCGAGCGCGCAGGCCAAAACCCGACCTGTTCCCATGCTCCCTCCCCCGCTCGGCTCGTTTGGAAGGCCGATGGTGTCAGCAAACACAGACAGCGCGGCGCGTCGAGCAGGGTGGCTGCGGAGACGTTGCGTTTTCGAGCGGCCTGTCAGCCAGCCTCCTGGCGCTGCTCAGGCCAACAAGCTGAGCTGCTGCAACGACCGCTTCGGAGAAGCCGCTAGCGTCGGCTGATCGACCGAGATGGGCGCAAAGCCGACGGGCTGCTTCTCGGTTGGATTTCAAGGTTCGCTACTGGCGAATCGTCGGCGTTGCCCCCGATGCACGAAACTCCGAACCGGAAGATAAGGTCATCCAACTCGCCCGTGTGGCACCGGCACTCAGATCTGCAGGTGCTACAACGCTCGCTAGTGTAGCGATCGCCAGCCGTTACGCGTGCCACGGTGTTACACGATTGATTGCGCTGCAGAATTTCCACTTCGAGTCGGTGCCACAGGAGGTGCTACGTCGCGCGTTCCGCTCGGTTCAGAGCGCCTGTAGCACCTGTAACACCTGTAGCACCGGCCTATTCACTGCGTCCGAATGAACCGGTGTCTTCCGGCCGACAGCGCACGTCCTCAGGCGTCCTCGTCCCCGCCGAAGATGGCCGGCGTGACCACGTAGACCCGAATCGGATCCTTGCTGACCGGAGTGCGCTCAGAGCGCTGGAACTTGCTGGAGCCTGCTGGCTTTAGCATCCCGCGATCGGACAGGATGCGAGCCGTGGCGACCGGATCAAGCCCGGCGCAAACCTCCGACTTCCATGCCTCCGGCAGGACTAGCCAGAGCCGCTCTTCACCGTAGCCCCTGCGCCAGCCCACCCGGTTCAAGATTGGGCGCGCGTCAGCATCGCCGATCAACTCGAACCGGCTGTCGCCATAAGCCTCGAAGAACCGGCGCACCTGAGCGATCGCCTCCCGAACCTCCGCAGGTTCTGTCCCACCCCGTGTCGCAAGCCAGTCCTGGAGCGCGCGCGCTGACGCGCACTCCGATTCGCCCCGATCCCAAGGTAAGATGCCGAACTCGGTGCCGAGCTCGCCGGCCGCCGCGATCAAGCCGAGACGGCCGGCCGCCCGACGGACCTGCCCGTCCGCGGCAGGGTCGACGTGCGCGGTGAGGAAGTCGGAGACGATTTTGGCGACACGTCGCGCCACCTCGTCCAACCCTACGCGGATCATCTCACGGACGAAGGCCGGACCCGCCGTGCCGAAGTTCGCCTGCGCGGCACTCTTGACCGCCTCCGCCAACCGAGCTGCGTTGCCGTCGGCGCCAGCGTGATCGAAGACACCGAAGCCCTGACCTGCATCGGCTGGAATGTCGAGCAGACGCACAGACTGCCCGGCGTAGACGCGGCGCTGCTTGTCCTCTGTGACCTTGGCGGCCATTGGGATCTCGCCCGTGCTCAGCGTCAGCACGCGCCACGTCACGGCCGGGCGGAGAGATCCGTCCCGGCTGGAGCGGCCTTTGCCCACACCTGAGGCGAGTTGGTAGATGGCAGCCGCTGCATCGCGCCCGTCCGCCACACCGATCTCGTCCAAGCAGAGCAGCGTGTCCGTGACAAGTGCGGCAGCACCTTCCTGCGCGTTGGCTGTCGCGCGCCAGGAGCGGATAAAGCCGGGGTCCGCCGAGCCGCGGCCCCACACGCTGGCTGCCGCTCTGAGCGCGGTTGTCTTTCCCTTGCTGGACTGCCCATACAGATTGATGCCTCCTCCCTCGCTGCCCGCCAGCTCCAGCAGCGGTCCGGCCAACGCTGTCGCGATCGCCAGGATCAGCCGGTTGTGTCCGTGCGCGAGCGCGCCGACACTCTCACGCCACCCCTGCAATGTTCCGCTCTCGGCGTAGCCCGTCGATATGGCGCCGGAGAGGATCACCGTCTCGTCGTGTGGTTGCCCGATCGCGCCATGCGGCAGGACGAAGAGCCGGCTGTCGCCGAGTGTATGCCAGCCGGAGCGCGTGACGGTGGTCACACGCTCGTCGACCGACACCTCCGCGAGGTAGTCGGCGAGATGGTTGCGGGCGCCGCGGGCGATGACGAGACCGCGGCTGGCCAGGTCGGCTGCCAGGGCACGAACGTCACCGTGCAAAGCGGCGTCCGAGACTGCATGCTCGTGCTGGCGTCCGTCGGGGTCGCGCCATCGCAGCCACTTGGACCAGCCGCAGCCGCTCGGGTCTCGACCCCGACCGATGATCTCGAAAGGTGCTGAGACCCACAGCTGTTCTGTGCGTGCCCGCTCGCCGCTGCCACGGGTGATCTCGGTCGTGAGGCCGTCCGTGTTCATCCGGAAGCGGTCGGTGGAGATGTAGGTCGACCGCTCCGTCGAGAGCTTCCCGCATGTGCGCTCGCCCGAGGCGTCGACGAAATCCTCAGAACCGGCGTAGGTCATGGGGCGCTCCGAGCTGGGGTGAAGGTAAGGTGAGGGATAGGCCGCGTGCGACCGGGCAACTCGCGTACGAGGCGCCGTCCGAGTGCCGCGCTTTAGGCGAGCCGTGGTCGTCTTGTGTGCTGTGTCCGGCTGCAGGGTGTGGGCCCAGCAGGACGAGGCCTCGCTGACCGGCGTTCAGCCAGTGGAGGGGGTCTGACCAGATCGGCATCTGGTCCTGCGACTCCGGTGGAAGGTCGGCAACCTGCCCGACAGCTCGGGCCCGGCCGAGCCAGCTCGTGAGGCGGCCTGTTGCGGGTACCCAGGCGACGATGTCGATGGCTTGTTCGATTTGATCGGCCACCAGGATCAGCAAGGCGCGCTCGCCGCCGACATCAGCATGACTTGCGGGTAGATGCTGTTCGAAGACGAAGCGGTGGCGCGGAAGCCAGACAACGTAACCTGCCCGAAGGCCGGTACTTTGTTGGAGGACCTCGGGGCGAACCCCGAGGCTGATCAGGCGGTCCACATCACGAGGGCGAATCGGACGATGTGCTCGGAACGTGCCGGCGATGCGTTGCGGTGTTGTCGATCTAATCACCGCGCGCCTCCCGTAAGAGGCCGGACTGTTCAGCGTAGACAAGCGCCAGGGCGGGGCTGACGCCGAGTCGTTGACAGATCGCCCGAACGGCAGGCCGTGCGAGCAGGTCTTGCTGCTGCGCCCAGTCAAATAGATCAGACGCACAAGTTCGCACTCGACGCGAGCGGCGCCGTGCGGTAGAGGAGGATGACATGCTATGAACTTTCACAAGTCTCGCGCGAGCAGCCCTCGTGTGGGACTTTTCTTTGCTCAGGCGCGAAGGTGGAGAGAACCGTCCAGATCGGTAGGCCGTCTCTGGTCAGTCACGCTGCGCTATGCGGCCGTGCGGGTGATCGGCGGCAAGGCCTCAAGCCAGCGCTTTAGGTCATCGGCCAAGATCAAGGTGCGCCTGCCACGCTTCACGGCGCGTAGGTGGCCGGTGGCGATGGCCTTGTAGAGCGTTGTGCGGCTGGCATTCGCGAGCTGCAAGGCTTCGGCGACGCTGTAGGCTCTGTGATTCATCTGCTTACTCCAGCGGATGTCGAGATGGCTCGTGACATCCGCCAGGATCTTGCTTCGACCCTACCGGCCTCCGGGAGGGACAAATATCGGAAAGTTTCGACGCACTATTTGTCCCGGGCGGCACCCCTGCCCATTATGGCGCGATTCACGGCTGCCTGCAGCGCGTCCGGACTCCTCTCAGCGGGGTCCTTGCGGGCATCCCCGGGCAGAAGGTTCTCCCAAGCTTCGATGAACTTGGTGATGGGGCTCATTGGGTAGGCATTATTGCCGATACCCTTCCCCGGTGGATGATCCGGGTCGAGAGTGCGGTGCATTGCCCAGACTGTCGTTTTCCAAGCATCGCCGGCCTGATATCCGTGGTCGCTAGCCTCTGGTCGACCCTCCCGCGCCTGATCACAGCTGACGATAAACCTTCTGAGGACAGCTTGCACTTCGCCAATCAATGCGGCGTCTCCCTCCTCCGTACTTCTTATGCATCTGGCGGCGTGCGCTGCTGCAGTGTTCTGTGCTACTATATCTGAGTAATCAACCGTAATTGCCGAAATTATGCTATGTGCGTTCTCGCGTATCAGATCAATCTTCTCGCGAACTTCTTTGATAGTAGGGACATTCCTCCCTTCATGGCGGCGAAAATTAAGAAAATCATCTGTTAGATGAGAAATCGCGCTTCTGTTCTCTTCGCTCAGGACTTGACCTAGAGCAGATTCGAGTTCATTCCACTCGGCCGGAGTAAAAGTTTTTGTTATCTCGATTGCATAAGCAGAAACCGCAACACGAGATGCTGTCTTGCCCATCTTATTCATACTCCAGTTGGTGTCGGTTCAATTTTAGTAAGACAAAAGAATCGCGTCATTTTAAAATAATACATCATCTATTGCTGGTCGATTACCGCATCTGAATTATTCGGCAAGGCTTTGCCGTTCGGCTACCTGTTTAAGCCGTAGCCAAGGGCTGGCAGCGCCTGCCGGACTGCCTCAGCCACGTAGGACGGCGTGAGATGGGCGTAGTGCTTTTCGGTGACACGCGTGTCCGCGTGCCCGAGCTGATCGGCGATGACGCGCATCGGCACTCCCCGCATGGCCAAGGCACTCGCGTAGGTGTGTCGCAGGATATGGAACGTGCACGGCGGCTCAAGGCCCGCCCGCGCTGAAGCTTCGATCAGCGGCCGCTGCTGGTGTGAGGCTCCCCATGGTTCTCCATCGGTGCGGGAGAAGACCAGCGCGGTTCGCGGCCGCCCGGAGGTGAGCGCGGCGAAGAAGGCGGCGCCTTCGTCGCTCAACGCGATGTGGCGCGGCTTGGCCTGCTTCGACTTGGCGATCATCACAGTGCGCGCCTGCGCATCGAAGTCGGAAACGCGGATTCGGCCGAGTTCACCGTAACGGCAGCCGGTGGCCAGTGCGCCTCGCACGAGGTCGCGGAAGGGTCCTTCGCAGACATCCAGCAGGCGTCGACACTCATCAGGAGGCAGATAGCGGATCTTGGCGGCGTCGGCCTCGCGGTACGGCTTCACCCGGCGCCACGCCTCGTCCGAGCTGGTCTTGCCCTCTTGGAAGGCATGATTGAGCGCGGCCTTGAGAATCGTCAGCACTCGGTTGGCCGTCGCTCGCCGCGCCCGCACAGCCTCAGGGTCAGTCGCATCAACTGCGGAGAGTTTTCGCGCGATCGCCCCGGCGCCGGTCCGGCGCAGCTTTGGCGCCTCTGCGAGGTCGTGATGCCAATCACGGATGCGCTTCGTTGTCAGTGCCGCTAACTCGAACGCGCCCAGCACCGGCAGGATCCGCGCCTCGGCCGCGTAGCGGTCTGCTCGCACGCCCTTCGAACCGCGTCGTTCCCGCGCAGCGAGGTAGTCGGCCAGCGCCATCGAGACCGTCCAGGGGACTCCGATTGCTTCCTGATCGAGGCCAGCGAGCTCGCGTGCCTTCCGGGTGAAGTAGACGCGCGCCCGCTCCTGAGCCTGCGCGAACGAGAACACGGTCAGGCCGTCGGCATCCCGGCTGTCATCGGCGGCACCCAGCGCCTCATAGTGTTGTTTGATCCCCTCGCGCATCCGCGCGACCCACGTCCCGCCCTGGGCGCCGCGCCGGTAGCCCACGGCACAACCCGCTGAGATCACCGTCCAGTAAGGCTCTCTCCGAGGAGCAAGCTTTGCGCGCCCAGAACGCGTGTCGAGCTTGGCGTTGCGTACCGTGCGGGCCATGGCACCCTCCCCGCTCACGTACGGAAACCGTACGGAAAAGGCGTAGGCGGATGTCAGCGGATCCGCAAGGACGAAAGATGCCGTACATGCAGTAGATTGAAGGTTCGCTGATGTTCGCAGACAGTCGCAAAACTACTCGTTACCACTCTTTCACGGCGAAAACACGGGTTCGATTCCCGTAGGGCGCGCCAGCAAAATCAACCACTTAGCTTGTGCCGCTGCGGCTGGTGTCCAGTTTGTGTCCCGTCGAGCAAGCCGGACATTCTTGGACGAGGCTGGTTTTGGTCGGCCATCAGCGTGTCGCCAATTCATACTGACGAAGTGCTGCTCACACCCGATGTGCGGCTGTTTGCTCGGAATGGATCCAGGCCATGCTCAACGACACGGTCCCAGCGTTTCGGTTTAACCGACCTCGTCCCCCCTCCCCTTCGACCCTATCGCCGCGCCACCCTGCATCACCTCAGGCTTCAAACGGGCCGGCAGCCGCAAAGCCGGCAAGTGAGCCGGCCGAATCAGGACGAACCCAGGCTGAAGCTGGCAGCCGCGACGCCGTGGCTGCCGACGCCGAGCGCTTCCTGCATCAGGTCCAAGGTGCCGGGTCGCAGCCGCTCAACAGCGCGGGTTGGCTGCAGCGGGCCGGTCTGAACATCCGCAAAGCGTCGGATGCCCAGCACCTTGAGGCCATCGCCCTGGCCTACGCGACATACATCCAAATCGGCGCCAGCCCGCTGCGCGCCGCGATCATGGCCGAGCTTGAGATCCTGAGCGGGCGCAAGCGCTCGCGTACGACCCATGATCTGCACCTCATCGTCGAGCGATTCGTCTCCTACGGCGGAGAGACCGCGGCCGAACAGCTAGCGGCGCGCAAGTTGATCAGCCGGGACGTGCGGGCGATCCAGCACCTCGAAGCGGCTAATACCAAGCCTCGTTGAGCGGGACTCACGTGGGGTAGCGGATCGGACAGGGCTGTGATTCTGTCCTCGGGTTTGAAGCCTGGGAGGATGGGATGGCCGCTCCTATACCGCT